>NZ_AP025251.1:0-1254503 GCF_020885915.1 Candidatus Methanoliparum sp. LAM-1 | reverse complement strand
AACGTGTATCTGGTCTGCCACACTCCAAACATATAACATATTCGTTTGAATAATATTTTATAAGCTCGTTTATTTGATTTTGAGAGAACCTACCTTGAAATATTGCCCGATTCTCCTCCTCTTTACCCGCGGTACCCAATTCCTTTGATAGATACTTGATGATATGTGCCTTATCTCTATTCAACGTATCGGCGATCTCTTTCATATTATCTATGATAGTCGTCTTACCCGATGTAAAAACTCTCGCTTGAGGTAAAACAAACCTATCTGATCTTATAGCTTGGACAGGAATCTTTTTAAATGCTTTATCCAATAATTTATCGTAATCTTCCATACTTTTCCTTTATTTAAGTAGCTCTTCTCCTTTTACAACCTTTATTCCGCAGGGAGACGATATTTTATAAATAACCTTTTTTAATGCTAATTCTGCATCTTTATAATATTGTGGATTAATCTCTAAAGAAAATAATGTTTGTCCAGCCCGTGATATCACTGCTGATCCTATTGCCTTACCAAAAGCCTGTCTCATACCTTTACTGACCCTATCTGCCCCTGCTCCGGTGGCTTGTTTATTTTCTCTTAGAATATGGTGAGGATATACCATTACTTTAAAATGGTAATTTGATTCACCTATCTTTTTAGAAAGTACTTTATTTGCAGAAATTCTTGCTGATTCGATGGCTATATCCCGTATTAGACAACCTTCATGGACGTAAAGCTCTAACCGTACTGGAAACTCTTTTGTTGTATTCCCCATATGGAATTGGTTTATCCTTACACCTGGAACTCCGCCCATATACTCTTTTCTTGTATATGGTGGCCTCTGCTTTAGATTTCTATAACATCTTCCTGGTCTTTTTCCCATCTTTATCACTCTTTTTTATGATTGTATCTTGCCATAATGGCAGTATGATCTTTATAGAACGGATTTAATATTATTATATCTAATATATTAAATTTTGTATCCAATCTCTGTACCTCTTCTGATGCAACCTCTCGTGGGTTTCTCGTTGAATCTATACTTTTGGTCTTTAGCATGGTAAGGAGCAATCCTTCATCTTTTAAAAATAGTTCTGCATTTTTATTCGCAATCTCTATCTGATTTTTCTGAGATATATCTTCGTATATGAGATCTACCAACTCTACATATTGTTTGTACTCATCAGGCTTGTTAGCATCAAAAAACAATGGTATTATGTTATCAAGATCTTCTGAAAGTGATATAAGTTTTCTCATCGGTTTCCATGAGAATTCTACCGCATATATCACCCCATTTGGTACGATCTTCGAAAAAAGAGATACGGTCGTTCCTGCTGCAGCTCCTAAATACAAAATTTTTGCATTTTTATCGAGAGAGATCTTCTTTTTATGCAAGAATGCTATAAATTTGCTATATTTTGGATTTAATAATTCTAACCTTTCCAATATAGGACACCTTTACTCATTAATCTCTTTTTTTATCTTTTCAATGAGATCATCTTTGACCAAACCTGTAAAGTAATCTATTCTTGCAAGGATGGCTATTTTTGATGCCAAGAATCTGGATCGTCTACCCCGATCTTTCGGTTTTGCGTTTTTTATGTATGGATGTTGGAATATAATACCATGCTTGGGTGGAGGAGTACCATACGAGAGGTGACTAAATAATGCGTTTTCTGCCCCCAAAACTTGTATTTTACTGGATGGAGCAAAAGCAAGTCTTTTAAGGCCGTTTGCTTGATATATAAGTTGTGAAACAAGTCTAGAATTAAATACTGATGATAGGTTTGGGGTTAATTCTCCGATTTTCTCATCTATATATCTATTTAAAATATCTTCCAGATTCAGAATATGCTTTATCGTCTTTGATAATTCCTTGAGGATAACCTCTTCCTCCCCAGATAGGTCGATTCCATTGGAATTTTCTGCAGATTTTTTTATTTTATCACTTATAAATATATTCTCATTAGAATTTAATATATTTTCTCTGCCTCCATATCGGTAGATAATATCAAGCATTCTATCCCTTTCGATTTTTAACTCTGGAAAATGCTCTTTGTACCAATCTAGAAGTTTTTCGTATAAAGTGTTAGAATTGTCTCTCAGATCTTTAAGAATAGTATATGCACGAATTATAGATCTATCTTTTTCAGCTGCTTCTTCTTGTATCTTATCTTTTGCTAAAGCAATACATCTCTTTTTTAATTCGATTAGATAGCTATTGTTATCATAGCCATAATCTTTGGCATATTCTCTGTATTTACCACGAACATATCTCTCTATCTTATTAAGATCTTCTTCGTTAAAATTAACCTTTATTTTACCAAACCATGTCTCAATAATATGTTCCATGCCTTATAGATAATCTAAAAGAGATAAACGTATAAAATAAAAAAAAGATTGATGCTGATTATTAATTAGCCGATATGATTATTAATTAGCCGATAGGTAGATCTCTATCCACGATATGTTTGAACTCTTTCCATCCTCTCTGCTTATCTCCTCTGTACCGATCTTTATATCCTTTACTTTTAAATTTGGCAAAAACCTGGTCCTTATAACTTCCGCTGTGTCTACCGCTCGGGATATCGCTTTACCCCTCGCTTTTATTACTGCTTCATTCGATCCTTCATTAAAGACGGTGATCGTTGCTAATACATAGTTCATCACCGGCTTCTTTCCTATATATACTACGTTATCTTCTGCCATTCCTTCTTACCTCCTTTTTATTTATCTCTGATTTATTGTTTATCCTACGACAAACTTTGAGTACTTCGAATAATCTTTTTATTTGTAAGTAGTTTAATTTTTTATATTTAAAGCTTTTGGTTTTATTGCTGTATCGAATATACTTCGAGAATTTTAATAAAGATCAGTAATTAAAAAATTGATCTAATTTTTTATTGGCCGAATGATTAGAGGATAGTAATTGGGCAACCTTCATTATATCTTCTTGAAATACTTTTTCTAAATCTTTACGATATATAACAGCTGCAGGATGATATGTGGGAATTATAAATACATCAGAGTCCCATACTCTTAGTTTATGTAACCTTCCTCTTTCCTCGATCATTCTTCCCGTATTCTCACATTTGAATAGATTTAATATAAAAAATGTTGAATATCTCCCAAGTGGTACAATCATCTTGGGCTTTAATATCTCCAGTTGTTCTATTAAATAAGGAGCGCAAGAGTTAATCTCTTCTATAAGCGGATCTCTATTGTTTGGAGGCCTACACTTAAGTATATTCGTTATATAAACGTCTTCCCTTTTAAGATTGGCTTTATTAAGCATCTTTGTTAAAATTTTTCCTGCATTACCTATAAAAGGTCTGCCCGTCTCATCCTCTTTCTCACCAGGTGCTTCTCCAACAAAGATACTTTTTGAATCCAACGATCCTTCACCAACAACATAATTTCTGATATTTTTACAAAGATTGCATTTAGTACATCGTTTAATTGTATTTTCCAGTTTAGAAAAAGCTATTTTTTTAGCAGTAAAATCCATAGTATTATTATTAATTTTTATAATATTTAAATTTAGTACGATTAACATGGTATCATAAACAGTAACATAAGAAAGAAAGATCGAAAGTTTTATATAGAACAACTAACCAATCTTTAAACTAAAGGAGGTATAAGATTATGGCACAGTTAGGAGGAATGCCAATATTAGTTTTAAAAGAGGGGACTGAGAGAAGAAGAGGGAAAGATGCTCAGTCCGGAAACATAATGGCGGCTAAAGCCGTGGCAGAAGCCGTTAGAACTACGTTAGGTCCTAAAGGTATGGACAAGATGATCGTCGATTCGTTAGGCGATGTGACCGTCACTAACGATGGGGTAACTATACTTAAAGAGATGGATATAGAACATCCTGCAGCCAAGATGATGGTAGAGGTCGCCAAGACACAGGATGATGAGGTAGGCGATGGTACTACTACTGCAGTTGTATTAGCCGGTGCTTTGCTGAAAGGAGCAGAAGAGTTGCTTAACCAGGATATCCATCCAACTACAATCTCTAAAGGTTTTAGGTTGGCAGCAAAAGAGGTAAAAAAGGTAATAAAGGAGATAGCAGAAGATATATCTAAAGATGACAAAGATTTGTTGAAAAAGATGGCGTTAACATCCCTTGCAGGTAGAGGAACAGAAGATCATGAGAAAACAGCGGACCTATGCGTTGATGCTGTTTTAGCTATAGCAGAAGAGAGTAACGATGAAATAATTGCAGATATTGATCTTATCAGTGTGATAAAGAAAGTCGGTGGAAGAATTGACGATTCTAAATTAATAAATGGTATGATTATAGATAAAGAAAGGGTTAATTATAGAATGCCAGAAAAGATCGAAAATGCAAAAATAGCCCTTTTAAATGATTCAATAGAGGTAAAAAAGACAGAATTCTCCGCTGAGATACAGATAAAATCTCCTGAGCAGATGCAGGCGTTTCTTGATGAAGAGGAGAAGATCTTAAAGAAGATGGTTGATAAGATCGTCTCATCCGGTGCTAACGTCTTGTTCTGTCAGAAAGGTATAGACGATCTTGCACAGTATTACCTGGCAAAAAATGGAATATTGGCAGTTAGACGTGTAAAGAAGAGTGATATGGATAAATTGTCAAAAGCCACCGGTGCTAAGATTATTACAAAATTAGATGATATAACAGAAGATGATTTGGGTTATGCTGGATTGGTAGAAGAGAGGAAGATTGGTGATGATAAGATGGTCTTCGTTGAAGATTGTAAAAATCCGAAAGCGGTCTCTCTCTTGTTGAAAGGTGGGTCTGAACACGTTGTAGATGAGCTGGAGAGAGGAATACATGATGCTTTGAGAGTTGTTGGTATAACAATAGAGGATAAGAAGTTCCTGCCTGGTGGTGGTGCTACAGAGATAGAGCTATCTTTGAGGTTGAAGGATTACGCTCCATCTGTTGGAGGTAGAGAACAGCTTGCCATAGAAGAGTTCGCCAAAGCATTAGAGGTTATACCGAGAACTTTGGCAGAAAACGCCGGATTGGATCCTATAGACGCGCTCGTTGAACTCAGAAAAGCACATCAAGAGGGAAAGAAGACATACGGCCTCGATCTTGATACAGGTAAGGCTAAAGATATGTTAGAAGCTGGTGTTATAGAACCAATAAGAGGAAAATCTCAAGCAGTAAGTTCTGCAATAGAAGTGACAAATATGATACTAAGTATAGACGATGTAATTGCTGCTAAAGCATCATCTACTGGTGGTGGTGCTGGTCCTGGCGCAGGTGGAATGCCATCCGGTGAAGAAGAAGAGTGAGTTAATATCACTCTTCCACAAACTATTTTAATTACTTTTTATAAATATTATAAACGATGTGGAACTTATTTAATCTCTTAGTTGAACTAGACAAGATATTTAGGCATATGTTGGAATGGATAGAAGATGATGAGTTTGAAATAGATAGCTTTATTCTTGAAGTTAAGTCCAACAGAATCGATATAAAATTTGGGGATATAGAGAAGGATAAAGCAGATTTAAATTTACCATTATTAGAAGTTTTTGAGAGTAACGATCATATTTATCTTCTAGCAGAGGTTCCTGGATTAGAGATAGATGATATAAAGATTAAACCTATCGAAGATGGAATAAAGATAGAGGCAAAGGACGGATCGATATCTGAAGTAATTTGCATTCCTCACAAGTTGGAGGTGTCTTTTGAAGATATGTCTATAAGAAATGGCGTATTAGAGGTAAAGTTCAAGAAAACAGAATTATAGGAAAAATTAGACCGTATAGAAGCATTATAGAGGTTTATTTTACGATCTATATCGATTGTCCTAGATCATCTTTGTATCCTATTATTGTTGCCATCGCCTCTCAATGCTCTTAAAAATTCATGTATATTTGCATCCGTCTTTATCCCTGTGCCCATGAAATGGGTCCTTGATGCCTTGTATCCTGCTATTATTAGGTTAGATATAACCGATTTAATAGATTTTAATTTTATCTTGTGAATTTTTGCAATAGAATGATAATCATAGAAACCTGGCACAGATACTTCATCTTTACAAAATTCTAAAAGTTTTCTTACTTCTCGTTCGGTATTAAGCCTTATAAGATTTAATTCTTGTAACATCCGTCCAATCACTTCTTTATCGTGTAGCTCTCCGAGCCATAAAGGACCGATAGCATACATCCTTCCGCTACAGTAGGGGCATATCTTTTCAGATGGAGAGATAATGCCATAAGAAAATTCACGATTTAGACAGTTTTTACAATACAGAATAAAGCCTATTTTATTATTTAACATATTGTTTACCCTTTCTTTACCTTTAACTATTCGCAAATACGTCCTGATATAATGCCTGGTGCAATGAGAGAATAAAGGCTCTATAGATTTCATATAAACGGAAGATATCCTTGCTATTGCACCTATTAATATTCTTACACCAATTTCTGGATAAAAATCAGTCATAAAAGCCTTTGCAAAGTATTTTCTAAGACAGGATGGGGGATGTGAACCTACCAATGATGCTGTATCCGTTGCTGTTATACATAAAATTTTTTTTGTAGAATAACATGCATCATCTATAAAAAAGATAGGAGATCCAAAAGGGTCTATATCCACTATATCAAAACGTTCTTTTGTAAGCAAAACTTTTGCATTGCTACATCTAATATCTATATCTACATTGTTCAGACTGGCATTTTTTTTCATCACATCATAAGCTATATTATTTATATCGTTCAAAGTAACATTCAAGCCGACCTCGTTAGCTACTCTTATTCCTCGAACACCAGTACCAGCCAAAGCATCTAAGAATGTATAATTCTTTTCTGCTATTATTTTTAAAAATAAGATGGATAAATCTCTGTTTAATTCCATAAACGGGTTATAAAAGACAAAATCCGAAGATTTTTTCATCTTTGTATTTGGAGGCAACCATATATCTGTTGTACCTTCTAAAACGATATTACCATCAGAATAATACATCTTAAGATTAAAAAAATAAAATATTAGTATTAAAAATAATAAAATAAATAAAAATGGGTTTTTTATTAAAATAGTTTTAGATTATACTTTCTCTCTGGCTAATTTAATATCTTCGGTCTTTATAGTCTTTCTTCCTGCATGTTTTGCCAATTTTACTGCTTCTGACGCTATTTTTGATCCATAGTCTTCAAGAATCTTTGCAAGCTCTACTTTTGCATCTTCGCTTATTCTTTCCGCACCACTTTTTTTAGCAATCCTTTCTATAGGTGCGATTGGGAGTTCTACCATTTTAATATCATCCTCCTTTTTAGATAATGAAAGACAGGTTTTAATACCTTAGATCTGCTCTCATTATTAATTTATTCTAAAAATAATACTATATAAACTTTTTTATATTTTAAGGAGATAATTACCTTAAAACTTTTAATGTAGGTATAATCTTCTGTAAAAACATGATATCTCTAATAAAAAGAGCATTAAATTATAATGATAAAAATTATTTAAATATTAATAAGAGTAGAAACTTTTTAATAAAGTTATACTATTAAAAGATAAATTATGAAGATAATTTTGTTAGGTCCGCCTGGAAGTGGAAAAGGGACACAAGCACGATTTATAATTGAAAAATATGGTATTTCTGGGATATCTACTGGTGATATACTTAGAGATGAGGTAAAAAACAAAACAGAGTTAGGATTAAAGGCAAAAGAATATATGGATGCTGGAAAATTGGTTCCAGATGATTTAGTTATAAAAATGGTCGAAGAGAGATTGAATAAAGAAGGATACGTGCTGGATGGTTTTCCAAGGACATTATCACAAGCAAAATCTTTAGATAAGATATTAGATCGTATTAATGATAGGATAGATTATGTTATCTATATAGATATATCAGAGGAAGAGATCATAAAAAGGATGTCTGGAAGAAGAATCTGTAAAGATTGTGGTAGCGTCTATCATCTATTGTTTAATCCTCCTAAAGTAGATGGAAAATGTGACCTTTGCGAAGGAGAGTTATATCAAAGGGATGATGATAAAGAAGAGACTATAAGAAAAAGGTTGAAAGTATATGAAGAGGATACAAAACCTTTGATAAAGTATTATAAAGATAAAGGAATTTTAAGGAGGGTAGATGGTAGTAAAGATATCGAAGAGGTTAAAAATACCATAGAAGATATAATTTCAAACATTTAAGTTATATTCAAATACACAAAATATAAGACTAAAAATATAAAAAACTCAAAACGAAGATGTTATGAGATACGAATAAAGAAAACGGCTATAAGAAGAATAAATTATTTTTATTGCCGATCTCTTCATTTAGTATCAACTTTTTATTTTTATAAAATTATGATATTATAAAGTTGCATATTATTTTTGTCTTGGTTTAACCCAACAAAAGATCTGATTAAATATAAAACTTTAATAAGATTATTTGAACGAAAAACATGAGAGAGAGATGAAAAAGGATATTATTTCATATTCGCAAGAATTCGCAGATAAAATTTTATCATCAAAACGAAAATTTACACTGGTATCTCATATAGATGCAGATGGTATTTCATCTATGGCTATAATGGCACGAACATTAAAAAAAGAAAAGATTAAGTTTAAAGGATTATTTTTAAGACAATTGGATGATCTAACAATTAAAAAAATTCAAAGAGACGATTCAATAAAACTCTTTTTAGATTTAGGCAGCGGACAGCAGGAATTACTCCGTAATTATCAATTCAACAAAGAAGACATCTTAATTATAGACCATCATATTCCACAAGGCGACTATTACGATCAATTTAATTCTCATATGTTCAACGAAGAGAAGATAAGTGCAAGCGGTCTATGTTACCTTGTTTCCAGAAGTATAAACGATAATTACGATCTTTCCAAACTTGCCGTGGTAGGTGCAGTAGGGGACATGATGGCGAACGAGACGAACAGGCTGGAAGGAGTAATGAGAGAGATACTGGATGACGGTGTAAAAGAAGGAATTATAGAGGTGACAAACGATCTTTCGATTTATGGAATATCTACTCGACCTATTCATATTATGCTGGAATACTTGGACGATCCTTATATAGATGGATTGACCGATAACGCGGTAGAGTGTGTAAATCTTCTATCAGATCTCCAAATACCCATACGAGATCAAGAAGATTGGCGTGTATGGGAAGATTTAACAAAAGAAGAAAAGATGAAGATCCAGTCGGCGATATCTTCGAGACTTAGCACTGAGGATTTAAAGAAGTTGTTGGGTGAAGAATATATCTTTAAAGATGAGAGAAGAAGAACACCTTTAAGAAATGCAAAAGAGTTTTCAACATTACTAAACGCTTGTGGTAGATGGGTTAAGCCAAAGACCGGATTATATGTATGTTTAGGAGATAGAGATCGTTATTATGAAGACGCTTTAATAATGCTCAAAAATCATAAAAGAGTTATAAGAGACCTATTCAATCATATCTTAAAAGAGGGCGTTGTTGAGCTGGATGCCATCCAATATATAGATGTCAAAGATTATTTTCCAGATACGATAATCGGTATAGGTGCAGGAATGGTTTTATCAAAGGTCAACAGAAAGAAACCGATCATAATTATAGGTGATATTATAGGAGAGAAGGATGTCAGAAAGGTTAGTGCCAGATCAAATTATGAACAGGTTAAAATGGGTGTAAATTTACAAAAAGCGATAATTTCCGCGGCAGAGTCGTTCGGTGGCGGTGGAGGAGGACACAGTATCGCAGCAGGTGGTCATATCCCTAAAGGATGCGAAAAAGAGTTTTTATTAAGGATGGACGAATATATCAAAGAACAGATATCATAACCTTTGTCTGTTATTAGAATCCAAATTAAGTATTCCATTATGCTGTTTAAAAACACAAACGCTCATGACTCCCCCGGCGAAGATGGTCAAGTAGTAAGTAACAACCCTATATATGGCTATAAATGCCGCCACAATAGGAGATGCAATAAAAGTTGTATATAAAGAGAACATACTAACCTCTAAGATGCCACTGCTTCCAGGAGTTAAAGGGATGAACATGACTATTACCAAGATCGCCTGTACAGCAATACACAACATCCATATACTTTTTATATCTATCCCAAGGCTCACAAAGATCAGAATAGGTAGTGCAAACTCTAAGATTCTTAGTAGGATGGTATATAGGAACCCCAAGCCTATCTCGAGTCTTCTTCCATTGATAAAATTACACAGTCCTTCTTTAAAATAATCCACCTCTCTTTCAATCCTTGTTTTAATTATATCATCTTTAAAAAACCAGCAAAATAGAGCCTTAATCTTGTCTGGTCTTAAAATACTTCCAATGATGAAAATTAATCCTACAATGAATATTATAGAGATAAAGACGGAGGAGATTATGACTACATCCTGTGGTAACCGCCCTCTCAACCAGTAAAGTCCAATAGGAAGCATTATAACAAAAAATATTACGTCTAAAAAACATTCACCAGCTACCAAAGCAGCAGATCTTCCTAAAGTTAAACCTTTTCGGTTCAATAGAAGTAATCTGAGAGGTTCTCCTCCGCCACTACCAGGTGTAGTAGATGCCACGAATAGACTGGATAAAGATGTGGTTATCCCATCGAATATAGAGATACGCCCTCCTAAAGCTTTACTTAGTATCTTTGTGCGAAGACCGAGCAAAAACCATACAAAAACCTGAACCAAGATAGCAAAAAAGATATACTCCAGTTTAATCCGCTTAAAATAGGTTAATACACCAAGATCAAAGTTAGATATCAGAAAAAAACCTGTTATCACCGAGCTTAGAAGGATGGAGAATATAAAAACCTCTTTAATCCTTCCAAGCATCTTTTTTAACATATGCTTATAAACCTATTCCCGTCTTCAATGCTTTCTCTTTTAATATTGTTAAATTCCGCATCTCCTCGTCCGTTAATACCTGCTGCATCTTCAACCCGCAACTCCTCAATTCTGCCTTCTTTGCCCTACCTCTATACTCGACACATTGTGAGATAACACCACAATCGCACTCAAAAGGCTCTGTCAATCTTACAATATCGTCTGATATTACAAAAGACGGAAAAGCAGACACAGTAGGATCCCAGACGCTCATCAAACCTTCCTCGCCGTAATCCTGTATCTCTAAGGTATCAGGATCTCTCGTAACTGCTAAAACATGTGGAAATAGATGCATGTTACGCTCTGTGCAGTAGTCCACAGCAAGAGTGTTTGATTCACCGAAACCATAAAGATCGGCTATAAAAGTATCGTAAACTCCAAAGTGATCTATAATCTTCTTCCTAAACTCCTCTTTATCTATAGCCTCACCCGATAATTTCTTCCATCCTCCAGCTAAGATAGTAGGACATACATTCGATCCATCAGGGTCTAACTCAAAGGTCTCTCCCTCTTCATCCATGTAATTCATAAGCTCGTTAAATACGTAATGAAATCCTATATTCCATACCATTTTGTTATCCTTTGCTCTCTCTTTTATCGTTCTAAGTATCTTTTGAGGATCGAATCTAAAACCGCTGAGATGGAAGTCGTATGGAACACTAAACATCTTCAAAAATGGTATAAAACCATAAAATCCGCTTGAAAACCATGTTGATGCCTCTTTAGGATGAGGAAGAAATATAGAAAAATAAACATTTTTAAAGACATAGTTTAGCAATTTTGACATCTTTCCTTCAAACCTCGGTTGCTCCTTAAGAACTCTCGGCGCTCCAATATTTATCATG
Organism: Candidatus Methanoliparum sp. LAM-1; assembly: GCF_020885915.1. Lineage (NCBI taxonomy): Archaea > Methanobacteriati > Methanobacteriota > Candidatus Methanoliparia > Candidatus Methanoliparales > Candidatus Methanoliparaceae > Candidatus Methanoliparum > Candidatus Methanoliparum sp. LAM-1. Next base: position 1,242,829 of record NZ_AP025251.1, on the reverse strand, counting down.
AAATTCACACAAAGACAGCCTAACCGTAAGAGGGAGCTATAATCCCGAGGAAGATAGCTGAAATTTCCAGACGTTCCTGATGTAGTTACTACAGTTTTTATTCTCTCTTTAGGAATGCTCGAGATCATCGTCTTTTTAAAAGCCTCTGCAGGAATCTGTGGAATTTTTTCCAATACGTCATCTATCGTATGTATATCTTCAGGTTTAACATTACCATAATCGGAGCAGTATCTTCTGTAAAAATTACAGTTATCGTAGTGATAGTTAAAAGCGTATTTTATAGCCTTAAATTTAAGCTCCTCCAACTTTTTCGGGTCCATGTGCCATAATTCAGGCTTTGCAGAAAGTTCCCAGACAGGATTGTTCATTATTCTTCCAAGAGATGATATCGTCTGAAAACCATCGTTCACTATATCAACAACGGGTAGATTAGCTATAAATCGTCTTGCCGATCTTATGAGATTGTTTCTAAAATCATTCCCACTCATATTTTATATTCCCCATCTTGTTTTTGTCGTATATAAAATCTTTTCTCGTCTCACTATTACTGTTAATACTATATATAATTTGATATATATTATAAGTTTTTTAAAAGATAGGACATATACCTCTTTAATCCTTCCAAGCATCTTTTTTAACATACGCTTATAAACCTATTCCCGTCCTCAATGCTTTCTCTTTTAATATTGTTAAATTCCGCATCTCCTCGTCCGTCAATATCTGTTGCATCTTCAACCCGCAACTCCTCAATTCTGCCTTCTTTGCCCTGCCTCTATACTCGACACATTGTGAGATAACACCACAATCGCACTCAAAAGGCTCTGTCAATCTTACAATATCTTCGGATATTACAAAAGACGGAAAAGCAGACATAGTAGGATCCCAGATGCTCATCAAACCTTCTTCGCCGTAATCCTGTATCTCTAAGGTATCAGGATCTCTCGTAACTGCTAAAACAGCTGGTGATAGATGCATGTTACGCTCTGTGCAGAAGTCCCAAGCAACAGTGTTCGATTCGCCGAAACCATAAACATCGAGTACATAAGGCTCGTAAACTCCAAAGTGATCTACAATCTTCTTCCTAAACTCCTCTTTATCTATCGCCTCCCCAGATAACTTCTTCCATCCTCCACCAAGGACATTAAAACATAGATTCGATCCATCAGGGTCTAATTCAAGGGTTTCTCCCTCTTCATCCATATATTTCATAAGCTCGTTAAATACGTAATGAAATCCTAGACTAAATACCGCTTTGTTATCCTTTGCTCTCTCTTTTATCGTTCTAAGTATCTTTTGAGGATCGAATCTAAAACCGCTGAGATGGAAGTCGTATGGAATACTAAACATATTCATAAATGGTATCAAACCATAAAATCCGCTTGAAAACCATGTTGATGCCTCATTAGGATGAGGAAGAAATATAGAGACATAAACATTGTTCAAGAAATAGTTTACCACTTTTGAGGTCTCTCCCTCGAATCTCGGTTGCTCCTTAAGAACTTTCAACCGTCCAACATTTGCTATGTAACTTACAACAACACAGCCCAGTCGTAAGAGGGATCCATAATCCCGAGGAAGATAGCTGAAATTTCCAGATGTTCCTGATGTAGTTACCACCGTATGTATTCTCTCTTTAGGAATGCTCGAGATCATCGTCTTTTTAAAAGCCTCTGTAGGAATCTGTGGAATTTTTTCCAATACGTCATCTATCGTGTGTATATCCTTAGGGCTAACATTACCATACTCATCACAATATTTCCTGTAAAAATTACAGTTATCGTAGTGATAGTTAAAAGCGTATTTTATAGCCTTAAATCTCAGCTCTTCCAACTTTTTCTGGTCCATGTGCCATAACTCAGGCTTTGCAGAAAGTTCCCAGACAGGATTGTTCATTATTCTTCCAAGAGATGATATCGTCTGAAAACCATCGTTCACTATATCAACAACGGGTAGATCAGCTATAAATCGTCTTACCAATCTTATGAGATTGCTTTTAAAATCATTTCCACTCATATTTTATAATCTCCATCTTGTTTTTTGTTGTATAAAAATCTTTTCTCGTCTCACTATTACTGTTAATATTATATATAATTTGGTATATTTATATTTAATTTGGTATATTTATAAATAAAATCTCAAATCACCTTGGTATCTTCACATCTTGTTTTATCTATTTTTACCCTTTTTAATACCTCATCCTTTGTTCTAGGGTCGCCTTTCTCCCAGAAAAATCTTACTTTTTTATTCGATAATGTAGGTATAACATTTTTAAGCCGTTCCAACGCTTCTCTGAGATATTTTTCATCTATTTCAGGTTTTTCCTCTTTTATATGCTCTTTCTTCTCCTCTTCTATTTTTTCAGTTTTAACCAGGCGCGATAAATCTAATCTCTCTCTCTCTTTACCAAGTATCGCATCTATTGCTTTCTTCCAGTTATTAGTCCAGGGATGACCTTCTTTAATATCAGTATGCTTGACATTGCTCCTCTCCACTTTTATGGCATTCACCCAACACGCATTCTCACATGCACCGCAATAGATACAGTAATCCTCTTTTACACCTACTTTCTCCTCTTTATTTGGAGAGACATACCATGCCTTGCTCGGACAGATATTAATACATGCATGGCATCCTATCGGATCGCACTCTTTTAAACGGTTTTTTATGATCTTTATACTTCCTTCCAGTGGTTTTTCTACTTTTATCGCATCGTAAGGACATATATCCTGACATTTACCGCATCTTATACATTTATTATCATCCACCGTCATTTTCCCATTTAATCTGATTTTTATAGCTACTTTTGCAGCAGATATAACTTTTATCGCATCTTCTGGGCATAGATCAACACATAGACCACAGTAATCACATCTATCCTCATCGATCATAAGATCTTCGAATGGCCTTATGTCCAGTGATGTCTGTTCCTTTTCTAAAAGGAAGAACGCATCACAAAACTCTGCACATATGCCACAAAAATTACATCTATCTTTATCGATTATAATCTCTCCTTTTGCCATCTGCCTGTATGGAACAATAGATTCTTTTTTAAGCATGTTAAACTTGACATCTATCGCTTTTGAATCACAAACCTTTTCACAAAGTTTGCATGGTAGGCAATTTTCGTTAACCTCTATAGACGATCTTAATTGGGGATAATCATCTTTCTGGATATCATTCTCGATTTTTATCGCTTTATGCGGGCAGAAAGCTGCACACATCCCACAAAAACTACATTTTTTCTCATCAATCATGACAGGTGGCGCATCCATACCCGTAGCTATCTCTATAACAGGTCCAAGCTCTATTGCGCTTGTAGGACAAACTTTTGTACAGATACCACAGCCGCAACATCTATCATAGTCATAGACAAGCTTTTTCTTTTTATTTCCGACCTTTTTGGTATATATAAACTCTTTATCCTTTAACTCAGATGTTATCTCCATTTTTAAAGACCGTTAATTTTTAAATCTTTATTTCTGTTTATTATTCTTTAAGATGGCAGGATCTAACCCCGAAAATTCGAACCCCAGCGGTCCCAATGTTATAAGTTCGTGCGTAAAATCGCTTATATCATTTGCAATATTATTCCCTTCGCTCGCTGCCCGCCATACCGTCTTCAATCTTCTACTATCTATGCCGATTCCACTTAAAATTTCTCTAAGAATACTTAACCTCTTATCTGCATCATAATTCCCAAACTTATAATGGCATTCACCTAACCTGCAACCACCTACCATAACACCATCCGCTCCTTTCTCGAACGCTCTTAAAACATACTTTGGTTTTACCATCGAAGAACAGATGACTCTTATTATCCTTATGTTAGATGGATAGTTTATTTTTTGCGATCCAGCTAGATCTGCCGCTGCATAACAGCACCAATTGCAAAAAAATGCTATTATTATTGGATATTCCTTCTTATCTTCCAACGCAGCATCTATCTGGCTTATAATCTGAGCATCAGAGAAGTTTGATAGATATATAGCATCGTTCGGGCATGATGCAGCACAAGATCCGCATCCGTGGCATCCTGTCTCGTCTATAACCGCTTTTTTTCTATCTTTATCTATCTTTATATTATTGAATCTACATACATCGACACATAGACTACAACCGTCACATCGATCTTCTATCAGACTTGCCCTCATTGGATCAAGTTCGATCTCTCCTTTATTCAAGACATTCATTACTTTCGAAGCTGCTGCTAAACCCTGAACGATAGCGTCAGGGATCTCTTTAGGTCCTGTTGCACATCCTGCAATATAGATACCGTCTATGTTTGAATCTACGGGTCTCATTTTTGGATGTATCACAGAAAAGAACCCATCAGGATTCTCAGTTAATCCTAACAATATTCCAAGATCCCTTGCACTTTGATCTTGTTCCATACCTACCGATAATACTACCATCTCGAATTCTTCATCCTTTCTCACACATTCTAAAGTATCTTCATATGATAATACAAGGTTTCCATTATTTTTTTCATAGATCTCTCCGACATTTCCTCTGATAAATTTTACACCCATTCTCTGCGTTTCTTCGTAATATTCTTCGTATTCTGGACCTCCAGCCCTTATGTCGGTATAAAATATCGTTATATCAGAATCAGGATATCTATTCTTTATAATATTGGCATTCTTGATGCTAACCATGCAACATACCTTTGAACAGTATGGCCTGTTTACTTTTTTATCCCTGCTACCGACACACTGGATAAAACCAATCTTTTTAGGGATTTTACCGTCGGATAATCTTGCTAATATACCTTTTGTGGGCCCTGATGCATTGAGTAATCTCTCAATCTCAAACGTGGTAAAAACATTTTTAAATCTACCGTATCCATACTCATCCTTCTTACGAGCATCAAAAGGTTGATAACCTGTCGTTACAATTATAGTCCCAACGTTTAATTCTATCTCCTCCTCTCTCTGTGAAAAGTCTATCGCGTCTGCATTACAACCTTCCTCGCAAAACTTGCATCCTACACAATTTTCTGGGTCTATAACTGCAATATTGGGAACAGCCTGTGGTATCGGAATGTATATGGCTTTACGCCTTCCAACATTGAAATCGTACTCGTTCGGGATATCGATAGGGCATACACTTGAACAGTCATAGATACATCCTTTACACTTATCCTCATCGACATATCTCGGTTTTTTCTTTATTTTTACTATAAAATCGCCCACCCTTCCCTCTATAGATGTTATCTCTGAGTAAGAGAAGAGTTTTATATTATCATTTGAAGATACCTCTGACATCTTTGGTGCTAGAACACATATAGAACAGTCGTTTGTTGGGAATACTACGTTTAAAAGAGCCATCTTTCCGCCGATCGTTGGATTCTTTTCAACCATAAATACTGTTATTCCTGCTTTTGCCAATTCTAATGCAGCATGTATCCCTGCTATACCTCCTCCAACAATCAGAACGTTCTTATTAATCGGGACTTTTCTCTCTTCTAAAACTTTTGAATTTCGCACCTTGGCGATTGCCATTTTTAAAAGATCTTTCGCCTTCTCAGTAGCTTTTAATTCATCATTATGAACCCATGAACATTGTTCTCTTATATTTGCTATCTCAAGAAGATAAGGGTTAACTCCAGCCGATTTTATACATTTTCTAAAAGTTTCTTCGTGCATTCTTGGAGAACAAGATGCTATAACAACTCTATCTAAACCATACTCTTTTATGTCTTCTTTAATTTGGTTCTGGCTAGAATCAGAACAAAGATAATCTATATCTCTTGCTACGGCCACATCAGCCTCTTTTTCTGCAAATTTTCTTAGATCATCCACATCTATAACCCTGGCAATATTAAGTCCGCAATGACATACATAGACACCTATCCTCATTGTAAAATTACCCTAATCTTTATACAAATAAAACTTTTGAATTCATTGATGCAAATATATTTTAAGATATGGCATAAAACTTATAAGTAAGACTATTTTTATAAGTTTTATAAACTTATATCATATTAACCTTTGTTTAAATCTAATAAACTTTTATAAACTACTAAATAAAAATAAAATTTTAAAATATTAGGTTTTTAGTACTAATAATATATCTATACAAAGTTTGAGGATGGATGCATATATCATCACAATAGGAGACGAATTGCTGGCAGGGGATGTACCTAACGATAATGCTACATGGCTGGCAAAAAAATTAAACCAGAAAGGAATAAAAGTAAAGAAGATTATAGTCATTCCTGACGATGTTGCTATCATAAAAAAGGAGTTGGACGAGATTAAAGATAATAATGGATATATCTTTATTACAGGTGGTCTTGGGTCTACCCATGATGATGTTACTAGAGATGCCATATCTTTATTTCTAAAAAAAGATTTAAAACCTGTCGATAACGAGATGTTTGAAATTGATATTATTAATACTAGATTGCAAAAGATGATAGAGATTCCTGTAGGTACAAAACCGATCTTTAATAAGATAGGCGGAGCCATTGGGTTTATAATCGAGGATAGGATATTTGTAATGCCGGGAGTTCCAGAAGAGATGAGATCCATGTTCCTTTCTATAGAAGATAAATTAAAAGGAGATCGATTTTATACTCGATGGATTATGACAAAAAGGACAGAGGCAGATATAGGCGAGATCTTAGAAGATGCTACAATAAAATTTAACGTAAAGATAGGATCCTATCCTCAGCGGTATGACAAAGGAGATTTCGTCCTAAAAATAAAAATAGAATCTACGGATAAAACAGAGGTAGAATCTGCAATAAATTGGTTGGGTGATCGGTTTGAGATAACCTGTATCTAACCCCCTATTCTTTTGTCATTTCTCCACCTATTGCCAAGAGGATCGTGCCTATCATTATAAATGTTATTCCCAAAATTCCAACAGTCGTAAGTACCTCGTTTAAGAAAAAATAAGCAATCAAGGAACATACAGCATATTTACATCCGGTAAGCGGCCATGCTATAGATGCGTCTATATAAAATAATGCAAGAAAAGCGAGTAAAAACGCTCCAATCAACAATATCATGGCAAAAAAAGATACTTTCACCATCATGAACAAACCAAGGTAGATAAGAGAGACTATAAACAAGATCTTTATCACATAAGATGATTCTAATCTGGTAAATATAGCCATTCCGCTGATTATAAAAATAATAGCAGATATCCATAATCCCGTGTTGGATATCAAAGATTCGTAATCGGCTAGATTTATATCATATTTAAAGACGATCGATGCTATTCCATATATTATACCTGCAGAAATGGCTAAAATTATGCCTAATTTATACTTGTGGTGCAATCAGTGCTACCCCCAATATTATAGATACTATTCCCATAACCTGTAACGGAGTTAACCTTTCTTTCAAATATAGATAACCTGTTATCCATGTCGCAATAAACTGTAAGGATGTTATTGAGAATAAAATGCTCACTTCTCCAAACCTTAACGAAAATATCCATATAATATAACCAAGAAATCCGGTAAGAATTCCTGCAATAAGATACCTATCTATCAGATCAAATAATCTGGAATAATTCTTTAAATTGAACGCTTCAGATAGAAAATCTTTTGATAAATATTTAATCTCCGCGTTATGTAAAGGTTTAGACCATATAACAGCAATTTCTTTATATATAATCTTTGTACAATTTTTTAGCGTTCCGTATTTTTCTTCTACGTTAACCTCATTCCAACGTTTAAAAAATATAGGAAATATCCCCATCAATATTGCAGATATTACCACAACGAGCAATAAAATAAAAACCACAATTTTTGTTTAATCTTATTTATATAAAATTTTATCTATTTTTTAATCTTTATAAAGATATATGGTTAAATGCAAAATTTGTGATTGGAAAGGAGAAGAAGATAACGCAAAAAAAGTAGCAGTCTGTCCTATATGCAGGAATTTTCTTAAGTTATTTATAAAAGACAAAGATTTAAGATACGAATGCCCTAAATGTCTATGGCAAGGTGGAAAAAAAGATATATTATGGGAGTTAGAATGTCCCGCCTGTGGCAGTCTCATAAAGAATCAGAATAATATGTCAAGTTTTGCCACTGTTGCGATACATCAAAATGATGAGGCAGATCTTATCCCACCAATCCACCAATCTTCTACTTTTATACTTGGAAAAAGTCAATATATTTATACAAGAGCAGGAAATCCTACCATTGAGATATTAGAGGAAAAAATTGCAAAATTAGAAAAAGGAGAGTCGGCAGTGGCTTTCTCTTCAGGAATGGCCGCTATATCTGCAACGATACTATCTTGTATGAAATCAGGAGATCGTCTTATATCGTCTTGCCCAATCTATAGTGGTACTTATGCATTTTTTAGAGATATAAAAAGATTCGGTATATATGTATCCTTTGTAAATACTCATACCAGTAAGATAGAGAGTTTAATCGATGAAAATACAAAAATTGTATTTATAGAGACTCCAGCAAACCCTACAATGGACATCATCGATATATTAGAGATATCACAGAGGGTTAAAGAGTTCGATGATAATATAAAAGTGATAGTCGATAACACTTTTATGACTCCTTATTTCCAAAGACCTTTAGAATTAGGTGCCGATATCGTCATCCATAGTGCAACGAAGTTTCTCTGTGGGCATGGTGATGCTTTAGGCGGGATTGTGATAGGAGATAAAAATATGACAGACCATTTGAGAAAGATTTTAGTAGATTATGGTGGCGTGATAAGCCCTTTTAATGCCTGGCTGATTATAAGAGGTATCAAAACTCTATCATTAAGGATGGATAGACATGAAAAAAATGCAATAACGGTATCTAATTTTTTAAAAAGGCATGAAAAAGTTAGACGAGTGTTATATCCAGGCCTGAATGATTCTTCTTATTTTGATATTGCAAGACGCCAAATGTATGGTTTTGGTGGTATGCTAGCGTTTGAACTCAGAAACGAAGATGATGTCTATACTTTACTTGACAATGTAAAACTATGCAAGGTTGCTGTTAGTTTAGGAACTACAGAGACATTGATAGAAAATCCTTATACAATGACGCATCTAAATTTTCCTGAAAAAGAAGACAGCGGTATATCCAAATCTCTGATACGCCTGTCAGTCGGACTCGAAGATGTCAGAGATATAATCAGCGATTTGAAACAGGCATTAGATAAATGAAAGGTAGTCTTATCTATCCTTTTTATTTCATTCAAAAACATCCTCAATCAGACTCATTTATCCTTCCCCAGATTTGCTTAAATATATGTCTGATGTCTTTATACATCTCGGTGGCTATTCTTTTTTCATTAAGCGCCTTAACGAATCTGATATCATAGGGTATCTCTTCCAGTATCTTTATGCCCTTCTGTCGGCATAGTCCTTTTATCTCTTTGCTTATTTTTTCGTTGAGATCGCTCCTGTTTATCATGCAATAGAGCTTAGCACCAAAATGCTCTGCGATCTCTATTGCTCTTATCCCATCGTGCAATCCTGAGAGAGTCGGTTCAAAGACAACAATAGCCTCATCAACGCCGGAGAGGGTGGCTATAACAGGGCATCCTATTCCGGCTGGAGCATCTATCAATATATTATCTGTATCTGCCTTCTCAGCAACCTCTCTAGCCTCATTCCTTATAAGAGAGACAAGTTTGCCCGAATTTTCCTCTCCTGCTTTAAGTCTTGCATGAATGAAAGGTCCGTACGCTGAATGAGACAGAAACCAGTAGCCTGAAAGATTATCAACCATCTCTATGGCTTCTGAAGAGCATACCTCTGTGCAGAATCTGCACCCTTCGCATGCTGTTCTGTCTATGCTGTAGATACCGTTATTACGTATTGCATCGAACCTGCACGCTTCTTCACACAGACCGCATGAAATGCATCTATCCTGCAATATGTTGGCTTTTTGCATGCCGTAAAATTCATGCTTCTCTCTTACTTCATGTTCTATAAGTATTCCGAGGTTTGGAGCATCAACATCGCAGTCCACAAGCACAATGTTTTCTGCCACAGAAGCTATGGATGCTACAACGGTAGTCTTTCCGCTCCCTCCCTTTCCACTAATCACAGCTATCTGTCTCATTTATCCTCCTGTATAGATTCTTAAACTCCTCTTTGTATTGAAAGAGTGGTCTTCCCTCTGAATAACTCCTGGCTATCTCTCTATCCAGAGGCAGATGCATCAAAACCTCTATACCCTCTGCCTTGCAGGATTCCTCTATCTCTCTACGCCCAATGCTTTTGTTTATGATAACCCCCATCCTTCTTGTTTGCATACCCATCTCTCTGAATGTGCCTAAAGCCATCTCAAGATCGTTCAATCCGAATGGAGTATCCTCAGTTACAAGAAGGATATAATCGCTCCCTCTTACGCTTTCCATAACAGGACATGAAGTTCCAGGAGGACAGTCTATAATTGTATTTGTGAGCCTTTTTTTATTCTTTACTCTTCTTATAAGTGGAGTAGCCATTGGCTCTCCTACCTTGAGCTCTCCTTCATAGAACTCTATCCTCTCTCTTCTCCCTCTTCTTATGATTCCCATCTCCTGCCCCTCTTCTCTTATCGCATTTGTCGGGCAGAGAGCTGAACATGCTCCGCAGCTGTGACAAAGCTCTGGAAATATCATCACTTTCTCTTTTACCACCACTATAGCATTGTATGCACACACCTCTTCGCACTTTGCGCAGAAGTTGCACTTTTCATAATCTACTGAGGGCACGAGCTTATAGACCTTTTCCTCCTCTTCTATCTCAGGTTTAAGGAATATACCGCTGTTTGGCTCTTCAACATCGCAATCAAGAAACGTTAACTCTTCATCCAATGCAAGAGCCAAACTTGTAGCTATGAGCGTCTTTCCGGTTCCTCCCTTCCCACTGGCTACAGCTATCATCATGTTTTCACCTTTTTGAGTTTCATTGCTAAGAGATAGTCATACCTCTTCGACAGGTTGCTCGCTCTGATCGCTCCTTCGCTCTTCTTCATTTTTTCTATCCCCTTTTCTTTTTTACTTTCAGCTCTTCCTTACCTTTATTTCTTTTTTATCCTGAAGTACTCTCTGCCCTCATGAGAAAAAACCTCTATCTCCTTCTCTTCGATGAGCTCCTCGAGCAAATCCTCAAATCCCTTCTCTATCAATACTTCTTCTATCTGCTCCTTCCTCATCGGATGCCTCCTTGTTATATCCAGTATCTCTCTTCTTACCCCTTCTTTATCTTTCGATACTATTTCAAACTCTCCTTCTTCAGGTATCACTATCTCAAAACTCTCAGAGAGCACAGATTTTATCTCCTGTATCTTTTTAGATCCTCTGACCCACGGCTCAGCAGGAGCCCTTATCGGCACGTTTATATAGACCCTATCCGCTCTTATAGCATCAAGGATCTCTTTTACCTTTGATATCTCTTGCTGACTATCATTTAAGCCATCTATAGCCATGAACTCAAACCAGAGCTCTCCTTTAAACTCTTTCCTGAAATTAACCATACCTTCTATCATCGTATCAAAGGATATTCTATAAGGTCTGTTTATCCTTTTGAAGGTCTTCTCATAACCAGCATCCAGGGTAGGAAGAACGACATCAGCCTTATACAGCTCTTCCCTTACTTCTTCATCACTCAAAAGAGAACCGTTTGTGAGTACAGCTACTTTTCCATAATCTTTAGCCTTTTCTATAAGCCATCCGAGAGGGCTATAAAGTGTTGGCTCGCCGCTCCCTGCAAATGTTATGTAATCTATATTTTCTCTCCCGATCTCCCTTATCCTTTCTTCCATCTCTTCAGTTATATCCTCCTTAGGAAAGAACTCTTTCCTATCCTTCGTATATCTCTCAGTCCTCCCAAGCTGGCAGTATATGCATGAAAAGTTGCAGGTCTTTAATGGCAGAGGATCAACGCCGAGAGATCTACCGAGACGCCTTGATGGTACTGGACCATAGATGTAGGACATTTATTTCTCTTTTACTGCTTTGATCGCAACAAAAGAACCTTTTCCATACCCCTCAATCACAGGCTCTATGGAGTCTATCTTATTTAGAGGCTTGAATATTGTCTGCAGGACAGAAGCTATCCTGAATCCCTTTAGAAGAGGAATAACTTCGTTTACTGAATAAAAAGTTGCCTCTTTGTGCTTCAGATAATCTATTCCCAGAGGGCTCTTTTTATCTATGAAGCCTATTATAATGCTTCCCCCGCGCTTTAGAACTTTATGTGCCTCCTTAAAAGCTTTTTCAACATCACCAAGAAGCATATGGTTGTGATCATCAGCACAAAATCGAAGCTTTCATCATCAAAGGGCAGATCCTCAGCTATGCCCTCCACAACCTCTATCCCTTTTTTTCCTTGCGATCTCTGCCATTTTGCTTGAAGGCTCAACTCCGAGCTTTATTCCTAAAGTCGTGCAAACCTCCTATGAATGCATAGATATCATCACCGAAAAGATCTTTAACTCTCTCTATGATCTTTCCAACACCAGGATGGGCACATCCGGTTAATATAACAAGCCCTTTTCTACTTTTTATCACCAGCGCCTGCTCTTCTGTATCCTTGCCCATGAGCCCTGTTGTGTAAATATCCTTTGTTACCGCTACAGGCTCTTTCTCCGTTATGAGGTTTGCTCTCTTTCCCAGCTCTTTTCTCATGTTTACGGTAGCTGAGGGAAAATAGACCGTTTTATCGCTTCTTTTATCGAATGGTAGAAGGGTAAGCAGAGAGCCCATATGAAGCACCTCTTTATCTATCAGGCAGGAAAAACCATAGGAAGGAATCATTTTCTCTTTATCTACGGCAACCTCGTTATCATAAAGTATCTTTATCTTCATCATCAGTCCAATCTTTCCCTAAGATCTATGAGCTCTCCTCTTACGTATCTTCTTACAGCCTCTTCTGCATAAGGTACATCTGTAGCTATGACATCTATGCCCAAAGATTTAAAAAACTCATATGCACCGTAACCCATACCTCCTGCTATAAGAGCATTACAATCTTTTATTTCCTGTGCTATAGCATTGTGTTTACTCTGTGAATGCAATTCGTATCCATGCAATCCAGAATTATCAAAACGGTCATGTTTTACAAAAGTATGATGCCCTGCCTTATTTCTAATCTCTTTATTTATTATATCCCCATCATCAACCTCAAAGATTGCAAAGTATCTTGCTCTTCCAAAATGTTGGCTTACGGTCTTTCCATCGTCGGTTACTACTGCCACTTTTATTTTTTTATTAATTTTTGTCATTTTTTATCCCTTTTTAAAAATGATCCGCAATTTGGGCACTTCAGAGTGCTGCACGGAGTCCCTCTCTTATGTTTCTCTCTGTGACCACAGTTCGGACATACACAGTAGCCGCCTGGACCCAGACCAAGCCTTTCACCATCTTCTTCCATATCCACCACCTCTACCTCCCTGACCGAAGTGCCCTGGAACCGTTGGATCATAGATTTTTCTCAATCTTCCCTCTTTTAGCGCCTCAATATTATCCCTTACACTTCCAGGCAAAGCCTCGTAAAATTCAACTCCAGCAGAGCTAAGAACCCCCATCGCATTTGGTCCTATTGCTCCGGAGATCACGCATTTTATCCCTTCCTTGATCACATCTCCCGCAGCCTGTATGCCTGCTCCTCCAGACTGATAGACATTCCTGTTTTGCATGACCTTGAAATCCATACTATCTGTATCAACTATTATAAAGTTGGCACACCTTCCGAATCTCGGATCTACTGGAGAACTAAGATCATTTCCTATAGCTGTAACACAAACCTTCATTTTTTATCCTCCTAGCTGGGGGGTTTTTACCCCTCCAGCTCCTTTAACCTTTCCTCTATCTCCCTCAGCCTTGCTTGAAGGTCTCTCTGCTCATCTTTCAGAGCGGCTATCTCCTCCTCCTTTGTTCTGTAGGCTGGATATCCATATGGATACCACCAGCATACGCCTCTACCATAGACCCATCCAGGTCTCTCCCAGGGAGGAAGGTAGCTGAAAGGTCCATGTCCTGGGTATCTACCCCACCACATTTTTTTCACCTCCTTTTTTTCTTTAAAACTTACATTTTAAAATTGCAGACTGTGAAAACCTACGGTTCTTCACTCCTAATGAACAAGGAATTCCAGAAACGTAGTTTTGGATTTTGGATGATGTTTTACCACCATCCAAATCCACGATACCAAAAACCTCTGCCTCTAAAAAATGGTGCTCTTCTTGGATATCCAAGATAACCTGGTACAGGATATCTACCTCTAAAAAATGGTGCTCTTCTTGGATATCCAAGATAACCTGGTACAGGATAACCACTGCAAAGTCCCAAACCTCTTCCTGTTCTTGGGCCTAGACCCATAGGACCTGTTCTATCTCCCCAAGGCATTTTTTATCACCTCCCTTTTTTATTTATAATAAAAAAATAACACAAATCTTCGATTTGTAATGTTAAATCATATCCCGAGCAGAAGATTTAATATTCTCCAGAACCTCTTTATTTCTTCCTTTTTAATCCTCTTTAACCCTTGCAAGAAGCGTAGATCCACAATTTGGACACTTCATGGGCTTTGGTATTCCATAATCTACGGACCATCTACTCTCACAATCAAAACATTCAAAAATCCTATAACTCTCCTTTTCTACTATGACCACCTGATCCTCCCGACTCATCCTCAAAAGTAATCCATCTATAAGGGCTTTTGCAACTTTTCTGTGTGCTTCATCAATAATTCTATGAAAGGTAGGCTGTGATACCCCCATCTCAAAAGCCGCCTCGTTCTGCTCTAATCCTAGATAATCTTTCAATCTTATTGCCTCAAATTCGTCCATACCAAGCTCTACTTCTTCAAGATCCATAGCCCTGATACCTATTGGCTTGAAGTATGTAAACCTTGGCTGAGATGCAACTCTCCTGCATCTTCTTCTTCTTGGCATAATAATAAATATATATTCATAATATATAAAACTTTCTATTATGTCAAATTTTAGCCTAAGTATCGTTTGTGAAAAATGAGAAAAGAATAAAAATAAATAAAAAAAATTAGAACTAGATTATTAGAATTAAACTAATTTTGCCATATAGATAACCAGTAAATTTTATTGCTGTCATATGCTTCCTATGCTATGTCCAGGGTATGAATTATTTTGATCGAGGTATCTTCTATATTTATCAAATCCCCATCTTTTCTGGTAGAAGTTAGTTTTTTTCCAAAATCCTAACAAAGTTAAGATTTTTATCTAAAACAGAGTCTTTTTAGGGCATATTATTTGTATACCTAACGATGTTATGAGATTATTATGAAATGCAACTCAAAAAGGAGTGATGAAAATGGTTGAATATAAGAAAGCATTGAAGGCTTTACCAAAGTGGTTGGCGTATGCGGTTCTACCGTGCATCATCGGGACACTCGTTTCAGTCGGAGGTCTCATGATATTCATGAAAGGAATGATGGCAGGGATTGCCGGGCCGATCGCCGGCATTATAGTAGTGATCATCGGAGTACTCATCATAATGCTGGGTATGGTGGCGGCTATCTTTAAGGTTTTGCCCGAGGAGGTTATGGCCGAATAGATAAAAGGTGAATAAATCAAAAATTAAATAAAATAAGTGGAGTAAAAGATATGAAGAGATCGAAGAATAAGTTGGTTGGTCTGCTCTTTGTGGCGATCCTATCGTTCACGCTATTATCCCCTCTTGTTTCGGCGACACCAGAGCCACAAGAGGGTAAAATCGGCGTGCTATTGATAGGTTTTGGTGAGCCGGAGAGATACGACGCCGATGCGTATGTTGGATGGAAAAATTTTCTTCATAACTACATGAGATCGGGAGCAGCAATGAGGGAGATGCCTTATATGGCAACAACCGCTGAAAAATTATTGGATATGATGGATTCCGGCACGTTGCTTGTGGATAGAGATGATCCATTTGCTTCCAAGCCAAAAGATGATCCGAACCTGATTGATGCCTGGGGAAACTCTTACGAAGGTGAAGATTATAAATGGGTATCCAGGTCGTTCGTATCAATCTTCAGCTCGATACCTATGATAGGGGAGATGATGCCTCAACATCCTTACTATTTAGCACCAGACGGACCAGGAAAGGGAGAATCAGACTTTTGGGAGTATATGGGCTTGGACATGTATGGTTTATATCAAAAAATGGATAACTATAATCCTGGTGGGGGGCGAGAGCAGAGAATAATGGATGAGGTAGAATCGATGTTGAAAGAGAGATACGGTGATAAGATCGTCATAAAAAGAGGTTTTGGAGCTGCCCGTCCAGGATTTCCTGATTTTAGGATTGCTTCAGAAAGATTGGTAAGAGAAGAGGGTGTGAAAGATCTCGTATTGGCTGAAGGTTATGTCGTATTCTCGGAGTTTGAACATCCGGCTGGAGAAATATCTGAATACCTCGAAGAGAAGGGATTGGACGTAAATATCGTCTTTTCTGGTCAGATAGGTGGAACGGATGCGTATAATAAAGGTGTTGCAAATAAGGTAGAAGAAGAGTTGAAAAAAATACAGAATGATAAAGACGTTGTTGTTATCCTAAATCATCATGGAATGCCTTGTTCAGGTGTTTGGGAAGATGAGCCGTATCATGAGTATGCAAAAGAGGCATTCGATGGAGCTAAAAACGAGATATACAACTTGGATATCGTTAAAAACTGGAGAGGAAAGATAGTTGTTTGGCAGGTATACGCAGAAATGGCAGATGGGATGATGGATCCAGATAACAAGATTCTCTCTATAAAAGAGGCGGCAGATAAAGCGGTAAAAGAAGGATACGAGTACTGTATAGACGTTCCATACGAAGTCGGAAACTCTGGATACGAGACGTTGATCGGACTTAGAGAGGCCTGGGGATTGGAGCCTCCGGCATGGGAAGAATACTACGAAGATGGCCTCAGAAAGTACAGAACAGAGTTCGAATACGACGGGATGGACGTAGTAATCACGGACGGATGGATCGACGGATACGCCGAAGGATATTATGAGCAGATCTCGATGGCGATAGATGATATTCTCAAAGCAAAAGACTAAAAGGCTGAATTATAGGTTTTTGGGTAATATTCTAATTAGGATCTTTATCCAAAACCGAGCTTTTTTAGGGCAGATTATTTGTGTATCTAACAATATGGTATAGAATGGTATAGAAGATTAAAAGAATAGGAGGTAAAAAGATGAATGAAAAAATTGTGGGAGCGATGCTCGCCTGTCTGATCGCCTGTACCATGTTTTTGGCTCCGGTAACGTATGCTGATAAAGGAAAGGCTGATAAAGAAAAGACCGTTACTATCATAGATTCGTTGGGAAATAGGGTTGAGATACCGTATCCTGTGGAGCGTGTGGTAAACGTGAACCTCTTTGCGGATGAGGTAATCGTCGCATTGGGGGGAGAAGATAAACTCGTCGGTATCGATCTGATACCTCTGGCAGAACCAGAGTTCTATCCGACATTACAGAATAAACCTTCAGTCGGACTCCACCACTTCCCGAGCTATGAGAAGATCATTGCTCTGGAACCAGATGTGGTGATCGCCTCAAACGATCTCATGTTCCTTCCTGGGTTTAAAGAGAAGATGGAAGCCGCTGGCATCAAGGTGGTCTATCTGAATCTGTGGGATCCAGGAACTTATGATTTTGATGTGAGAAATCTGGGGATAATACTCGGAGAAGAGAAGAGAGCAGAGGAGTATCTCAAGTTCGTCCATTCGTACATAAGGATGGTCGAAGATCGGGTGAAGGATATACCTTCAGGTGAAAGAGTGGGAGTTTATTGGGAGTTTCACTTTCCATACATGACGATGGCAGAAGGATCGCCGATAGATAAGCTTATCAAGATGGCAGGAGGAAGAAATGTCTTTTCAATGGGTGGAGAGGAGTTTCAGATGCCGACGATACCCGGATTGCCTGCTGGAATGGAGGTTTCTACAGGATTAGCGATTCGCACGGTCAGTCAGGAAGCAATTATAGAGGCAAATCCCCAGGTGATCATCGGGGAGTTTCTGCCCATGTCGGTGATGACAAAAGGGATCGGAAAGATGATTAGGGGAGAGCCATACCAGATGTCCATCGGATACACCGACAACCCCGATGTGAATATGCTTAAAAGTATAAGAGATGAAATAATGAACCGCCCTGGATCGAGTGCAATAGACGCCGTGAGGAACGAGAGGGTCTATATATTCCCTTTCAGCATGCTTCAGACATCGGCAAGGTGGCCAGTAGGTCTAATTTATCTGGCAAAAATGTTTTATCCTGATCGGTTCGAGGACATGGATCCGGAGGAGTTCCACGCAGAATGGTTAGAGAAGTGGTATGGATTGGAGTATAAGGGGGTGTATGTCTATCCGGAATTATAAAACAGAAGAGAGATACGCAAAATATACTGCAAGAAGGTTTGGTATCTTATCTCTTCTTCTTGCGTCTTTAATAGTATTAGCGATCTTGGTAATACCGCTGGGTGCTGCATCTATAAGTCTCGAAGATGTTATAGATAGCATCTTCTCAAGAGGATCGAGTTATACAGATACGATCGTCTGGCAATTGAGACTACCCAGAATTCTTATGGCGATCGTCTCAGGTATGGGTCTTGCATTATCCGGTGCTGTCGTACAGGGCGTTCTGCATAATCCTTTAGCAAGCCCGTTCACTCTTGGTGTATCGTCGGCTGCATTCTTCGGTGCGATGGTCGGCGGAATCTTTGGTGCTGGTATAGGGATTAACATCGTCTTTGCATTCTTCTTCGGCATGGTTGCCCTGTTATTGATATATTTGATCGCAAAACGGAGAGAAATGAGCTCCGAAACGGTGATACTCTGTGGAATATGTTTGATGTACCTATTTCTTATCTTAGCATCGGTAGCAGGGATAATAGGAGGATCAATAGGTATATCTCAGATCTTATCGGGATATCTCATCTCGAGTAGCTGGATAAGCGTATTTACAACATCTATCCTTCTTATAATCACGTTCCCTTTGCTGATCTGGTATGCAAGGGACCTGAACGCGATGGTGCTTGGTGACGACACAGCAGCGAGTGTTGGAATAAATGTGAAAAGGACAAGGATGATCTCTATGATCTTGGCAACATTGATCGTCTCTGTAATCGTATGCTTCACAGGCGTCATTGGATTCGTCTGCCTGATCTCACCTTTTATAGCACGAACGACAATGGGAAATGATCATAGGTTCATATTTTCTTGTTCAGCGTTGATAGGTGCTTTATTGCTCTTAGGAACTGATACCGTTGCGAGAACTGCAATTCAACCGATAGAGATACCTGTCGGGATGATCATGACAATCGTAGGCATCCCGTTCATCCTTTATCTCGCAGTAAAGAGGAGTGGATTCTATTGAATCTTGAGATAAGAGATCTCTCTTTTAAATATGGTTCAAGATTCGCCCTCAAAGACGTGAAGATCGAGGTTAGAGAGGGAGAGATCGTAAGCCTTCTTGGACCGAACGGTTCTGGAAAGACGACCCTTCTCAAGTGTATAGGTGGGATGCTGAGACCAAAAGGGACCGTTTTAATAGATGAGAAAGATTTAAGAGAGATGAAACAGAATGAGATCGCAAAGTTGCTCGGTTATGTTCCACAAAGGGCTATAAACGTCCTTCCCTGTAGCGTATTCGATGCGGTTATGGTCGGAAGAAGACCTTATGTCGGTTGGAGATCTGGAAAGAAGGATAAAGAGGTCGTATTTAAGATTCTTAAATTGATGGGTCTGGAGGATATGGCACTGAGATCCTTTGACGGAATCAGCGGAGGGGAGATGCAGAAAGTCTTGATCGCAAAGGCGCTCGCGCAGGAACCTGAAATACTTTTGCTCGACGAACCTACATCAAATCTGGATTTAAGACATCAGCTGGAGGTCTTAAAGATCATCGAAGAGATCGTGAAAGGAGGAAAGGTGTCCGCTCTGATGGCAATGCACGATCTGAATCTGGCTTCCAGATTTTCTGACAGAATAGTCCTTCTTAAGAAAGGAGAGGTCTACGATGCTGGAGATCCTAAATCGGTGATTACACCAGAGAATATAAAATCCGTTTATGGTGTCGAGGCAACTGTAGATGATAATAATAGTAGACCTTATGTTATACCGTTAAAGGCAATTTAATAAAAAAGAGGTGGTTAAATGGATATAAAAATAATGATCGAACTGATGGAGATGACGATGTTCCCAATGATGAAAGGGATGCTAACTGACATACCTGGGACAATCGAGATGATACTGCCGATATTAGATCCAGAGATATTATGCGGACTCATTAGATGGTTGTTTCAACCTGGCGTGCTGATCGACGTCATTCGATTCATGATGGATATGATGATGGGTGCGATGAAATAATCTTATTTTTCTTATTTTTTAAATAATTTGCCAGGACACACAGATTTTCATCCTTGATCTTGCTTATCAAGGCGAGATCCCAGGATAAAATAACCCTGTTTTTTCATTTAAGCCGAACATTATATTCATATTCTGTACCGCTTGTCCTGCTGCACCTTTAACAAGGTTATCTATTGCACTGACAACTACAAGCCGGTCGTTCTCTACTTCTAATGCAAAACCACCAATATCACAGAAATTTGCGCCACGCACGTATGAGAGGCTGGGTATATCACTAAAAACTCTAATAAATGGATCTTTTTTATAATATTTCTTGTATAGCTCGATAATCTCTTCCAATCTGGAAGTTTTTTTGAGTAAGATATGTGCAGTAGTAAGTATGCCTCGTATTACTGGAACTATATGGGGTGTAAAACTAACTCTAACACCTTTGAGTATAGATCTCATCTCTTCTAGATGTCTATGAGCAGTCAATTTGTATGGTATCACATTCTCTGCCATGTTAGGATAATGGGAATTATCGGTAGGAGATGCCCCTGCACCAGATATTCCAGTCTTTGAATCGAATATTATTTGTTCTACGTATCCTTTCGATACGATCGGATATGCAGATAAAATCGCACCCGTCGGAAAACACCCTGGGTTTGCTACCAATGATGAATTCCTTATCTCTTCTCTGTATAATTCAGAAAGACCATATACGGCACTTCTTCCTTTATCTTTATGTTTTACACCGTAAACCCGTTCGTATATCTCAAAATCTAACCGATAATCCGCGCTCAGATCTATAACTTTTATGCCAGAATCTAAGAGCCTTGGCACTATCTCCATAGCTTTAGTATGCGGCACTGCTGTAAAGACTACATCGCATTCGCTGACCGATCTTGGATCGGTCTTTGTAAAAGTCAAATCGACTATATTTCTTAAATATTTGTGGACATCACTAACTTTTTTATTCTCGTTGCTTCTTGATGTAACCACGCTTATCTCTGCTTCTGGGTGATTATACAATACTCTCAAAAGCTCTCCACCTGTGTATCCAGTTCCTCCGATTATTCCAACTTTTATCATACTATATCCCCTTGATGTAGGTTGATCCTTATATAAAATTTTTGATGTATATTGAACAACCATACAAAACTTTGAGGTATGATATATATAAAAATAGGATAATTATAAATAAAACCGTTATACAATAACAAAATCAGAGAAGGATCAGATGAATGAGAGACCTAATATAGATGAATATTTTATGAATATAGCAAAGATTGTTGCTACAAGATCTACATGCCTGAGAAATCATGTAGGTGCTGTTATCGTCAAAGATAAAAGGATTCTTACCACAGGTTACAACGGCGCACCGAGTGGTTTACCACATTGTCTGGATATCGGTTGTTTAAGGAATTCTAATAATATTCCATCCGGAAAAAACCAAGAAATCTGTAGAGGTGTACATGCAGAACAAAATGCTATTATCCAAGCAGCTCTTCATGGAATAAGCATAAAAGATGCCACTTTATATTGTACCCATCTCCCGTGCAGTCTTTGTGCAAAGATGCTGATAAATGCCCATATTAAGCGGGTTGTATATTCCATATCATATCCGGATGAAATGAGTCTAGAATATTTTAACAAAGCAGGTATATCTGTAGAGTTATATAAAGGGGATATTACAAATCAGAGATTTGTAAACCACGAATCGGATTCATGATAGTAACCTATAAATAAAATAAAAAATATAGGATTTTTATTCAGGAATTTTAGAAACTATAAATACCACTTAATAATAAACTGTATACCATCAAAAAAATTTAGAGGTTTTATATGTTACCATCAAAACAGGTTCAAGCATGGATCAATAAAAGAGTTAAGATAGAGATGAAAAGAGGAAAATACGTTTTAGAGGGATTTTTGAAGAGCGTAGACGATTATATGAATATATATATGGATGATACCGTCGAATTACAAAACGGTGAGAAGACCAGAAAACTAGGTGCCGTGCTTTTGCGGGGGAATAATATAGTCTCTATCTGTGAGGCAAAAGAGTGAGTTAAAGGTTAAAATCATATTTACGGTAAAATGAAAGAGGATTTGATAAGATCTAAGATATTATTTGAAATTAATGATAAAGGGGAAATTTTACAGAAGGATATTGCAAAAAATTTGAAGATATCCGAGGCACGTTGTTCCAAAATATTAATCCAGCTAGAGAAAGAGGGACTGATAGCCAGAAGATGGATACGGACTGAGAAATCAAGAGGATACCTTATTGAACCCGTTACAAGATCAATATTTGATCCTTTATTCTCGGAAGATGGCAGAATTGCTGTATGTATAGGATGTGTTGTAGATTGTAATCCTTCTTATTGCGCCTCTTTGAACATATGGATTAAAAATCTACCGAATTCTTGATTTGTTCGATAGATCAACAATTAATTTTAAAAATTCTGTCATATTAACTTATGGCATCTCTTTTATAAATTTCATCTGAGATCATTAACTTTCTCGACCATAAGTCTCATCATCCTCCAATGATTACCGATCCAGTAGAATTGGCCACATTTTGTACAGACCCATAATCTCTCTTTTTTATCAGATAATAATCTTTCAGGCATATAATCGATATAAGATAACTCTTCTCTATTCGATGTGTAAAGCTTAACATCTCCGTTACATATCGTGCATCGGGTCATTTTTAATGCTACTTCTATCCCAATAGCCTGTTTTAATTCGAAGATCTGTCTTTCTATAAAGTTAGACCCGATATACACAGATTTTAAATTATTTTTAATAGATCTATCATGCAAAGCTATATCTCTCGTGACAAGAATTCGCCCATCTTTTTTTGCTATCTCTATAAGAAGATCGTCATCACAAATCTTCGATTTGTGAGCTACTAATCTTCGATTCGTAAGATCTTTTTTCGATCGTTTATCATCAAGCTCTTCGTTTATTATTCGGGTATCATAGCCAAAAATCCTTAACCATCTTCCCAACCTACATAACATTCGGTCTACAACAAATTTATACATTTGTACAATCTAAAGACTTTTTCAATTCATCAAGCGATAGAACAAATTTTACACCAGCGGCATTACATGCCTTCATATCTACATAACTATCTCCTAAAAAGATTGCATCATCTTTATCTATACCTAACTCATCTAAAATTTTAATAATCCCTTCTGAGGATGGTTTTAGCCGTTCGACGTCCTCTCCGGATAAAATTATATCAAACTTATCTAACAATCCTAATCGTTTCAATGCCGTTTCTATAGCTTTTTTGCTGTTTGAGGATAAAATTGCTAAATTATAACCATCACAATTTGTTATAAACGATACCACGTCATTATCTGGTTTAAAATTATCTATTTTTTCCATCTCGTTCGCTTCTATGATTTTAAATATTTTTTGCCTATCTTCTTTATTTATTCTATCTAAATAATCATTTAATGGTTCTTTTATATTTAAAGTATTGATCAATCTTCTCCAATCGACATCCAACTTACCAATGGTATTATCAAAATCGAATATTATAAGTTTAAAGTTTTTCTTATTTTTTTTGTTCATACCTTATTTTTATAACTATTTTTACATATAAAAAATACTATAACATAAAATGAAATAAAAAAGAATATAGGTATCATAAGATACTAGTAGCGTAAATTATTTGGAAATTTGTTATATTTTAGCTTTTATTGACAATAAAAACCTATAAAAATGTTTAATTTTCAGCAGATAAATTTTTTATAAAAATAAGATTAAAACGACCGATAAAGTATTAATAAAAATATTGACAGCGTGTCTTTTTATATGTTATTAATAAAAGATCTAGATAATTGCAGATCTAAAATATGGAGGATACAATGCCTGATTTTTTCTTTATATAATAATCGCTTTGCTGATAGGCATATTCTCGGGAATCTCATCAGGTATTTTTGGTGTTGGTGGCGCAACCATCACTATTCCTTTTATGCGCCTTTTTTTAGGAATACCAGGAAAAACTGTAATAGGTACTGCCTTACCTATAGTAATCCCTACCGCAATATCCGCAATTATGGTCTATTATAAAAAAGGGCTAGTTAGGACAGATATAGGGTTAATATGTGGTTTATCTGGACCTTTATCTGCCTTTTTTGGTGCATGGTTTACTAATTTTTTTGAAGGAAGTGCATTAATGATTTTTACCTCATTTTTTATCTTTATAATTGCATTAAGATTTATTTTCGAGAATATTAGAAGAGATAAGCATAACATTATCGATTTTTTAAAAGATAAAACTAAAGCGGACGTAAAATTTCTACGCATCTTTATAATAGGACTTGTAACCGGATTTTTATCTGGTTTTTTAGGTATAGGCGGTGGCTCTATTCTTGTACCAGCGTTTGTAATCTTTTTGGGCATAAGTATGCATGAGGGCGCCGCAGCAATACCAGGCTCTATCGAACACGTTCTGCTTGGTAACACCGACCCATATCTTTTTGCAATAATCACACTGGGAGCAATCTTAGGTTCTCAAATAGGCGCACGTATCTCGGTGAAGGCTGAAGAGAGAGTATTAATATACTCATTCTCCTTTTTTTAATCGTTATGTCATTCTGGCTCGGTATATCTGAGTTTTTAAATTTGTTAAGATTACAGTAAAAATTTTTACAAATCAATCTCTAAGTCGTCTCCAAAGATGTTATCGTATCTCTCTCTTCGTCGTATCAGATAATCTTTCCCTTTATAAACCATTACTGTTGCTGGAAACTCTACAGAATTACCACGAGATGCAAAGAACCAATGGTATGCACCAGCATCCATCAAAGATACAATATCTCCCTTATTCAACTCTGGCATCTTCCATTCAAAAGGAGAGACAAAATCTCCGGCATAACACAGGTTACCAACAAATTTAACAGGATTACCATCTGGAATTTCTCCTGCCTTATTTGCA
The DNA here is from genome assembly GCF_020885915.1 of Candidatus Methanoliparum sp. LAM-1. Taxonomy (NCBI): domain Archaea; kingdom Methanobacteriati; phylum Methanobacteriota; class Candidatus Methanoliparia; order Candidatus Methanoliparales; family Candidatus Methanoliparaceae; genus Candidatus Methanoliparum; species Candidatus Methanoliparum sp. LAM-1. The sequence continues at coordinate 1,217,604 of NZ_AP025251.1, read as the reverse complement.
ACAATGATATTGTTGTAGCTACTTATTATATTCGCCGATACCAAATTAGCACCTATATCCAATGCTATCAACGAATCTTTAATATTCAGAACTCGTCCGACCAGGATGCCAGCATCTCCGACTATGCTTCTTCCGGGCTCTATTACTATCTTGACATCATGATTGAGGATAGATACAGAATCAACGATATTTTTAACATACTCCCTCTTGGTTATTGGACAATATAAGTTTGAATGGATATTTTCATTCTTATATATCTCTTTTAAATTTTCAACCACTTTTTCCTCTTCTAATCTGTTTTTTGCGTAAGATATACCCAATCCACCACCAAAATTTAATAATTCAAACTCTAACCTTAATTCTTTTTCTAAATATTTGGCAAATTCAACAAATTTTGTTACACCTTCTTTAAAAACAGACATATTTGTTATCTGCGATCCTAAATGCATATGGATTCCTTTTACATCCATGTTGTTAGATATAGCCAACTTATAAGCTTTTTCAGCTGTTTTAAAGTTTAAACCGAATTTACTGCCTTTAACCGCGGTGGCGACCGCAGGATCTGTATCCACATTAATCTCCGGATTGACTCTTACGCTAATCCTTGCTTTTTTACCCAACCTTTTTTGGATATCTATAATCTCATCGATCTCTGACAAGTTATCAACGTTTATCATAACACCTTTCTCTATCGCTTCAACCAATGCTACTCTCTTCTTAGCATTACCATTGAAAAAAATTTTATCAGGTGATATACCCGTATTCAATGCAGCATAAAGCTCGTTCTTATAAGAGACATCAAAACCTGTGCCTCTATTTTTAGCAAATTTTAGAAGAGTAAGGTTGGTATGTGCTTTTATTGCATATGCTATGATAAAATATTTATATCCTTCCTGCCTGAACGATTCTTCGTACTCTTTTATATTATCCTCAAATCTATTTCCGCTTATACAGAATATCGGTGTATCGTACTTCTCGATAAGTTCTTTTACACTTATATTACCGATATATAGTTGTTTATCTTTTATATTGAATGGTTTAACCAAATCATAACTGGATTCTATCGATTGCATTTTTATCTAACCCTTTAATAGATCGGTTTATCGTTTCGCATCTAAATTGTATTAGACTTAATATTTATATAAGTAAATTTTATCGTTTATATCGATTATATAAAATCAATTTCTTAAGGAGATTAAGATATGGATTCATCTATATACAAATTTTTCAATCCAAAAACCGTAGCTATCATAGGTGCTAGTTCCAATCCTAATAAAGACGGATATAAAATATTAAAAAATATGATTCATAATTTTAACGGATCTATTTATCCAATAAATCCAAATGCAACGGAAATATGTGGTTTAAAATCCTATAAAAGCGTTTTAGATGTTCCCTCTAATATAGATCTTGCAATTATATTTGTAAATGCCTCTATTGTAGAGAACGTTCTGATCGAATGTATTAAGAAAGGTATAAAAAACGTGATTATAGAGAGTTCTGGTTTTGCTGAGGTATCTAAAGAGGGAAAAGAACTTCAAGATAGAATTGTACAACTAGCAAAAGAGCATAACGTACGTCTTTGGGGTCCAAATTGCACAGGTATCGTCTCATCGAACGGACTCGTAACGACTTTCGCGTATATTCCAAAGATTAAAAAAGGTAACGTCTCGATAATTGCACAATCAGGAACTATCTCTGGTGCTCTATTAATTGAACTATTGACAGGATATTCGCTTGGTATATCTAAAGTCTGTGCTATAGGTAATAGATGTGATATAAATGAATGTGATCTATTAGAATATTTGGCAGCGGATGAAGAGACCGACGTGATCTTACTCTATTTAGAAGGGTTTATAAATGGAAAAAAGTTTCTGAATATTGTTAAAAAAATAGACAAACCGATAATACTTCTCTATGGTGGAAAATCCTATTCTGGTATGGAGGCAGCAAAAAGTCATACAGGTAGCCTATCTGGTAGCGCTAAAATCGTGGAATACGCAATGAAACAAGCAAATTGTATTATGGCAGACGATTTTGATGAACTATTCTCTTTATGTAAGATGATCCTCTCTTATCCTCCAATAAAAGGTAATAGAGTCGCAATAATTACTCCTACTGGGGGAATAGGAGTAGTATCATCCGATTTGGCAGATAACGCAGGTTTTGTTTTATCTCCTGCAACAAAAACTCTCGATAAGCTTAAAGGATATTATCCTTCATGGATGCCACCTAAAAATCCGATAGATATATGGCCTACTGCCGAAAAGATAGGCTATAAAGAGGCATTAAATCTTGCAATAGATCTTGCTTTAAATGATGACGAGATAGACATAGTGGTATTAATCTTCTTGTTTTCTAGGTTGCAAATAGAAAAGTCTTTTAATATAGATTCATTGATTAAAAGATCAGATAAACCAATAGTAGTATATCTTTCAGGAGATTATAATTCTAAGACGAACTATAGAAAGATATTAAGTGATAAAGGTTTATTCGTTTTTAATGATATGCAATGTGGTTTTAAAGCGCTTTCAAAAGTTTATAACTACTGGAATAAACCAAATAGATAAATCTTTGTTTGAGTTTTATTTTACTTTATATGATATCTTTATTAAAGATAAAAAAAGTAATTAAAATACAAAACTATAAATAATATAAATTGTAAAACAAAATATGTGATAAATCATGGCAGAAAAATTAAAAGATGCAATAGAGAAAACGATTAAGAAATCTCCGGAGGAGATAAAGAAGGAACTACCTGGTCTTCTGCAGGAGTTTAAAAGTGCGACATTGGATGACGCCATAGGTGCAGTAAGTGCGTTAGGCGGATTCAAAGGTATTTTAGAGAAAATTGGAGGGGTTGACAGGATTAACGAAGTTGGTAAGGCAATAAAGGATATCATGCCCGATATAATCCCTACCATAAACGAGATAGTTCAGAATAACATAAAAGGTAATCCAGATCTATCTAAAGCCTTCGAGAAGATAAAGAGTGCTAAAGTTACCGCAGGGATGGATCTAGTCGATATGGGTATAGGCATAAAGACGAAGTTCGATTCCGGAATGATGACGGTAGAAAACGGATTGGAAGGTGCAGACCTGACACTCGTCCTCCCGACACAGACGCTTCTCGATCTTTATCCGCAACTAGCCTCTGGTAAGATGTCCGATATAATGAAGATATTCACCGGAGGTAAGCTAAAGATAAAAGGTGCATTGATGAAAGGCGCCGCACTAATGCCGTTATTTACGGAGTTAGGCAAGATAGGTAAGAAATAACCGAGACATTCGTCTCGGTCTGCCTATTCCCTAATTTTTTTTATCTCAAAACACCGCCATCTGCAGCAGACGAGACCTGGCGAGAATATCTTAATAAGTATCCTTTTAATTCTTTTTTAATCGGTTTCCATGCTTTTTTACGATTATTAATCTCTTCATCATCTAAATCTGTTCGTATAATTCCTTTTGGTATATCAATCTCTATCAAATCTCCATCTTTCAATAATGCAATCATTCCCCCCTCAGCAGCTTCTGGAGAGATGTGTCCTATACATGGCCCTTTAGTCCCGCCAGAGAATCTACCATCGGTTACCAATGCTACCGATTTGTCTAACCCCATCGCAGATATTGCAGAGGTTGGATTTAACATTTCTGGCATTCCCGGTGCGCCTTTAGGACCGACGTATCGTATAACTACAACATCTCCTTTATCTATCTTTTTGTTTAATATCGCATCCATAGCATCTTCTTCACAATCAAATATAACAGCTCTACCTTTAAAATGTAACATAGATTTATCTATTGCGGCAGTTTTAACAACACAACCTTTTTCTGCCAAATTACCAAACAAAACTTTTAAACCACCTGTTTTGTGGTATGGATTGTCTAACGGTCTGATAACATCTTCATTAACGATCTTTGCATTTTTCACAATATCTTTTAATTTACGCTTTGTAACCGTTCTTACATCATTAAATAGATCTATTGCTCTTCTAACAACTGCAGGAATCCCTCCTGCCTCGTGTAAATCTTTCATCGTGTATGGACCACTCGGGTCTAAACTACAGATATGCCGTGTCCTTTCATTTATCTCATTGAATAATTTTAAATCTATCTTTATTCCCATCTCGTTTGCTATTGCAGGAATATGTAGCACAGTATTGGTAGATCCACCTAATAGCATATCAAGAGTTATAGCATTCTCAAATGATTCATAAGATATAAAATCACTCGGTTTATAATCTTCTTTTACCATTTGGACTATTCTAATGCCACTCTCTTTTGCTATTCTTCTTTTTTCAGCCGATACCGCCAATGCTGTCGCACAATACGGAAGAGATAGCCCTAATACTTCTGTAATACATGACATGGTATTTGCCGTGTATAGACCTTGACAACTTCCGCAACCAGGAGTACAATTATCTTCGATACCTTTTAGATCTTCTTTGTCTATATTACCCTCTTTATACTTCGAAAATGCATCGTGTGCAGAGATGAATGTTAACTTTTTACCTTCATAATATCCTGGAAGCATAGGACCTCCTGTAACGAATATTGCCGGTATATCCATCCTTAATGCAGACATAAGCATACCTGGTATTATCTTATCACAGCTACATAGCATAACGATCCCATCTAGCCTATGTGCCTCTACCATCAATTCCACAGAATCTGATATTATCTCTCTCGATGGTAAAGAATATCTCATGCCATTATGACCCATTGCTATCCCATCGCATATACCTATAGTTCCAAATTCGAAGGAAACACCACCTGAAGAACTTATACCATCTTTTACGCTTTTTGCAAGATCTTTTAAATGTAGATGTCCTGGGACGATCTCGTTCCAAGCGTTAGCAATACCTATAAAAGGTTTATCAAAATCTCCGTCTATCAACCCATCCGCCTTTAATAACGCTCTTTGGGGCGTTTTCATAAATCCTTTTTTTATATCATCGCTTCTCATTTGATTCTCCTTAAGTCTTTTTAACATTTAAATATTTCAGCAATTATTCGACATCTAATCCGTATTTTTCTGCTATATCAATAAAAGAGCTGGATAGATACTTTATTTGATCCCAATTTAATCCGTAAGTGTTTAGTTTGAAATTTTTACTTGATCCAGGAAACAATCCGGTAATTTTACGTGCGTTCAGCTCATCGTAAAGGAAGAAACCTTTTCTTTTGTGTTTTTTTGCTATTTTATCGAAAGATTCGTTTGTATCTACTCTTGTCAAAGTATGTTTTCTTGGTAATTCAGACGAGACCTTGTTCCCCTTTATCTTTAAAAACTCTGATATAAAAAAATTTGATTTTTTAATCTCTTCGTTCCAATTTTTTACCCTCTCCTTGACTTTAGGAAAAGAGGCAATCATTGCAACTAATGGAGCGCCCATAACAGTACAACCTAACAAATATGGTTCTTTTATTCCAAACTTTCTTCCTGTTATATCACCTTTTTGTTTGGTTGTCTTGAATACCACATCTTTAAATTCATCAGTCGTTGCAAGAACGCCTGTCGGTGCAGGAGAAGCCATTGATTTATGGCCAGAACCGACAATAAAGTCCGAGCCAATCTTTTTTCCATCTACAGGCATTATACCAACGGTATATGCACCATTATATAGAAAAGGTATCTCATAATCTTTGCATACACGGGATATCCCATAGACATCGTGCTCGTTTCCATAATTATAATCGATATGATCTATAGCCACCAATTTTGGCAACTTCCCAGTCTCTTCTTTAACCTTCTCTATCTTTTTTGCCGTCTCTTCTGCAGTTACAACGTTATTTTTTCCAGCAGGTATCTCCTTCCATACAGCACCCATAGACTCAATAGACAGTGCCAATGTATAATGAGACAAGGATGAGATCAATACGATATCATTCTTATTTAACAATGCGTTGGCTACTATTTGAAAACCGTTTCTTGCTCCGCGTACAACACGTACATCGTCCATATTCAAAAATTCTGCTAATTCGGAAATAAATTCTTGAATAGGTGGTTTTTTTATACAATCCAACCTGAACGGTTTAAAGCAATTATCACAAACGGAGTAGCCATCTCCATAGGATATAAGAACTTTTCGTGCCTCTGGTGTAAGACGACCACCTGCTTGTATCGGGTCTATGTTTATAAACTCTTCTTCTCTAGTTCTGATCTCGATCTTATCAGATATGTATCTTATACTGCTACCATCATCGATCGATTCAAGGTTTAATTTATCCAAAGTCTGTATTGTTTCTTTCAATATCTTATTAAATTCTTTCTTGTCTTTCTCATCTAAATTAAATGGGGTATTCTTCCTTAATATCTCTCTTAGATCTTCAAGGTAGAACATTGCCTTATACAAATCGTATATCATTAAGAGAATCACTCCTTTTTATATAAAATACGTTTTATTAAGTTTAAATATATGCTTTAAGTAAATTTTACGAAAAATTTTAAATATAATGACCTTTTTTAGGATAACAAGCATAAAAATACGGTCCTTAGATGAGTATATCAGAAAATCTGGTTCATTTTAGGAAACCTAAAAAAAAGGATGCTTATCAGATATACAATCTAGTAAAAAATTCACCGCCTCTAGAACTTAATACATACTATGCATACCTGCTCTTTACGACACATTTTAGAGATACATCAGTAGTTATGTTAAATAAAGATGGTCGAGTTTTAGGGTTTATTGCTGGTTACAGAATACCTTGTAAAATAAATACACTGTTTATCTGGCAGATATGTACTGATAAAACAGTACAGGGCAGAGGTTTAGCAAAAAAGATGGTGAATAGTATAATCAACAGAAAAGAGAATAAAGACATCGAGTTTATAGAAGCAACGGTAACACCAAGTAATATAGATTCGAATATCTTTTTTAAAAGTTTGGCATCTTTCTTCAAAAGTGAGTTTTCTTGTATGGACTATTTTAAAAAAGAGGATTTTTTACCTTTCGATCATGAAAAAGAGATTATATATAGAATTAAATTAAAAAAAGGATGAGATATATGAGAGTTTTTAGAGATTATGAGTCAAAAGTAAGAGGATATATAAGATCGTTTCCCACTATATTCAAGAAGGCAAAAGGTTCTTTACTGTATGATGAACAGGATAAAGAATACATCGATTTTTTTGCAGGTGCAGGTGCTTTAAACTATGGGCATAACAATGATATAATAAACGATGCTCTAGTTGATTATATAAAATCGGATGGAATCATGCACGGGCTTGACTTGGCAACAACCGCAAAAAAGGATTTTATATTAAAATTTGTCGATACAATTTTACAACCCAGAAACATGGATTATAAAATCCAATTTACAGGTCCTACAGGTACAAACGCAGTTGAGACAGCATTAAAACTCGTACGTATTGTAAAAAGGCGATCTAACGTAGTAGCGTTCACCAATGGTTTTCATGGTTTAACCATGGGATCTCTAGCTATAACAGGGAATGCTTTTTATAGAGACGAGGCTTACATAAGCAGATGTAACGTCTTTTTCATGCCTTATGATAAATATTTTGGTGATGATGTAGATACCATAAACTATTTTAGGAAATATTTAGAAGATCCAAGTAGTGGATTAGACTTACCTGCAGCGGTTATAGTTGAGACAGTACAAGCAGAAGGAGGCGTAAATGTTGCCTCTTTTGAATGGTTAAAAGAGTTGGAAGATCTATGCCGGGAGTTCGATATATTATTAATTGTCGATGATATCCAGGTAGGTAATGGTAGAACTGGAAAATTTTTCAGTTTTGAGGATGCAAATATATATCCAGACGTAATAACGGTGTCTAAATCGATAGGTTGCGGATTACCGCTGGCTTTTATATTATTTAAACCTGAATTAGATCAATGGAGACCAGGAGAACATACAGGAACGTTTAGAGGCAATAATTTAGCATTTGTTGCTTCCACAAAGGCTTTAGATTATTATTGGACTACAGATGACCTATCGTTGGCAGTAGAGAACAAATCAAAGATGTTACACGAACGATTGGTTGAGATCGTAGACAAATATCCTCAATTAGAATTAGCCGTTCGAGGTAGAGGGATGATATACGGATTAGAATGCAAAGATAAAAATTTTGCGTCATTAGTATCAAAAAAAGCCTTTGAAAAAGGTTTGATAATCGAATTGGCCGGACCAAACGATGAAGTATTAAAGTTTTTACCGCCTTTAGTGATAGAAAATGATCTATTGATGAAAGGATTGGATATAATCGATGAATCGATCGATGAGATACTGGAGGGAAAAAATGATAGTTAGAAGTGTTGAATATATAAAAGGAACAGATAGAGAGATATATGCAAAGAAAGGGACTTGGATCTCCAGAAGATTTCTACTAAAAGATGATGGAATGGGTTTCTCTTTTCACGAAACTATTATTTTTGCGGGGACTGAGACTTTTATCTGGTATAAAAATCATTTAGAAGCGGTATATTGTGTTGGTGGGGTTGGAGAGATAGAAGATATTGAGAATAACAAGATTTATCCATTATACGATGGTGTTATGTATGCGTTAAATAATCACGATAAACATTATCTGCGTGCTACCACTGAGGATTTAAGATTAATATGTGTATTTAATCCGCCGTTAGTCGGTAAAGAAGACCATGATGAGGATGGTTCGTATCCGTTGTTGGAGTGATATAACTGCAGATCTTCAAACCTGCTTAGATTATCTGATCTATAGATGTTTCTATTTTTATCGATTATTAAAGTTTCCACATCATTTAGAGAATTTACCAAATTCAACCCTTCTTCTGGGCCTAATACGAAAACAGCCGTTGCTAATGCATCAGCATCGATACATTCATCCGCAATCACAGTCACACTTATAAGTTCTGAGGCAGGATACCCCGTTCTTGGATCGATTATATGATGAACTTTCTTTGAAGGATCAAAATATCGTTCATAGTTTCCTGATGTTGCTATTGCTTTATTTGAGATATTAAAAGATGTTAAATAGTTATTTGAGTCATCAGGATCGGTAAGGGCAACCTTCCAAACACCATCTCCAGCTGCCATATCTCCGCCAATATTGACAAGCGCTCTATCAAATCCCCCATCTCGCATTATTTTTAATGCTCTATCTGCCGCATAACCTTTAGCTATACCACCAAGGTCGATCTGTACTCCATCAAGAAAGATCATCTTCTTATCTATTGTTATCTTTTCATAGCCGATCTGGCTGAGTTCATCTTTTATTATTCTGTTTTGCATCTCTAAATCCTCTTTCCATAGTCCTTTTTTCCATAATTCTAAGATAGGATGTATCGTTACATCGAATGCACCGTCAGAGAGTTTTGAATAGTATATTGATTTTTTGATGAGATACTCTAACTCAGGAGTGATCTCTTCTTCTGTTAAGTATCCTTTAGTATTGAGAGCATAGATAACGCTATCCTTATTATAAAACGATAAAACGTCTTCTATCCTCTCGATCTCAGAAAATGCTTCATTTATCACTCTATTTGCATTTTTTTTGTTAAAAAGAGTACTTTCTACACTTATTGTTACAAAAGTATCCATATAGCTCCTTGTTTCTGTGGTTTTGACCGGTATAACAAATAGTGTGGATAAAATAGATATAAAAATGATTAAAATAATGAATATAATAATATATGTATTCCTTTTATTCATAGGTATCATATCTATTTGTTACATAATCTTTATCACATCAATTTATCGATTAATTTTAGTATTTTTAAATCTTTAGATCAGTTATATGGCTTATTTTGATGATATATAACTATTTATAAAAGATATATAAGAGTTCGTAAAATTTGGCAGTTATTTATATATCAAATCATTAAATATAAAAATCTCTTTTTTTTTATATACAAATTAGAAATCTTTATATATTATTGATTGCCTATTGAGATTGTATATCAAATGAGACTGAGTAAAAGTAAAGTTACGAATCAAAGGTTCGTAGCTCACAAACCGAAGATTTGTGAAGATAAGATCGGTATAGCAGATATTCATTCCCACACATGTTATTCTGGTTTCAGCCAATTATTTCATTTTTTAAAATATCCAGAGTCGGTTGCTACACCGGATAAGATGGTAGATAAGGCAATAGAAAAAAATATAGATGTTTTATGTATCACAGATCATAATGAGATAGATGGCGCGATCAGAGGACAAAAATATGCTAAAACTGGTAAGTTAGATATAGATGTCGTAATCGGGGAAGAGATCACTACCGCATCTGGTGAGATTCTTGGAATTTTTTTAAATGAGCGAATCCCACCTAAGCTTAAAGTGGAGGAGACAATCGATCTGATCCATGAACAAGGTGGTTTAGCTATTGTACCTCACCCTTTCAGTTATTTTTGCCCAAGTATTGGCTGGAGAGCAAGAGGCCTGCCTATCGATGGCGTAGAGGTATTAAACGGAGCACATATCGATCCATACGTAAATAAATTGGCTAAAAAATTGTTTGCCAACTATTTTTCAAATGTTGGTGGAAGTGATGCGCATTCACCTAAAATGATTGGTAACGCATTCACAATATTCAACGGAAAAACATCAGACGAGCTTTATAATGCAATAATACATAAAGAGACCAAAGCAGAGGGTAGATCTTCACCGTTGAGACATTGGATATATTGGACGATGGAAATTGCTTATGGTGTCTTTGAGAGGCTGATAAGACCACCTAACAACAAAAAAATCAGTGAAGATACGGATTGGTTTGCAGATCCTCTATCATTGATCGATAACCTGAGTATCTTTAAAAAGATAATTGTTGGATGCGGCTGTGTAACATTTATCGGAACACCATTACCTTTGTTATGTGGTATGATAGGGGACGGATGGACTCTTTGGAATGGGCATAAAAAATGGCGAGAAGTAACGAATAAGGTAACATCTTTATAATAATATAAAATGAGCTATTTCATCAATCTTTTTACTTCTTTTACCACCCTTGGCAGAACCGTACCTATCTTTCCATGAATCACTACATCCGCAACGTTATCGTATGGTGTCTTCTCGATGTTGATTATTACAAGTTTTGCTCCATGCTCTTTTGCCAACCTTGGAAGGCTCGATACAGGATAGACTACTAATGAAGAACCGATAGCAAGTAACATATCACATCTGCTTACATATTCGATAGATCTTGAAAGGGCTTTTTTTGGTAACATCTCGCCAAAAAATACGACATCTGGTTTTATTATGCCTCCGCAAGGGCATTTTGGTGGAATCTTCTGTTGTTCTATTGTTTCTGCCAAAAATTCATCAAATTCTATCTTTTTATTGCAACGAAGACAACTTGCGGTCTTCATCGATCCATGTATCTCTATGACATTCTTGCATCCTGCTTTTTGATGTAGCATATCCACGTTTTGTGTGATGATCCCCTCAAGTTTATTTATCGTTTCTAATTCTGCCAATGCTTTATGTCCTTCATTAGGTTCTGAGGTAAATATACTTGTGATATCCAGATCAGAGATAAGATTTATTAATTCATCAAGATCTAATCCTTTTATAAAAGAGTCTATACTTGCAAACTTCATTGGATCGATTTTTTCCCATATACCTGTTCCAGGGCTTCTAAAATCTGGAATTCCAGATTCTGTTGACATTCCTGCACCAGTTAGGGCAACGATAGATTTTGAATCTTTGATTAACTCTGCGGTCTTTTTTATTTTTTCATCGAGCGTTTTATCCAAAGAATTATTATTAAAATCGTTCATAATTTGATAATATCACCTCGTATCTCACCATTATCTATGTTTAGCAATCCGTAAGATTTTCTTGCAGTTCCTGGATTGAAAAGAAGGGTATTGTTTATAATTTTGTTCATAGGTATATGGGTATGCCCATAAATTATTACATCGACATCATCAAACCGTTTCAGTAGTTTATATTCTAATCCAAACGGTGCTCCCCAACCATGTATAACACGTATCTTCTTGCCATCTATCTCTATTTTTTCCGTATCTGGTAAGATCTTTTTTATATCTAAAGAATCCATATTACCTTTTACCGCTACAACATCTTTTACTAATTTTAACTCATTTAAGACATCGATAGATGTTATATCCCCAGCATGAACTACCAGATCTACATCTTTCAATGCATCTATAATTCTATGATCGACATCTCTTATTGTATCCGCATGTGTATCCGATATTACACCTATAAGCATAAGATACCTCCTTTATTATTTATATGAAAATTAGAGTATGTGAACTACCCCTCGCTATTGCAATTCTCGATCTCCACAAGCGTAAATTCCCTCTATCCCATCGGTACATACATAATATATTATTCTACTACTTATATACTTTTCCCTTTATTCCCAGCTTTCGCAAGGGGACTTCTCGGCGGTAAGTTAAATTTTAATATTCTTGTCTTATTAAAGGGAAAATTTATATTTAAGTCTAATGTTGATCCATATTAAAGGGGTTGAAATGATAAAGAAGATAGCAGTAGTATCCTTGTTTTTGTTGTTATTGTCAGGTAGTATATTTGTCTCATCTGTGGCAGAAACAGCATCAAACAAATCAATCAATTGGTATACTTATGATGAAGGAATGATATTAGCTAAAAACCAAAATAAACCTGTAATGATCTATTTTACGACGGATTTGTGCCCTCATTGTAGAAATTTAGAACAGAACGTATTTATGGATGAGAGGATGGCAGAAAAATTAGCCAATAATTTTGTCTGTATCAAAGTAGATGCTGATAAAGAGAAAGATATAGTTGATAAATATAAAAAAGGTGGATTTTTAGGGGGTTTTATGCCTATGCCAGTTCCAACAGTAATATTTGCAAATTCTCAAGGCAACGAGGTATATAGGATTGAAGGGGAGAGAAGTATAGAGGATTTTAACAAAATAGTGGATGACTTACTTAACATGCTTTAAAATTTTCAAAAAATCTAAATATCGTTAAAGATCGCATGAATCTCAGCAATAAAAAGTACTGGATGGTTGGATTACCTCTATTTTTAATCTTTTTAGTATACGGAATGATTCAAGAGGAGCATATTATGGTGTTCAACCATGCCCAGGTGTTATGTACCTACTGTATCGGAATAAAGTGATTTCTATACGACAGATCATAAGATAACAATAAAATTATTATAATATGTGAAATGTTAAAAAATATCGGGAAGAAGATCGGTTCGCTAAGAACAAAAGTGCAGATATCTTTCATGATATTGGCGAACTCTTTGTTTCTAAAACACCTCATGTTCTTTCCGTTTCCTATAATGAACTGTTATTCATGCCCATTAGCCGTTTTTTCCTGCCCAATCGGGACTCTCCAATATTTTATAGGTATTGGTGCAGTTCCTTTCTATACAGTAGGAGTTTTAGGAAGCATTGGCTCATTGTTTGGCAGATTTAGTTGTGGATGGGCATGTCCTTTTGGATTTATCCAAGATTTATTATATAAGATAAAGATACCCTTCTTTAAAAAAAGGGTTATTCCTGAGAGATACGGTATTATAAAATATATATTCTTAGGAATTGTTATTTTGCTGCCTATTTTTATGGCTGTACCATTTTTCTGTATGATCTGCCCTGTAGGAACATTAGAGGCTGGAATACCAACAGTCCTGTTATTGAATCTCGATATAAACCTCTTCTTCTGGATAAAGATAGGTATTTTAATTGCAATAATTTTAACGATGTTCATATTTAGTAGGCCTTTCTGCAAACTTTTTTGTCCACTTGGAGCTATTTTAGGTCTTTTTAATAAGATAAGTGGTTTCAGATTAAGGGTGGATGACGGTTGTACAAAGTGTGGCAGATGTGAAAGAGTCTGTCCGATGAATATAAAAGTATACAAAAGCCCTAATTCTCCCAATTGTATAAGATGTCTTAAATGTGTAGAAGAGTGCAATAAGATATCTATTGAGAGACCATTAACCAATGATAAATCAAATAAAGCAGGTGACAATATTTAAAGGTCTAAAAAATATAGAAACTTATTTAAATATCGGTCATAATAAGATTAAAGGAGGTTTTAATTGAATGAAGATAGAGAGAGAGATGACAAAAAAGTTTATAGAAGAGGCATTTGCGGGAGAATCGATGGCACATATGAAGTACCAGATCTTTTCCGAGGTTGCAGAGAAGGAAGGTTTTCCGAATATTGCTAATCTGTTCAGAGCTATATCTTTTGCAGAACTGGTTCATGCCAGAAATCATTATAAATCCCTTGGCAATGTGAAAAAGACAGAAGAAAACTTACAGGAATGTATCAACGGTGAAAATTATGAAGTAAACGAGATGTATCCTGTATTCAACAATACAGCAAAATTACAAAACGAGAAAGATGCCGAAAAAAATACCTATTATGCGCTTGAGGCGGAAAAAATTCATGAAATAATATATAAAGAGTCTAAAGATTCAGTAAAACAGAATAAAGATATAGACGTGGATACGATATCTATCTGTCCTGTTTGTGGTTATACCGTCAAAGGAGAGCCCGTAGACCGTTGCCCAATCTGTGGCACATCTGGAAAAAAATTTGCCGTTTTTAAAACAACGTTAAAATAGGATACCAACTTATTTTTTCCAATTTTTAATAAATTTAATTAAAACATATCAAAAACTAAGAATAAGATTCAACATAAAAAGGATGTATAAATGAAGTTTATTGGAATAGATGTCGGCGGGACAAATACTGATGCGGTCAAGATAGAGGATGGAATTATAGACTATTTTAAAATTCCAAACGAGTGGGGCAGTATAATAGAAGCATTGAAGAAGCTGGGTGTTGCTAAAACGAGTAGAACTGTGGTTAGTTCATCTCTACCACTGAACTTGTTGTATGAAAAAAAAGGAGGAGAGACAAAGACTCTTATCATGGCAGGTCCTGGTTTAAATTTTTCAAATTTCGGTACAAATATAGAAGGATGCATAAACCACCGTGGTGATATTGTCGAGGATATCGTGGTAGAAGAGGTCGTAGGAAAACTTTTAAATAAAAAAGACAATCTTGCAGTAGTAGGAAAATTTTCGAATAGAAACCCTTCATTGGAAGAAAAAATTCTAAATATTGCATTAAACTATTATGATAGTACAAATATTGCTCTTGGGAGCGATATTCAAGGATTGTCATTTCCAAGACGTATAAACACGACTATATTGAACGCGAAGGTTAAAAGATCTATTGAAGACCTTACCAAAGCTATAGAAAATTATTCGTCATCCTTTTATTATTTCAAAGGAGATGGTGGCATCATTCCTCATAATTTAGCGATCAAAAACCCTTTGGATCTCGTAAATTCAAGCCCTGCAACAGCTGCATTGGGAGCATACTATCTAACAGGGGAGAAAAATGGATTGGTTATAGATATAGGCGGAACAACTACGGATTTTATTGAATTAATCGATGGGAAACCCAAATTAGTAGAAAATATAGAATTATGCGGGTACAAGACGCTTATAAGGAGCGTAGATACATGGGTAGTACCTATCGGCGGTGATTCGTATATAGATTTTAGCTCGAATAGAATAGGTCTAAAGAGAAAAGGGAACGCAGTAGCGTTTAAGGGGGAGTATATAACCTTGACCGATCTTTTAAACTGTATAGGTGAAAAGATAGGTGATTATAATCGATCTATATCCGCTATGAAGATGATCTCTAACAATTATAGAAACCTTGCAGAGAGTTTAGTAGAAAAAGCCATCGATCTGATATCTAAAGAATCTGGAAATCCGTCTAAGATCATCTGTACAGGTTATCTTGGAAAATATCTGGCACCAATGATAAGTGAGAGACTTAATTGTAGTTATATTGTTCCTAAATTTGCAGAAGTTGCTAACGCGATCGGTGCCGCTGTATCTAGGATATCTCTTATGCTATATCAGCGGATAGATACAGAAAGAGGGAGAATAATCTGGAACGGTACGGTTGAGAGGATAAAAGACGATGCCAGATCTTTATCTAGAGAAGAGATTATAGATATTGCGAAGAATAAAGTCAGATCTCTAGCGCTAAGATACGGAGCGGTTGAAGAGGATGTTAAAGACGTAGATCTTCTCTACTTTAATTCTTATAATATAATTAGAGGATGGTATAAATCTGGTCAGATATCAGATTGTATAGTCCAAATAAACCCTGGAATATCGAGCGAGGTCAAATCATGAAGACAGGAATCGTCTATCACGATTATTATTTAAAGCACGAACAGGGTCCTACACATCCCGAAAGACGTGAAAGATTGGAGTATACTATAGATCAACTGAGAGAAGAAGGAATCTTAGAAGACCCAAAAATAGAAATTATAAACCCGAGAAGAGCAACTTTGGAAGAGATACTCTCCGTTCATACAACAAGATACATAGAAAGATTGAAGAGTATGTCTGAGAAGGGAGGAATAATAGATCTCGATACTAGTGTTCCTGTTGGGTCATACGATAGTGCGATCTGGTCTGCTGGTGGAGCACTAACCGCCGCGGAGAAAGTATTTAATGGGAGCGTAAAAAATTCTTTTGCATTGATAAGGCCCCCAGGACATCATGCAAAGCCTGATAACGGAGCAGGATTCTGTTATTTGAACAATATGGCGATTATGATAAAGAATATGATAAAGAGAAGAACGATTAAAAGAGCCGCTATATTAGATTGGGATGCACATCATGGGGATGGCACTCAAGCGATCTTTTATGATGACCCAAACGTCTTGTATATATCGATCCATCAGGATGGCAGGACTCTATATCCTGGTAGCGGGTTTATAGATGAGATAGGTGTAGGTGAAGGAAAAGGATACAATATATGTATTCCAGTCCTCCCTGGCGCATCGGATGATGTATACAGATTAGCCCTCGACGAGATCTATATCCCTCTCGTGGAAGAGTTCAGACCAGATTTTATTGCTATATCTGCAGGGCAGGATAATCATTTTACAGACCCTTTGACAAATTTAGCGCTTACATCGAGAGGTTATGCAGAAATGATGAAAGATGCTGTTATATTATCAGATAAATTATGCAAAGGTAGATTAGTTGCTCTTTTAGAGGGAGGATATGGAGTAGAGGGAGGATTACCGTATGTAAATCTTGGCATCATAGCTGCGATGGCCGATATAGATATAACGAATATACGAGAACCGAAGATATACGAAGAAGTTTTAAGACGAAGGAGAAGAGACGTGCTGGATAGTGCAAAAGAGACTGTAAGAGGATTAAAACGTATATTAAAAGATTATTGGAGCTGTTTTAGATAAGAATAGTACAAACAAATATAACGTTATGATTTTAGGGATTGATATAGGCGGAACTAATACAAGACTTGTTTTATACGATTGTGAGGACTTTAGAGTTTTGGATAAAATTTTATCAAGCCAGAAGAACATAGAAGGATTATCTGGAAGAATAAATAGGATAGTTGAATCTTACGGTATAAACGCGATAGGTATAGGAATAGCCGGTTGGGTTAAAGATGGTAGAATTATAAAAACACCTAATATAAACGGTACGATTAAATTTGATCTTACAGCTCCTTATATATTGGAAAACGATGCAAATTGTTTTGCATACGGTTTTTATAAGTTATTGGCAGATAGTAAAATAAAAAATATCGTATGTATAACTGTAGGGACAGGAATAGGCTGTGGAATCGTAATAGATGGAAAGATATATAGAGGTAAAGGATTGGCGGGAGAACTAGCACATATAGTCATTGAAAAAGGGAGAATCTGCTCTTGCGGAGGAAGAGGACATCTTGAATCTTATTTTTCAGGCTGGTCTTTAGAAGAACAATTTAAAAAACCGATTAAAGAGGTAATGAGAGAGAATATAGAAGAATTTTATAGATTGAGAGAGGTCGATATCTTTATAAAGAGTATTGCAAATCTCATACTGGTTCTCGATCCGAATGCAATCGTTTTTGGTGGGGGTATCGGCATGAACTTCGATAAAAAAGTTGTTGAAGAGATGTTGAGGGATTATATCTTGCCAGAGTTTGATACCGAAGTGATAATTTTAAAAGATGAAGATATGGTGGCAAAAGGTGCAATCTTTCTAGCAAAGGAGACTTTTTATTGGCTGATATAAATTTGTATCAGGTTGGATTTGGCAGACCGAGAAGATTGTTTATAGCTGGATTGCATGGTGACGAATGGAGATATACATCCGATCTTCTCTTTCGTTTAAGCAATCCTGATATTGGATCTGTATATAAAGTTCCTGTAATAAGCAAAGGCAGATATATTAGTACTCTAAATCATAGATACTACGAATCGGAAGGTTCGATAGTTATAGAACTGATCAAAAAGATTAAACCAGACATATATATCGAATTACATTCTTATAAAAGAGAATATTTCAAAAATTTGGTAAGTAAAGATAGATTATCAGAAAAAGGTGTTCCTTCTTATGTAGAACTTGGAAACGGTCTATTAATAGGATCCGTTTCGCCATATTTAATCGATCATCTTTCTGATAAATCTCTTCATCTATCTTTTGAGGTGGCAAAAAACAGCAGAGAGTCGAGAAGAGAACTCTTAGAGGTATTAAATGCGGTTAATAACTCGACAGCGAATGATTTTCTTATATACCTATCAAAAAAATATCCTTCTGCATTAAAAAAAGCCGTCGAAGGATATATTTTATACCACAAGATGATTAGTTTTATATCTTGAAACTTGAATAAGAGGGATCATATGGATAAAAGACAGACAGAGGTAAGAACATTAAAAAAAGGTGGATACGTGATAGTGGATGACGAACCTTGTGTTATTATGAATATAACATCATCTAAACCTGGAAAACACGGTGCTGCAAAGGCAAGAATGGATGTTATTGGAATATTCGACGGTCAAAAAAGATCGATTGTTCAACCAGTAACTGCTAAAATATATGTACCGATCGTTGAAAGAAAGACTGCACAGGTTTTATCCGTAACTAAGGATACGGTCCAGCTGATGGACATGGAAACCTATGAGACGTTCGAATTACCATTAAAAGATGAATATAAAGAGAAGATTGAGCAAGGAAAAGAGGTTATGTATCTAGAATCCTTAGGAAAACGCAAATTGGATATTCAATAAAGTGGTAACTATGAACTTTGCAGATGCGGATCACAAGTATGAAGATGCAGATGTCGTAATAATAGGTGTTCCTTTTGATAAGACTGTCTCTTTCAGAGATGGTACAAGAGAAGCACCAGTCTACATAAGAGAGGCAAGTTATAACTTCGAGACGTATTATCTTGAGTACGATTCAGAGATCACAGAGGTATCTTTATGTGATCTGGGAGATCTAAATGTATCTACGGTAGAAGATGTCGCAAGAGAGGTTAGAAAATCTACAAACCAGATTTTATATGACGATAAACTTCCTATAATAATAGGAGGAGAACATTCTATAACAATCTACTCTTCTGGCGTATTTAAAGAAAAATTCAAAGATGACACCTTTTTTATAGTGGTCGATGCTCACTTAGATATGAGAGATCGATATAAAGATAACAAGTTTAGCCATGCTTGTGTATCTAGGCGAGTATTCGAGAAGTTTAATAATGATATCGCACTCATAGGACAGAGAAGCGGATCAAAAGATGAATACAAGTTTATACAAAAGAATAACATACCATTATATTCTTCTGACGATCTAAAGAATGGTGATCTAAAAGAGATTGTATCGGATATCAAAGATAAGGCTGAAGGAAAGAAGATATATTTGTCGCTCGATATGGATGCGTTAGATTGTATGCTGGCGCCAGGTGTGGGGAATCCAGAACCTTATGGGCTTAATCCGAACCAAGTAAGAGAGATAGTCTCGAGTTTCTCTAAAGATGTCTATCTATTTGATATAGTGGAAGTGTCTCCTAAATACGATTCTAATGGTGAGACAGCAATGTTAGCCGCTAAAATAATAAGGGATTTTATAATGGAAAAATATTTTGGATAATTTTTGCATAGGCTGTGCCATAATATCGAAATTGCTAAAAACATCTTTTTTTTGAAGAATGGGCAAATAATATAAAAACCATCTATCTTTCTTTTGTCATCCTTTTTGAATAAACTTTTATTTTGATATAATATCTATCTTTATATCATCTTCACCGTTCTCTTTTTTCAATACAACAATAGGCTGCCTTCCATCTGCAAATATTTTCTCTGTTACAGATCTTAGATGTCCTATATCTGCAGTCTCTAAAAATTTTTCTAGTAATTCTATCCTCCTTTCGATATATGGATCGTCTATTTCGGATAAAATATACTCATCTACGATCTTCCAATAGATCTTTTTTGCCATACATTCGATACAACAATCCCGATTAGGTTTTAACTCGATTCTTATAGCATCATCCATACGATCATCTTAATTTTTGATTTTTAACCTCCCAATATTTTTAACTTTCTAATTTTTATATTTTATATTCAAATATTTAAATTTTATCGATATAAAACAATATATTGATAAACAAAAAATAGAAAGAGTGGAAGATTACCGTTTACCATGCTTCGGTATCAACCTAAATCCGATTTAAGTTTAACAAAAGATTATCTTACCATAATTCTACCATAGCATTCGAGAGAACAACGACGCCGTCTTGATTTTTGGTCTGAATTATATACTCTTTATCACTTACCTTCCAGCCTTCAGTTACGATCGTATCGCCAGGATAAACTACATTCGAGAACCTCACTTCAAACGACTTAAATCTATTAGGATCGTTATCACAAAGGTGTTTAAGAACAGCTCTTCCTGCAAAGCCATATGTACATAATCCATGTAATATCGGCCTATCGTATCCAGCTGCCTTTGCAAACTCCGGATCTATATGTAATGGATTAAGATCTCCAGATAGACGATATATCAAATTCTGATTCGGTGGTATATGCATCTCTTCTCTGAAATCAGGCTCAACTCCTTCTGGTGGAATATTACCAGCTTTTGGTGGTTTTTTACCGCCAAATCCCCCATCACCTCGAACTAAGATGGAGAATGTGTTTGTAAAGATAAGATCGCCATTACTATCTCTTGTCTCTGCATCAGCATATGTTATAGAGTGTCTTCCTGTATCGTATATATTAGAGATCTTAGCAATCGTAGTAAGTCTACCTTCCGTTGGGATCTCCTTGTGAAGCACGATCTTCTGTCCTGCATGAAGAAGCATAACAAGATTCAAGTCTGCCTCGCCAAAACACCATGCCATTGCAGGAAATGGCGGTATCACTGCGAATGTCGGATAAACCTTTAGATCTGTCTCATAGACAAAATTTAGATCTTCGTTGCCAGCACCGATTCCGAGAGCGTAGAGAACCACATCCTTCCATGTATATTCATACTCGATAGGTTCGGACTCTCTTCCAAGAGCATCTAAATTTACCATTTTTATCACACTATCTTCTTTTATATCTAAATACTTATTCTTTTGAGATCTTACATTAAGAACATTGCCATCTTCGTTCCAAGATCCTCTGGCTCTACTCCTTCCATAAGTTCTTTCATTCTGGATAGCATATCTTTAACGTTCCAATTTGTATCTTCTTTCCTTATAGTCTTTATTGGATGCCATCCTTCCAACAGATCTATCCTTCCTCCCATCACATGAAAGACTCGGCCTGTTATATCCTTTGCCTCATCACTTGCCAGATAAACAACCAAGGCAGCTACGTTCTCAGGACCGAATATATCCAGTTTTCCCTCCTCCGGTTTTTCTGCCATCATTGCACCTATAACCCCGGGTGTCTCCACTGTAAGCCTTGTTCTTGCCTGAGGAACGATACAATTTACTCTTACTCCATATCTTCCAAGTTCCGCCGCGGCTATTATAGAGAAAGCAGCAATACCAGCTTTTGCAGACCCATAGTTTGTCTGTCCTGGATTTCCTATTAATCCTGCATCAGATGCAGTATTGATCACGCTTGCAGATACCTGTCTTCCTGCTTTGGATTCTTCTCTCCAATAAGCTGCAGCATGTCTAGTACAATTGAACGTCCCTTTTAAATGGACTGCTATAACAGCATCCCATTCTTCCTCGCTCATATTAACCAGCATTCTATCTCTTAATATTCCTGCATTATTGACAAGAATATCCAATCTACCGAATGTAGCAATAGTGTTATCGATCATCTTTTTAACAGCGTTATAATCTGCCACGTTTGTATAATCTGGTACGGCATCACTACCGATCTTTTTTATCTCATTTACAACTTCTTCTGCAGGCGTTTTATCTTCCGTCATCTTATCTCTCGCCGTGCCAACATCGTTAATTACTATCTTTGCCCCCTCTTTCGCCAAAGCCAGTGCGTGTTCTCTTCCAATACCTCTTCCTGCACCTGTCACAATGGCAACCTTTCCATCTAATAAACCCATTATCTATCCTCCTTTATTTTTTATTTATATGTTATATAAAAATTTCGTTATTTTATATAAAGATTTCGTTATTTATAATAATAAAATCTTTATATTTTAATGAATATAGACGCAAATCTTCTATTTTTGAGCACAGCGAGCAAGCTAAGGATAAATGCTGTATTGAATATTCATGGAAAACCTAAAGAAACATGC
Source organism: Candidatus Methanoliparum sp. LAM-1 (assembly GCF_020885915.1). Taxonomy (NCBI): domain Archaea; kingdom Methanobacteriati; phylum Methanobacteriota; class Candidatus Methanoliparia; order Candidatus Methanoliparales; family Candidatus Methanoliparaceae; genus Candidatus Methanoliparum; species Candidatus Methanoliparum sp. LAM-1. The sequence goes on along the minus strand of NZ_AP025251.1, from coordinate 1,195,099 downwards.
TTAGAGAAGCATTTTATATACCTTTGATTATAAAAAGGAGAAAAATAACGATCTTTAAAATTGATTATTAAAATACAGCATCAAATCTCAAATTTAAAATATAAAAAAGGAAATAATACTATAATAGATATTGATGTATATTAGAGAATTCCTTTCGATGGTGCTAGATTATTGAATGCAAGGATTACTATATGGAGTATATCATCCATTACCTTATCATAATCTGGGGAATCCAGCCATTCAAGCAGATATCCTACTGTTTCCGGTGATAAGATTGCTTCTATGAATGGAACGAGCAATTCGAGTACTGGTTCTAGTGCTTTTTGTGTCAGACTTGTCTTATATATAGCACCCACGAGATCCATCAATTGCTGACTATTCAAAAAAGGAACGACCAACTCATCCCTTAACAAATTCTCATCTCTCATTTAGATCACCTCAATGCAGTAACATCGCCTTCATAAGCCATTTTGTCAGACCGTGCCAATCGGCATATATGCTCTTTATCTGCGTGAACTCTTTAATGCCTTCCTCAGATGCCAATCTTCCCCATCCACTCTGCTTATATCCTCCAAAAGGCATATCAGAAGATGTCATGTGCCACGTATTCACGAATATGTTACCTGCCTTTATTCTTCTGGCGACTCTTATCGCTCTCTCTTTATCTTTAGTCATTACTCCACCAGCAAGACCGTATATCGTATCGTTCGCAATCTTTATCGCCTCTTCTTCGGTCGAGAAAGGTATTATCGATATGACAGGACCAAATATCTCTTCTCTTGCAATCTTCATATCGTTCCTAACGTCGCTGAATACCGTCGGGGCAATAAAGAATCCGTCTTTCAATTCTTCCTCTTTTAACCTATAACCACCACACAATAAGGTCGCACCTTCTTCTTTACCTGATTCTATGTATCCAAGAACCTTATTCATCTGTTCTTCCGTAACGAGTGGTCCTATGTTCGTCTTTAAGGAGAGGGCATTACCGACGTTCAAAGACCCATATATCTCTGCAGTCTTCTTTGCAACCTCTTTGTATATTTTATCCTGTACAAGGACTCTAGTTCCTGCAAAACATTCTTCACCGTTTGCAAGAGATACGCCCATCGCTGCCATTCTTGCCGCCTCTTCAACCGGAAAGTCGTCGAAGATTATATTTGGAGACTTTCCTCCAAGCTCCAACGTCACCTTCTTAAGATTACCGATCGCGTTTTTTACGATATCCTTTCCAGTTGTTGTCTCACCAGTGAATGCTATATGATCTACCTTCTCGCTCTTAGCCATTTCAGCTCCTACTACAGATCCCGGACCTGTAACCACGTCGAATACACCTTTCGGCAGACCCGCCCTCTCGAACATTCTTGCGATCTCTATGGCAGATAAAGGAGTCTGGCTTGCTGGTTTGAAGACAACAGTGTTTCCGCTTATCAATGCCGCCGGCAATTTCAGTGCCATCTGCCAAAATGGAACGTTCCAAGGTGTTATTAGAGCTACAACTCCATCTTGTTCCCTCAAAACTATCTGATCGATCGGAAATTCGCCATATATTCTATTCGGCTTAGCTAGATCTTCTGCCCTTGTGCAGACGTACTTGAAATTTGGACTCATATCCAAAATCGTTACGATGTGTTGCAATACAGGAACTCCGTTGCAACAAGCATCCATTTTGGAAAGATCCCAAGTCTTCTTTGCTACCATATCAGATACCTTATAGAGAATCTCACTCCTTTCCTTAATCGACATGTTTGGCCATGGTCCGTTGTCGAAAGCATCCCTTGCTGCGTCTATCGCTCTTTTTGTATCCTCAACATCACATTTCTGGCACTCTACGAACGTTTTTCCGGTAGACGGGTTTATTATGCTATAAGTATCTCCTTTAGAAGCAGTCGTCCATTCCCCATCGATGAATACCTTTTGTTCCTCTAATCTTTCTTTATATTTTACCATCTTATTACCTCATGTTTTTACTTCTCTTTTACTTTCAAGATTAAAATTTGCATTACAGATTTACCCCCATCAATCCACCCAAAGAGTTCACAACCCTTCTTGTCAAACTGATCGGGCAGAGTCCAGCCTCCACCAAGGATTTCAGCAGATCTTTAAGCATAGGCGGAAGCAAATCTATCAACATGTCTCTTATCCTCTCTGCGATCTCTAAAATCTTGTCCAATACTGATATAAGACTTTTTGACATCTTATCACCTCCTATTTAAGTGGGAGTGCCGAATAAAGAATCAAACATCTTGGTTAGAGCCTCAAGTAAAGGACTGAATCCTTTGTCCTTTGGAAGAACTGACTCTATAAGACCGGATAGTAGATCACCTATCTTCACACTCTCAAGCAATCCTTTTATTAATTTTAAGAGATTATTAAATAATAAACCTATCATTTTCGGATTAACCAGAGCAGGAATTCCAATTTTTATAATATCTCCGATCGTTCTTCCCAATGTTTCATCATCTATTGAAGATAGAAGATCATAAACAAAACCAGATATAATATCAGAAAGCATTTTTGTATCTTTTTCGAGAAGAGATGAAAGGAAAGTCAATATGCTATTTATACCTTCAACGATTGTGTCTATATCTATTTCCCTTATTATACTTCCTATATCTATACTTGAAAGTATCGTAGTAGGAAGACTTCTTTGTAGAGTTTTACCTAATTCATTGAGTACCTCACCGATAGTATTTACAAGCGGGATAATCGCTCCTCCTATATCCGCAAGAACCTCTATATCTCCCCATATAAGTGTTCTAATCAATTTTGATGCGGATTTTGGATCTATCTCACTTAAAATCTCTCTTAATATCTGTTTTACGAAAGGCGTAGCTATTATATCTGCTAAAATTCTGTCTACCAAATCGATAATCCCTTTCTCTCCTTTTTTTATTTCTATCTCTTTTTCATCCATTTTTATCACTTACAAAGTCTCACACTCATAGAACCATCTTGCAGTCTCCATCTCACAAATTTGTTTGCCCCCCATCCAGAGCTGTATCATTTTTACATCTCTCCATTGTTTTTCTATATCATGATCTCTATCGTATCCGTGTATCCCTAAAATATCCATAGCTTCGCTACAAACTTCGTTACATCTCTCACATACGAAAAGTTTTGTTGCTCTTGATTTTGCACGGATCTCTGAACTAAAATAAGACCCATATTGATCAGGTCTATCGATCATTCGGGCAAATTGGCGAGCCATTAAATGGGATGCCTCTATTTTTGCTGTAATATCTGACAAGACGCCTGCAATCGCATCATTCTCTTTCAACGGTCTTCCATGATACGTCTTTTTAGAAACGTACTCTTTCAAAATCTCATAAACATTCTTCATTGCTCCTACACAATAACTTATAGATCCAAGGACGCCTATATTATCTAAAGTAGACTTGAAGAATACCATATCCTCTCCAGGTCCACAAGCTCTATAATAATCAGGAACTCTTACATTATCAAACCAGATATCTGTATTCAAATCAGCCGCCATACCAGCTTTATGATATGGTTCTCCCCTTTTAACCCCCGGTTTATCTGCCGGAACCATTATTACAGCTAAATCACGATCGTCCGTCGATCCTCTTTTTGTTGTACAGATAACACCATAGAGATCTGCTTCTGCAGAGTTTGTAGGCCAGAGCTTATGCCCGTTTATTACCCATTCGTTACCATCCAATTCTGCTGTCGTCTGTATGGTTCTTCCATGTTCTATCTCAGTATTTTCTATATCAGATCCTCCTTGTGGCTCGGTCATGGCCATACAAGCTATTACAGGTTTATCGCTTTTTGTATATAGATTAGAGATCTCTTCAAGCAACCTCTCGTTCCTTCTCATCGGCAAGAATGCTATCATAAAATTTGACCAACCAATTCCACAACCAAATGCGACAGCTAATCCGGTATCAGCTCTAGCTATTTCTTCCATTACCACATAAGCCGCAGTACCTATCCAATTTGATCCGCCAACATTCCATCCTCCATACTCTGCTGGCCATAGAAACCTTTGCGCACCTATATCTACAAACAACTTCTGATAAAAGGATTCTATACGTGGGTTATGTCTCCATTCTTCGTCGAACGTTCTTCTATAAGGCATAATCTCTTTATCTACAAGGCTTCTAACTATTTTTTTCAACAATTTTTCAATAGGTGCCTCATATTCTTTAGGAACTGTAAAATCGTCTATCGTTCTCATTTATCACCTATATGTTTTTACATTCAAAAAAGTATCTCGTAACATCCATCTTTGCGGGTATTTCTCCCCCAATCATATTTTTTATAGATTTAACATCTCTCCAATGTTTCTCAATATTTCCCTCTCTTGCATAGCCTTCCGATGCCATGGTCTCCATTGCTTTATTTATTGCTTCACATGAAGCATTCATAACCGTTAAAGATATCGACCTTGCAGTCGAAAAGACATCATCATTCCAGCTTTCTCCATAAATTTCAGGCTTAGCTAAAATTCTGGCAAGGTTATGTGTTAATAATCTGGAAGATACGATATCTTTCGACACATCAGCATAGACAGCAGCAACCAAAGGGTTCTCTTTCAAAGTTTGATCATAATGAATCACTCTATCGGTTCCCCATCTTTTAGCTGTCTCGTATACATCCATTATAGAACCAACGCACAAAGCGCTATCACATAGTGCCTTCCATGACAATATCTCTTTGATAACTTTCATATCGGATCCTTTCCATACTACATACTTCTTCGGAAGTTTTATCTTATCAAACGAAAGATCTGCATTCTTATCCGAATTTAAACCCGTCTTAAAAAATGTTTTGCCACGCTTGATTCCTGAAGTATTTTCTGGAACCAGTACATAGAGTAAATCTCCATCGCCTGCTGAAGATATAACGCCAAACATATTTGCCGTACTACCAGAATTTATTGGACGTACATTCCTACCATTTAGGATAACTCCATCATCTCTCAATTCAGCAGTTACTTGTGCGGTCAAACCATAAAAATCATCATCCGTTCTTATTTCAGGATCACCAAAATCAGGCAAAATTAATGATACCGTCTTAATATCATTTGATTTACAAAACAACGGTGCAAGCTCCGAACAAAGCTCATCATTGATATCTGGCTCCAATATTATAGGCAAAAGAGAGCAAAAAGTATTGGCAAAAATGAATCCTATCCCAGAATCTGCTCTTGATATCTCTTCTAGTACCCTGACTAACATACTCGAGACAGCAGGAGTATTCAATCCTTCTCCACCATACTTCTCGGGCCACACCATCTTCTGGAGCCCAATTTCTACGAATAGCTTCTTCATCGCAGGTCCGACGAGCTTGTCTTCATAATCTTCATCGAACTCCTGCCTATTCGGCATTACTTCCTTATCCGCCCAATCCCTGACACTATCGGCAAGCGTCTCGTCCTCCTCGGTCACCCACTCCTTTGGATAAAGGAAAACATCTTTTTTTACCATCTTATTGCCTCTTTATCTTTAATTACGCTGATGTGAATCTAGCAATTATATCGAAAAATGTTTTTACTATTGTCTCAAGAAAAGTGCCTTTAAACAAAGATTCCATAGAAGATCTGAAAGTACTTATTAACGCGTTAATTATCGGTTTTATCATGGACCAAACCGCTTTAAGCAGATTTATCACTGTTTGTATGATGTTTCCTCCGGAAAAACCTTCTTCTTCACTCATTTTAATCTCCTCCTCCAAAATTTATATTTTTATTTTTGACCAGTTCATTCTTAATTTACCTATGTTTTTTAGTATATTTTCTAATATTTAAATATATTCATTAATATCTCATTTTATAATGTCAAATTAAGAATAGGAATGCTAAGCAATTCTATAAAACAAAAGCCTACTTTATCTCCTCGACCCAGTACCTTTAACCGGATAACAGTTTAGGGCAACATTACGACCCCTCTCTTTTATCCTGCTGTCGAATCCTTCGTTGAATGCATCCTTTATGTACTCCATAATGTGCAGTAATTCACGGTTTGTATCCATTACAGAAGAACCGAGTACGTGGCATCTACGTTCAACTTCTTCTCTACCTTTATCTTCTTAAGAATGAAATCCAGCACTATACTTTTATTTTTAGCATACTCATAAAACGAAAAGATTATAGCATAGAATTTACTTTATCATCACGATGGAGAAATTAAAATTAGGAGTACTTGTTTCTGGACGAGGGACTGATCTACAATCGATATTGGATGCGTCTGAAGAAGGGAAGATAAACGCAGAGGTAAGAGTAGTTATAAGTAATAACAAAGATGCTTATGCATTAGAGAGAGCAAAAAAACATAATATCGACGGAATATATATAGAGACTAAAGGAAGAGAGAGAGAGGATTACGAGAAAGATATTGATTTAATCTTAAAAAATTATGGAGCAGATTTGGTAATAGGTGCAGGATGGATGAAAATTCTCACTCCATTCTTTGTAAGAAGATGGAGAGGAAGATTGATAAACATACATCCTTCGTTATTGCCATCTTTTCCCGGTACTTCAGGTCAAAAGGATTCGTTGGAGTATGGAGTGAAAATAACTGGATGCACTACTCATTTTATGAGTGAGACCGTGGATAGTGGGCCTATAATATTACAAGCGGCTGTATTGGTAAGAGATGATGATACGATAGAGACATTGACTCAACGAATTTTAGAAGTTGAGCATCAGATACTACCACGAACGATAGACCTCTTCGAACAGAACAGAATAGTTATCGAGGGACGAAGAGTAAAAATATTGCCTGGAGATTCATGGAGACTTAAATATCCAGTAATTGATGATGTATTATATAGCTATGGATATTAGAGAAGATTTAGACTGGTTTCTTTCATTAAATAAGTTTGGGACTAAATTAGGATTAGAACGGATAGAAAGATTGTTAAAATGTCTTGGTAATCCTGAAAAGAGTTACAAGATAATACATGTTGGAGGTACAAACGGAAAAGGGTCTACCTGTACTTATATAGGATCTATCCTCAAAGAGGCAGGATATAAGACAGGAATATATACCTCTCCTGATTTAGGTAGAAGGGAAGAAAGATTCTCTGTCGATGGTGAATATATCAAGCGGGATGAATTTTTAAGTTTGATACGAGAGGTAAGACCTTATGCAGAAGAGATTAATGCAACAATATTCGAGGTTGAGACGGCTATTGCATTAAGCTATTTTCAATTTAAAAGAGTTGATTTTGCTATTTTAGAGGTAGGTCTTGGTGGTAGATTGGATGCTACAAATGTGGTACTACCTGTAGTCTCGGTAATAACGAACGTTTCTAAAGATCATACCAACATTCTGGGTGATAAAATAGAGGATATAGCCTACGAAAAGGCAGGTATTATAAAAAAAGGTGTTCCTATCGTTACAGGATGCACAGGAAAGGCTTTATCGGTTGTAGAGAGAGTAGCATCTGAAAAAGGCGCTCAAGTAGTGAAGAGAGCAAAATATAAAAGGATATCATTAAACAAAGACTATCAGACCTTCTTAATCGATAACTATATATTGAATACAAGACTAATGGGTAGATACCAAGGAGAAAACTTATCCGTGGTAATAGCTGTTATCAATTGTTTAAGAGATTTGGGATATAACATCTCTGATAAAAATATATTGGAAGGAGTTTTTAAATCTGATATAAAAGGAAGAATGGAGTTTATTGAGGATAATATCATTCTTGATGGAGCACATAATGTAAAAGGAATAGAATATCTGTTTAAATCTTTAAGAGATTATAGATACGATAAGCTTATTCTGGTTATAGGGATATTGGGAGATAAAGATATAGACGGTATGATTGAGAGGATGAAAGCAGATTTAGCGATAATAACACGATCAAAAAATCCGAGAAGCGAGAATCCTAAAGATCTATCAAAAAAATTTAAAAACATTCATAAGGATACAAGATTGTTTGTTATGGAAGACCTTAAGAATGCAATATATATGGCAAAAAAAATTGCGTCTAAAAGGGATATTATATGTATTACAGGATCGCTTTATCTGGTAGGAGAGGCGAGAGAGATATTGATACAGAGACGAACCAAGGATACTCTCTTGTCTATAAACGGTTAATGAGGACTTTAGATATCTGTTCGCATGAAAATCACGAAAGGAGCAAGACCGCTATTATGGGAGTATTGAATGTGACACCAGACTCGTTTTATGATGGAGGAAGATTTTTCAATGTCGATCTGGCTGTTATGCATGGTTTGGAACTCATCGATGCAGGTGCAGATATATTGGATATTGGTGGAGAATCTACCCGCCCAGGATCGATACCTATAGATGCAAAAGAAGAGATCGATCGGGTTATTCCTGTTATAAAGATTCTTGGTGAGATAACAGATATACCGATCTCTATCGATACTTATAAGAGCGAGGTTGCCGAGACAGCGATAAAATACGGTGCAACGATGATAAACGATATAAGTGCTCTTCGTTTTGATGAAGATATGGGAGATATCGCGGCAGAATACGACCTTCCAATATCTCTAATGCATATGCAAGGAATACCGAGAGATATGCAGGTAAATCCACAGTATAGAGATATTATGCAGGAGATAATCTATTTTTTTAAAGAAAGAATGGATTTTGCAATTGAAAAAGGAATATCTGAAGATAAGATTATCATAGACCCCGGAATAGGTTTTGGAAAGAGAACTGGGGATGGAATAGAAGATAACTGTACCATTCTCAAGAGATTAAGAGAGCTTAAATCTTTGAATAAGCCTATATTGGTTGGTACATCCAGAAAAACGTTTATCAGCAATATATGCAATGAATCATCACCTGAAGATCGGTTAATAGGCAGTCTTGCCACAGTAGCAATAGCAGTGGCGAATGGGGCTGACATAGTGAGAGTTCATGATGTAAGAGAGACGAAAGACGTTGTCGATGTGGTATCCAACATCTGTCGAAGATAGTGGAGATCATGAATATTGTTTTAGGGATAGAAGGGACTGCATGGAATTTGAGTGCAGCCATCGTCGAGGAAGATAAAATCTTATCCGAGTATAGTCTACCATATCAACCTGTAGGGGGTGGGATTCATCCAAGAGATGCTGCTCAAAGCCATGCTACTAACATCAAGAAGGTAATCTCTACCGTGTTAGATAAGGCAGATATCGACCCAAAAAATATAAACGGTGTTGCTTTCTCTATAGGACCTGGAATGGGACCTTGTTTAAGAACTGTTGCCACAGCGGCAAGAGCGTTGTCTTTACTATTAGATATTCCTTTAATCGGTGTAAATCATTGTATAGCCCATATAGAGATTGGAAAATGGCTTACCGGTGCAAAAAATCCGTTGATACTCTATGTGAGTGGGGCTAACTCCCAAGTTATTGGACTTAGAGGCAGACGATATAATATCTATGGTGAGACTTTAGATATTGGTATAGGTAACGCCATAGATAAATTTTCAAGAGCCTTCAATATAAGACATCCTGGTGGCCCAAAGATAGAAGAATTGGCTAAAAAAGGAGAAAGGTATATAAAACTGCCTTATGTCGTTAAAGGAATGGATTTTTCGTTTTCAGGTCTTGTAACCGCTGCTATAAATGCCGTTAATAGAGAGGAATTTTCGATCTATGATGTCTCATTTAGTTTGCAAGAGAACGCATTTTCTATGCTTGTAGAGGTTACGGAGAGAGCCCTTGCGTATACCGATACACATGAACTTTTATTAACCGGTGGCGTTGGGGCAAATTCTCGGTTGAGAGAGATGTTAAAGATTATGTGCGAAGATAGAGATGTGAGATTTTTTGTTCCAGATAAGAAGTATATGGGAGATAATGGAGTAATGATCGCTTATACTGGTCTTTTAATGTTAAAAAGCGGTATTACAATAAAAGTAGAAGATTCCACGGTCAAACCTAATTTTAGACCTGATGAGGTTGAGATAAAGTGGTAATAAAGGGTGCCGAGGCAGATGTAGAATTTGATGAAGATAACGGTATAGTCATTAAAAAACGTCTTCCTAAACGATATAGGATAAAACAACTCGATGATATCATAAGGCAGGAGCGAACAAAGATAGAGGCAAAAATAATGGCAGACGCTCGAAAAGTAGGAGTTCCTACACCTATAATACTTGATATAACCCATGATACGATAAAGATGGAACTTATCAATGGAGTTACTCTCAAAGAGGTGATAGATGAAAGGCTTATAGAGCGGGTTGGTGAACATGTTGGCAAGATGCATAAGAGAGGGATCGTACATGGTGATCTTACAACAGCAAACATGATCTATTCCCCAGAAGAGGACGTGATATACCTGATAGATTTTGGACTGTCAAGATACGATGAAGAGGTGGAAGGGCGTGGAGTAGATATCCATGTCCTATTTCAAATGTTGCATATCTATGATAATTATGATAAACTCGAAGAGTCTTTTATTAAAGGGTATAAAAAAGTCTTTGATAAGGCAGAGGAAGTACTCGATAGAGTAAAAAAGATAGAAAAAAGAGGCAGATATAAGCATGAGTAGATTACGGTTTGTTACATCTAACAAGGAAAAATTCTACGAGGTTAAACATCTATTAAGCGATTATGATATAGAGATGTTTAACGTGGGTTATCCAGAGATACAAGCATCCGATTTGGAGGATGTAGCATACTATGGAATAACGTATCTCTGGAATAATTATGGAGGGGATATCTTTTTAGAAGATTCTGGTCTATTTATACATAAATTAAATGGATTTCCTGGAGTTTTCTCCTCTTACGTCCACGATACAATAGGAAATAAAGGAATTCTAAGATTGTTATCCGGTGAAAAAGACAGAAGAGCTTATTTTAAATCGGTTATATCTTATTGTAACAAGAAAGGAGATATAAAATTATTCAGTGGAAGAGTAGATGGATTTATATTCCATGAAGAGAGGGGGAAGAATGGGTTTGGTTTCGATCCAATATTTTTATATAATGGAAGGACGTTTGGAGAGATATCACTCGATGAAAAGAATAAAAAATCACATAGAGGATCTGCTGTGAGTAAATTTAAAAAATTTTTAGAGAATAATTTTAAAGAGGTGTTATAAAAATGGCAAGAATGTATGCACGGAGAAAGGGAAAGGCTGGTTCTACACGTCCATACAGAACAAGCGCTCCTGAATGGTCTTTAAGAGATAAAGAGGAGATCAAAGAGATTATATTAAATCTAGCATCGAAAGGATTCTCCACCTCAGAGATCGGTATGATCTTAAGAGATTCTTATGGCGTGCCAAGTACTAAACTTATACTTAATAAAAAGATAACAAAGGTTTTAAAAGAGGAAAATAAAGCTCCAAATATTCCTGAAGATTTAGAAAACCTTATAAAAAAGGCAATTAGATTAAAAAAGCATTTGGATGCTAATAAGAAAGATTTACATAATAGACGTGCCTTGCAATTGACTGAATCTAAGATAAGACGACTTATGAAGTATTATAAACGAGAGAAAGTTCTGCCAGAGACATGGGTTTACGATAGGGAGAAGGCAGAGATGATGGTCTCCAAGTAGGTTTAAAATGTTAAAATTTTTCTTATTGTAATCATCTTTATGTATGGAGAAATTAGCAAAAGATCTGGATAATGCAGTAGAGTTTATAAAACTGGCTGAGAGGATACGTATCTTTTCTCATAACGATGCTGATGGTATATCTGCTGCAGGGATACTATGCAACGCTCTTTTAAGAAAAAATAAACGGTGTCAGATCACAATCATTAAATCTTTCGATAAAAATATCTTAAACGGCGTTTCAAAAGACGAGTTAGTAGTTTTCTGTGATATGGGAAGCAACGATATTGAAGATATTTCATCAACCGGTTTGAAGGCTGTTATCCTGGATCATCATATCTTCGATAAGAAAGACGATTACGATAACATAGTTCATATAAATCCCTATTTTTATGGTATAGATGGAAGTAAAGAGTTATCTGCATCGGGTGTCTCTTATTTTCTATCTAAAAAATTAGGTAAAAATGAGGATCTGTCATATCTTGCGATTGTAGGAGCTATTGGAGATAAACAAGACTTAGAAAAGGCAAACGAGATTATTTTGAACGAGGCATTAAAACACAATCTTATCGAGAAGAGGAGAAACATCAAGCTTAGTGGAGAAGATCTTTTAACCGGACTGGTTCATTCTATCGATCCTTATTTTGACTTTTCAGGTGATGAGACTGGTGTTAAATCTTTTTTGGATCGATTAAATATAAAACACGATAAAAAAATTTATAATCTATCCAAGGAAGAGATAGAGCTCTTATTTAAATCCTTGATTAAGATGTTGCCGGATAATCTGCCTGATGAGGTTAAAAATTGCATTGTTGGAGATACTTTCTTTATGAAGGAGGGGCATATCAAAAATCTTTTATTCTTGGTGGATATTTTAAACTCTTGCGGAAAGATGGGTAAATCAGGATTAGCTTTATCTTTATGCTTGAAAGGGAAATATAAATCTAAAGATGAAACTATCATACCATACCATAATTCAGAAGAGTTTTTAAATAATTTAAAAGAGGCGGAAAGATATACATCAGATTTTAAAATTAGCGTTATAAAAGAGGTTAAAAACGCTAAGACGAGATTAAAAAAGAGAAAAAATTTGCAATATATCGAGATAGATAAGGAAGGGATAACTGGAGAAGTTGCAAGCACTATTATAAGGTATATCTCTCCAGATTTACCTATTTTTGTTATTAATAAAGCAAACGGCGATGGTGAGATAAAGATATCTACCAGAGGGACAAGATCTCTGGTTAAAAAAGGGGTCGACCTGGCAAAAGTAACGAAAATATCAGCCAAAAAAGTGGGTGGACGTGGCGGCGGGCATAATATTGCATCCGGGGCAAGTATTCCTTCGGATAAAGAAGATCTGTTTTTGGACATTGCTGACGATATTATAAAAAGGCAGATGGGCTTGTAGTATGAAGATTAAAGGAAGAATTTATATACGAGATAAGTATTCATCCCTCATTGATAAGGCGATATCTCCGGATAACATACCCAGCATCAAGAGATATATAGACGATGAAGGATTAGAGATCTCGGTTGATTCTTCCAGTATCGGATCTCTCTTACTTACTTTAGATGATCTATTGATAAACATAAAGGTTACAATGGATATATATAACATTCTCGATACTAAAATATGAAAAATGGGATTTTAAGATGAACGATTTAGAGTTTCATTTGAAAGGGACAATTAAAACGAATAGAAATGTAGAACATGCAAAAGAGGATATATATAATCTTATAAAAGAGGCAAACGAGAGTTTGTTGGTAAAAGGTGCACCAAAGGGCAAAGGTGCAAAAGTATCGAATATCAACGTCTCGAATGATAAGATCTCGTTAGAAATTTTTTCAGATAGATATGTACGGGCGCATGATGCACTCATACGGCTTTACAATCCATTGAGAAAGTTGCTCGGAAAAAAATATCAGATAGGACTTAGAGGGATAAGCACCGAGTATTACTGTATTAAACTCGATAAAAATGTAGATTTAGATGATATAAAGATTGTTCTCAATGATATACCCGAGATCAAGGATGTTAACAATAATGAAGGAAAAATAGAGATTTATCTTAAAGAGCTCTCTGAGAGCGATCTTAGGTCTCATTCTATCGATAGAATAATAGGACTATTAAAAGATGAATCGCTTAAAACAGCTGATAAAGATTATCTGGTTTATAAGATTGCAAAGATCGAGCCTGGAACCATCCTTTACAGATGTAAGAATAGGGTAAAACTGGCTTTAGATAGGGATCCAACCGAGATAGCAGAAGAGATCGGTTGGATTAAACGATTTCCAGGAAAAGGACAATGGATATATCTGCCACCGTATGCCAAGTTGTTTCGAGCGATATCAGATATAATAGTCGAAGAGGTGCCTGAAAAATTAGGTTTTTCGGAAGCGTTATTTCCAAAATTGATACCTCTCGAGATTATGAAGAAGATGAGGTATCTGGAAGGATTGCCTGAAGGGATGTATTATGTATCCTCGCCGAAAAGGGATCCTAATATATATGAACGATTCAAGAAAGAACTGGCTATCAGAGATGAGATACCTATTGAGATATTAAAAGAGGGGCTTAAAGATCCGTCTTATGTCTTAGCACCCGCACAATGCGAACCTTTTTATCAAATATTCTCACACGAGATGGTAGATCTTGATGAACTACCGATAAAGATGTTTGATCGATCTGGGTTTACGTATAGATGGGAAGGCGGAGCTACAAAAGGGTTGGATAGAGTAAACGAGTTTCAAAGGATCGAGATGGTCTTTTTAGGTACGTTAGATCAAGTTAAGGAGATCGCAGATGATTGTCTTAAGGCATATATGGATGTTATGGATTTGATGGGATTGAATTGGCATGTAGAGGTTGGTGACGATCCATTTTATTTAGAAGGGTTGAGAGAGGAGAAAAGAGATATAGAGTATCCAGAAATCCCTAAATTTGAGGTAAGAGTGGAAACTGTTGGAGGAAGGACGGTATCTATCGGATCTGTAAATCTACATGGTACGCATTTTGTTACAGGTTTCTCTATCCGCTCACCAAAGCCTATATGGACAGGTTGTATAGGATTTGGCATATCAAGGTGGGTGGCTGTATTCTTGTCTCATTATGGGTTTGATATTGAAAAATGGCCCTCTATAATTAAAGAGAGGGTTAGAGAATTACCTAAAGTTACAAAAACATTAGAATGGCCTAAAAAAAGGTGATATCATGGCTAAAAAAGTTAGAAAATCTATCGATAAATGGAAACAAAAAAAGTGGTACACGTTAGTAGCTCCTGAAGCGTTCGGCAACACTGAGCTGAAGGAGACTTTAGCAGACGATCAAACCAAACTTATAGGAAGAAAGGTTAAAATAACCTTGGCTGATATAATAAATGATTGGAGCAAGCAGAATATTAAATTATTCTTTAAAATAGATAGAATTGAGGGAGATAAGGCTTATACTAGGTTTGATTCTCACGAATTAACCAGAGATTATCTAAGAAGTCTTGTAAGGCGAAGGACATCTATAATAGCAAGTAATTTTGTGGTAACGACGAGTGATGGATATAAGATCAGGATAAAACCTTGTGCTTTTACATTAAAAAGGATACAAACAACAAAAAAGAAAAAAATTAGGTCGATCATGGAAAATATAACCGAAAACACCGCAAAAAAATTGGAATTCAATCAATTTATCCAGGCAGTTGTTTTAGGAAAGCTTGCATCTGATATATATAAAGAGGCGAGATTTATATCTCCATTAAGACGAGTAGATATTGGAAAGACTCAGTTAATCTCTATGCCTATGGGTAATTTAAACCAAGACACATATTCAGAAGACGTTAAAGGTATAACCGTTTAATATATGAAGAAAAAGATACTGTTTATCGTTTTAGACGGTGCTGCCGATCGGCCTGTTTTAATCGATGGAGAAAAAAAGACGCCGTTTAGCGACGCTAATCTTAGGAATATAAACCAGATAGCAAGAGATGGCATAAACGGTATTATGGATGTAATATCTCCTGGAATACCTCCAGGATCAGATGTTGGGCATTTATCCCTTCTTGGATACGATCCTTATCGGATTTATACCGGTCGTGGACCATTAGAGGCTATAGGTGCCGGAATAAGCGTTAAAAAAGGAGATTTAGCGTTTAGATGCAATTTTGCTACGTATAAAGATGGTATAATCTTAGATAGGCGGGCAGGAAGGATCAACGATACCGACGGGTTGGCAGAAGCTATAGAACAGAATGTAAAACTAAAGGTTGATTTTTTGTTTAAAAGATCGGCGGGTCATAGGGCTGCATTGGTCCTTAGAGGTGATGGATTGAGTTATAAAATTACAGATGTCGATCCTGGGGATGATAATCTACCGTTAAAGAAGGCTGAACCTTTGGATGAGACAGCAGAAAAAACAGCCGAGATTTTGAACGATTTTGTCGAGCAGAGTATCAAGATTTTATCCAACCATCCGATAAACGAGGAGAGAAAAAAGAGAGGATTGCCAATAGCAAACGTGATTCTTCCACGTGGTGCTGGTATTGTACCTATTGTTGAAAAATTCGAAGAAAAATATGGATTAAAAGGTGCTGCAGTTGCTGCAACAGGATTGGTCATAGGCATATCTAGGTTATGTGGGCTTGATTTTACTTTTACAGAGGGTGCAACAGGGGGTATTGATACTAATATAGATAATAAGGTGAAGAGCGCACTTCTGTTACTGGATACTCATGATTTTGTATTGATGAATATAAAAGGTGCTGATGAGGCAGGACACGATAGAGATTTTTCAAAAAAGAGGAGATTTTTAGAGAGGATAGATGCTGCATTCGAAAAGCTGGTTGGGTTGGAGGATACAATCATTGCTATTACTTCAGATCATACGACTCCTGTATCGGTAGGAAACCATACAGGTGATCCTGTACCGATCTGTATATCTGGCGAAGGCGTGCGAACTGATGAGGTAGAGAGGTTTAACGAGTTTGAATGCGCAAATGGTGGATTGGGTAGGATTAGAGGAAAAGATTTGATGCTCATCTTACTCGATCTTGTAGGCAGAGGTAAGAAGTTCGGTGCATAATATACTTATATGGTGCCGAATCAGCTCATAACACTCCTTTAAAAACTCATACAGCCATCCATGTATGCCGCCCGGACGATGATGGGGGCGCCAGAAGAGGTTAAAAACAGCAGAGTGGTGGATCTCTCTTTTCTGTGGTAATATATACCGTTAAAGGTCTCTCTGCTTCTTCCCACTTCTTATTTTTCAGAAAAGAGACGGTAAAGAGCTTATCTTCTTTATTCAGATACCCAAGCGATTTACAATACCTCGCGATCTCTTTTTCTCCCCCATATCATTAAGCTATTTCTCCCGTCATCGATTCTCATTCATCACCCATACCCAACAGGTGGCTGATCAGATCCCTACACGCTTTTAAAAACTCCTCCATACAACCTTCCATGTATGCCGCCCGGACGACGACGGGAGCGCCGCATATCCATATCAGGTTGTGAAAGAAGCTCTCAAAGAAGGATGCGAAGGGAACGAAAGAGTCTATGAAAGAGTCTATTATATAATAACCGGCGAGATAGTTGAGCAGGATAGAGGAAATGCACCCAATGAAAGCTCCTAAGGTAGCGAAGTAGCGCCCGAGCCAGGGAGGACAGAACCACCCGAGAAGAGCGCCCGTGGTAGCAAAGATGCCGCCAATAAAACCAATAATCATTAAAATTGTCGAAACGAAATTCCCCCAAACACAGGAATTTACCCAATCGAGACAGGATAAACAATCCATTTATATCACCCAAACCAGAATTTTAAGCACTTTCCGATCGGGGCAAAGATACATCCGATAATACACAGTATAGTAGATCCACAGCACATCGCAAGGGTGGGGCAGGAGACCAAAATGTCCTGCTCCAAGACGTGCGCGATTATGTCGAAGATACAGTTGGTTATTAACATATCATCACTCCACTCTGCTTTACGAAATTCAATTTTATCCCAGATCGGCAACCTCATCCTTAAGATCGGCAACCTCATCCTTAAGATCGGCTACCTTATCCTCAAGATCGGCTACCTTATCCTTAAGATCGGCTACCTTATCCTCAAGATCGGCTACCTTATCCTTAAGATCGGCATTCTCCTCTTTTAATTTATCATTCTCTAATTTAAGATCGTTATACTGCTTCGTTAAATTCCAGACCTTCTCCGTCAACTCCTCATTCGTCCAGGGTTCTTCAGGCGGTTTCTCCGGGGGCTTCTCCGGGGGCTTCTCCTCTTTCTCAGGTATGCACGGAAAGATCTGGGCACTCGTAAGGAAGGCGCATCCGACGGTGATTACTAATACAGCGAAGACGATCAGACGATATCGATCCATCTACCAACCCATCAGTTTCCAGATCATCTCCGCGTTCGAGTGGAAGAACTCACCTATCCCACCTTTGACGAAGGCTACGGGGACGTCTACGAACGTCTCTATGCAACTAAATGCACATTCCATCTTTTATTCACCTCCTAACACAGGTATCAGATCTGCCAATCCTGAGAAGATTCCACCCAACGTCGAACCGCCGCAGATCCCACAAATCGCTATGCTTACATCCATTCAACTCACCTTCACGAAGGAAAGCATAGTAGGCAGAGCTTCCCACAAGTTCCAAAAATACATCCTGTGGCCCACTCCAATAACGCCCCACAGCTCATCCATGCTATCGGCTCAGAACAAAGAATAAGATTACAGGCCTCTTCATCCTTCCACATTCTTCTTATCTTTCTAATATTCATTTCTTCACCTCACTTATTTCCCACAACACGCCCCTAAACAATCGGGTATGATGCCGATACATCCCTGTCTCCCGATGCAGCTCTTTATGCAATCGGTTATCATAGGCACGAGACAGTCCCTCGTGCATGCCATTAAGCATTCCATTTCTCCACCTCAATTTTTGAGATCATATAAAATAAAACAAAAAATTCCTAAGTATCACCGGCGTTTTATGCTCCCAAGAGTCCCGCACACTGCTTTATACACTCATTGATTATTGGGACAGCGGCTCCCCGAAGCATTCCCTGACCACCACAGATCAGGGTATCTATAAAAATACTCCAGGCTTCACAAGTGCAGAGACCCACGCATATTTCCGTCACGCATCCCATTGCATCCTCTTCTCTGAGCATCCTTTTCAACTTTTTCATAAGCATATTCTTCACCTCTTTTTTTATTTTTTATCTTTCATGCTATATTATTAATCGGCTGGGTATATAAATTTTTTGCTTTTTATCCATATATAAACTTTTTTATATATATATATTTTATATATATATCATGAATTATTGATATATATAAAAATTCATAAACTCTTGGTTATGTAGTAATGCCGTCTGTTAAATTCTGCGATATTACTTACAAGTAATTTTTCAAGATTTTCGCCAACCAAAGGTGTGCAAAATGTCTTCATACCGTGCGGAAGTTTGCCCATCGTCATGTATGGAAAGTGAACCTCCCAATAAACTCCCACTCTTTCACCTGAAGGTATATCCTTCACTCGATCTTCGACCATCTCTATGTACGAATGGACGAACTTGAGATACTCCTCTGCTCTCTTCTCTTCTCCGAGTATTATCCCCAGATTTCTCACATCACGATCATAAGTCTCCGGTTTCCACAGATTCAGATAGACCACCTTGATGCCAGCGGCTTCCATCTTCTCTTTAAATCCAGGGAGAAACATAAGATCACTTGCGGCGATCACCACATCTGGTTCCAGATCGATGATCTTCTCGTAGCTTGGAAAGTGGTGGAGTCCGACTGTAGGTTTATTCTGTAATGTCGGATAGAACTCTGGTTCTGCCAGAGGTATCAGATCGATACCGACGAGTTTATCTTCTCCCCCCAATGCGACGATTACCTCATCCGCAAAGAGGTTCACGTTTACCACACGCTCCACAGGATACGGTATCTCAACCCTATTTCCCAACGAATCTATGATAGTAACGATCTTTTTTTTATCAGCCTTTCCTTTATCAGCATACGTTACCGGAGCCAAAAACATGGTACAGACGATCAGACAGGCGAGCATCGCTTCTATAATTTTTTTATTCATCCTTTTTTTTTACCTCCCAATTATTCAAGCATCCGTTTTATCGTTGGGTATATAAATAATCTGCCCTAAAAAAGCTCGGTTTTGATAAAAACTCCTACTTTTGTTAGGATTTTGGAAAAAAACTAACTTCTACCAGAAAAGATGGGGATTTGATAAACATCCTTGGGTAAATGTTCCGCAAATCTGCTCTATTGTTACATTAATGCATGCTGCTATCTTATATCATCTCCTTTTTTATTTTTATCTTATATTTAACAACGTTTATACTTTTACTTATAAAAAATATAAACCATCATAGATACTACGTGTTTATAAACCTTTCCATTTTTTTGTGCTATTTTTAAGTTTATTTTAGTATATAAATTTAAAAAGAGAATGTTTATAAAGTATTACAAATTTTGTTATTGATAACACAAAATCAGAAAAATTAATAAGAAAGTAATAATATTAGAATGCAGTCAAGAAGCAAAGAAGGTGTATGTGAATGGATAAAAAAAAAGGATTATTTACATGTATAATCATATCGGTTATAGTATTTTCTTTTTTGTTGCCAATGATATCCTATGCAAACGATAATAAAAAGGATGATATACAAGTGGTTGACTCAACAGGCAATATTAAAACTATCACTAAACCTGTAAATCGGATCGTAGTGTTAAACCCAGATGCTGCCCAGGCTGTGAAGGTTCTAGGTAAAGAAGATAGAATCGTTGGTATAGATGCTAGTATTGAAGTACAACCCACATTATTTCCTAATATATCAAAACTACCCTCAATAGGAATAGCAGCCCCTATTATAATAAATATTGAAGCTATAAAGCGACTAAATCCTGATTTGGTTATTGCTTATTCTCCTGGTATATACAATCCTGGATATGATAGTTTAGAAGCAAAATTAGAGCCGGAGATACAGGTTATTAGGCTTGATCTATATTCGTTACCAGATTTGAAAGATGAGATGCTAACATTAGGTAAGATATTAGATGCGGAAGAAGAAGCAGAGGAATACGTCAAATGGTGCGAAGAGTGGATGGAAAAGATCGAGCATAATCTAAGCTATATTTCTTATGACAAACAACCGAGAGTTTATATGGAGATGGGAACTCTACCGCCTTCGTTTATTAGAGGAATGAGTACATTTCAGATACCTGGTAGGTTTGTTTTCAATGGAGATAACGAGATGGTTTCCTACTTTGATAAGATTAAAGTAAAAAATATTGCTGATGATCTCTCCTCTTTAAAATTTTATAATATAGGCGGAGAACCTATCGAGATAATGAAGGGTTACTCTACGGTTGATTCGAAATGGATAGTAATGAAAGATCCAGATATTATAATTGGTGGAGCACTAGGTTTCAATATGAGAGTAGGCGGGTATGAAACGGATGATGCCGAAGAAAACGATGTTAAAAAATTTTATCTACCGGAAAGCATAAAAACAATGGGTAATTCGATGTTAGATCCAAAAAAAATATCTATGAAGTCTTATTATGATGAAATCATCGGTTTAAACGGATTCAATCATATAACTGCGGTAAAGAATGGTCAAGTTCATGTGATACATCACACGATTGCATGCGGTCCGGCGTCTCCTGTTGCGGTAGCGTATTATGCCAAATGGGCATATCCTCATGAAATGAAAGATATAGATCCTGAAGTTATGCATCAAGAGTATATAGACAGATTTATGAAGATAGATTTTGATGTAAAAGAGCAAGGTGTCTTTGTTTATCCAAATTAATAATTAGGTGGTATGGATTGAAAAAAGAATCTGGTGATCAGATTAAGAAAGAATATAAGAAGAAGAACAAGATAAAAGTTATATTCCTTCTATTATCCATAATTGTAACTGTAATCTTGATCAGCGTTTATCCAACCATCGGTACTGTGGATGTATCGGTATCCGACATATATACGGTTATTTTAAACAAAATTTCTCCAGAAGAAGACGAGCTTGTCAACGATATCGTCTTGGAACGGGTCAACAGATGTATAGTTGGACTTCTAATAGGTGCCGGATTGGCTATATCTGGGACTACCATGCAGGGTATCTTAAGGAACAAATTTGCGTCGCCTTTTACTCTTGGAATATTCTCGATGGCTGCAGTAGGTATGGTTATAGGAAGCTCTTTAAATCTTGGCACTCCTTTTATAGTATTCTTATCTTCTCTACTTGCATTTTTGCCCTTTCTATTTTACTATTACCTTTCGAGATACAGAGAAATCGGTCCGGAGACTATGGTCCTGATAGGCATCGCATTGGTCTTTACATTGCTACCTTTATCCCTGTTAAGCGGTTTTGGTAGCATAAAAGCGGTTTCATGGACCGATGTCCTTATTATGTCTATCTTTCTGATTGCCTGTTTTTTCATCTTAATCTTTAACGCATGGAATATAAATATGATAAGTTTGGGGGATACCACTGCAAAGACTCTTGGTATCGAGGTAGATCGGGTAAAGTTTATCTCCTTGCTTATTTCTGCGCTTATCGTCGCTATTGTTGTATCTTTCGCGAGTATGATACCTTTTATCGGATTGGTTGCTCCTTTCTTATGCAGGCCGATCGTTGGTAACGATAATCGGTTTTTAATACCTACTACTGCTTTCGTTGGATCATCTTTAGTATTGATGCTGGATGGATTAGGTAGGACGATAATGGCACCTATGATATTACCTGCAGGTATCCTATCGATGTTTCTTGGAGGTCCTGTCCTTCTCTATCTGGCTATAAAAAAGGAAAAACAGGGGTGGTTATAGTAATGGTATCACGATTAGAGGTAGAAAATATAGAATTCAGGTATAAAAATCGTAACGTCACAAATCAAAGATTTGCGAACATCGAATCTTCGATTCGAGATATCTCTTTTAAGATGGATTCACCCGGAATATTGGGAATAGTTGGCCCGAACGGTGCTGGAAAGACGACTTTACTTCGCTGTATAAGTAGAATCTTAAAACCGGTAAAAGGAAGAGTGATGCTAAACGGAGTGGATATATGGTCTATTGAGAGGAAAGAGATGGCGAAATTTATCGGATACATCTCACAACCATTTAATTTTATGCATATTTCCGTATTTGATCTGGTTTTAGCAGGACGAACCCCTTATTTTTCATGGTTTAGCAGGGATAAGGATATCGATAAGGTAGTAAAAATTTTGCATTTATTGGACTTAGAGAATCTGGCGATGCGTAAATATAGCGAGCTTAGTAGCGGACAACAACAAAAAGTTCTTATCGCTCGTCTTTTGGTCCAGAATCCAGATTTTGTCTTGATGGATGAACCTACGGCCAATCTTGATATAAAACATCAGTTGGAGGTTATGGAGATCATCAAAAATTTGGTATCGAAGAATAATCTAAAAGTAATAATGGCAATACACGATCTTAATCTTGCATTGAAGTATGCTGATAAGATTGCAATGATGAAAGATGGGACTATATATAAAATCGGCGAGACTGCCTCTGTATTGACACCTGAAATTATAGAAGAAGTCTTCGAGGTTGAGGTAGAACTGATTAGTCATAACGGAGGATTATACGTCTCTCCGAAAACAAAACAGCACAAGGCTGGACTGCTCAAGGAGGTGCAGGAACGTAGTTCTGCATGAAAACAAATGTTACGAATCAAAGATTTGTGATGTTCTTCACAAGGAGGTGCAGGAACGTAGTTCTGCAATGATATAAAATGAATGAGATTACAAAAATAACTTATGTCTCGTTTTTGGGTTTTTCTGAACTGATAGATGCGGTTAAAGAGATAAACAGAGATTATGGTAGGATTATCGATTTAAAAGTATATAGTACAACCGAGATAGAAGAGGGGTCTGTAATCGAAGACTTTAAAGATGATATAACTACCAGCCATATCGTCTTCATAGATGGTAGAGGAGGAGATAGATTGAGCCAGATACTCAAAGAAACTCTATCTCAGACGGATAATACGGTCTTGACAATCCCTCCATCTATGAATTTCGGTACTTATTACGCCTCTTCTCTTGATGGAATACTTATAAGGATGGGATCTATCAGATCTAAGGACCTTGTTAGAAAATTTGGGACCGATACCACAATTAAAAAATTATTAAATTCTAAATTTTTCAGAAGTATATTAAAAATCCTTATCAAGTTTTTTGATAAAGATATAGATATCGATGCGATACTCGACAGGTTTGATATGACGTCTATAAAAGATCCGCAAAAGTTTATGAATATAATCTGGAAGATAAGTCCTTTGGTTGATTATTTGCCAAAAAAAGGGATTTTTAGAGATTATAAAAATATGTTCTTGATAAATTATTATTTCTGGTCTGCATCTAAAGAGAATATGAAAAATTTCTTGTTGCTCTTATCCAAAGAATACGGAAACCTTACAATGGGTGTCAGGATCGAGCCACCGAGATTGATGGAAGATGATGCGATATATCATCCTGATGCAGAACGGTACTTTTATAGCATCGATGATTATGCAAGATGGAAGCGAATGGACAAAGATTCTACAATCGGTATGATCTTCTATGGTACTCAATTCTACGAAATGTACCGTCCGACTGTTGATCTTTTGATAAGAGAACTTGAAAGATTTGCAAACGTGATTTGTGTTGTTATGAACAGATCTCTTGCTTTTCATGATATAATGAATAGATTTTTCTTGAGAGGAGATATCGCAAATCAAAGATTTGCGAACCTCGAATCGAAGATTCGAGATAAACCATTGATAGATCTCTTCATTTGGCCAGGAGCATACCATCGTATGACAGGGGGTCCGTTATGGGGCGGGCCTGACAAACTTTTTAAGGTTCTTGAGAGATTAAACGTCCCTGTTTTGGCACCTTTTTCGATGGCATTCACACCATTTGACACTTGGGAGAGATCGGACCTTATTGCACCTATAGATATAACCTGTGCAGTTATGGCTCCAGAACTTGATGGTGCAATCGAACCTATACCAATAATGGCATTAAAAAAGAGCCAAGACATAGATCTGGGTATTAAATATTCAAGAGCAGTACCTATCGAGGAAAGATGTCTAAAAGTCTGTAGAAGAGCAGTGAGATGGATTAATCTAAAAAAGAAGGATAACAAGGATAAAAAGGTTGCTATAGTGATATATAATTATCCTCCCGGTGAAGGGAGTTTAGGGGGAGGTGCTGGATACCTTGACGTATTCGAGAGTCTGCTAAAGCTGCTTAAAGAGATGAAGAGTGCAGGTTATACAGTAGACTTACCTGAAACTAAAGAGGATCTTCTTAATCTATTTTTAGATAACGTACAGGTCAATACCACAGATCAAATAGAGGAGACTGCCAAGCATGCTACGAATGTGTCAATAGAAAGATATCAGTCCTGGTTGAACGGTATACCTGAAAAACCGAGAGAGAAGATCATTAATTCTTCAGGAAACCCTCCAGGCGATGTTATGGTATATAATGAGAAGCTACTTATACCGGGTGTAAGACTTGGTAACGTCTTTATCGGTCCGCAACCATCGATAGTACCACCAAACCAGATAGAAGAGATGGTAAAAGCGTATCACGATAAGAAGACCGCACCGCATCACCAGTTTTTAGCATTTTATAAATGGATAGACGAAGAGTTCGATGCCGTCATTCATTGGGGAACTCATGGGCTTCTTGAATTTAGAGAGGGAAAGGAGGTTGGTATGTCTAAAAATTGTTTTCCAGACGTATTGATCGGAGACATACCACACATATATCTTTATATGGTAGATGATGCCGCTGAGGCTACCGTTGCGAAGAGAAGGAGCTATGCATTGATGATCAGCCATGCATCTCCTGCTTATACAGTATCAGGTGTATATGATGAGTATGCTGAGCTTGAAGATCTTATCAACGAATATTATAGATCTAAAACAAGCGATCCAAAGAGGGCAGAGATTGTCTATGATAAGATTATGGAGAATGCAGAAGAGGTCCATCTTGAAGGATCTGTGGAGGATATTCATGAGAAGATTTTCGATATGAAGAGGAGCATCATTCCTAAAGGGTTACATATACTTGGTAGAAACTTAGACGAAGATGAGGTTATAGAATATATAACTCTCGTATTAAGATACGATAGAGAGAACGTAAAATCAATGCACAGGATTTT
The DNA here is from genome assembly GCF_020885915.1 of Candidatus Methanoliparum sp. LAM-1. NCBI lineage: Archaea > Methanobacteriati > Methanobacteriota > Candidatus Methanoliparia > Candidatus Methanoliparales > Candidatus Methanoliparaceae > Candidatus Methanoliparum > Candidatus Methanoliparum sp. LAM-1. The sequence goes on along the minus strand of NZ_AP025251.1, from coordinate 1,169,396 downwards.
TGCCGAAAGTAGAGGATACGATTACGAGATAATGCTTAAGAATCCGACAAAAAGACCAAACGGATCTAATAAGCCTTATTCTCAGATTTTGGATGAGATAGAGAAGGGTGTTAAAGAGATAGTACGAGATATTCTTAAAAATAAGGGATTAGATGAATATTCTTCGATTCTTGGTTCTGTGGAAAAAGATATGAAAAAGACGATTTTAGATCTAATAGAAAGATTAGATACATCTGATGAGATTAACAACATCTTAAAAGCTCTAGATGCCGGATTCATCCTTCCATGTAAAGGAGGGGATATGGTTAGATCGCCGGAAGTTCTTCCGACAGGAAGAAACATCTATCAGTTTGATGCAACGAAGGTCCCAACCGCTGCTGCTTATGAGAGAGGTGTCCAGATCGCTGAAGAAGTGGTGCAGAGATACTTGGATAAGAATGGAAGGTATCCTGAAAGTATAGGCATCGTTTTATGGGGGTTTGAGACCTCTAATACGGAGGGTGAGACGATAGGCGAGATATTGAGGTTAATAGGAGTGGAAGTTGTCTCTTCGTTAACCGATAAGAGATCTGGTTGGGGTTACTTCTCGGATCTCAGAGTTATCCCACTTGAAGAATTAGGGCGGCCTAGGATAGACGTTACGATAAACATCTGTGGAATGTTCAGGGATATGTTTCCTCATCTTTTGGAATTATTAGACAAGGCTTTCAAGATGGTATCGGAGCTCGATGAGCTCCATGATAAAAATCTTGTTGCAAAACATACAAAAGAATTATCGGATGAGATAGGAATCGATCCTGATCTTGCGCATATAAGAACGTTTGGTCCAGACGCAGGGAATTACGGAACGATACTCCCAGCTCTCATCGATTCATCCGAATGGAGATCGGAAGATGATCTTGCTAATGAATATATATATGCTATGAAGTATGCATATGGCAAGAATATCCACGCAAAAGATTTAAAAAAGATGCTCGAGTTTCATGCCTCGAGAGTGGAGGTAGTCTCGCAGATCAGAGATTTTACTGATTTTGAGATAACCGACTTGGATCACTATTATGAGTTCACAGGCGGTTTTGCTCAGGCGGTTAGGAAGATTTCAGGTAAGATGCCAGAGATGTATATCACAGATACGACAAAGGAGATTATAAAGACGGAGGATGTAAAAGATGCGATCGAGCGTGGGTCGAGAACCAGAACTTTGAACCCAAAGTGGATAGACGAGATGCTGAAACATGGTTACGATGGAGCTTTGAACATTTCTGATAGGGTAGATAACCTGATGGGGTTTGCAGCAACCACTGGTAAAGTAGCAAATTGGATATGGGACGAGGTATGTGATCGATATGTATTCAACGAAGAGACAAGAGAAAGGATGGAGGAATCCAACCCTTGGGCAATGAAAGATATAATAGATCGTCTTTTTGAGGCAAATAGTAGAGGATACTGGGATGCGACGGATGAACAGATAGAAAAACTCAAAGAAGCATATTTGGAGATCGAAAGTTGGGTGGAGGAGAGAGAAGATAGAGTGGAGGAAAAATCGTTTGAGTTGGGAGAGAAAGAAAGATCAAGGTTATTAAGAGAGTATTTGGATAAAAAATCAAGGCTTTTAAAATAAGAAAAATATTGAGGTGATTGAGATGACACATCACATAAAAAGGAATATACTACCTTTTGCTGCCATTGTTGGACAAGAAGAGATGAAAAAGACGTTGATATTGAATGCAATCAACCCTAAGATTGGTGGTGTCTTGATTAGAGGAGAAAAAGGAACTGCTAAATCTACTGCAGTTAGAGCACTATCAGAATTGTTACCAGATATAGACGTGGTTAAAGGATGCCCATTTAACTGTAATCCGTACAATGAGCGCGAGATGTGCGACATATGTTATAGTAAGGTTAAGAATAACGAAAAATTGGAAGTTGTGCGGCGAAAAGTGATAGTTAAAGATCTTCCATTAGGAGCTACAGAAGATAGAGTAGTGGGATCTTTAAACGTTGAAAAAGCGATAAAAGAAGGAATAAAAGCTTTAGAGCCGGGGATACTTGCGGATGCTAACAGGGGAATATTGTATATTGATGAGGTCAACCTGTTGGACGATTTTATTGCAAACGTTCTTTTAGATGCTGCCGCAATGGGTGTGAACGTGGTAGAGAGAGAAGGGGTCTCTGTTGTACATCCCGCTAAGTTTATACTAGTAGGAACGATGAATCCTGAAGAGGGAGAAATAAGGCCACAACTGTTAGATAGATTTGGACTACATGTAGAAGTAGAAAGTATAAATGACGTAGATAAGAGAATAGAGATAATAAAAACGGCGGAAGATTTTGAGGAGGATCCTGTCTCTTTTATAAGACGATACGAACCTAAACAGCAAGAATTAAAGGATAAGATTCTTAAAGCAAAAGAGATTCTGCCTTACGTGGAGATAGACGAAGATCTACTCAGGGTTGTAGCAGAGACTTGTATTAAATTTAACGTTAGGTCACATCGGGCAGAGATAACGGTGGTCAGGACTGCAAAGACTATTTCTGCCTTTGATGGGAGGAAAAATGTATGTTTAGACGATATCAAAGAGGCGATGGAGTTTGTTTTGCCGCATAGAATGAGAGTTATGCCGTTTGATCAGCCTATATTAGAAAAAGAGAAGATCGAAGAGAGTATCAAATCTAAAAACGATAAAAAAAAAGATTATGATATAGATAAAAAAGAAGATAATCCGGCGAAGAATGATAAAAAAGACCAGAAGCCTAAAGAGGAACGTTTCGATATAGGTAGCTCTATCGATCCGTCTGTTTTAATGGATAATAAAAAGATAAAGAAATATACGAGTAACTCTTCAGGGAGAGGTTCTAACTCATTAAATCAGACGAGAGGGAGGTATATAGGATATAGGATACCTAAAGATAGATCTTATGATCTTGCTATAGATGCGACTATAAGAGCAGCAGCAGCATATCAAAAAGAGAGAAGAAAAGATGCGGAAAAAGACTCAGGGTTAATAATACTTAAACAAGATATAAGAGATAAGGTACGGATGAAAGAAGTCTCTACTCTATCTGTATTCGTGGTCGATGCAAGCGGGTCTATGGGTAATAATAAAAGAATGGAGAGTGCAAAAGGGGCAATATTCTCTTTATTATTAAATTCGTATCAAAGAAGAGACAAAGTTGCACTCGTATCATTTAGAGGCAACGATGCATCTGTTCTCCTGCCACCATCTTCCAGTATTGATAAAGCAGTAAATCATCTAAGAGATCTACCTACTGGTGGTAAAACTCCTCTTGCCGCCGGTATATCTAAAGGATTAGACCTTATTAGAAATGAGAAGAGAAGAAATCCTGATCTTGTCTCGATGATGGTGTTAATAAGTGATGGTCGGAGCAACGTCCCTTTTAGAGGAGATGGGATAAAAGAAGAACTTATAGAATTATCGAGCAGGATAAACCGTGAAGGAGTTCGTCTAGTGATTATCGATACAGAGATCGTTACTAATGAGTTTAGTGGAAGACTTGGATATAACAAGATTATTACAGAGACGAGCAAAGGTACGTACTATAAATTGGATGATCTGACACCGCATAGCGTCGAGAATGTAGTTAAGATGGAACTTAGCAAGATTTTACGATGATAGGAATAACCCGACCTAAGGAGTATCTTGAAGATTCTGCCAAAATAGTAAGATCCTACGGATTCGAACCATTCTTTGCCCCGATGATCTCGTTGCATCCTGTTAAGACGATTGATTTTCAATATTTTATCGATCGTCTTTACAGCGATATGGTAGATTATATAGTGTTTACAAGCGCAAACGGTGTTAAATATACGTTAGAGTTGGCAAAAAATGAAGAGTTAGATTTTATTAAAAGATTGAAGAGGACAAATATTGTTGCTATCGGACCAAAAACGGCGAGAGCCTTGAGAGAGATCGGCGTATCTAATATAATAATCTCTCATGAGTTTAGTTCAGAAGGTATTATTGATCTGTTGAAAGATTCTGTGCAAGGCAAGGATTTAGAGCTTTTAAGAAGCAGTAAAGGAAATTTAAGATTGAATAAAGAGTTGAAGGATTGTGGCGCTATCGTCAATGATATCAACATATACACAGCAGATCTACCTAAAGGGGCTGATCGAGAAAGAGCCGAAGAATTGGTTGGTTTGATATTAAAAAGGAGAATAGATGCTGTTACCTTTACAAGTAGAATGATCGCCGATAATTTTTTTAGCATAGCCGAGGATATGGGCGTCAAAGAAGATATTATCGATCTGTTTAGGCATAATAAGGTTATAGTTGCAGTAATAGGAAGAGAGACTGCTAAATCATTAAAAAGGCTCAATATTAGAGAGTATATAATGCCAGAAAGATTCACATTCGATGATGTGATCAGGGAGATAAGGGATAAATTTATGTATTAAACCATCTCTTTCTTTATCTCTTCTGTCAAACTTTTCACATCCTGCGAAGTAAGACTTTTACCAGGGATATTCCGTACAGATGAGCCTGTATTCAATGTACTTAGGCTTGGCAGGATAGAGAGGTTATAGCCATAAAACCAGATGGCAGCCGTGTCTACTATATTCATCCTTGGGAAAAGGGCGTTGCTCCGGTAGATCTTTGGATGTACACCGACACACCCATCTACAACTATCTAAAAGAGATGGAAGATTACGAAAGTATATGGTACTACTACTAACCAGTAGTTTTACCATTTTCCTTTAGCTTCGTCCATAAATCCATTTACTTTAGCTACTACCGTTGTGCATACAAGGTCTCCAGTCACATTAGTCGTTGCCCTCATCATATCTAAGATTACATCCACTCCCGCAATCAGACCAATGACCTCCAGAGGAAGGCCAACCGAGGCAAGAACCCCTGTCAGCATTATCAGGGTTGCACTGGGTAACGCAGCAGTCCCAATAGATGCCATAATTGTCGTCACTACCAGAACCAGAAGCTCTGCTCCTATGAGTTGGTGACCGACAATATTTGCAGCCATAATGGCTACGATTATTATATGTAAACAACTTCCATCCATATTAATTGTAGCACCTATAGGAAGGGAGAAAGAGTAAAGTTGTTTGTCTATACCGAGGTTTTCATCTGCACATCTCATGGTGACTGGCAGAGTTCCCGCAGAGGTTCTGGTTACATAAGCAGTTATCATTGCATCTTTTACTCTCCATAAAAATTTCACTGGATTAATCTTAAATATCATCAAAAGAGTAAAATAAACCAGTAATATCTGTAAAGCACATCCAATATAATCGGCAGCTATAAGTTTCCCATACTGAGCGAATATCCCTAAACCCTTCCCTCCGATATTTACAGCTATCAGCGCAAAGACCCCATATGGAGCGACCTCGAGAACAAATCTAACAATTTTAAACATAATCTCAGAGCAAGCATCGAACACATCCACTAAAGTGGAAGCAATTTTTCTATCATGCTCCTTTTCTGAAGATTTTAGATAGGATAGAGCTAGCCCGAACATCAGAGCAAAGATTATAGTTGGAACTATTTGCTTAAGTTCGGGATCTGCCAATGCCGCAAATGGGTTTGCAGGAATCCACGAAACTATTGTGTCACTTAGGTTTAGGGGTGTAGTTGGTGTAAAAGTCGCCCCTTCCAAAGAGAGTCCAACTCCAGGACTTATTATCAAACCCATTATAATACCTATAGCTGCTGCGAAAAAAGAGGTAATTAAATAGAACACAATTACCTCTCCCCCCATCTTGCCGAGTTTTTTAATATTTAAATTCGAGCTCCCCAATACCAGAGTAAAGAAAATTATGGGCATTGCAAGCATCTTTAAAAGCCTTATAAATATGTCACCTAAAGGTTTGATAAAAGAGATAGATTCTTGAAGTATTACGGCAGCTATTATTCCTAGAACAAAACCTATAGCAATTTTGTATATAACTGGGAATTCTAAGTATTTTGTGAAAAGGCCCTTCTCTCCTTGCATCTAAACTCCTATATCATTTTATATATATACTCCATTCTTATTACTATTTTCCATCTTAGATCCTCTCCTTCTTCTTTTTTTCTTATCAACTACCTCATCTTCTTTTCTGTTAGTTTCACATTTTTGGAATCAGAGTTCCAGATAGGAAATTTTTTCGGGACTATATATGTAAACTTTTCTCAGAAAAAACTATTAAAATAACAAAAATCTACCATTGATCTATGGATAGGGAAAGAGAGAGGTGGACTTCAAGGAGTGCTTTCATCTTTGCTGCAATAGGTTCAGCCATAGGTCTGGGCAATCTCTGGCGTTTTCCATATCTCGCTTATCGTTATGGTGGATGAGCATTTCTTATACCCTACATAATATTTAGGTCATTGTGAGGGCTACAGAGATGCTGTATGGTAAAAAGAAGATGTTACTTTTATTCTTTAACTGAGAGAAGAGGTCTAAAGCAAAAAGATTGTTTGCATCTACCACTCTATCAGTCCCTTCTGGTGCCCATCCAGAATCATCTGCTCCAGCATATGGACAAATGATCATGCTGAGAAAGAGGAACACCACAAACAATGAGATTATGATAGATCGCTTCCCAGATTATTATTATAGATGCTAAGCATTTATATTCTTAAGCTAACATGAGAAGATACAAAGGATGGGGTCGTATCAAAATAGCAAAAGAGTTAGGGATAAGTCCCAACACGGTTGGCTCTTGGATAAAGACCAAAGATGAAATTCCGAGATTGGTCGATGAGTTCGAAGATGGAATCTATCTATACCGTATAATAGACTGTAAGAAAATAATAGAGGAAGAGAAAGAGAAGGGAATTATGCCAAAGGAGAAGGCTGAGGAGGGATTAAAAAGGCTCGATCTATACTATCGGGACGCACCTTTTCTTATATCCCATTACTCAAGGAATAAAAGAATAAAGAAGGAGGGGGAACGATTTCCATCTCATTTATTCTTAAATCTCAGGTCTTACAAACCTATTCCCGTCTTCTCTCAGATAGTGTCTCTCAAATAAAAGATTAAGATACTTATTTATTATGTAATACCAGTTTTTTCTTATTCTTTTTTAATTTTTATATTAATTTTTTACCTCATCCATAACCTCGATCACAAGCTCTCCATCCTTTGCAGAAAATAATACAGAAGAACCCTCTTTAACCTCGCCTGCTAGTATCATTCTTGCCAACCTCGTCTCAATCTCGTTTTGTATGACTCTTTTTAGCGGTCTAGCACCATATGTCGGGTTGTATCCTTTAGTAATAAGATACTCTTTTGCACTGTCGGTCAGCTTTATAGATATTTTCTGATCCTTTAATCGCTCTTTAAGCCTTTTAATTTGGATATCAACTATCTTCTTCAGATCATCCTTTGTAAGAGAACGGAATATAATTATTTCGTCCACCCTGTTCAAAAATTCGGGCCTGAAATGAAACCTGAGCGCCTCCGTTACTTTAACGTTATAATCGCTATCACTCGTTATATATTCTCCTCCTATGTTAGATGTCATAATTATCACCGTATTTTTAAAATCTACCGTTCTACCGTGAGAATCTGTTAATCTTCCGTCATCTAGAATCTGCAATAGTATGTTAAATACATCATGATGCGCCTTTTCTATCTCATCAAGTAAGATTACAGAGTATGGCCTCCGTCTGACAGCCTCTGTAAGCTGACCCCCCTCTTCGTAACCAACATATCCTGGTGGTGCACCAATTAGACGTGAAACGGTATGTTTCTCCATGTATTCGGACATATCAATCCGTATCATGTTGTTTTCATCATCAAAGAGTGCTTCGGCAAGTGCACGGGCAAGTTCAGTCTTACCAACACCGGTCGGTCCTAAAAAGATAAAACTTCCTATTGGCCTATTTGGATCTTTTATACCAGATCTAGCCCGTATGACCGCATTGGATACCGCTTTAACCGCCTCATCCTGACCGACAACTCTTTCGTGCAATTTTTCTTCTAATTTTAAAATCTTCTCTCGTTCTCCTTCTAAAAGCTTGCTTACTGGAATCCTTGTCCACCTGCTTACTACTTTGGCGGTATCCTCCTCGTCAACTTCCTCCTTTAAAAGAATATTATTCTTTACCTCTTCTTCAGCCTCTTTTAACATCTTTTCAAGTTCGAATAAAGTTCCATATTTTAATTCTGCAGCTTTATCTAAATTATATTCTCTCTCTGCAACCTCTATTTCTTTTTTTGTATCATCAATTTCTTTTTTTATCTTTCTTAATCGTTCTACAGCATCTTTCTCTTTTTTCCACTCACTTTCGAGCTCTTTTTCTTTTTCTATGGTCTGCACAAGCTCCTCTTCTAATCTTTCTAATCGTTCCATAGATGCGGGATCTTTCTCTTTTTTCAGCGCCTCTCTTTCAATCTCCAGTTGCATTCTTTTCCTTTTAACCTCATCTAATTCTGCCGGCATACTATCTATCTCTGTCCTAATCATAGCTGCTGCCTCATCGATTAGATCTATTGCCTTGTCAGGGAGATATCTGTCACTTATGTACCTGTTACTTAAAACAGCTGCAGCAACTAATGCAGAATCTTTTATTCTAACACCATGATGAACCTCGTATCTCTCTTTCAAACCTCGTAAGATTGATATTGTCTCCTCAACAGACGGCTCATCGATAAAAACCGGCTGAAATCTCCGTTCGAGTGCAGGATCTTTCTCTATATACTTTCTATACTCATTCAAGGTAGTAGCACCTATACAATGTAACTCTCCTCTTGCTAACATCGGTTTCAAAATGTTGCTTGCATCCACAGCTCCTTCCGCCGCACCAGCCCCTACTATAGTATGCATCTCATCAATAAACAAGATTATATTTCCTGCCGATTTAATCTCGTTCAAGACAGCTTTTAATCGTTCTTCAAACTCTCCACGATACTTTGCCCCAGCAAGCAACGAGCCCATATCAAGAGCGATAACTCTTGAGTTTTTTAATCCTTCTGGTACATCTCCTCTTGCTACTCTTTGAGCTAATCCCTCTACAATGGCGGTTTTTCCAACGCCAGGATCTCCAATAAGTGCCGGGTTATTCTTTGTTCTTCTTACGAGAATCTGGATCACTCGTCGTATCTCTTCATCTCTTCCAATAACAGGGTCTAACTTTCCCTCTTTTGCCAATCTAGTTAAATCTTTACTATATTTTTCTAACGCTTCGTATGTTTCTTCGGGATTTGCTGATGTTATTCTTTGATTTCCTCGTATTTTAAGAAGCGCTTTTGTTATCCGATCTTTAGTTATACCAGCATTTCCAAAAAGTCTTCCTACGTTACCTGTATCATCTACCATCGCCAGTAAAAAATGTTCTACACTTATATATTCATCTTTCATCATTTCTGCTTCGTGTGAAGCAGATTCTATAAGATTTTTTAATCTTATAGTTATGTAAATCTGGTCTACACCACTCACTCTGGGAAAACTAGATAATTCTCTTTCTATCTCATTTTTAAGTACATCGGTAGGTATATTCATCTCTTTTAAAATTTTGGGAGCCAATCCATCTTTTTGTTCTAGAAATGCAAGTAATAAATGCTCTACATCTAAATTTTGATGATTATATCGTGATGCAATAGACTTTGCATTTATCAAGGCCTCTTGCACCTTTTCAGTGAAGCGTTCTTCGCTCAAACTTGATGACATAAATAATACTCCTCCTTTTGATTGTTATAAATTCTTATCTGATAAAAATTAAAATAATCAAGTCTTTAAAAAAAGTAAAACACATAAAAATAAAATTTATAAAAATATAAATGTTCAACAAGGCTTAAAAAATTAAACTTGGGAACTATACCTGTTTATTTAATTTCGATCTTCTTTCCTTCTTTCTTCTCTTTTTTGGGTAATTCGATGTTTAACACGCCATTGTTAAAGATTGCGTTTACTTTTTCTGCATCAACAGATTCGGGTAGAATTAAAGATCGGTAATAACTTTTGAATACCCTTTCTCTTCTTAAGAATCCAGCCTTATCCTCTTCTTTCTCTTCTTTCTTCTCTGCTTTAATTTCTAATGTATCTCCTTCTAACGATACTGAGACATCCTCTTTATCAACGCCGGGTATATCCGCCTTAATTATAAATTTATCACCAGCATCTATAACATCCATTAACGGCATCGCTGCCTCCGTTATTGAGGGTGTTAAAGTGCTAGAAAATGGCTGTAAAAAATCTTCAAATATTCTATCCATCTCGTCTCTTATTCTTTTTATTTCATCTGGTAACCCTATTCCCCATCTTCTTATTGCCATATTTTTCACCTCCTATCAATAGGTTAGTAGTACTTATATATAAAGTTTTCGATTATTTGGTATTGTTAAGAGGATGATAAAGAAAATATATATCTGAGATAAATTTGGCAAGGTATTTATATAACGATTATTTTAGTAATTTTGATAAAAAAATTTTTATAAGATACACACTATCTTAACAAAGAAAAAGTTTTTATCTTTATAGTTGAGAACTTAATTATTAAGTTGCGGCAATGGTCCAGTGGTTAAGACTTGGGCTTCCCAAGCCCAAAACCCGGGTTCGATCCCCGGTTGCCGCATTTTGGTTTATTATTTATATGTATACGTTTTCAGTTTGAATTAAAACTAAAGAGGTATCATACTTGGATCGCTTTATAAATTGTATCCAGATCGATATTTTCTTCTAAAAGACGTTTTAGGTTTTCTATTCGTCTTCTATCCATCAAATTAACAGAAATATCCATCATCTCTTCTATCTTATCAACGACTGTGATAGTATCATCAGGTAAGATAATAATAGGGATCTTCCTTTCTTCGGCTCTTGAAATAACTCCTGGACCTGGGTATAAATTTCCAGTAAGTAACAGCGCTTTAGTAGGAGTTTCCAATGCAGCTATCTGAATTTCTGCTCTATCACCACCAGTAATCACGGCCTTATCCTTAACTCTTCTGAAATATTTTAATGCGTTCTCATAAGTCATTGCTCCAATAATAAAGTTGTATATCGGTTCATCTGCATTGGTTTCGCCACAAATTATCTTTCCTCCAAAATTTTCAGCTATTTCTAATGGAGTAACATATCTTAACAACTCTGTTCGTGGAATAAAACCAAGAATTTTTGCATTTTTTCTTTTTAAAAAAGGAATCATGAGTTGTTTTACCATATCTACTAAACTTATCGGTACGTTGTTTATCACTATACCAATTAATTTATCATCATCTATACGTGAAGAAAATTCAAGGATCTTTCCGGCTACGTATTGATTATAATTCACTAGAAGAATAATCTTAGAATCTGTAATCTCTGCTAACTTTTCAGGGCGTATACCAAAGAGCAAAATAGAGAATATATCTTCGAATCCTTCTATAATCACTATATCTTTATCATTTTTTATTCGATCAAAGGATCCCTTAATCTTTTCTGTAAGTTTTATATCCCCCCCTTTGAGAATATTGATAAAATCTGTTTCAGTAATCAAAACAGGATTCATCTCATCATAATCATCTTTAAGATTAAAAAGCTCTTTAAATTTTTTCACATCATTTTCTATCGATTTACCTTCTATATTTACAACATTCCCACCAATAGGCTTCATAAAACCTATATTGTATCCTTTTTCCCTCAAAATCTGCCCTATACCCACACAGAAAAATGTTTTACCACCTTGATTTATAGTTGATGCCACACAAATGTTATGCATATTTAATCACTCCTCTTGATCTTATATAATTTTTAATATTTATTTTTATATATACATAATAAGTATTATCTTTTAATAGTTATCCTTGCATCTACCACTTTACAGCTATCTTCAAGGCATATCAAAGGATTGATATCCATCTCAACAATATTCTTGAAATCTGATACAAGCGAAGATACACGCATCAATACGTTTGCTATTTTATCTATATCAACCGGTTTTTCCCCACGAACACCTCTTAATAACGGATACATCTTTATCTCATGTATCATATCATAAGCATCGCTACGCGTCAACGGACTCAATCTGAATGAGACATCCTTCAATATTTCTACATATATCCCACCCATACCAAACATAATAAGATGACCAAACTGTGGATCCTTATTAACCCCTATTATCACTTCTTTTTTATCAGAAGTTTTAATCATCTCTTGAACACAGATCCCATTGACGACTGCATTAGGATTATACTTCTTAACACATGTCATTATCTCATTGTAAACAGCAACAACTTCTTCATCGTTCTTAACGTTTAATCTTACACCACCTAACTCGGTTTTATGAGAAATATCTGAAGATACAATTTTCAATGCCACTGGATAATTTATATTATTTGCAATCTTGATACAACCATCAGCAGTTTTTGATATTCCATATTTTGCGATTGGGATGTTATATGCTTCCAATATCTTCATACAATCTATAAAATCTAAACTTAAAGCATCATTCTTTGATAAAATCTCCTTAACTTGTTCTTTATTAATATCCTCAAAAACGATTGGATTTTCTTCTTTCCTCAATGTATTATAATACTGTTTAATAAGGCTGGCCATAGAAATTGTTGCTTTCTTTGGATCTAGATAGTTAGGTACTCCATTCTCTTCAAGATATTTGATGCCACTTTCTACAAGAATACCACCCATAAAACATGCCAATATTGGTTTATTTATAGTCTCACTAACTTTTATTATCTCTCTTGCCGTCTCAAACGGTCGTGACATAGCTTGGGGCGTCAAAATGACGATACAACCATAAACGTTATCATCGTTAAGTACCGTCTTTAATGTAAAAGAATATCTACTCGGATCAGCATCCCCCAGTACATCTATAGGATTATATATACTTGCACTACTTGGTAATTTTTTACGCAATTTCTCGATCGTGGTAGAGGATAGATCTGATAAAGAGATTCCCAGTTCTTCACAAGAATCTGCTGCTATGATACCGGGCCCTCCTGCATTTGTTATAATCGCTATCTTATCTCCTTTAGGCAATGGCTGGTTAGAAAATACACGCGCAATATCGAGCCAGTCATCTATAGATTTTGCCCTTATTGCGCCACATTTTTTAAATGCTGTTGTGTATGCCTCTTCTGTCCCTGCCAAAGTTCCTGTATGAGATGAGGCTGCCCTTGCACCCGCGCTTGTACTTCCTGATTTTATAAGAACCAATGCCTTATTCTTGGTTAATCTTTTTGCTTCTTTGATAAAAGTTTCTCCATCTGTAATCCCTTCTAAATAACCCAAAACTATGTTTGTCTGTTTATCATTGACAAAATACTCTAAAAAATCGTTCTCATTCAGATCTACCTTGTTACCAAGACTGATAAATTTTGAAAAACCAATCCGCTCCTTGTATGCCCAATCCAAAAGAGTAGAACATAACGCACCCGATTGGGAAAATACCGCAATATTTCCAACAATAGGCATTATAGGTGAAAAGGTTGTATTGAGATTATTGTCAGTATTTATCACTCCAAAACAGTTTGGCCCAAGCAACCTTATTCTATATTTCTTTGCTATTTCTGCGATCTCTCTTTCTAATTTTGCACCCTCTACTCCAGTCTCCTTAAAACCACTTGATATGATTATACAAAATTTAACACCTTTTTTACCACATTCTTCGATGATCTTTGGTACAGCAATATTGGGAATAACTATTATAGCCAAATCTACCGTATCTGGAATATCTAACACTGTTTTGTAGGCTTTTAAATCATTGATCTCATCTTCATTGGGATTAACTGGATATATCTTGCCTGGATAAGACATTGTCAAATTATCAATAATAATCTTTCCAACCTTGTAAGGTTTGTTAGATGCACCAATAACAGTAATAGATTTTGGATAAAAAAATTTATCTAACATAAGACAAAGATAGATTGTTTCACTATTTAAGAGTTATTTATAACGTTAAAAATTAATACTATATTATTAAAAGATTATTATTAAACTGTATGGTTTTCGTAATTACAACAATGATTCTATTTTTGATCTGGATTACTGGATAACTTTTCCACTTGCAATTATACTTCTCCACTGGAAACCATTTAGTAAAACATTTGTTGTTTATTTCTTTAAAAGTAAACTTATTTTAGTTTAAACAAGAGAATCTAATATATAAAAGTAACCCCTGAGAGAGAGAGGGTTATATTTCTACTGGAACTCCAAAAAAAGGTACTTCACCATTCAAAAAATGCTTAATCGTTTTATTCTTTCTGATATTTTTAATAATTATTTTGCATGATATTTATCTGTTATCCTATATATAGAACATATTGGTTTATGAGTTTACAGATTATTTCTATATGTAAAATAATACTGCCATGATTCTTGATTTAATTTTTATATTTTTATATATTGAGTGTTTGATTCCGATACAAGCTTAATATAAAAATGATGTGATTATTAAGCTATTTAAATAAAAAGGAAAAAAGTTTATCATCGAGAAACATCTATTCTTTGGCTTATATCTCTCTACATTTAAAAGAAAATTCACAGAATGTATACCTACGCATAACAAAAACCTCCATAATATAGAGAGCATCGATATAATAACTACCTCAACAAACCCTGCTTCTTCATCTTTTCTATCTCTTCATCTCTCAGTTTTCTCTTAAATATCTTCTCCACAGGAGATTTTGGAAGTTCATCCCTGATTTCCACGGATTTTGGAATCGCCCATTTTTCGACCCTCTCCTTTAGATAGTTTATTATATCTTCTTCCTTTACCTTTCCTTTATATTCTGGATATAATGCAACGAATACCTTTACTCTTTCTGAACCAGGCCTTTCTGGATCAGGAACACCAATTGTAGCAGCCTCATAGACTCCTGGATACTCGTACAATAGATCGTCGATCTCTACCAAATAGACCTTGTACCCAGAGACATTAATCATATCCTTCGTACGGTCCACGATATAGACCCTTCCATCCTTATCTATCTTTATGACATCTCCAGTATGTACATATCCTTCTTCATCAAGCCCAGATCCAGGTTCTGGCCAATAACCCGGCATTGTATGAGGACCTTTTATGCACGCCTCACCTCTTAATCCTTCTTTTACTACCCGCGATATCGGTATCATCTCTCCCGTATCTTCGTCCACAATTGGATAGCCAACCGATGTGGTAAGCTCCCTCTTTTTTTCTGTTGCAGATGGCATAATAGAAGAGATAAATGGTAGCAATCTATTTACTATCGTGCCTAAATTTCTACGACCTATCAAATTCATCCCCATTCTTAAGAGTGGGATGATACTGGGTGTATCTAAGATCTTGTCTAAAAGATGAAAGATCTTGGATGCTGTTTCTCTTCCACCTTTGCAACATCCTTTATCATATCGATTATATCTCTATCTTTCACATTCGTATGTACGGATATCACCCTTTTGCAGTTTGATCTCTCTAGTTTATCTACGATAGCATCTGCAGAATCTAACATCGTCCCAGGGAGATGTATTGCCCCTATCTTTGGAATCGCCATATCACATATGACGAATTGTATAGAAGTAGGTAGGAAAGTCGCGACCACATCCCCTTCTTGACACCTAAATCTGCCAATGCAGTAGCAAAACGATCTACGTGATTTTTAAGCTCTTTATATTTCATCTCGTAATCAAACTGGATTAAAGCCATAGTATCGGGCCATTTTTTGCTGGTTCGTCAAGATGGAATACGGTATATGTTACATCTTCTGGATAAGGCTCCATCGTCTCTGGCTGACATGTCAGTTGCCATATCTTCATCCAAGATCTATCTAAATATTTATTTTCCTCTATTTCTAGCACTAATATAATTATTAATAAAGCTCTATTTAACTTTTTTGTTTATCTATTTTGTATAGTGGATATTTTATCAATAATATCTTGTGCTTTTTTAAGGTTGATTTTGTAATGTTTTATTTTTATATATAGAATATAGCAAAATTTTTATAGTAATAAGATAAACTTTAAAAAAAATCAGAAATATTTAAGAGGATAAAATGCTATCTCAATCAAAACCTACTAATATTGCAATAGTTACCTCTATAACCGGTGCAAAATCTTTTTCTATGGCAATGGATGAGATAAAGAAAGAATATGGTAATATTATCGATTTAAAGTTATATTACGTTGATGATATGGTTATAGAAGATGTCGTTTCTCTTAAAAATTTTGAAATTGTGTGGTTAGATATAAGAAACGATGTTTCCAACGTAGAACTTATAAAGAATGTATTATCAAACGCGGATAATATTGTTCTTGGATTTAGTATGGGTAATATCTTTGGAATTGGACCAATATGGCTCGATCGGGAGCAATCTCCATCTCAACAAAGAATAATTAGCTGGATGCGCAAACGAATGGAGGATATGGCAGGTTGGAACGAGAAAGATTTTGATATGTCAAAGATGCAGGGAATGATGAAAATAATGATGAAAATAACTGGTATTATAGGTAAGATTCCATTTAAATTCTTTAAAGAGATAAGTCGTAGAACAACTGTGATGGAATATTGGCTGTATGGAGGAAAGGAAAATACCAAAAATTTACTGCTTTACCTTGTTAAAGAATATGGAGGGCAAAAAGTTAGGCTAAAGCCTCCACAAGAGTATTTCGAGTCCGGTATATATCATCCAATCACTAGAGAGACTTTTTCATCGTTAAAAAATTATTTAGAAAGATATGGAAAGACAAAAGAACAGACGGTAGGATTGCTTCTTCTTGGAGGCTCTAACTTGGAAGATTCTATTGTCGGAGCGAGCGAGATTATGAGAAGATTAGAAGATGAGGTGAATTTTATTCCGATCTATTCTCAAAATTTTAGATATCCAGAAGCAATACAAGACTTCTTCTTCCTTGATGGGAAACCGATCGTGGATACAGTAGTTAGTTTTCTTCTCTTCAGGATGAATGGCGGTCCAATAGGCGGAGATCCAAAATTAACGTTAGATGTCCTGAAGAAACTGGATGTTCCTGTCATCAACGCATCACCGATGTATTTGGAAGAGACACAGAGATGGCAAGAATCAGAGAGAGGACTCTCTCCTATTGAAGTAATTATGCAAGTTATACTCCCAGAACTCGATGGATGTATAGAACCAATTCCATCTTGCGGATATGCAAACTCTGGATTTGATCCGAATATAGGCGGAAATTTAAAAGCTATGACGCCGATTCCAGATAGGTTAGATAGGATAGCAGGTCGGGTTGAAGGATGGTTGAGGCTTAGAAGAAAGAAGAACGCCGAGAAGCGGGTAGCAATAATCCTTTACAACTATCCTCCAGACGAGAGTGGGATAGGAGCCGCTGGTTGTTTGAATACTATAAAAAGTGTTGAAAAGGTTTTAAGGACATTAAAAGATGAGGGATATACCACAGATGATTTACAAAACTTAGATAATCTATTTATCGACAAAGGTATTTTAAACGCTGGAACTTGGCTTTCTAAAGATGTAACCGCCAAAAATTCCATTTTAATAGAGAATGACGATTATTTAAAATGGCTGGAATCTTTACCAGAACGTGCTAAAGAAGAGTTATTGGAAAGATGGGGTAATCCTCCCGGAGACATATTAACTTATGAGGGAAGGATCATCATTCCAGGTATTGTATTAGGAAACGTATTCATCGGACTTCAACCTTCTCATGGAGGAGATTATCAAGATATTAAAAGATCCCTTGAGTTATACCATGATAAGACAATTCCACCACATCATCAGTACCTTGCGTTCTACAAATGGATTCAGGAGGAGTTTAAAGCAGACGCAATCGTCCATCTTGGCACTCATGGTACGTTAGAATTCACCAAAGGAAAAGAGGTAGGTATGTCCAGAGAATGCTTTCCAGATATCTTAATCGGTGATATTCCCAATATCTACGTTTATATGGTATCAAATCCGTCTGAGGCAAGTATAGCCAAGAGAAGGAGTTATGCCACGATGATAAGCCATCTTCCACCAATTTTTACAGATTCGGGTCTTTATGATGAGTTGGCTGAACTCGAAGAACTTATTCACGAGTATAACGAGGCAAGATTGCAGGATCCGAACCGAGCAAAGATCGTCCGCGATCAAATCTTGGAGAAATCCAAAGAGGCTAATATTGAAGAGAAGGATATAGATAAGATATACGATGAACTTTTTGCTATTAAGAGATCGATCATCCCAAAAGGGCTTCATACATTTGGTGAAACTTATGAATACGAATCTTTAGTCGATTTCATTACTTTCGTCCTTCGTTATGACAGAGGAGAGATAAAATCGCTACATAGGTTGTTAGCATCTTTAAAAGGGATTGATTATGACAGGATGATGCAAGAACAGGGAAATACAATAGATAATAAGCCCTACGCAGAGGTGATAGTAGAAATTGAAGATATCTCAAAGAAGACTGTATCTATCTTGATAAAGGATGGTATAGAAGAGGCCATAAAACATCTTAAGATTTTCAAAAAGGAGAATCAAGAATCAATAGATGATCTGGAGAAAAGTTTAACTTTTGGTCTTGAAATAGCCTCTAATCTTAAAAAAAGCGACGAAATAGAAAGTCTTCTTAAGGCTCTCTCTGGTAGATACATAATTCCAAATATAGGAGGGGATCCTATTAGGTCTCCAGAAGTCTTTCCTACAGGATCAAATATCTATCAATTTGATCCACGATTAGTACCGAGCGATGCTGCATACATGCGAGGGGCAAAGATAGCCGATGAAACACTGAAACACTACAAGCAGATGCATAATTCCTATCCTCAGAGCGTTGGTCTGATTCTTTGGGGATTTGAAACGATGAATACCAAAGGAGAGACGATAGGACAGATATTGAGATATATAGGGGTGGATCTTGTTAGAAAAAACCCATGGGACGTGAGTCTAAGATTAATCCCATTAGAAAAGCTGGGAAGACCTAGGATAGATGTGGTAGTAAACATATGTGGTTTCTTTAGGGATACGTTTCCAAATGTAATCAAACTGTTGGATGACGCATTTAAGCTTGTATCTTCGCAGAATGAGCCTCTAGAAAAAAACCTGGTTAAAAAAAATACCCTGGAGATATTTGATCATATAAAAGACGAGACTGATAGTGTAGAACTTGCTATGAAATTATCTAATGCCCGTATATTCGGTCCGTCTCCAACCAAGTACGGCACATCTTTGCGTGACTTGATTAATACCCAATTATGGAGTTCTGAGGAGGATTTGGCTCGTTCTTACATCTTAGATATGCAGTATATCTATACTGCCGATCTTCATGGTTATAAATCTGGTAAGATGTTTAAAGAGATGTTGCACCGAGTGAATCTCACCTCACAAATCAGGGATAGCCATGATTATGATGTAACTGATCTTGATCATTATTATGAGTTCTCAGGAGGTCTTTCTAAAGCTGTTGAGTCAGTTAGAGGAGAAAAACCGGAGATGATAATCATAGATACCACAAAAGAAATAATAAAGACCGAAAATATCGAAAAAGCGATCCAACGTGGGGTAAGAACAAGGTGTCTAAATCCTAAATGGATTAAAGGAATGTTGGATGAAGGGTACAACGGCACTCAGCATATTCAAGACAGGATAAAGAACATCCTAGGGCTTGCTGCCACGACAAATAAGGTCGATAATTGGATCTGGGAGGAGATCAATGATCGTTATGTCTTAGATGAAAAGGTAAGAAAAAAGTTGGAAGAGATAAACCCCAGAGCATTAAGTAATATGATAGATACACTATTCGAGGCAAATAAGAGAGGATACTGGAATACAGATGAAGAAAATCTGGAAAGATTGAGAGAGATCTATTTAGATATAGAAGGATGGATAGAAGAAAGATTGGAATGAGAAGATAGATTTTCGTAGCATAGATTTTTGTATTGAAAAATTTATATCTTAATTTTTATTCGAGTAAAAAATCTTTAACTATCCTATTAAATTAGCCTCTTCCAATATAAACCTTATTCAACCCTAAATTCGTCCCATTCTATTTCTTTCATCTCTATTAACTCTTTAATTCTCTTTTGCTCTTTTGTAAGGATTGCTTTTCCAGTCTTTACATCACATAAGACAATCTTATTAAAATCTTCTATGTTTTTAGAATCCTTTGAGTCTCCATAACCTTCAAAAATAACTAAATCAACTGGATTACCTAACCAACGGATATCTCTTGGATCATGTTTAAAGTTAGTTAGGATAGAGGCAAGTCTATCAATATACTTACCTATTCTGACTGAAACACTTCTTCTTATTGCATCACCTCTGATTTTTTTTCTTCTTTTTCTTTCCACTCATTAATTCTTTGGTCAAATTTAGCTTCCCATTCATGATTAATTCTTCCTTCTGTGTACTCGATCTCTCTCCTAAAATAAATAAGGATAAAAATTAAAATTACCAATACCAAGACAAACAAAATCCATCCGATCATTTCTAAATAAGGCATACTTTTACCATCTTTATTATTTATTTCTAAATTATAATAATATTTTAGCTATATCTTGATATAATATAAAAAATAAACAGGATAACAAGTACAATACCTAATATTATGATGATATAAGGCATAAAATGTATAAATATCCAGAGTGCTATAAGGATGATTATAGCAAGGATCAATATTATTAAAATATTTCTTAAAAAGATGCTACTATTATTGACAGGACACATATAATCAGAACTCCTTGTATCTTCTTTATGATTTGTATTGAGCAACTCTATTTTTATACTATTATGATTAATTTGTTATATAAAACTTTTTGGTATTAAATAAAACCATTAAAAAGATATCAACAGAAAATCAATATTCAGAAAATTTAAAATGATTTCAAATAATATAATCTGCAATCTCAAATTTTTAAAATACCAACAAAGTATAATACAAAACAATTACTAAAGAAGAATATAAAATAATTTTATTAGTCTTTAAATTTCAATTTTTGTATCCTATTATAAAGTACTATTATACCACCATCCTTTAATGAAAGCTACATATTACAACCGCCGAATTATAAATACCACCAGTATCAATAATAAGAGTTTAATCGACCTGAATATTTTTATTACTTTTGCATCATACTACACATCCAACCCAGAAGTTCGGGTAGCACACCAGGCGTACAAATCCATTTGATCATACCTGGAATCTGGGGAAGAAAACCAGATATCATGCCAAGCATGCTCTTCAAACCAGCATAACTGAGCATCGGTTGTATAATATCCATCTAACCACCTCTTTTTTATTAAATTGCCTTTAACGGTATAACATAAGGTCTACTATTATTATCATCTACAGTTGCCTCGACACCATAAACGGATTTTATGTTCTCTGGTGTAATCACCGATTTAGGATCTCCAGCATCGTAGACCTCTCCTTTCTTAAGAAGGACTATTCTGTCAGAAAATCTGGAAGCCAGATTCAGATCGTGCATTGCCATCAGAGCGGACACCTTTCCTCCTTTCACGATCTCTTCGATGATCTTTAAGACCTCCAGCTGATGTCTTAAATCCAGATTTGATGTAGGTTCGTCGAGCAAAAGTATTTCAGGTTCCTGCGCGAGCGCCTTTGCGATCAAGACTTTCTGCATCTCCCCTCCGCTGATTCCGTCAAAGGATCTCAGTGCCATATCCTCCAGACCCATCAATTTAAGAATCTTAAATACGACCTCTTTATCCTTCTTTCCAGATCTCCAACCGACATAAGGTCTTCTTCCGACCATAACCGCATCGAATACGCTACAGGGAAGGACGTTTACAGCCCTTTGTGGAACATAACCGAGCAACTTTGCGATCTCATTCTGTTTCATCTCTCTTACATTTTTTTCGTCTACTAAAACGGTCCCTTTTGGTCTCAGCATCCCACCTATACACTTGAGAAGAGTCGTCTTTCCAGAACCGTTCGGTCCAAGAAGGCTTACGATCTCACCCTCTCTAACCTCGATCTTCACGTCTTTGAGGGCGAATCTTGAACCATATTTAAAAGAGAGATCTCTTATCTCAAGATTCAATAGAATCCACTCCTCTTTACTGCGAGATAAAGGATGAACGGGATGCCTATGATCGTCATGATCATCCCAACGGGTATCTCTATCGGTTGAATTGCAGTTCTCGCTAAGGTATCGGTTCCAAGAAGTAAGAGAGCACCTATAAGCGCTGAACAAGGAAATATAAATCTATGATCATTTCCCATCACCGATCTTGCTATAAAAGGTGAGATCAGACAGACGAATCCGATGACGCCCGTGAAGCAGACGATTGCAGAGACGATCAATATAGCAAGTGCCAGGACTATTAACCTCGTCCTATTCACGTTGACCCCCGCGCTCGTCGCTGTATCATCCCCAAGTACCATCGCGTTAAGGTCCCATGCGTACTTCATCAACAGTGGAAACGTGACTGCAAGGAAGATGGATGTTATAGATACACTATCCCAGCTGCTCGAGACGAGATTTCCAGTTAGGAGGGGAATTCCACCCATCGCTCCAAACCCTGATATCAAAGATGCCATCACGAGGAAGAGATACATCAAACAGATCCCACAGAGTATCATCGTCTCAGATGTCATCCCTCTCTGTTTTGAGATCCTGTATATCAAGAATAAGGCGAGCATGCCGAAGAGAAATGCAAATCCGACGTTAAGTCCCATACCAACACCGAATGCTGTCGCGATCATCCCACCGAAGAATGCGGCTGATGAGACCCCAAGCGTGAATGGGCTCGCAAGTGGGTTATGCAGAACGCCCTGTACGACCGCACCGGATAAAGCGAGTCCCATACCGCAGATGATTGCCATAAGTATCCTCGGTAATCTCAATCCCCAGATGATCATATCCGCGTGACCCGATCCCCTTGAGAAGATGCTGTTGAATACGTCTCCGACGCTCAAGGATGCCGTGCCCAATGGGGTGACCAAGATCGCCAATGCGATTAAAGATGCGAGGAGAATAAAGATGACACTAAACTTTCTTGCGGTGTATCTTGCGTATTTCTCCTCTATCTCCCCTTTTATCTCATGTATGTTCATGGATAGACATACACCCCCTTATACTCCAGTCCATACCACTTCTTCAGCCACTCTTTGTGAAAGGCTTGTGGATCTAAATCTTCAAATTTGTCGGGATATAACCACTTCGCCATATATCCGAGAGCAACGGGCCAGCGGGGCGATGTAGCAAGCTCGGCGAAGGCGAATACGTAAACGTCTCCGTTCTTTACTGCATCTATCCCTTCAAAGCCGGGACGGTTCATTATCTCATCTCTTGCCTGCTTCATCCCACTCGTGTCGGGTTTGTCGGTATAGCCGATGGTCTTTGATATTGGAGGTGGTCTTTTACCCCTCAACACGTCCAACACTTCACTTATGATATCGATTGGTATTGGTCTTCTACCACTCAACACGTCACTTATGATATTACTAAAGTCGATAGGGCCCATGAATTCCTCTATATAGCCTTCTATGCCTGAGGAGTCCTTTATTATCACCTGAGGATTTTTTTCCACGATCGCTTCCGGACTCACCATAAGGTACACACCCGATTTCTCCGGGAGATATCCAGGCATCTTGAGCAGCAATTGTCCTCTTTCCTCCGAAAAGACGTTCACTCCTCCTGCCATCTCTATCAGACGATCTGGACATGAGCCTGTGCCATAAGCGACAGAAGGCGCGAAGAATTCAAAATATACTCTCACCCTCTCATCCGGAGGTATATCTTTTATTCTCCCCTCGATCTTATTGACATAAGAACCGATAAAATCGAGGAACTCCTTTGCCTCTTTATCCTTACCCATCATCCTTCCCAATGCCTCTACGTCCTGCTCGAAGGTCTGCGGCTTGTAACAATCCAACCGCATCACCTTGATGCCTGCGGGTTTAAGCTTGTTCTCAAGATCAGGATAATACCACATTGGATCGGCGTAAGATATCACCACTTGTGGGTTAAGTTCAATAATCTTTTCGTAATTCGGTGGCATACCCATCGGCACACCGATCGAAGGTTTATCCTTTATATCTGGATTGAAATCAGGATTCCATTTTGTAAACTGATCGATACCAACGATCTTATCTCCTGCACCCAATGCACGGATAACTTCCAGAGCCGCTGGATTGAGGCTTGCTATCCGTTCAACGGGATAAGGCACCTCAATCATATTGCCCACCGAATCTGTGACGGTAACGGTCTTCTGATCCTCTGCCTGCGAAACTGGAAATGTTGGAAATGCGACGCAGACGATCAGACAGGCGAGCATTGCCCCTGCAAAATTTTTTTTATTCATCTTCCTCTTTACCTCTTAAAATTGTATTTTTTTGTTTCCTATCTATATTGTTAAGCTTTTCGGATTATTTTCAAATTTATTTGATTACTCATATATAAAATTTACGCGTGACTTATCATCAGTGCATAGCTTCTCCTCTTTGCGATCGTGGCCTCTGAAGTATTGTCCACCATGTAAACGTATATATTGGGCATCTCTCCGATGAGTACATCTGGAAAACAGTCCTTTGACATGCCAACTTCTTTTCCTTCTCTGAATTCGAGTGTGCCGTGCGTTCCAAAATGTATGACCGCATCGAATTCCTCCTCTATCCATTTGTAAAATGCGAGATATTGATGGATAGGAGCAGTGCTCTTGTCATGGTACGCTTTTAGTGCTTCCTCCGGGTTTTCATGGATACCAAGCGTTGGCTGCATCCCGATGAACACATTTCCAAGATCGACGCCCGGTATGAGTATATTTTGTTCATGCGTCATTATCTCGCCCGGTGGATCGCCCCATGAACCTATCATCTTTTCTGCCTCTGAGTTTTATTGTCCCTCATCACTTGCAACAGATCACCTCCGTTATCAACTGCCCTCAGACGGAGAGACCGTAACGGAGATAATTTGAGAATAAAGGCAACTATTCCGCCAGGCATCAACCACTCGCACAACCCCCCTCATTCCTCCCCATGTCATAAAAGGGGCTATCATTCCGATTATCATGCTGATCATCGTCTCGATCAGGCTCATCATCCCCCTGGAATTGAGAAAACCACATAATAGTCCACCAACTTCGGCACCAATCCCTCCATCATTTTCATCAGTTCTATTAGCAATTCCATCTGCGTACCTCTCTTATTTGACCATACACTTAACTCAATATCCGTGCGATGATCCCACTTATAAGATCATCATTGATCTTGATCTCCTTTGAATCCTCCTTGATGATCCCCAACCTTTTGAGGGGAAATAGAAAGAGAGGTATCAAGAACGAAAGATTTCCAAGAACATCTCCCACATTCGCCCCGGTGCGTTCCTCAAACTCTCCTTTATCTATGTTGAGATCGGCATAGATGCCGATGTCCATCAGAACGTTTAGGCGTCTCTCAACATCATTTCGATCGATTCCAAGAAGGAGTCCTATGCTGTGATATATCTTATCCAACTGCCTCTGATTGAGGATGCTCGCCCCCATCGTAACGGGGAAACGACCTTCTTCCACCGCCTTGATGTATTCCTCAAATGAGAACGTATTGACGTATCCGGTCAATGTCGGCGGCACGATTGAGAATGCCTTCACCCCCATTCCGATGTTGAACGCATGCCCCATCGTGATATACTCCTTCTTCATACCAGACGCCCGCTTATGTTTGAAGTATAGTCCCGCCCTCGCCTCATATCCATTAGAAGGGAGAAAATCAAAGATAGAAGAGAACATCTTAACCACCTCTCTCGCCGGAGGGAACTCTACCTTCCCCTTCTTGAGCTGGATTGCCCACATCGTATCCGGAAGGAGTAACAGGGGAGAAGTATATATCTGATGCACCTCCGTCTTTGCCGCCATCTCAAGATCGCTCAGAACAGATGAGACCGTCTGACCCGGACAGCCGATCATAAGGTCAATCCCGGTATAGAACCCCCTATCCATCAAAAGTTTTATCGCCTTGATCGCAGAATCGCCATCATACCCCCTCCTGTTCATCGTTTTTAGTTCTTCGTCGTCGAAGGACTCTACGCCCATACTGACCTTACTTATCCCCGCGTCCGATAGTGCATCGCACATCTCCTCGTTCACGTCCCGGGGATGCACTTCAACTCCTATCTCACCCGAGATCTTGAAGTTGGACCTCAGGTGATCTATTATCTCAACCACGCCCTTCCAGAGGAGACTTGGAGTACCGCCCCCGAAATAGACGTCCCCTATCTCGATATCTTCCAATTTTCCTTTATAAAGCAAGATCTCCTTCTTCACGGCTTCGATGTACGGCTTCACCCGCTCCTCTGCATAGGGAAAGGTGTAGAAGGGACAATAGGCACATCTACCCTTGCAGAATGGGATGTTTATGTAAACCATCACTCCATTCGAGTTCGCTGGGATATGTGGATCAAAAGGATTGACAACATTTCCCGCCTTCATTACTCCTTCCATCAGATCCTTGGCTATCGGAATGCGACATATCGCCCTGTTCGCTTCTATTACTCCCATAATTACCGGTTGAACCAATTTTCCTATCGTTTGAATCAATTGTTCTGCCTCTAACAATTTCTTATTCATTTTTAACCCCTTTTTGGTATCTTGTACCTATTACTTATACATTTTTTAATTATTTTCAAATTTACTTTAAATACTCTGTACATAAACTTTTATGTTAGGCAAACCTAATTTAGGGGAAAATCATTTATTTTGAAGTATTGTCAAGATAAACACTATAAAATTATATATGGCTAAGCTAAAGGACAAAATCTTGTTTTTAGGAGTCCATATTTATATTAAAATCTATTTAATAATTCTAAATTTAAAAATAAAAATGTTTCATAACTCCTATGATTTTTAAAATAAATATTACAAATAAATAACAAATAATAAAATATCCTCTTGGATTTTACCAAAACGTTAATAAAATAATCATGATTTTAAAAAAGATCTGATCTTTATATTATCGTTAAAAAGGTTAAGAATAATCCAAGAATTATAAATATAGATGCTACCACTCTTCCTAAACTTTTTTCATCAATCTTATTGGCAAACCTTGCACTACCTATGCCAGCAACGACTGCACCTATCCCTATTATTATACCACTTAATACGTCTATATTGCCATGAATTGCATAACCTATGAATCCTGAAAAAGTAGTTATTGCCATTATCAGAGCAGATGTGCCTATTGCTTTCTGTAATGGAAAACCTAAAATAAATATTAATACGATGAGGATCATAACACCACCGCCTGCGCCTATTATCCCTGTTACGATACTCAAAATCAACCCGATTAGTACACTTACCAATATTTTTTGAGATGTTTTTTCAATTTTAAAAGCAGAATTTAATCTGTTTGTAATAGCCTCACGATTGATTCCCCTTTTTAAACATTATGACACCTATTATAACCATAAATATTCCAAAAAAGCGCCTAAACTTGTTCCTGACACTCCAGTAACCAGAAAAGCTCCAATTTGTGCACCTGTTATCGATCTTACTGCGATCTATATACTCGACCTTATATCTATATTACCATATTTATAGTAAAAGTAGCAGATATTGCCAAAGGTGCAATTGTATCTATAATAAGACTCGTTTCAATCGCTTCATGAATTGTAAAATTGAGTAATAGGTTGGCTAATGGTACTACTATAACTACACCACTTGCACCGGTTAACCCAGTGATTATACCGGTAAAAATTCCTATCAAGATTAATTCTATTATATTTACAACCATCTTTTCTGTATATCCCCTATTTTAATAAATAACTTCTCAATCTGTGACCTTTGGAAAAATAAACATTATTATATTCCAAAATATTTAACCCACCTAATTTACAAATCAGCAAGATATCTATAATCTTGCGTTTGAATAAGATCATGTCGGTAGCTTATTCTATAAATTTCTCTTCACGCCTTTTTTTATCTTTTTCATGTAGTTTGCTTCGGTAATTTTTATTATTGTAATGAAATTTAACGTTTATTGATGTTGATTAGGGGAATAATGCCTTTCAAATAATCTTTGCCGTACGGAACTGATACAATCTTCGTATTTTTTTTCTTCTATTATATATACTGCCATAATTATGAGTTTGTAGAACATATCCTATTATACAGCTCATAGATACAGATAATGCAACGATTACTGTAACGCAAGTTATAATTAACCATCTTGTTTTTTTTATATATATTAACACCCAATGCCTGATCATGCCCGCTTGGTAGTTAGAATACCCCCAACTAAGATATGAAGCTTTTTGTCTTCTGAAAGGTGGTTCAGTATGAGCTTTTCAGAAAGAAGTCCAAGGTAATTTATGGAGTTCTGAGAAATTCTACAGAAGCAGATCTTGAGACAACGGATCATGAGAAATCAAGGAGCAGTCCATCAGACAACTTTATCTCGGTTCCTCTCAGGAAGCACAGCATTTTAGTGCTGGGAGGATATCACCCATTCCAGCCCCAGACCCTTAGCACATCTATATTTAAATTAACGCAACAAAGCATGTAAATGCAACATAGTAGGTAAATATATAAATAATATGACAAGCTCTATAACTAGTATGGAAAAAGATGAAGAAAAGAAAGATATGACGACAAATCAGGGTGCTCCAGTGAGCAATGACCAGAGTTCGCAGACCGCTGGAGAAGCTGGACCAGTCCTGCTTCAGGACTATGAGCTCATAGAGAAGCTTGCTCACTTTGTCAGAGAAAGGATACCTGAAAGGGTGGTGCATGCAAGGGGAGCGGGAGCGCATGGATACTTTGAATCCTATGGAACAGCCAAGGATTATACAATAGCAAAATTCCTTCAGGATAAGGGCAAAATAACTAAGGTATTTGTAAGATTTTCAACAGTTATACATTCAAAGCACTCTCCAGAAACCGCAAGGGATCCCAGGGGTTTCGCTGTGAAATTCTACACAGAGGAAGGAAACTATGACATTGTCGGTAACAACCTGCCAGTCTTCTTTATAAGGGATGCCATAAAATTTCCTGACGTGATACATGCCCTGACGCCAGATCCAGCCACAAACATACAGGATCCTAAGAGATACTGGGACTTCTTTTCAAAAACGCCTGAAGCAACCAATATGATAACCTATTTATGGTCAGACCTTGGTATACCCAAGGATTACAGGCACATGAATGGCTTCGGGGTTAACACCTTTGTGTGGGTCAATGCAAAGGGAGAGAGAAGGTATGTGAAGTACCACTGGGTCTCAAAACAGGGCGTTGAATCTTTAAGCAGGGAAGAGGCTGCAAAGATAAGTGACTTCAACCATGCAACAAGAGACCTGTATGAAGCGATTGAAAGGGGGGAGTATCCGGAATGGGAGCTGTGTGTGCAGCTTATGGACCCGGAGAAGGAGGTTGATTTTGATCCTCTTGATGATACAAAGATCTGGTCTGAGCCACTTATACCAATAGGCAGGATGGTTCTTAATCGTAATCCAAAAAACTTCTTTGCAGAGGTGGAACAGGCCGCATTTGCTCCTTCAGCCCTGGTGCCGGGAATAGAGCCTTCAGCAGATAAGATGCTGCAGGGAAGGCTCTTTGCATACAATGATGCCCAGAGATACAGGCTGGGACCCAATTATCTGAACCTGCCAATAAACAGGCCTATGGCGGAGGTTTACAACAACCAGAGGGATGGGAGCATGACCTTTGATATCAATGAAAAAAGAACAAACTACTATCCGAGTAACAATAAAGATGCTCTGAAGGAATCTCCAGAGTATCCAACTGCAAAGACACCTGTAAGTGGCTATGTTGGTAGATACTCTGTAAATAAGGGAGATGACTTCTCTCAGGCTGGAGCGCTCTACCGCAGCTTCTCTGAGAAGGACAAAATCCATTTGATAGACAACATAGCTGTGGAGCTGAAAGATGTTGATGAAAAAGTGAGAAAGATAATGATCTCCTACTTTACTAACGCCGATAAGGATTATGGAGCACGGGTTGCTGAGAGGATAAAAGAATTAAAAAGCTGAAAGCTAACCTTCAAATAAGAATACCGAAAAGGGTATATGCAATTATGTGCATACGTGCATATGGAGAGTTGAGTACATACCCTTGGATTTTCCGGTGAAATATGGTAGTTCATACCTGTGGGTTGCAGCTGATGTATACGTTGAAGATGATACATGCTACATCTATGGTTTGAGGCAGGATAGTGTGGATGGGGGTCTGCTCAGGCATCTCGTCATCGCCAGAACTGAAGATTTAAGGGGCAGATGGGAGTTCTATGACGGCAAAGTCTGGGGTGCAGAGCCATGCATAGTTGAAGGGGGGCCGAGTGATCTTAGCACAGAGTTTTCTGTAGACTATTTTTCCCCGTACAAAAAATATATGATGGTATATCACAACGATCAGGCGAAAGAGAGGATACTGAAGTCATCTGTGCTGTGCAGATGGAGTGATAGCCCTCTGGAACCCTGGAGCGAGCCGCAGCTTCTCTACACACCACCAGAGGTTGTGGAGAATGAGAACTTGTGGGCTTACGCGATCAAGGCGCACTATCCACATCTATCAGAGGATAAAATGAGCATTGTCGTCTCCTATGTTGTGAGATCCTATTCAGAAGAAGAGACTCTCTCATCTCCTGAGCTGTATGTACCATACTTCGTTAAGATAACTTTTGCCTCCAGATGACAGAGACTTTTTGATATCTTCAGATTGACCCGTCTTTGACAGATCACAGAAAACAGTGCCAAAATTATCTTCATTCAAAGCGCTCTATCTCTGCACCGATCTGATTGAGCGTCTCTCTGATCTTTAAATTAACAGTATTCTCATCGATTTCTCCCTCCGCCTCGATCTCTATTGTGATGCTCAATTGATCGCTCACTCTCTGAAGCGGCTGGATCACTCCCAGATATATGTCCGTATAGTGATCCCACGGCACTTTTGCCCTTATGGCCAGCTTTTTCCTTTCTTTAACGGGTTTTTTAACCCCAACTTCTGGGCCTTTTTCTGGCGGAGTTACCGTTGATGGTGGTCTCTCCCCACCAGGACCTTCCTTTTCCTTTTCTTTTTTCTGCTCAGCGCTCTTTGCCCTCTCCCGGGTTCATGTTCAGGTTCATACAAGCTCAAAAAAGGTATCTTCTTTATCCGAGCTTGCGGAACTTTTTCCCTGATCTCTTCTTCCAGCCCATCTATGTGGACAAGCCCTGTGATCACGACCACTCTATCGTGATCTTTGCATATCTGCGCTATTTTATCGCTCATAAAATTTTCTTTTCTTTCATAGGAAATGGAATAATATTGTGGAAAAAACTTTGCGCTCTCTCTTGCAATTTTCATTCCTTCAGGGGTCATAAAAGAGGGAAAGAGAGGAGGTATAACAGAGATGATGGCGAACAAAATCGGGAGAAGAATCAAGCTAAAAAAGGTACTAGCATAAGGGACTGCAATATTAACCAGCATGAGCGAGAAATCTCCGACCTTTAGGTCGTGGGATGAATCGCCCCTAAGATAGATTTATATCTAAGAAAAGAAATTGCTCATATCCGAGCGTACCCGCTTCGCGGGCTCATTTTTTTACGAATATAAATCTTGATAGAGGTAGTCATCGAGTTGGACAGATCCTGGAGATCTTTGTTATGCCTGATCCATCTGGTAGTTGGAATACCTCCAACTATAAGCGTTTCTGAGGCTTTCCGTTTGCTGAAAGGTGGTTCAATATGAGCTTTTCAGAAAAAAGTCCAAGGTAATTTATGGAGTCCTGGCAAATTCTACAGAAGCAGATCTTGAGACAACGGATCATGAGAAATCAAGGAGCAGTCCATCAGACAACTTTATCTCGGTTCCTATCCGGAAGCACAGCATTTTAGTATGCGGGATGATATCATTTTTAGAAGCACACTAATAATATTCATTCTAAATACAGGATAATATTTAAAGAGAAGTTTAACTTTAAATCATACAACTATAAATAAGATTTGGTTTTAGTTTTGAGATAGGACTAAGATATAGCGCGGAGCAGAATACGTGGTTAATAAAGATATAAAGGATAATAATGGATGCCTGTTTATATTAAGAAGAATATAATCTTTTATAATAATTAAAGTAATTTGGATAACAAATAGTTTGAAACAATTATATGATGATAGAAGGATTTTAAAAGGATAAATAGCTTTTTAAGGTTACGTATAAGCCCAATAAGAAGTAATAGGATAGTGTAAGCATAAGCCAGCATAAAAAATAGCTATAATTATAAAATATCATGAAAATAAGATATATACAGGATATTGCAATGATTTCAGAGAGTGGTTACGATGATACGGATACACGGATGATTGTTGCAAAAATATTGTATGAGAAACCAAAGATAAGAAAAATTTTAAAGAAAGCTACTCATTCTACTGGAGAAGAGAGAATATCCAGATTCGATGTTATATTTGGCGATCGATCTACCGAGATAGAATATAAAGAGGGAGGATGCAATTTTATATTCGATATAAATAAAACCTATTTTTCATTCTCGCTTTCAGGAGAAAGAAGGCGGATAGCCAACGAGATAAAAAATGGGGAGAATATATTATGTTTGTTTGCAGGAGTTGGGCCTTTTCCTATTATTTTAGCAAGACAGAAAAAGGTAGATATAGTTGCTATCGAGAAGAATTGTGATGCATTTTATTATCTATTAAAAAATATAGAGATTAACAGATTGAGAGGATCGATAAAAGCGATAAATGATGATGTGGAGAATTTATTCAAATATGTGAATAAAAATTCGTTTGATAGGGTTATAGCACCCGCACCTAAGATCGATAAAGATTTTTCATCATTATACATAGATTCGATTAAAAAAGAGACAGGAAAAAAGATTTATTTATACGATTTCTCCCTAAAGGATGAGATAGATAGATTAAGAAAAATACCATGGGTTTTAAACGTTAAAAAATGTGGGTCTTATTCTCCAAGAGTCTATAGAACCTGTATAGAGATTGATATTGGTTTGTATTACAAGTTTAGTTCCAATTTATAGTTAGAAATTATAATATTATAATAAAATAATGTAGTATTATAATAATAAATTGTAAATATAGATCATAATTATGAATAATTATAAAGTGTAAATATAGTAATTATTAAGATGTATTTCTAACTCTAACAGAGAATGCTTTGAATATTTCTGTCGTAATAATTATAGTAAGTGCAATTAACAATGCTGTACACCAATCCATCAGACTCAACGGTACCATATAGAAGAATTGCCCGATAAAATGTATCTGTATTACGAGTAACATAAGCAGAATAGATCCGATTACTCCAAGTATTAACCATTTATTGGAAAAAAACTCGATTTTTGCCAGAGAATATTTATCAGATCGGCAGATAAATGCATTGATCATTTCGTATAGTATGAAGGTTGCAAACACCATTGTCTGTGCTTTTGTCAGGTTTTGCAGGTATTTGAAAAATATAACGGTACATCCTATAGATATCGTCGCAATCATCACTACCAATAACCCGATAGCCGTCTTTGTAAGTATCGGTTCGTTAGGATTTCTCGGTCTTTGTCTCATGATATCTGGCCGAGCTGGATCTACACCCAATCCAAGGGCAGGTAGATCTTCAATCACTATGTTAGCCAATAATATCTGGATCGCCATAAGCGGGTATAATGGCTCTTTGAACAAGAATAAACCGATGAAAAAAGAAGCTGCCAAAATAACTACTTCGGAAAACCCGTAAGAAAAAATATACACTAAATATTTCCTAATGTTGTCATAGATAGTCCGCCCCTCTTTTATGGCGGACACAATAGTTGCAAAATTATTATCGGTTAAAACCATGTCTGAGCCCTCTTTTGCAACATCCGTACCTGAATTCATTGCTATTCCAATATCACTTTTTTTTAATGCAGGTGCATCGTTTATTCCGTCACCCGTCATGGCTACGATGTTACCTCTCTTTTTGAGAGCATCTATTATCTTCAGTTTGTGAATAGGTAACACACGAGAATATACAACTATGTCATTGGCGAGATATTCTAGATCTTTTTCGTCCATTTTTTCTAAATCTACACCTGTTAATACTTTATTTTCATCATTTTCCTCCATCATTCCAAGCTCTTTTGCAATAGCCATCGCAGTCAGTTTATGATCCCCGGTTATCATTATTGGTCTTATTCCTGCTTTTTTACATTGTATTATAGCATCTTTTACCTCATCCCGCGGTGGATCTATCATCCCGAATAATCCTACAAATATAAGATCTTTCTCGATATCTTCCGCTATAAACGTCTCATCTTTATTATTATCATTATCTATATAACGATAAGCTACTGCAATAACTCGTAACGCTTCAGTAGCCATCTGATCTGATATAAATAATATTTTATCCTTATCTTCAGGGGCCATCTCTTTAATAAAGTCTTTTCCATCTTTATCAGTATAAATAAAGGATGTAAGACTAAGCAACATCTCAGGTGCTCCCTTTACAAATACAAATTTTTTATCACTAGAGGTATCATGATATATGGTAGTCATTCTTTTTCTCTCTCTCTCAAAAGGTATCTCACCCACCCTTTTGTATCGTCCCTCCAGGATATCTTTACTCAATGATGCCTTCTCTGCAAGAACGACCAACGCTCCGTCTGTTGGATTTCCTGTTATTCTATAATTGCCATCTTCATACAATATCTTTGAATCGTTGCATAATGTAGCGATAGTTAACGCCATATTAAGACTATTATTCTGAGAAATATCAATTTTTTCTCCGGTTTCGTCGATAAACTCACCTTTTGGTTCGTATCCTGTACCAGTTACATTTATCTTTTGATTATCTACGTATATTTTACGCACGGTCATCTCGTTCTTTGTTAATGTGCCGGTTTTATCAGAACAGATAGCAGTAATACATCCGAGCGTCTCGACAGCGTATAATCTTCTGACTATCGCTTTATTTTTAGACATTTTTTGTGCGCCGAGTGCAAGTGTTCCTGTTATAATAAGCGGGAGTGTCTCGGGTACTATCGCTACTGCAAGACTGACACTCCAGATGATAAGCGCTACGATTTGATTGACCGATGGTCTGCTTATTACGCCGATTACGAAAAGAACGGTGATAATAAAGATATATGCTATACTTAACTTCTTTCCAATCTGATTGATTCTCTTCTTCAAAGGTGTATCTTCTACATCATCCGTTGATAACATATCAGCGATTTTTCCGAATTCCGTCCATATACTCGTATCTGTAACTACTCCTACGCCTCTTCCATGCAGAACGATCGTTCCAGCATAGACCATGTTTGTTCTCTCTGCTATCAATACATCCTCTTTAAGCGTTATAGTATCTTTTTTCACAGGTTCAGACTCGCCAGTTAATATAGATTCATCGATAGTTAGATCGTAAGACTCAATCACTCTTGCATCGGCTGCAACCTTATCCCCTGCATGCAATATCAATATATCTCCTGGCACAACCTCTTTGACAGGGATTTTTACCTCCGTTCCATCTCTTAAAACTGTGGCGTTCGGTGCCGATATCTCTATTAACGCTTTTATTGCTTTTTCCGACCTATATTCTAAAAGAAAACCTATTGTTGTGCATAAAATGACAACTATAAATATGATTATTGCATCTATTATATTACCAAGAATTAGAGATATTCCGGTGGCTGCTATAAGAATTAGTATGAGCACGTTTTTAAACTGGGATAGAAAAAGTTTTAATGGAGAGATCTGTTTTTTATCTGCTATCTCGTTAAGGCCGTATTTTTTTTGTAGAACGATTACATCTTCTTTTTTGAGACCGTTACGAGACGTATTTAATATATTAAAGATCTCTTCTATATCTAACAAGTGCCATTTATATTTTTCAGGCATAAAATTTTTCTCCGCCTATTCATATTCTGATACGATAAAGTGATATAAAGACATATTTTGCATACGGTCTCATTATTCTATATAAAATTAATGAGAATGGATAAGATGAACTACCCCACCTTTACAGATGGAGCTTCCTGCTTCAGCGATGAAACTTGCCCAGTAATTACAGCTGAAGCTGGAATACTGAGTAGAGGTTTTATCTCCACAGGCTCAAAGGACTGTCCCAGCCCCGATAAAGCTCTTTCTAATATATTAAGCGAAGCATTATAATCTCTATCTAAATCTCCATGTTTATAAATTTTTGAAGTGCCCTTTGGATTTACCTTTACCACTATCTTATCAGCTTTCTCAGCTTTATAGGATAGCATATAAAGGAATTTGCTCCAAGAGGCATCAAGAATCTTAGAAGCTAAGTGATGATTTTTGATCATGTTGCGAATATTCAAATTTTCAACAGCTATCAAGTCATAACTATTTACGTAGAACCTTGAGAGCTTATGAAGGAAATCGTCTCTTTGATCTACTAATCTCTCGTATGCCTTCACAAGCTTTACTCTTTGCTTTTCTCTATTCTTCGAGCCAGACTTCTTCTTTGAAAGCTTTCTCTGCTCTATCTTTATACGCTTCAAAGATTTCTCGTAAAATTTTGGATTCTCAATCTGTCTTCCGTCAGTATCGGTTAGGAAGTGTTTTATTCCTAAATCAATTCCAATGGATTTGTGGGTTTTAGGAAGTGGTTTTAATGGTTGTTCAACTTGGAAGATAGCGAACCATTTCTCAGACTTTTCCCTCTTTATGAATACTCCTTTTATCTTTCCTTCAATCTGACGGTGTATCTTTATAGGAATCTCTCCGATTTTAGAAACTATGAGCTTCTTTCCTTCCAACCTGAAGCCTAACTGGTTATAGTTTATGGTTTTGAACCAATTCTTGCCCTTGAATCGAAGTTTTCCTACTTTCTTACCGTTCTTCTTCAACTTAGCTAAAGCAAAAATATTGTTCCATAATTGGTGATTGACCATTTGAAGAACTTTTGAATAGACTTCCTTTAATTCAGGTTTCTCATCTTTCAGCTTAACGATAAGGGCTTGAGTTTCTTTCTTTGTTATTTTTCTATCTTCGGATTTAGCCTTATTCAGTTCTTCTAATAGCCTATTGTATAGCCATCTGCATAACTCAAGATGTTCCTTCAGCTTTTGCTCAATTTTCTTTGAAGGGTAGATTCTAAACCTGTAACTAAGCATTTGTTCTCTCTTCAATATATTATTTTGTATATAGATACTTTTCGGCTCTCATCCCCTCCCTTTCGGAAAGGGACTTCCCGCCGATGAAGTTAAAGAAGCTCTTTACTATCCATATTGTTATAACAAGAGAAGACGAATTAATAGGATAGCGGCAAAGAGACTGCATACAGGGAAGGAGTTAAAGCGAAAATATTCAAAACGAGAACGAAACAGGGTTTCTCTTTTTATTCATCACTTAACAAATGCGATTTCTAATTTAGGATGTAAGCATGGATTTGAGGATTTGAATAAGAGAGGAATGTATAAAAAGGGGGAAAGAAATGGAATAGAGAATTAAGATATACAGACTGGAAGAAAATAGTTAATTTCACCGGATATAAAAGCACAGACAGTTAAATGTTAAAAACTGCGAGAAGTTAAAAGAACTTCAGGAGCAGATCTATAAAATCGATGATAAGGTCGGGGCATCTGCAGCAGATCAGACCGCAAAGAGAGGGTAATATATTCATATTATTTTCCTCCCTATATCTAAAAGCATATTAAGGCAATCTATCAGCGGACCATAATTCCAGCAATCTATACAGAGAATGATTGTATCAATAAATAGATCCATCTTCTATTCCTCCTTTTTCGTTTATATTTCATAGGTTCTGATCCAAATATTTATACGACTATTTCCACCTGAGAAAGGATAGAAGGATTTTACCATCCAATGATGTTACAGCACATGGCAAGACCGCTCGATATACAGTTAAAAATGCTCGAAGCTAAAGCCATCTTTTTTTCACCTCCTTTTTCGTTTATATTTCATAGGTTCTGATCCAAATATTTATACGACTATTTCCACCTGAGAAAGGATGAAAGATTTTAATATCCAATGATGTTACAGATCGCGGCTATACCGCTCATACAAACGCTGAAAATGCACGAAATCCAACTCATCTTTTTTTCACCTCCTTTTTTATCCTCCCAAAAAGCATTTTGAAAGGCTAGTTATAATCCATATATTTTTCGATCGAGGATAGCTTCAACGAAAAAAGATCAAGCTAAAGCATCTCAGCGATTATGTTGCAAAAGTCTATACACCGACTACAGCAGGATAGACAACAGCTGCAAATGCAACCCAAAACACCCATCTTTTTTTCACCTCCTTTTTCGTTTATATTTTATGCCTCTCAAAAAAACATTTTGATAAACATTGAATTGTTTATAATTCATCATATATATTTTTTTTCGATCGAGGATGGCTTCAACGAAAAGGATGTGAACTACCCCTGAAAGAGGCTTCCTGCTTCATTCCCCTCTATTGAGGACGAGTCCACAGGCTCTTCCCCACGTTCCGTAGGTGATCTAATCCAATCATATTCTGGTCTATCAGAGCAAATTTCTTAATGTTGATAGCCGCGTTTATGTCTCTATCATGCTTTGTTTTGCAGTCAGGACAAATCCACTCTCTTTCTTTTAGCTGAAGTTTTTCATTTTGACATACTCTCCATCCTAAAGGGCGAGGGTTCTGAAGTTGCTTTGGATTCTCGAGCAGAGCTTCTTTAGGGGTATCAGTGTGGTAGCAAATCTTCGATTTGCTCATCCCAAAAATCTCCGATTTTTGAGGACTCCCTTTCTGCAAATCCCCTTCTTTGCAGAATTGAGATATGCCTTTGTAACAGTTAAAAAATAGATACTTTTATTTTATATAGTGTTAAGTAGTTATAACAAAACAATTAATGGAGAAACTTTACACTTTAAAAGAAGCAAAGCAGATGCTTGGAGTTCAAACAAATACAATCCAGCGGTGGGATAAGAAAGGCTGTCGGTGCTAAAAATTTAGATATTTTACAACAGTTTTTAATAGAGGCAGTTATCATCGGTATTTTAGGTGATGTAATTGGTATAATTGTTGGTTTTATCGGAATTCATGTATTTTCGATAATTCTATCCCAGCCAGGTGTTCTAGGGATACCGTTATCTGGGATGCTATCGATGTCACCTATAATTGTCATCATTGCATTCGCAGTTTCCGTTTGTATAGGAATTTTTTCTGGAATTTATCCAGCATTGCGTGCATCTAGATTGAATCCGGTGGATGCTATAAGATATCAATAATAATAGGAGATAATTCGTTATATATCTTATACTAAAGTTATATATCTTATACTAAAATATATACAACAAAAGCATAAAAACTACTTTATTATAAAAGATACTATATTTCATATATGTTCTTTATAAAAAATATAATATAATAATATAAATAATTTAAAATATCAGAAAGAATAAAACGATTAAGCATTTTTTGAATGGTGAAGTACCTTTTTTTGGAGTTCCAGTAGAAATATAACCCTCTCTCTCTTAGGGGTTACTTTTATATATTAGATTCTCTTGTTTAAACCAAAATAACTTTACTTTTAAAGAAATAAACAACAAATGTTTTACTAAATGGTTTCCAGTGGAGAAGTATAATTGCAAGTGGAAAAGTTATTTTTATTTTATAATCGAAAGATTTATCATTAATTATTTTTATCGTTATAGTGATAACAATGATGGGACTTATTACTGATCGTGCAGCAAAAGAGTTAAGAAGTATTTTGGAGGATGAGAGTAAAAAAGGAAGAAAATTGATGGTACGAATTTTTCTAAACGGAGTAAACGAGTATGGCCCTTGCTTTTCCTTAAAACTAGAGGATAATTTATCTGATAAAGACATAAAGATTATAGAAAAAGGTATACCTTTGATATTTGAGAACTCTTTAAAGCTTGAAATAGGGAATCTTCAAATAGACTATATAGACGATCAATGCTGCAGTGGATTTACCATAAAAGATGTCGGCATAAACGGTGGTTGCGGCTTAAATTGTTCCGGTTGTAATAGATAAATTAAGTATATGAATTATGGTACAATTTTTGTTCCGATATCGAATCCCTTTAGAACTTTTATAATATTAGCAGAATCTTTTCCATAGATTACTCGACATGACATCTTCTTCTTTCTTAAGAATATGGGTAAAAATGCATCGACACAGGTCTCACCCAGAGAGAGCATGTCCTTTGCATTAATACAATCTATTAAAGCCCCATCTTTGTATAATCCCTCAACATCTGTTGCTATTATCAAATCAGATAGATCTATTTTAGATGCAATCCATGCAGCGATAGTATCCGAGGTAATGCTCCAACTATGAGGTAGATCGTCGTATCTTCGCAACTCTTTGTACGGCAAGAATATAACAGCTTTTTCTTTTGATAAACTCAACTTCAACTCTTCGAACGATTCGATCAGTGGAATAGATATTGATTCAGCAAGCAGATAACCGTATTGATTCATTCCTAGAACAGCCATCCAATGTGCCTGGTCGTCATTTATTTTAAATCTTCTTATAAAGTCGACGAAAGGCCCTCCGCCAGGAACTATTATAGTTACACTATTATTTTGGTTAGAAAAATCTACTATATCTCTTACTATTTTCTTCCTATATTCGATCAAACTTCCGCCTATTTTTATAACAGCCATAAAAACATAAGAACAAACAAAATGGAGATAAATATTTATTAAAATTTGTTCTCTTCTACACCAAATAATTTCTTAGATCATACTATATTCTATGCTGTTATTTATATCTACTTCTTCTCCCATTTGTATAGATCCATAACTTGCGATAACGTACTTCCCCGTCTTATCTCTTCTCTTACTCTTTCCTCACTCTTTTTTACTTCCATTGCTCTTCTTGCTATCTCATAAGCTCTCTCTTTAGGAACTACGACAACTCCGCTATCATCTCCTATAATCCAATCTCCTGATCTAACCACCTGACCACAGCATACTATCTCTGAATTTATCTCACCAAAACCTTTAGGTTCACCTGCATTGGGTACAATTGCGGTTGTAAATAATGGATAATTTAACTGCATGATATCTTCTACATCTCTTACAGCGCCATCTATTACCACACCGGCGATCTCTTTATTTATACAACTTCTAGTTGCCAACTCGCCCCACGGAGCGATATCCTTCCGACCATTATTGTTTATGACGATAACATCTCCCTTTCCCGCTATATCAATAGCTTCAACAGGTTTTGCCCAATCTCCTCCAAATGTCTGTACTGTAACCGCTTTTCCGACCATCTTAACACCTTTATTTATTGGAAAGATACCACTCATTGCTCCTTTTCTATGCATTGCATCGCTTATATTTGATGATGACACATCGTTAAAGATATCTCTTATCTCCTCATCAAGACTTCGTCTCTTCTCATACAAGATAATAGGATTATCAATTGCTCTTCGTATTTTAAGGGTGGCCTCTTTAACGTCACTCGAATGAATTATGTTTCCCCCTACAATCACTATATTAGCACCAAATTTTACTGCTTGTGCGGCTGTTTCTGCGTTTAATCCTCCTGCAACTGCTATTGGGATCGATACTGCGTTAAGAACATCTTTTAGCATCTCAATAGATGTTTTTCCTATCATCTGTTCATCTATTCCGACATGAAGATTGATATAATGCACGCCCATCTCCTCGAGATACTTGGCTCTTGAAACTACGTCTTTGATTGCTAAAAAATCTACCATTATCTCTACTCCGTATAAATTCGCAGCACGGACAGATTCTTCTATTGTTGAATTATCCACGTTACCTAACACATTTATAATACTTGCTCCAGATTTTGCTGCGATTTCTACCTCCAACGTACCAGTATCTGCAACTTTCATATCAGCCACGATCTTTTTTGTGGGAAAGATTTTTTTTAAAGTTCTTACGGCATTCATTCCTTCGCTTTTTATAAGCGGAGTTCCAGCTTCAATCCAATCGCCCCCTCCTTCTACGGCCTCTTTAGCTATCTGGACTGCTCTATCCAACTCTATTAAATCCAGCGCTACTTGAAGTATAGGTTTACTCATTTTTACAATCAGGCACTCCTTTTTAAGATTGCGTTTGTTTCATTTAAAAAACTATCTTTTATCTTTATTACGATTACCCGACAAGTAATAATAAAATTCTTCAAAATACATATTTAATAGCGTCTTCTATCGTTGCGACCTCTATAACTTTCATATTATAGTTTTCATCCATATATTTTACTAAATCGATCTTGATTGGTCTAGTTATAACGATGAATCTACCAAAAAATCTATTTTATAAAGCGGTCTGTATATAACCACGTTTGACTGACCATCAGGCAACAAAAACAGGTTTATACCGGATTTTACAGCTGCTTCTGCCTTTTCGAATAAGCTACCTACATGCCCAATCGTTCCATCCTCGTTTATTATACCAGTTATCGTAATATCCTCTGGAATCTCGTATCCATCTATTGCAGCGCCAGCCGACTCTCCGTCTATTGCCTCGGTGTTTTCTGAATCTACACTAAATTTTGTGATATTTTCTGCTACCTGCACAGCCTTTTTCAAGGAATATTGTGTATAAAATCCAGTTAAAACGTTAGTATCCATCAAAATACGGCCATTTCCTGGTTTTATCTCAACGGTTAACGTAGAGACTACACCTTCTCCCTCTTCTGTAACACCGACTATCTTGATGGAGGCGTTTGCTGGTTGGTTGAGATGGAAATCCTTTAATGATAATGATGTCAATGGTGATATATAAATAGATAAGATACTAACTACTAAGATTACTATAATTAATATAGCATAAGTTATCTTCCTTTCAGACATACAAAATTATTTTTAATACATTAATAGAAGATATAATTTTTGTCAATATGTGGATTATATGAATGATATATACAACGATGATTTAGAGAACATCAAGATAATTGGTGTTGCTCATATCTCATCAAAGAGTGTAGAAAAGGTAAGAGAGATTATACGAAACGAAAAACCGGATATTATTGCGTTAGAATTGGATAAAGAACGATTCAATGGTTTAATTCGCAAAGAAGAAGTACCTATTAAAAATAACATAAAATCCAAAGATCTTCGTTTTAATTTAACGAATACGATCCTA
This sequence comes from Candidatus Methanoliparum sp. LAM-1, assembly GCF_020885915.1. Classification (NCBI taxonomy): domain Archaea; kingdom Methanobacteriati; phylum Methanobacteriota; class Candidatus Methanoliparia; order Candidatus Methanoliparales; family Candidatus Methanoliparaceae; genus Candidatus Methanoliparum; species Candidatus Methanoliparum sp. LAM-1. The sequence continues at coordinate 1,126,481 of NZ_AP025251.1, read as the reverse complement.
GCCGGTATTCAGAAAAGACTAGGAAAGAAAGTAGAGATAAACCCTGGCGAAGAGATGGTTGCTGCTATTGATGAAGCGAATAAGATCGGTGCAAGCATTGTATTGATCGATAGAGATATACGGACAACACTTAATTTATTGCTTGATAGTTTAACTATAAAAGAAAAAATAAAAGCTTTTTTTTCTATTTTAGGGTCTTTATTTATTAGAAAAAAAGATTTAGAAAAGATAGATTCTATTATTGAGGAAGATACGGTGGATGATCTCATTAAAGAAGTTGAGAAAAAATTTCCTAATGTTGCTAAAATACTTATAGATGAAAGAGATCTGTATATGGCAAAAAAGCTTGTAGAACTAGTTAAAGACAATAAAGATAAAAAAATTGTTGCAATAATTGGTGCAGGTCATGAAAAAGGAGTAAAAGAGTATATTCAGCATCTCATTGCAGATGGTCTTATCTAATATCTCTTTAATACTAGTTTGATACTCTGTCCAGAGATGACTATGCATATTCTTTCCAATTATCTAATCAGGATAACAGATAAATACAGGGTTAAAGAGAGCATTGCTAAGATGGTAAAGTTTAAGTATCACAATTTAACGAACATGCCTTTTTCAAGATTTTTTGATCTCATATTCTGTAGAAACGTGATTATTTATTTTTCTCCGATAAAGAAGAATGAAGTGTTAGCAAAAAACGGGTTTTTGGTGCTGGGAAAGACAGAATATATACCAACCGATTTTTATAGCAGGTTTTAAGAGATAAGTGTATTAAAAAAGGTTTACCAGAGAATAGACTGACCTTTTTACAATATGGATCATATCACGAACTTTTGGTTCATCTAAAGTATATCTCGGATAAGAACTGTCTAACATCTTTTTTAATTAAAAGTTCTTCCATGCTTGATAGATTATATTCTTTATTCTCGATTAAACGACGGATATCCTTACCTAAAGCACATTTTAAGATATTATTTTCTAAAAACTCATCTGGAGACGAAAAATTTCTCTCTTTCTCTACGATATACCTACATTCTTCTATAAATACTTTATAATCTTTATTAACCTCTTTAAATCTATCAGCCGACTTTTTGTCAAAAACCTTTGGACCAATATGCTTTGTAATTTTTGGCAATCTCCATACTTCAAACTCAAATATGATCATCGCCTCATCTTGATTATAGTAGATATATGAGTTTAATATTTTGAAAGAATTCTCTTCCAATCCCTTTTTGATCCCATCTTTGGATCTCTCCAGTTGGGGATATATTATATCCTCTGCAAGATCTGGAAGGTGCAGAGATATAGCCAAGATATAGGTCCGTCTCTCTGTAAAAAAGTTTTTTAATTCATCGTATGTTTTTATCACGATCTCTCTTTTTCTAAAATAGGATTCTGATGGATTTTCTAAAAAATTTCTTGATGCATCTATGAATATGCACAAGTTATTATATGAGAGAGCGGCTGCAACATTTCTTTTTGGATCAACTGGATCTATAAATATCAAAGGGTCCTTTTTATCATAACAACCGATACCTTCATAGATGGGAGGTCTCCAATTGGACGCATCGAGCAGCAGATCTTCAAAACTACCATATTTTATAATCAAGAGTTCACAGAGATATCCAGAGAAACCTTTTGTCTTATTATCCGAACCATATATGCCTAAAACTTCTAAAAATTTTTTTAAAAGTATTACTTCACCCTCTCTACCTTTTATTCGCTCCATTACGTATCTGTTATGATGCGGTGTCCTATCTACAGCAGATATTATATGAGAAGGGTCTTGTACATCAAAACAAGGTACTATATCTATATCAAAATGCATCTTTTCTCCATCTATATCTTTATCGATGGATGCTCTCACATAAGGGTGTTCAGCATATCTCTGTTTAAGTGTCCATCCCTCCATTGCACGCTCTATTAGATATATTCCCGTTTCTTCAAGAAATTTTTCATCGACATTGGTAGGAAATAAGACAAATAGATCTATATCCATCCTTTTTCCATTTAAAATCCAAGTATCTCTTGCTGCAGAACCTACAAGTTGGACGGAAATATCTATATCAAGATTTTTCGCCTCTTTTAATATTCTCTCTTTAACATCCTTGGCTACTCTTTTTACCAGATTTATATCCTTCTCTCTTGGCTTTATCTTCGATAAGACATTCTCTTTTATATTATCTATCAAACTCTTTTTGGATGTAAGGTTATTCCATTTTGAACTCTTTGATTGTCTCATATATCGGTCCTTTGCCGGTTAATGTGCTTTTTTTTAATCTGAAGTTATCTACCAACACAGATCCAATCTCTATATTATGATTATCATCTAAAAATTTTTTTATTCTGTCTTTTATATCTTTGTTCTGCTTTTTGACTCTTGCAATAGTAATGTGTGGATGAAACCGTTCGTCTGTTTTAAATTTTAATCTTTTTAGTTCTGTCTCAATAGAATCAACAAGAGGAAAAATATCATCTCCTTTGGCACCAATCCAGACTATCCGTGCATTTTTTTTTGTAGGAAAAGCTCCTAAACTTTCTATTTTCAATTTGAATGGTTTAAAACATATATTGAAGAGATTTTGTATAATCTCATCTATTTTGATCTGAGAGACTTCTCCGATAAATTTTAATGTAATATGAAGATTATCGCGCTTTACGAGTTTAATGCCATCTATATTTATATTCTCTTCGATCTCGTATAAATTATCTTTAATATTATCTGGAAGATCTATCGATATGAATGTTCTGACCATCTTTATCGCCTATAAAAAAATTAAATAGATAGTATTTAATAAAATGTATTACTTATCATAATTAAGAACAAAAGATATTCTGGATAGCTTCTATCTTCGACGTAGATAAAAAAGTATAAAAAAGTTAATATTTGGCTATATACATATTGATAAAGAATAAGTTTAAAAGATAAAATGTTATAGAAGGTGTAAAAAAATTGCAACCAATAGATATTAAAAAAGATGAAACAAAGATGAATACAAAATATCTTATGCTGAAAAATGCGGGTTTTCCTATGATTACTGGATGCGAGGAAAAACCGATCATTAAAAATAAAGAGTTGTTTGAAAAATATGTGAAGGAACAATGGATTGGAATGTGTGTAAAAAAGGGTGATTATCTATTTGATAAATATATCAGCCCAGGTTTTGCTTTTAAAGCCGTTATTGTAGAACCAGAAAATTCTATTATAGATGAATCTACAGTAATACTTTTGGAAGAAGAGATAGTAGATGAGATTGATGAAGAGATCGAAGAAGATTTTAAAAAAGAATATCGTATAAAATTTAGCGATGTGATAGGACAAAAATCTGCAAAATCTAAATGCAGCGTTATAAAAATGTTTTTACAAGATCCAGATAAATTTGGAGATTGGGCTCCCAAAAACATACTCTTTTATGGTCCCTCTGGAACAGGCAAGACTATGCTGGCAAAAGCTCTTGTTTCTGAGACCAATGCAGAGATGGTATGTATAAACGCGACTAGTTTAATAGGCGGATTTGTAGGGGAAGGATCGAGTAACATTCATCGATTATACGATTATGCTGAGAAGAACGCGCCTTGTATAATATTCATAGACGAGATCGATGCTATAGCCCTTGATAGGAGATATCAGGAATTACGTGGAGATGTCTCAGAGATAGTAAACGCATTGATTACAGAGATGGATGGTATCAAAGATAGAAGAGGTGTATGCCTTATAGCAGCAACAAACTTACCAAACGTCCTAGATAACGCGATAAAAAACAGATTTGAAGAGGAGATTGAGTTTACCTTACCTAATTTTTCAGATAGATTAGAGATTTTGAAAAGATATATGAAGACGTATCCGATCCCTTTTTCCGACAAAATAAATCTAAAAAAGTTTGCAAGATATTTAGAAGGTTATTCAGGAAGGGATATAGTAGAGAAAGTATTAAAGGTTGCATTACATAGAGCATTAATAAATGATGAAAAGGAAGTAAAAGAAGAACACTTGATCTCTGCTTTTAATGATAGCGAGATAATAATGAAGAAAAAAAGAAACTTACCTGCAAATAATCTTTATAGGTGATATACAGTTGAATTCGAGGCCTTACTATACTCTCGATGATCTTAACACGGATAATAAGGTTGTTCTTCTCAGGATCGATATAAATTCCCCATTGAATCCTGAAACAGGAGAAATTTTGGATGATACAAGGTTTAAAAGCCATAAAAAAACTATATACGCTTTAGATGACTCTAAAGTGGTATTGCTTGCACATCAAAGTAGACCAGCCAAAAAGGATTTCACTACGTTAAAATCACATAAAAATAAATTAGAAGAGGTTTTAAATAGACCGATAGGATACGTGGAGGATATAATCGGGAAGTACGCTCGAGAGAAGATAAAAAAGATGGAAAATGGTGATATCATCCTTTTAGAAAATGTTCGGTTTTTATCTGAAGAGGTTATAGATATGTCACCAGAGATGATGACTCAGACTATTTTTGTAAAGACGTTATCTAATTTGGCAGATTTATATATAAACGATGCTTTTGCGGCATCTCATCGTGCTCAGCCGAGCATAGTAGGTTTTCCATTGGTTATGCCATCTTCTGCAGGATTATTGATGGAAAAAGAGATCAATGAATTGAGTCTGGCATTGAATAACAATTCTTCTCCCGCAACATTCGTTTTTGGTGGCAACAAAGTGTCGGATACATTAAAAGTTATAAAGAATATATTAAATGGAAAAAAAGTGGATAAGATATTGTTGGTTGGATTGGTCGCAAATTTTTTTTTGTTCTCCAAAGGGATAGATATAGGAGAACAAAATATTGAAAATTTAAAACGAGAGGGGGTTTTAGAATATAAAGATGAGGCAAAAAAGATCTTGAAAGAGAACCCAGATAAAATAATACTGCCTGTGGATCTGGCAGTAAAAAAAGATGGAAAGAGAGAAGATATAGATATTGTATCCCTTCCTACCAAATACCCTATATGCGATATTGGTATAGAGACATTTGTAAAGTTTTCCAAATTAATTAAAGAGTCAGAGATAGTTATCATAAATGGGCCTGCGGGTATATTTGAGGAGAAAGAGTTTTCATACGGCACATATGAGATTTTGCGTGCAGCTGGAGAGGCAAAACATTCGATAATAGGTGGCGGTCATACTGCATCTGTTGCACATATGTTAAATCTAGAAAAAAAAGTGAGTCATATAAGTACAGGCGGAGGGGCAAGTATCGAGTTTCTATCGGGAGAAAAGCTTCCTGGGATAGAGGCATTAGAAAAATCTAAAACAAGATTTAAAATACCAGATATAGAATTATAAAAAAGGATGATATAAAGCCTCGGTGGCTCAGTTGGCAGAGCGGCTGACTCGTAATCAGCAGGTCGGGGGTTCAAATCCCCTCCGAGGCTTATCGATCGTTGTGACAGCCGTCTCCTATACATATCCGACCATCATCAAAGGTACTCTATTTCATGCCCTTTTCTGAATAATAGTTTATCAAGACTATCGTCTAATTTTTTATCAAGTTTTTTTTGATTATTAGAGAGAAAACTCTTATCTGATTCTTGGCTAAAATGTATCGGACCGCTTAAAAAACCATAATTTTCGTCGTTCTCTTGTATATCATCGATAGTAACAATCGGCCTATTTAATATTTCATTGATCAATAGTTTGGCATAGGTTATATCATTGTTTATAAGCATATTCTGGATATCTTCGTTTTTTATAGATCTCAATCCATAATATGGGGTTTTTGTATCGAATAAATTTTTATTTTCAGAATAAGCTCCTATATTACTCCCTATTCCAATAGGGTTTGCCTTGTATATACTATCTAATTTGATCTGCCATATGTTTTTGGAGTCTGTTATAAATATATTGGCAAATCTTGACTCTTTTTTTATAGATACTCTCCATCCAAAAGGATTCTTCCTATAAAGAATGGATAACTCATTGAGCAAATCTTCAAATCTTTTCATCTGTTTATCTTGCTCCTAACTTACTAATAAAGTTAACGTAGATTGTATTTTAAAATATAAAACGAATAATAGTGTTTATTTGACACTTCTTAAAAAAATATAAATACGATAAAAGTTTTATGTGTAGACAAAAGAAGAGTTCTTAAAAAGATCGTTAATACTTCATAAAAAAATTTTGATTGAATGTAAAAACGATACGATCATCGATTATAAAATGAGAGATATACAGGCGTTTCTTTGAATGAGTTTTTATTTTTAATAAAATAATTTATAAAAGACAAAGATGTGATCTAAAATGGCAGAAATAGATTTAAAGATACCAAAAATACAAAAACCTGAGAATTTTATTGCAAAAATCAGCGATACTACGTTAAGGGACGGTTCTCAAATGCCAGGTGTCGTAATGAAGCTCTCTCAATCTATAAAGATATTCGAATATCTCGAGCAATTGGGTATAGAAAAGACCGAAATCTTCCTTTATTCTAATAAGGATAGGATAGCTGCCAAGACGATGATTAATAGAAACAAAGGAATAACCGAGATAACTGGATGGGCAAGAGCAAATCCTGAAGATATAGATCTGGTATTAAATTTTGACCAGATAAAAGAGGTAGGTATACTAATGTCCGTATCAGATATTCATTTAGATTATAAACTAAAGATGTCTCGGGAAGATGCGAGAGAGAAATACTTGGATGCGTTACAATATGCGGTCGATCACGGATTAAAAACAAGATGTCATCTTGAAGATATGACACGTTCAGACCTAGATGGTTTTGTATTTCCGCTTGTAAAGGATATACTTGATATAGCACCAGATACGATAATAAGAATATGTGATACGGTTGGTGTTGGATTACCTTACGAAGAGAGCCCTCTACCGGTTAGCATTCCTAAAATCATAAAAAATTTAAAGGAGATTGGTGTTAAAGAGATAGAGACGCATATGCATGATGATTTTGGAATGGCAGTAATAAACAGTATCGTTGGATATTTTTACAATGCACAATGGAGTAATCTAACATTCTTGGGTATAGGAGAGAGGGCAGGAAACGCAGAGATGGAAAAAATTATATTATTCCTCTCGACAAGGATTGAAGGATACGAAAACAAATATAATCTTTCAAAATTGGTAGAATTTTCCAGATATATACAAAAGGAGATTGGTATTAAAGTCCCTCCAAATAAGGCAATCATTGGACGGAACGTTTTTGCGCATGAGAGTGGTATTCATACTGCTGGTGTATTAAAAAACCCTATTACATACGAGCCCTACCCGCCTGAGTTGGTTGGAGGAGAGAGGAGGATTTTAATAGGAAGCACATCAGGGAGAGAAGTTGTACGAGCAAAGATAGAAGAGACATTAAAAGATTTGTTGGATGCCGACGTAACTATAAAAAAAGATGACCCTAGAGTAAGAATAATTGCTAAGGAGATAAAAAAATTGTACGACGAGGGAGAACGAGTTTCATGTATCTCTGATAAAGAATTAAGAGCTTATGTAGAGAAATACTTTATTTTAGATAAGATTGCAGAAGAAGAGATGGATCGGCCATTGATAGATGATAGGATGGAAAATGAGGAAACGGATTAGAATCTAAATGAGACCTTTCGTATTTATAAATATGGCGATGAGCGCGGATGGAAAGATATCTAACAGATTGAAAGAACAGATTAAATTATCCGGCAAAGAAGATCTTGATCGTGTAGATCGTCTCAAAAATTCAGTAGATGCGGTAATGGTAGGTATCGGCACGATTCTATCGGATAATCCAAGCTTGACGATAAAATCGGATGAAATAAAGAGAAGAAGAGAAGAAAGAGGAATAATGGAGAATCCTATAAGAATTATAGTGGACAGTAAATGCAGAATCCCATTAGATTCGGATGTGCTAAATAAAGGGAAGGGAGAGCGAATAATCATAACAAGTTACTCTGCTGATAAAGATAAGGTAGATATGTTGAGCAAGTATACAAAGATAATAAGAGTAGGTGCAGACAATATAGATCTGGTAAAAATGATGAAACTTTTATATGATAAAGGTATAAAGCGGATAATGGTCGAGGGTGGGGGAGAATTGGCATGGGGATTGATCAATGCTAGATTAGTCGATGAGTTATACTACTACATAAGTCCTATAATTATCGGTGGAAGAGACTCTCCAACACCTGTAGATGGCGATGGTTTTGTATCAGAATTTCCTAAATTGGAACTGATTGAGTTTGTTAAGATAGATAGCGGATTATTGATGCATTGGAAAGTTTTATAAAGAGGGATTTTATAAAGGAGGGAATGATGAAGAAAAAGAGAGTTAAATTAATAACTGGAAGAACAATAGAGCAGGGAATGTTTATAGAGCATAAAACTTCAAAAGAGTATTTTGATGCTACGGCAACCTGTTTTATGAATGAAAGATTGATCAAAGAATTAGATATAGAAGACTATGTGAAGGTTAATACGGATATTGCAAGCATCGTTCTGAGAGCTGAGAGAGAGAAAGGTATCCCTAAAGATCTGATTTTTATACCTATGGGTCCATGGGCAAATTTTATTCTGAATATAGATATAGGATTATCTGGAATGCCTTCTTTTAAAGGAGTAGATGCAACCATAGAGCCGACGGATGATAGACCACTCGAGTTGAAAGATTTGATAGGATTGTATAAGGGATAGATCATGATAATAAAAAATGTCGTATGTCCTTTCTGTGGATCTTTATGTGATGATCTTACAGTTGAGGTAGAAGGGAATGAGATAAAGAATGTCGATAATACATGCAAATTAGGTTATAACAAGATAGTAGGATACTCTCATGGTAGAATAGAGGCACCTTTAATAAGAGATAAAGAGGGGCTAAAAGAGATAAGCTATGATAAGGCAATAGATGAGGCTGCCAAGATCTTGTGTAATGCAAGAAGACCACTCATGTATGGTTGGAGTTCTACAACTTGTGAGGCGATAGAGAAAGGCATAGAACTGGCAATAAAGATAGGATCATTGATAGATCAGACTGCTACAGTATGCCATGGACCAACAACATTAGGGATTCAAGAAGAGGGTAAACCATCATGTACTCTGGGAGAGGTAAAAAACAGGGCAGATCTGGTTATATACTGGGGTTGTAATCCATTTCATGCACATCCTAGGCATATGGGGAGATATTCTACATTTACGAAAGGATACTTTACGAATAAAGGAAGGAAAGATAGAAAAATAATCGTTGTAGATGTCAGAGAGAGTGATACCTCAAAAGTTGCAGATATTTTTCTAAAAATAGAGCCTGGATCGGATTATAAGATCATAAACGCATTGACATCTATCATCATAGGTAACGGAGATATCTTGCCTGAAGAGATAGGTGGCATATCCAAAGATCGTTTGGAATATATTGCAGGAGAGATGGTTAATGCAAACTTTGGGATAGTCTTCTTTGGACTAGGAGTTACGATGACAGGCGTAAAAGATAAAAATATCGGATCTCTCTCCAGATTAGTTAAAGAGTTAAACAGAAATACAAAGTTTTCCCTGATGCCTATGCGTGGGCATTATAACGTATCTGGTGCCGGTAATGTATTTACATGGTTGACAGGCTTTCCTTATGCTATAGATCTCTCGAGAGGTTATGCTTATTACAATCCAGGAGAAACTACAGCAAACGATGTATTGGCAAGAAAAGAGGTGGATGCAATCTTAGTCGTCGCATCGGATCCTGTTGCTCATTTTGTCAATCCTTCTATAAGAAGATTGGCAGAGATACCTTTGATAGCTATAGAACCATATACCAGTGCGACTACGGAACTTGCAGATCTTATAATACCAGTAGCAATTTCTGGCATAGAGGCAGATGGTACTGCCTATAGGATGGATGAGATTCCTATAAGGGTAAAAAAGTTTATAGATTCTAAATTTAAGAGCGATTTAGAGATATTGACCGATATAATTAATAGGATAGATCGTTATGAATGAACTTATAATAAAAAATGGGATAGTTTTTGATCCTTTGAATAATATAAAAGATGAAAAGAAAGACATCTGTATAAGAGATGGAAAGATCGTCGATGATGTGAAAAATCCAAAAATACTTGATGTAAATGGTTTATTGGTCTTTCCTGGTGGTGTTGATGGCCATTCTCATATAGCAGGTGCAAAAGTTAATTCTGGTAGATTAATCCGTCCAGAAGATGGACGACGATCATTAAAACCCAAAACGTCTATTACTATGCCATCATCAGGTTATTCTGTAAAAAACGTCTTTTCAGAAGGTTATGATTATAGTATAATGGGATATACTACTGTTGTAGAACCTGCGATGCCACCATTGTCTGCTATACATACCCATGAAGAACTGAGAGATATACCAATGCTTGATAAATTATCTCTGACCCTTTTTGGTTTCAACTGGTTTGTAATGGGATATGTAAGCAGAGGCGAGATAGATAAACTTGCCGCGTATGTTGCTTGGATGTTAAAAAGAACGAGAGGATATGGTATAAAGATTGTTAATCCTGGTGGTGGAGAGAACTGGAAATGGGGTAAGAACGTGGATTCATTGGATGATCAGGTTATTCATTTTGGAGTTACACCGAGAGAAATTCTTAACGATCTGATGAAAGTAAACGAGATTCTGGATCTCCCTCATCCTATACACGTTCATACTAATAAATTAGGACAACCAGGAAATTATAATATAACCGTAGATACGATGAAACTTGCCAGCGGGTTCGAGACTCAGCGGGGTAGAGAACCTCTTCATATAACACATGTTATGTTTAGTTCATACGGAGGAGAAAATTGGAAGACTTTTGATAGTAAAGCAGATGAGATTGCAAGAGAAGTCAATTCTAACAAGTTCATAACCGTAGATGTGGGACAGTTAATGTTTGGTGATACTACGACTATGACTGCAGATGGTTATTTAGAGTTTAATTTACAGAAATTAACCGGTTTTAAATGGAGTAACTCAGATACGGAACTTGAAACTGGCGGCGGCGTTACACCCGTGATATACTCTCCAACAGTACCGGTTAACGTTATACAATGGGCTATAGGACTGGAGGCAGCCTTATTGATAAATGATCCGTATCAGGTTTGGCTGACGACGGATCATCCAAACGGCGCACCTCTTACGAGATATCCTGAAATAATATCCCTCTTGATGAGTAAAGAGAAAAGAGAGAAGGAGATACTCCAGGTAAACAATGCAGTCAATAAACGAGCGATACTTCCATCTTTAGATAGAGAATACGAATGGAATGAGATAGCTATAATTACCAGAGCTGCACAAGCAAATTCGTATCAATTGAGAGATAAGGGACATTTAGGTATAGGAGCGGATGCGGATGTTACTATATTCGATATAAAACCTAACGAGATAGATCCATCAAAAGATTATGATAAAGTGGAAAAAGCGTTCTCTGCTGCAAAATATACGATAAAAGGTGGAGAGATAGTTGTTAAAGATGGACAGATAGTAAAGGTAGTCTCAGGTAAGACTTATTGGACTAACGCAGAGTTTGATGAATATTACGAACTAATAGAGGACGATCTTAAAGACTGGTTTGCAAATTATTACACGGTCAATCTTGACAATTATGGTGTCAACGATGTATATCTTACCAATCCGTGTATGATAAGGACGAATCCCACGATAGGTAGTAGGGTGAGGCTTGCATGAGAGTGATAACTTTAAATTTAAAGTATGATGGGAGCATTCCGGTAGAGGCAGAGACAATAACCCCAGATAGCTTCTCTGATAAGAGTAAAGAAGAAATAGAAGAGTTGAGTCTTTATTTAGGTAACAAAGTCGTAAAATTGAGAGAGATCTTCGACGTATCTGTAGAAGGAAGTAATACTGGAATAGATGATGTTAAGATCATAATAAAAGGTAACGCATACAGGATAAAAAGAATAGGTGAAGGAATGACAGGAGGAGAGATTTTGGTAGAAGGTAACGTAGATATGCGTTGTGGTAGTATGATGCGAGGTGGGAAGATAACTATAAAAGGGAATGCTGACTCATGGACGGGGCAAGAGATGGTTGGGGGAGAGATAATAATAGAAGGAGATGCGGGTAATTATATCGGTAGTGGATACAGAGGAGCGTTGAATGGAATGAGCGGAGGAAAGATAACTATAAAAGGAAATGCAGGATTATATTTAGGAGAAAAGATGAATGGGGGAGAGATCGTAGTAGAGAAAGATGCTGATATGCTTGCAGGGCTGGAAATGAGCGGCGGAAAGATAACTATAAAAGGGAATGCTATAATGCCTGGCGGTGAGATGACCGGAGGTGATATAATAGTGATGGGGACAGTGATAGATAGGTTGCCTACTTTCAAGTATCTCGGTAAAGAGATTATAGATAATGCAAACTTTGAAAAATATGTCGGAGATTTGGCTATGAGGAGGGCAAAAGGATCTCTATATATAAAAGCGCCTTAATATTATTTAAATAGGGAGGTTGGTACAGAACAACGCTAAGATAGATACGGTAGCTGTTATTAGAGAAGAAAACGAGATTGTACGGATTGTCTTAATTATATCCTGTAATAGAGGGTGATTGTATCTTTTTCCTATTGTATAGTAAGAACGTTTTACCAGCCGAACCTTTAAGATTTCGCTTATCGTAGCCATAGGATATCCGGAATTAGGACTTTCAACCATCTTTCTCTCTTTTAATATATTTTTAAGCATATTAATACTCGGATATCTTCTATCTCTAACAAACCATGGTATATAAGAGATTAAGAGCAAGATCATAGATATCCTGCTAGGTATGAAATTTAGTATATCGTCAAATTTAGCAGATGCAAAACCTATATCCAACCATTTTTCATTCTTATAACCTATCATCGAATCTAAAGTATTCACCACTCTGAAACAGAAGATTCCAGGAAGACCGAAGAGGATAAAATAAAAGAGAGGGGATAAAAACCCATCGACAAAGTTTTCAGATGTTGATTCTATCGTTGCAGATATTATCTCCTCTTTATTTAGATTGCTTACATCTCTGCTGACGATATTACCTACCAAAACGCGCCCCTTTTCGATGTTATCCTCTTTTAATGCTATATATACAGAACAAGCAGAATTTACGAGGAGATTAAAAGAGAAACAACTTTTAATAAGGTAAGCTAAGAAGATGATAGAGAAAAATGGATCTATGTAATCGACGAGGATATTCTGTATAAGATATCCTGATAAGATAGAGATAAAGGATAAAAAGATAAGGATAGAAAAACCATACGTTTTTTTAGCAATTTTTTTATCTATAGTCAATCCAGAATTGGCTAATTTATCTATAATCTTTCCTAACCAGACAACAGGGTGAAATATTCTATTAGGTTCTCCAAATATTAAATCTAAAAAAAATGCTGTGATGAATGCTGTTAATATTATATCCACCTATCTTATCTCCTTAATGCTATATATCAATCGTTTGTTATCTTTCCTATTGCGGATAGCCACCCTTATATAAGAATCTCCTGTAAAACGAAAAGTGCTGCAATCTCGTACGATAATTCCTTTTTTTGCTAATTTTGCAGTTAATTCAGACGATTTTACATTTAATGGCTCGATATTAATCATTAAAAAATTAGAATCACTCTTTATTGTTTTAAGACCCAAATTTGATAATTCTTTCTCTAACCATTCCCTTTCGCTCTTTATAAATCGTCTAGACTCTTCTAAAAACGTCTTACCATTTTTCAATAGATAAGATGCTACCTCTGATTCGATACAGCCAACGTTCCATGGTATTCTTACAGCATCTATCTTATCTATCAGCGATCTGCTACCGATACCGTATCCTACTCTTAAACCAGGTATAGAGAAACATTTTGTGAGCGACCGGAGCACGAAAAGTCTCTCATCTTTTACGGCATCCTTGACGAGGCTCTCTTCCGGTTGAGATAATTCTATGAACGCCTCATCTATGAATAAGTAAGATCCTTCTTTATTACAAAAATCCAGTATTAAATTTACCTTATCTTTTTTAATAAGAGTGCCTGTAGGATTATTAGGATTACAGAGAAATATGACCTTTATATTATTCTTTTTAATATCGATTAGGTTTGATTCCCGAATAAGTTTGTTATATTCGACAAAGATTGGATTCGCTCCAAAAATTTTTCCAAAATACTCGTATTCCATAAACGTTGGCTGAAATATTAAAATTTTATCTCCTTTTTCTAAAACAGCATGGGAAAAATTCTTTATTATCTCGATGGATCCTGTACCTATAGTAATATTCTCAGACGGGATGACTGAATCATGGAATAAAGATATAGAGGATTTAAGTTTGGTATAATTATCATCAGGATAATATTTTATCCTATCTATAGACTTTATAATAATTTTTTTGAAATCCATGCTCAACGGGTTTATATTGGCACTGAATTCTATGATGTTCTCTAACTTTTCATTCTCTTTATCGATGATGCCTAGTGCTTTTCCACCATGGTCAGGTCTCATAAAATACCACAAATATAATTACAATATATTAATAAAGGTTTAGTCGGTTAATTAATGGAGGAAAAATGACTAATCTTGATCTTACGAAGATGCTAATAATACAAGGAACATCTTCTCATGCCGGAAAAAGCGTCTTTGTCACTGCATTATGCAGAATTTTCTCAAACGAAGGATTAAAAGTCGCCCCGTTCAAAGCGCAGAATATGAGCCTTAATTCTTACGTTACTATCGATGATAAGGAGATAAGTATAGCTCAAGCGATACAGGCGATAGCCGCTCGATCGGAGCCATCAGTAGAGATGAATCCGATCTTACTCAAACCAAGCAGAGAGAATGTGTCTCAGATAGTAGTTATGGGCAGACCGTTTAAAGATACGGATATAAATAATTACTACTCCAATATAGACTACTTTAGAGAGATAGCAAAAGACGCGCTGATAAGATTGAGCAGAGCTAACGATCTGATCATAATAGAGGGTGCAGGGAGTCCTGCCGAGATAAATCTTTACGATAGAGATCTACCGAATACCTTTGTATCGAGAATAACAAGAGCACCAATAATCCTTATAGCAGATATAGAAAAAGGTGGGGTCTTTGCAAGTATTTATGGAACTGTAAAACTCCTTCCTGATGATATACAGGGACAGGTTAAAGGAATTATAATAAACAAGTTTCGCGGAGATAAAAAGATATTAGAGCCTGGTATAAAAAAAATAGAAGAATTGCTTGGTATACCCGTCCTTGGCATTGTTCCTTATTTGGATTTTAAAATACCGAGCGAAGATTCTGTTTCGATAGATAATAAGATAAGCGGGTATGGTATAGAGATAGCGATCATAAAACTGCCAAGAATTTCAAATTTTACAGATTTTGAGCCGCTGGAAGATGAGGCAGATATTAGATACGTATCTTTAACAGAAAAACTTGGCGATCCTGATGCTATAATAATACCTGGAACAAAAAACACGGTAGAAGATACGATAGAATTTAAAAAAAGCGGGTTATATAAAGAAATAATCTCAAAACAAGGGAAAATACCGATAATAGGAATATGCGGTGGATACCAAATTTTAGGGAGGTCTATCATAGATAAAGGGATAGAGAACAGAGGAGAGGTAGAGGTTGAAGGGTTGGGATTACTAGATGTTTATACCATATTCGATGAGTATGAAAAGACTACGAGACGTGTCAAAAAGATTGTTAATAAGATAGGTCCAATCCTTAGCAGAATTAACGGGGATGAGATAGAAGGATACGAGATACATATGGGGAGAACAATATCAGAGCACCCTATTTTTGGAGATGACGGGGCTATAGATAGAGAAGGATTAACGATTGGTACCTATCTACACGGATTATTTCATAACGAGAACTTCAAAGATGCATTTTTAGATTATCTATACGAGAAAAAAGGTATAAAAAGGATTAAAACCGAAAAATTTGATCAATTTAAAATACTTACATCAGAATTGCTTAAATATATAGATATTAACAAGATAAAAGATTTGATACAGATTTAATCTGATAATAATCGTAATTCGGATAAAAATTCTCCTCGCTGAAATTTTCAAATGATCTTTATTTTCTTTTTTGCAAAGTCATGATACTATTTGCATAGTTTAAAGCATGATTTGTTCCATTTGGGCTAATTATTCATAAAGATAAAATGTATTAAATAGTTTTTTATAAATATTGGCTACAGGTTTTGTAGATATAAGACCGGAAGACCGGTTGCCGAAGGCAATTTTGGAATATCTTTGATCTCTATTTTATCTGTTATTACTCAAAAAAATCTCTTTTTATTAGTGTCATGTATTTAGTCGGAATTTCATCCAATCGCGTTTGTTACAAGTTCTGGCAGGTCCAGTATCTCAATATTGTATCCTTTATTCCGTTTTACATCCGAAAATTGAAAATTACAGAATGGACATGTGGTTACTATGATCTCTGCCCCCTTCTCTTTTGCATCTTTTATTGTCTTAGAACCGATCTCTATTGATATCTCTGGAAACTTTGGCTTTACGCCTGACGGAGCACCACAGCATCTATTCATCCCTAACTCAACAAGTTTTATTCCTGGTATCTCTCCAACTATCTCGCTCGCCATTGAAAATATATCTTCTTCAATGTTACATGCCTTGTGTATTACAATCGTCTTCTTAATTTCGTTTTTGAACTTTATCTTATCATCCTTTATTAAATTATATATAAATTCGATGATATTCATCTCTTGAATGTTCCAGTCGATGATATAGGGGTATACACGTGAATAGATTATATGACATCCCGCACAGGCGGAGATGATCTTATTTGAACCGACAGATTCGATCGAACTTTTATTTTTCTTTGCATTCTCTAAGACGATCTCATTTTTACCGTTATCCCATGCAAAAGAGCTACAACAAACCTCTCTATCACCGAGTATCGTAAAATCTACTCCTGCTTCTCTCAATATCTTTACAGTAGATCTGGCTATGTTGGTATTGATCATCGATGCAAAACAACCTGTCATATAGACATATTCTGCGTTCTGCTTGAAAAATGATCTCTCTGTCCATTTAAGCCTCTCAGAAGGATCTTTATGGATCGATACCCCATGATTTAGGATATTTTCGGAAATCTTCCTATGTAAGCTGGGTTCTCTCCCTAATTTTACAATCTCCTTCCTTGCCAAACGGACGATCTCAGATATTTGAATATCTTCTTTGCATACAGATTCACATGCTCTACATCGCATACATGCATATATATTATCTATCTGCTCTTCTTTAAGTTCTCTTCCATCCAATATCTCTTGTGCATCTTTTATCTTTTTGCTTGGATAATATTTATCTATAATCTCTGTTACAGGACAGACATCATCACATGCACCACATTCAATACAGGATTGTAATGTTATAGCGTAGTCTGATAATTCCATTTTTTCTCTTTTTTATCGATCTCAATAATATAAAAACATTTCGAAATGCCATAGTAATAATATCAATATAAGAATCTTTTATAGTGCAATAGTTAATTATTTATAGTATAAATAACTAAAAATATCCGTATTTAATCGCAGATGATAGATATGAAGACGGATTTATTGATAATAGGAGGAGGTGCAGCTGGTATTCCTGCTGCTTTGACAGCAAAGAGTTTTTACCCTGATAAAAAAGTGACAATGATAAGAAAAGAGCCAAAAGCTGTTGTACCCTGTGGGATTCCATATATCTCTACGACCCTAAATGGAGAAATCGAGAAGGATGTCATACCTGATACGATGCTCACAGGAAAGAGGATTGAGATTATCATAGATGAAGTTAGGTCAATAGAGAGAGAATCAAAGTCTGTTACCACATCTAAGGGAGATCAGATAAACTATGATAAGTTGATCCTTGCTACCGGCTCAGAACCAATCGTGCCGCCCATACCAGGTGTGAATGTAAAAAATGTCTTCTCCGTTAAGAAGGACGCGAGATATCTTGAGGAGTTGTTTAGCGCCATGCCATATTCGGAGGATATCGTCATAATTGGTGGAGGGTTCATCGGGGTAGAATTTGCAGACGATATATCAAAAGGAGATGCAAATGTTAGTATTGTGGAGATGCTTCCCCGTTGTCTGATGGCAGCATTTGATGAGGATTTCTGCGCCAAAGCAGAGGATGAGCTTAAAAAGGAAGGAGTGAATATATACACCAATTGTACCGCCGAAGCGATCATAGGAGAGGAGAAGGTCGAATATGTAAAGTTGAGTAATAAAGATGAGATAAAAGCAGACATGGTGATCTTGGGTATAGGCGTTAAACCGAACGTTGAGCTCGCTAAAAATTCAGGTTTAAAAATTTCTGAAAAAGGAGGAATTTGGGTCGATAAATACATGAGAACGGAGGATAAGGACATCTTTGCGATTGGGGACTGCGCAGAATCGTATTCGTTCTTTACGAAGGATCCCGTCCCCCTGAGGCTTGCGTCGATCGCGTCAAACGAAGGGAGAATCGCGGGCGCCAACGCGTTCAAGTTGAGACGTATCAACGAAGGTACAATCGGCACGTTCTCGACAATGGCAGGGAATTATGGATTTGCAAAAACAGGACTGACACAAAAGGATGCGAAGGATTTTGGATACGAGATCGTGGTAGGTGATGCCGAAGCTCCTGATAGACACCCAGCAACTCTACCAGGAATGCATATGATAAAGGTAAGACTGATCTTTGAAAAGACGACTGCACAGTTGATAGGTGGAGAAATATACGGTAGTGGAAGCGCTGCAGGTTGCATGATAAATACTGTTGCAACGATGGTACAAAATAGAATGATAATAGATGAGATACCCACCTTCCAGATGGGAACACATCCATTGATGACCTGCTCTCCTGCTAACTGCCACATATTGAATGCAGCAGAAGATGCTATCTCCAAGTTATGATAAAATCTTAAAATAGATGTAAAAACTTTATAAAATGTCTGAAATCATAATACTTTGCAAGGAGGGCACAATAAATTCCTATTTGAGTACTCTTATCATTGCCATAAATGGAAAGAGATTAGGAAAAGATGTTGCAGTAGTATTCTTACAGGAAGGATTGGCATCACTCATAGATAATAAGTTTAAATATGCTCCAGGATTAGAAGACTACGCAGAAGAGATAAAGAAGAACGCAGCAGAGATGGGTATCTCTACAGATCCCTACGACCTGATTAAAATGGCAAATAATGCAAAAGTGCCACTATTTGCATGCTATGCATGGATGAAACTCCTAGGTGGAAGATCTCCAAAATTTGAGATTCCTGAAGGAGTTCAGAAGATTGAATTAGCCGAATTGTTGGAAGAATTAATCAAGGCTGAGAAAGTTATCACACTTTAATAGACCGGTGCAATACCCAGAGCTAGCTCTGCAGCATCTATTGTTACATCGATCAACAAGGATAGAGAAGGATCATAGGATCTTTCCATATTTCTCAGCTCTTTGGCAGTTATACCTGCATATATTGCCATAGCAAGCTCATTGACCCTTTCAGCAACTGTTGATCTGCCTAGCATCTGTGCTCCTATCAATCTTGTGGTGTAAGCATCGAATATCAATTTAAGGGTAAGTGAGGAGGCATTAGGAAAATAACGCGCCTTTATCAGCTTTGTTGCTTTTCCACTTACCGTCTTTATTCCTGCCATCCTTGCTTCTTTGGTTGTTATACCTACAGACCCGACAAGCAGACCATCTATATTAGAGACGCTCGGATTTAAAGATTGCTCGTAGGAGGAATATAACTCAGGTCTCCCTGTCATTTCAGCCAGTATATTATCTGTAACAACCTTTGCTTGGACTACCGCGGTCGATGCGAATTGGCTCAGTCGAGAACGATGGGTTATACCATCGATCACCTCAACGCAATCGCCAAGAGCATATACATTTTTTATAGGAAGTCCATTCATTTGAACACGCATCACCTTATCTGTAACTATCCCACCATGCCTACCGATATCGATACCTGCATTACTTGCAAGTTTTGTGTTTGGTCTTGCACCTGTTGCGATTACTGCAATATCTGCAGGAATCTCCTCTTCCCCAACTACTACGTATTTTAATCTATCTCCATCTCCTTTCAAAGTTAGCGATCTTTTTTCTAAAATGAACCTTATGCCTTTCTTTTCCAGCCATTCCTTTAATATATCTCCCATATCCGGATCTAAGATAGAAGGAAGCAAGGAGGGGGGCCCACCAAAGAGAGTTGTCTTCAACCCTTTTGTTGCAAAAGCAACCGCAACTTGCAACCCGTTTATTCCCCGACCACGTACAAAAGCATTTTTTACATCATCAGCATTCATCGCTGATTCTATCCTTCGTGCATCATCCTCATTGTTGAAAGTATAAATATTTCTAAGCTTTGTCTCCTCTACTACTGCTGGTACTGAAGGTGTTCTGCCAGTGGCAATGATAAGATAATCGTATCTTAGCACTTCACCTTTTTTTAGCGTTATCTTATTATCCTTCAAATTTATCTCTACTACTTCGGTCTCTGTCCTAAAATCAACACCTTGGTCAAGAAAGAACTGCGGCTTGTTTATTTCCGTCCTATCTATATCATATAATCCTTGTAATGCATAAGGTAATCCACAAACAGATACCCAACCGCTTTTCTCTCGCTTTACAAGTGTTAAATCCATTACTTCTTTAACTTCGTCCTTCTTTGCAAGTAAGTTCCTCAATACATAAATTCCGCTAATACCACCACCAATGATGACAATTTTTTTTACCATTTTACTCTCACATCTTTTAATTAAAATCTCGAACTTCTCACTTATTTTTTTCTCTAATTGATTTAGATAATTCTCCTATCAAGAATGGATCTATATTATAAACAGATCCAGTTTTCTCCTCTTTATTAATACTTATCTTTAAAGACTTGTTTTCTGTAACAAGCCTCATTAATTCATTTTCTACTTTGTCCAAGATAGAGTCGACCTTAGTATAGAGTTGGATAAGCTCCTTTTGCATCTTATCACGAAATTTATTTAATTCGTTCTCTAAGTTTTTCTTATTTTTAATAACATTTTTTAACTCTTTATATATCTTATCTCTATCTTTAAGCATGTTATCCATATCCGTTTTAATCTTTATGAAAAGCCGGTTAAATTCGTTAACATCTTTTTTTATAAGATCCAACTCGTTTTTTAATAAATCTCTATCTTTCTCAACTAGTTTATATCGCTCAACAGAGCTCTTTAATTGAACATTAAGCTTTTCTATCTCTTTCAGTAATCTCTCGTTCTCCTTCTTCAGATAATGTTCCTGTATAGATAGATTATTTAAACTATCATAAAACGCTTTATTTGTATCAGATAATTTTTTTAATTCATAAAATATAAAGAGAGAGCATATTGAAACAGCCAAGATCAAACCTAATATAATCTCAATCATCTGATATATCCCATTCCCTTACCTGAACCATATATATTGAAACCAATACTCTATAATAATGTTTCTAATATATCTGCAAGATTTGAGTAACGTTATATTGCTTAATTAGATTCAGCACCTTTTTTACCTTATCAAGTTTAGTTTCTACAACAATAGGCTTATTGCATACATTTACCACCTCTTCAGGATCTTTTAACAGATTTCCTGTTGTAATACATACAACCCTTTCATCTTTATCAATTAAACCGTTTTTTAACAATTTTTTCAGGCCTGCTATAGAAGAAGCAGATGCCGGCTCTATACCTATGCCTTCCAATTTAGCTAACTCTTTCTGTGCTTCTACTATTTCTTCATCTGTTACCATCTCTGCCAATCCTTTAGACTCGTATATCGCCTGAAGTGCCTTGATAGCATTTATTGGGTTGCCTATCCTGATAGCGGTAGCGATTGTCTCAGGATTTTTTTCTGGCATTATATCCTCTTTATGATCTTTAAACGCTTTTACGATCGGTGCAGATCCTTCAGCTTGGATTCCTGTCATTTTTGGTATTCTATCTATCCAACCTATACTCTTCAACTCTTTGAACCCTTTATATATCGCAGAAATATTACCAGCGTTACCTACAGGTAATATAATTCTATCAGGCGCAGTCCAATTTAATTCATCAGCAATCTCGTATCCTATAGTTTTCTGTCCTTCTAATCTGTAAGGATTCACCGAATTCAATAGATATATGCCTTCTTCGTTGCATAATTTCATAACGATTTCCAGAGCATCATCAAAATTCCCTTTGATCTCGATAACTTTTGCACCATGTATCAGCGCTTGTGCAACTTTACCCAGTGCAACCTTGCCCCCAGGCAACAGAACAACGACAGGTATTCCCGCTTTTGCTCCATAGACAGATAAAGATGCAGAGGTGTTCCCAGTAGATGCACATGCCACGATCTTCATCCCTAATTCTATAGCCTTGGTCACACCAACCGTCATTCCTCTATCTTTAAAAGATCCAGTCGGATTTAATCCTTCATGTTTTACGTAGAAAGGCTCTTTTAATCCTATTAACTTGCTAAATCTTTTACAATCATATAAAGGCGTCCCTCCTTCCTTTATAGATATCGGCTCACGCTCTACAGGAAGAAATTCTTTATATTTCCAGACAGATAGAGGGATATTTTCATAATCATCTTTATCGATATCGATAGACGAAAAGTCTATCTTCACCTCTAACAACCCACCACAATCACAATTATATATAACACTTCTTTTATCGTATTCTTTTCCACATTTGATACATTTTAAAGAGTATATCATCCAATCAACTCCATTATAATTTTTTTACCTAAATTTAAACCTTCTTCAATCTTTTCAGGGTTACCTCTGCCTTGAGCCAAGTATCTTTTACCCCCACCTACCCCGTTTATAAAGGGACATATCTTCTTCAGTATGTCAGACGCATCGATCTTTCTATCCTTTATATTTCTGCTTAGAGAGATGATAAGATCTCCGTTGTTATTACCAAGGATAAGTATAACTTTATCGTTACCCTGATCATCTATAACCATAACTTGTGATATCTTCATCAACTCGTTTAAAGGCAGATCGATCTTTCCTGTTATCAGACAGTAATCTTTAATCTTAATAACATTTTTCAACAATTTTTTTGCGTTTAATCTGGCAATATATTCCCTAAGTCTCTCGTTATCTTTTTTAAGATCCTTCCATTCGTCAAAAAACCTTTTAACAGTCTTTGGTAGTATCTCTGGCGGTATTTTTAATATTGATGATGCCTCTTTTAATGTATCTTCTAAATTTTGTACCGATTTCACAGCGGCTTCTCCAGCAGAAAACTCTAATCGTTCCACGCCATCCTGAATCCTTTCCACCTTTGTTATTTTTATAAATCCCACCTCTCCTGTAAAATTAGAATGAGTACCTGCACATGCCTGTACATTATCACCTATCTTTACGATACGTATAGTATCATCCGCCGGAACACCGCCCTGGTAAAGAGAGAAACCATATTTCTTCTCTGCCTCGACCCGATCCATCCAATAGCATTCTACCTTTACGTTAGACATCACTATTTTATTCGCAACGAGTTCTATATTTTTGATCTCGTCTTCACCAATTTTTTTATAATGCGAGATATCTAATCTTGCTCTATCCTTCTCTTTCTGCGCTCCCGCCTGCCATACATGCCCACCAAGGATATGTTTTGCTGCCTCCAATACGATATGAGTCGCTGTATGATGCTTAGTATATGCCAATCGGGTCTCAAAATCTACGATACCTTTTACAACCATCCCTTTCTTGAAAAAACTTGTATCGGATACTTTATGAATAATTACTCCCTCTATCGATTTAACATCTAATACATCAACAGAACGATCATTAAAAACCAATATTCCACTATCTGCCGGTTGTCCGCCACCTTCAGGATAAAACAAAGTTTTATTTAAGACGATATGATTGTTTATAACCTCTAAGATTTCTGCATCGAACGATAAATCATCTTTATCATGAACGTAATATAATCTTTCGGTCTTTGGGAGGTTAGACAATTTATCTCTAAGTTTATTATCCTCTTTATTACTATTCTTTTTCTCTTCTTTGGCATGTATCTGAGCTACTAAAGAGTAAAAATTGTCTGGTATCTCCAAGACTATATCTTTTTCCTCTCTCAATACCTCTTTAACTATCTCTGGTGGGGTACCATATGTATCATACAGATCTATGAGAACGTTTAAAGGCAACTTACCCTTTTTTTTGTATTCTCCTGCTTTTTTTAAAGCCAATCTCTTTCCCTTTTTTATAGTATCATCATACTTTTCCCTCTCTATATCGAGTATCTCTCGTATCACATGTAGCCTATCGGAAAATTCTTTAATCTTTTTTGCATGTTCAAAGACTATGTCATATAGATCGATCTCAAGACCTATCTCGTCCATCAATCTAAAAGCCCTTCTGATTATTAATCGAGCAAGATATCCTGATTTAACATTAGAGGGAACTATACCATCTCCCAACATATATGCAATACACCGGGAATAATCAGAAATGGCATATATCCTTTCACGATGATTTTCTAAATTAGACAACTTTGCTATCTTTTCAATAATCTCTGGAAACAACGCATCATATATTGTTGATCTCCCTTGGGACATCCAGACAAATCTTTCCAACCCATACCCTGTATCCACTATATAATTTTCCATCTTTCGATATCTTTCTCCATTTATGAGAATATCTCCATCATCGTCCCTCACAAAACTCATAAACACCAAGGTTGCAAGCTCTAAACCACCTAACAACACCTCTAAACATGGACCAGCATTACCTCCTCCAGCCCAAGGCTCCTCTTTGTATGTAACTTTATTTAGATCGGTACCTAAACTCTCTAAAAACTTTTCACAATATCCTACTGTCTCATTCTTCCAATAGATCTCTTTGGACGGATAATTGAACGCATGATGTGCCATCATCTCGAAGGTGGTAAGATGTCTTCCTGTCTTCCCAACAGAATCTATATCTTCCAATCGGATGCATGGTTGAGATATCGTAAGAGGGTTCGCAGGCGGTCTTACCTTACCAGAGGTTACAAAAGGTTGAAAATTGGCTATAGAAGCAATTGTTAGATAGATATCATCCCGCCATCTTGCCACTACCGGATACCTCTCAATTCGAGTGTGACCATTTTTTTCGAAGAAAGATAGAAACTTCTCTCTCATCTCGTCTAAAGAATAATTATTTTTAAATAAAGGGTTGCCTATGAAAGAATAAGAATCACAAGGAGCATCACCACAAGTTATCTTATCTTTATCCCTCGTCCAGAAATAGGCGCCACATTTTTGGCATCTTTTCCTTTCAAAATTGTTGATCTTGAAATATTCTATATCATACTCTTCTAGCATCTTTTTCACCGTTATCAAAAATATTGATAGATTAGACGTATCATAAAGTTTATTAATAAAAATATCGATTATAAACTATTATCATAATTGCATTAATGATAATAAGATAGCCCGGTAGTGTAGCTGGTCAATCATTTCGGGCTTTGGACCCGGCGACGGCGGTTCGAATCCGCCCCGGGCTATACCTACTTGAAAAAGAGATAAAAAAAGATGGAATGGTTGATTCTAGGATTGGCATGTCTTGGTGGCTATGAGGTAATATCTTTTATAAAAGAGAATATAAGATTAGTAGGAAAGTAAGAAGGAAGGAGAGATGATTCTCAAAATGGCAGAAGAGATAAAAGAGGGAAAATTAAAAGAAACTCTTGGGATTAAAAAGGATAAATATGAGAAAATGGGTTTTAATGAAGGAGAAAATATTATAGGCACTTTTTACAAGTCCCCTTTAGTTTTCTGGTATCTCTACATTATAGCAGTTTTATTTTTTATTTTTTTGGGGGCTTTTTACGGGATTGGTATAATCTTTGGTGTGCTTACAATTCTTTTCACAGAACTTTATAGGAGAGGTTTCAAATTCTATGTTACAAACCAGAGAGTTATAAGGGATTTTACATTTTTGAGAAGAAAAACCGAAGATTCTACATATGATTTGGTAACAACAGTTACATTAAGTCAGACTTTTAGTACAAGGATATTGGGGATGGGGAACGTGATTATAAATACTGCTGGTGGTAGTATTGTCTTTGATGGGGTAGCTAACCCAGAACGTGTGAGGTCTACGATCATAAAAGCAAAACAAGATTATTTAGTAAAACCAAAAGGTGTTTCTGTTATATTAGAACCAAGTAAGAAAGAAGAAGCAATCTTTTGTCCTTATTGTGGCCATAAGTTGGAGGAGATTTCAAAATTTTGTCCTTATTGTGGAGGTAGATTAAAATGAGAACAAAATACGTACCCATTATGATACTTGTGATATATGGGATCTTCTCGTTTTTCTTAGAGTTATCTATAGCACTTACTTTACCTTTACCATGGTATTGGAGAGGTACAATAATGGCTGGGTTAGGTGTAGTTTTGTCTTTGTTTGGAAGAGAGTTAATATAAATGATAGAGATTTTTTAATAAATACCTTACTTACTCTCTTGCCGATGGTCTCTTTGATCGGTTTTATCATCTGTAGTGGGTCTTGCCCTCCCTCTGAATTTTTTTGGGTCTTTTATTGGGTAAAAACCCTATAAAATTTTATATATTGAGTCATACATACTCATATTGAGAAAAAATGAAAAAAGCAATAGTGCTTGGATTATGTCTGGCATTGGTTGTAGTATCTGTTCCAACAACCCTTGCAGTTAGTAGGTCGGAAATAGTAGATTGTATTCCAATACCCTTTACTCCAAAACCCTTAAAGACAGTGGATTGGAAGTAGTAGATTGGAATTGGGAAAATATTTTCGGAGACATTGGAGAACCAAACTATATAAAAATAAAAGGAATGGTAAAGAATAATGGCACAAAAACCTTAGAAAATGTTAAGATACGTATCTCTGCGTATGATGCCGATGGTAACTTTTTAGGTATGGGTCAGAATTATTTAAACCCATCCATAATACCACCGGGATCAAAAGCGAGTTTTAAAGTACGGATTAATGATGCACGTTGTGAAAATGATCTTCGTATTGAATATAAGTTTGAATACGAATAAGAGATAATAAGGCGTGATATAAGTGTAGAAGCAAAAATGATAAAAAACTTAGAGATGATTACGAAAGATGGTTTTATTCTGTTTTTTCAAAAACAATAAAATTGGAAAAAAATCTTAGAAGGAAACGAACCTACTCCAGATTTTAAAGTTGTTTTAAACGGGAAGGAATTTAAAACTGAAGTTAAAGGATTGGATCCTATATATGAATTTACATCGGATATATTTAATAAAATTTGTAAGGAGTTAAAAAGAGAGGATCTAATTAAGAATTTTGCATTAGAAGTTACTCCCTTTTAATATCCATATAATAGAAGATAAAGAAAAGATTGAAAAAGAATTGAAGAGGATTATTCCAGATTTGGATAGTTCCAAAAATAATTTTTGCTTTTGTCTAAAAACAGATAGAACAACTTATTCATTTAAACTTAAAAAAGGGAATGGTTCTCCAAGCGGAACATATTATAAAAAGATCTCTAATTTAATAAAAGACATGAGACTAAATAGACAATATGAAAAAATAGATTTTCTAACTTTGATAAATTTAAATCAAGAGATTGACGAAAATAGATTAATAGAAGAGATATTAAATCCATGTTCATGGTTTTACCCGGGAAGGAAAACAAAATATCAAATGAAATTTATTTTATCTTGGAAGGAATAGGAATAATGGAAATAGAAGAAGAGAAAAGAGAGGTATTAAAAGACCAGGCGATTCTTATTTCTCCGATGCAAAGACATAGAATAAAGAGCATAGGAGATTGTGATCTCAGGTTTTTATGTATTTGTACCCCTCCTTATTCAGATAGGGATACAGTGTTGGAATGATTTTGAGTTTCTATTATCTTATTTTAAAAATCAAGCAACACAGGTAAACTCTTCATTTTACCACCTCTATATCCGTATCTAAGACCGTGATCACCGGTTCAAGATATCCAGAGGCTCCCATAATATCGGTATCAATATATCCTGTAGCCCTGATTTTCTTACCATCAAAAGAGACTAGCCGATTCCAGCTTTCATTTAGTAGCATATCATAGGTCTTTGCAAAACTATACGTCTCATAAGTGCCATTATTCATCTCTATCGCCTTCTTTTCTAATTCATCACGATTTGGGTATACCCACATAGCTATGCTATTTCCTTCTTCATCATATATCCCATACATGCCTCCCTCCATCCATTCATAGCCCTCACGAGTTCCTCCTGCCCAGCCCCCTCCTCCGCTCCTTACATCCCCAAAAATACCCTCTACAGTTATGGTTTTGTTATAATATTTCTCGGGATCCTCAAGTATGTCCTTTATCTCCGTTATCTGTGTTTCTTTCTCCCTTCCGAATATGCGGTCTATGAGATCTCTCAGCGGACTCTGTGCTGCAGCGACAGAAATAAAGAGCACCATGCAGACTATCGCTGCAACAAAGATCTTCCTGATCTGCTGTTGTGCCTTATCCGGTGATGTGGATATCATATATCGTAGATATAGTAATAGAGACAGAAGTAGTAATATCAGCAGGAGTGTTAGACCAAGAACGTTCCCATGCATCTACATGAACTTCAAATATCACCACCTGCGCTTCGCCGGGCTCTACAGCTTCTAAAACATAGTAGTAATCTTTGAGGGGCCATATCCCTACACTACCTCCTCCGATTAGTTTGATAGGACCATTGAAAGTTATAAGATCGTCACTTCCCCCTCCTCCAATTTTGTCAGGAATCTTGAATCTCTCTCCAGCCTTTACGTTGATCTCTTCGTGCGCTGTCGCAGGCGCAGCATCCACAATCATCCACGAGGATGCTCCATTTCCAGAGGCATCCGTTTCTGGGTTGTCGGGTCCCACAAATCCAAGCAAGGCAAGGCATATCACTCCACCCAAAAGGGCTCCCAAGATTATTGCATATACGGTTTTCATAAAGTATAATATAGAACTCCCGGTATATATTATTGTATTGATACACAAAGCAAGTATGAATGGCTTTTTAAATTGAATATAACTAAAACTATCCTTTGACCAGACTATACCTACAAAGATAGAATTTTGTCGTAATAACATCTTTACACGTCGGATGACCGATAGGTTTAGAAAGTTTTTAAATAACAAACACCGACAAAATCTTCTAATCCTAGGTAATCCACCGTGAATAACTTGCAGTGGACTTTCTGTTTTAAATTCAGATAATTTACCCTATAAGAGTAATATAAAAAATCATAAAGGTATAGAAGCTATAACTGGTAAGGGTAATTTTGACATTGCTGAGAATATTATTTTGCGAGTAATTCAGCAATTTCATGATAAAGAAGGAAAAATTGCTATGTTATGTAAGACTTCTGTTATTAGAAATATTGTTAGGGATATTCCCAGACTTAAATTAAAAATATCCAATGTTCGGGAAATGCTTATTGATGCAAAAAAAGAATTTAATATAAATGCGAATGCGGCACTATTTGTCGCAGATTTTAATACACATGGAGAGAAGTTCTGTTTAGTTTCCTCGTTATATGAACCAAATGTAAAGCTTAGGGAATATGGTTGGTTTCATAATAAATTTGTTTCAGATATAGGGTTATATGAAAAGTACAAATACATAGATGGATACTCATCTTTCGAGTGGCGGCAGGGTGTAAAACATGACGCAGATGTACCTGATGCCTGTAAGTCTGGAGGCATGAGCTGCCCATGGTTTATCCTGGATGCAGTAGACATTATGGATTTATCCAAGTTTTACCTCAAATACAGAGCAGATGGTTAGGGTAGTGGCGCTGGATGGAACAAAGGTCAAGGCTAATGCATCACTTTCAGCCAACCGAACTCAGGAACATATCAGAAAGATGCTGGCTGAAGCCAGGAAGAAAGATGAGGAAGAAGATCGACTGTTTGGGAAGGGCTCTCGTGGAGATGAAATGTCTAAAGAACTCAAAGGTCGAAGAAATCAGCTGGCACGGCTGAAAGAATGCCAGGAGCGATTGGCACGAGAAAAGGAAGAAAAGCTGCAAGCGCAGTCTGAAAGGATTGAGAAACGCCAGGTAGAAGAGGGAAATTGCCCAAGTAGCCCAGGAGGAGGTGAATGTGACAGATCCTGACTGTGCACCGAATAACAGAGAAGGCACAGGAAGAACTGAAGGGGTTGAGTACTGAGTTGGCAGATGCAGGGTATTGGAGTGAAGATAATATGACAGAGATGTTACCCACAGATCCTGAGTTCTTGATAGCAATACGTGATCGAGAAGCTCCACGGGGCAGATACCTAAGTATCTATCGGTGCGTGATCGGATGGATTTTTGTGAAATTATTAGTTGGATATGATAAAAATGATTGATCTCTCAACTACATCTGCAAAAGCATAAATATTATAAACTTCCTGAATCAGATATGGACGATTATCTTATTGAAACGGAATTATGCGATTGGAAGAATGAGAAGATATTGAGATTGGTGGACGAACTAAATGATAGAAGTGCAGACAAAAGAGAATATGCAGTAAATGCATTCTATTGGGTGAGAGATAATATTTATTACTTTATCGAACCTTTATCTAAGGCATCTGAAACGTTGGAAAAAAGGAGAGGAAACTGTTTAACAAAGTCAAATCTGCTTGTTGCACTACTAAGAGCAAAAGACATCCCTGCACGGTTTCAATTTCAATCTTTAACGGGAGAATCAATGTTAGATGTAATGCAATTAAGAGTAAAGGTGGAGGAGGCAAAAAAGTTTAAAATTACGCATTGTATAACAAATGCTATGATTGAAGAAAGGTGGTTGAGGATAGATTGCACCAGAGATAAATATTTGAGCCCGGATAGAGCTAACGAGTGGGATGGTAGGGGTGATACTGAACAACATCCCTATTTTGTAAAGGATCTGGAATATGCTCCAGATCTACAAGGTTATGAGAGGTATACGAGACCTACGAAGTTCAAAAATTTGATTGATGCTATAAATATAATCATGAATGCGTTCATAGATGAAGAGAGATACAATAATTCTGGTATCAGATCTTTTAGCAAGGAAGATTCGGCTCGGATGATAGAGGAAGTTCATAACCTTGCAGAAAAGGCTATGATGACAAAATATAAGGGGGATGCAAGAGTCGTGGTTTGGATGATGAAGAGGCTTTTTTCAAAACCGCTTGGCTTAAATGTGGAAGTAATTCGGTATGATAAAAAAGAAGTTGAATATTTATGCCATTGTTGCGTCTCAAACGAAGTATTTTCATATATGGGGCAATATTTTTCTTCTCTCGATAATGGAATAGCACACGGAGTCAATCCTGAGTTGGAATTTACATGTAAAAGGGGAGATGATGGAATAGGTCACGTGAAGATAATAAATAAAGATGATGGAAGTTATTATCTCCCCATTTTAGAGATTCTATGGAAGGGTATAAAAAACCTTTTAAAAAGATAATATTAATTATTATCATACTTTCCGCTTATTTTTCTCATTACTTAATCTATTATTCTTTATTCTCTTTTTAATTACTAATAATTATCTCAAGTTTTTAACTTAATTATTATAAAATAGAAAGATTTGTTATTTTTACAGGTTTGGAATACACTATGGAATTTTCTATTCCGGTTTCAGCGGTATTAGGGCCATATTTCGCTTTTATAACGATATTTCATCTTATAGCTTATCACCATTATGAGAGGATGTATAGATGAGTGAGAAAAATGATAAAAAATCGTTTGAAGGTTTACAGAGCTATGCACGACTTAACACAGGAACAGCTCGCAGAAAAGGCAGGAGTGACAAGACAGACGATCAATGCAGTGGAACAAGGAAGATACTTGCCATCCTTAAAACTCGCTTTTAAGCTTAAAAAAATATTTAATGTCGAAATAGAAGATATATTCTATGAAATCGAGAACGAATAAATATTCAGAAGTTTCTATTTTCAGAAAGTTTAGCCTTTAACAGATATATAACGATCAGACCTATGATATTCATCATTCCTATAAGATAGAAAGTCCTCTCTATAGAGGACAAATCCATGATAACACCTGCTAATATCGGTCCTACGATCATACCTATACTCATCGATGTATCTACCAACCCAACCGTTGTTCCTACTCCTAAATCCTTGCCAATTATAGTAGCTGCTCCCATGCTTGCAGGGGCTGTCAATGCGTTACCTATATTAAAAATCAAAGTTAGGAATAACAGATCCCAGAAGTATCTGGAGAAAGGCATCAAAAAAAGAGTGAATGTATATATGAAAGAGCCTAATAGTATCAGGCCTAACTTTGGTAATCGATCTGATGCCATACCAAAAGGGTATTGTAGTAAGAAGGATGTTATAGTAGCTAGCGAGAATATTGCACCTATTTGATAACCATCCAAGTTTAAAGAAATATAGGCGAATATAGGCACGAAAAAGATTATCAGGCATCTACTTAATGAGTTTAAAAAACCAAATACTATCAAGATTAATGTTTTGTGATCCTTTAAAGATTGTGTTATAGAATAATTTTGAACAGATGAGATACCACTCTTTTTTATATCCGGAAATAAGGAGGTCATTAATAGAATCGTCAGGAAAAAAATCTCCATTAGATAGAATAAATACCTTATCTCTCTATCAATCAGAATTCCGCCTAAAAATGGTCCTATTCCTGCTCCTAAAAAGAGAGGAAGGTTTAAAAGAGCCATATATCGTCCCTCTTCTCCTTTTGGAGAAATATCTCCCAGATATGCAATAATAATTGGTGTCATAAATGCAGAGGAGAATCCGTGCAACAACCTTACTATAAGAAGAGTATAGATTGTATCTGCATACATATATGCAAACGGAATGAAGGAATAAAGTATTGCTCCTATCTGTAAAACCTTTTTTTTACTTTTTTTATCGGATGCAAAACCAATAAAAGGAGTAGTTATTATCTTAGATATTGAAAAACCTGAAAAAATTATTCCCAACCATATTCCTGTTGCATTAAAGGATAATTTAGAATATAACGATATAAATGGTGTCAATAAACCCATACCTACGGAGGTGGCAAACATACTTGCAAAAACGAAGATGATCTTTTTATTTTTCATAATCTCTTTTTCTCTAAATGACTTTTTTATCTGTTTATCATAGGGAATTTATACTTGTGTATCATATCAATACATTGGAAAATTATAAATATCTTCGATTTTTAAAAATTTAATATTTAAAAACTTAATAATAAGACCATATAAATATTAAAATTACAAAAATTAAACTTACAATACAAATTGGTGGATTAAAATTATGAATATTAGAAGATTTATTTGGCCACTTTCATACAAAGGAGTACAGGTACCTGATAGTAAATTATCCCGAAATAATCGGGTTGAAAAGGCTAAAATACCTGAAATCGCGACAATTTATTTACAACAACATATCGGCGCTCCGTGTGAACCATTGGTAGAGGTTGATGATTATGTATCTATCGGAGAGAAGATAGGCGATTCAAAAAGTTTTATATCCGCTCCAATCCACTCCAGCGTATCGGGTATTGTTCTATCTATAGAGAAAAAAAACCATCCATCTTCTGGTTTAAAAAAAGAGGCAATCTTAATAGAATCAGATAATAAAGAAAAATGGATAGATAGGGAAAAACTTAACGATATTTCAGAGCTAAAAAAAGAAGATCTCCTACATATTATTCGCGAATCCGGACTGGTTGGATTAGGGGGAGCAGCGTTTCCAACGCATGTTAAATTATCCCCTAAGACTAAGATTGATACCTTGATATTGAATGGATGTGAATGCGAGCCGTATATAACATCCGATCATAGGTTGATGGTAGAAGAGGGGGACAAAATAGTAAAAGGTGCAGAGATCTTTGCTAAGATTCTCGATGCGGAGAATGTTTTGATTGCAATAGAGGATAATAAACCTGACGCGATATCTATTATTGATAGTATTATAAAAGACTATAATCTTAATAATTTTAAAATCCTAAAAATGAAGACAAAATATCCTCATGGATTCGAAAAGACGTTGATATTCCTCGCTACAGGTAGAGAAGTGCCTTTGTTCATTGAGAATAGAGCAGGATTACCTGCCGATGTTGGAGTTGTCGTTCAAAACGTTGGTACTGCAAAAGCTGCGTATGATGCTGTTTATGAAGGTAAACCACTTATAGATCGTGTAGTAACGGTTACTGGTGATGTAAAAGAGCAAAAAAACCTTTTAGTGAGGATAGGAACTAAATTTTCTGAATTGATAGATTTTTGTGGTGGTTTTAATGGAAAGGTTGAAAAGGTAGTGATGGGCGGTCCTATGATGGGTATATGCCAGAATGATCTGGATATCTCGACGGTAAAAGCTACCAACTGTCTTCTCGTTTTTGGAGATAAATATAAAGATAAAAATCTGTCACCATGTATACGATGCGGAAACTGTGTGAAGGTATGCCCTGTCAACCTTGTGCCCACAGATCTTGCAAAGTATGCCCGTGTAAGAAAGTTTGATCTGTGTAAAGCGAACAATATAGATGCATGCATGGGTTGCGGATCTTGCTCATTCGTATGTCCATCAAAGATAGAATTGGCTCAACTGATAGCTTGGGCAAAGAACGAGACGAGGAATATAAAATGATCTTGGATAAAAAGAATATCAAGATGACGCCTAGCCCTCATCTTAAGAAGGACATTTCTGTAAAACGGATAATGTTTCTGGTAATTTTGGCGTTGATGCCTACTACTATTGCAGGAATTTATTTTTTTGGATATCACGCACTTTTGGTCATCATTTTAAGCATCTTATCTGCCGAGATTGCTGAATTTTTATCTTTAAAGATTCAGAAAAAAAAATTTGTAATGGATGGTAGTGCTATAATTACAGGTCTTCTTTTAGCTTTGGTTCTACCTCCAACGGTACCATTCTGGGTTCCTGTTGTTGGATCTTTTTTTGCTATTGCTATCGCCAAACACGCTTTTGGTGAGCTTGGGCAGAATTTATTCAATCCTGCATTGGTAGGTAGAGCATTTCTGATGATATGCTGGCCTGTCTTGATGACTAGATGGGTAACTCCTTTCGATGCGGTTACGACTGCTACACCGCTTGCAGCCCTTAAAATGCAAAATTTGGTTATTGCATCCAATATAGACCTGTTTTTTGGCGGCATTGGAGGATGTATTGGGGAGACATCGGCTTTGGCTATTTTGATTGGAGGTATCATACTTATTGCTTTAAAGGTAATAGATTGGAGGACTCCGTTATCTATTATCTGTACTGTCTTTGTATTGATGTTACTACTAGGACAGGATCCGATATTTCATATCTTGGCGGGAGGCTTGATGCTTGGTGCTTTTTTTATGGCAACAGATTATGTAACGACACCTATTACAGGTTGGGGGAGAGTAATCTTCGGAATTGGTGTTGGTCTGTTGATTGTAGTATTTAGATTATGGAGCGGTATGCCTGAAGGAGTCTGTTATTCGATACTGATAATGAATGGTTTTACACCGTTGATCGATAGATACATAAGACCGCTTCCGCTCGGAATTAAAAAAACAAAGGTGGATGAAAGATGAAAGAGAATATCAAACGGGTTGTTGTACTTACAATAATCATCCTAGCATCCTCTTTATCTATATACGTATATAATAATACGGTAGAGGATGTATTAAAAGAACAAGAGATGGCAGAATTAACCGAGCATATAAATATGATATTTCCTGATGCAGAAAGATTTATACAAAAGGATGATATCTATTATGTCTATTCGGATGATGAGATTATAGGTTATGCCTTTGAAGCTATTGGAAAAGGATATGGAGGGGATATAACCATTCTGGTCGGGATCAACAACGATGAGGATCTGACCATCAAAAAAGTATCCGTTCTTTCCCACTCTGAGACTCCAGGACTTGGAGCAAGGATAACAGAAGATGAATTCGTATCTCAATTTGATAACAAGCCTATAGATGCTATAAAATTAGAAGGGATAGATGCCATAACTGGGGCTACGATAAGTTCTAAAGCGGTTGTTAATGCAGTATACTCTGAATATAAGAATAAGATACAATCCATAAGGAGTGAATAAAAATGCCTTTTAATGATTTCTCTAAAGGGTTGATAAAGATAAACCCTATATTTGTATTGGCATTAGGATTATGTCCTGCACTTGCAGTAAGCATAAGTATAGAGAATGCTTTCGGAATGGGAATTGCAGTAATCTTCGTACTGACCTTATCTAATTTGATAATCTCTTTATTAAGAAACGTGATACCTAAAGATGTTAGGATCCCATCTTTTATCGTGATAATCGCTACTTTTGTAACAATAGTAAATTTAACATTTAAGGCATATCTACCATCTTTGAGCGAATCTTTGGGTATATACATACCATTGATCGTGGTAAATTGTATTATTTTGGGAAGAGCGGAGGCGTTTGCATCGAAGAATCCACCCTTAAGATCCGTTCTTGACGGATTGGGTGAAGGTACAGGATTTTTACTAGCCATACTTCTTATATCCTTCTTTAGAGAGCTTTTAGGTACTGGTGGGATTAATTTTGCCATACTTGGTTACGAGTTTGGTAGCTTTATAATACCTTTATTCAGTGATATGCCTGCATTATTCTTTATAATGCCTCCTGGAGCTTTTTTAATAATCGGTTTGTTACTTGGATTGTTTAAGAGGATGGATGTGATATAAAATGAACGAACTTTTATCGTTATTTTTGAGATACGCTCTGGTAAACAATTTTATACTAGTAATGTTCCTAGGTCTCTGCCCTTTTTTTGGTGTCTCGAAGAAACTTAGCGATGCAATCAGGATGGGTCTTGCAGTAACTTTTGTCATGATCGCATCCTCTATTATAACATGGTTGATCGCTAATTTCATTTTAATACCATTTAATATAGAATTTATGGAGACCGTTGTCTTCATCTTGGTCATAGCGTCTTTTGTGCAGTTATTAGAGATGGTAATAAGAAAGACCAGCATTGGTCTATACCGAGCTCTTGGGATCTATCTTCCTCTTATCACTACCAATTGTGCGGTCTTGGGTATAGCGGAGATAAATTTTTTAGAAGGTTTCTCGTTTTTAGGTAGCATTGCTAGCTCTTCTGGTGCAGGAGTTGGGTTTATATTGGCACTTACCATAATGTCTGGATTACGAGAACGGTTGGAACTATCCGAAGTACCAGGGTCTCTTAAAGGTCTTCCGATAGCGTTTATCACCGCATCTATATTGAGTCTCTCGTTTTTAACATTTGGAGGGTTGAGAATATGATAGAAATTTTTACCATTGTAGCGGTAGGTTTTGCCTTTGCATTAATTCTCAGTATTGCTGCAGATAGGTTTAAGGTCGTAATGGATGAAAAGGTTGAAAAGACGATCGAGATACTTCCTGGATCGAACTGCGGAGCATGTGGTTTTTCTGGATGTTCGGCATTTGCTGAAGCATTGGTAAAGGACCCATCTTTAGCTAATAAATGTGCTCAGACATATATGGACAAAGAAAAGGTTAAAGCGCTTTCTGATCTGTTTGGGGGTGAAGCAGGGAAAAAACAGAAAGCCGTTGTTCTTTGTAATGGTGGAACAAAATGTACGGATAAGTTTGAGTATGATGGAGAAAAATCGTGTAGTATAGCCGCCAATCTCTTCCAAGGAAACAAATCATGTGAGTATGGTTGTCTTGGGTTTGGAGATTGTGTTAAAGTATGCCCGACTCTTGCAATAAAGATGAATGATGAAGGCATTCCGTTAATAAATCTGGATAAATGTACTGGATGTGGAGCATGCGTCGAAGTCTGTCCTAGAAAAATTATAAAGATCGTACCTGAAGAGGTTCCAGTTTTTGTTGCATGTAACAATCCAACATTATGGGAGGATGATCTTGACGTTTTTTTCTCATCTATCCATGATAAAGGTAAATTTACTGCTATGTTTGATAAGATTGAAGTATATAAAGATAAAATATTTCAAACTGTAGGATGTACTCGTTGTTTAAAGTGTATAGATATCTGTCCAAGAGGTGCACTCGAATTTACTGTATTAGAAAAAAATCTCTCTAATGCAGATACCTATAAAATAACAAAGACGGATCAAGGACGGATCAACTGGTCTGACAGATTTTGTATATATTGTAAACGATGTGAAAAGATCTGCCCAGAGAATGTAATATCTGTAGAAAAACCATTAAATGGATCTTTCAATATAGATCAAAACAAATGTGTAGAATGCGAGAATTGTATAAACCTCTGTCCTGCTGATAATCTCTCTTTTACAGAAGGTAAGAATATTCTTTTTGATAATTTTTGTATATATTGTGGGCTATGCGAGGCTGTTTGTCCGACTTCTGCCATAACTGTTGAAGTAAATGAGGAAGATAGGCCGATAAAAAAAATACAAAATTATTGCTCTAATATCTGTAAAAAATGCAAGTTATGTATAGATGCTTGTGATAAGAATGCTATACGGTGGGATGAAAAACAGAATTTACCAAAGATCGATTATGATCTTTGTAAAGATTGCCTATCTTATGCGTGTATAGATAGCTGTCCGCTCCATATAATCAAGATGGTTGACAGAGAAGAGGAAAAAGTACCTGTATCAATTATAGTAGGCAGATGATATCTAATCTTGCACATTAAGGAGTTTTATCCATTGTTATTATTCGATGATATAGGTAGTTATCCTCTACCGAGAGGAGTTAAAAAAGAATGGATTGAAGAATCTATAAAAGAGGGAACGAATAAAGAAGAACTTCTAGATATAATTAAAAACGCTTTCCTTGATAAGATATATGCTGGGGTGGATATACCTACATACCCTCAATTCAGGGATATGGTAGATCCTTTCTTTAAAAAAATTAAAAAAAATGAGGAAAAACCTTTTATTATCAAAGAAGAAGATGCTATATTAGAAGAAGTCGAGATTATAAAAGAAATATCTGAAGAAATATCTAAGAAGACAGAGAAGAAAATACCGCTGCGGGTATGTATCACCGGTCCGATTGAGATCTATTTGAAAAATTTTGGTGGTAAAGGGTATTTTGATATACTCAAAA
The DNA here is from genome assembly GCF_020885915.1 of Candidatus Methanoliparum sp. LAM-1. Taxonomy (NCBI): domain Archaea; kingdom Methanobacteriati; phylum Methanobacteriota; class Candidatus Methanoliparia; order Candidatus Methanoliparales; family Candidatus Methanoliparaceae; genus Candidatus Methanoliparum; species Candidatus Methanoliparum sp. LAM-1. The sequence continues at coordinate 1,087,524 of NZ_AP025251.1, read as the reverse complement.
ATATAGCCAGAAGCGTACAACGGTTTATAAAGAACTCGATAATCTCTAACAAATTTTGTTATACTGATACAATCTGTATAGACGAACCAAGCATAGGTATAAACCCTGAATTAAATTTTAACAACGATGAGATTGTAAAGGCGTTAGAGATAGCTACTGAGGGGATAAAAGTAAATAATACCGAGATACATCTTCATTCATCTATAGAGTATAGAACCATCTGTCTTGTGGAAAATATTGACGTGATTGGCATAGAATGTGCAAGAGATATCAGTATATTGAAGACTATAGAGAAAGAATATCTTAGAAATCATGAAAAATACTTGAGAGTTGGTATTGCAAGAACGGATATATCTTCTCTTGTTGCAGAGATCAATGAGGAATATAATGTAAATGCTTGGATTGATGAGAGGTACCTATCTAAAATATTTAAGAAAGAGAGTGTAAATCGTATTGCTGAGCGATTAAGATATGCTCATAGTATTTTAGGAAACCTTGTTAAATATACCGGGCCAGATTGTGGGCTTGGTTCATGGCCATCTCAGGAAATGGCTTATCAGCTTTTAAGCAATGTTAGACATGCTATAGATCTGTTTAATAAAAAATAGAAAAATATTAATAAGAGTATGTAGTGATAATATAAAGAATAATTTATCTATTGCCTCCAATTATGATAAATCTTGCAACTTTGATTCGCAATAATTTTAAAACGCTCCGGTAGTGTAGCTCGGCCAATCATTCCGGCCTTTCGAGCCGAAGACACGGGTTCAAATCCCGTCCGGAGCATCTAACGTTAAAATTTTTATTCTTATAAAATTTTATCTTCTCTATATGGTTATTGTTTATCTTTAAGGATAGTATCTTTTAGAATAGTCAAAAGTTTTAAATATAATGAATAACTCAGAAATTGAGACAAAAGATGATGCATAAATAAAAAGGAGGTAAGAAGGAATGGCAGAAGATAACGTAGTATATATAGGAAAGAAGCCGGTGATGAACTATGTATTAGCAACGATCACCGTCTTTAATGAAGGATCGAATGAAGCAGTAATAAAAGCGAGGGGTAAAGCGATATCCCGAGCGGTAGACACAGCGGAAGTTATAAGGACCAGGTTTTTGCCAAATTTAAAAGTAAAGGATATAAAGATCGGTACAGAGGAGATAAGCAGAGAGGATGGAAAGAGTTCAAACATATCGTGGATAGAGATCTACCTATCGGCTAATTAATAATCAGCATCAATCTTTTTTTTATTTTTATACATATATGCAGTAAAGGGGGCTATATGAAACATTTGTTTTATAGTTATGGATCTATATAAGACTATTTTTGATAATCTGATACCGAATAATTTGGGAATACAAAAGTTTTTATATTATTAATATATATTCATAGATATTTTAAATAAGGATAATTTACTCTTATAGATCTATTTAGCGATAAAGGAGATATAAAATGAGCGAAAAAACTAAGGATAAAAAAGCTATAGAAGCACTTGATTTAGGAAACATAAAGCATATTATCATGATAATATCTGGAAAAGGTGGTGTTGGAAAATCTACTGTTTCTGTGAACTTGGCTTATACGTTGGCTAAAAAAGATAAACAGGTAGGATTATTGGATGCGGATATTCATGGTCCTACTGTACCAAAATTGTTAGGAGTATCCGATAGAAAACTTGAAGCAACAGAAGATGGAAAGATTAAACCGATAGATATCACCCCTAATCTAAGAATAGTTTCCATGGGATTTTTGTTGCCCAATAGTGATTCGCCGGTCATATGGCGAGGTCCTATGAAATACAACGCTATACGACAATTTTTACAAGACGTGGATTGGAACAACTTAGATTATCTTGTTGTCGATCTTCCACCTGGGACAGGAGACGAGGCAATAAGTATAGCCCAATTAACCAAAGCAGATGGTTCTATAATAGTTACTACCCCTCAGAACGTGGCTTTACTGAACTCTAGAAAAGCTATAGGATTTGCACAAAAGCTAGATATCCCGATAATCGGTATAATAGAGAACATGAGCGGTTTTATATGTCCTAACTGTGGTTTTAATATCAATATCTTTGGAGAGAATGGAGGGCTAAAAGCTGCTAAAGAGTTTGGTTTAAAATTTTTAGGAAAGATACCCCTAGATCTTAAAATATATCAGAGTGGTGAGAATGGTAATCTGTTAGAAGAGGGCGAAGTTTTTAAAGAGATAGCCGATCAAGTATTAAAATTTTATAAAGATCTATAAATACATTATTTATAAAACATCGTTTATAAAATCTTTGGACTTTTTACGTAATCTTTCTCTTTTTTTGGTACATTTTTTAGTACATCCTCTCTATCTAAGGACGGTTTAACATCATCTTCTCTAAATACGTTTTTTAATCCGAAAACATGAAAAGTTGGTTCGACAGTCTCTGTCTCTACGCTGTTTATCTCATCGAACAGGTCTAATATAGACTGCAACTGCGGTAAGAATTCATCTATATCCTTATCATCAAGTTCAATCTTTGCAAGCTTGCCTATATGTTCCAGAGTCTTCTTATCGATCAATCTATCAACCTCTTTATTTTATATTTTTACTGATAATAATAAATTATACCATATTTTTAATATAGCTTATCTTTCAATTCTTCCAGCGGATACGTGTTTATCAGGTCTTCTTTTTCCAACCAGCCTCGTCGAGCGATACTTAAACCCAATTCCATATATTTCATCATTCCTTTACTATGCGTATCTGTGCCTAAAGACATCTTTATTCCATTCTCTTTTGCTTTTTTACAATTTATATCGTTAAAATCCATCCTGTTAGGATACGAATTAATCTCAAGAATGGTATCTGTACTTTTTGCATCATTTATCAATCTTTCTATATCCATCTTGTATCCTTCTCTAGAATAGATGACTCTACCTGTTGGATGTGCGATTATATCGACGTTAGGATTCTTCATAGCTGAGAGCATCCTTTCATTTATATTATTTTTGAATCCCTGATGGATAGCCGCGATGACTATATCTAACTCTTCTAGTATATCGTCAGGATAATCTAAAGAACCGTCTCTCAATATATCTACCTCTGTGCCTTTCAAAAGGACTATATTCTTTTTGTTGTTATCTTTATTAATCCTATCTATCTCTTCATTCCTCCTTTTTAATCTATCTATACTCAATCCTTTAGCATATTTGACAGATTGAGAATGATCTGACACGGAAACATACTCATATCCATAAACACTCGCCTCTTTAACAATATCTTCCAATGTTAATGTGCCATCCGAATAATTTGAATGGACATGAAGATCCCCTTTTATATCTTCCATCTTTACAAGATTAGGCAATTTTCCAGATTTAGCCGCCTCTATCTCTCCAGTATCTTCTCTTAACTCTGGTGGTATCCATGGTAAGCCTAAAGCATTATAAACATCTTCTTCAGTCTCTCCTGCAATTTTTTTATCACCATCGAAAACACCGTACTCGTTCAATTTAAACCCTTTCTCTCTTGAAATCTTTCTTAGCTTTATGTTATGCATCTTTGATCCGGTAAAATATTGAAGTGCAGACCCGTAAGAGTTTTTATCTACTATCCTCAAATCTACTTGTGTTCCTTTTAGGATGATAGACCCTTTTGTAGCGCCTGAAGCAATTACTCTTTCTATATCTGGCATTTTAATAAAGGTCTCAATAAGTCTATCTTTATTATCAGAAGATGCAAGTAGATCTATATCTCCGATGGTCTCTTTTCTTCTCCTTAATGATCCTGCTATCTCTATAATTAGCCCATCTTTATTTAAATAACGTACCACTTCTTCTGCAAGTATTAAAGCATCGTTGATAAGCAATCTTCCTTTTGTCTTATCTAAAAACTCGATACTTTTTTTTATGTTCTCAACACGTTTTTCTCCCATTAAGGGAAGAGTTGCAAGGCTACCATCGTTTATAACCCTTCTAAGATCGTCTAAAGATCTAATATGCAGTTTTTCATAGATCAAACGGAGCGTTTTTGGACCAATTCCTTGTATATCCATCAATTCAAGAATACCTTCCGGTACATCTGAAATCGCCTTTTTGTAAGCTTTGATCTCACCTGTATTCAAATATTCTTTTATCTTATTAGCGATGGATTTTCCTATTCCTGGTATCTCTTCTAATCTCTCATCTTTTGCTATCTTCTCTATATCTTGAGATAAATTACGTATGGCTCCGGCAGCTTTTAGATATGCAGAAATTTTGAAAGGATTCTCGCCATTAAATTCAAGAATTTTAGCCATTTTTTCTAAAATTTCCGCTAACTCTTTATTTTTTGTCATTTGAACTGTTAATATCTTTATTTTATTGATAATATCATAAAGGTTATATAAATTTTCTTTTTAAAAAATTTAATATATCACGAGAACGTCAATATAGATATAATATAACATAAAAATATTTATTAAGATTTTAAAAAAGGAAAAGGAGATTTAAATGGATAAAAAATTAGAATCTTTAAGATACGGAACAGACCTAATAAAACTTGGTTTTGCAAAAATGCAGAAAGGTGGTGTCATAATGGATGTAGTCAATGAAAAACAGGCAATTATTGCGGAAAATGCGGGAGCTATTGCGGTTATGGCACTACATGCAGTTCCTGCAGATATTAGAAAAGCAGGCGGTGTTGCACGAATGGCAGATCCTGCAATAATTGAGGAGATTATGAACGCTGTTACTATTCCTGTAATGGCAAAAGTTAGGATAGGTCATTTTGCAGAGGCTGAAATTTTGGAAGCTTTGGGCGTAGATATGATAGATGAATCTGAAGTCTTGACTCCTGCAGATGAGAGCCATATCGATAAGAAAAGGTTTAAAGTTCCATTTGTATGTGGTGCAAGGAATCTGGGGGAGGCATTGCGTAGGATAGATGAAGGGGCAGCAATGATAAGAACTAAAGGAGAGGCTGGAACAGGAGATGTTAAAGAGGCTGTTCGGCATTTTAAAGCAATTATGGGTGAAATAAGATCGTTAAAAGGAAAAACTAATGAAGAGCTTAAAGATGTTGCATACAAGATAAATGCACCTTTTGAGATTGTCAAAGAGACTGCAATATTGCAGAGACTACCTGTCGTCAATTTTGCTGCGGGCGGTATAGCGACCCCGGCAGATGCAGCTTTAATGATGAAACTCGGTGCAGACGGAGTTTTCGTAGGGTCTGGTATATTCAAGTCAGAAAATCCACAAAAAATGGCTGAAGCGATAGTAGAAGCTGTTGAGTCATATGATGACCCAAAAAGACTTTTAGAGGTATCTAAAAGACTTGGTGAACCTATGAAAGGGATTGACATAGAAAGTTTGAGCGATAAAGAGATGTTACAAACCAGGGGATTCTAATATTAAAATAGGAATTATAGATATTCAAGGTGATGTTAGAGAACATTTAGATGCGTTTAAATCGTTAGACGATAGTCTCGATTTGATCAGGATAAAAAACGCAGGCATATTACCATACTGTGATGGGATTGTCATACCTGGCGGGGAGAGTACTACTATCGGGAAAGGATTGAAGAAGAAAGGAATGTTTGATGAGATAAAAGATTTTGGTATGAATGGAAAACCTATCTTGGGAACCTGTGCAGGTTTAATCTTGCTATCCAAAGGGGTCTATGGGGAAGAGAGAGACGATCTTATCGAACTACTCGATGTCTATGTAGAAAGAAACTCATACGGAAGACAGAGAGAGTCTTTCGAGATAGAAGTTCGTTTTCAGAACAGATTATTTAATGCAGTCTTTATAAGAGCGCCTGTAATCAAAAGAGTGGGAAATAATGTAAAGGTGTTAGCAGAGTATAATAATAGCCCCATTGCTGTATTAGAGGGCAATATTATGGGATTTTGTTTTCATCCAGAATTATCAAGAGATCTTATCTTTCAAGATCTATTTTTGGAATTGGTAAGATCTAATCTTAGAAAATTAAAAACGAATAAAATATAATACAGAAGAGGTTTTTCATGCCTCTCCTTTCATTCCACCAAGAATATTTTGTAGCTGTTCTTGGAGTTGATTTAACCTATTTTTCAATCTCTCTTCCTGTCTATCTAGCGTTTGTTTTCTAATATTCATCATCTCTTTCTTCTCGGTTAACTCTTTTATTGCATCATCTTTAGTGCTCTTTACTAATATCTCTCCGACGCTTTTATAAACTATCTCGTCATCCTTTGCTTTATTTAACTCTTCCAAAGCATCATCACTATCTCTCAAGATAGCTTCTATCTGCGTTTTTTGTTCTTGCAATGCCTGTAACTGTACTTGTATTTGCTGTAACTGCATTATTTGATTTTGTAGTTGTGGTGGTATCTGTCCACTAATTTAAATCACCCCCTTTTACTATTTTGTAAATATCTTCTACCACTTTTATAAATCTAAGCCACGTATTTATATTGGCTCTTAATGATACTATATCATTAGATACTATATTAAGCTTGAAAGATCCTTTTTCTCTCCGTATCTCTATCCCACATCTGCTTGCATAAGACTTTTCCGTCTCGATGATCAGATTGTTATATAGCAACTCTATTAATCTGGTATCTCCATCTATCGATAGATTAAACTCATATTTTTGTTGCATCATCTCTACTTATTCTGCTTTAACCTCTTTTATAAACGCTACCGGTCTTTCTTTCAAAAAGATACGATTTCCACAAAAAGGACATCTTATCTCTCTATGATCACTTATCTCGACAACTTTATTGCATTTTATGCACCGGTACAAGTATCCTTACCCCCTTATTTGGACTTATTTTCTAAAGATAAGTAAACAGGCGTTTTAGGCACGTAAGCTCCTCCGGAGAAGGTATAACCACATTTAGAACATTTCCAAATGGCTGTACCAACTCTTTTTACTGCATAATGCCCACAATGTGAGCATTTATACCTAACACGCATCTTATCTTCTATATCTGCAGCCAATTTACGAATTTTTCTGCCGTATCGAGGTCCATACTTTCCAGCAGATCTTATTTTTTTACTTTTTTTTGCCATATACACTCTCCTTTAATAAATAAAAATTGATTATACTGTTATATTATTCTCTAATGCTTTTAATAATATCTTTCTTATTTTTTCTCCCATATTTATAGAAGAATCTATAATATTAGGAAGAGTTTCAACAGGAATTCTACCTATACCGCTCTTCTGCATTCCACATAATTCTCCTTTACTAGTAATTATAACCGTTAATGCAACATTTGCAGCATTTTCTTCATCTAAGCATGGATCAAAGATAAAATTATTATCTATCTCTGTTGAGGTGGTTGCTATAGGAATATCGTTTATAGCCAATCTTTCATCATCTTTATCTATACCAAATTTGGTGTTAGGAATTTTAGTATTGAACAAAGCAGCTATGGCAGCAAGTGATGACGCATCGACAAGGTTTCCATTATGATCGAGTATATGTAGATCTATAAATACCATCCAGACCTCTTTACCAGGATCTATGCATAATTTATCGAGATCTATAGCGTTAGAACTTCTTATGCCCCTATCTACGATCCTTGCAAGTTCTATTGCATTCTCATCAGGTGGTCCTGGCTCAAATGTTGGTGATGCAAGCGGTATCAATTCTGCATTTGTTATTATCACACCTTGATCTGGTGTATCTGGAAATGGCTCACCTATCTGCATCTTAACACCCGCCAAAACATCAGTAGTTCCTAATTTTACGCGTGCAGATCCCTCCGCTCTTTCAATAGGACCAATTTCTATATTTATCTCCCTGTACTCATCAAATTTTCTTCCGTCTATCCTCTCGCCGTTTCTTACCAACCTATAGATATAATCTCGGCGGATTTCTGATAATATATCTTCGCTACTCATCTAATCACTATCTAATTTTTTATATTTTGAGATTAAACAATCTCTCTGTATATCATAAATCTGACTACATCCCCTCTTTGCTAACTCCATCGCCTCTATAAACTCATTTTTGGTAAAAATCCCGTCCATCTGTAGTAAAGTTACCTCACCACTTTCAACAATCATAGCAACCGGCATATCTGCATCTCCAAAATTATCTTCTATCTTATTAAGATCCAGTACTACTTCACCGTCCACTTTACCTACGGATATAGCAGATACAAGATTTCTCATTGGTATTCCTGCATCAGCCAATGCAACAGATGCAGCGGTAATTCCTGCAGCTCTCGTTCCTGCATCTGCCTGCAAAACCTCTACAAAAACATCTATCGAGGATCTTGGATATTGTTCAAGCATTAAAACTGGCTCTATAGCCTCTCTGCTAACCTTAGATATCTCTATACTCCTTCTATCAGGACCAGGCCTCCTTCTTTCATCTACTGCAAAAGATGCCATATTATAGCGATACCTTAAGATAGCCCGGTATGTTTCCTGTAGATGGCGTGGATGTACCTCTCTCGGACCATAAACAGCGGCAATGATCTTATTATTACCCCACTCAATATAACAGGATCCATCGGCCCTATTCATCACACCCGCTTCCATCTTTATTGGCCTAATTTCATCTTTTTTTCTTCCATCAAGCCTAAGACCATCTACTATAAATCTCTCAGGTTTTTCATCTATCTCCATCTTTATCTATCTCTCTGGTTATTTTTTCTGAAATGTTATCAAAACACCCATCCTTTTCAACCATTTTTATAATATTTATTGCTAATTTAATCATCTCATCACTGCCATTTATCCAGACTCTTCCATTTTGTGCTACATAAATATCGCAGTTTGTTTTTTTCTTTATTAAATTTATTGTAGATCCTCCTTTTCCAATTATATCTGGAATTTTGGCATAAGAGACATCAATTACAACACCAGTGCGGATTATTTTACATCTATTATCATTCATGGTCAAATTTATCCTTATGGGCATCTCTATCTCTTTTACCTTTGCAATAACCGTCTCTCCGATCCCAATCTCTTTAGACATATCTTCTTTCTCTATCTTTTTGGTATAATCAGATAGATGTAAAAATCCGTAATATGGTGAATTTATATCAAGTATCCACATAGAAAACGTTATATCTGTCACTATTCCTATCAGTAAGTCTCCTTTTTTAGGATTATATTTACCTTTTAAAGAGATAACCTCTATCTTATTGTTCACTCTTTTTGCTATCCCATAAACTGCCGAGTAAACTCTATTACCCTCCTTAAAAGTACCATCTCCACCATTTATATCCTCACCAAGCAGATATCCCGGTATAACAATATCTTTACTCATTTTTTACCACTCAAATCTTTAATTAACTTTACTTCACCCTCACCTCTCGTTAACTTGTTAACCAATCCGTAAAATTCTGATTGTAACGATGCTGAGACCTCCACTAATGCCATCCATGATCCATCTGCACCCCACTCTTCTCGTTTTATATTTGCAAAATTTGCGATCGCTCCGTATGATCTTCCAGCATATTCTGGAGGAATTTTGACTGCAATTTTTAATTTTTCAAATTTTATAGGAATTATTGGTCTTATTGCCTTAATTACCTCTTTCAACAACTCTTCTGTATTTTTAAAAGGATCTATATTTACTTTTGCCTCCTCTATAGCTCTTTCTATTCGTGCAGGTGGATGAGGTGTATTTGTTTGAGGATTTATTGCATCTTTAGCGATCAATGAAATAATTTGCATCTTCTTTCTATCTTGCATATCTTTTCTTTGTTTAGCAGTTAATCCTAATTCTCCCTTCTCTATAATCTTCTTTGCCACATCGTATATATCGTCTGTCTTGAAAACCTCGAGTAAATCCTCTCTTGAGGCTCTTTTTCCCTCTTGAGCGTTTTCAAATATCTCTTCCACTGCTAACAATTTATCCAGGTCTACATCCTCTATCTCTCTAGTACGTAATGCAAAAGCAAGGTCTGGGTCTGCAAAAATCTCAAACTTCTTACCGTAACCCTTATACCTAACAATTATTGAATCATCTAAAGTTACCACAGAATAGATCACTCTTTGTCTTCTTTGTTTATCTCATCTTTATACAAATATTTTACTTTTTCAACATATTCTCGTACATCTTTCGGGTCCATCTTTCTAACTATTGCATCTTTGATCAGGATGTATCCTATCTCTATAGTTTCTGCATTCAATTTATCTTTTGCAATATTATATAGGCATTTTAACCCTAAAAATATAGAATCCTCGAATGAAATTCTTTTTTCAGGATCAATCTCCTCTTCTAAAAGTTTCAAAACAGTATCCCGCCCTTCTCCAATGGCCGTGGCCAAGTACTCCACCAAGGCTCCGCTTGGATCCGTCTCAAATAGTCTTGCTCCATTATTATCCACGCCTGCAATTAACAGTGCTGCACCATATGGTCTGACTCCGCCGTATTGTGTATATTGTTGTTTATGATCGCTTATCCTTTTTGCCAACCCCTCTACTCTTATAGGTTCATCATAAGTCAGTTTATTAATCTGACATTCTAGTCTTGCTCTATCTACTAAAACACGAGAATCTGCTACTAAACCAGACGTTGCTATAGCGATATGGTCATCTATTTTGAATATCTTCTCGATGGATTCTGGTATTAATAGATTACTGGTTATCCTTTTATCTACCAACAACACCACACCTTCACTTGATTTTATGCCTATTGCGGTAGTACCTCTTTTAACTGCCTCTCGTGCATATTCTACTTGAAATAGTCTTCCATCTGGGCTAAATACTGTAATAGCCCGATCATATCCCATTTGTGGTCCCATCATTTTAAATTACTCCTTTTGTTCTTATCTATATTTTATTATTTTATGTCCTTATATACTTTTTATTAACTTTTTTAATACTTCCTCCAACACCTAATATGTTTACTGCAACTTTTTTATCGTTTATTTTGTCTATGATAGTTAATATAGCTCTTAATGTATCCACCTCTTCACGAGCGCAACTTATGATACCTCTTTTACCCTTATAATCTATCATACGTATGTTGCATAGGCTCATCTTGTACGCACCCACTAAAAAAATGCCTGTGGACCATATTGTATCTATTAAATCCTTCTCATCTATCTTTTCATCACAAACAAGCTCAAACGCGATATACCGTCTTTTAAATCGGAGGGAAGATGGTAGAATCTTCATGATATTATCTCAATACCTTCGGATACCAGTCTTCCGTCTCTATACTTCTTGTTCTTTTTTATTATGTTACATATAGCTCTCAAAGATCTCAAGCCATCATCTCTCTCCATTCCAAAGAATCTGGATAAAGCCAATATCTGCCTATATGGTCTCACTCCAAACTTATCTCTCCCGCCACTGGAGAGGATGGTCATACCTCCATATTTCTTGACAAGCATTAAATTTTTCCTCATTTTTCCAAGCATCGCCGGTAGCGATCGTTTATTATAGATTAGATTACCAATACAGAAGTCTATCATGACATCGTTTTCTGCAGCAAATCTCGCAGTAATATGATCTATCCCTTTACCTTGATCCGTATTCCTAATAATATCTATATATCTTTCTTTGGATGCCATTCTATTAATCTTATCATCACCACCATTAACCGCGATGATATCTATCTTATCTCTATAATCCGATATCTTTCTCTTCAGGTTTGATAAAGACTCTACTCTTATCTCTAAACCATGAAATACATCAAAATTTTTGGGCGTTATAAACGTTAATTCTCTGATAATATCCTTATCAAAGTTCTCTTCGTCAAAAAAGACTACCGCACCACTGAAACCATATCTCTTTAACAACCTGAGCATCTCGTAAGTACTGCTAATGCTATTGTAAAAGATGCAATCGTAGATTCTTATCTTGTGTTTACTTTCCTTTTCTATCATTAGATCTTATACTTGGTCGCATTTTTTCTGTACCTATCCCTCTTTTTGATAATCCTCTTCCTTTCTTACCAGCGCTCGTTTTTCCTCGATATACTCGCCTATTATTACTGGGTGTACAGATCCAGTTCAAATTTTTATCCGATTTTATTACAGGATGATTTGGATCTATCAGAATGATCTCGTACCATTTGGATATCCCATCCTCTCCAACCCAGTAACTATTCAAGACCTCCAAATTAGGGAACTTTCGTGCTGCCCTTTCTTCGGCAATTCTTTGAATACTCTTACCCATCGTCTTCTTATTGATACCCATCCTTTTTGTTCTTCTACGACGATAAAACCTTGATTTTCTGAGACCACCACGTCTAACTCTGACCCTTGCCGTGATGATACCCTGTTTTGCCTTATATCCAAGAGATCTTGCCCTATCAATCCGTGTTGGATGGTCTATCACCACAACGGCTGGCTCTTTTCTCCATCTTTGAAGCCTTGTCCATTGGATATCCTTAACATAAGTGTCTCTTGGTCTATCCCATGCTTTGCTTATATAACTATACATCGATCTTGACATCGTCATTCCTTGCCTTTCTTCATATTTTCATCATATCTCTTAATTTTTTGCCTACTACTTCTATCAACTCATCTTTTTCTAACTCTCTATACCTCTTTAGTTGATTCATATCTGTTCTCTGTTCTAATATCATATCCCTTCCATACCGTCCGCTTCTGATAAAATCGAGCATATCCTTCATATTCTCCTTTACCGAATCATCAATAATCGCTTTTCCATATACTCTACCACCATACTCGGCAGTATTACTGACCGAATACCACATATTTTCAAGCCCACCGCTATATATCAAATCCACAATCAACTTAAGCTCATTACAACATTCAAAATAAGCGATCTCTGGTTGATATCCTGCATCTACAAGTGTATTGAATCCTGCTTTGATCAATTCTGCTACACCACCGCATAAGACTGTAATCTCTCCAAACAGATCAGTCTCAACCTCTTCTGTAAATGTTGTCTCAATTATCCCTACACGTCCCGATCCTATCGCAGAACCCCATGCCAAAGCTTTTTGTAGAGCCTCGCCGGTATAATCTTGATATACGGCAACGGCAGATGGGACACCTGATCCACCAATATAAGTACTCCTAACCGTCGGTCCAGGTGCTTTCGGCGCTATCATTACCACATCTATATCTTCTGGTGGTTTTATCAGTCCATAAAGTATGCTGAATCCATGACATACACCAAGCGTCTTTCCTTCCGTGATATTGTTCATCATCTCTTTATAAACCGATTCGTGTAATTCATCTGGTACAGTAAGTATTATTAAATCTCCCTTTTTTGCTGCATCTGAAGCGGATATTACCTCAAAACCATCTTTTCTAGCCTCTTCTGCAGATTTTCCCTCTCTTTGGCCAATAATTACATCAAATCCAGAATCTCTTATGTTCAACGCTTGATGTCTTCCTTGACTTCCATAGCCTATCACAGCTATCTTCTTCTCTTTTAAAACTTCTAATCTTATATCTTTGTCATAAAATATTTTTGCCATTTTTTAATCCTCCCTCTCTATTTCTGTTGCTTTTTGTCCTCTTGCAAGAGCCACTAGTCCTGTTCTTGCCATCTCCTTAATACCAAACCGTCGCATAATATCTACGAACGCATTCACCTTATCTTCATCACCAGTTATCTCTATAATCAAAGATCTCGTAGAAACATCTATTATTTTTGTTCTAAATATCTCAGATAATCCGATTATCTCACTCAAAGACTCTTTATCTACGGCTACTTTTATCATTGCTAACTCTCTACCTACCATCCTATCTTGAGATAAATTGCTAATCTTTATTACCTCAATCAGCTTATTTAACTGTTTTATGACCTGTTCAACCACATTGTTATCTCCGTTTACTACAATAGTCAATCTTGATATACCTGGATCATCTGTCTCTCCAACAGCGGCACTTTCTATATTAAACCCTCTTCTTCTGAATAGATTAAGTATCCTTGCAAGGGTACCAGGCTTATTCTCTACCAATGCCGCCAAAACATGTCTCATCTTTTATCAACCTCGATTATGTTTGTCAGAGTTTTTCCTGCAGGTACCATAGGAAAGACGTTCTCCTCTTCCTCAACTCTAAAATCTATCAAGACAGGACCATCATACCTAATTGCCTCTTGTATTGCATCATCAACCTCACTCTTCTTTGTGACCCTTATGCCTTTTGCATTGTACGATTCTGCAAATTTTACAAAATCAGGTAAGTATCCAAGTCTTGTATTTGAATATCTTCTATTATAAAACAACTCCTGCCATTGTCTTACCATTCCTAAATAACCATTGTTTATTATTGCAACTTTTACATCAATATTGTTTTGAACTGCTGTGGCAAGTTCTTGGCAGTTCATTTGAAAACTTCCATCTCCTGCCACATCAAATACTAAACTGTTAGGTAAGGCTATTTTTACCCCAATAGATGCAGGAAAGCCGTATCCCATAGTGCCGAGCCCACCAGACGATATAAACTGCCTGGGGTTTTTACATAGATAATACTGAGCAGTCCACATTTGATGTTGTCCCACTTCTGTAACTATGATTGCATTCCCTTTCGTAATCTCATAAAGCCTTTTTATAACGTATTGTGGCTTTAATGTGTCTGTTTTTTCATTAAAATGTAATGGATGTTCCATCTTCCATGTAGATACCTTTTCAATCCATTTTTTATATCTACCTTTATTCTCATTACTAATCTTTGTTTTTAAAATACTTAACAATGAATTAAGGATATTTTTGGAATCCCCCACGATAGGCAGATCTACTCTTACATTCTTTCCTATCTCGGCTGGATCTATATCTATATGGATTATCTTTGCATCTGGTGCAAATCGGCTTGCATCCCCCGTTACTCTATCACTAAATCGCGTACCTATAGCGAGTATAAGATCTGAATCCGATACGGAATAGTTTGCATATGTGGTACCATGCATTCCTAGTATGCCCAACGATAATGGGTGATCTTCAGGAAAAGTACCTTTACCCATTATTGTTGTAGCAACCGGGATGTTTAATAACTCCGACAAATTTATAAGCTCTTTATTTGCTCCAGATATTGTTACTCCACCACCAGCTATTATAATAGCCCTTTCTGCGTTTAAAATCATATCTGCAGCTTTTTTTATCTGAACAGGATGTCCTTTGTAAGTTGGTTTATATCCTCTTAGGTTTACAGTAATATTAGGATCATACTCCGTCTCTCCAGTTTGAACGTCTTTAGGTAAATCTATCAGTACAGGCCCAGGCCTTCCAGTAGAAGCGATATAAAACGCTTCTTTTATAATCCTTTGTAACTCATCTACATCCTTGACAAGATAATTATGTTTGGTAATTGATAGGGTTATTCCAGTAATATCTGCCTCTTGAAATGCATCGTTACCAATAGATATAGTCTCTACCTGTCCTGTTAAGGCAACCAATGGTACAGAATCCATATATGCTGTTGCAATTCCGGTAACAAGATTTGTAGCACCAGGACCAGATGTAGTTGTACATACACCTGTTTTACCGGTAGCACGAGCGTATCCATCTGCAGCATGAGCGGCCGCCTGTTCGTGTCTCATTAAGATATGCTTTATATCCGAATCATAATATTCGTCATATAGTGGTATAATCGAACCACCTGGAATACCGAATATATATTCTACCTTCTCATCCTTCAAAGAGTCGACGATTATCTTTGTTCCTTTTACTTTTTTATTTTTAGACATAACAAAAATCACTTCAACAGTCTATTTATACCCGATATTACGGCATCTATAGATGCTTTTATTATATCGACATCCACGCCACTTGTAGTGATACTCTTTCCGTTTCGTGATAATTTTACAGATACATCTACCAAGGCATCGGTTCCACCACTTATCGCATCAACATGATACTCGTCTAATGAGATATCGGTTATCTCTGATATAGTCTTTCTTAACGCATTTATCGCGGCATCTACCGGTCCAACACCAACATCTGCCTCTATATGCTCTTTATCGTCTATATCTAGAATCATCGATGCCGTAGATTTTATCTTATTTCCAGTAACTACGTTGTATTCTATAAGCCTAACTCTCTGTCTATATGATAACGCAAGAACATTTTCAGCGATTGCTAGGAGATCGCCATCTGTTATCCTCCTGCCTCTATCTCCTATCTCTTTAACCCGTTTAAATATCTCTTCTAGATCTTCTTTGCTAAATTCCAGTCCAAATCCTTTAAGTGCAATCTCTACAGACTTTCTTCCGGTATGTTTTCCAAGAACAATCCTTCTTTCCCGCCCGACTAACTCTGGTTTTATAGGCTCATATGTGGACGGATCCTTGGCAATACCATGAACATGGATACCTGCCTCATGAGTAAAGGCATTATTACCAACTATTGCTTTATTGGGCTGAACATTGATCCCTGTTATTTTTGAGACTGTTCTAGATACCTTGTATATCTTCTCCATCTTGATATCTATATCTTCTTTGTATAAAAATTTTAATGCAGATGAGACCTCTTCTAAACATGTATTTCCTGCTCTCTCTCCAAGCCCGTTTATTGCAACATGCACCTCAGATGCTCCATTCCTTAACGCAATTATCGAATTTGCAGTAGCCAATCCGAAATCGTCATGTGCATGTATCGCTATCGGTATAGATATCTCTTTTTTGATCTTTGAAAATATTTCTTCTGTTCTTTCAGGAATCAAAATTCCTACAGTATCGCATAGACATATTCTATCCGCCTTGTATTCTTCTCCTTTTTTATATAATCTTATTAAATTATCCAAATTGGCTCTTGAAGCATCTTCCCCGCTTAATTCTACTATCAAACCATGGTCTTTCGCATATTTTATGGACTCGATAACCATATCTTCTACTTCTTCACTATTTTTTCCTATCTTTCTCATATGGAGTTCTGATGTAGGAACGACCAGATGTATCGAATCGACATTACAATCCAGTGCGTAATCTATATCAGACCTGATAGCCCTTGAATATGTGCATATCTCCGCATTTAATCCTTCTTTTACAATATCTTTTATTGCAGATCTCTCGCCATCTGAAACAGCCACAGCACCTGCCTCTATTATGTCCACACCCAGAGTATCCACTTCTTTTGCAATCAACAGTTTTTCATCCTTTGTTAGAGAAATTCCGGGAGTCTGTTCCCCGTCTCTTAATGTTGTATCTAAAAAAAGTATTTTATTCATCAAAGATCCACATCTTTTAGTGCCTGAACAATTAATTCAACTGTATTATCTATATCCTTTATACTGAGTACTTCTACTGGAGAGTGAATATATCTTGTAGGAATGCTTATCACACCTGTTGGTATTCCTGCCCTTGATAAATGGATAGATGTGGCATCAGTCGTTCCACCTTCTGATACTTCCAGTTGATATGGTATATCTTTATCTTTGGCAACGTTTATAAGCCAATCGATTATCTTTTCAGGTGCGATTAATCCTCTTCCTGAAGCATCTGCTATAGTTATTACCGGTCCTTTATCTATCTCTATCATGGATCTTTTCGGATCGATACCAGGATGGTCTTGAGGTATGGTTGTATCTATAACAAGTGCAAAATCAGGATTAATCTCAAAAGATGATGTTTTCGCTCCTTTTAATCCTACTTCTTCCTGAACTGTTCCTACTGCATATATATCACAGTCAAGATGGTCTATTCTTCTCATAAACTCTATTAATACAGTCAGACCTGCCCTATTATCTAAAGATTTACCAGTTACTCTATCGTTCAACAGATCTTTTAATGATACATCTATCGTTACAGGTGTTCCTTCCCGTATTCCTGCATTTCGTACTTCCTCTCTATTCTTTGCACCGATATCTATAAACAAATCTTCTAATCTTATTTGCTTTTTTCTCTCTTCTTCGGAGAGTATATGTGGAGGTTTAGATCCAATCACTCCTTTTATGGGCCCATTTGATCCATGTAATATAACTTGAGTATTTAACAAAGAAGGATAAAACCAGCCACCAATCCCTATAAACCTTATAAATCCATCATCATCGATATACTTTACCATTAAACCGATTTCATCCATATGTGCGGCCAACATTACTTTTTTTCTTGTTTCTTTTGGTTTTTTACCATATTTAATGGCAATAAGATTGCCTAGTGCATCCTCCTTTATCTCATCAACACAATCTTTCATCTCGTCTTCCAAAATCTCTCTTATATTGCATTCTCTACCAGAAATACCACAGGCATTCGATAGTTTTTCTAGAGTCTCTCTTACTCTTTCCATTTATCCCCCTCTTTATGGTTTATTATTTATAGCCAAATATTAACTTTTTTATACTTTTTTATCTATGTCAAAGATAGAAGTTATCCAGAAGAAAGCGTTATCCCTCTATTAATCAAATCGATCATCGTAGATCATTCGCCACGATCTTAAAAGGTTAATATATTTGGTTCTTAACTATAAAATAATCGTATTTAAATTCGTTCATTCTAATATTGAATGTCTTTTCTTCATGTCTGATTCTGTTTTACCCATCTTATTCATTAATTCTGCAATAACACCATCTGTAAAGACCATTACTGTATCTTCAAAAAAAGTGTTAAGCGGTGCCAATGAGCATGAATTTGCTACCTTTGGAATAAATACTACCTTATCAGACAAGTTCCCTATAAGTGAGTCTGGATTTGAAGTTATAGATACAACTGTCATACCTACTTTTTTTGCTAGCTTTGTAATCTCTATCAATGATCCTTTATTACCCGAACTGGATATAACGATTAAAAGATCTTTGTTAGATGCAGCGGGTGTAATCGTTTCCATCACCACATATGTATCAATACCTATATGCATAAGCCTCATAGCAAAACCTTTAGCAACCAATCCAGATCTACCTAATCCTATCAAAAAAACCTTAGATGCAGTTAATATGGCATTTTCTAAGTTTTCTACGTCATTTTTATCTATCTGTTCGACCGTATCGTTTATAACTCTAATAATAACCTTTACGGACTCTTTATATATTTCACTCATTTTTACACGACATTGTTATCACAAATCTTCGATTCGTGATGGTTTTATAATCGTCCCGCCTACGGGTTCCCCGCTTAAAAAGCGGTTTATGTTTCCAACGGTTGATCCGTTAAATATTACGCTTTCCACAGACAACCCCCACAACTCTTTAATCTTGCCCAGCATTCCTCCAGTGACATCGTGTGTCTTCCCTAGATGATAATCTTGGTTCAGGACTTTTGATATGTTCTTTTCGGTTATCTCTTCTAAAACCTTGCCGTCCAGATAGACACCATCCACGTCCGTGGCTAAACCCACCTTATCTACATCCAACCTCCTTGCCAGATAGCTTATTATCTGATCACCTGAAACTATACAGAATTTCCGCACACGATCAAAGACTATATCACCGTGAATTACGGGCAGAATATCGTTTTCTAACGCGTTTTTTATACAATTAATATCAAAAGCAGTTATTCGTCCATCGTTTGCGATCACCACGTTCAACGGATGAATAGGAACTACTGGAATCTCATCGGATAAAAAATCCAAAAATATGCTGTTAAGCTTTGATACCGCCCGATGCGTGTTATAGATATCACAAATCTCTGATTTACCTAAAAGGCGATCCGCCTCTGGATGCCCACAGTAACCCGCACCATGTACTAAAACAAGTTTGTTCTTATTTGTAATCTCTTTGGCAATCCGCTTGATCGATGATATGTCAGCCCCTGTCTTGTTTGTCAGTATACTACCGCCGATCTTCAATAATGTTTTATTCATCAAATTCAATCAACTTGGGAGAATTAAACTCTAAGAAGAATTCTTTGATTCGTTTTTCTGCCAACTTTACGTATTCTTCATTTATTTCGTATCCGACATAATGGCGCTTTGCTTTTATCGATGCGATTGCAGTTTGTCCGCTACCTATAAACGGATCCAAAACAACATCATCCTCAAAAGTGTAAAGTTGGATCAGCCTGTAAGGCAGTTCTACTGGAAATGGTGCAGGATGCCCAACTTTTGTTGCTGGCTCTGCAGCAAATGTCCACACGCTCTTTGTAGATTCAAGAAACTCCTCTTTAGAAATTGTACTTTCTCTTCCAAGACATTCCCTTGAGAACATCCCTTTGGAAAAGACCAAAATATACTCATGAATATCCCTAAGTGTAGGATTTTTAGCTGAAAGCCAACTACCCCATGCGGTTGAATGACTACCACTTGAAGCTTTATTCCAGATAATTTCACCTCGCATCAAAAATCCTAAATCAAGCATATCATCAACGATAAATGCATGGAGAGGAATGTATGGTTTTCTTCCAAGATTGGCGATATTAATACACACTCTTCCACCGGGGACAAGAACTCTTTTAACTTCGCTCCATACTCTTTTCAAGAATGCTCTGTACTCACTCAGGGTAAGATTCTCATCGTACTCTTTTCCCACATTGTAAGGTGGAGAAGTAACCATTAGATGAACACTATTATCTGGCAATTCCTTCATTTCTTCACTTGTTTTGCAAAAGACTTTATCAAGAAATTCAGAGGGTATTGGATTCTCCACATACTTGATTCTCTCCTCCTTGGGCAGTCCTTCGTATAACCTGCTTGTGTAAAATGGAGTAGAATCATGATTAATTCTTCCCGGAGAGCCGAATACACTTGTTCTCGTCCCATCTTTTCTCTTATAGTTTCCCATTTAATCCTCCCTCCAGAGATCAACCCATCTTTTATAAGGATTAAACTCAATCTTTGTTTTTTGCCAATTTATTACGATTCTTTTGGACATACTATCCTCAACTAAACCCGATAATGCTTCTTTAGTAATTTCAACACCTCTTGGATTTGTTCCGGGTTTTGGAAGTTTAATATAATTTTCTCTGCCTATTTTATCAAAAAGCCGTTTTTGAGTTGCCAATGGAATATAATAAAATCCTCCTGTGTCATTCCAGCTGATTTGGACAAGTAGAATATCGCAATGCGGATAATAGCTCTCACGAAATTCTTTTGCTTTCTGAGCATCTACAGTCCATATAAGCTTAACTCCTCCGAAATTTTTACCTGTAATTGTTTTTATAGATACTGGCTCTTTAAACAACTTTATATCCACTTCTGGCTCAGTAATAGGAATTTCAGTCTCTACATCTGCTTTACCAAATTTATAGATGAGCAAAGCAACGATTATTCGTTCACGGACCGAGCCAACCTCCATTCCTATCTTACCTGCTCTTGAACTTTCTAATTCTGCAAGTTGGAAGAGGTAGGGTAAACGCCTTCTTATCTTCTCTACAAGTTTTGTGTCTTCAAATATTTCTATCAAGCGACTAGGCATTTTTAATCATGCTATCATCTCTAACATCTTTTCAATCTTATCAAACCAATATTGTTTATACTCAGGAAGAGCTTTTGAAACATCCTCTGGTCTTAGTAGCAATTTTATTCTGACTTTTAATGCATTATAGAATTTTTGTTCCTTATTCATGTTTTTCTATTTTTGGCTGAATAAATTCTGTAAGGAGCTTTTCGGGTAGCTTTTTTAGGATATTTTTATAAGTTTAGTATTAGATGTAATACCCAAAAGATTCGTCTTTCTCCTTTACAGCACCTTTTGCAGTATATTCTGCCTCTTTCAATTTTTTTATTATCTCTTCCATATCTTCTGCTCGTTTTTCTAGATCTTCTAAACTTATTTCAATATCTAGAATCTGGCAAAGTGTTTTTATAACCTCTTGTGCACTCTTCGGATCTACAAGATAACCTGATGTGACACCCATAATACATATTCCTTCGATACCGCGTAATGCTCCTAAACCAAGCATCAATCCAGCTGCACCAACAATTCCTCCACCTGGCTCCTCCTTTTTAAATTCGATATTATAACCTTTTAGCTCATCTAACAGGCTTTCGTTATTTACTGCACATATGATGGATGGTTTTTCGAGGATATAACCAACACCATACCCTCCAATCGTATATATCCGTTTTACGTTATATTCTTCTGCTATATCCAAATAAGTATTGGTTAATTCATAATGTCCTTCTGAGGAGATACTTTGAAAATCTCCAGCGAGAAATAAAAGATCATCTCCTTTATCGTTTTTCCATGCATAAACCTCATTCTTTACCAAGTGTGCTACTGAGTTATTATCGATTAAAACTTGTGGAGGAAAGTACTTCGAATAAATTTCTATAATCTTTTTAGCATGCAATTCTTTAATCAAGTGATCTACTACCAATTTTCCAACGTATCCCACTCCTGGAAGACCCTCTATATAAATAGGGCTTTTTAAATCAACTTTTTCTATCTCTCTTCTAATTACATCCATTTTTACCACCATAATACTCTTTGTATTTCAATCTTCTTCTATATATTCCATACCGGTCTTCAAGAGAAAACTTTGCCGGAGTTGGATCGAAAGTTCTTCTCTTGCAGATCGAACAATACTCTTTTAGAGTATATCTGTTACATTCAAGACATTTACGAAATTTGGATCGCATTTTTTTTAATCATTAATTGTTTGTTTTTACGTATTAATAAAAATTTAGTATATCAAGCCTTTATGATATACCCTTCTCCTTCGTTCATCTTGATAATCTCTATTGCCTTATCGGCAGCTTTTTTTAAAATTTTTTCAGCGTTTTTATAATCTGCACTCTCTACCACGATTAAATATCTTGGCGCACCGATGTATCTAATATCAAGCGTTAAATCTTTCCGTCGTGTTACTCTCTTTGCACTCTTCAACGCTTTTTTAATTATTTCTATCCCCTCGGGATGAATTGTGCTTAGCATTACCTGTGTAGAAATTTTCATCAAAGGAGTTTTGATATTTGTCTGTGCCGTTGCTAAAATCTCATCAATTATCTCCTCATCTATATCTAATTTATCAAAAGCCTTTCTTCCTTTTTCAAAAGCCTCATCAAAAGCATAATATATTCCTGAAAAGTGATCGTAAAGTTTTTGTCCTATCTCCTCAACAAAACTATCTTTATCTTTCCCTAATTTTTTGGCAATTAATCCAAGCCATTTTATAGCTTTTTGCTCGTTCTTCCATATATGCATCCTTTCTCTTGCCTGATGTTCATTGACATCTTTTAAAGATAGTTCAATTCTTCCTCTGTTAGGATCTACCTCTAAAACTTTACAGACTACTCGTTCCCCCTCTTTTACATGATCTCTTATATGTCTAATCCAACCAGGTGCTATCTCGGATATATGTATCAATCCTTTCTTCTTTCCAAAATCATCTAATTCGACAAAAGCCCCAAAATCCTCCACTCTCGAGACGACACCTACTACTAGCTCTCCTACCTCAGGCCATTTATCTTTTAAAATCACTCCAAAACCTCTTTTATCTCTGCATTTATTTGTGCTTTTCCTCCTGTTGGCTTTGCCAGTGTTCTTCCACAGATAGCACATTTAACAATTGTAGTAGCCCTATCAAACACAATTTGTTCATTCTCGCAATCTACACATTTCACCCTCAAAAATCTACTTTTCATTGTCAATTCTCCATAAATTATTCTTCCAACTCAAATTTAGATACCCTGAAGCCTTTACGGAGATGCGCTTTTTTACACTCGTTGCATATATACCTTATATTGACTCGTTTGGTAGGTTTGTCCCCACCAGGAACCTTAGAAAATTTCCCCATATTTCCTATACCGCCCCGTCTGCTTTTTTGTCTATTAATCCATTTTAAACCAGATTGAGGGCCCTTTTTAACTCTTTCTATCGTATGTTCCGTCTTTTTTTTACAGTATGGGCAGTTTGTATATATCTTCTTAGGCATCTTCAATTTAATCGTCCTCTATTATTACATTTATCTTAACAACCATATTTTTTTTTATTAACATATCTGTCACTTTATCAGATAAGACTACGATATCTTCTTTTTGTATTATATATTTTTTTCTATCGATATCTACAAATTCTGGAATATCTTCAATCGCACGTACGATCGTGTTTTTATTTTTTATATTATCAACCGCTTTATCTGTATTTATTTTTTCACTCTTCTTGCTTATATCTTCAATCGAGATAGGATTCCCCTCTTTGTATATAGTATCTAATATAATTTCTCTTGCAGATTTGATGCTCTTTATTAATAAATCCAATATCTTTTCTTCATCGGTAGATAAATTATAGATATACTCAGAATCTTTGATCTTGCTATCCGTTCCTTTTGCCATTCTCGCAGCGATATTTATTATCTTGCCTAATCTTTTCTCAAAAAAAAAATTAAAAATTTTTTCTGCACTGTTGAGCTCATCTATAAGATAAAATCTCTTTTTACTCGTACTGTTAGTCTCGTTGATCTGTCTCTTCAACCTGCTGAAGTATTCTTTTACCTCTTTATATATCTCTTTATCTACAGGTTGAAGTGCCTGTTTTGATCTTTCTTTATCAAGCAGGTTTTTCAACAAAATTATATCCATTTTATTCAATCTTTTTTATCTGTTAATCTTCTAAATAGGCAAGTCCTCTACATATTAAGAACAAACATACAAATTCAGGGAGTTTATTCTCACCTTTTCTGATCTTATATTTATTGTCTTTCATCGATATATCTGTATCTACTATAGATATAATCTTCTTATTCTCATCTGAAAAAACAATTGCATCGTTTAAAGGATCAAAATTATCAATATTATCTACCAATTTAGCCTGAAATCCAGTCCCACCATGTAGAGACCCAGGCAACCTTATTAATCTCTTTATATCAGTTGTTACAGGATTATCTGTATTTATTTTAATAGGAAGCATATTTAATTCGTTCTCAACGATTCGCTCCATTAAGTTTTTAAAAAATTTATCCGTCGTTATTTTTCTATCTTTTTTCATTAATTCAACAATATTTGATTTTTTTAACATTTGATACATCTCTAATGCGTCTTTTTTGCTTAAATCCTTCACAAATTTATCTCTTTTTCCAATTTTTAACTCTTTGATCTTTTTTATTGCATCATTCTCACTCATATTTCTTATTTCATCCAGAAAAGTTACAACACTACTCCATACCCGTTCTCCCCATGATGAATCTACCATCTCATAATAGTATCCCCTCTCTATGCCGTAGTCTCCAACAACTTCTCTCTTCTTCAGAACATTATCTATGTTCAACGAGTTTGCAGAGAGAGAATCTATCATTTCTCTTCTTTCTTCACTTTTTAACTTTAATACAGATCTATCTCTTACGTGTATATGGTATCCTCTTCCTCCTGAAAAGACAATCTGGATGTCATTTAATCCAAAATCACTCTTTAAAATATCGTATAATTTTATAACTTCATCCTTTGCCAATAAAAGCATTTTTTCATATTTTAAATCGTTTTCTATATCCATATCTATATCAAATATCAAATCTGCCCCCTTCCATCCTTTTTCACTCATTTTTTTAATATCTGGATGTTCATAATAGGCGGATGAATAATAAAGATGAAGAGGAGTATTTTTTAAAAAAAATTTTTCCATCTCACCTAAATTTTGAAATGAGAGATGCCTCCACATTCTTTTATATCTTATAGGTATAAAACCCCATTCTCTCTCGTTAAAAGATGGAGGAATACATGATAGGAAGTTTTTATTTTTAAAAAGGTTCGTATAATATTCATTAAATTTTCTTATTAAGTATATAGTTGATACCTCGTTCATATCCATCTCTTTATCCTATCTTTCTTTTTCTTAATTATTACAAATCGATAAATAAATATATATCAAATTCATGAAAATTTTACAAAGAATAAATAATAAAACTATTTAAACACAAATTTTTAATAATACGTAAGTGATACTATAGTATAAATTTGGTGAAATGATATGCAAATAGTTATTTCTGTATTACCTTTCGAGGATAAAGCTATATGGGAGAGAAGATCTTCTGAAGAGACGAGAAGACTGACACTAGATTATGCAAAATGCAGCGGCTGTGGAAGTTGTGCCATCTCATGCCCACAGGATGCCATATCTATGGTAGCAGTCGGTGCAGAAAAGAAGAACGATATTGTTATTGATATGGATAGATGTGTGTTTTGTAAGACATGTACTACTATCTGCCCTTTCAATGCATTGGAACTGGATATAAATGGGATAAAATATAAATCCATCGTATCAGGAGATTTTTCAGCAGATTTTATCGATAAATGCGAACGTTGTCTAAAATGCTTGGATGCTTGTCCAAGAGACTCTTTAATCTTTGAAATACCTGAAGGACGGATTACTAAAACCAAAGAGGGATTGGTAAGACGAGATGAAGATTTATGTATATATTGTGCTAGATGCGAGGCAGCTTGTTGCGATGCTAAGGTTATATCAGTCAGAAAACCTGCGCGTGGAAGTATCAAAATCGACCAAGAACTATGTGACGGATGTGGAACATGTATCGATGCTTGTCCTACCAATAATATCTCTTTTGCTGTTAAGACGCAGTTGTGGGATGCTGTGGATCCCATTCTAATAGGAGAGAATGTAGCAGGTATCAATCTTTTAGTAAACTATCATCGAGAGGTAGGCGAGGCAAAATTCAACGATTATTGTATCTACTGTGGAAAATGTGAACTAGTCTGTCCAGTAAATGCAATTAAAGTAGATATTGAATATTTTGATAAAGGGATTGTCGGTCCGTGGAGCGAGGCATTAGAGAGAAGAAAAAATAAAAATAAACGCCCTCCGCTTAAACAGAGAAAAATAGATGTAGAAAAATGCCATGCATGTGGTGATTGTGTCGTTGCGTGTCCTGTACGAGGCAAGGTCTTAAAGATAGTCAATGGGATGGTCTATATATTGGATGAAGATGCTTGTTCTGGGTGTGGTCTCTGTGTGAATTATTGTCCAGGTAATGCAATGAAGTTGTATGGACCAGAAATACGGAAAAAAACGATAATAAAAGAGGTTCCTGAATTATTGGAGATCGTATAAGACCTACCTTTTTTACTTTTTATAAATGTTTTTTTGGGATCTTTCTATGGTTTTAGTTGCTTAGTTTTATCGACATGAATGTAATTATATAACTTTTACATCTTTAACAAGTAAAGATGGTGTGATTATATTAAAGATCTTTCTTTGATCTTTTCCGCACATTACTGTTTTATTCAAAAGATCAAAGAAATTTCCGTAAACCATCAAAGATCTTATAGGATATTTCAACTCGCCATCTTCTATCTTGAACGAGTTTTTTCCCTCTAAAGAAAAGTCGCCTGTTATCTCGTTTGCAGTATGCGCACCAATAAAAGAATTTATCAATATACCGTCTCTCGTCTCGTCTATCAAGTTGCCTTTTTCCTTATGATTAATTATCAAGTTTCTTATATCTATCCTTGGAATAGAAGCGTAACTATCCCTTATAGCGTTACCAGTACTCTTCTTGCCTATCTTTCCTGCAGTATAATTATCATAAATGAATCCTTTCAATATACCGTCATCTATTATAATATTTTCAAGACTATTTACTCCCTCATCATCGAAAAGAGAACTTCCTATCCCTCCATAATATAACCCATTATCTACTATGTTTAATCCTGCATTACTTACAGACGAACCGATATCGTTGGTAAAATGAGACCTGCCCTTTAACACCTCGTCGCCTTTTATGTTATTTACAAATATATTATCAAACAAATCTGAAACGGCAAAAGGGCATAATATGATATCATATTCTTTAGAATCTATTTTTTTTCCGTTCATAGACTCTTTTGCCATCTTAGCAGCATTTTCTCCAATCTTAAAAAAATCTATGTTGTTGTTATGTGATACATCAAATTCATATGCTGAAGATGAATTATTTTTGTCGTTAGATATTATTACATCAGAAAAACCGTATATCATCGTCGTTTCTGACTCTTTATCTATGCCCTCTGAATTTATTATCCTAATCTTACTATTAGACTTGAAGATACTATTACTTACAGGATTTACTCCTTTTATAGATCCAATCCCGTTGTTTATCTCGTCTACAAACTCCATCATATCTTCTTCGTCTAATTCTTCTACTTTTTTATCGTATATACCTAGATCTAAACTATATTTATCTTTCTGATCGTAATCTTTGATGAAACCTTTCCACCATTCATCTCTTCCTTTTATCTTTGCATTTTTTTTAGCCGACAGGATCTGAGCCTCTATCTCTTTCTCGATAGATGTAGTTGAAAATCCGAAACTATTATTAAAACTAACTCGAATTCCATAACCTTTGGTATAATCTCGAACGAATCTCTCTAACGCCTCGCATCTTGTTTTTATGCTTAGGCTCTCCTCTTTATATATATATATCTCAATCCCTTCCGTACCGATCTTTTTGGCATACTGCCTAAGCCCCTCTGATGATAATAGGTCTATCTTACTCGCCTCCAACTATGACAGATTTTATCGCGATATGTGGAGAGCCACTACCAACAGGAACGATCTGTCCGTCTTTGCCACAATAACCACCGTTGATTTTCAAATCGTTTCCTACACCTATTATATTTTTTAATATCGTAAGCGTATCTCCAGAGAGTGAGACATCTTTTATCATATTTCCGATCTCACCATCTTTTATTATATACCCTTTTTCGGCATTAAAATGAAATATCCCTTCTCCTGTGTTAACTTCACCTCCTCTTGAGCCGCATAAATATACACCGTTACCTATCATCTCTAATAATTCGTCCATATTCATATCTCCATTCTTTATGTATGTATTACTCATGCGTGGAATCGGTACGTCACCAACTTCTGCCCTGCCGTTGCCTGGCTTTCCATGCATCAAAGATGCCGTCTCTCTATTATGTATATTCCCCACCAAGATACCATCTTTTATTAAAAGACGCCTCTCAGGTCTTATTCCCTCATCATCAAATGGATAGTGTCCATATTCCTTCATAGACGGATCGTCATATACATTAACCAGCAAAGATCCTATCTTTTCACCAATTTTGTCTTTTAATATAGAGTTGCCTGCCAAGATAAGATCAGCTTCGGTAGCATGACCAACCGCCTCGTGTATGAATACACCACCTAAATTCTGATCAAGTATAACATCCTTCATCCCTGAAGGCGGTGACGACGCATTCAATAAATCTAAAGAAGTAAGTGCCGCTTTTTTAGCAAGAAGATATGGTTTCTCTCCGTCCAAGATCTCTGACCCCCCTATAATATAATCCCGTTCAGATCCAAATTGGTGTTCATTACCATCTTTAGAGAGAACAACTATCGAATATCTCGTCCTTTCCATCTCATAAAACTCCTCGTTAAGATCGTCACTATAATATACCATATCTAACTTAGTAGATTTATAATCGATCCTAGTACTTGCCACCCTCTTGTCCACTCTGGAACTACGTTCTATCTCCTTTAAGAGCGATATTTCCTCCTCCTCTTCTGACATCTTACCAATCAAGCAATTTTTTGGAGTGGTATAAGTCTCATATCTCTTTAAAAACGTTTTATTAGCCTTTTTAGATGAGATCTTAGCTAGTCTTATTGCATCTTTCAATAAATCTTCCGTCTTTCTATCATAATTTGATGAAACGACTCCCCATCCTCCGTCATAAAAAGCTCTTACAACTACAGAAAAACCTATAGAGGTTGAGATATATTCAACATCTCCATTCTCGATAAGATATGCCTTATCTTCCGTATTACTCTTCCTAACATCCCAAAAATCAGCCTGCATGTAAATCTCTTATTGATGATGAGATTACTCCATCCAATCTATCATCGGCGATCTTTTTTATTTTGTTGAATACTTTTGTCTTAGACGGATAAACCAGGCTATGTTTTAATACCTCTGACATAGTACTAACCGGTATTATCTCTATCTTTTTCTTATCTTCTTCTGTTATCATTATATCTCCTAAATTAGATTTAGGAACTATAACTTTTTTTAAATTGGCAGCGATAGCAGCCTCTATTTTATATGTAATCCCACCAATAGGCAGAACATCTCCCCGAACAGATAAAGACCCCGTCATTGCTAAAGATTGATCTACAGGAATATTTCTTAATGCTGATATCACTGCTGTAGCCACTGAAATGCTTGCTGAGTCTCCTTCTACTCCTTCATAGGTACCAATAAACTGTATATGTATATCTTTATTCGATATATATTCGCCATCCATAATTTTTATTATGGCAGAGACGTTTTGTACGGCCTCTCTTGCTATTTGTCTGAGCTTACCAGTAGCGATTATCTTACCCTCTTCTTTAGATTGGGCAGGTGTTACCTCCGCTACTATTGGTAATACGATACCTGCATCGTTTCCAACCACAGCGAGACCGTTGACCCGTCCAACTTCTACTCCTTCTTTGTTGAATAATTTATAATCTTTTCTCATCTCTACATATTGTTTGACTACCTGCTGTTCTACCGACTGTGCTATCTTTTTTGCCTTGATTACATGTCTTGCAGATACCATATCTGCCTTCTCTTCCAGTGCAATATCTCCTGATGCACGTATCAACCCGCCTAAATCTCTTAACATCAAAGTCAAGTTATTTTTTCTTCCTGATCTTCTCTGTGCCTCTAATATTATCTCACTGATAGCACTTCTATCGAAAGGAGGTATTTTACCATCATTCTTTATCTCTTGCGCAATATACCTGACCAGCTTTCTTCTATTTTCTGGTGTATCATCTATCGTATTTCTCATATATATCTCGTATCCATCCCCCTTGATCCTCGATCTTAAAGCAGGATGCATACCTTTTACGGCATCCATGTTACCTGCACAGACCATTATAAAATCACATGGTACAGGATCTGTCTTTACCATAGCTCCAGAGCTTCTTTCTGATTGTCCTGTTATCGGATATTTTCCTTCCTGTAAAGCAGTAAGAAGATTTTGTTGTGATTCCAATCCAAGCGTATTTATCTCGTCTATGTACAATACACCTTTATGGGCTTTGTGTATTGCTCCCGCCTCTACACGCATATGTGCAGGAGTTTCTAACCCTCCTGACTGATATGGATCATGTCTCACATCACCAAAGAGCGCACCAGCATGAGATCCCGTTGCATCTACAAATGGAGCGGTATCTTTATCAGCGTTTGATATAAGAAGCTTGGGAATGTTTACATCTTTCCTATTAGATGGATTGTATCTCAGTGCCATGTATATAAATGCTGCAGCAATTAACGAGTAAAAAAACGCCATTATATTTCCCTGTAGTGATAATATCATACCAAAAACAACAATACTCAATATTATTAATACGGATAGATTATTTCTACTCTGTGAGGCCTTTCTTTCCTCATTTTTATAAGCATTGACAATATCTTTCCCTTTTCCAGCTGGAACCATCCTTATTTTTGGATTATTCGAATCCTCTGGATTATTATATACCAAGACATCTTCCAGATCTTCTTTAGGTAGAAGTTCAGCCATAGCCTTTGCCAGCATAGATTTCCCAGTTCCAGGATCACCTATCATCATTACATGTCTCTTCTGCTTAACTGCTTTTTTTACTATCTCAGATGCATGTTCTTGACCGATGACTTGATCGATCAATTTTTTAGGAATATCTATCTCTTTGGTAGATTGAATATCCAATCCGCCTAGAAGATCATCTTTATCTCCTTTTTCCTCTATTTTGTTATCTTCCATTTATACCCTATCCTTTAAATATCACTATATGAAAATTATAAATACAAAATTTTAAAATTATATAAAAACGATCATCTCTTTGATCCTTATTCTTCACTAAATCTAAAGGTTATAATAATCTTCTCAAAAATCTCTCTCTATATGTTACAATGTAGTATCATCTTTAATAAATATTGCTATATTGTTATCCCTTTGATATCTAGTACTCGACCAATTTTCTTAATTCGGATACCATTAAAGGTAAAAAAGATCCTATATCCGCAACTATACCCACCGCCTGTATAGACCCTCTATCTACCAACTTGGTGATTACTAATGGGTTTACATCTATTACGATGGTCTCTACAAATGATGGTAACATATTTCCGACAGCAATCGAATGAAGCATCGTTGCCATCATCATTACCATGTTACTATATTTAAGCTTTTCTCTCATCATCTTTTTTGCAACCATAGTATCTGTTATCGTATCAGGAAGAGGTCCGTCGTCTCTTATAGATCCAGCAAGAACAAATGGTATATCTTTAACTATACATTCATAAAATATACCTTTTTTAAGGATGCCTCTCTCTACGGCATTTTTAATGGATCCTGCCTTTATTATCTCGCTTATCGTATAGATATGATTCTTATTTCCGCCTACAGTAGGTTCGCCCTTCTCAATATCCATTCCTAAAGAGGTTCCATACAAACTTTTCTCGATATCATGAACAGCAAGAGCATTGCCTGCCAATAACAAATCTACAAAACCATTTCGTATCATCCATTCGAGAGACTCTGATGCTCCGGTATGGACGATTGCAGGCCCTCCAACGACTGTTATCTTACCCTCATCCTCTTTTATTCTTACTATCTGTTGGGCAATCTTCTTGGCGAAAGAGATATTTGGTCTCTCTGAAGATACTTGATTTGTCATAAATCCAAAAAATGGATTTTTCTCTCTAGGTCTTGGTGGAGGAACAACTTTTATTCCTGTTCTTCCAACTAAAACTTTATCTCCCCTCTTTATCTCGTCTATCGGCTTACATATCGCCCTATATCCTTCTATCGTAATTAAACAATCCATTCCTATATTCTCGACCTCAACCCATTTATTATTTATCCTGACAAAAGTAGGATGATTTGTGGTTGTATAAAATCCGCTTGGAACGATCTTGTCCCCTATAGCTTCTTCCCAGATAGCATCATTTATATCTGGGACTATTGCACCTAAATTATGAACAGCAGTCAAAATATCTTCTAATACTTCTCTCATCTCTGATATTATCAAAATTCTTGCATAACTTGGATCCTTTTTATGTTTGCCGATCTTAAACTCTTTAACTTCAAAATCGCCGTTTAGGTCTATTATAGTATCAAATACTTTGTTTAATATATCTGAGTCTATTATATGGCCTTTTAATTCTATTTCAGCTATTTCCAACTTATTTCACTCCTTCTTTACGATCATAAAATCTGCTGATGGTATTATCCCTACATTACCACCTTTTAAAACGTTTGATACTTCATCTAAAGACTCAATAGGGATTATGCCCCATTTTTTAATGATTTTTTTATATATCCTTGATAACAGATATATCTTATTACGTTTTAGAATATTTTTTAAATAATATGCCTTATGCCCACCTAACTCAAAACAACTCTTAATCTTTTCTTCAGTCTCTTCTAGACTTGCAAAATCATGCATCCATCTTTCAAACGTATAATCTCCGATCCCCTCCTTGCATTCGGCTATTAGAATGATATTTCCTCCAGGTTTTACACCATGTTTAACCATCTCTAGAGCTTTTACGGCTTGATATAAGTTTATATCTCTTGGATAACCACCAGAACTTACAATTATACTATCAAAACAATCTTTTATCTCAACACTCATCATTTTTTTAGCAATCTTCACTAAATAGTCAAACACGGTATTTAAATCTCCTGCTGCCGCAGTAACTATCTCTTTCTTATTATCCGCTATTACATTTAATGAAAAATCTGGATATATCTTGTACGATTCGTTACGCATATTTATGATTTCTAACATATCCAAATGGACCGGATTACCTTCTAAATTTCCCATAAATGCATTTTTATCCAACAGAAGACTATGGTTCTTTTTTATAGTATTCCTACCAGCTAAGCCTGGAATGATACTCTTCCTTCCACCACCAAACCCTGCATAATAATGAAGCGATATATCTCCAGTTATAATTTTCAAATTTGATGATAAATATGTTCTATTTATATAAACTGGCGTCCCATAAGATGTTTTTCCAAAAAAGGCTAAATTATCTAGATTATCACAGTCATGATGATCTATCTGTACCT
Source organism: Candidatus Methanoliparum sp. LAM-1 (assembly GCF_020885915.1). NCBI lineage: Archaea > Methanobacteriati > Methanobacteriota > Candidatus Methanoliparia > Candidatus Methanoliparales > Candidatus Methanoliparaceae > Candidatus Methanoliparum > Candidatus Methanoliparum sp. LAM-1. Next base: position 1,053,787 of record NZ_AP025251.1, on the reverse strand, counting down.
TTTTTAAAATATCTTTCCCCAGTATCCGTTCTATCTCATCATTAGTAGGTTTTCTATGGGTTCCCGTTGCGAATAATATCTTTATATCCTGTATATATCTTCCTATTATCTCTACTAAGACATCTATCATCAATTTTGTGGGCGTATCCCTCGTTTGATCATCTACTACAATCACACAATTTTCTTTATTTTTGCATAATTCTTCAATCGTTTTACTTTGTAAAGGTCTTTCTATCGCTCTTTTAATCTTTTCTTTAGAATATTTAGTATCAGACATCCCTGCCTCTTTCACAGGTTTTATAATCTGCATATTTTCTTTTACAACTAACTCTAAAGAAGAATCCCCATAAGGTATCTTTATTCTATCCATAAAAACTTCTCTCCTTTATCAAAACTATAATAAAAATCCGTGCCTCAGGTACAACACCTTCATCATTAAAATCAGACTGCCCATCATTCATCATCGGCCGGGTTTTTTTGATGGGGTCGCTGAGATTTGAACTCAGGTTTCCAGCGCCCCATGCTGGGAGGATAGTCCAGGCTACCTTACGACCCCGTTTATATAAAATATCATGATCTTATTATCAATATTAATATTTATTTAAATTTTGATCCTGCTCGAGATACATCTTTAATTTTGCATTTAAATAAAATATTTATTCTTCTATTTAAATTTATAGGTATAATTATATGCTATGTCGAACAATTTAATAGATCTATTAACTGATAGTCTAAAACTTTTATCTCAGCTCAGTTTATCCTTGTAAGCATATCATAAAAGAGATGCGGAGATCTTTACCAATTTTTCGTTATTTTATTCTTCTTCCAATCTCTATCTCTTATATCACGTTCCTTTCAAACAGTATAATCTTTTTGATTTAAAACTTACAGTATATTTGATACAACAACAAAACCAAAAGCTTTTTAAACTCATAATATTTTATAGTGTTGTAAAATATCAAATGATATAGAAGGTTAAAAAATGCGAAAAACAGGAACGGTTAAATGGTTTAGCCCAAGCAGGGGATACGGTTTTATAGAGTTAGATGATGGAACAGGAGACATATTTGTGCATTTCTCTGCAATTATGGGCGAAGGATTTAAGACCCTTAATGAGGGAGATAAAGTAAGTTTAGAAGTTGTAAGTGGTAAAAAAGGTTTACAAGCTGAAAACGTCAAAAAAGAATAGGTAAAAAATAAAAAGATTAAAAGAAAAGATACTTTTTAAGATTTTGGAGGAGTTGATAGAAGAGGGGCTGAGAAAGGTTTTTGCTTTTTAGTTTTTATTTTGCCTTTTTGTATTTATAATTTAATTAATACCTATTTAGATTATATAAATACGATAGATAGAGACATCTGTATAAAAGAGATTGTAAGCGAGATAAAAATTGGTAGATGATCTCTCGTTTTTTTTTAAATACGTTGATCATAAAAAGAAAAATAGAAACATAGATAAAGAAGTATGAATCTATATTTGATAAGGTGATGAAAATGGCCAAAGGTAGATGGATAGTGGTAGGAATAATAGTAGTTCTTCTTGTGATAGGCGGAGTATTATGGTATTTTAACAAAGAAGCGTTGCAAAGCTGTGAAGTGAGTGTAGTCGATGTAAGGGTAGGATCTATTGGAGCTAAGAGTGCAACACTCGACATCGTATTTGAGATATACAATCCGAGCAATAATACTGCATACCTTGATGAGATTGAATATGACGTATATATAAATGATGTACATATCGGTGATGGAGACGTAGAAGAAAGGATCATTATTCCAGCAAATCAGACAAAAAAGATAGATAGTAAGCTTGTCTTGGAGTATGAAGATGTTGGATCTGCTATTACAAATGCTATAAGAACAGGGCAGGCAAAGTATAACGTGAAAGGGACAGCATCGTTTGGGAATACAACAGTAGATATAAAATTCGCTGCATAATAATAAACTTCTTTAATTTTAATTATTAACTATATTTTTTAAATTAATTATATTTTTTTATCTTATTTTTACTGTTAAAATCATTTTTAATATAGATGTTTTGCAAGCTCTAATGTTTTCTTATCATATATCCAACTTAAAAAGATTTATAATATCTTTATACTGTAACTAAAAAAGGTCATTATGAATAAAGCACAGACAATGGTAGAGAAAATTTTATCTAATAAAATAAAAAAAGACGTTTATGCTGGAGATATGATTATTTCACCGATAGATTTAGCATTTGCCCACGATGGAACGCTACCTTTAGCAATAGAGAAGATGGAGGAGATGGGAACTACAAAAGTCTTCAATAAAGACAGAGTTCTTGTAATATGCGATCATGCATCTCCATCACCAAGCGAGAAAGTGTCTAACGTTCATATAATGATGAGAAGATTTGCAAGAGAGAATAGATTGAACTTATACGAGAATGGTGACGGAATATGCCATCAGATTGTCTTAGAAAAATTTTCAGCTCCGTATAAAGTGATTGTAGGGGCAGATAGCCATACATGCACCCATGGCGGGTTGGGTGCTTTTTCTACTGGAATGGGATCGACAGATATAGCCGCGGCAATGATATATGGAAAAACCTGGTTCAAGATACCGGAAGCATATAAAATAGAAGTAAACGGAGCTTTAAAACATAATGTCTTCTCAAAAGATTTGTTTTTATATATAGCAGGTAAAATAGGTGCGGATGGTGCCACTTATATGTCTCTAGAATTTTTAGGATCTACTATTAAAGATATGAGCATAGAGTCTAGATTAACCATGACAAACATGGCAATAGAAGTTGGCGCAAAATGTGGGATTATGGAAGGAGATGAGAAAACAAGAGAGTTTTTAAGAAGATATGGAAGAGAGAAAGAGTTTAAAGAAGTATCTCCAGATAAAGACGCGGTATATAGGGATGAACTTTACATCGTTTCAGAAGATGTTGAGCCGATGATTGCCTATCCTCATAAAGTGGATAACGTTGCCCCAGTATCGGATTTTGCTGGTTTGGATATAGATCAGGTCTGTATTGGAAGTTGTACAAATGGACGGTTAGAAGATTTAAGAATTGCTGCAAAGATTCTTAAAGGAAAAAAATCAAAGTGCCGGTTAGTAGTATATCCTGCAAGCAGGGACGTCTTGTTAAAGGCGATAAAGGATGGATTAATAGATATTTTTGTTGAAGCAGGTGCTGCCGTATGTCCTCCTGGTTGTGGTTTCTGTATTGGACGAACTATAGCATTAGGAGACGGCGAAGTGGTGTTATCTACTCAGAACAGAAATTTTAAAGGACGAATGGGAAACAACAATGCTGAGATTTATCTTTGTTCTCCTGCCACTGCAGCTGTAAGTGCACTAAATGGTAAGATTACTTATCCAGAAGGTGATTAAGATGTCCTCAGAAATATTAAGAGTTTTTCCTTCAGATATAAACACAGACGAGATAATATCTGGAAAATATAAATATGACGAGCTTGATATGAATAAATTAGCTGTGCATACGTTTGAAAGTATAGATAAAAATTTTTATAACGATGCAAGATCTAAGAAAGATCCTATAATAGTTGCTGCAAAAAATTTTGGATGTGGCTCGAGTAGAGAACAGGCACCACAGGTTTTAAAAGCGTGTGGCATCTCTTGTATAATTGCAGAAAGTTTTGCAAGGATTTTTTACAGGAATTGCTTTAATATCGGTCTTCCTGCGATAGAATGCAACGATATAGCTGAGAAAGTAAGCAAGGGTGATAAATTGGAGATTGATTTTGAGTCAGGAACGATAAAAAATTTAACTAAAGGTGATATTTACAAATTCAAACCTATACCTGAATATATTAGAAAGATTTTAGACGCAGGAGGACTTATACCATTTTTAAAGAATAATGATGGATTTTAAATAAAAATGGTCGATAAAACAGATAGTATAGAGAAAATTGTGAATGAGTTAATAACAAGTAGAGCATTTGAGGAGATAGAAGGAGATATCGGAAAAACAAGGGTAGAACAGATGATGAATAGATATAAAAAAGATATTTCGAAGAGGACTGGTGTAGATAAACTCTTAAAAAATTCTGAAATCTTAAAATATCTGAAAGATAAGCGTATCAAGAAGTATCTAATAAAAAAACCTACAAAAACAATAAGTGGTGTTGCAGTTATTGCAGTAATGACCTCTCCTGCTGATTGTCCTCATGGAAGATGTATTATGTGTCCAGGTGGATTAGCCAACAATACTCCTCAAAGTTACACAGGTTTCGAGCCTGCTGCACTGAGAGGCGCTCAATGTAATTATGATCCTTACCTTCAAGTCAGGCATAGATTAGAACAGCTCTATACTATAGGGCACCCGATAGGAAAGGTTGAACTTATCGTTATGGGAGGAACCTTCACATCGAGAGATCTATCATATCAAGAATATTTTATCAAAGAGTGTCTGAGAGCTATGAACGAGTTTTATGAAGATCACGGTCAGAAAGATAAAAACCAAATTGTAGAGAATGAGATGGCAAAAATAAGAAACGTTGGTATTACTTTTGAAACAAGACCTGATTATTGTAGAGAAAAAGAGATAGATACGATGCTTAATTTAGGCGGAACAAAGGTAGAACTTGGTGTTCAAACTGTATATGACTATATTTTGGAAAAAATTAAGAGAGGACATACTGTAAAAGATTCTATAAAAGCAAATAGGTTGTTAAGGGATAGTGGCTTGAAAGTCGGCTTTCATATGATGCTAGGGCTTCCATCTTCTGATTTTGATAGAGATTACGATATGTTCTATGAGATATATAATAACGAAGATTTTAAACCTGACTATTTAAAGATATACCCTACTCTCGTTACAAAAGGAACAGAACTATACGATTGGTGGAAAAAAGGGTTATATAAACCTTGTTCAACAGAAGATGCCGTAAAATTGATTACAGAAATAAAAAAGATCACGCCTCCATGGGTTAGAATTCAGAGGATCCAGCGAGATATACCAGCTCCGTATATAGTGGATGGAGTTAAAAAGAGTAATATAAGACAGATGGCACAAGAGATTTTAATAAAGGAGAATAAACGATGCAGATGCATAAGATGTAGAGAGGTAGGGCATGTGGATAAGGAACCTGAAAATATCGATCTTTCTCTGATAAAATACGATTGTTCTGGTGGAGAAGAGTTTTTTATATCCTATGAAGATATAGCCAACGATATACTCATAGGTTTTACACGTTTAAGATTTCCTGCATCACCATATAGAAGAGAGATCAACAAAGATACGGCTTTAATAAGGGAACTCCATATATATGGACAGATGTTAAATATAGGCGAGAGATCGGATGATGAAGATAAAAAGATATGGCAACACAGGAATTATGGAAGATTACTGATAAGTAAAGCAGAGGAGATAGCAAAAGATAATGGATTTAAAAAATTGGTTATATGTAGCGGTATCGGAGTACGAGAATATTACCGAAAGTTAGGTTATAGTCGTGATGGGATTTATATGTCTAAATATCTTTAATATGAAAACAAATGTTACGAAGCCTTGCTTCGTAGCTCACAAATCTTCGATTTGTGATGCAGGAACGTAGTTCTGCATATTCAAGGACGCGTGGCCCAGAGGATAAGGCGACGGCCTCCTAAGCCGTAGATCGGGGGTTCGAATCCCCCCGCGCCCGTTTTACCTTTTATTATTATGATTTTGTCTTTATATAGGTCAAGTCCCTATTAATTATAAATATTTATTTTAATAGAACTAGTTATTACACAATCTTTAATGTCTTGATTGGTATCAAGAAGTAACAAAAATGATAGGATTTCTTCAGATAAGCCTGTTTGATATAGTAAATCTACCCTCTATTATACCTATAATATTAAGATCTCATCAAGTAATTTTTCCGCTTTTTTGTACGATCGGTCTATTTACAACTCTTGTCTTAATGTTTTTGTTACCTATTCTATCAAAGAAGATAGGCAGGAATATGGAGCCTTTCTTTCTTTTAATGGGAATAATCTCACTTACAATCTCCCAATTTTAATAAGCTTATTAATCTCTGGAGGTATGCTTATTCCTGAAAATATTCCAAATATAGTCTGTGCGAATAAATTAAATATATCCGGAAAAGAATGGGCTAAAATAGGCGTACCAATGGGTTTTATATTCTTAGTCATATATTTTGTGATTTTATTTCTACCTACTTGAGCATAAAATCTTTATATGATGTATGTTAGATCGATATAAACAAAAAAATAAAGCAAGAGTGAGTATTATGAAATCTTTAAAAGCAGCTCTTCTTTATGATGGTATCAATACCAAAAAAGATGTATATATCGTCTTCAACAAAAGGATAGTAGATATAACAGATAAGAAACCAGATTGTGAGATAATAGGTGAGGGGATTGTGACACCTGCTTTCATAGATGGACATTGTCACATAGGTCTTGAAAGATCAGGAGAACCATACTACGAAGGGGAGACAAACGACGAACTCCAACCGATATCTCCTTTGAACAACGTTATAAACTCGATCTATATGGATGACCTCTCATTCAAAGAGAGCTTAGAGTTTGGTGTATTGTACTCACACGTCATGCCAGGAAGCGGAAACATAATAGGAGGCAGAACAGCCTTGATAAGAAACTGGCGTACGAACATAGAAGATGCCTTGTTTTGTGAGATAGGTATTAAAGCAGCGTTGGGTTACAATCCTAGATCAACACATGATTGGAAGGGAGAACGGCCTACAACAAGGATGGGTGCTATCGGATTGTTAAGAAGAGAACTTTATAAAGCAATCAAGGCAAGAGATTTATTAAAAAAGGGAAAAAAGGATATAGAAGAGATCGATCCTACTACTGAGCATCTAATACAAATTATTGATGACAAACCTCCTCTTATGGTGCATGTTCATAAAAGCGACGATATCATTGTTTTAAAAAAACTTGCAGACGAGTTCGGTCTTAATGTTATTGCAAACCATTGCGGAGACGTCTATCTTGAAGAGACATGGACGATGATAAAAAACTCAAATATTCCCGTAATTTATGGACCTATCGATTCATTTGCCTCTAAAGTAGAATTGAAACATAGTTCTTGGAGAAACATTAAAAACCTTATTAAAGTCAGCCCAAAATTTGGTTTGATGACAGATCATCCTGTTATGCTCCAAAGAGACCTTTTTCTTCAATTAAGACATTTTCTAAGGTTTGATATGCGGAAAGAACGGGCTATATCCTTGATAACCAAGGAGACTGCAGATATTTTAGGATTAAAAGATCTTGGTACCATCGAAGAAGGTAAAATCGCCTCTTTGCTATTATGGGATGGTGATCCTTTCTCGTTAGAATCGAGAGTTAAGACCTGCGTATGTGAAGGTAACGTCATTGATATAGAATAAAGGATAGAAAATAAAGATAAATCCTATTCTTGAGATCGATTAATATAAAGATACCAGAGTTATATATGGACCATGCTTCCTATTCCTTCATCTGTAAACAACTCCAGAAGTAGAGAATGCGGTCTCGATCCATCGAGTATGTGTGCCTTATCTACACCTTTTCTAACCGCATTTATAGAGGCATTCAGTTTCGGGATCATTCCACCCGTCACAATCTTATCTTTTATTAGAGACTCCACCATCTCGGTGGAAAGATCAGATATCACTTTATCATCTTTTATCACGCCAGGAACATTCGTCAATAGTATCAGCTTTTTTGCTTTTACCTCTGCAGCTATTTCTCCTGCCATATTATCGGCATTTATATTAAAATGGTTTCCATGAAAGTCGGTAGCGATCGGTGATACAACAGGAATATACCCATTATTTATGCTTATCTCCAGTATTTCTGTATTAACCTTTTCTATTTCTCCAACCAATCCTAAATCAACCTCTTTTTTATCTTTTTCGTTCAAAACTTTTCCTATCTTTTTAGCAGATATTAAGAGACCATCTATCCCTGATAATCCAACTCCTTTCCCCCCATATTTCACTATATATCTAACAATATCTGTGTTAATCCTTCCAACAAGGACCATCTCTGCTATTTCAAGAGTTTCGTCGTCTGTTACTCTTAATCCATCTATAAAAACTGGTTTTTTTCCAAATTTCTCCATATTATGCGTTATTTCTGGTCCACCACCGTGTACTATTATCGGTTTTGCTCCTACACACCTTAAAAAGACCACATCTCGTACCACACTCTCCATTATCTTACGATCGATTATTGCATGCCCGCCAATCTTTATCAGTATCTTTGCGTCTCTCAACATCTGTACGTATGGAAGCGCCTCTATCAACACATTTTCTATCTTGTACCCATTATCCGTACTCAAGTTCTATACGCTCCATTTATTTTTACGTAATCATAACTAAGATCACAACCAAAAGCGGTTGCTTCTTCTCTTCCTTTGCCTAAATCTACCTCTATAAATATTCTATCTTTTGACATTATATATTTAAGGTTGTCTTCATTAAATCGTTGTACGCTTCCATCTATGATGATGTCTTCATCTATTCCTCCCGCATGCATGAGAAGGGATATCTTATTTTCGTCCACTTTTGCGCCCGAATACCCTACAGCAGCGACAATCCTCCCCCAATTTGGATCACCACCAAATATTGCAGTCTTTACTAAATTTGACTCTATAATTGATTTTGCTGCTCGTTTTGCATCTGTTTTATCTATCGCTCCCTTAACATGAGCCTCTATATATTTTGTTGCACCTTCTCCATCTTCTGCAATCTTTTTAGCCAGTTCTATACATACTATATCAAGAGCATCTTGAAACTCATCCTCTTTTGCGGATAGAGCATTAGTCGATGTGATGATCACCGTATCGTTCGTGCTCATATCGCCATCTATACTCAACATATTGAAACTTTTATCCACCGCCTTAAACAGGCATCTTTTTAAGACCTTAGAAGAAAAATCTGCATCGGTATAGATAAGAGATAACATCGTAGCCATATTTGGGGCTATCATGCCTGAACCTTTTGCAATACCTCCTACCCTCATATCGTTATATTCGACCGCAAAATCTTTTTCTTTTGTGTCTGTGGTCATTATACCTCTGTTTGCAAATTTAGAAGACTCCTCTGAAGAGTCTAAACCTGAAAAGACCTTATCAAAATTTTTTTCGATCCAGCAAAGGTCTATCCTCTCGCCTATAACACCAGTTGATAACAGACCGATCTCGTCTATAGGCGAATCTATTCTATCTGCAAGCAACTTAGCCATTTTTATAGCATCTTTGTATCCTTCTTCTCCAGTAAAAGCATTCGCAGATCCACTATTGGCAATAACTCCTCTAAGCCTGCCTTTAAGTGCAAGATTTTTTTCCGTTAAAACAACAGGAGCAGCTTTTATTTTATTCGTGGTAAATACCCCTGCAGAACATCCTTCAGCAAGAATAATACTTAAACCTTTCTTTTTTTCTTTAATACCATTAGCTTTAACCCCTTCTACTGCACAGATTCCACCTTTTAACGTTATAAGACCCATATTATACTCCTTGTCAAACTAATACCTGTTTTTCAACTCTGCAGAACCAAGGTTCCTGCATCACAAATCAAAGATTTGTGAGTTACGAATGTTTGATTCGTAGCACTTCTTTGAAGAGTGAAGAACCGAAGGTTTTCATGCATAATAATACTCTCCTCTCTCTTTCTGTTCTCTATCCAACCTCGAGTTTAACTTGTTTATCCGTGGTCTTTTAGTCTCTTCATCTCGCCTGAAAGTTATACCCAGCATCTTTAAGAACAAATTCATACCATCTTTCATCTCTAATGGACCAGATGTCTTACCTTTAATCCCAGGATTTCCCAAAAATACTAAGAGTCTATCGCTTACAAGATCGATCAGATATATATCATGATCTATGACCAGGGCTGTTGCCTTTCTATCCTCTATAGACCGTCTTATAATCTTGCTTATCTGTATTCTCTCCTCTACATCTAAATGCGCGCTTGGTTCGTCGAGTATATACATATCAGCATCTCTGATTAGGCATAAGACTATAGCAACCCTTTGAAGCTCTCCTCCACTGAGTACAGACAACTTTTTATTCATCAATAGATCTAACCTCAGCGGTTTTAGATACATCTCATAAAATTGGTTATCCAGCGTATACGTGCTTAATACATCCGATACAAGGGTATCAGAATCTCCTTTTACGTATTGTGGCTTATAAGATACCTTTAACCCGAAATCTAGCTCTCCTTCAGTAGGTTTTATAACTCCTGCAAATAATTTAGCAAAAGTACTCTTTCCTATAGCATTAGGCCCTACTCCTCCGATTATCTCTCCTTTTCTGAACTCACCCGGGGTTACTTCAAGAGAAAATCCTTCGTATCTTTTATAAATTTGATCAAATTTTTTCAAAATTTCTAACTCTACGTTGGATCTTGGAGCTCGAACCTCAAATCTTATACTCTTATCTCTTATCCTTATATTCTCATTTTTGAGATACCCATCTATATACTGGTTTATTGCCGATCTGCTACCAATGGGTTTTGTCGTTATACCGTATACTCCTGGCTCTCCATAGATTATCTGGATGGTATCCGTCAAGAGATCGAGTATGGCTAGATCATGCTCTACAATCAAGACATTATTACTCTGTGAGAGCATCTGTATTATATTTGCAATCTTTATTCGTTGAAATATATCCAAAAAAGGAGTCACCTCATCAAAAAAGTAGAAATCAACATCCTTGAGAAGTGATACTGCGATTGCAACTCTCTGTAGTTCACCTCCACTTAGGTCAGAAACGTTTCTATTATAAGCACTCTTTAAATCGAGTAATTCAACTATTTTTTCAATATCTTCATCGCTTCTTTCGCTCTCTTTTTTCAAAAAGGATGATACTTTACCGTAGAATTTTTGAAATAAATCTATATTCTGTATTTTATGAGAACATCTGATCTTGCCCTCGATCAGATTTTTAAAATAATTTTGAAGCTCCGATCCTGCAAAATACTTTAATAATTCTTTTTTATTTACACCCTCCTTTTTTCCCAAGTTTGGTCTTAAATTACCTGTTAGAATTTTGATAGAGGTACTTTTACCGATACCGTTCGATCCGAGTATCCCTACAACACTACCTTTATGAGGGATAGGAAGACCAAAAAGGGCGAATCCGTTCTCTCCAAATCGATGAACTTCCTGCGTCTTTAATTTTTCAGGCAGATTGACAATCTTTATCGCTTCGGCAGGACATTTTTTAATACAGATGCCACAACCGACGCATAATATTTCTGAGATTATAGGTCGGTCATCTTCATCGAATATTATCGTCTCATCTCCTGTTCTAACTTTAGGACAGTATTTAAAACACTCCTTAGAACATTTTCTAGGCTGACAAAGATTTCTATCTAATACTGCAATCCTCATTATGATAAACACCAATTATACGTTTAAAAATATCGTAAATGATATGTACCATGCTAAAAAAGTCATTACGGAGATATAAAACCAATCTTTTACCATAAATTTGCTGACTACAAGACGAGGTAGAGCGATATATCGTTCTACTAATATTAAAAATATAACTAACAAGACGGCATTAAAAGCAAAATTTTTAAAGATAGATACAATCGAAATAGCACCGCCGATCACTCCAAAAGCGGTAGGTACCATGGTTTTATATACGTTCTCAAGATACGCTCTACGTCCTGTGACAACAATCTCTTCTTCACCTTTTTTTCTCTCTCTCTGGGTCTTTTTTAACTCGCCATCCCTTTTATAATCCCTTTTTCCTTTAACTCTACCTTTTTTCGCCAAACATTATTCACCCCATCTCTGTTTATATATTGAATAGCGTATGAATATTCTCAGACACCTGTCTTTCTACTTCACCTATATCTATACCTTTTAATTTTGAAATTTCACGGTATACTATATTTACATTTTGTGGAACGTTTCTTTCTCCATCTATGCGTGATAAGAAAGGAGAATCTGTCTCTGTTAATAATAATTTCAACGGAACAGACTTTGCTGCCTTCTTCATATTTTTATTCCTCTCGATGGATGTTGCAAGAGATATATAATAACCCTCTTCCCATATCTCTCTTGCTAATTTTGTTCCACCAGAAAAACAATGAAATACTGCTCTCCGTATGTCCTCATTCTCTATAATGTTCAGTCCATCAGAGATTGCTTTTCTTGTATGGAGAAGCACGGGCATATCGATCTCTTTTGCAAGCTCTAAAAATGATACAAATATTTCTTTCGATCTTTTAATCTCAGATTTATCCTTTATCCAATAGTAATCCAGACCGATCTCTCCAATACCTATAATTTTATCTCTATTTTTCTTAATAAACTCTATATATTGTTCTAAATCTTTATCGCTATATTTATTAGCATATATCGGATGAAAACCTAACATAAGATACAAAAATCCTTTATTTTTCTCATACAAATCCAAAGCTTTTTTGGAATCTTCTGGATTGACCCCACTTGTGATTACCGCCTTTAATACCTTCTTTGCATCAATTATAACGAGATCCCTATCTTTATCATAATCTTCAAAAGTTAAATGCGAATGAATATCTATCATATTCTTCAATTTTATAACACCAACCTATCTTTTATCTTGCTATAAACTCATATATTCTCTTCGTTCATCAATCTAATCTTGATATTATGTACGATCTCATCTATGGTAATATGGCCGTCTACAGTTGCACCGCTTGCATAAATATGCCCGCCACCGCCAAACATCTTAGCAAGATCGCGGGTATTAAAATTTGTCTGTGTTCTAAATTCAATCTTTGTTATATTGTCAAAATAAAATACCGTTAAAATAAGATCGAATGGAGCATCTTTATGATCCATCAATTTATTGTATACATGATAGACGGGTAACGATTTATCTGATGTGACCACTGCAACCTTTAAATCATCCACTCTATATATATTTAAGTAATTGACGATGATCTCGTCGATCTCTTCTAATGTTTTCTTGTAAAGATCTATCATAGATTCGTAATACGCATTATAAAGTATGTCAAAGCCGGTACATGCAAGATCTTCTGCAAATTTATATAATTTTTCAAATAATATCTTACCTCTGTTCTCATCTCGTAAATAAGATACGATCGTTCTGATCTTCTCACCATAATCTGTTTTTATATTGTTAGTATCTATCTCATCTGCCACATCTTCAAAATAGTGAGTTGAGAGATATTCGGATACAAGTCGACATGCACTATTAGAGGTAGGATCGATATAAAACTCGATATTTTCAGGTTTTTTTACTATCTCCCAATGATGGTGATCTATCCATACGGCTTTTTTATATATGGATGCAGATATAATGCTCTCTCTATAACCAGAAAGGTCAAAGATATAGAGCATTTCTAAGTTATTCACCCTTCTTTTATTTAATATGGATATTAAGATAGTATTTAACAGATTAACCGGGGATGTGAAATAGACGCTTAAAGCATCTTTTTTAACCTCCTCAACGCTACGAGTATATCTTAAAAAAGTAGCTAGAGATAATATACCATCGGCATCCATATGTGTTATAACTGTTGTTTTTTTCATTTATCTACTCTATACAATTAAATTAATAAAATATTTTACTATGGTTTTTGACTGTTACATTTTACCTAATATCTTTATTATATATAAATTGCATGTCTTAAGATGTATGAGAATACTCATAATAACAGGAAAAAAATCCGAGAGGATAGTAAAAGAGATTGTTGAAGAGTGTGCAAAGGATTATGCAGATGTTTTGGTTTGTAATAGAAATATAGCAGCATTTATAACTCCAACAATCTTAAAAAAGACATTGAAAGAACAAGATATTGATTTAAAATTATACGGGCTAATTTTAATCCCTGGATTAATAACAGCCGATTTTACTAAGTTAGAAGACGAGATTAAAGTACCTATAAGGCTTGGACCAAAAAATGCGTATGATTTGAGATATATTCTTCCAGAGGCAAATAAAATAAAATTTTCCAGCAAGATACCTGCATGTGAATTGTTATCTCACCTAAAAGTAGAAAATGCAAAAAAAGATGTTATAAGATTAGAAAAAGATGCAGATTATTTGTTTAAACTTAAAGGGTTGAAACTGGGAAAATCTTCTAGAATGAAAGTATTGTCCGAGATAGTAGATGCAGATAAATACGATACAGACGATCTTGTACAAAAGATAAAATATTACCTCTCAGAAGGTACAGATATGATCGATCTCGGCATATCGCTCGACGCTGATATAGACGATGTTGAAAAAATTTTAGATACAATCTCAGGTTTTAAAGTTCCTTTTTCGATAGATACCAGCATACCAGAATTTTTGGTTCTTGGATCTAATAAAGCAGATATGTTGCTCAGCGCAAATAAAGACGTTCTTGACAGGATTGGAAAAAAATTGGCAGATACGGACTCAGCGGTTGTAATAATACCAGATGATGACAAATTAGATGATAACATAGATCTTGCAAAGAGTATTGGAATAAAAAAAATTATTGCAGACCCTGTATTAGATCCGATAAACATGGGTTTATTCAAATCTTTGATTAGATACAGAGAGATAAATTTAAGATATAAAGAGATACCATTGTTTTTTGGCATAGGAAACGTATCTGAGTTGATAGATACAGATTCAACAGGTGCAAATGCAATTTTAGCTGGAATAGGCGCAGAATTAGGTGTAAGTATTTTATTTACACCAGAATACAGCAGAAAATGTTTTGGAAGCATATATGAGCTTAAAAAAATCTCTGAGATGATGTTTCTTGCGAAGAATAGAAAGATGCCACCTAAAGATTTAGGAATCGATCTAATCTTATTTAAAGAGAAGAGAATAAGAGAATTTATCGCTGATATTAGTGATAATATAATAATCGCGAAAGAGAACAAAACCTGGCATATAGATCCATTAGGTGGATTTTCTATAAGATTGAAGGATGGTAAAATATATGCAACGCATAAAGATGCTACCATAGTAGGAAAGACTGCAAAATCTGTGCTTGATACCATAATCTCAGAAAAGATGGTGAGTTTAAAAGAACATGTTGCATACTTGGGTAGAGAACTGATGAAAGCAGAAATCTGCCTCAAGATGTGCAGGAGTTATATCCAAGACGAAGAGTTTAGATATGTTTATCCGTTTTTGAATGAGGTTTAAAATAAATTAAATTTAGTATACAAGAGGATACAATGAGAGACATATTAAGAAATAGGCTGAATGAGAAGGAAGATGAGCTTTTTAAAGAATATACGTTATCCCTCGATGTAGATAGATGGATATTCGATGCAGATATTTATGTAGATCTTGCTCATGTGATAATGCTTGGAGAACGTGGCATTATAGATAAAGAAGAGAGAGATAAGATAATAAAAGCTCTTTTAGAGGTAAAAAATGAAGATATTGAGATAGAAAACTACGAAGATGTTCATGTTGCCATTGAAAGCAAGATTATTGAGAAATTGGGCAGTATCGGGGGAAAAATACACACCGCCAAATCAAGGAACGATGAGGTAGCCACTTGTTTAAGATTTAAATCGAGAGAAGAGACGATAAATATTATGAAATTAATAATAGACCTCCTCAATACCATACTAAAATTTTCAAAGGATAATTTAGATGTTATCATGCCAGGCTATACTCATATGCAACATGCACAACCGATACTCCTGTCTCATCATTATTTAGCTCATTATGACGTTTTCAAAAGAGATCTTGACAGGTTAAAAGATTTTTATAAAAGGTTAAATCTTTCACCGTTAGGATCAGCCGCTTTTGCAGGTACAGGCTTTAAAATAGATAGAGAAAGAACGGCATACCTGCTGGGATTCGATGATATAGTAGAGCACTCAATGGACGCTGTAAGCACAAGAGATTTTATTTTAGAGATGATCTTTGATGTTACATTGATAATGATCGACGTAAGCAGATTGGCAGAAGAACTCATCCTTTGGTCTACATCGGAATTTAATTTCATAGAAATAAACGATTCTTTTGCATCTACAAGTTCCATTATGCCTCAAAAGAAAAATCCAGATTCTCTTGAACTCATGCGAGCAAAATCTGGGAGTTTGATAGGATACTTGACGGCTACTTTATCTATATGCAAAGCTATTCCGTTTTCCTATAATTTAGATAATCAAGAGGTCTCAGTACATCTATTACAATCCATTAATATTGTAAAGATCACTTTGAAGATTTTAAGCAGAATAATAGATACGTTGAAGATAAATAAGGGTGTTATGTTGGAAGAATCTGACAAAGGTTTCACGACTGCAACAGAGTTGGCAGATATCATTACCATTAAAACAAAGATCCCATTCAGAGTTGCACATTCGATCGTAGGAGAGTTTACCAAGAATTATAATGGTCATAAAAATTTTTATGACATAAAAAAGGTAACAGACGGATTGAATGATATTTCTTTGAAAAAGATAGGAAAAAAATTGAGTGATCTTGGATTGAAGAGTATTGACGTAGAAAATGCTTTAAATTCTACTAAGAATATAGAGAGACGAACGAGTATCGGAGGAACATCTCATTTTGAAGTTAAAAGGATGATAGAAGAGAGAGAGAGTATTTTAAAAAAGGATGAGTCTGAAATAAATGATCTGGCTCAGAAAATAAAAGGAAGAATAAATGAACTTTTAAGTATATGTAAGGATGTTTGATATGATCGATATAGAAGAGGGAGATTTAATAAAGATAAAAAAAGATGGTGTAGAGTATAAAGGAACTGTAATGCCTTCTATAGACGATACAATAGTCTTAAAACTTGAGAATGGTTATAATATAGGAATTAACATCGATGAAAAGACGTTTATAGAGATTATAAAGAGTAAAAAAGAGATTGATTCTTCTATACTTGATAATAAAAATCAGGATCTTACCGCTAAAGAAAAGGGTTTACCCAACGTTTCAGTGATTTTTACAGGTGGAACAATAGCAAGCCGAATAGATTATAAAACAGGTGCCGTTACGAGCCAATTTAAAGCGGACGAGATTATAAAGATAATACCAGAACTTTCTGATATTGCTACTATCGATACAGATCAGCTGTTCAACATATTGAGCGAGAACATCTCTCCAAAAAATTGGGTTGATATAGCAAGAGCTGTCTATGATAAGATAAAAAAAGGATCTTATGGTGTGGTTATTGCGCATGGAACGGACACGATGAATTATACCGCATCTGCATTATCTTTTATGCTTAGAACACCAATCCCTGTTGTTTTAGTTGGTAGCCAACGAAGTTCGGATAGACCAAGCAGCGATAGTTATGTAAACATGATTTGTGCCACAAAAACGGCAACATCAGATATAGCAGAGGTTTCTGTTGTGATGCACGGTACAATTTCGGACGATTTTTGTTTGATACATAAAGGAACGAATGTAAGGAAGATGCATACCTCTAGAAGGGATGCGTTTAGATCAATTAACTCTGTACCAATTGGAAAGATAAACTACCCTGATTTAGAGATAAATCTGTTTTCGGATAGGTATAAAAAGAGAGATGAAGAAGATTTAAGATTATACGATAAAATAGAAGAGAAGTGTGCTCTCATAAAATTTTATCCTGGCTGTGATCCAGGCATCATCGATTTTTTTGTAGAAGAAGGATACAAAGGAGTGGTGATTGAAGGCACTGGTCTAGGGCATGTCTCTTCAGCATGGATACCACATCTAAAGCAGGATATTCCCATAGTAATAACATCCCAGTGTTTAAACGGACGGGTCTCTAATAGAGTGTATGATACAGGTAGAATGATGATAAAGGCAGGAGTTATAGATTGTGAGGATATTCTTCCTGAAACAGCTTTAACAAAGCTCATGTGGGTTTTAGGACAGACAAAAGACTTAGAAGAGGTTAAAAGATTAATGAGAACAAATATGAGAGGAGAGATATCTAAATCAACAGGTTATATATTTTAATTTTATATAGAAATATTTTTATATAAATAAATCATAACAATATAAAGGTGTTTAAAATGGAAGAAAATAAATATTTAGAACGACCTTGGTTAAAGGAGCATGAATTATTAGGAGCACCAGAGACTCTAGAGCCTTATCCAGATATGAGATATACAGAGTATCATCTAGATAGACCAGCAAGAAGATATCCCAATCAGTTAGCATTGGTTCAATTCGATTACGAGATGAAATATAAAGAGTTGAAAGACCACGTTGATAGGCTTGCCACGGCATTAGCAGATTTAGGTATTAAAAAAGGAGACGTAGTAGCTACTGTTCTTCCTACTTCTATCCAAGGGGTATTAGCAGACCTTGCTATCCCTGAAATAGGCGGTATATGTACTTTACAGAGTGTTATCGATTCTGTAGATGGTCTTGTCGATAAATGGACGAGAGCTGGAGTAAAGACGGTGATATGCTGTCATACAAATGTAAAAGATAGGGACGTGTTGGATAAGGTCAAAGAAGCAAGCGGGAAGGTAGGGGTAGAGAACATAATCGTGACGAAGACTGAAGATTATTCTATGAGCCCGCCTATACACGAGGAAGAGGAGGGTATAATCTGGCTTACCGACCTGATCAAGAAGTATCCTCCCAACCCGCCCAAAGTCGATATCGATCCTAAAAACGATGCGGCTGTACTCTTCTTTACTGGTGGTACTACAGGGATACCAAAGGGTGTTATGTTGTCACATAAGGGATTAGTAGCACAATCGGAGGCGGTTATGAATACAGCCTTTCCAAGGTCCCTTGTAAAATTGATGGAGGGGTTAGGTAGAGCAATCATACCCCTTCCGTTGTTTCATGTATACGGACATGGTGAGACCCTTCTATGTCTGAGCATTGGGCTTACAGCCCTACAAGTAACCGATCCGAGAGATACAAAAGAGTTTGTCAGGCTGGTAAAGAAGTACCATCCTGTATTATGTATTGGAGCACCGACTCAATTCTGGAAACTCTTAAAAGAGGAGGAGGCAAAGGACTTTGGAATGATCTATATCTCTGGTTCGGCAGCACTCGCTCCAGAGATACATAAATCTGTAGAAGAGAAAACAGGAAGTATAATGGGTGAAGGATACGGTTTATCAGAGTTTGCCCCTGTAACACATGTTCCATCCGTCGTATCGATGTTGGTACCGATACTCGGCAGTAGAGAGAACGTAGGAAAGGTATTGCATATAGGTAACAGATTACTAGATCTTCCCGGAATGGATAGCATATTAAAGACAGTGAAATCTTTGATCGGATCAGATAATTTTGGAAGACTTGCAAACATCTTAATATCTTTTGGAACGAAGAATATAGTTACAACGGAGGAGGGTAGAAAGAAAGAGTTAGTAGGATCGATAGGGATACCTTGTGTTGATTTGAAGGTAAAGATAATAGATGAAGATACAGGAGAGGTGATACCGATATCTCGGGTAGTAAAAGAAGGATTGAGAGGAGAGATGTGTCTTGATGCGCCTTGGAAGATGTTAGGATACTGGCCTGATGTGGGGTCTGGTATGGATGGAGAGGGATATGTGCATAGCGGGGACGTGGTGAAGATAGACGAGTGGGGTCATTTCTATGTCGTGGATAGAACGAAGGATATGGTGAACGTATCTGGATACAAGGTATACACGAGAGAGATGGATGATTTACTATACGAGTACCCTGGAGTAGATGAGGTTGCAGTGGTAGGAATACCCGATCCGGAAAGACCTGGCAGTGAACGCGTAAAAGCTTTTATCGTTCTGAAACCCGAATACAGAGGTAAAATCAAGGAAGATGATATAGTACAGTATCTGAAAGAGAGAGTACCACCTTACGCCGTCCCAAAATCTGTAGAGTTCAGAGATGAGGAATTGCCAAGGACTATAACGGAGAAGATATTCAAGAGAAAACTGAGAGATGAAGAGATAAAAAAGATGAAGAAGCAGGGTTTGTTGAAGTAATATTACAAATCGAAGATTTGTGGTTCACGAATTAACATTCGTGATATTTTTGATTTTTATATTTTTTAACTTTTTATTTATTATTTTTTATTTATTATTTTATTAAGCATTCATAAGATGCCTCAGAACTCATAGGGTTCATCATTTTTTTAAATCAGGTTTTTAATTCATCATCGGCTATCTTGTAATATCTCATTTCTTATACGTTTCGCAGCCTCTATTGGGTTTTTTGCTGTATAAATACTCCTGCCCACTATTAAATAATCAGCCCCGGCAGAGAGTGCCTCACGTATCGATCCTCCTTGAGCACCAACACCCGGACAGATCATCCTCAGATTTTTTACATATCTTCTGATTATTTTTAATCTTTCAGGATCGTTTGCAGGAGCAACCACACCTGTTACTTTATATTTTACTGCCATTTTACAAAGATTTTTAGTATTCGGTCGGATAAACTCGTCTGCGCCCGGATTGCTCATATCTACTACAACGTATATCTCTCCATCGTATTCTTTTGCAGTCTCTATACAAGCTTTTAAAGAGTAAGATCCTGTAAACCCATGTGATATAACGGCTTTGGCACCATTCTCAAAAGCTATTCTACATATCATCTCGTTAGTATAAGGAATATCGGCAACTTTTAAGTCTGCGATCACTGGAGAGTATCTTGAAAGATCGCCTATTATACCGATACCTGCAGATAAGATCAGGGGATAGCCTACTTTTACATAATCTATAAACTCGCTTATATCTTTTAACAGATTTAATGATCTATACTTATCTGTAAGATCCATTGCAAATATTAAACCGCTCATTGAAATCTATCGATCAATGCGCCGTATATCAATGGGAGCGCTATAGTTGCATCTGAATAAACTACTGCTGATTTTCCACTATATTTTATCTTTCCCCATGAGACTGCCTCTTCAAGGGTTGCTCCTGACAACCCGCCTGTTTCAGGTCTATCCATCGTTATCTGTATAGCATAATCGAACCCGCTATCCGGTTTTAATAGCATCATCTGAAGTATAAAATTTTTAGGCACGCCACCACCAACGATCAAGACTCCGTTTTTATCAGATTCGAAGCATATATTGGTTAAATCATTCAAATCATCGAATGCTCCCACTTTAAATTTGTGCGTCTGTCCATACATCCATACTTGTAATCCAAAGATCGAATCGGCCAATGCTGGGCAGAATATGGGAACATCCTTCTCGTAAGCCTTACCTATAATCGAATTTTTATCTTTAAGTCGAGCACCAATCTCTTTGATAAGATTGCTTATTGAAATATTCTCTTTTTCTCCGATATCGTCTAAAATCTTCCATAAATCCTCTTCAAAATTTATAAACGCATCATTAGTGATAAACACGTCATAGATTCTACTTATCCCCTCCTCTAACAGATCGGAATCTGATAAATGTTTATACTCTTTATTATTGGAGTTATTCATATAATGATGATAACCGAATGCTTCTATAAGATCGTGCGTCAAATTTGCTCCAGTGGTTACAAGAACATCTATCCAT
This sequence comes from Candidatus Methanoliparum sp. LAM-1, assembly GCF_020885915.1. NCBI lineage: Archaea > Methanobacteriati > Methanobacteriota > Candidatus Methanoliparia > Candidatus Methanoliparales > Candidatus Methanoliparaceae > Candidatus Methanoliparum > Candidatus Methanoliparum sp. LAM-1. The sequence goes on along the minus strand of NZ_AP025251.1, from coordinate 1,032,401 downwards.
CCTCTATCCATCATATCAACTATAATCTGTCTCATTCCAGCAGGAACCATCGCGCCTGCCAAACCAAAAAATTTTTTTGCATCCTTTTCGATCATCTCTGCATATATATCTACGGCACTTGCCAATCTTCTAGAATTGAATGCAGTATTTTTAAAATAACTTAAAAATTCTCCCAGGTTCATATTTTTCTTTAATCTTATCTGATCAATCTCTTTCATTTTATACCCTATCTTATCTTCTTTTAAATTTCTATGTTATCTGTATTAATAGATATATCCCCAAGACTGCCATAATATTGCGGATAATATAGATATGAATACCAAAATTCCTAAAAAGTTAACTACCGTATGTGACATCCTTCCTGCCCATTCTTTATTTTTTGTTATCTTGCTAAAGGTTTTAAATAGAGCTTCTCGTAAAATGTACCCACCATCTAGAGGTGTAGCCGGTAAAGAGTTGAACAATCCTGCAACGAGGTTTATCCAGCCTATCCATAAGAGTATCTTTGCAATCCAGAAGAATCCGCTACCAAATATAGAGGCAAGTCCAACAGGTACATAGAACGTGGCAAGATTATTCAAGAATCCCATATATAGAAGAGGCAACCCATATAAAGCCAACCAGCCATCCAATGTCCCGAGCGTCTTAGGCAGGTTTTTTATAGAATTCAAACTCCCACCGATATCGTATACCAAAAGGCCGGGATAACCTTCTGCAAGCACTATATTGTACTCTCCCTTATCTGTCACGATTGTAATCGTATCTCCTGGTGCGGTACTATCCATATAAACAAAAAAATCGTTTATAGTCTTTATCTCCTGCCCATTTATACTTTTTATTATCTCTCCATTATCAATACCAGCATTAGCAGCAGGAAAACCCTCCATAGTATAAGATACTGCAACTCCTTCATTTATTGGAGCGATTGATCCTAACACAGGACCAAAAAATAATAAAAATGCGATTAATGCTATAAAAAAATTGCTTATCACGCCTGCCGACAAAATTCGGATTCGTTCCCCACTTTTAGCAACCTTTTTTGGTTTTACTTCTTTTTCCTCGTTTATTTCTTTATCAGATTTACCGAACAATTCATCTTCGTCTATCTCTGTAGCAGCACCGATTGGAATGATAACGGTAAGCAACGCGAGGGATTTTACTTTTATATCCTCTACCTTCGCAAGTATTGCATGGGCAAATTCATGGACCACTAGAGTGATGATCAATCCTATAATCCCCTCTACTAATGGGATATACGTATTTAATCCTGGGATTAAAAGGATGTTTCTTGGTGATGTGAGAGAATTCGGCGGTGGCGGAGGTTGGGTGAATGTTATCAGAATGACTCTCATGAAGAGGATAAACATAAATATCATTGCTATAAATACTATCGGGATTCCTATAGATGCAAAACCTCGCCAGAATCGCTTCGGTTGAGCAATTTTTCTTAAAAAGTTTTGGCCTTTGTACGTCTTAAACATCAATATTGGTCCGATAGCAACAATATTATGCCTTTCTAAAAACCCTTTGCGGTCTAATAAATAGATAACGATCCATCGGATTATAAATATAAACAATACAATCAGAATTATCTTTGAAGTGGTACTCATTAGTTATTCAAACCTTTTTTGCTGTATTATTTCAAGCCGAATATGAGGTCAGAGATTCGTAATCTCTACATATCCTATTTTACCAGTAGCGTCAATCTTCACAAGATCACCCGTCTTAATGAGATTTATATTATCGATCTCTATCATAGGGATCTCCGAAATTATCGCTCCTATGGCTACTATTACCTCTGCATTTTTATTGATGATTCCAAGAGGCGCAACACCATTCTTTTTCAGTTGCAATATTATGTACGATCCAACCGTGCTACCTTTGCCTTTAGGAAAAACCAAGATTTTATCCTTTATACAACATCCTCTTATATCAGAAAATTCATCGATCACAATCCCGGTCTTTGGATCCACACCTCCGAGAAAGGAGATATCTTTCTGTGAAACCAACGCCTCACCCTCACAGCTACCATGGGATATGACCCGTCCAGATCTTTTACATTTTTGACATTTTTTATCCATGCTAAATTCTTTCAGTATATATGCTTTTTTATTATATGAAATCTACGTTTAGGCTAACATTTATAGATGTTCCTTTAGCTGTTTTAGATAATATGCCATGGCAAAGGATATTTGATATAACTCTTACTCTCCTCAAACCTTTTTGTCTTTATCATTAGTTTTATCTTTTTTAATAAAATTAAGAATCCATCTTTCAAAGAACTTTTTTAAATATGCTTTATATTCTTTGTCTGATTTTAAAAGTATCGGGATTTGCTGAGCTGTCTATGCTGATAAAGTTCTATAATTTTTATCATCTTTAAATAAAAAAAATAAGTTGATGGATTTTTGCGTTTTAAACAATCTATCCGTACAACTCTACGATGAATAACTTAGTAGAACGCAAAACTTCAGCAAATTATCTATTCTATTCTTCTTTTGCTAATTCCATCCAATCCTCTTAAAACGCTCTCTAACCTCTCAAAAGGTATTCCTACTATCATCTCATCATCGTTTAGCTTAAGAGGTTGTCTGCTTCCCCTGTCAGCTAGACAGAATACGACTTCTCTTGTTAAAGAGCCACGATTGTAGAACAGATCGGTCCCATAAGACCTTTTGCACTGATTCCTGTCTCGTAAGCTTATGCCTCTATTATTCCCATACCTTCTTTGGCATTACATACTATTACATCTCTAAAAATTCAGGATCTTTTTCTTTTAAAACTCTCAAAATTGGTGGTAAATTTGCCATTTTAAATCATCTATAACTTTCTGAAATGATTGCTTAAAAACTTTTTCATTTATCTTTGATATAGAGTAGATTAAACAAATTTTATTAATTTGATCCTCATTGATCAGATGATCTAATGTAGATTAACCATAAATATTTAATGATAGATATAACAATTATAAAATGAGGAGAGAATTATGTTTGAAGAGCCAGTAATAAACATTTGTACAAAGGATGTGGTTACGTTAACCCCTGATACACCAATAACAAAGGCTATCAGTATTATGGAAAAGAACAATTTTCATAATTTAGTTATACTTGCAAATGATAATATTTACCTCATCTACCTGCGAGATCTGCTATTCGCATCGAATCCTGAGGTGCCTGTAGATGAGTATATGTTCAAGCCATACTGTATCCATAAAAATTCCACAATCATCGATGCAATATGTGCCATGATCGATAGCGGACAAAGAGCATTACCCGTCGTGGATGAGAACGAAAAACTTGTAGGGATAGTTACCGATTATGATATAATGAAGAAAGGCTCCGATTCTCCTATACTTAGAGATATTGAAGTTACTAAAGTAATGACAAGAGATCCGATATATATTAAGGAGACGGATAGTATTGGTAAAGCAAGAAGTATTATGAGAGAGAACAATATAGATAGATTACCCGTATTTGATAAAAAAGGTTGTTTAACTGGTATTGTTACAGATGGTGATATCTTAACCAGAATCTACAAGCCAAAAAAGAAAGCTACTATCGGTGAGGTAAAAGGAGAAAGGATACCACGAATGGCACATCCAGTCTCTACAATTATGAGTACTCCTGTAATTACAGCAAAGATAGACTCAAATCTTGCAGATGTGGCAGATTTAATGCAAAAATACAATATAAGGGGTGTGACAATCGTAAAAGACGATATGTTGAGAGGTATTATCACTGTTAAGGACATAATGAAGTATCTACGAGCGCTTAAAGAAGAAGCAATGATTGAAGTAGAGATACAAGGTGAGATTGATGAAGAATACCGATTTCTTGCAGAGAGGATCATTGAGACGGAAGTTAGGAAGATTGCTAGATTTGCGAGAAGATTACATTGGATCAAGATAGTGGTTAATAAAGAGAGGGATAAGGGTGGCATACCCTACTATAAGATCAGTACTTATGTAAAAACACCAGATAAGTTGTACGTTGGGCAGGGTGAGCCTGGAGTAGTTAAAAGAGTCGTAAAAGAGAGCGAAGATTCAAAGATAAAGATGTACAAAAAGAGGTGGGATCTTATAGATTCACTTAAGAGTTCTTTATTATCCGTTCAAAAACAAATGGAGAGAGATCAGGAGAAACAAATGCAAAAAGAACGGATATATTAACAAATTAGTCGTAAACCTTTTTAATATTGAGAAAAGAAGAAATAGAAAATGACTAAGATGAAACTTGGATTATGGCAGAAGTATCTTAGTCTATGGGTTCTTCTATGCATAGCTGTAGGAACTACTTTAGGTAGAATGTTTCCACAGATATCCGATATTCTGGCTGCAATAGAAATAGCACATGTCTCAATACCAATAGCGATATGCCTGTTTTTCATGATCTACCCGATAATGGTTCAGATAAGTTTTGGAGAGGTAAAAAATGCTCTGAGGTCTCCGAGACCCATAGCAGCAACCCTTGTGATGAACTGGGCTGTAAAACCATTCACAATGGCATTTTTTTCATGGCTGTTCATAAACGTGATATTCTTGAGATTTATGTCTGCAACAAGCACCGAGACCCTGCAGGGGGTAATACCGCTAACGCAACAGTATAATGCAGGTCTTATATTATTAGGGGTGGCACCATGTACGGCAATGGTGCTGGTCTGGAGCTATCTGGCTAAAGGAAACATGGGCCACACCTTTGTCATGACAGCGATAAATACCATAATGATGGTTATATTGTATGCCCCACTTGCAACCCTGCTTCTTGGAATATCTGGCATAATCATACCATGGGAGACTATTGCTCTGACAGTTATTGTTTACATATGTGCTCCGCTGGCTGCAGGCTGGTTTACAAGGTGGTACGCTCTGAAAGCAAAAGGAAGGGTATGGTTTGAAGAGCGTCTGGTACCTTCACTGAGCAGAACCTCAATAATAGCTCTGCTGATAACTCTTGTCGTACTCTTTGCTTACCAAGGCAATGCTATAATAGAGCTGCCAGCCATCATAGGAATGCTCGCTGTTCCAATATTCATAAACATTGTAGTCATATTCTCTATAGCTTACATTCTATCAAAAGCTATAGGGCTTGGCTATGAAGATGCAGCTCCAACCGCCATAATAGCGGGCAGTAACCACTTTGAAGTTGCAATAGCAACAGCAACAACGCTCTTTGGTCTTAATTCTGGGGCGTCTCTATCTACTGTAGTTGGAGTGTTAACTGAAGTACCCATAATGCTATTTCTTGTGTGGCTATGCAAAAAAACAAAGAGCTTTTTCAGATAGGTTCTTTCTGGATGCGTCTAAAGAATTAACCGCTAAAGAGTGTGCTATTTGTAAAAATCAGCATCAACAACTTCGTCTACCGCGTTAGTATATATAGTTTCAAATCCATTTGACACTTTCTAAAAATCTATCGATCGAACGAAATTATTGATAAAATAGGCAAACGTTTTTTAATAACTTATTCATAAATACATGAAAAAGTGATACCATGACCGATAAAGATAACAAGACTGAAACATCATCATCTATAGATCCAGAACTTTTAATAACACAGATGCGGAGAATAAAAGAGCATCCCTGCTATGATGAGAAAGCATGCCATCTGTATGGGAGAATGCATCTTCCAGTCGCTCCAAAGTGTAACATGCAATGTAACTACTGCATAAGAGATTTTGATTGTGTAAACGAGAGCCGCCCTGGTGTTTGTAGTAAATTGATAACACCAAAAATGGCGGTAGAATACGTTAGAGACGCTATAAAAAAGTTTCCATATATAAAGGTTATCGGAATTGCAGGACCAGGCGAGCCATTGTACAATAATGAAACTTTTGAGACTCTTAAATTAATAAAAGAGAATTTTCCACATTTGCTTAAATGTTTAAGTAGCAATGGATTGTTGCTTCCTGAAAAAGTAGATTTATTAAATGAGTTAGATGTTGGAAACATTACAGTTACTATCAATGCCGTCGATCCAAAGATCGGAGCTAAGATATACTCTTTTATAAATTATCATGATGAGATTTTTACAGGAGAAGAGGGGGCTAAAATACTGCTTGATAATCAATTGGAAGGGATTAAAAAAGCAATCGAACTTAAGATGATCATTAAAGTAAATACCGTATATATACCTGGAATAAACGACGACCATATCATAGATATAGCAAAGAAAGCAAGAGAGCTGGGTGTGTATCTTCAGAACATAATCCCTCTGATTCCACAGTATAAGTTTGCAAATTTAAGATCCCCAACAGTTAAAGAAATAAGGAAAAAACAAGCCGAATTAGATGGTATTATCAAACAAATGAAGCATTGCAGACAATGTAGAGCGGATGCAATCGGTAAATTGGGGTGTGATGTGCAGGAACAGGTTTATGAGTAATATTCATCTATAATTTTCCGATGATATTGTTGGCGATAACCATTCTTTGAACTTCGCTGGTACCTTCGTAAATCTCCGTGATCTTTGCATCTCTATAAACCCGTTCTACATCGTACTCCGCCATATATCCGTAACCACCATGCATCTGCATCGCTTCATCAGCTACTTCTACCGCTACACGGGATGCAAAACGTTTTGCCATAGCGGTAAACACCGGATCTGGTTTATCATAATCGGCTTTCCATGCTGCCCGATACACAAGCAATTTAGCGGCATCTATCTTTGCTGCCATATCGGCTACTCTGAATTGTAATGCCTGGAACGATCCTATCGGAACTCCAAACTGTTTTCTCTCTCTTATGTATGATAAAGTCTTATCAAAAGCACATTCAGCAATTCCAAGTGCTTGAGCAGCTATTTCAATCCTACTCTCGTTGAAAAAGTTCATTGCCTGATAGAAACCTTTGTTTTTTTCTCCAAGAAGATTCTCTTCTGGTACTTCTACATCGCTGAACGCTATTTCGCAGGTACTGGAAGAACGAATACCAAATTTCAATCCTACGTCTGTAATAGATACACCATTCCTATTTTGGAGATCGTCTATTATAATCATGCTTTGGCCTCTGTGTTTTGCTCCCTCTTGTGTTTGAGCCAGAGTTGTGCCAAAATATGCAAGTTCTCCGTTAGTAATAAACGTTTTAGTCCCATTAATAACCAAATTTCCATTTTTTAAAACAGCGGTAGTGTCTGATGTTGCAATATCACTACCATGATTTGGTTCGGTGAACATCCCTGAAGATATCCATTCTCCACTGGTTACTTTTGGTAGATACTTATTTTTTTGTTCTTCATTACCATATAACAGAATAAGCTCGCTAGCAAATTTAGGTAAGAATGTTGCAGTGCCTAATGTAGAATCTACCCTGCAAAGCGTCTCCACGATTAAAGCATTTTCAAACCAGCCTAAACCTTGCCCGCCATATTCCTCTGGAAAGTGTACGCATATAAATCCGTTATCTGCTGCCTTTTTAAATAATTCTACCGGTTTTTTATGTTGTTGATCACATTCTCTTGCATAATCGATATCGAATTCTTTTTCTGCAAACTCCCGTACTGCATTAACTATATCTTGTTGTTCTTCTGTTAATTTAAACTCCATTTTTATGACACCTTTACTATTAGTTAATCGATGTATTTAGTTTATTTAAAGTTTATGAAACTTCTTAATTCACTTTTTTTATTCATTAATAAATATTAGGCAAATTATAAAAATCTATTTTTAAGCATCTTTATAAACCCGTTTTATAGATATTGATTTAAGTTAAACATCGATTAATTATATAATTTATACATTGTGTTATGTTTTTATAGAGAAAAGTAAAGTTTAATATAAGATTCTATTATAAATATCAAACAAATACCGACAGAAGTTTTAAATATCGATTCTTCTTTATGTTGTGTTTAGAAGATACGATTATTTTTATAAGATGGGCCGGTAGCTTAGCTAGGTAGAGCGACAGACTCTTAATCTGTAGGTCGAGGGTTCGAATCCCTCTCGGCCCGTATCTTTTTTACCTGTACAATGTTGAATATATTTTTTGAACCCTGAATGAAGGATATACCTACAATATTTAAATTATTCAACAATAAATTAATAAAACTAAAATTAATTATTATAATATATATTATAACTATAAAACCTTTTTATATATCCAAGAATATATAGATGATAAACTTTAAATATAAAATTTAAAAATAGTTTTGTTCTTAAAAAGGAGCGAATAGACACAAAGATGAGAAAGAAACCTCCAGATACCGTGGGTATGAATGATGTATCTAAAAAAGATATCTGTATCTATTGCAATATTATACGATGTAAAAGTAGCCACGGCTATAAAAGAGAACATAAGAAAATCATCTAAAATAATAAAAGAAGGCTTTTTTGCTCTGATTATTGCTATTTTAATAGAACTTTTTGCAGGTGTTTTTCTCGGCGGTATCAAAGATCTTTTTTTTACTCTTCCTGGACTGATGGTTATAATTCCTGCTACAAGAGCCTCATGTGGAAACATATTCTCCTCTATTGGATCTAGAATCTCTACAAGGATGCATACCGGTGAGATAAATCTGGTAGAATTCAAGAATATATATAAAGACCCGATAATTAAAAAAAATAGGATCGTTTCAATCATACAGACATTAAATATATCTTTTTTAATAGCATTGATTGGATATATCATCGGTAAAGTCTTCAAATTTAAAATGATGCCTTTTCAGGATTTGATAATGATATCTATGACTACAGGAATCCTAGCAAATATTATATTAAGGCATTACACAGTATTCATAGCATCTAAGAGTTTTGAAAGAGGATGGGATCCTGATAACATCAGTACTCCTTTAATCGCGGCATTCGGTGATCTCGTTACGATACCGATACTTTTTTTTGCATCAATCTTCTGCTCTTTCATAAAAGGATACAATACAGCATACGTAATCTTACTACTTGTTTTTATATCAGCCAGTGTCTTATCGTTAATATATGGATTAACCAAGAAAAATTTGGCAGATACTATTATTCAGTCGCTCCCTGTATTGATGATCTGTATCATTATCACAATAGTGAGTGGTATCGTCTTGGAATACAATATTAATATGATAACAGTAGTTTATCTTGTTATACTGATAGCAGTACCATCTTTTTCTACATGGGGTGGCAATTTAGGAGGAGTTTTTGCATCAAGGATGATATCATCACTTTATACAGGAATGACTATAAAATTTAGATTTTTACCAAGTTTTGATGCAGTTAAAGGATTTTTTCCGTATATCTTTTTATCTATATGTATATCTCTTGTATTGTCTATAATATTGCATATCATCTCTTTTATTTTTGGTATATCCAGTCCAGGATTCTCTAATCTCTTTTATATCTGTGTTATAACGGGAATGATCATAAGTTTAATCTCGCTCTTGATCTCGTATCTGCTAATCTATTTATCTTGGCAATTTGGATTAGATCCCGATAACATAGTCATCCCGCTCATTGCAAGTATAATGGATGTTATTGGAACGACCTGTCTGATTATATCATCGAACATAATATATTTAATAGGATAAAAATAGGTACTTTACTATTAAGATGCCGGGGGCGGGATTCGAGCCCGCGACCTTCAGATTGCCCAGGCGTCTTTTTAATCATTTATCAGATTCACCCTATGAGTCTGACGCCCTAACCAGCTAGGCCACCCCGGCATTAAAACATCGTCTATTATTAATACTTTATCTTTGTAACAAGGTAAATAACAAAGATCTTCTGTTTATATATAATCTTTTTGTTTATTGCTATGGGAAGTTTTGATATAAAAACCTCGCCATTTAAAGCCATTAGTTTACACACTCCGTACTTCGACATTATTCTTAAGTATATCTTGATAATATATTTTAATAATAAATTAGATGATAAAATATAACAGAATAGATTGAGAATGGAGAGATTTACTTATGAAAAGAGGATTAAATAATCTGATATCTATAGAAAGAGCAATAGAAATAATAAAGGATAATATTAATCCGATCGATAGGAATAATAGAGTAACTATCGAAAAGGTTACTGGTAGGGTGTTGGCTACAGATATAGTAGCAAATTTTGACCATCCTCGATATAACAGATCTGAAATGGACGGATATGCATTAAAATCGGAAGAAACAACGGATAAAAGAAGGTTTAAGATTGTGGGAACTATCTTTGCAGAAGATACTATGAATATAGTTATAGAACCTGGTTGTTGTGTAAAAGTGGCAACAGGTGCGAGGATTTCATATGGAACCGATGCTGTAGTAAAATTTGAAGATACTAGAAGAATAGGTGATGAGATAGAGATTTTTGAGCCTGTTAAACCCTTTCTTAATGTCTCAAAAAAAGGATCCGATTTTAAGAGAGGCGAGATTGTTTTAAAGAGTAAAGAGGTATTAAGTCCTAACAAGATAGGTGTTATTGCTGCATTAGGTCTGAAAGAGATAAATGTCTTTGATAAACCACGAATCGGGATAATATCCACAGGCAACGAGATAAAACCGATAGGGTCCATATTGAACAAAGGAGATAGATATGACGTCAATACATATACGTTAAGTTCTCTCATATCATGTAATGGTGGGATAGCCCGATCGTATGGAATTGCTAAAGATAGGTTTGATGATGTAAAAAATCTTATAAAAAAGGCTCTAAAAGAAGATATGATAATCTTATCTGCAGGATCTTCTGTAGGAAGTAGAGATATTTTAACCGAGGTTATAGAAGATTTGGGTGAGATAAAATTTCATGGTGTCTCGATGAAACCAGGAAAACCAGTATTTTTCGGTATCGTTGATAATAAACCCATATTTGGGTTGGCAGGCAATCCAACATCTTGTTTTATCAATGCATATATTCTCTTATTACCAGCACTTAGGATTATGGCACGATTGCCTGAAAAAAAATTTATAAAGGTGAGAGCAAAAATGTCTGAAAAGGTTATATTAAAAGATGAACGGACGATGATCTATCCTGTAAAGTTGCATAATGGGGATGCTATACCAATATTCAAAGGATCGAGCATGATAACAAGCATATCTAATTCGGATGGATTTATCTATATACCAGGCGATTTAAAAATAGTTGAGAAAGGATCGGAGGTATTTGTATATCTATGGCAATAATCGGTTTTATTGGAAGATCAAACTCAGAAAAGACCAGTATGATTGTATCTATTGCACATAGATTAATGGAAAAAGGTTTCAAGGTGGCTACTATAAAACATATTGCAGGGGCTGAAGTCAAAACGATGGATAATGCAGGCGTTAGTGTTATTGTCGGTTCATCAGATAAAGAGACTATCATCATTCTTAAACGATCTCTAAATTTTATAGATACCGTTAATCTAGTAGAACATATGTCTTCTCCTAATGTCATCCTTGTAGAGGGGTTTAATGATGAAGATAACCTCAAGATAGCATTGGATAATATTAACGCTAAGAATATAGTATTGGAAGGGGATAATAAAGAAGAAATTTTGAATTATATTATACAAGAGATCGAGATAGAACGAATATACAAAAAATTACCCAGATTAAATTGTTTGAAATGTGGATTAGACTGTAAAAAGATGGCCGAATGTATCTATAAAGGGGACGCATCATTAAACGAGTGTATCTATCTCTCAGATATAAAAGATATAAAAATAATAATGAATGATGAAGAGATACCTATGGGTAAACTCGTTAGAGAATTGACTAAAAATACACTTATAGGTCTACTATCATCATTAAATAATATCGAAAAACTTGAATTGGTATATAAGAATAGTTGATCAGGAGTTTATTATCTTATAGATGTCCTGTAATCTATCACAAATTGATAACGATAGTATTATATCAAGAAATAAAGATGTTGAATATAAAAAATTATATTATTAAAACTTGAAAAATTTCGATTTTTTGTTTAATGCAAAAGATAGAGTGATTTAACAATGACGATGTTAACAATTGTTTATGACGACCGTACAAACTACTATGGAGGAAACATTAAAGCCGATAGGGGATTGTCTTATTTTATAAATGGAGAGAATTTACTATTTGATGCGGGAAGAGATGGAAGAATCTTGTTAGATAATATGGAAGCGTTAGGAGTAGATATAAAAAGCATTAAAAAGATTGTAATATCTCATGATCATGAAGAACATATAGGTGGTCTCTTCGATATACTTGAACTTAATTCTGACATAGATGTTTATGGATTAAGCTCTTTTTCACCCGATATCCTTAAAAAGATTAAAAAAATGGCAAATCTAATCATAGTAGAAGAGCCTACATATATAAGCGAGAAAATATTTTCTACAGGCCCGCTTGGTAAATCGATAAAGGAACAATCTTTGGCAATAAAAACGGGCGAAGGATTTCTAGTTTTAACTGGTTGTGCCCATTCAAGTATTGCTCAGATATTTAAAATTGTGTCTAAAAAAGGGAATATATTTGGTATCATTGGCGGAGTTCATTCTTTGGACGAGACGGATATATTCATGTTAAAAAATCTTCCTTTTTTAGCATTCATGCACTGTACACCTATTGAAAAGATCGAAAAAATTTTATCAAACATTAAAAAAATAGGTGTAGGTAACGTTATTTTTCTATGAGATTCCGCTATCAGATCAATTAACTATTGTTATAACGCCCGAATATCCTGTATATGGATAAGATCCCTTTATCTGTATCATATATTCTCCACTGTAAGGTACGATATATTGATAAGGCTGTCCGTTATAGACAGATGTCCACCTCGGATAAATATCACTCTGTGGGGACATCCTGTCGAGTATCCTTATCTTTGCGCTATCCCCATAAGTTTTTGGTTGATCTAATTCAATAGTAACAGCCGCTCCTTTTCTCAGATATTCAAGAGAGTAAAAATCTATCTTATTTGGGCTAACCTCACCTTGAATGTATATTATCTTTGGATATACACTTTTTTCTCCGATCTTGTCTATCTCTACTGCATTCACAGATTGCAGAATGAGAAGCATTGATGGGATCATCAAAAGGCATCCTATGCATTTTAAGAGATTTTTTCTCATTTGTATTCCTCTTTTTATAATATATGTATGATAAATAATAATCTATTTAAATATATGTCTAACGATTAAACAAAAGAGATTTATCGATGCATCTTTTTGTTTTATAGTTTGGCTATAATACTTAGACAAAATTTAAATAATAGTAATAATTTTCATATGGGTAGGGAGAAGGAAATGGTTATAGAGGTTCTAAGGGAGATTAAAGATAAAGAGGATGATTGTATTAAACAGGTTAGAGATGCCGAAGAGGAGGCAAAAAAGCGGATAAGTGATGCGGAAAAAGATGCGGATCTTTTTTATGATAAAATTGTTTCTGATGCGGAAAAAGAGGCGGATGCTGAGATAGAAAAAGCAAGAAGCAGTGCAGAAAAGGATGCTGAAAAGATAATATCCCAAAGCAAGAGGGATATTGCACGACTTAAAGAGATATCAAGACCAAAAATCGATGATGCAGTAGATTATGCTATAGATTTCTTGTTTAGGTGATTCAATGTCAAGAACAGTTAAAATGAAAGAGATTCATCTGATATCGACAGATGAATACAAAGATCGGATTATTAAAGAGTTGCATCGGCAAGGTGCCATCCAAATAAATGATGCAAGTAGAAGATTGGATGACGAAGAATGGAGTTCTATCTTAAAACATCATGATGTAGATCCTGATATCGGTGAGATTAATAATAAGATTGGATTGCTAAATAAGATATTGGAAAGTTTCAAATCGGTTAAACCTAAACAAGAGGATGGCTTTTTTAAAAAATTATTCAATCCATCACCACCAGAATTGGTGAAAACATCCGATTTATATGGAGCTACCCTCTTAACTGAGACGGATAAAATAATAAAACAAGTTAAAATTGAGATAGATGACCCTTTAGATAAGATAAATGAGATCAATAAGAGGTTAGATGATATAAACAAGTTTGCCCAAGAGATAAATAGAATTGCTTTCTTTGATATCGATCTTGGACTACTATCCGATCGGAGATATACTTCTTCCCTTATAGGTATTGTCAAAACAGAATTTATCGATAAGTTGATCGACGAGATCGGGCAGATAACAGATAAAATATTTTTCTACAGAGAAGATATTCCAGATTCCAAAGAGGCCGTAATTGTAGTTGTATCTCTAAAAGAAGATTTTGATGCGGTGTTGAATACATTAAGACGCAGTAAGTTTGAAAGGATACATACAGAGTTTAATGGAGAGAGCGTGGAAGGAAGACCGCGGGATATATTAAATAATCTTGAAAAAGAGAAAGAAGGGCTGAACAATAAAAAACGTGAATATCAGAATATAATTATTGGTGCATCAGATAAATATCGAAAGGATTTAGAGGCGTATCTGGAACTTTTATCTCTGGAGAAAGATAGACGGGATGTTAAATCTAACTTTTTAAAAACCGATAAAACATTTTTGTTAGAGGGATGGATTCCAGAATCAAGCGTTAGCCAACTCGATTATTTAACCAATATCACTAATGGACGAGTGTATTTTAGCCTTTCAGATCCAGATCCGTCTGAGGATGTACCGGTTAAATTAAATAACAGATGGATATTTAAGAATTATGAACTTATAACAAGATTATTCTCTATTCCACGATACGGATCTTACGATCCGACACCTATTCTTGCAATAGGGTTCATGATATTCTTCTCTCTGATGCTCACGGATGCTATGTATGGCTTCATAAACCTGATACTTGGTCTTTTACTTTTAAGAGGCGGAGGAAAATATAACACAGTCTATAGAGATTTCGGGGTTATATTTACTAGCACTGGGATTGTATCCATGATAATAGGCGCTATCACAGGAGGATGGTTTGGAGATCTATTCGTAGAGTACTTTGGCTGGACAGGATTGAATTCAATCGTGCTTTTTGAGACCATGGGTGAAGGAGGTATATTACCACAACTCATAGGGCAACCAGGCATCATAATATTCCTGATACTTTCCATTCTTATCGGGGTTATTCATCTTGATATCGGCATCATAATAAGCATGATAGAGAATTTTAAAGAAAGAAAGATCAAAGATGCTTTCTTGGGAGATTTCTGGTTCATTTTAATCCAACCAGCGATCTTGTTACTATTGTTCAACTCATCTTATATCTTTATCGTTGCTTTATGTGTAGTTGCTTTGATTCTACTAGTATGGGGTCATAAAGGTATGTTCTTCTTCCAGATAACTGGTATGCTCGGTGATACTTTATCCTATGTCAGATTGATGGCGCTCGGTCTCTGTACATATGGTATGGCTTTAACTTTCAACGCATTGGCCAATTTGGCAGGAGGTCCGGGTATCGGGATAATTATTGCAGCTATTATAGCTATCTTGGGACATCTGCTTAATTGGGCATTACAAACGCTTGGTGGTTTTGTACATACTATGCGACTACATTATGTAGAATTTTTTGGTAAGTTTTTTAAAGGAGAAGGTAGCGAATTTATACCTTTTAAAGAAAGAAGAGAGAAAACTTTATTAATGGAGGAATAAAAAATGGTTGTAGAAGGAATTAGTGGTTTAGGGCTTGCCGCTATTGGGGCAGGATTAGCAATGGGTATCTCTGCAATCGGTTCCGGTCTTGGTGTAGGTATAGCGGGTGAGGCTGGAGCGGGTGTTCTTGCTGAAGACCCGAACAAATTTGGGCAGGTATTGATATATCAAGCCTTGCCACAGACGCAAGGAATATACGGATTTCTTACAGGTGTATTGATAATGATCGGTATAGGACTGCTCGGTGGCACGATAGGGGAAGTACCTATAGAAGTGGGTATGGTAGCATTGGGTGCAGGCCTTTGTTCCGGTTTAGGTGGTATAACTGCTATTGGACAAGGAATAACTGCAGGTGCTGCTGCAGGAATGGCTGCTAAAAAGCCTGAAACTTTTGGTTCTGGAATGGTTTTAACAGTTATGTCAGAGACTTTTGCGGTATTCTCTTTGCTTGTTGCAATACTATTGTTAGTAGGTATAGGATTGATGTAGATTAAGAATACTTCATTCTTATATCTTCAAATTTTTTTTAGGAGGTATGATTTACATTGTCAACAGGTGCCGAGCTTATTATCAAGGATATAGAGACAAGAACAAAAGAAGAGATCGGAAAGATTATGGAGGATGCCGAAAAAAAGATCGCAGAAATTAGAAGAAAAAAAGAAGAAGATGCTGAAAAAGAGAAAAATAAGATCTTAGATCGAGGTAAAAACTTAGCAGAGCGGGAAAAACAGAGAATTTTAGCGGATGCGCGAATAAAAGCAAAAAAAGAGTTTTTAGAGGAGAAAGAGCGCATTATACAAGAAGTTATAGATAAAGCAATCGATAAACTAAGAGAGATTGTGAAATCGAAAGAGTATGAAAAAAAGCTATTAGATCTTATTAAATCCTCTGTAGATATTATAGATGAAAAAAAGGTGGATATCTTGGTAAACAAGAGAGATAAAGAGACCTTAGAGAAGCATGCAGATAGATTAAATAAGATTCTTGGTAATATAAATTATATTATAGGCAAACCAATAGATTGTATCGGTGGAGTGATTGTTAGATCTGAAAATGTCGAGGTGGATAACACCTTGGAGACGAGATTGGAAAGGTCTATGGAGAGACTTAGAGCAGATATTGCTAAGATGTTGTTTGAATAAAAAAGGTAGATATTATGGCATTATCTGGATTTTTAGGTGTTGTCGATAGTGAGGCTCTATCGATCTTTGTGATAATCTTGGGTATTGCAGGGCTTTTATTTCTTTATGCATCTATAAAGAAGTTGAAAAATATAGTACCGTATATATACCCTAATGCAAGGATAAGAGCCAAAGAGGCTAGATTCATTCAAAAAGATCTTTTTGATGAGATGATTGCTGTATCATCTCTATCTGAAGTCTTTTCTATATTGGAGAATACCGATTATGCGGAATATTTGCAGAATATTCCATCAAACAATCCTGAAGATTTCGAGATCTCGATCGATAGCTATCTATCAAATCTTTATCATGAGATCGAAGGTTTTATACCTAAAAAAGATCTGAATCTTATGAAGATATTGATGACAAGATGGGATGCAAGAAACCTAAAATATGTTTTAAGAGATATATATCTCAAAGAGGTCAGAAAAAAGGGTATGAATCTGGAAGATCTCACAAAAAACATAATTAAAAGCCCGTTATATGATAAAATCGTAAGTAGTGTGGACTTGCAAACGATTGATGAGTTTCTGGTGAGCTTAGATGGAACATACTTTGATCTAAAGGATTATCTTCCACAATACAGAGAGACAAAAAATCTGGCTTATTTGGAGAATGCGCTATACAAAGTTGTCTACGAAAGAATTTTGAATGCTCTTCCGTCTAACGAATTTGAGGTTAAGAAATATTTTACTACTATGTTAGAAGCAGAGAACATTAAATTGCTCTTAAGAGCTAAAAAAGATAGAATAAGTTATGAAGAGATTAAACCTTTTTTGATAGACGGATTACTTGAAAATATCGGCAAAAATTTTGATGAACTTGATATAGATGGCATAATCAACGAATTAGATAATACAGAGTTTTATAAACCACTAGAAGAGGTTTTACCTCTATACAACAGCACAAAAAGTTTATCGGTCTTTGATGATGCGTTAAAAAAATTGATTTTAAGTATTGGTAAATCTATCTCAGTTAGTCATCCTTTTGGTATGGGACCGATAATTGGGTTTTTAGCTGTAAAGACCGCAGAGGCAGAAAATATTAAAAAGATATTGACTGCAAAATATTTTGGCCTGCCACCAGAAAGTATAAGATCGTTAATTATTACAACAAGCTGAGAGATGATATAAAAATGGTTGAAAAGATAGCAATAATAGGCGATGATATTACAAACACTGGTTTTAAATTAGGCGGGATTGGTTATACCTTCGGTGAGGAAAACCTGCAAGAGAGATTATACGAGTTAGAAAAAGATAATTTTGGAATTATTTTTATCACTGAAAGAATAGAAGAGAGGAATAGAACAATTGTAGAAGATTTTAAAAGATCAAAGAGAGGGGTCTTACCTCTTATTATAGAGATTCCTGATTATATGGGACCGATAGAAAGGGAAGATAGGATATCTATGCTTATTAAAAGAGCTATTGGTGTTGATATTATTAAAAATGAGGGATAAAACATGGTATTAAAAGGAAAAATTATAAAAGTTGCAGGCCCGCTTGTTGTTGCAGAAGGGATGAAAGGTTCTGCAATGTACGAGGTTGTGAGGGTTGGCGAAGATAAGCTTTTAGGAGAAAATATTGGTTTAAATGGAGATCAAGCATCAATCCAAGTATATGAGGATACTTCTGGTATAAAACCGGGTGAAAACGTTTTTGGGACGGGATCGCCTTTAAGCGTCTTGTTAGGTCCTGGTTTGCTAACGAATATATATGATGGTGTACAGAGACCACTTCCAGAGATTTTCAATATTGCAGGTGAGTTTATAAAGAGAGGGCTTGATGTTCCGGCTTTAGATAAGAATAAAAAATGGGATTTTGTTCCATCTGTAAAAAAAGGAGAGAAGGTTAAAGCAGGAGATATAATCGGTACAGTAGATGAGACAAAAGTTGTAAAACATAGAATTTTAATACCTCCAAACGTTAATGGTTTATTAAAAGAGATTAATGGGGGTAAATTTACTATAAATGAGCCTATAGGTATTGTAGAACAAGACAAAAAAGATGTAGAGATTTATCTTGCACATAGTTGGCCTGTGAGGATGGCAAGACCATATATTACTAAAATTGAGCCGAACGAGCCGATGTTTACCGGTCAAAGGGTATTAGATACATTCTTTCCTGTTACAAAAGGAGGTACAGCAGCGATTCCGGGTGGATTTGGCACAGGTAAGACGGTCACACAACATCAACTTGCCCGTTGGAGTGATGCAGATATAATTGTCTATATCGGTTGTGGTGAGAGGGGTAACGAAATGACTGAGGTATTAAGAGATTTTCCTAAACTTATCGATCCTAAAAGTGGAGAACCTCTAATGCAGAGGACGGTTCTTATAGCAAACACTTCTAATATGCCTGTGGCGGCAAGGGAAGCATCGGTATATACAGGGATTACTATAGCCGAATACTATCGAGATATGGGATACAATGTAGCTCTTATGGCAGACTCTACCAGTAGGTGGGCAGAGGCATTACGAGAAATTTCAGGTAGGATGGAAGAGATGCCTGGAGAAGAGGGATATCCTGCATATTTAGCAAGTAGGATAGCGGGTTTCTATGAGAGAGCTGGAAGAGTTACCACTCTTTGTGGAAAAGAGGGTACAATATCTGTGATAGGGGCAGTCTCCCCACCAGGTGGGGATTTTTCCGAACCTGTAACACAGAACACTTTGAGGATTACCAAGGTTTTCTGGGCGTTAGACTCCTCGTTGGCTGATAGGAGGCACTTCCCTGCAATTAACTGGCTTAGAAGTTATTCGCTTTATTCTGAAAATCTTTCTAAATGGTTCAATAATAATATTGCAGAAGATTTTACGGATAATAGAAAAAATGCTATGAAACTGTTGCAACAAGAGTCAGAATTACAAGAGATAGTTCAACTTGTCGGTCCAGATGCTCTTCCTGAGAGAGAACGGGTTGTGTTAGAGACTGCAAGGATAATCCGAGAGGATTTTCTACAACAGAATGCGTATCATGATATCGATACCTATTGTGATATAAAAAAGCAGTATCGCATGTTAAAGATAATATTAAAGTTTCATAAATATGCATTGGATGCGGTGAATAGAGGAATAAAAATAAGAAAAATTACAGAAATGCCTATTTTGGATGAGATTGCAAGGATGAAGTATATTCCATTGGAAGAATTTGATAAAAGAGCAGATGAGATTGTGAATGAGATTGATTTAGTATCCAAGGAGATAGAATAAGATGGAATCTATTAAGATTAGAGAATACACTTCGGTAAGCGAGGTTAAAGGTCCTTTAATCATAGTTCAGGGTATAAAAGGGGCTGCTTATAACGAAGTGGTAGAAATTGAGGCTCCTAGCGGAGAAAAAAGGATAGGTCAGGTTTTAGAGGCGAGAAAAGATGCTGCTGTGGTTCAGGTATTCGAAGGAACGAGTGGGTTGGATACATCCGGAACGAAGGTAAGGTTTACTGGGGAAACGATGAAGATATCTGTATCTTTGGAGATGTTGGGAAGGTTTTTTGATGGATTAGGAAGACCTATAGATAAAGGTCCTGAGATCATATCAGAGAACAAATACGATATCAACGGTTTTCCTATAAATCCTTTCAACAGAGATTATCCAAACGAGTTTATCCAGACAGGTATCTCTACTATCGACTGTATGAATACACTTGTCAGAGGACAAAAGCTTCCTATATTCAGTGGTTCAGGACTTCCTCATAATGAGCTCGCTGCACAGATAGCAAGGCAGGCAAAGGTATTGGGAAAAGAAGAACAGTTTGCGGTTATATTTGCTGCAATGGGAATTACATATGAAGAAGCGAACTTCTTTATGAAAGATTTTGAGTCGACGGGTGCAATGGAGAACATCGTGGTATTTATGAATTTAGCCAACGATCCTGCAATAGAACGTATCATCACTCCGAAGATGGCATTGACTACTGCTGAATATCTTGCTTTCGAAGAGGATATGCATGTCTTGGTTATCTTGACTGATATGACAAACTACTGTGAGGCATTAAGAGAGATATCCGCATCGAGAGATGAGGTGCCTGGACGAAGGGGTTATCCTGGATACATGTATACAGATCTTGCAACTAATTATGAACGTGCTGGTAGAATAATTGGTAAAAAAGGATCTATTACTCAAATGCCAGTTCTTTCAATGCCAGACGATGATATAACTCATCCTATTCCGGATTTAACTGGGTATATTACAGAAGGACAGTTTGTATTATCCAGAGAACTTCACCGAAAAGGGATTTATCCTCCAGTGGATGTCTTACCATCGCTATCCAGGCTAATGAATGAGGGAATAGGCAAAGGCAAGACAAGGGAGGACCATTCTGGTGTTTCTAATCAGTTATATTCTGCATATGCTGAGGGAAGAGATATGAGGGACCTTGTTGCTGTAGTAGGAGAGGAGGCACTTACAGATAGGGATAAAAAATATCTTGAGTTTGCTGATAGGTTTGAAAGAGAGTTCGTTACGCAAGGAAGGGATGAGAATAGGAGTATCGAAGAGACTCTCAGTCTTGGTTGGGAACTTCTTTCAATGTTACCTGAGAGAGAATTGAAAAGAATAGACGATGCAATAATCAAAAAATACCATCCAAACTATAATAAGCCCAAATCGCAGGTATAAAAGGCGTTTGTCAGCTGTATCAAAAGGAGGATTTTGAATGTCTGAAATAATTGAAGGAACGAAACCAACCAGGATGGAACTCCTTAACTTGAAAAGAAGAGAAAAACTGGCTGAAAAAGGCTATAAACTCTTGAAAGAGAAACGGGATGCATTGATCTTAGAATTTTTAAACATAGTTAAAGAGGTTCGGACATTAAGGAGAGAAGCGGAGAAGGCATTAGAAGAGGCATATAAAGATCTCTTAATTGTTCAAGCCGAGTTAGGTGTTTTCAATGTAAAACAGATAGCAGATATCATACCACCGACAGTAGAAATTAATTTTTATTCAAGGAACATCATGGGAGTTAGTGTTCCTAATATAGAGATACCTGAGACTACTAGGACTATTATGGAGAGAGGGTATGGATTATTAGATACTTCATCAAGATTGGATGATACAGCAAAAAAATTTGAATGGGCTATCAAGAAGCTTATAATGCTGGCCGAAATAGAAGGAACGGTTATTGCGCTTGGTGAGGAGGTAGAAAAGACGAAAAGACGGGTCAATTCGTTAGAATATATAATGATTCCAAAATTGTCGGCTACTGTTAGATACATATCAATGCGGCTTGAGGAGATGGAGCGAGAGAACATACCTCGGTTGAAGAAGATAAAAAAGATCTTGGAAGAGAAGAAAGAATTAAGAGAAGGATAGAGTAGCAATTTTTTTGTTATTACCTCCTTTTTTATATAATTAAAAAAATTTGTAAATGAAAAATACAAAAAAAAGTTTATTCGATCGATATCTTTCGAACGAAGATATTAGAACTAGGATGTATATGTTTGTATGGATTTCACAGATAATTGCAGATATTTTATTGTTGATTGGTGGATGTTTTCTGATTTTTAAGATACTACAACATATAGGTGTAATTTAAATAGTTTCTGATTTTGCCAGAAAGAGTAAGCGCGGATCTTGATCATTACGAGTACTGCAAGCAGAACGGGGTTACGCCTGACGATATAAAAAACGAGGAGGATTCTCTCGAGCTTTTTTAATCTTGAAACCTTTAGAAGAGAAGTTAACCTGTTAAATAAGTATGAATCTTCGTATCTTCACCTTCAAACCTTTCCAGTGGCGGTAAAGATGGTTAAATCTCCAGATAAAAAATGCTCCGTTCGAAACCTGATATGCACCACCTACAAGCCAAACACAATTACATTCATCTTTTATCTTCTCTGCTCATCATATTAACGAGATTTATTTTTTGTTAATGTTTTTGTTTTACTTCTTTTTGTCTTACATATTAAGTTTTGTCAGACAGTCAGAAAAGTAGTCATATTGATTTTAGATGACTAAATATGATATGATTTACACATACACTTACACCTACCCCTACCCCCTTTAGTCAGGTGTATACACCTGCACATCAACCTATCCTTGATATATAAATCTATTGATTATGCTATGGTATTGTATAATCCCGACGGAGTGCATGTCTACAAGACGGTTAAACCTACTGAAGCAATTTCCGTAATGCTTAATTGGGTGTGTTGGTCGCCAGTATTGCCAATGTAACAGTTAAGGAATAGATGGTTTTATATACTTTAAAGTAGATATAAACATCAAATCAATGGAAAAACTTTACACTTTAAAGGAAGCCAAGAAGATGCTTGAAAAACTGCTCCAGATGTGGGTGTGTGAATAAAGACCTGAAAGGAGAAAAGTTTGAGTGTAAAAAGTGTGGGTTGGTAATAGACCGACAGATGAATGCAGCTGTAAACATATATCTAAAAATGGAGGGTCTTCCCCACAATATTGGATGGTTTGATGACAATGTTGTGGGTAGGTTCACCCAGACAGGGGTGGAATGGAAGAAACCGATGAACCCGTGAGGTTTCTGTATGATATGATGAAACCCCAGGTTTATGTAGTCGTTTAAATATGAATGGCTACTTAAACTAGAACCCTTTAACTCTTTTTGCACTTTGTATTATGTTGGTCTTTATAACGAATATAGACCGTTAATATTATATTATTATATTATATAATAAAGAAAAGAAGTGATGTGAATATAAATGGTAAAAATGTCAAAAGAAGTTATGGATATATTTAACGATACAGAAGCATCTAAAGTTATGGCAACAGTTGATGAAAAAGGAGTGTTGAATGTAGCCCCTATAGGAACTTTATCAGCGATAGATGAAGAGACAATAGCTTTTGCGGAAGTATTTGGAGGGAAGACGAAGGAAAATTTGGAGAAGACAAAGAAGGCTGCAGCAACTGCTTTCAAAATGCCCTTCGAAGGCTACCAAATAAAAGGCACTTTTGTAGGCTTTCAAACTTCTGGTGCCTTATTCGACAAAATGAATAAAGCAGTGAAAGAGACGTTAGGAAAAGATATAAAGCGAGTAGGAACGATAAAGGTAGAGGCAGTCTATTCAGTGGCTCGTCCGGAACCGGGGAAGAAGCTGGCATAATCTCCATTTTTTCCTTTTATGGATTGAAATTTTCATGATGACGTAGGTTTCGTAGGAACGTCCATGGATAAGGGTGCGGTTTTTTGGGGGTTTTTGCTCGTTTTTTGCCCGTTTGTTTTTCCGCACCTCCTCCTACGATGCAAGTTTTTAGATTACCTATAAGGGATTGAAATGTTTTTTCATTCCTTTCCTATTCTTGATTCTTTCCCAAATATACTGCAAGCCCATTCTTAACAAGTTCATCGCTCAAACTCTTTCCATCTACAAGTAGGTCTCCAAGTATGCGTCCGTACTTATCATTCTTCACATAGTGCCCCCAGTTTGCCCCATCCACGATGTAGATTTTAACTGATACGTTGCCATTCTTCAAGAAGTTTTCTGTGAATGTTTTTGCCTCATTTCCTCCGCTTTCATTCATCTCTGGACAGTCCACTTTTTCAAGCCTTATTCTTTCAGTTGCATGCAAGACGCAGCCGTATGATGTATCATGCAGATCCTCTTCTTTATTAATCTTATCATAAGATGGTATAGCCACTTCTATCGTATCTCCATCGATCACTTCGATAACCGTGCAAGGAACGTTTTTTGTCTCACTTTTAATTTTTTTGCCAATCCTATCACCCATTATTTTTTCATTATGGTCTTCTATATTTTTTTCAAATTTATAGTCTCGCCGCGTCTTCATCGAACGGGTCCCAAAAAAACCTCTACATATCATAAAATGCGCCCCCAATAAAATATTTATTAATATCAACATTTATAATCTTTTGGAAATGATAACAAGTCTGATTATATATAGTTATACAAAGAATTCGTTATTAATCGTGATTCTAAATTTATTTGTCTTTGCCTCCTCCTTTAAGGTGCCGAGCATCTTCTTTTGTAACTCCTTTAAAGATTCCATGTTAAATCTACTGCCGGTTGTAAGTTTTAAAATAGATACGGGATTATATTTTATTTTACCAATTCTTACATTTTATCACTACTCTTTTTTCAAAATTTTTAATATTCTTGCACCCTGCTAGCCCTTAAAGACAGGATGATAGACACACAGAGTTTTAGAAGAGATAAATGGATTCGTTAGGCAAAAACGGCGATTAGTTTATAATGAGTGATGACAATATGAGAACAACAATGAAATCACAAATAAAATCTTCTGAAGAAATTATGCATTTATTCGATAAGAAAAAGATAGATAACGATTGGTCATTCGTGGGGTATAAACCCTCAGATACGGGCAAATGGACGCACGATTACCATCGATACCCAGCTAAATTTATTCCACAATTAGTTGAAAAATTAATTGACGAGTATGTGTTATGCGACTCTGCCCATATAAATGACCCGTTTTACGGTTGTGGAACAACAATCGTTACAGCGATAGCAAGAGGATATAAGGCAAGCGGAACTGATATTAATAAGATAGCCTATCTGATAACCAAAGTAAAATCAACACCAATAGAGCCAGATTATCTTGATGGAAAAGTAAAACAATTTTTATCTACAATAAGAGGTTTAAAAAGTGCCCAAACAACATTGTTTCATAGGAATATTGAACCCATCATACCAGAAAGACATGTTGAAAGAATTAATTATTGGTTTACTGAAGAAAATAAAGCTGAACTTGGCAAAATATTAAGAGTTATTTATGAGGAAGATGATAAAACGATAAGAGATTTCTTGCTTGTTGCTTTTAGCCATCTTTTTATAAACGCTTTATCATCCCTGTAACGGGCAATTTTTATCCGAGACAATTTGATAGATATGGGATAAAGGGATTTAGTCGTACGCGGGATTTCCCATCCCAATATAACCAACTAAAGAGCCGTTGCATTTCTATTCCCATCCAGAAAGGGAAGTCCAAACAAAAGGATCCTACTCCTAAAAACTTCCAAGAAATAAGAGATAAACTCTATGTTCTCATACTGAAAGAGCATGAGAAAGTAAAAGAGGCATATAAAAACATAAAGGATGGAGATGTTTTACAGGGTAGAAATGCGGATATATTTTATCCTCTGCTCTCTATAGCTAAATTGGCTGAGGATGAGGCACTTTATGAGTGAATTGTAGAGCATGCAAAAAAGAGTGAAAAAGAATCTATCGAAGAAAACTTGGATGAATGAAATAAGATCCTTATAAAAACCCTCGCTGATGAGAATTTGAAGGGGCACAGCATTAACTGATATTACTGAAGCATTCACTATAGCTCTTTTCAGGGAGGGACTAATAACAGAAGATGAAAAGATCTCTGGGAAGAGGATGAGTAATAGGATAAAAAAGTTAGGGTTTAAGAAAAAAGATAAGAAGACAGAACATAAAACCTGGTATCGAATCAACACAGATCTTGTTAATGAGCTGATGGAACAATATGGATTAAAAGGACCAGATAAAAAAGATACCCCTATACCTTAGATTCTTTTACTTTTGTTATCTTTCTTCAAACTTCAAAAAGAGATATTTTATGAACAAGAGAAAAAACCTTTACCTTATCTCATAAGGATGATGAATTGTATTCTGCACGATATATTAACACCGAATATTGTGAGAAAGAATACGCTTGAAGAAGACGTAAGAAATATCCCAGAAACCTATCGTTATGATGTTATCCTGACAAATCTCCCTTTCGGTGGAAAAGAGGGTAAACAAGTTCAACAGAATTATCCAATAAAAAGCAATGCAACGGAACTTTTAGCATTACAATATGTGATTAAGAAGCTGAGAAAAGAGGGACGATGTAGAATAGTAGTTTCAGAAGGAGTTTTGTTTAGAGGTGATGCCTTTGCTAAGGTAAAAAAAAGAGCTGTTAGAAAATTATAACTTACATACAATAATAGGTTTACCTACAGGTATTTTTGCTAATGTGACCGCATTAGGCCAAGGACCCAAAACTAATCTTCTATTTTTTTTTGATAAGACTGGTAAGACTAAAAAAATTTGATATTACGATTTTGTTGGCTGTTCTGAGGATGTTCTAAAGAAAAATTACACTAATACAAATCCAGTGCTTGATGAGAATTTGAAAGAGGGAATACAATGAACAAGAAAGCTTTGAAAGATTTGCAAGAAAAAAAGAAATCCAAAGATCTTACGAATTGCCAAAAGGATGATGATGGGTGAGGTTGGGGAGCACTACAAAAATAAATCCGAGTAAAAAAGAAATTTCTCATATTTCTGACGAGTTAGGAGTATCTTTCATTCCCATGATGGCAGTTAATGAGGAAATAGGCAAAATTGTAAATTTAGATAGTAGAAAGTTAGGAAAAATAAGGAAGAGGTACACTTATTTTTAAGATGGAGATGTAATTTTCGCCAAAATAACACCGTGTATGAAGAACGGTAAATGTACGATTGCAAAAAACTTAATCAATGGATTGGGCTTTGGTTCAACAGAGTTTCATGTAATAAGGCCAGAAAATTCTATATTAAAGAAGTGGATTTGGCATTATTTAAGACAAAAACGAATTAGAAAAGAAGCAACAAAATATTTTACAGAATTTGTTGGTCAATAAAGGGTTCTCCAAGAATTTTTAGAGAACCTTCAAATTCTACTTCCTCCCCTTCCTGAACAAAAGCGAATCGTAGCAAGGATTGATAAGATACAGAAAAAAGCTCAAACATTTCGAAAACTTCAGAAAGAGACGGAAAAAGATATTGAAATGTTGAGAGAATCGATTTTGTATGAGACGTTTAGGGGAGAGTTCTAATGCAGGGACGAACTTGGAGAAATGTTGAGAGTGATAGAGCAGAGAAAATTAGAAGTTATCTTTTAGAAAAAGATGGAATTAAGGAGGAGACAAAGAGCGCTCCTGAAGTATGGCGAATTAAGTTATCAAAATCCACTTTTACTTATAATACAGAGACATTTTAATATTCTCTGGTTTTGAAGTTTATTTCTTCTCTCTACCCTTAACTTCAGAGATCTCTAGATTGCCTCTCTCATTAAAACCTATCAGGAGCTTTTCTCCTTTTTCCAGTGTTTTCATTTCACATACTCCTTTGGTATGCTCAAAAAGAACCTTCCATTCACTTCTTAAAGTTTTACCATAATACTAAGTATATCCTTAGACTATCCAATAGTTATGCTTTTTGTATACTTTCAACCAGCTGTTTATCCTATGGTTTTATTATACTAAAGTTAACAAAAATATTATAGCTGCTATAAAGACGAGGGAGAACAGCTCTACGATAGTAGAGAAAAGAAAGAGATAGGCTATGATGCATGGAGAGATATGGGGAGAGGTGGGCTGTAGAGAGCTATTTTTCTGCTGTGAAGAGGCTCTTTGGAGAAGAAATAAGAGCTACAAGTATTGAGGGAGCAATACAGGAAGTAGCTATGAAAGTATGAGGTAGATCTATTCAATTGTTCGACACAGCAGAAGGGTGAAAAAAGAAAAACATATATAGCACAGGTCCTATGAGAGATGGAATGGAAAAATATATCCAGGTTATTACAACAGTAGAGAGCAAAAGAGATGCTGAAAGGATAGCTAATGTTCTGGTAGAGAAAAATCTTGCTGGCTGCGTTCAGATATTGGGACCAATAGAAAGCGTATACTGGTGGGAGAATAGAATTGAAAGAACAGAAGAATGGTTATGTGTTATCAAGAGTGAACAGAGCATCTATGATGAAGTTGAAAAAACTATTAAGGAGAACCATCCTTACGAGATACCAGAGATATTAGCTATACCTGTTATAAAGGGGGATAAGAATTATCTAGAATGGCTGAGTAAAGAGCTTAAGAAATAAAAATGAGCACGAACCTGCTAAAGGATTTTTTGAGGAAAGAGAACGTTTTCGCCGTTATTGGAGTTTCGATCAACCCTAAGAAATATGGGCATCAAGTCTATAAAGACCTGAAAGAAGCGGGCTATACCGTCTATCCCGTGAATTCCCATCTTGATGAGATATTAGGTGACCGATGCTATCACTCGCTGAGCGAGCTGCCTGAAATCCCCGATGTTGTTAATATCGTTGTTCCACCAGAGGTTACCGAAAAGATCGTTGCGGAATGCAAAGCGTTAGGTATAGAACGGATATGGATGCAGCCTGGCTCTGAATCCGAGCAGGCAATAGAGTTCTGCAGACGAAACAATATAAAAGTAGTGCATGATCTCTGTGTGATGGTGAAGAGGATGGAATTGGAGAAGTAATTATTCTACCACGCTCCGTGCCACCCTCAAATCCTCATCGGTAGATAAGATACTCTAAACAGTCTTCGTCCTGTACAATAAACCTGAATATCCATACAAAGCTTTATATTGGCTATGCTTCTACTTATGTTGGCTCCATTAAACTTAACTTATGCTTCTTTGCTGGATAATATTTAATTTGATGAGGGTCCATTGATAGCAACACAAACCCCATCTAGTTCAAATTCATAATATGGGATTTTTAGCTTTAGTTGTATATTAGGGTGCTTATTCAATAAATGACATACATAACCTAAAATTATATATATTATTAAATATAATTACAAATAATAATATGGTATTAGAAATATTGGAAGGAGTAAAAGTATTAGACTTAACTAGGCTTTTACCAGGCCCGTATTGTACATGGATACTGTCCAGATTGGGCGCGGATGTCATCAAGATAGAAGCACCGAATGATGAAGATTTTACAAGGTTCATACCTCTTTTTAATCTTATAAATAATAACAAAAAGAGTATTACATTAAACTTGAAGAAAGAAGATGGTAAGAAGATCTTTTTGGACTTAGTATCTAGGTCTGACGTTGTAGTGGAAGGATTTCGACCTGGCGTCATGGATAAACTCGGGTTAAGATATGACGAGTTAAAAAGATACAACGATAACATAATACTTTGTTCGATCAGTGGTTACGGCCAGGACGGACCATATAGAGATTTCCCAGGACATGATATAAACTATATAGGTATTTCTGGATTGTTGGGGATAAATAAAGCGTTTGATATCCCTGTAATTCCAGGAATAACGATTGCCGATCTGTCTGGAGGAGCTTTTGGAGCGTTATCTATTATATCGAGTCTTTATATCAGAGAACGGCGAAGAGGCGGCTTTTATATAGATGTATCTATGACAGACGTTGTGACACAATTTTTTGCGATAATGTTCGAAGGAGCTCTCAATCAAACACTCTTAACGGGTGATAGACCGTTTTACAACATTTATAAAACAAAAGATGATAAATTCATTGCAGTAGGTGCAGTAGAGGATAAATTCTGGCGAAATTTTTGCTTGGCAATAGGACGAGAGGATTTTATAGAAAAACAGTATGATAAATCGATTATGAACGATATAAAGGAGATCTTCTCAAAAAAGACAAGAGAAGAATGGCTTAATTTATTTAAAAAAGAAGATAACATAGTTTCTCCTGTGTATTCCCCTGAAGAGGTGTTTGAGGATCCACAAATAAAATATAGAGGGGTGTTTAATAAAAAAGATAATATTTTAAACTTTCCTGTTAAATTTAGCAATAGAGAAAAAGATTTCAAAAAAATTAACGACAAAGATATTTCAAATAAAGGACCTGAGAAAGGAGAGAATACAAAAGAAATACTCATGAATATAGGATATAACGAGGAAGATATAGAAAGACTAAAGAGAGAAGAAGTTGTCTGAAGGAAATGAAAAATGGATAACGATTATAATGTCTTTATGCTTCCTTAAACTGTGTTAAAATCGATTATAAAGAGAAAATTTAAATCTTCAAATAACAGATATAACAAATCTTAGATTTTGCAGAACCTACGGTTCTTGCGTCTTAGATCGATCAGAAAATATTTAACAGATAAAAATTTTGATCCTTTATGAGATACAAAGATGCTGGAGTGGATATAGATAAAGCCGGACGGTTTATCAAGATTCTAACCTCTGAAATAAGATCAAAAAGGAAAGGATTTGGTAGTTCGTTAACTGAAATAGGTCATTATTCAGGATTAATCGATTTGGATTATTTTTCACTCGCTATAACAACAGATGGTGTGGGTACCAAGATTATAGTGGCTAACGAATTGAAAAAATGGTATACTATCGGTATAGACTGTGTCGCAATGAATGTTAACGATTTAATAGCAATCGGGGCGACACCTCTCGCACTCGTTGATTATATAGCAATTGGTAAGATAGACGAGGAATATATCTTTTTGAATACCGATAAAGGGATCATAAAAGAACCTTTTGAAAAATTGGCTAGAGAAATAGGTAAAGGGCTTAATGCAGGGGCTAAACTCTCTAATATAACTATAGTTGGAGGAGAGACTGCAATTATTCCAGATCTTGTAAAAGGGATAGATCTGGCAGGAACAGCCGTTGGCGTAGTTAATAAGAACAGCATAATAGATGGGCAAGATATATCCCCTGGAGATTCCATCATTGCTATTGGTAGTAACGGGGTACATAGCAACGGTTTTACACTTGTAAGAAAGATTATCGATTCATCCCATTATACGTACAATGATATGTTTCCTGATAGTGATAAAACGATAGGAGAAGAGCTGTTGATACCTACAAGGATTTATAGTGAGGTAATTGATATCATAAAAGAGTTTAAAGTAAACGGATTGGTACATATCACGGGTGGTGGCTTTTTAAATTTAAAAAGGATAACCAAGTATGGATTTGATATATACGATCCTATAGAACCACAGTCTATCTTTAAATTTTTAGAGACGGTCGGATGTGTTGATAAAGAAGAGATGTATCGTACATTTAACATGGGAGTAGGATTTATAATGATAGTGCATCCTGATGATGAGAAGAAAATCTTGGATAGGATAGATTGTAAAAAAATCGGAAAAGTGACCGAGCATCCTGGAATAAGATTAAACCTTAAGGAAGAAGGTAGATATATATATTTATAAATTATCTCTTTATAAGGATTTGATACGCTGTATAATGATTAACAGAGATCGATACAAGAACACTGAACTAAGATTTTATATAAAATTTTGATATGATATCTGTCCTTATCAAAAAGAATAAAAGGTTTAAGGATGATAGAAAAGATAAAAAATATTGAAAAAGATGTTGGAAAATTAAGCTCCCTACAAAAGCTTCTTTTAACCACGGATGGTTCTATAACAGATATTTTAGAGATACTTACTGGTAGTGAAGTTAAAATAGAGACTATATATCAGAAAATAGGTAAAGCAGACGAGTATCTTGCAGAAAGACTCAATATATCCGAAGGGGATGAGATAAACGAGCGAGTTGTAAGAATTTACAATAGCAACAACGATAAAACTTTGATCTATGCCAAATCTTACGCTCCGTTAAAACGAACAAACGATCAATTTAGTAACGATCTATTCAAAGCAGATATTCCGATCGGCAAGATCTTAAAGAGATATAAGATAGAATCTAGACGAGAGATAAAAGATATAAATTTTTTGCGTGCCGATAAAAATATCAGCCAAGTTTTTGGAATATTTGAGAACGAGATTCTCTTATGGAGAAATTATAGTATAATAAAAGATGGAGAGGTACTGATAGATATATACGAGATGTTTCCCTATAACAGTTTTCAAAACGAGTTTAAAGTGGTAATAGAGACACCATCCAGATTGCATCTGACCTTAATAGACCTTAATGGGATGGATAAAAGGATAGATGGTGGTATTGGTATAACTCTAAGCAAACCTACTTTTTTACTTGAAGCAAAAATCTCAGATAAGTTACAGGTTTTTGGTCTTAAAAGATCTGAAGATCATTTAATCGATCAAAAAAACCATATTTTAACTGCTGCAAAGAGAATGTTAGATTATCTGGGCATTAAGACGAACGTGGAGTTTAAAATAAGAGAGGATTATCCATTTCATATAGGTCTGGGTGCAGGTACTCAAACGTCTCTTGCAGTAGGAAGGTCCGTGGCTGAATTGTTTGACAAAGAGTTAAATGCAACCGATATTTCAAAGATAGTTGGAAGAGGAGGAACATCTGGTATAGGTACTGCATCATTCGAGAGTGGTGGTTTTATACTTGATGGTGGGCATAGTTTTGGAGAGTTAGGTGATAAAAAAGATTATTTACCATCATCAATCTCTGTTGCAGCTCCTCCTCCCGTGATTGCACGATATAATTTTCCAGAAGAATGGGATATAGTGATTGCAACGCCGAATATTAAAAGAACGTATGGCAGGGAAGAAGTGGATATATTCAAAAATTATTGTCCTATCGATATATCAGAAATTAGAGAACTGAGTCATATAATCCTGTTAAAGATGATTCCTTCGTTACTGGAGAGGGATATTTACTCTTTTGGAGAGAGTATAAACCGAATTCAGAAGATTGGTTTTAAGAAGATAGAGTTAGATTTGCAACCCCAGATAACAAAGGAATTAATAGAGTTAATTAGGGATTATGGGGCAATAGGTGCAGGTTTAAGCTCTTTTGGCCCAACAGTATATGGAATTACTGATAAAAATGCAAAAGAAATAGAGACAAAGGTAAAAAATTTTCTGGAGAAGGAGGGAGAAGTATTCGTGACAAAAGCGAGAAATTTTGGAGCAAGAGTACGAAAGTTTTGAGAGATAAAACTTTCGAATATCAACCAAGAAACTTTTCAAGATTACTGCCTACTACAGCAACATCACCGAGTTCTTCTTCTATTATTAAAATTCGGTTGTATTTTGCGACTCTTTCTCCTCTTGCAGGAGATCCTGTCTTTATTTGACCGCAATTGAGAGCAACAGCCAAGTCGGCTATATATGTATCCTCTGTCTCTCCTGATCTATGGCTCACAATCACGTTATATTTTGATCTAAAAGCCATATTAGCAGCATCTAATGCTTCAGATACCGT
This sequence comes from Candidatus Methanoliparum sp. LAM-1, assembly GCF_020885915.1. NCBI lineage: Archaea > Methanobacteriati > Methanobacteriota > Candidatus Methanoliparia > Candidatus Methanoliparales > Candidatus Methanoliparaceae > Candidatus Methanoliparum > Candidatus Methanoliparum sp. LAM-1. The sequence goes on along the minus strand of NZ_AP025251.1, from coordinate 998,872 downwards.
TCCTATCTGGTTTAATTTTAAAAGTAAAGCATTAGCTGCTCCAATATTAAATCCTGTCTTTAATCTCTCCGTATTTGTTACAAAAAGATCGTCACCTACTATTTGAATATCTGTCTCATTGGTCATCTTTGCAAAACTTGAAAAATCTTCTTCCATAAATGGGTCTTCTATCGAGACGATATTGTACTCTTTTATAAGATCTTTATAATAGTCTAACAATTCCATATTGTCCAATTTTTTTCCATCAATCTCGTAATATCCTTTATCTTTTAAATAAAACTCTGTTGCTGCTGCATCTAACGCAAAAAAAATTTTTTTCGTATAACCACTCTCATCCACCGCTCTCTCCATCAAGTTCAATGCCTCTCTTGTATCTCCTATTGGTGGTGCAAACCCTCCCTCATCCCCAACGTTTATAGCAGTTTTACCATATTTTTTAATTAAGATGTTTTTAAGCGTGGTATATACTTCAGAAGCGATTTGAAGAATATCTGAAAATTTTTTCTCAATAGGTATTATCATAAATTCTTGGATTGATAGATCATTTCCTGCATGTAAACCGCCGTTGATAAAATTCATCAAAGGATAAGGCAGTATTCTCGAGTTTGCTCCACCAAGATACTTGTACAATGGAATATTCAATGAATCTGCTGCAGCCTTAGCTACACTCAACGATATGCCTAATATTGCATTGGCACCAAGATTTGATTTATTATTAGTTCCATCTAGCCTAATCATCGTCTCGTCGATAAGACGCTGATCTCTCACATCGTATCCTATTAGTTTCGGTCTTATTATTCTGTTTATATTATCTACCGCCTTTTTTACTCCTTTACCCATGTATCTTCTATCTTTATCTCTCAGTTCTAAAGCCTCATTCGTCCCGGTAGACGCACCTGATGGTACTGAAGCCCTTCCAAACCCTAAATCTGTGATTACGTCCACTTCTACAGTAGGTTGACCTCTTGAATCTAAAATCTCTCTCGCTTTTATCTCTTTTATTTCGAACATAATTTAGCTCCTAAACTTTAGCATTGATTTATTACGAATCTTTGATTCGTAGTTCACAAATTAAAATTTGTGATAATTCTTGAGTTTCCTGGTGGCATAAAATTGGCAATATCCTCCTGTGTAAAAAGTTTTTTTGGAATATCACAAACCAAAGGTTTGTGGTTTACGAAGCTTCGCTTCGTAATATCTCTAATCTCCTTCATGAAATATCTGTATATCCTCTTGGCTACATCGTTTGGATTTAATTCACCAGGTTCTAGTTCTACAATGTATTTTGCTCTTTTAGATATTGCACTCTTTGGTCCACCAATCACTCCACTGATATTATCCAAGATCAAACCTTTTTGGTCTTTTTGGTCTGCATTACCTATAACCTGAAGGCTTAATCCGATAGAAACGTCCATCTTTACCTCCTTAAAATAGTTTCTTTTGCCTCTGATAATAAAACTACCTTTTGGTACATATTCTCCTGATTCAGGCGTTTTAGATACCTGTTCTGGATAAACCCAGTAACAATCTCCCGAAAATGCTCCTATCTTCCAGAAATTAGAATAACTTGTGGCGAATATTGCCGCCTCCTCCATTGTTGTTAGAGGTACTTCTTTGTTATTAGTTTTAATAACAGTTGCAGGTGCACCTTGAATATCTGCATGGAAGAAGATATCGTTCTTCTCCATATATTTACTTACAATCTCCTCGTTGCTATCGGCATCTTTTCCTCCTATTATTAGAAAACCATCCGATGAGTAGAACCACCTAAATCTATGATACCATCTTTTATCTCGTCTTCTGATAACCAATATTCTATTCGCATCTTGTTTTTCTTTTTTTTTCGCTTTTTCTAGCTCTTTTAAGAAGATATCTCTGGATTTGATAGCTCCATCCATCTTTTTCTTGAACTTTTTACTTTTTTCATAGTACTCTTCAGCATTATTGGATAAATTTTTTTCGAGGAAGAGATCTATCGATCTTCCGTCTATATTAAGAGTTATCTTTTTTGCAGCACCATCTATATCCTTTATATAATCCAATCCTTTTATTCCTGCATCTCTCTTCTTATTCAACAACTTTTTTATATCGTCAAAAGAATATCTTTCTGTTGCTTTATTTATGATACTCAATATCTCGTTGATCAGTGTGTATCTCTCATAAATTAGATCTCCTATCTCCTTGTTCTCCTCCGATCTGTTTTTATACTCCTTAATTGCTGCCTCTTGCCTAGAGATTATTCTTTCTACCTTTGAACCTCCGTTTTTTTTCTTATCTTTATTCTTAAGCTCTACCGTCTTTTTCTCTTCTATGCTTTGAAAATATTCATCAATACAATTATTGAACCTTTCAAAATATCTTTTTTCATATTTTGAGAAAGATTGCATATCAATAGGAAAGAAACCGATCGGTTTTTTAGATGAATAGACGATGTTTGGTTTGATCTCTCCTGCATTTACCGATGATAGTAGTTTATATATCTCATTTGTCAATCTTTCTATCTCTTCTTCAGATAAATCTTTTATACTCGCTTTTTTATCGACGTTACACCTTATACAGATCTCTTCTGCATAAACTCCACCAAATCCAAGAGTTAATGCTATCGTCTCTACAATATTTTTTTCAGACGTTAAAAAGATAGAATGGAGATGCTCTCTTAAAAAATCCAAATATAAGGGGGTAAAAATCTCCTCAGGAAACGTATAACGATCTCCTGTCTTTATCTTTATACTACCTTGAATTACGTTATCTTTCCAGCCAACTATCTCGAAGTTATCATCTAATAATAGGACGTTTCCGCCTGCAAAAAGTTCTACAAGAAGATTATATCTTTTTCCACCACGTCCTATCTCTATGATTACTATCCTATCTAAGAGATACTGATATATAGATAATATAGCCCCGCCGGATATATATTTTCGAAGAAGCATTGCAAAACCTGTAGGGTTCTTTGGTGCTGGTGGAGGCGTATTTGAGATATAGATTTTACCATTAATATCAATTATAATATCTTTTCTGCCAAATGTATAGGAATAAAATCTGACCCTGATTATATCATCGATCTGATATATCTTATCAATTTTACCTCCTATTATCTCCTCAAACTCTTTGACAATCGCTAAAATATCGAGACCTGACATCTCTTTTTTTTGCTGCATCTTAAATCCGTACTTATTTTTATCTTTAATGGTAATGAAATCTTACGGTGGTTTAATATTCATATTGATATACTTTATTTCCAGACTACTGATACCGATGAGAACAATTAATAATATATATTAAAAATATTTTATTATCTCTAAATTTAAATATCTTTGAAGATAGATAAAGATGCGGAGGTTGCCGAGTGGAAAAGGCGCTAGATTTAGGGTCTAGTTCCGTAGGGATCCGTGGGTTCAAATCCCACCCTCCGCATTAAAATAATTAGTATTTTGATACCTGAATAAACTATGCCCAGAATAACCATAAACCAGGATCTATGCAATAAATGTAATTCTTGTGTCGAGGTCTGTCCAGCAGAGATCTTTGCATCCAATAAAGAGGATATTCCAATCTTTATGGATAGTATAGCAGATGAATTCTGTATCTCTTGCGGTCATTGTGTTGCCATCTGCCCAAAAAATGCGATAAATCATAAAAATTTCCAAGAAGGACAAGTAACTCCTATTAAAAAGGAATTGATACCATCTAGCGATCAGATTAAGGAGATCTTAAGATCGATTAGATCGATACGAGAGTTCAAGGATAAACCGGTGGAAAAAGAGTTGATTGAAAAGATAATAGACGTAGCAAGATTTGCACCGAGTGCTACAAATTTTCAAACGACTGAATATGTTGTAGTCCAGAATAAAGAGGTATTAACAAAGATTATAAATTTGACATACTCATATCTAGCTAAAATGTCCAAGTTGCTTCATAATCAAATAGTAAGTTCTTTGATCAGGATAGTCTTACCAAAGAATGCTAAAGAGATCATATCATATCGTCAAAAATTTGATAGATATGTTAAAGCGTATAAACTAGGTAAAGATAAGATATTATACAATGCTCCCGTCCTTATCTTATTTCATGCCGATAAAAAGACTCCTTTTGCTGATGTAAACGCTAATCTTGCTCTACATAACGCTTACGTCTATTGCTGGAGCCTTGGTTTGGGATCTTTTTATACAGGATTTGTAGTTCAGGCATCTCATTATAATACAGAAATTAAAAGACTGGTATCTATTTCGACGTCAAATAAAATATACGGTGGCTTGGCGATAGGTTATCCAAAGGTTAAATATAATAAATGGGTCGAAAGAAAAAAGCCAAGAATTAAATGGGTTTAAAAATACAATAATTAAAATAGAAATGAGATCGTATAAAGGAATAAATGGGTTGATAACCGCTTTTGCAGAGGTTATCAATGGTTTTAGTAGTAAAAAAAAGGTTGCATTTGCAGGATCGGTCGGAGTCTGTACGCCTTTTGTAGAATTGCTTGCATATGGTGTCAGAAAAAAAGGGTTGGATATGGTATTCATCCCTGATGCTATTATCGAGAAGACAAAAACGATGAGATTGATAGAAGATATCGGGTATCAAGTCACAGAAGATAAAGGTAATGCAGAAGGTAGCGATATTATCGTGGTACTCGGAGGGCTTGCAATGCCCTTTGCCAAAAAGACCATCAAAGATATAAACGATATGATAAATAGGATAAATCCCGATGCAAAGGTGATAGGCGTTGGATTTATGAAAATATTTGAAAGAGAAGGATGGATCAAGAATATTGGTTTCGATGTAGTGATAGACTCTACGTTAGATCCCGTGAAGGTTATAACCAAGGACGATGAGCTATAATATTTTTTTCTCTACCTCATAGATCTTTTTACGTATTCTTCCACTTGAACAGAGCTCACAATCTAAAGATCTTGTAATTCGAACTATTTTAGCATTTATTCCCCTCTTTTCGAGCTCTTTTTTAAGCCAATCCTCTTTAAAATGTTGATCATATCCCAAAGCGATTATATCTGGATTTATATCATTTAAACTCTCAAACATATCGTTTTCACTGCCTAATATTGCTTTATCTACGATTTTTAAAGATGATACCATCTTTAATCGTTGATTTTCCGATATTACGGGTTTAGGTTTGTGTTTTACGTTCTTATCACGGGCAACTATCACATATAGTTCGTCTCCAAAAGATTTTGCATTTTCTAAATATAACAAATGGCCCGGATGTAGTATCTCAAAAGTTCCTGTCGCTAAAACTCTTACCATTCTTCATCATCTCTATATTCAAACTCGATATCTATCACAGGAATCGTTATCTTCTCTCCGTTAGAGTTATAGGACTGCCACGACTTGTTATCATACGGATAACACGTTATGATATGAACGGATCCTTTTTTCCTAAATAATGCCAAATCTACACTGGATGGGGTATAAATTATAGATGGATGGCTATGAACGGTTCCCACGGTTCTAATACCTATAGGTATATTATAAAAATCCATTAATGCTCCTTTAGTTGAGCTATACGTACCAGGAATCAGGATAACCTCATTTACGACTCCATCTTTCTCCTTCAAAAGTCCTGAAAACTCATTGGGATATGAGGATTTACTGATCTCAAGTATTAAATGTAAGGTAGATTTAGCAATACCTTTGATATATCTTTTAGATACTCTTTTCATTAAGATAGACTCAAGTTGTTTTATCCGACTTATAAGTTTTTTGTCTTTCAGACAAATAATAACTTTTATAAAAGTCTTAATATATAAAATCTCCAACTAATTAACATACAAAAAATAATAAAATGAGCAAAAAAGCGATCGTATTTGATAGCTCTGGTACGCTTGTAGAAGTATTTCGTATCTTAAAAGATTTGGATAACAATCTATTTATTTACAACGTATCATCTACTTACTTAGTAAGCAAGAAAGATACCTGTGCGTTAATCGCGATTGATGAAGATATAGATTGGATATTAAGCCAAGATTCTAACAAATTGATCTCTTCGTTAGATCTTGATTTTAAAGTAAGTTGTTCCTCATCAAAAATAATGGAAGATTTGATATATAATGCTTTAAAAAGAGATAAACGGGCAAAACTTTTGGATATTAAAGAGTTAGTGGATAAAGTATATCCAGTCCATAAAAAGATATATTATATAAACGTTGGTATCATAATAGATGTGTCAAGGAGAGAGAATACGATACATTTTTTGGTAGGATCGTCTGGCAAGATATTTAAAAACGTCTTTCTTTTGTTCGAGTCATTAAAAAAAGATTTTGATATATATATTGCAACAGGTGATACCAGAAGATCTGCAATTAAACTTGCAAATATTTTAAATATCGACAGTAGTAGAATATTCTCGCTTGCTACGCCTGTTATCAAAGAAAAAATTATTTTAGATTTAAAAAAAGAGTATGATACTGTAATAATGGTTGGAGATGGTATAAACGATCTGTTGGCATTTAGAGCTGCGGATTTAAGCATATTAACGAGACAACAAGATCAAAAGGTTCCCAGTATTCTTATAAAATCTGCCGATCATGTAGTTTTAGACATGCTCCAGATACCAAAGATAATCGAGCTTTATGAAAAATAATAATACAATATTAACAGATAAGCAGATTAAGATATTAAAGCTTAGAAAAGAAGGATTATCCCAGACAGAGATAGCAAAAATGATGAGAACGACCAAGCAGAATATTTCCTCTATCGAGCGAACCGTATGGCGGAAGATAGAACAGGCTAAAAATACGTTGCTATTTGCCAAGATATTAGAATCGCCTCTTATTATTACTATTAAAAAGAACTCTACTATAGATGAAGCTATAAAAAAGATATATGAGACGGCGGATAAGAATGGTATTCATATAATCTACGATAAGATCTCGCTTATTAAGAATATAAAAGAAAGTATAGGTGAGAGGATACATCATAGAAAGATCTTGATAGATTTAACGATAGGTATAACAGATACAGGAGACGTATTGATCTTTAACTGTAATAGTTAAGAACCTAATTTTTAAAGTCAGGGCTCAATCGGTGCTGCTGTCTTATTAAATTTATATCTTCTTTCGTGTTGATATTGAAAAAGCTCTTTAATTCAGGATCTATCTTTTTAATTAGTTCAATAGGGATATAATTGACATTTTTTAACAACTTAACGCACGAAAAAATTTTTTTAGAATTTTTATCGATCGAGACTTTGCATGCCCTCATCATTGGGTCTCTTCTATAGACAGCATGAAGAGGCTCCCTATATTTTTCGTTCCACACAGTAATAGCCGCATCAAAACCCTTACACGATTGGAAGAAGAAATTTATCAGATCTTTGTTCAAAAACGGAAGATCTGTGGCAAAAACTCCGCAATATTCTGTTTTAGCATGTTTTAATCCTTCGTATATCCCAGCTACGGGTCCAAAATCTTTAACAGAATCTACTACTATAGATATGTTGTAACTCTTTAAAACTTTTTCAACATCTTCTTTTTTTTTCATCTCATCGACTACTACTATTAAATCGCTAACGCATTCTGTTAATCTCTGAACAACCAATTCAATCAACATCCTGCCGTTTATCTTGATAAAAGATTTGTCGATGCCCAATCTAAGACTTTTTCCTCCCGCCAGAACGATACCAGTCCGATCCATAATTGTACCCATAATCTTTCTCATTATAATACTTTTTATAGTCTGAATTATACTTTTATTATATTTAATCTTACAAAGACGGAGATACAGATGAATCTTACACAATATAGAGATAAATTATCTGTTCATATAGACAAGGTTAGCAGACCGTTCAATAGATTTACACCAAACCAGATCACACTTTTATCTTTTATTTTCGCATTGGTATCGATGATCCTTTATTATAAGAGAGTTCTATATTTGGCACCTATCTTTCTATTTATCTCGGCAATATTAGACCTGGTCGATGGCAACATTGCCAGAAGAGTAGGACTGGAGAGTAAATTTGGTGCCACTATAGATTGGATCGTCGACAAATATATCGATTGTCTTATAATAATAAGTATAACCCTGGGAGGATTCGTATCGGCAAAGATTGCCTTGTTTGCAGTCTTCGGTTCTATGATAAATACGTTTATAAAACCAGTAACCTACATAGAGATAGGATTTGAAAAAAGAGTGGACGGAAAAATTATAGATCCTTTAGAGGGGATTGGATTTTTCGGAAGACCCGAGACGATAATAGTTATATTAATCGCTTCAGTCATAGAGATATTCTTTTCAAACGCCCTCTTATACGGGATTTATGTGATCGCAATAATGACCAATTTATCCGCCATAGACAGAATTATCTATCTATACAAAACTTACGGCTAGAACATCGTCTTTAATTTTTCTGTAATCATCGGAGCGATGGATACTCTGCTCGTTATTTTCTCGATCGTATCGGTGGATATTACCTCTTTGATACCAGCGGCATACAACCGTAACAGAGTATCTCTGACCAGGACAGGATGCACACAGAGAGCGTAGATATCGTTTGCACCGTTTTCTTTCATCATTTTTGCGGTCTCTAAGACAGTACCTCCTGTAGAGATCATATCATCCATTATGACAATGTCTCTTCCTCTAACATCCAATTTCTTTGGTTTAATAACTACTTTATCTGAAGATATTCTAGTCTTTTCCATATAATCGAAATCATAATAATTCGATGCTGCATTAAAGACGGTGTCGGCAGATCCCTCATCCGGTGCTACAACAACGGGGTCGGTCAGGCTCGTATCTTTAATATGATCTACTAATAGAGGCATAGCATTTAGGTCATCTACAGGAGATCCAAAAAAATTAAGAACTGATCTACTATGTATATTTACCGTATAAATCTTATCCGCTTTTATCAAACCTGCAATTACTCTCGCACTTATAGGCTCTCCTATCTCAAATATCTTATCCTGCCTGGCATACCCAAAATATGGTATCAAAACGATTTTTTTACCTACTTCCAGATTTTTACAGGCATCTATGATCTCTAAAAGATATATAAGATCGGAATCGGATGAGATACTCTGTACAACCAGAACGTCTTCCCCCTCTATATCCTCTAAAATTCTGCAATATTTTTCTCCGTCAGGAAACGTCTTGTATTCGATAGCGACAATAGGAATATCGAGTTTATCGGATATACGCTTGGATAAAGATTGAGAACTGATCCCTCCAATAATCTTCATAATCATCAACAATCTGTAATCGCTCTTTTAATCATCGCTCTTAGATATTTTCCGCTTGCTGGTGCCTCTACGATCGATATTCTGTTATTTTTGCTTAATACGGCAATAAAAGAGTTTAGATCCTCAGCCATTCTCTTTTCTCTCACGATAACCGGAATGTTCATGCCAAACATCCGATCGTAATACAAACTTGCATTCTTACCTATGTTTTTATATAACAAGCTGATCACATCTAAAACAGTTTTTTCTGTATCGAAAGATGTTATCCATCCCATAGTAGCTGGTAACAAGACGGTTACTCCAAGCGTATCCTTATTCTCTTCCAAGATATTATAAACAACCGTTTTCAGATTATTACAGCTGGCTAAATCTAACCCAGTAGCTGTTTCAGGCGAGATAGTAGTATAAATCTCTTCTAACTCGATATTATCGACCGATTCATCATAACAATGAGAGTTGATTATCTGTTTCCAACTTCTGCTGAATGTGCATGTTCTTCCTATTCTATCGTATTTAGTCTCTAAGTCTCTCATATCTATCCCGTATTTATCAAGAACAGAGAGAAAATAATCCATATTTCTATCATCCAAAGGTCCTCTACAACCTTCGCATGGTTTTCCGCTACTTGTACAGATAGCATTGCACCCCGCCTCTGTAATCGGGCCAAGACAGAGTTCTCCTCTCTCAAGAAGACACGGCGTCCCGCTCATCCGGCATTCTGCACAGACAGGAAAATGCTTTCTAAACGGCTTTCTTTTTATAATTACAGAACGAATATAGTAGGTCAGTTCATCTATATTAATAGGACAGCCTTTTATATAATATTTTACATTTACCACGCTATTAACCGGTTTTAATCTCCAAGGTGGATTAAATGGGATATCTATACCAAAAAAATCCTCATAAGAAGGAATACCTCCAAAACATGCACACGACCCAACCGCTATAATGGTATCCGATCTCTTACCAAGATCTTTTACCAAATCTTCCTCCCCTTTATTAGCTATTCCTCCCTCAATCAAGATGACATCGTATCTCTCTTCTAACTCATTCTTTTTAGGATAAGAAAGATCTAAATGCTTTAGAATCTCCTCAAACTCCTTGCTTTTTTTATACAATTCAAATTGACACGTACCACAGGTTGTCAATCGTATAATTGCAATTTTTTTCTTATCTACATCATGCAGAACCAAGGTTCCTGCACCTCCTTAAGCAGTGTAGATTTATCCTACACAAGAGTGAAGAACATTTGTTTTTCATTATAGAGCCTCCGGCTGTTTTTTCATCTCTTCGTATGTGAATACAGGCCCATCTACACATACATATTTTGATCCCACGTTGCAGTGGCCACACTTACCAACACCGCATTTCATATGCCTCTCAAGCGTGGAAATTATAACATCATCTGCAAACCCAAGTTTTTTAAGGTCTATCGTTACAAAGCGGAACATGATCGGGGGCCCGCATATAAAAGCCATCGTATTCTCAACCTGTATATCTGTCTTATATAATAAGCTTCCTACAACACCAACATTGCCATTCCATGTATCGTCAGCCCTATCAACAGTAGTCAAGACTTCAAATCCGTCTATACTATTCCACCTATTCCATTCCGATCTGAAAAGATGATCTTTTGGTGTTCTTGCCCCTGATAATATCCATACCTTCCCGTAATCATCCCTTTTATCGACTATATAATTGATCAACGATCTTAAAGGGGCAAGGCCAAGACCTCCTGCAACAAATACGGCATTTTTACCCTTTAATCTATCTATAGGAAAACCATTCCCCCATGGACCTCTTATCCCGACTTTATCACCGATATCCAATCTATGAAGGGCACTGGTAACATTTCCTACGTTTCTAACACATAGTTGAAAGTAATCTTTCTGTGTAGGCGACGAAGTGATCGATATGGGCGCCTCTCCGTATCCAAAAACGGTTAATTGCAGACATTGCCCTGGAATATGATTTAGATTTCCTCCTTCTGGCAAGATGAATGTAAAAGTAGAAGTGTCTGGTGTTTCATCCATTTTATTTTTTAAAATAGCAATCCTTGGAAGGTATAACTCTTTATCCATATTATTTTAACCTCGTATCATATTAATTATCCTTGTACAATCTATATCTGAAGGACAGACATTTATACATCTTCCGCATCCGGTACAACCAAAATTTCCGTATCTTTCTGGATAATAGGAGAACTTATGCAGTATCCTTTGTTTAAGCCGAGAGGTTCTATCAGCTCGAAAGTTGCCACCACCTGCGACAGCTGCAAAATCTGTCAATACACATCCATCCCAAAATCTCTCTCTCTTTCCACTATTAAATTCTATATCTGTATCTTCTACCACATTATAGCAGTAGCATGTCGGGCAGATAAAGACGCATTTCCCACAACCGAGGCATCTCTCTCCAAAATAATTCCAGATCTTATTATCATATTCCTTCATCATTATCTCTGGAAGTTTATCGGTATCGACTTCTCTTACAAATCCTTTTAGTCTTGGTTTTTTTATCTCTTCCTCATCTTTGAAAAGGTTTATAGAATTTACCAATTCTTCACCCTCTTTACTACCTATCTCTACCCCATATTTTTCTCCATCATCTATCAACATAAGATCGTAGCCTTCTTTGATGGTATCCGTACCCATAGATCCGCAAAAACAAAACTCGTTTGGTTTGGTGCAGTATACGCCAATAATCAAAGAATTCTTTCGCCTTGCCTCATAAAATGGGTCTGGTTTAAACGTTAAATAAGCTTCATCAAATCTTAGAAGCGCGTGTATATCACATGGATGAAGCCCAATAAGACATATTTCCTCTACCTCAGGAGTGCTTTTCAGCTGTATAGTCTCGCCTAAATCGTACTCCAAAATTACCTCTTTCTGTGGAAAGAAGAACTCTTTCGCAGATAAGATCGTAGTGGGATATTCTAAAATTACATCTTCTGCATCTTCGATATCATCAAAAACATATTCTGCATCCTTTTTAACGGGTGCAACAACTCTATATGACTCCTTTAGCCTTTCTATGAAAGAAAAGAGCTCTTTTTTATATAGTACTCTCATCTTTTTACCTCCTTATCAGATTATTAAAGATTCTCCTTTGTAAACATATTGATTCATAACATCCATTATCTTATCCAGCCTATCTTCGGCTAATTCGATTATTTCATGTGTATCCACTTTATTAATAGGATATAACGATATTTTTGTCACCATCGGATCGTCGATTGTACGGCCTATTTGAGATAATATGCTGACATACACCTCGTCTACATCGGTTAGGTTCCATATCTCTTCTGCCATATTGTGTGATAACATATTATAAATCTTACCTACATGGCTTATCGGATTTTTCCCAGCAGCTGCCTCTAAACTGACCGGTCTATTGTATGATGATACACCATTAAACCTGTTTCCTCTTCCTACTTGACCGTCATCTCCCATTTCAGCCGATGTTCCAGTAACTGTCAAATATATCCCGTTCAAACCCCTGTCTCTCCTATCTAACGCGTTTAATATAATATCAGTCTTTTTATCGCTTATATTTGATATATAAGATTTGATATCTTCCAAAATCTCTTCTTTCTGTCTAAAATAATCTTTTTCATCCTCAACAAATCTATCGATAAAAGAGTTGGCAACGGTTATTGTCAGTTTATCATCGATTCTGCAACCCATTACTTTAACATCCTCTCCACTCACAGGATATCGCCGTTTAAAATCTTTTGAGTTTAAATATTGTTCTAACTCAAAAACGGCTTTTTCAGTAGATGAAAACGGTGCGTATCCTATTCCTAAAGATGTATCATTCGCCTCTGGAATCTTACCGTCTCTTTTAAAGATATCTCCAAGGTTTCCTGATCCACCTTTTGTCTCTACCTGATACACTATATCCTTTTCAGGATCTAAAAATCTGAATTTTTTTTTAATCCAGTCTTTGGCAGAAGTGATGGCAATATCTTTAATAGGTATCTCTTCCCCGTCTATTGTTCTAGTCGCTCTGCCTGAAAAGAGTATTTTACTCGGTATTACAACCTTACCACCGCCAAACATAGGCTCAGTTTCGCCACCTATTATATCCCCTTTATCCACATTATGATGCAATATCCTTCCAAACCGCTTTAAATATTCTCGACATAACGCCAAAGAAAACTCTTCCATAATACTATCTATCATAAAATCCGGATGTCCCAAGCCTTTCCTCTCCGCAATCTCCACTTTCTGATCTTCTATTAAAGTTCCGCCGATCTCATCTATGACAATATTCTTCAAAATAATCACCGAAAGATTATATTTTTCCTCCAAACAGTTTATTTCTGTCTATTCTTATAGATTTTGATGTTATAACAATGTAATTTTCTCCTATACCAGCAATATCACCGTTTATATCCTCAACAACCATTTTTATCTCTCTTAAAAATCTTTTCATAACTATTTCATCACTCTTTAAAAATGAGATATCAAGAATGACTATATTCCCATCAAAAATTTCCCGTTTGACTATAGGAAGCTCATTCATCTCTGAAATCTTACCAAATTTTACATAAGTTTTTACTTCAGTCTCCATTTCGTATTCGGAGAGATCGATCTCCTTATATTCATCTAATTTTGAAGCGGTCTCCTCGGAACTTTTACTAAACCACTTTGGCATTTTCATTTTTAATCCTCTTCCAATCTTTATTAATACACTTGTATTTTAATATATTGGTTTTACAAAGATTTAAATATAGAGGGAGTTTACATTTTCTTGTCGAGTAATTTTTTTATTAAGGAGAAAAGATAAAAATGAGTAATAGACCGTTAGATATTTTGAACAGTGTGCTCAACAGTCCGATTATCGTAAAACTGAAAGATGACAGAGAATTTAGAGGTAATTTGCAAGGTTACGATATGCATCTTAACTTGGTGTTAGATGACACAGAGGAGATAAAAGATGGCAAGAGTGTCGAGAAATATGGTACTGTTATTATAAGAGGAGATAACGTAATTTATATATCGCCGTAACGGTTAAAATGTTTTAATCAAGATTAAAAATAGCTAAAGAGGATAAACAAGATGACAAAAGGAACGCCTTCGATGGGAAAAAGGAATAAAACAGTTCATATAAGATGTAGAAGATGCGGCAAAGTTGCATTTCATAAAAGTAAAAGAGTTTGTGCCGCTTGTGGTTTTAAAAGAGGAAGCAAAAGAACAAGCTATAATTGGCGTAAAAAAAGTAAAAAAGGATAGATGATTTTAATTTAATAATTTTGCTGATTTGAGATAAAGATCTTGATGATAAAAGAAGATTGTGGTGTTGTAGGTATTAGCCTACAGGAAGATTCGCCATTAATTTTTGATTATTTGTATTATGCTCTCTATACGCTACAACATAGAGGCCAAGAATCTGCCGGAATTGCTATAAACAACAAGGAAGGTATATTTATACAAAAGGGGATGGGTCTCGTCTCGGAGGTTTTTAATAAAAAGAGAGAAAGTATAAAGGGAGATGTGGGGATTGGCCATGTTAGATACTCCACTTCAGGGGAGTCAAATTTAGAAAACTGCCAACCATCTCTTATAGAGAAAGAAGATGAGTTATTCATTCTTGCACACAATGGAAATATAGTAAATTATAAAATAATCAAAAAAGAACTTGAGAGTAAAGGGCATATAATCAATTCTTCATCCGATTCGGAAATTATAGGACACCTTTTTATTGAAAGATTAAAAGAGACGCATGATATAACAGGCGCAGTTGCTCGACTTATGGAAGAATTAAAAGGAGCATACTCTGTTGTAATGTTATATAAAAATAAGATCGTTGCTTTTAGGGATCCTTTAGGAATAAGACCTCTTTGTATAGGTGAATTATATCCAAAAGGTCTTATCATTGCATCAGAGAGCGTAGCTATCGATACATTGAATGGACGATTGATTCGAGACATTAAGCCAGGAGAGGTTGTAATACTTGAGTTTGGTAATATAATAGAGGAAAAACATCTTGTAAAACTCGAACATAATTCCCATTGTATGTTTGAATATGTATATTTTGCCCGACCAGATTCTGTCATAGATGGAAGATCTGTATATGAGGTCAGAATGGCCATCGGAAAACTTCTTGCTCAAAAGGCTAAAATAAATGCTGATTTTGTCTCTCCAATGCCTGATTCTGGTGTTACATTTGCTATAGGTTATGCGATCTCTTCAGGACTCCCTTATATAGAGAGTTTAATTAAAAACAGGTATGTTGGACGAACATTTATAATACCTAATCAAGAAGAGAGAGAACTAATGGTCAAGATAAAACTGAATCCTATTCGTAATAACATAGATGGAAAGAGGATAGTCTTGGTAGATGATAGTATCGTAAGAGGTACAACATCAAAGAGGGTTGTAAATATATTAAGAAAGGCAGGTGCTAAAGAAGTTCATCTCTGTATTGGCTGTCCTCCCTTGATATCTCCATGCTACTTTGGCGTAGATTTTACAACAAACGATGAATTAGTTGCGTCTCAGAAGAATATAGCAGAAATATCAAAAATTATTGGAGCGGATTCTATCACTTATGCCAGTATTGATGATATAGTAAAGGCAATAAATATAGAAAGAGACGATCTCTGTATATCCTGTCTAACCGGGATATACCATATATAAGATTAAATATAAATATAGAAATGCAAAGTAGATTATTTAACCTTTATTCGCTTTTATTTGCCTCGTTAATTTTTGTCAAGATGTTGCAAATCAAAGATTTGCAGCTCACGAATCTTCGATTCGTGATGATTTTTTGCGTATTCTTGGTTGGCGATTTTTGATCTCTAAGAAATGATCTTTAGCAGTCTCCGTAAACAATTTGTTTTCTGGTACTTCTAATGGCGGTAATGCACTTATAACTGTATTTTGATCCGTTTTAATGATAATATTCTCTATAATCAACTCTTCTAGGATAGAGATCAAAGATTCGACAGGGAGATCCACACTAATCTTTGAATCTTTCTCAATATAATTGTAAAAGAAATATATTATATCATCTATAGCAACTCCTCTCATTCCCAGAAAGGACATTAAAAATTGGTAATTTGAGTTTTGCATGAATCCATTAACCGCATAAACTATCAACGATCTAATAGCCAGTTCATCATATTCTTCTATCATTTTATAAATCCATTTAACATTTTTTATAAAATTTATAAATATACTTGTTTACATTAATACTTCTTTACATTATGTAACATATATTAAGATAGCATAAATAACTTACTGAAGGCTTGAGACAAAAGAGCCTAACGTCGAGAATAAGTGCCTCTTAATAATGTATGCTGTATTATATGCCCTTCCATCTTTTTTTCCAGATCTTTTTTGGTAGCGCCTGCATTTAAATCAAGTTTAATATCCAATGTATAAAGCTTAAATCGATAAGTATGCGTTCCATACGGTGGACATGGTCCCATGTAGCCTATCCTTCTTGCACTGTTTCTTCCCTGGACAGCGCCTCTTAAAACATTTTCTTGTTTAGGAACGTTCTCTTCTATCTCTCGTATTTTGGGATCTATGTTCCATATCAACCAATGATCAAAAACACCCATAGGTGCATCCGGATCGTCCAGTATCAGAGCAAAACTCTTTGTACCTTCATCTGGTCCTTTAATTTTCAAAGGCGGGGATATATCCAAACCATCACACGTGTATCTCTCGGGAATTCTCTCTCCATTTTTAAATGCTTTACTTAAAAGGATTAATTCCTCCTTCATAATACTCCTCCAACCATTTTTTTTTATCCTCGATAAACAATTCAATAAAATCCAGTATAATAATATTTATGTTATCTTCTTTCAATAATGAGATATAGACTATAGATAAAGCGCGCTTTTCAATTCTTTAGCCTTTTCTTTCAGCTTCAATATAACATCTTCTTTATTTTTACCGCTTCCTATCAAATCTACGAAGGTACTTCCAACGACCACACCATCCGTGCCTGCTTTTACCAAAGACGCCACCTGTTCCTGGTTAGATATACCGAACCCTACAAACAAGGGATTTCTACATATGTCTTTTGTCCTCTTTAAAAGTTCTAGCGCCTCGTTAGATACGGTATTCCTCACACCAGTCGTGCCATAGAGCGATATAAGATATATAAATCCTGTAGTTGAGTTGTCTATATCTACTATTCTATCCCTAGAAGTATTGGGGGCAATCAAGAAGATTGTATCCAGATCAAGGTTTTTACAGCACTTTATATACTCTTTTCCCTCCTCCACAGGGAGATCTACAACGATCAATCCATCTACTCCGACAGATTTTGCCTCTTTTAAAAACTTTTCTAAACCTCTAATATAAACTATATTATAGTAAGTCATCAAGACGATAGGCGTATCTGATCTCTCTCTAAATTTTTTAACTATATCGAACACGTCAGATACTTTAAAACCGTTCTTCAATGCTCTTACGTATCCTTCTTGTATCGTCCTTCCATCTGCCACAGGATCGGAAAAAGGTATTCCTAGTTCTATAATATCTGAACTCTCATCTAATGCATACAAATATTCTATTGTATCTTCTTTATCGGGATCTCCTGCTATTATGAATGATACTAAAACACCCTCATTTCTTTCCTTTGATTCAGAAATCTTCTCAGATATCCTCATATTGTTATAACACCTCTATCAATGCTATTTTTTACTATATCTACATCCTTGTCTCCTCTACCAGATAGACATACGACTATCTTCTCATCTTTATCCATATTTTTTGCAAGTTCTATAGCAAAAGCAACAGCATGTGCAGATTCTAAGGCAGGAATAATCCCTTCTTCTTTCGAAAGAATTAAAAAAGCTTCTAAAGCCTTTTTATCATCTACTGCCGTATATTTTACCCTTCCCTCATCTTTTAAAAATGAATGCTCAGGACCTACTCCAGGATAATCGAGACCAGGAGCTATACTCGAAGTTTGAGTTACCTGCCCATCTTCATCTTGTAGTAAATATGTTAAAGATCCATGAAGCACTCCTTTTTTACCAGCACAAAGACTTGCAGAATGTTTTCCTGTATCTATCCCATTTCCACCAGCTTCAACCCCAATCAACTCGACTTTGTCGTTTAAAAATGGATGAAATATTCCTATAGCGTTGCTCCCTCCTCCAACACAAGCAACTATCTTATCAGGTAAGCACCCTTCATCTTTGAGGATAGCCTCCCTTGTCTCTCTACCAATTATCGATTGAAAATCTCTGATCATCGTGGGATACGGATGAGGACCTATAACCGAGCCTATCAGATAATGTGTATCCCGTACATTTGCAGCCCAATCTCTTAATGCCTCGTTCACAGCATCTTTTAGAGTTTTTGAGCCGGAGTTTACAGGGTGGATTATCCCTCCCATCAACTCCATACGGAATACGTTCATCTTCTGTCTCTGAATATCCTCCTCCCCCATATATATCTCTGTCTTTAATTTAAAGAGTGATCCAGCCATAACCGTAGCAGTACCATGTTGCCCAGCACCGGTCTCTGCTATTATCCGTTTTTTTCCCATTTTTTTTGCTAAAAGTGCCTGTGCTATTGTGTTATTTAGTTTATGAGCCCCACCGTGAACTAAATCCTCTCTTTTTAGATATATCTTCGCTCCGCCAATCTTCTCTGTCAAATTTTTAGCGAGATAAAGAGGTGTTGGTCTTCCTGCAAAGTATCTGTAATAATATTCGAGCTCTTTATTAAAGACTTTATCCTCTTTGATCTCATTATAAAACCTTTCTAGTTCTATCAAAGGTTCCATAAGAGTTTCTGGAACGTAAATTCCTCCAAATTCCCCAAATTTTCTCATATTAACTCCTTCTCTTGATGAAAACAAATGTTCTTCACTCTCAAGGAAGTGCAGAAACGTAGTTTTGCTTGATAATTATTTTATATAACAGTTGTACCAATTTTGGAGTATATCAAACCCTAAATCCGTAAGGATACTCTCAGGATGGAATTGAAACCCTTCTATATCCTTCTTTTTTGACCTTATACCCATAATAACATCGTTACATCTTGCTGATACCTCAAAAGATTCTGGAACGTCGGTAACAGCAAGTGAATGGTATCTTCCACCTTTAAAAGGGTTTTCTATCCCGGCAAAAACTTTTTTTCCATCATGATAAATCAGGCTACTCTTGCCATGAACAGGTAATACTCGCTCTACTCTGCCTCCAAACGCGACGGATATTATCTCTTGTCCAAGACAGATACCAAGAATTGGCAGATAATCAAACTCTTTTATGATCTCGATAGAATTTCCTATGTACTTTTTATCATACGGTGTTCCTGGACCAGGAGAGATAATTATCGCATCTGGATCTTCTTTTCTTAAATCTGTAATAGATATATCGTTTGAAACGACTTTAACGTCTCTGTCGATCATCGATATATAATCTACGATATTCCAAACGAAAGAATCTTTGTTATCTATAAATATAATCATTATATCATACTCCTAAGACTGATTTAACCGCTTTAAGTTTTCTCTCAGTCTCTAAAAACTCATTTTCTGGAACAGAGTCAGCAACTATACCTGCTCCTGCCCTTATTCCTATCTTAAAATAGTCATTTAATTTTTTAACTATGGCAGACCTTATCACGATTGCAAAATCTGCGCTCCCGTCTATCGAGAAATAACCGATACCACCGCCATAAGAATCCCGTCTGGATTTTTCTAACTCATCTATTATCTCAATAGCTCTAATTTTTGGTGCACCTGATAGCGTACCTGCCGGAAAAGTTGATTCTATAGCCTTAAACTCGGAAATATCATCTCTTAACTCTCCAGAGATGACACTTTCTATATGTTGAAGGTGAGAGTATCGCAGAACGTTCAAATATTCTTCTATCTTGATACTTCCACTTTTAGAGACTCTTCTAACATCGTTTCTAGCTAAATCTACAAGCATATTATGTTCTGATAACTCTTTTTCATCTTTTATCATATTTTTTTCTAAAATCTGGTCTTCTTTATCATTTTTGCCTCTATTGGTAGTTCCAGCTATCGGATTTATAGTTAACCTTCTATTAAAGATCGAAGCCATTGTTTCTGGACTTGAACCGAATAAGATATCACCATAATCAAAATAAAACATATACGGGCTAGGATTTATCTGTCTAAGATTTAAATATAGGTTATATGGATCAAAATAACCGGTTATATCCTCTTCTCTTGAAATTACAACCTGAAACACGTCGCCATCTTTTATATATTCTTTTGATCTTTCTACCATTTTTAAATAATCATCTTTATCTGCATCCATCTCTATCTTTAAAATATCGCTATTTTTTCCATCAGGTTCTTTATCAAACTGTTTAATAGTAAAATAAGATTCTTCATCATTTATAGACGATAAAAACAGTTTTTTGTTTCTGTTATCATACACAAAGACGTTATCATAAAATCCAAACGTTGCATATATCCCATCCACTTCTCGATTTAACAGAGACGGAAATACAGAATCGTACTTGAAGACTCCTAATAAACCACCTAAAAAAGCCTTCTCTCCGAATGGATTTTTGATATCTGATATAATATCTTTGTATAATAAGTCCAAAGCGTTAAACGGGTTTTTCTCTTTTATCTCTCCAGAATATAAGTCTATCCCCTTAATATCTTTGAATACATCAATTTTCGTACCATTATTACCCACGTTTATTATAGCTGCTGGATTGCACCCCAAAAAAGTAAATCTTGCCCTTCTATCCGTCTTACCTAAAGATTCTAATATAAAGTGGTATTTATTCTCTTTTATACCTAAAAGTAACTGTAACGGGTCTATATACTCTATCTCTTTGATTTTAACCTTCATAAAAAGTCTCCTATCTTATTTAAAAGATATTTTATCTTTTTTTCATCCTTAAATCCATCTGTTTCGACCCCAGAAGACACATCTATCCCAAAAGGACACAATTTAATAAATTCACCTACATTGCTATAGTTTATCCCACCTGCAATAACTACCGGCTTTACTGCATCATTTAAAACAAGTTTACTGACTCTTAAATCATGCATCATACCAGTACCTCCCCCTTTTGTATCAAGCAAAAATCCATCCACATCGTACAGACGCATTAAGTTTAATATCTTATTATATTCATCAAAAGGATTTTTTATCGTCTTTTCTATCTCAAATACTTTAAAAATAAACCCAGAATATTCTTTTTTAATTTTATCAACCGTATCATACAAGATATCGCTATGCAACTGTATTCCGTCTGGTCTAAGATCGATCACTTTTTTTAAATCTTCGTAAGATTTATCCGATGTTACAGCTATAGCAGGTATATCAGCATTCTTTATCAATTCTTTCGCTTTTTCAAAGGTTATTCTTCGTTTTGATATAGTATTTCCGACTATCATACCAAAAGCGGTAATATAATCACTGAATTTCAAAACTATCTTCAATTCTGACTCTGTTTTAATTCCACAAATTTTGATGAATACGATCTTATCTCCTCCAATCTTTCACTGATCTTTCCATCATCAATACTATTTTCTACCATCTCCTTTGCATCTACAAAATTTTTTGCCTTTTTAGAAGAATATAATGCAAAAGAAGAGTTCAGAACTATAAAATCTCGTATAGAACCTTTTTTACCATAAAATACGTCTAATATTTTCTTTGAACTGGTTTTTTTATCACATATAAGTAATTCTTTCAGATCACACCTTTTAAACCCTATCTCTTCCGGCTCCACGCTATAAGATTCTATCTTTTTATCATTGACCTCATATACAAGCGTTGGTCCATGTAATGCGACCTCATCAATACCACTACCATGTACAACCAATGCTCTCTTTATACCGACCATGGATAACGCTTCTGCGATAGTTTTGCATAATCTTGGGTTATATACTCCGATTATTTGATACTCAGGTATTGCTGGATTTATAAGCGGACCTAAAATATTAAACACCGTCTCTATGCTAAGACTTCTTCGGATTGGCATTACCCTTGCCATAATTGGATTAAATGCTGGTGCTAATAAAAAAGCAAAATTAACTTTTTCAAGCATCTCTTTAGCTTTTAATGGATCTGACGAAAAAGATATCCCTAATTCCTCTATAACATCTGCACTACCACAAATTGATGTAATAGAACGGTTTCCATGCTTTGCTACAGGGATAAATAGGGAAGAAATAATTGCAGATGCAGTACTGGCATTTACTGTTCCTACGCCATCGCCGCCTGTTCCACATGTATCCATCTTTTCTTTATGTACATCCACCCTAACCGATTTATCTCTTATAGCGGAGATAAACCCGGCAAGCTCTGTCGATGTGAAACCCTTTGTTTGTAATGCTGTTAGATAGGCAGAGACTCTAACATCATTATCTCTTTCTATCATATTAATCAGTTCATAAGATTCATCAAAACTAAGATCAGTCTTCATAATTAATTTTTTAAGCATAATAATACCACTAAAATGATTATTAAGATATAAAAGCCTTATTTCTCCCATAAAATACAAAAGATTTGACAAATTGCTCCGTATTCTCTGATTCCATGAATGATGTTCCTATAAGGACCGAGTCAGCAATTTTAAGTGCTCTTTTTAAATCTTCAACGTTTTTTATTCCGCTCTCGCTTACTATAAGGTAGTCTTTGTTTTTAAAGATAAAATCTTTTTTTAAATAATCTACAATATTTTCACTTACAGATACATCTCCATCATCAGTCTCCATCTTTAAAATATCTCTATTGTTTATTCCTATCATTTTTAGATTTGTATCTCTTAAATAATGTACATCATCGATGTTATGGATCTCAACAAGTGGTTCTAACCCATTATCTAACGAATAATCTATGAATTCTCCTATTTTTTCTTTTAAGATTCCAGTTATAAGGAGAATGGCAGATGCACCAAGATTTGCAGTTAATTCGATCTCTTTTTTATCTGTAATGAAATCTTTCCGTAAAACAGGCAGATTAGAATACTTACAAATCTTTCTTAATATCTCAATATTCCCTCCAAAAATATTTTTCTCGGTTATATAAGAGATTCCTACTACGCCCGCTCTTTCATATTCTAAGAGAATATCGATAGGATCTCTCTTACGTAATAAATCTCCCTTGGTAGGAGACTTAACTTTTATTTCAGCTATTATTGGATTTTTAAACCTTGATGCTTCTTTGATACATTCAAACATATTTTTAGTGCTTGTTCCCATAATATATGGATATATACAATATTAGTATATAAACTTTTTTAAAAAACTTAAATATCTTTTTTTAATGGTTATACTTTATAAATTAGAATAAAAGATCGTCTTGAGATTAAAAATTTAAATATGCGAATACTATTTATACAACGTGTGGGAAAAAATAAAGAGAAAATTTGATCGTTTTCCATCTCAGTTAAAGGTTGCAAAAACGTTTTTAAAGTTGGGAATATCCGTCAAAGGTGGGAAAGCTTTCTGTGGTAATATAGAGCTCGTCCCGACTAAGATTGCGCGTGCATTGGATGTGGATAGAAACGTAGTAGTCTTAGCCATTGAGAATATAGAGAAGGATGAGGAACTTAAAACCGTATATGGATCAATAAAGCCCGTGGCAGAGATCAGCGAGGTTTCTAAAATATTTGGTTATCCTGTACTGGAGGTCTTTGCAGACAGCATGGAGGCAGGGATTGTCGCTAATATTACCGGTATTATAGCACGCAACAACATCTCTATAAGATACATACTGGCAGAAGATCCTGATATTAGTGTGATATCTAAGCTAACATTGGTAACCAATGAAAAAATTCCTGGTGCTTTGGTAGACGAGTTTCTCACCGTAAAAGGTGTAAAAAAGATTGTAGTATCTACATAAATAGGCTGAGGTTAAACAAAATGTTTAAATTAAAAAGTAATCTAACTTGATTTTTAGATTATGAAAAGAGTAGCATTGATAAAAGGTGATGGAGTAGGGCCAGAGCTCGTTTCTTCTTTATTAAAAGTTTTAGATGTTATAAAACCGGATATAGAGTTCATTGAATGTAATGCCGGTGCCGAATGGTGGAAAAAGAACAAAGCGGACTCTTTAATTCCTGAAGAGACCTGGGATATTTTAGATAGTTCTGATGCATGTTTTAAGGGTCCAACAACAACGCCAGGCGGTGAAGGAACCCCTAAAAGCGTTGCCGTATCAATCAGACAGAAATACAACCTATATGCAAATGTCAGGCCTATAGAGACTATTACAGGTATAGAGCTATGTTGTGTTAGAGAGGCTACAGAAGGGTTTTATTTTGGTGGTGAGATGGAGATTACTGATAATGTCTTTATCTCAATTAGAAAAATAACGAGAGAATCATGCAGAAAGATCGCAAGATACGCATTTGAAGAGGCACGCCGTAGGAATTATAAAAATGTAGTAGCAATACATAAAAGCAACATTCTTAAAAAAACATGCGGTACATTTTTAGAAGAGGTACAAAATGTAAAAAAGAATTATCCAGATATAGATCTATCGGATTACCATATAGACGACATGGCACAACAGATAATTAAAAATATTCAACGATTCGATAAGAGTATTCTACTATCTACCAACCTTTTTATGGATATAATAAGCGAAGAATGTTCTGGTCTGGCTGGAAGTATCGGACTGATTCCTTCTGCTAACATAGGAGATAATTATGCAATGTTTGAGCCCGCACATGGATCTTCACCTAAATATAAAGGATTAAATAAAGTAAATCCAACAGCCACTATTCTTGCCGGTGCATGGATGTTAGAATACTTGGGCGATAAAGATAATGCAGAAAAAATAAGATTGGCTACAAAGGATACGATAAGAGAGAAGAAACATGTAACTTACGATCTTGGTGGAAGTTCAAAGATGAGCGAGATGACTGATGAGATAATAAGAAATCTAAAAAAGTATATGGAGGTATAAAATGTTTCCAAAAGGGATGAATCCAAAAAAACTTAAACAAATGATGAAACAAATGGGAATAAACGTAGAGGTTATAAATGACGTAAAAGAGGTTAAAATAGTTACAAAAGATAAAGAGCTGATATTTAAAGACGCTGAAGTAACTATTATGGATGTAAAAGGCTCAAAAACATACCAGATTACTGGAATACCCGAAGAAAAAGAGATAAGCAGTATTAAAAGGGAGGATATAGATCTTGTTATGGAGAAAGCAGGTGTAACAGAGGAAGATGCTAAGAAAGCATTGGAAGAGACGGATGGAGATATAGCCGCGGCTATAATGAAATTAATGGATAATTAATTATATTGATACTGATCTATACAAAATGCCAAACTTAAAATATAAGTTATAGATTTTAGTGTTGGAATAAAAGAAGGGATGATAATTTGGACACCGTCTGGATAAAAGATGTAGGAAAAAAAGATATAGGGATTGCTGGTGGGAAAGGCGCTAATCTTGGTGAGATGATAAATAAGGGGTTACCTGTCCCGCCAGGATTTATTATCACGGCAAAAGCGTTTAGAAATTTTTTAAAGGAGAGCGGTATAGAGAAAAAACTGTTTGATATATTGATGATAGACATAGATGACGATGCTCAATTAAAAGATGCCGAAAAAAAGGCGAAACAGCTAATTTTCAATACGAAAATACCTGAAAATATTAAAAAAGAGATCTTAGATAAGTATAGGACTCTATGTAATGAAGAGGGAGGAGAAGTCTTTGTTGCAGTAAGATCAAGTGCCACAGCAGAAGATTTACCCGATGCAAGTTTTGCTGGACAACAAGATACCTTTTTGAATATCAAAGGAGAAGAGCAACTGATAGATGCGGTAAAAAAATGTTGGGCATCGTTATACGGTGCAAGGGCAATATTTTACCGTGTAAAGAAGAATTTTGATCATGAAAAGGTAAACATTGCAGTAGTAGTACAGAAGATGGTTAATGCAGAGAAAGCAGGTGTAATGTTTACATCCCATCCGTCTAGCGGAGAAAATGTTGCTATAATAGAGTCTATATGGGGTCTGGGTGAGGCGGTAGTATCTGGAATGGTATCTCCCGACAATTTTGTAATTGATAAAGAGACATATAGAATAATAGATAAAAAGATAAGCGAAAAAACAAAGATGTGTATCAAAGATCCTAAAACAGGAGATACCATCTATATAGATGTCCCACAAGATAAGAGAAACGCCGAATCTTTGACAGATGATGAGATCAAAGAACTGGTAAACCTAGGAAATAAAATAGAAAGGATATATAGATTCCCACAAGATGTAGAATGGGCTATCGAGAATGGGAAGATATTTATCCTCCAATCAAGGGCTATAACCACGATAAATAATAATAACATAGTAAAAGAAGGAATCAGTAAAGAACCTATCCTTATAGGAACGGGTGCATCTCCAGGTATAGTCTCTGGTAGAGTAGTGATAATAAACAGCATTAAAGATCTGAACAAAGTGGAAAAAGGGGACATTATGGTTGCAAAGATGACTTCGCCTGATATGGTTCCAGCAATGGAAAGAGCCTCAGGCATAGTAACGGATGAGGGGGGTATGACATGCCACGCTGCGATAGTATCGCGAGAACTTGGTACTCCGTGTATAGTTGGTTCAAAAAAAGCCACTAAAGTTTTGAAGAATGGAGATACCATAACTATAGATGGAGCAAAAGGTACGATATATAAAGGAAGGATCGATACAAAGACGGAGACTAAGGAAGAGGTCGTTATAAAAAATAAACCGATAATTACTGCTACAGAGGTAAAAGTAAATATATCTATACCTTCAGCGGCTGAGAGGGCTGCTAAAACTGGTGCAGATGGTGTAGGTCTCCTAAGGATAGAACATATGGTTCTTACGCTTCCAATGCATCCACAGAAGTATATAGATGAAGGAAGATCGGAAGAGTATGTAGATGAGCTTGTTAAAGGCATAAAAACGGTTGCAGATGCATTTTATCCGAAACCGGTATGGGTTAGAACCATAGATGCGCCAACGGATGAGTTTAGAGCGATGCCTGGTGGGGAAGGAGAGCCTATAGAGGCAAACCCGATGCTCGGCTGGAGAGGTATCAGAAGAGATCTGACTATAAAAGAGCATTTCAGGTTGGAGATGAGGGCATTCAAGAAACTCTTTAATATGGGATATGATAACGTGGGGATAATGTTGCCGTTGATTCAACATCCTTATGAGATCAGAGAGGCAAAGCAGATGATGATCGATGAAGGGATAGATCTTAACAAGGTAGAGTGGGGCATAATGGTCGAGACACCAGCAGCTGCGATACTAATAGAGGATATCATCAAAGAAGGAATAGACTACATATCCTTTGGTACAAACGATCTTATACAGTATACGCTAGCCATCGATAGAAACAACGAGAACGTATCATACATGTATGACGAGGAGCATCCTGCTGTGTTAAAACTGATCAAATATGTTATAGATAAGTGTAACGAGGCAGGAGTAAAGACTTCCGTATGTGGCCAGGCAGGGTCTAACCCGAAGATAGTAGAAAAACTCGTCGAGTACGGTATAAAAAGCGTCTCTTCAAACATAGATGGAGTTGCAGATGTACGAGAGGCAGTTGCACGAAAAGAGAGACAAATAATACTGGAATCGGCATTAAAATCTATAAAAAAAGATGGATAATATAACTAAAGAAGAGGATATATTAAATCTTGTTAGAGAGGCGAAATCGGAAGATATACCATATGAAAGAGTCTTTAGTTCAATGTGTACCTATCCTCATCCTATAGCTGTAAAAGCACATAACTTATTCTTGAGCTCTAATGCAGGGGATCCAGGTATATTCAAAGGTACTAATAAGCTGGAAAAGAAGGTTATCTCTATGATCGGAGATTTGTTGCATAAAAGAGATGCGTGTGGATATATTAGTACTGGCGGTACAGAATCAAATATACAAGCGATAAGAATGGCACGAAATCTTAAACAAAGAAAAAAACCAAACTTTATAGTCTCTGAGATGGGACACTTTTCTTTTGAAAAGACCGCCGATATTCTTGGAATCAAACTAAAAAAAGCAGAGGTAAGAGACGATTTGACGATAGATCCTGATTCTGTAGAGAGACTTATAGATGATGACACCATAGCAATAGTGGGCATTGCAGGAACAACCGAGTTTGGACAGATAGATCCTATAGAAGAATTATCAAAGATTGCTTTAGAAAACGATATCTTCTTACATATAGATGGGGCCTTTGGTGGTTTTGTTATACCGTTTTTGGATGAAAAGTATATGTTCGACTTTGAACTTGATGGGGTATCGTCTATATCAGTCGATCCGCACAAGATGGGAATGAGTGTTATTCCATCTGGTGCCTTATTGACAAGAGATAAAAAATATTTAAAACGTTTGGAAATATCTACTCCTTATTTATCATCTAAATCTCAATTTACTCTTACAGGAACCAGAAGTGGTGCATCCATCGCGGCTACTTATGCGGTATTGATGTATCTTGGCTGGGATGGGTTCAAGAGTATTGTCAAGAGCTGTCTTCGTATGACTAATATTATCGTCGAAGGCATGAGAGATTTAGATATCAACCCTGTAATAGACCCAAAGATGAATGTTCTGGCTTTAAACGTACCAAAACTATGTAAAGTTTTTAATACGTTGTGGAAAAAAGGATGGTGTGTATCTAAAACCAGAAAGCCAAAGGCATTACGGTTGGTGATCATGCCTCACATCACCGAAGATATAATCGATGATTTTTTAAAAGATTTTAAGAGAGCATTAAGAGATAATTTAATAAGATAATTGATGTTGCAAATCGAAGATTTGCGGCTCACAAATTAAAATTTGTGATGTTTAAAGATGGATGATACATACGTAGTAGATCTGGAAGAGCTTTTTGCCTTGATCGATAGAAAAAAAGCAAAGATAGTAGGATTACAGTTCCCAGACGGTTTGGTACGTTTTTTTCAAGATATTAAGGAAAAATTGGAGGATAAAAGGGATATTTTAGTCTTATTATCTGGTAATTCCTCTTTTGGTAGTTGTGATATAGACTTTAATCTTTTAAATATTGTAGATCTTCTATTTCATTTCGGTCATACGAGTATGTTCAAGATTGATAAGGTGGAGTATATACCTGTTAAGATTAAATTGAGAGAGGATATTTTGGAAGATCTATTGAAAAAATCGCTTTCTTACATAATCTCAAATAAGATATCTCTGGTAACCACTCCTCAATATAAAAACTATCTACTTAATATTAGAGATTTTTATGAAGAAAACGGCATAACATGCTCGATTAATGAAGGAGATAATCGGGTTAAAGATAGAGGTATAGTCTTGGGATGCAATTTTTCAGCCGCAAAAGGGGCTGGAAAAGAAGTAATCTTTTTAGGAGACGGAAGTTTTCATCCGATCGGTATAAAGATTGCAACTCAGAAGAGAGTGATTAGGATAGACCCTTTGATGCAAGATATAGAAGAGATAAGAGTGGAAAAGTTGTTAAAACAGAGATATGCCCTCATATCTAAATCGATAGGATTTAAATCAGCAGGAATACTTGTAAGTAATAAAATAGGTCAAAATAGATTTAATTTGGCACAAAGATTGTATAAAGAGACGATAAATAGAGGATACAAAGCGTATCTTATATGCATGAATTTAATACGCCCTGAATCAATTGGATTAAAAGTAGATATTCTTGTAAATACAGCATGTCCTAGAATTGCAATAGATGATTATATTTCGTTTGGTAAACCAATCTTGACTCCAATAGAGTTTAACATGATACTACAAGATAAAATTATAGAATATCAAATGGATGAGATAAGGGAAGAGGATATTTATCCAACATTTTAAATTTTTAAAATGAAAAAGAAAAGATTGGAGATTTTTTTAGAAGGATTAGAAAAGTTTTCTCATCCTAAAGCATATTTAGAGCAATATAGCACTCCTGCTAATATAGCTGCAGAACTTTTGGTTTATGCCAAATTAAAAGGGGATTTAAGCGGGTCTGTATGTGATCTCGGATGTGGAACAGGTATCTTTGCCATCGGTGCCAAAATTTTAGGTGCAGAGAAGGTATATGCCATCGATGTCGATGAGAATGCATTGGAGATCGCACGGAGAAATGCAGACAAGTATGATTGTGGGATAGATTTTATCCGTATGGATATAGCTGATATTGATAAGAACGATCTACAAGTAGATACCGTGTTGATGAACCCGCCATTTAAATCCCATAAAGATATAAAATTCTTAAATAAGTCATTAGAATTGGCCGATGTTGTATATTCGATGCATAACGGAGTTACAGAAGAATTTATAAACAATTATGTAGTAGATATATGTAATGGTTTTGAGATGCGAAAGATAAGATTTCCAATAAAAAGAACGTTTGAGTTTCATAGGAAAAATGTTAAAGAGATAGATGTTAATATATACAGGTTTCAGCGTTGAAACTCAGTTTTAAACTTTAATACCGGATTATAATTTTTACGAGGTGATTATATGGAGAAGAAGATAGAAATTGAGGAAAAAATCGTACTTCCAGGCGATTTTATATGTACCACTGAAGAATATGTACCTGGAAGCAATACTTATAACAATGAGGGAAGTATCTGTTCTTCCATTATTGGTATTGTAAAATTAGATGATAAACTACACAAGATAGATGTACTACCACTGGTTATGGTTCCACCTGAAATAAAACAAGACTCTATTGTTCTTGGTAAGATTATTCTTCTAAAAAATTCGTTTGCAGTCTTAAACATAGAGAGAGTTAAAGGATACGAGAATAGATCTGCAAACGTGGAAGGAACTATACATATATCGAATATACAACATACATACATAAAGACGATAGACAAAGCGTTTAATGTCGGTGATATTGTGAAAGCAAAGGTAATAAGCAACAATCCAATACGATTAACAACTCAAGACAAGAATCTGGGTGTTATAAAGGCATTCTGTCCTGTTTGTGGAGAGACTTTGGAGAAGAAGGAAAAAGGGTTAAAATGTTCCAGATGTAATACAAGATATCAACGAAAAATATCCGAAGATTATGGATGGGGGATGTTTTAGTGGAATTAAAAGTATTTGATCGAACAGAAAAGGAATTAAAGGTAGAAATTAGGGGAGAAGATGATACTTTGCTGAACCTTTTACAAGATGCATTATTGAAAGATAAACGTGTTTTAGGGACGGTATATAATATAAGATTCCCATATTCAAGCAATCCCATCCTTTATTTAAGGACAGATGGAACTGATCCGGTAAAGGTTTTGTTAGATACATGTAACAATCTGTTAGATGAGTTATCCGAATTTAAATCCTCTTTTAACAGATCTTTCTCTAGCAATGATGATTGAAAACCTCGATTTGCAACATCATAAAGCTGGACTATGTTTTATCATTACGTTTCGTAAAATCTGTTTTCAAAGGGAGGTGCAGGAACCGTAGGTTCTGCATGAAAACAAATGTTCTTCACTCTTGTTCGGCACAAGGCTGGACTGTGTATCCAGAAACAGAAATCACCAGGAGGTGCAGGAACCGTAGGTTCTGCATGAAAACAAATGTTCTTCACTCTTGTACAGCACAAGGCTGGACTGTGTATCCAGAAACAGAAATCACCAGGAGGTGCAGGAACCGTAGGTTCTGCATACAATGAGATTTAAAGAGAACATACGGGTTATTGGCATAGATGATGCATTTCTTGATGATAGATACTCTATATTGATAGGCATCATAATGAGAGGCAGATATGTTTTAGAGGGAGTTTTATCATCAAAGATACATATCGATGGACTCGATGCTAATGAGAAAATAAGAGAGATGATAATCGGCTCGACTCATCTAAAACAGATAAAAGTGATTATGCTGGATGGAATAACCGTCGGTGGATTCAACCTTGTAGATATAAAGTTATTGTACGATGAGACGAATATTCCAGTAATAGCAGTAATAAAAAGACAACCCGATTTTGATAAGATATACAGTGCATTGGAAAATTTAGCAGATAAAGATAAAAGAATGGCAATAATAAAAAACTGTGGTGATATAAACTCTTTTTTGTATAAAGGTAATAAGATACTATATCAAATGTCAGGATTCGATAAAAAAGAGGATTGTGAGTTTCTTATAAAAAAATTTTCCGTTAATTCGATTATTCCTGAGCCTATACGGATAGCCCATTTGGTGGCATCAGGAATAACAAAAGGGCGAAATAGAAGAGACTAACATATAGATAATGCAACGGGCTTGCCGGGAATCGAACCCGGATCATTGGGTCCGAAGCCCAATAGGATATCCGTTACCACACAAGCCCAATTGATAGGATTGATCGGTTGTATTATTTTTATATCTATATACATAAACCATAAATATTAATAAATACTACTATTTAAAGAAAGATGTACAGATTAAGAGAGATTCTTGCACATAGAGAGAGAGATTTAATATTGGATAATAATTTAAAACAATCCGCTGTTTTAGTGCCTCTTTTTAAAAAGGATCATGATTATAATATACTTTTTATTAAGAGAGCCGAAAATCTAACTTATCATAAAGGAGAAGTATCTTTTCCAGGTGGAGCGAGAGAAAATAACGAAGATTTGAAAGATACTGCTTTAAGGGAAAGTTACGAAGAGATCGGGCTAAAACCGAAAGATGTCGATGTATTGGGTGTATTGGATGATATAAAGACGATATCATCTTCGTTTATAGTCACTTCCTTTGTCGGAATTATTCCGTATCCATACAATTTCTTGATCAATAAAAAAGAGGTGCAACGAATTATCAGTGTGCCTCTATCCTTCTTCATAGATAATTCAGATACTGTTGTATGGAATTATAAGGGGGATACTATATGGGGTGGCACTGCATTCATACTAAAAAACTTTTTATCTATTTTAGAGGAGTATAAAATCGAGATAGAAGAGTTTTAATCTTTGTAGTCTGATCTTTTGTTTATAAATATTATGATAAAATTCGTTAGTGAAAAAGATGGTTGCTTATAGATATAGGTACCTTGAATTATATGAGGATGGTAGGATAGATCGGATAATAGAAAGGCTTTATAGATTATTAGAGAGTTGTAGGTTATGCCCCAGAGAGTGTAAAATTAATAGATTAGAAGATAAAAAAGGATTTTGTAGATCCGGTAAAGATCTTATAATCTCAAGTTATGGACCTCATTTTGGAGAAGAGAGACCTTTGGTAGGATTTAGTGGTTCCGGAACTATTTTTTTGACGAATTGTAATTTACGTTGTGTTTATTGTCAGAATTATGAGATAAGTCATCTCGGAATTGGCAAAAAAGTAAAGATAGAAGATATGGCAGAAATTATGATAAAACTACAAAATATGGGATGCCATAACATAAATTTTGTCACTCCTACCCATTTTCTTCCTCAAATAGTAAAATCTGTTAGACATGCTATAAAAAAGGGACTAAATATTCCACTTATTTATAATTCGAGTGGATACGAGAAAGTAGAGACTATAAAGTTGCTTGATGGAGTATTCGACATATATATGCCCGATATAAAGTATGGTTCTAACGATGTAGCAAAAAAATATTCCAATGCACCAGATTATTTTGAAAAGTGTACGGATGCGGTACGAGAGATGCACCGCCAAGTTGGGGATTTAAAGATTGAGAATGGGATTGCATATAAAGGACTCTTGGTCAGACATTTAGTCCTTCCAAATGATATAGCAGGCAGTGATAAAGTTTTAAAATTTGTTAAATCCTTATCGGATAATACATTCATCAATATAATGGATCAATATAGACCATATGGAGATATTTTCGAATATAACGAATTGAAAAGGCGGATTACTAAGAAAGAATTCTATGAGGTGTTAGATTTAGCTAAAAAATACGGTTTAAAACGTGTTTATCCAATTAACTACAGTTAATAAAAGATAAGAATTCCAACTTTATAACATAGTATCTCGATACAAATCATTACAAGTACCGTTTAAACCACTCGAAACTTAGATTGATCGCCTCTTCCCGGTTCACTGGGTTTAAAAATCTGTGGTCAGCACCTTTGATGATTTTTAGCTCTTTAGGTTGATTTGCATGATTGTAAAGTTGTATAGCATGCTCTAAAGGAACGATTTCATCCTTATCGCCGTGGATTATCAAGATAGGTGATTTAATCCTCTTTATTATATCTCTTGCATCTATATTAATAGGTAAAGTCTCATCGTCTATGATATACGGAGCAGACCACGTTACTACCGCGCTAATATTCTCTTTATCAGTCGCTATGATCGATAAATAACCACCCATACTACTCCCTAATAACCCTATTTTATCAACATAAGGGTTTTTCTTCATAAGATCGATCGCAGCCATAAGATCATATATCCTATTTGGCAGGTTTTTGATCGGATCTCCTTCGCTCTCGCCGCATCCACTAAAATCAAACCTAAAGACAGAAAAATCGTTAGTAAATCTCTCTGCTATTTGGAGATATTTATCACTATCTTTATAACTTTCGAGTCCATGGCATGTAATAACCAACGGTGCCTTCTCTTTATTTTTTACCTGGTGGAATACACCAACCAATCGTCTCTTCTGACTGAAAAATTCGATTCGTCTCATAGATAACACAACTTGGTATAAGAGATCATTTATCTAATTATCCCTATAAATATTTATCTAAGCATTATAAAAAATAAAACAAAAAATTTTTATATAATACTTATTTTCTATATATTAGATGAAAATCAAAGCCGCCCATTTTGGTTCTATAATTATAGACGGAGTAGAATATAAAAAAAGACATTATATTAGATCGAGGTAAGATTTTAAAAAGAGATAAAAAAGATCGAAGAAGTATAAAGACGAATTTGATGGGCATACCCCTTTAACTAAAAAAGAAAATATACCATGGGATTGTAAAATTCTTGTAATAGGTACTGGTTATTATGGTTCTCTCCCAGTATCAGATGATTTTAAGCAAGAGGCGGAGAAACGTGGTGTAGAATTAAAGGTTTTAAAAACTCCAGAAGCGGTTGATTTTTTGAATGAAATTAATAAAGAAGATCTTAAAGAGATAAACACTATACTACATTTGACGTGTTGATCATGAGAGATAATACTGAGATTAATGGCAGGTTGATAGTGGTAGAAGGGCTTGATGGATCTGGTAAATCCACTCAAGTCTCTTTATTAAGAAAGTGGTTGGAATCACAGGATGTAAAGGTATCTTTTACCGTTTGGAACAGTTCTGAATTGGTCAAGAAGGCGATACGAAGAGGTAAGAAAAAAGAGATTTTTACACCTACCACGTTTAGTTTGTTACATTGTACCGATTTTGCGGATAGGTACGAACAAATGATACTTCCTCAATTAAAAGCAGGATATATCGTTCTTGCTGATAGATATGTATATACAGCATTTGCACGAGACGTTGTGCGAGGTTGTGATAGAGAATGGGTAAGAAAAATATATAATTTTGCAATAGAACCTCATATCTCATTCTTCTTTAGATTACCTCTAGAAGTTGCGCTTGGAAGAGTTTTGATCGGTAGAAGCATGATTAAATTTTATGAGGCTGGAATGGATATGGGATTTTCCGTAGATTCCAAAGAGAGTTTCAAGATATTTCAAGATAAGATATCGAAAGAGTATGAAAGAATTATCAAAGAGTTTAATTTTGAAGTGATAGATGCTACCCGTCCTATAAAAGAACAACAAGACAAGATAAGAGAGATAGTATCTAAAAAGATAGACCTTTATGATTTTAAATATAAAAATTTGAATATTGTAAAATTTGATAGAAGAGGCATATTATGAGATTTTATGGCAACGGTATCCCTTATCTAAAAGATGATAAGATATATAATGATGGCAAATTAATCGTGATAGAAGGGGCAGATGGCTCAGGCAGATCTACCCAGATAGGTTTTCTGATTTATTGGTTAGGGATAAACGGATATGCAACGGCAAATGTAGGATTAAGACGATCTAATCTGGTAAGCAATGAGCTTTCAAAAGCTAAAGAGGGGAATACCCTTGGGAGATTAACATACGAGTTATTTTACGCTACAGATTTTGCAGATCAGCTTGAGAATGTAATAATTCCAAATCTAAAAGCTGGTGCCATCGTGCTTGCAGATCGATATATATTTACGTTAATTGCAAGAGGGGTTGTGAGGGGATTAGAGCGAGAATGGTTGGAGGAGGTATATAGTATAGCCTTGATACCAGACCTTATTTTCTATCTGGATGTTGATCCGCAGCTATTGGTAGAACGAAATTTTGAGGAAAAAGGAAGGTTGGATTATTGGGAATCTGGGTTGGATATAGGGTTATCGGATAATATATTCGACAGTTTTATGGTATATCAGGAAAAAATACGCAACGAATTCCATTTTATGGCAGAAAAGTATGGTTTCATAAAGGTTAATGGAAATAGATCCGTAGAAGATGTACAAAAGGATTTAAGAAACAAAATAGTGCATTTTTTGCAAATAAATGATAAAAATAACAATACAAACAAAAAATCGTTTAGTTTTAAAAATATTTTCAAAAAAATAGATTTTATTCAGAAATAATGGAGAGTAGTTGTAATTATGAGTTATATTATCAAACAGATGTTTAAAGATAGAGTAGATCTCTTTTTTAAGAGATTAGAGGAGACAAAAAAAGAAATAACAGCCGACTCACTTCATAATTTAAGAGTAATTACAAGAAGATTGAATGCGGTATTAACTCTTGTAAGTTCGCTATCCAACAAAAAAATAAAGATTAAAGATCTCAAAATACTGATGAGGTCGACAAGCGATCTTAGAGATTTTCATGTCCAGCTTCAACTGCTAAATAGAATTAGAGACGACGAGAGTTATGATTTCATAAAAATCTGTGAAGAGATTATTAATAGAAAGATAGGAAGACAAGAGATGATAGTCTTTCAAGAGATTAGAGACTTTCCTATATCAAAGATCAAAAAAAAGTTAAAAGATGTAACTGTTCCAAAAGATAATAAAGATATGGTCTTAAATATCTTAGCAGAACTATTTGAAGATTTTTACTCGTATAAAGATGATGCGATCAACGGTGATGATTTCTTTTTACATAAGATGAGAATAGCCTTAAAAAGGCTCAGATATACTGCAGAGATTATAGATCCTTTGTTTCCATTTATCAACAAAGATATACTCGGTAAAATGCATCAATTACAGCAATTGATGGGAGATATCCATGATATTAACGTTTTGAATAATTTTATGGAGCAGATAAACATACCATCAGAATTAGATAAGTATAGAGAGAAGTGTATAGATAAGCTTCTCTCAAAAAAGGATGAGCTTTTTAACATATTTTTTGAGAGTGTTGGCGATATAATAGAATTTGGTAAGCTTTTCAGTGTAAAGTTATTTGAAAAAGAGATTTTTCACGAGAAGTTTTACAAACTGGTTGATAATCTAGATAATAAAAATAAAATAGTAGAATCATTACGGTATGCCGAGTGTGTACATATAGCGCATCCGTTGAGAACTTCTCTAATAATATCTAATGAATTAGCCATAAAAAATGAGGATCTCATAATTGCAGCATTGTTACATGATACACTTGAACAGAAAGGAACTATTGCCGCTATGGACGAGATAATGGATAAATTTGGTAAACAAGTTGCAGATCTTGTATGGAGCGTTACACGAGAGACGACGGATGATAGGGAGAGCTATATAGAAAAAATAAAGATGATCGGGAAGGATGCAATAATATTAAAACTTTCAGATCGGCTTGACTCGACGAGATATATAGACTCGAAAAGTAACGGAAATAGGAGAAAATATTGGAAGATTACTATTGAGGACTTTTTACCATTGGGTAAGACTTTAGATAAGGATCTCTTCTATTTCTTTTATAATGAGTATAAAAAATTGTGGGATAACTCTTCCAAAGATATAAAAGAAGGTTTGGTGTTTCCAAATATAGAATTATTTTGTACATAAATTTTTACGCACTTTTTAAACAGAGTATATACAAAGATACAAAGCAAAACATACAAAAAGTTTTAAATATGGTAACGGATTTAATCAATGGATACTAATAGTATATCCCTGGATAGATCATGATTAAGCTCCGGTAGTGTAGCTCGGCCAATCATGTAGGGCTCTCAATCCTACGACACGGGTTCAAATCCCGTCCGGAGCATCCAACGTTAAAATTTAAAATCGACATAGTTTAAATAAATGCTTTATTATATTAGATATCTGGTTTAGTGTAGCAGGTATCGTTGGCAACAAAATCCCTCCTTTTTCTGTTATTCACTCTTTATATTTAAAGTTTGTTTATTGGATTGGAAGATTACTATTGAGGACTTTTTACCATTGGGTAAGACTTTAGATAAGGATCTCTTCTATTTATTTTATAATGAGTATAAAAAATTGTGGAATAACTCCGGGTTCAAATCCCGTCCGGAGCATCCAACGTTAAAATTTAAAATCGACATAGTTTAAATAAATGCTTTATTGTATTAGATATCTGGTTTAGCGTAGCAGGCATCGTTGGCAACAAAACCCCTCCTTTTTATGTTATTCACTCTTTATATTTAAAGTTTGTTTATTGGAGGGAAAAATGTGAGAGTACTCAAAAGACTCTATTTTTAAAATACAGGTACCAAGAATATACTGTTAAGAACGCCTCTGAAATGTAGATGTTACTGAAGCAACAGGTTATGAAACCAGCGCATCAAATCTTTCTATACATTTTTAATCAATTTTCTCCCAGAATCTAAAAGGTTTTTTGCTTTTTTTTCATCTTTAGATTCGGCATAAAT
Source organism: Candidatus Methanoliparum sp. LAM-1 (assembly GCF_020885915.1). NCBI lineage: Archaea > Methanobacteriati > Methanobacteriota > Candidatus Methanoliparia > Candidatus Methanoliparales > Candidatus Methanoliparaceae > Candidatus Methanoliparum > Candidatus Methanoliparum sp. LAM-1. The sequence continues at coordinate 959,956 of NZ_AP025251.1, read as the reverse complement.
CCTTAAAATAGGTTCTGTTCCGCTCTTTCTTATCAAAATCCAATCTTTTTCATCACAATATATTTTTATACCATCTCTCTCCATATGAACTCTTTCATCTCCAAAATACTTTTTTTTGATCCTTTTGATAATATCTGCTCTGACATAGGTATTCTTTACACTTATCTTATCTTTTAAAAGATGGTATCGTGGAATTTCATTCGCAAGATCGCTCAGACTCTTACCTTTTTTAATAATGATCTCTAAGATCTTTCCCAACGCTGCAAGACCGTCTCTACAATATTGATGCTCTGCAAAAATCAATCCACCGTTTCCTTCTCCACCAAATATTGCTCCAACCTCCATCATCTTTCTTGCAACATAGATGCTCCCAACCGGAGTCTCTATCAAACGTCCTCCGCATTCTTCTACAGTATCTTTTAATGATGACGATGTAGCAACAGTCGTTACGATCGTTCCTCCCTTCTTCTGTTCAAGCAGATACTTTGCAACTATGGAGAGAATAATATCACCATCTATAAACCTACCATCTTCATCGAAGAATACACTTCTATCCGCATCACCATCATGAGCAACACCAAAATTAAATTTACCGTTTTTCATAACCTTTTGTATTACATCCAAATTTTCTTCTGTAGGTTCCGGGTTACGCCCTGGAAAAGTGCCGTCTATGTTTGTGTTTATTCCAACGTATCTTATATTCATGGTTTTAAGAAATTTAGAAGAAGAAATTGATCCAGGACCATTAGCAGCATCTAAAACGATTTTTAAATCTTTACCATCTATAGATCCCAGATCTACCATCTTACTAACTCCCTGTATATAGTAATCTATTATATCTCTCTTTGAATAAGACCCAGTATCCTTCCAAAATGCTTTATTAAACTTTTTTTCAAAGTATATATCTTCAATCTTTTTTTCATCATCTTCTGGTGCTTCTGTCCCATCTTCAGCAATAATTTTAACACCGTTGTATTCTGGTGGATTATGGCTTGCTGTGATCATTGCTCCTCCTTTAACGGAAGAATTATTCTTAATATAGTATTGAATGGCAGGGATTGGCACGATACCTGTGTCTATAACCTCACAACCGGTAGAGAGTAGTCCTGCAATAAAAGAATCTTCCAACATCCGACTGGATATTCGTGAATCTCTTCCAACAGCTATCTTTCCTTTTTTAAACGATCCGTATGCCATTCCTATATATAAAAAGAACGAAGAATCAATCGTATTGTTTACGATGCCTCTTATTCCATTAGTTCCAAATAATTGTCTCATTTTGAAAACAAGTGTTACGAAGCCTTGCTTCGTAGCTCACAAATCTTTGATTTGTGATGCAGAAACCTTGGTTCTGCAAAAGGATTTGTAGGTTTTTAATATCTCTTCACAAACCCCTCGAATAGTTGTCGACTCTCCAAAACATCATCCTCACTCGATTCCACAGTGGCTTTCATTCCTTTATACATTGGAGACCCTGTTCCCATAGTCTCTGGACTTATAACTACATTTGCCCAAGGTCCTCGTGGTATGAATACTTCTTTCTCAAACATACATTCATCAGCCCTGGCAAAAACGGTAACCTCACCATAATCCGTCTTGACTTTTACTTTTTCTGGTCTTCCAAGCTTTTCATAATCCTTAGGATTCAATAAGCAGTATGCAGCCTCAATCTTATACTCTTCAGTCAATTTTCTTCCACCTTTAATGACCATACCTTGCCGTATCGTTGAGCCTGTAAGAAGAACAACCTCGAGTCTTTTCATTTTTTAATCTCCTCTAATATTTGTTTTAATGTATCCTCGTTCGATACTGTATAGTTAAATGGGGGATCTATAAACTTTCTTGCTCTCAAAGGTATATCATCCATTCTATAAAAAGTTCCTTCACACTCAGCTCCATCCATCACGCCTGGGATGACTACATCACTGATCATCGTCATTGGACAGTTTGATATATCTATAGTTATTATCGGTTGTCTTGCCATATATTCTACAGCCTTTCTTGGCAGATGTGATGCTAATGCGGAACCTATAACCATAATTGCATCCACCTCTTCTCTCCTGAGAAGATCTACTGTGGTGGTCTCTCCTGGATTATAATAGGAATAGCCTCTAGAAAAATCAACACCATAAGGAAAACCTGTCATCCATGTACAGATCTGATTGAACCCTGCCACGTTGGCATGACCTCTGTTTGCAAGAATAGAAAACTTTGTAAATCTATTAAGCTCTTTTACAAGTTGTTCTACCGCTCTTACATTGTTATTCTTCTTTGGAGAACTTGCAACTCCCAATCCTGCAAGTATGACGCCAAAATTAGCCGATTTCATCATCTCTGCGAGGGTTAATATCTCATCTTTCGATACGTTTGTCATCTCTTCTATGCTTTTATCTATGTCTTCTCCTAATAAAACAGCCTTCAAGGCATTAAATACAACATAATCATACCCTGGCTTGATCTTAATATACAGATCTGCTATATCAGCAGTTTTTGTCTTTCTTGGATCTACAACTACCAACTTTCTATCATTTTTTCCTTTTTTTGTGAAGTACCCTTTAGGAAAGAGTGTAAACGTAGATAGATTTCGCGGATGAGACTCTGTCGGATTTGATCCCCAGCATATCACCAAATCTGCCCTGTTTTTGATCTCTCCAAGCGTACATGATGGTTTACCTGCATCCTGTGATCCCATAACGGTAGGACCATGGCATATTGTGGCGCAATCATCGATTATTCCACCAAGATGTATCGCTATCTCTATTGCAACATGCATTGCCTCTGTAGAGGTCTCACTGCCTATAAAGATGAGAGGACGGGTTGCATTCTTCAAAATTTCAGCAGATTTTTTTATCGCATCATCCCATCTGGCAGGTCTGCCATAGATATAAGGCTCTTTTATTCTATTTTCGCTTATTAACTCTTGTAATTTAGCATTTCCCATCAAACAACCATTTTCTACTGTTATATTACCATTGTCTATATCAACAATGAGATCCTCGCATGCCATTCCACAGATCGAACAAACTATGTTTTTAAATATCATTCTCTTTCATCTCCATATTTTTTTCTCCATTCAGATAAAGGAATCGAATATTTTTTCTCTATCTCTTCTCTGTATAATGTATTGTATGCACAGAATGGTATTATCCTTCGTTCAGGAGATGGTGTTGCATAATGTATAACGCAACGTTTTAACCTCTCTATATCCATATTATACAGATCTTGAAAATGCATAGATCCGACAAATAGTGCATTTTTATGAAAATCTCCTAAACTCTTATAATTCTGATTTATCAAGATCGATTCGATCATACTTGTAAAATCCAAAGAATCAGGCTTTTTAGAATTATCTATATAGTTAAAAATTATTTTTAAACCGTTCCTAATAGCCCTTACCTTGTTTATTATTCCTTTGCTAGACAGATTATTAACTATCTGTTCAATACCATAAAAAAATTTATCAACATCTACAAACCTATTTATAGGTATCAATTTATCCATATTTTGTTTATCCACGAACAGATAGGTTGCCATACCACAGTGAGGGTGTGCACTGAACTCTACCTGTAATTTACCTTTATAAACCTCCACCAATTTGCTAATAGGTATCACACAAGGCACAGGATAAAAATCTTTTTTCAATATACGTCCATGAGTCTGTTTCTCTATCTCATCTAAAAGATCAGGTATCGTAAACCTCTTTTTATCTCTTTCGTCCTCTGTTGCCCTTCCACTGAACGAGAGCGGTTGATAGTTGATGCCTCTTATTACATCTATATTATCGACGGCAAAATTTATAAAATCGCCTATTTGATGGTCGTTAAAACCCTTGAAAACTGTTGGGACTAGTACTATTCCGAGATCACATCTCCTACAGTTCTCTATAACCTCTTTTTTAATATCTAAATAAGGCTCTATATCCGTTGTAAAACCATCAAAATGTAGATAGATAGTACTTAACCTTGCCTCTTTAAGCTTTTTAACATAGTTAATATCTCTGAGTTTTATTCCATTCGTTGCTAACTGGATCTGAGCAAACTTCATCTCTTTTGCAATCTTTATTATATCAAACAAATCTTTTCTAAGTGTAGGCTCTCCTCCCGCAAATTGTACAGCAGGACACGGAGGGTTTTCGGATCTAAGAGCCTTTAACATCTCGACCACATCATCAAGAGAGGGCTCATAGACGTATCCTTTTACGTTGGCGTTTGCAAAACAAAAACTACAACTTAGATTGCATCGGTTTGTTAGGTCTATATTAGCCAGAATAGTGGTGCTAAGATGCTCTTTACATAGACCACAATCGTACGGGCACCCTTTTTTTGTTTCATAATTTATTTTTTCCACTCGTCCATCATAAGAATACTCTTCTGCCTTTAGATACATTTCAACATCAGACCAGTATACGTCTTTAAAACTGCCATGTTCGGGACAATTTTTTGATATCATCACTCTTCCATTATCTTCGTATATCCTTGCATCTATCACCTGATGGCATATTGGGCATATTGATTTTGTCTCTTTAGGAAGCCCTTTTTTGAGAGAACTTTGGTAAATCTCCATCTAAAATCCTTCTTAGCTATTTTATTTGTATATATATCTTTTTACACATTTTTTGTATTTTTAAATTTTTCTATTTATAATGTTTTCTATCTCAACTTATTTATATCCAACAATTATATAAAGCCAACAATTATATAAAGATATCATGCCGATGAATATATCATATCTAATACTCTTGAGTATATGGCTTATGTTACCAGCATATATCTCAAACCCTTCTGCAGCATTGTTCGGTGGAGGAATACCGATAGATTTCGGAAAAAGACTAAAAGATGGTTATAGAGTCTTTGGAGACGGAAAAACATATAGAGGTCTTATAATCGGGACGCTATGTGGCATTTTAATCGGTTTGATCCAGAATATATTATCGCCTTATATAGGACTTCCACGTTTCCCGATATTAGCCCTGTTCTGTTTATCTTTTGGTTCCCTATTTGGAGATTTAACCAAGAGTTTTTTTAAACGTAGATTAGGTTTAGAACGTGGTGCTCCTCTCCCTCTTTTAGATCAGTTAGACTTTGTATTTGGTTCTTGGCTACTCTCTTTTATCTTCGTACGAGAATGGTTTTTAAATAGTTTCTTATACGAGTATGGTAATGTAATAATAGTGATCTTGATCGTTACACCATTGCTACACTTATCCGTAAATTATATTGGTTATAAATTAGGAGTGAAGAAAGAGCCATGGTAAGCATGACTGTAAGATGCAAATATTTTTATACTGATCGATTAGCCGTTTCTAACTTATTAATCTTCGATTTATAATATCTATCTATAATCCATCCATTTAATGTTGTTTATTCTTTTTGTATATTAATTTGTATCCGATATATAACACTAGGACAATAAAAACAGATATAATCAGAACAAAGCTTCCATAATTTATTCTACCCCAATCATCCCAGAATATCTCCTCGTAGTATTTAGATAAATCTTTGTTCTCGATCAATACACCGACCTCTCTATTGTTTAAAAAACTGTTTTTATTCCAATTAAAACTTGATATAAATACCGCATCGTCTATTATCATCGATTTATTATGAAGTTTAAAGATTCTATTCTTATCGATCAATTTGGCATGAATAGGATATCCTTCTTTTTCCAAATCTTTTATAAAATTTACAAAATCATCGTTATCTATCTTATTATACTCTGTATTGTAATCGGAAGAATCTAGGAGGATATATACTTCTATCCCTCTTCTGCTTGCATTGATAAGCTCTTCCAGTATTACGTTATCCTTCCATAAAAGATCTATATAGAAAATCTCGACTAAAATCTTATCCTCTGCATTTTTTATCGAATCCAATACAGGATTATGTTCAAAGGAAAAATCAGGACCTATCACAGGATAGACAACAAAATGCCCATTTATTGTTTTAGGATCGTATTTTGGTCTATAATCACCAGATGGCGTATAATTTAGAGATGATATTGAGGTTTTTTGGTTTACAAACCCTTGATTCGTAATATTCCAATCTTTATTAAAGAGGTTCATATAATAATCTGTAACTTCTTTGTTATGTATCGCGATCCAGAAACCTCTGTTTCCGTATGTATTATCTACAGGAATACCAGAATATCCTAAATTTTCAGAAGAGATTATCACGCAATCGTCTATTATTATTAACTTTTGGTGATTAAAGACGTAAGGTTTTTCAGCGAGCCTTACCTCTCCGCCCATATTTTCTATATGATATAAAAATTCCAACTCGTTATCACTCATCCCACCAGCAGGACTTTTTTCCACCATTAATTTAATATCCACACCATTTTCAGACGCATTTTTTAAAAAAGGAAGTAAAGAGAGGTTGTCAACCGTATATACGTATATATAGATTCTATCCTCTGCTTTACTCATAATATCGGTAAGTGTAACAAAACTCGAGTCTGGAGATACAAAAGCGGTTACCTCTCCATCGAACTCAAACTTCTCAGGTTTAAAATTGGTTAAACCTAACAAGACCTTTTTATCGTTGCTTTTTTCCCAATCTTCTCTCGAATCATGGTCAATTAAAGAATTTCTACGGAGAATTTCACCCTCTTTTGGCTTACTTACAGGCTCTCCAGACCATCCTTCTAAGTAAGTCGAGTTACCATAGACCAGTACATCTACGATTATATTCCCTTTTTTGAGTATTACCTCGTCTCCATTATTTGCTAGTCTTATCTGCCCGTCATCCTCATGAGAAAAATCGGGATAAAACCCCATAGTCTCTTTAAACTTATCACTCGAGTATGCCCAATAATATTTATCGCCCGGATGAAGTAGAAAATCTGGAAGAGTAATAACCCCTTCAAGATCTGTAATAGAATAATCTTTTAAGTTTATGTTGTGATTAGAATTATTTATTATAGACACAAACTCGTCCAACTCGTTTTTAGAATAAGTATTTGGATATACTTCGTAGATCAATAGGTCAGGTTTAGACTGGCTTGCTATCGATATACAAGACAATCCAGCAAGAGCAAGAATGATGAATAAGATAATAAATACGAAAAACGATCTGTTCATAGATAGATCACTTTTTTATCTCAAATCTTATATTAAATTTTGCGATAATTTTTAATCGGTTGTGTAGTTATTTGAATATATCTTAAATATGACCAAAACAACGATAAGAGATGACATCACACCCGCATAAAAGACATAGTCTATTCCAGAAATTGCTACTATCAATCCAAACAGCACCGGACCAAGAGTCTGTCCTAGTCTGATAGACATACCACTTAGGGACATTATTATCCCTCTATACTCTTGATCGGATAACCTGGCTAGAGAAGATTGTATCATCGGGTTACTGATACCTTGCCCGATACCGTATATTATTATAGGGAGGAATAATAGCCAGATGGTTGGAATTATTGGAATAATCAATAATGCTATCCCAAAAAATGCAAACCCCATTATTAACAATGTTTTAACTGAGAATTTAGAAGAAAGACGGCCTAACTGTGATGCCACTGCCGCTGTTGTAAAGGACATACCCGCTAATATTATTCCAATCTGTAAAGGGGTTGGATTAAAAGATTTATCGATATATATAGGAAAATATGCCATATAAACACCATAAAATATCGTAAACAGTAGACAACTGATTATAATAAGAATTATAATATTCTTATTCTTTAAAACTTGCATGCTATTCTTCAGATATTTTTTAAAATCTTGGTTATTATCAGGATCATAACTATCTAACGCAAATACCACAAGTATAGCGATCGGAATTGCTACTAATGGTAAAAAGAATGGATAATACCATCCTAATGCACACAATGCTCCGCCTATCAATGGAAATGCTGTAGTTCCAATATTCAAGACGGTTGCATTATACCCCATTGCTATAGTACATTCTTTATCTCTATAAAGATCCCCTATTATTGTATTATTGAGAGAATTTATAGCAGCTCCGCCGATACCTTGAATGAGCCTAAGTGATAAAAGCATCTTAAAACTACGAGCAAATATACAAGAAGTACCTGCTATACCGAAAAGTATCAGGGATGGGACGAGTACTTTTTTTCTACCCAACCTATCCGCCAATATCCCAATTATCGGTGCTAGTATAATACCTGGAAGCGTAAATACTGTTATTAATAGACCGATTTGTGTATCCGATATATTAAATACATCAGCAATCATTGGAAAAGCAGGAGATATACTTGTAACGCTTAATACAGCCGTTAAAGTGATACAAAAAACGATAAGAAGGTTTCTATCCTTATATAGCTTTCTCTCCTTATTTATCTTATCTTCTTTATATTGCCTCTGCTTGTTATCTATTTTTATATCATTATTCATCGATCATCTTACATTAAAACCATTTTTCTTCCAATCTTTTTACCAAGTTTTCGACGATCGTAACGGACATACCGATATAGTCTTCCTGCGTCATTATCCTGTCTATCTCCTCATCTTTAAAATACCTCTTAATTGTCTCGTTATTTTTTATGACATTTATCGGTTCTTTGCCACTACTATATACTTCCATAGCGATGTTTCTCATTATTTTGTGTGCCTCTTGTCTTCCTACCCCTCTTTTTGCCAATTCTATCATTATTCTCTCAGAAAGGTTTAATCCACCCAATATCTCCAGATTATTTTTTATATTTCTCTCATCGAATTCTAGGTTACTTAAAATCTTTGATGTTAATCTTATTATATGATCGGCCAAAATAGACGCTTCTGGTAATATTATTCGCTCACAAGATGAGTTGGTTAGATCCCTCTCATCCCATAGTGTATTGTTCAGAAGAGCAGGCTCGACATAAGAACGTACAACTCTAGCTATCCCACACACTTGTTCTGATTTTATCGGATTTCTCTTATGGGGCATTGTAGAAGATCCAACTTGTTTATTTCCAAACCTCTCTCTTAATTCTCCAATCTCTGTACGCTGTAATGTTCTCAGTTCGATACAGATCTTATCTAACGTAGTCGCAATGTTTGCAAGCCAGAAAAGATACTCGGCATATGTATCTCGCTGGATCACCTGATTTGTTATCTCCGCAGGTTCAAGATGTAATCTATCCATAAGTCTTTTTTGTACTTCTATCCCATCAGCCCCGAGACTTGCCATAGTACCAACGGCGCCAGAGAGTTTTCCGACTAATAATCTCTTACTCAGCTCTTTCATTCTATCCAAGTGTCTATCTATCTCTGATGCCCATATCCCAAATCTCATTCCATACGTAGTAGGGATTGCTATCTGTCCATGCGTCCTCCCAGAACAGACTTTTTTTCTGTTATCATACGAAAGATCGATCAATACTCTTAATAATTCTTTAAGGTGCTTTTCTAATACGATTATAGATTCTTTAAATTGCAAAGCACGTGCCGTATCTATTATATCGTTAGATGTAGCTCCAAAATGAACCCATTCTCCAAAATCACCGCATTTTTTCGATATGGCAAGCACAACTGCCATTATATCGTGTCCTATCTCATCTTCAATATTTTTTACCATATCGAGCGAGACTGTTTTAGCCTTTGCTGTGATAGTTTCTGCAGCATTTTTAGGAATGATGCCCAATTCTGCTTCTACAACTGATAATGCCACCTCTACGTCTAAAAGTTTTCTCAAATAATTTTCTTCCGTCCATATTTCTTTCATCTCTTTAGTTCCGTATCTATATTCTATCGGATGTATAGGCATTCGATTAAAACCTCTAAAAAGTTAATATTAAGTGGGTTAATAAATATTAGTATTTTTTAACAAGAGGTTTAACAAATGATGGATAAGATCGATATCGTAAAACGAAACCTTGTAGAGATTATACAAGAAGAAGAGCTGGAAGAATTGATATCTAAAGGAATCCAGCCCAAAATTTATGCAGGTTATGAACCGAGCGGTAAAATACATTTAGGACATCTATTGACTATATTTAAGTTATTAGATTTTAAACGGATTGGTTTTAAAGTAATAGTTCTGTTATCAGACTTACATGCCTACCTTAATAATAAAGGATCTTTAGAAGAGATAGAAGAGGTCGCTAAAATGAATAAAAAGGTTTTTGAGGCTACAGGTCTTGATGCAGATTATGTGATCGGAAGCAGTTTTCAACTCGATCCGGAATATATGAAGAACGTTTTAATATTATCAAGAAAGGTTACTTTAAACAGGGCAAGACGAAGCATGGATGAGGTCGGAAGAAACATGAAGACAGCAAAAGTCTCTCAAATTATCTATCCTTTAATGCAAGTTATGGATATCGCAAGATTAGATGTAGACGTTGCTTTGGGTGGGATAGATCAAAGAAAGATCCATATGCTTGCTCGAGAGGAAATTCCCGAAATGGGGTTTAGAAAACCGATCTGTGCCCATCTTCCGATAATTGAGGGGTTGGATGGTGAAAAAATGTCTAGTTCTAAGACAAATTTTATAGCGGTGGACGATTCAGAGGAAGATATCGAAAAAAAGATAAATTCTTCGTTCTGCCCTCCTGGTTCTATCGAGAATAACCCTATTATTGCTATATTTAAATATTTTATATTCCAAAGATACGATAAAGTCATTATAGAGAGGGATATAAGATACGGTGGGGATGTGGTATATTCAAATTTTACAAACTTTAAGAACGATTATTTAGAAGGCAATTTACATCCAGTAGATCTGAAAAAAAACGCCATTAATTATTTGAATAAAATACTATCTCCAATAAGAGAAAAGATATAAATAAGATCAAAACTTACCAGTAGGGAGGTTGTTATACTGAATAATAAAAAATTTGTAAAACATAAAAAAAAGAGTAATAATACAGAAGAAGTAATAAGGGTATATATACCCAAAAAAGAGAAAAGAGAATTGTTCGGATTGGTAGAACAGCGTCTAGGGTCAAATCATTTGAGAATAAGGTGTTCTGATGGGGTAACACGAATATGCAGGATTCCTGGAAGATTGAAAGGAGGACGATGGCTGAAAGAAGATTCTTTGGTGGTCGTTACTCCATGGGAAGTCCAGGATTCGAAAGGAGATATAACCTGGATCTATACAAAACCACAACGAGATTGGCTAATAAGAAACGGGTATCTTAAAAATATAATCTAAAAATAAGATCTGGTGGAATGATGCTTAAAGAGATTAAAGGAGGCTATAATCCGCATAATATAGAATCGGATATCGAACAATTTTGGCAAGAGAATAATATTTACAATAAAGTAAGGAAAAAAAAGACTACTCGATTATTCTTCTTTGTGGATGGACCCCCGTACACCACGGGAAAGATTCATATGGGTACCGCGTGGAACAAGATAATCAAAGATTATATACTACGCTACAAGACTATGTGCGGCTACTCAGTAATGGATAGACCTGGCTGGGATATGCATGGTCTCCCAATAGAGGTTAAAGTAGAGGAGATCTTGAACTTTAAATCTAAAAAAAATATAGAAGAGTATGGAATAGACAGATTTGTCGAGTGCTGTATAAATTTTGCAATAAAGCAGAAAGATCTCATGACTGATCAATTCAAAAGATTGGGCGTCTGGATGGATTGGGAGAATCCTTATATCTCGATAGACCCGCATTATATTGAGACCGCCTGGTGGACCCTTAAGGAATCGTATCACAGAGGAATCCTTAAAGAGGATGTGGGTGTAATAAATTGGTGTCCTAGATGCGAGACGGCAATCGCCGAATCAGAGGTAGAATACAAGGATGTATCGGATCCAAGTATTTACGTTCTATTTCCTATAAAAAAAGAAGATTATACATCAGGCGATAATACTTTTATACTTATCTGGACTACCACACCATGGACGATACCTGCAAATATTGCTATTGCAGTGAATCCTGATTTAAGATACGTGGAGGTATTTGATAAAGATAAAGGGAGAAGGATAATTCTTGCAGAAAATTGTATTTCTCTCCTTGGATCAGGTAACTATGATATACTACGGTCATTTTCTGGCAGATGTCTGGAAGGAATAAGGTATATTCATCCGCTAACAGATTTGGTTCAAAAACAAAACGATTTTGATCATAAAGTAATTTTAGCAGATTTTGTAACGGATGAAAACACCGGATGTGTTCATATAGCGCCCGGTCATGGAGAGGAGGATTATTCTGTTGGAAAAAAGTATGATTTACCTATTTTTTGTCCTGTGAATGAAGAAGGGATTTATACAGAAGATGCGGGAAAATATAAAGGGATTTATGTTAAAAAAGCGAACAATGAAATAATAGAAGATTTAAGATCTAAAGGACTCCTTTTTGCAAAAGAGATGATAAACCATAGATATGGTCATTGTTGGAGATGTAAAACACCGGTTATATATTTAGCAACCAGCCAGTGGTATCTTGATATACCTGCTGTAAAAGAGATAATGCTCGAAGAGATTAAAAAAGTTAAATGGTATCCTGATTGGGCAGGATCTGAAAGATTTTATAACTGGGTGTTAAACGCTAAAGAATGGTGTATATCAAGGCAGAGATACTGGGGTATTCCCATCCCAATATGGAGATGTAAATGTGGGCATATTGAGGTAATAGGTGGTATAAACGAGTTAAAAGGTTTGATTAACGATAAGACGGGTGTAACAAATTATTATAATAATTACGATGATCTGATCAGATTTTTACATAGACCAAATATAGACAGGTTAAAGATGAGGTGTAAGGTATGTGGAGAGGAGATGAGCCGGGTAAAAGATGTCTTTGATGTATGGTTCGACTCTGCTATTGCTTCTTGGGCAACGTTAAACTTTCCTGCTGAGAAAGACCTATTTGAAAAAATTTGGCCGGCCGAGTTCATAACAGAAGGGCATGATCAGACCAGAGGTTGGTTTTATTCTCAATTGGGTGCAAGCAGTATTGTATTTGGTAGATCGCCATATAAGAATGTCTTGATGCATGGTTTCGTCCTTGATGTGGAAGGAAATAAGATGTCAAAGAGCCTTAGAAACGTGGTATATCCAGAAGAGATTATAGCAAAGTATGGTACAGATGCCTTGAGATTTTATTTTTTGTCAAACACACCATGGGAGGATCTTAAGTTTAGTTGGGATGGTGTAGATTCTGCATATCGAACTTTAAACATAATATGGAACGTATATAAGTTCCCACTGCCATATATGATCCTGGATAATTTTGAACCAGATACGAGTTACGATACTGTAAAAGATCATCTAAAAGAGGAAGATCGGTGGATTCTTTCAAGATTATACAATTTGATAAAATCTATCAAAGAGTCGTTAGAATCTTACAATATACATACCACAGTCAGGCAGATAAGAAGATTCGTTGTAGATGATCTTTCTAGATGGTATATACAGATAATTCGGCCAAGAACTTGGATAGAAGAAGAGAATATGGATAAGTTAGCAGCGTATTATACTATATTCAACGTTTTGGTAGATCTGACTAAAGTATTAGCACCTATAATTCCATATTTAGCCGAATTTATGTATCAAAATCTCTGTTCAAAGGAGGAATCTGTTCATCTCTCTTCGTATCCTGAAGTTAAGACAGAATTTATAGACGATACGTTAGAAAGAGATATGGATATCATACGAGATATAGTAGAATCTGCAGCAACTGCTCGGAATAAATCAAAAAGAAATCTGAGATGGCCTGTAAAGAGATTGATAATATCATCAAATAACGAAGAACTTTTTAATGCAGTAGATCGATTGAAGGATATCCTCCTCCGCCAGACCAATTCTATGGATGTAGAGATACTTAAAAATGAGGAGGCAATAGCCGGAAATGAGATTGTATCTGTTGATTTTAGCAGAGGAAGATTGTATCTCGATCTTGAGATGACAGATGAGATTGTATCGGAAGGATATGCAAGAGAGATTATAAGACGAATACAACAGATGAGAAAAGATCTTAATTTAAATGTAGATGATTTTATAACTGTTTTTATAAATGCTGGAAAAATAGCAGAGTTAATAAAAGAGAGTGCAGATAAAATAGCAGAAGAAGTTAGAGCAGATAAAATATTATATGAAACAACGGAAGGGGCAGATTTTGTCAAAAATTGGAGGATACAAGATAATAAGGTTGATATTGGTATAAAACGTATCGATAAGTGAGGAAATATGAATTTTACAGAATGGGAGCCGATATATACAGAGATCATCAAAGATTTTGGCTTTTCAAGAGATACAGATGAAGAGAGCGCCCGCATTCTATCTACAATGTTAGATAAAAAAGAAAGTGGTATGATTTATAGACAAATAGAGCAAAAAATAGCGGCAAAAAGTGTTATTGTATGTGGAAAAGCTGCTATTTTAGTTAAAGATCTAAAAAATATCGTTTTAAAAGATAAAACGATTATAGCGGCAGATGGTGCAACATCTTTGTTATTGAATATCGATCTTTTACCAGATATCATCGTTACAGACCTGGATGGCAATATAGATGACATATTGATGGCAGAAGAGAGAGGATCTTTGATAGTGATACATGCTCATGGAGATAACATCGATAAGATAAAAAAGTATGTTCCAAAATTCAAAAATGTGATAGGAACTACCCAATCGAGCCCTTTCGACAATATTTACAATTTTGGAGGATTTACAGATGGAGATCGTTGCGTATTTCTAGCAAAACATTTTGGAGCGAGAGAAATAATATTGGCAGGTTTTGATTTCGAAGATCAAACAGTTACAGATAGAAAGAGAAAAAAGTTAGAATGGGCAAAGAGACTATTGATCATCTTAGGAGTAGTATAGATACAGATATTTATACGATCTACAAATATCCGTTTTTAAACGATGCGAGAGAGTATATACGAGATAGTGGCATCTCTTTCAACGATCTACTGGAAGGCTCTATCTCGACGATAGTTGATTGTGGAAGGAAAAGAGTAGAGGACGCATTAAATGGAAAGATTCACGAGTATGACAATCCATATCTTGAGATACTCTCTTATCCTGTAACTAACATTATTCTATCCTGTATAAATGATATCGGTCTAATTAAAAGGTATGCCTATTTTGAGTCCAAAAGAGTTTACGAAGAGCTTAAGAAAGAAGAAGATAATTTTATTATAAAAATTGCGGCACAATTCGGTTTAAGACTGAAAAAAGATGGAGAAAAATATGAAACATATTTTACAGATTATTTAAACAATAGCAGAAGGATCAACGATCAAAAATGGAAGCTTGTTAATAGAAAAATCTCTAATGGCTGGATTCCTTTAGAAAAAGAGGATTTTGTTCGTCTTATTGCCGAAAAATATAGAGAAATTATAGAGGATACGTTACCTTTGAGAATAGATAAAGAAGATTGTTCAAAGATTATAAACCGTGTTGGAGATATAATAAAATGCTTAAAAGAAAAAGATAACAGAGAAAAGATAAGCAAGATAGATTCAGATTGTTTTCCACCGTGTATCAAAGGGATTATTTCTAAAACAGAGAAAGGGATCAACTTATCACATCATGAGAGGTTTAGTTTAACTACATTTCTTCATAAGATCGGTGTAAAAAAGGACGAGATAATACAACTATTTAGAAATATGCCGGATTTCGATTTTGAAATGACAAGATATCAGGTGGATAATATAATCGGAGAGGGTAGCGGCATAACTTATAGATGCCCATCATGTTCGACGATGAAGACCTATGGGATATGTACAACGGAGAGGAACAAAGATTGCAACAATGTGTCTAATCCGATAAAAGGATATAAAATAAATCTCGATAGAAAATATAAAGATATAAAGGTATAGTATAATATAATAATTAATTTAATATAAATTATGAAGAGCGATGAACATATATGGGAGGTAGGAAAGGCACGAATGGTAGTAAGTAACGGGGAGGTTGTATCCGTATCCGATCCGTTAATTAAATCGTGTCCTATACATTACGCCATTATTGGAAAAGAAATGAGTAGAGAGAGCATAAAGCAGGCAATGGAGTTAAAAATAAAGGCATACGGTTTGTGCACTCCCAATCGTATCATCGAGAGTGAGGGCATAGCTCTGGGATATGGTGCATCCGAGACTTTAGCAACCGTGTTAGATGAAAGACTTATAGATTGTAGTGTCATAGTATGTGATGGTGCAGGTACTATAGTAACAGACAGACCAGAGATCGTGCAAGGGGTAGGAATGATGATGAGTGGACTGATAAAGACGTCTCCTATTCCAGCAGTGATAAAAAGATTGGAAGATAAGGGAGTTATAGTATCAAAAGATGCCGTTATAGATCAGGTGGCAGGAGTAAAAAAGGCTTTTGAGTTGGGTTATGATAAAGTAGGAGTTACGATATCGGGAGATTCTGCCAGGTCTATCATTGATATAAGAAGAACAGAGGAAGGTTACGGTAGAGAGACTCTCAAGATAATCGTCCATTCGACAGGTGTCTCCAGAGATTTAATCCCTTACATACAGATGGCAGACATCGTCACCGCTTGTGCATCAAGAACGATCCGTGAAACTATCGGAAGAAAGGATGATACCAAGATATATGGCAGAAAGATACCCGTCTATGCTTTATCTCCGTTTGGAAAACGGATAATGGATATACAGAAAGATAAGATATCCAAAGTCAAAGATAAACTTTTAGAAATACCAGACAATCCTCCATATCCGCTCATCTAAGGATAAGGATTAAGAGGCATCCAATGAGAAGTATAGCAGATATAAACTATAAGATTAGAAGAGGTGATGTATCGGTAATAAGCGCAGATGATCTATCCGATATGGTTCGTAATGGTGAAAAAGTAACCGTTGATGATGTGGATGTTGTAACTACTGCAACAAGAGGTTGTATGTCTGGAACGGCAGCAATTTTAAGTTTTCGTTTTTCTGATCCTGGATTGTTCAAAAAAGGTAGGATTGTAAGGTTTAATGGAATACCTGCCCTTCCAGGACCTGCACCTAATGAAAATGCTGGATTTATAGACACTATCATTTATGGTACCCAACAAAGCATATACGATCCTTTTTATGGCGGAGGACACTTATTTAGAGATTTGATAGAGGGTAAAGAGATAAACGTAGAAGTTGAGACCCAGGATAGACGCGTATTAAAGAATAATATAACGATAAGAGACACAAATACTGCAAAGATTATCGGAGTTAGAAATAGTTATAAAAATTATCAAGCGTTCACCAATGGATCGAAAGGAGTTTTTAAGACCATATTTCATCCAAAAGGATTGGAAGGACCTTACAAGGAGTGCTCGGTTGCAGGTTGTGGTGAATTAAACCCCATAGAAAACGATCCTTATCTTAATGCGATGGGAATTGGGTCAAAGATATTGGTAAACGATTCTGAAGGTTTTATTATCGGTTTAGGAACAAAATCCACGATAGAAAGGCCTTCTTTGATGATCATAGCAGATATGTACTCTATGAATCCTGATAAGATAGGCGGAATATTGACGTCCGGGGGACCTGAAGTAATCAATACAATCGCGGTGCCTATCCCGATACTGAACAACGATATCCTGGAAAATGCAAAGGTTTTAGATGAGAATATAAGACTACCTATAGTAGATATAAATAATAGACAGGAGATTGGAGTATCTACCTATAAAGACGTATGGACAGATTTAAAGGTAAATTATAACAAAAAATTATGTAATGAGTGTAGTAATTGTCTCGTTGAAGAGTATTGTCCTACCAGATCTTTTAAAAATAGATTCTTGGACGAGAGAGATTGTATCAATTGTGGATTCTGCTCGATCTTATGCGAATCTTTCGAGTGTAATCTTGGTAGTCTAAAAACCTCGATAAAATCGGAAATTCGTGATATTCCTATAACATATAGGGCATCGGATAGGTTTGGTGCAAGAAATTCATCCATACTTCTAAAGAAAAAGATTGAGGATGGTGAATTTTATTTAACACAGTTCAATAAGCCTCGAGGGGGATTTGAACCCCCGACCTGCTGATTACAAGTCAGCCGCTCTGCCAACTGAGCCACCGAGGCTTTAATAGTTTGATGCTCGGATCAACATCTTCTTTTTTATTCAGTTCAAGGACGATATTAGGCATACGAATCTTTGATTTTAATCTTTCTAATACAAGTTTGAAATCTATATTACCAGATCCCAGCCTGAGATGGTCGTCGTATACTCCTTTGTTATCATGAATATGGAGATGGTCTATATCTTCGCATAAAAATTCATCCAAGTTTTTTGTAATGTTAGCATGCCCTACATCTAAACAGAATTTTAATCCATCGATCAGACGTAGTTCATCAGGTTGTGTTAATAAAAGAAACTTTAGAGGCATATTCTCTAATGCTATGTTTACCGAGTATTCTGAAGATAACCTGCTTAGATATTGGACAGATTTTTTAAATGCTTCTATATTCTCCCCTTTTAAATGTTCTGCTGCGATCATACCTGGATGAGCTACGTATATCAAAGGGTCTTGTCCGATCGATGCGTCTATACTATCTTCCATAATCTTTAAAGATGCCATCCTGATCTCATCCCGAATATTTGCTATATCCAAGCCGATAAAAGGGAGGTGGATACTGTATTTAAAATCGAACGAGTCCAATACGTTACCATATTTTTTAACGTCGTGAAACCCTTCCGATACAATCTCTACGTAATCCGTCTCTTTAGAAAGATATTCCAATGCATCTTTCAACTTATGACCAATTAAACAGAGTGAAGATACCCCTAACATTTTTAAATTACCTTATTTTATCTTTCCACATCCAAATCTTCCACACCAACAATCTTGAAGAAATTCTTTGTTATTGCCTCTTCAGATAGCTTGATCAACGAATCTTTATCATTTACGTTGCTGAATACGCCTAATGGAATTTGTGCAGCAGCCATACCGTTACGCCCACCGGCTGAACCAAAATCCTTAAAAGCATCTTTTAATACGTCTCCAATGTTTATTCTGACGTCTTTCGTCCGTGCAGATATATAGATAGACTCTCCATCAATTATGCCATATATCAGAGTAGTCGTGACACCTTCCAACTTCAATAGAAAATCGGCTGCCTGGGCTAATGAGTCCCGATCTCGTATAAAACCGACGTTCGATACCAGATAACTGCCCTTTTGCACTCTGTTTCTTATAGCCTCACCTATGATATTGAGCGTAGTTGTAGATAGGACAGAACTCGATATCTGTTTTAAAAGGTCTGAATTTGCGAGAGGATAAAGATATGCGGCTGCAGTAAGATCTTCAGGAGTTGTATTCCTTGTAAAATCTAACGTGTCCGATCGAATACCATATAATAGGGCTGTAGCTATCTCTGTAGGTAATTTTAAGTCTAAATCTTGTACTAAATGAGTCATTATTGATGCTGTCGATCCGTATTGTTCTATTAATACAAAATCAGTCTTTAAAATATCCTCTTTTTGATGATGGTCTATTATTATATTGGATTTTATGGTAGGACTGTTACTGCCAGGCACAGTATCGACGAATGCGACTGTATCGTAGATATCGATGATTGATTCGTCCATCTTCTTGAGGTCTATATCCAAGAGATTTACAAAAGACCTGTTCTCCTGATGTCCTATGTTACCCTTATAAAAGATATCGCTATCGACGGATACACTCTTTGCTATGAATTTGAGCGTGATCGCGCTTGAAAGTGCGTCAGGGTCCGGATTGTCATGCACGATTATTGCCATCCTATTTTTGGTCCTTTTTATCGTCTCAAGTAGTTTTTTAGCATGTGATGCCTTTTCTAATCGTTTTAATTCGTCATAAACGAACTTAGCAGATATTTTCTGTGGAATTATAACATTATTCGCCCCTTTCTTCTCCAACTCCTCTTTTGTCGCATCGTTTGATGCTCGGGCGAATATAACGATATTGGGATAAAATTTTCTTAGTTTCTCAGTTATTGCAATGTTGGCAGATATATCGGAAGTTACAACGATAACAACGTCAGGAACTCTTATACTCTTTAAAAACTCATCGTTTAGGATATCTCCGGCTATCGCATCGAAATTTTCGTCTTTCAGCGTCTCTATCTTGGACTCGTTCTTATCTATCACAAAGAACTTTGCATCGTTATTTTTTAGCTCTTTGCAGATTGCATTGCCAAAGCTACCGTAACCTATAACTAGATATTCCATCTCATTCATGCCAACGTCTTCTTCATCTGTGATCTTTAACACCTTTTAAAATTTTTTTGATCTGGATATATACCTTTCTATTATCTTGTCTTATATCTCTATATAAAAATATGACTATCGTTATAAAGATCCTTCAGAAGAGTTTAAAGAAAAAAGATAAAATTGATAAAAAAATAAAATTAAACTTTTGTAATTTTTAATAACCTTGTGCCTGCTTAGAACATATCACTGATGATCTCACCAAGAGAGCCGACTATGCCTAAAGTCCCGGTAATACCAGTTCCGAGAGAGCATCCAAACGCTCCGACAACTGCAGACGCGGCAGCAGCACATACGCCAATTAAAGGAGTGCAACAAGTCGCAATTAGTGGTGAACATGCTATAATGTGATCGAACATCGTCCCAATAGCCGCAGCACAAGTGGTAACCGTACCCACCCCAATACCGATAATAGCATCTATCAACAGAGTGAACATAGGACATATAGAACATATCGCTGCATAACATAAGTCAGCTGGCAGACACCAGAACATGCTAGCGCAACTAACACAACCAAAACAAGCAGTTGCCGCTGCTACGATTAAACTTATTATTCCACCAATCACAGTAGTAATCAATGCAGCCCCACCACCAAGCACCGAAAATGGCAGACATGCACTTATAGCACCGACGATTCCAGTAGCGTCATCATCTTTCAACATCTTTTTAATTCCAAACATTTTTTAACCTCCAGATTTTTGTTATTATCTATACCTTTATAAATCTTTCTTAAAGGCATAATTCTCTAAACTTACAAAAATTACTTACTATCAATCGTTCTACTTTATAGTATTTAAATTTTGTTTATCTGTTACTTGAAAGATCACCTCCATCCAAAACGGGAAGTCATCAGAAGATCACCGAACGAATGTTTCGTAAACTCCCATCCCCCTATCATTAATAACTTAATATAAGATGGTATATATAATTTTTGTTTTTTTGTCTTACAAGGTTCAAAATCTGTTGATAAATTAGCAGAAAAAACGTTAAATGAAAACACAAAACAGAAGACAAAAGCAAAGATAGATTTTCCGTCTATAGATTTTAAATTTGACCTATCATCCTGCACTGCAATAAAACGATAAGTTTAATATAAGAGTATATCGAGTATAGAGTTTATAAGGGCTCGTGGTCTAGCTGGTTATGACATCGCCTTTACACGGCGAAGGCCACCGGTTCGAATCCGGTCGAGCCCATCTTATTATATGGGCCCGTGGCTTAGTCTGGATAGGGCGCCGGCCTTCTAAGCCGGAAATCGGGGGTTCGAATCCCCCCGGGTCCGTTTATTATGAATATTATAGATATTATCCGTTTATTATGAATATTATAGATATTATATATCAAATAGGTTTATATATAAATACAAATATATCTAATATAAGGAGGAGGTTTGTAGTATGACAGAAGAAAAGAAAAAGAGTTTTATGGACGAATATTTGAATATCTTTAAGTTCTGGACTGATATGGCAAAATACTGGGCAGATTACACTAATCTGATGGATATTTCAAAGATTGGCAGTGAGAGTTTTCTAACGCCTGTTATGGACTATTTTAACAGTTGGAACAAGATGTATGAGAGATTTATAGAGACGATAAAGAATGTTTACCCGTTCCATATGGGAATCGATACGTATACGGATACGTTGGTAAAAGGGGTTGATTCGTATATAAAAGTCTACGATACATGGATAAAGGGTATGGATAAAATATTCGTTGAAGGATACAGAGTTATGAGCGGTATTGCTACAGGTAAAGAGACGGACGTAAAAAAGATTATATCGGACATGGAAGACTATTACAAAGAAGTATACGAATCGTTCATTAAAATGATAGAAGCTGTTCCATTTATCGATGTGAACATCATAAAAGACTCGTTTGATAAGTTTACAGGTGCTTTTTCAGAGGAACAAGAAAGAATGAGGGAATTCCAGGAGAAATATCTCACATATATCCAGAAGACGATCAAAGATTGGAATGAGACTGTAAGAATATTTACCAAATCTATGGTTGAGAGTATAGAAAAAGGAGAATTTTCTACAGAGATCTATCAGAAGCTGATTGGAATGTACAACGAGACGTACGTCAATTTTTTAGAATCTTTAAAACCATTGTTGGATCTTGATGAGAATTTAGCAAAAGATATTATCGATTGGAATCAAAAATACTTTAACATGATCTCTGCATGGTTGGAGATACCGTTGAAGATGTTCGACAGTATAAACAAGAATTATAAAGAGCTAATAAAATATATTACAGAGGTAGATAAGGAAGAGATAACATCTCCTGAAAAACTACAGGAAAAATGGGCAAAATTTTATCAGGACTTTGCTAAAAATTTTGTACAGAAGGCAAATGTCTCTAACACTATCCCAAAATTCATAGATAGTATGATTGATTATATTAAAACGACTAACAAGTTTTTTACTAAGTATATGCCACCGTACGTAACTAAAAAAGATGTAACAAAGGCAGAAGAAGAGACTAAGCCTACTAAAAAGACGGAAACAAAAAAGTAGAAGAATAACCGTATTTCATTTAAAATATTGTAATAATATCTTTTAATTTTTTTAAAAAGGAGGAGTTTTAATGGTAGATGATGAAGAGATACAAGATAGGTATAAAATTTAAAAAGGAGGAGTTTTAATGGTAGATGATGAAGAGATACAAGATAGGTATAAAATGTTATTCGATGCTTATCTTCATCTTCAAGCTGAGACGTATGAGATGATTATAAGAAACGTCTCTATTCATAACACACTAAGAGAAGTTTATGAAAGCATAGTCGAAAATCCAGATATTGCTACAGAAGAGATATACGACATGCTCGATAAAAATTTTAGAGATATATATAAAAACATCTTTGCGATGTTCTTTAGACCATTTGAGGTAGCGACCTATCCATTAACCTTTTTTGTTAAAGAACAGCTTGGTACTCTAACTCCTGAAACATTGTTGAACTCTTACTCTGGTATGTTCAATGCTGTTGGAAGATCGCAGATTGATATAATGAAAGGTTTTTCAGATATCCTGAAAGGATACAGTAATGTAGTCTTAAAATACGAGACTGAAGATGAAGCTTTTTCTACACGAATAAAAGAGTTTCTACCGTTTAATATACTCAGAAATATGATAGACGAGGGATTTGAGAACTTTTTCGATGTGTTGAGCAACTTTTTTGGTTATCTTGGTGAATCCCAGTTTTTGATCCCTAAGACTTTTATTACGAACATCAACAACGTTTTTTCTACTTATTCGAAGATATTCGGATTATGGAGAAGATACGAACTGATGTTTGATCATGTGTGGAATAGAGCTCTTAAAAAATTCTCGGAAGGGATCGTCGAGAATAAGGATGTTGATTTTGAAAAATTCTTCAATACATTCAGAAGCATTTATTCAGAAGAGTATGATGATTTATTAAGGTCTAAAGAGTTTATAGAGGTTCAAAATCGATTAAGAGATACCTTAATCGATACAATAAGATACTCAGAAGAGGCGATATATGCATTATTAGAGATGTTTCCGGTACTTCCGTTTGCTCCAAGAAGAGAGGTTGATGAGATAGAAAAAAGAGTCTATGATAATAAAAAAGTTCTTGATTCGGTAGAAAGAAGAATTGCAGAGATAGAAGAACAGATTGGTTTTTTTTCTACAATTGACGAGATAGATATGCTTAAAAAGAGAATTAATGAGTTAGAAAAAAAGATGTTGAAAGAAAAGACATAAATTAGGAGGATAAAAGATGATCGATGATTTTACTTATTTTGATGTGTTGAGCCGCTTTTCTGATATAAAAATAGATGTATGGCAATCTCCTTTCGATGTAGTAGATAAGAACGGCATATTCAGACTGTTGCATTATCACCCGACAACAAAGCGAAGATATAGAACACCTTTATTGATATTATACGCCTTTATAAACAGGCCTTATGTCTTAGATTTGAGTCCGGATATATCCGTAGTTAAAAAATACCTGGATGCCGGCTTTGATCTCTATATGATAGATTGGGGTTATCCTACCCGGGTAGATCAGTATCTTAGGATAGATGACTATGTAAACTATATCGATAAATGCGTAGATTATATAAGATGGGTTGATAATGTTAACAGAGTAAGTTTACATGGATACTGTCTTGGTGGAGACTTATCTGTGATTTATACTGTGTTACATCAAAATAAAATAAGAAATTTAATGTTACAGGCATCACCGATCGATTTCGATACTGATAATACGTTGGCTATATGGGCAAGAAACTTGGATGTTGATAAAATTGTAGATACGTTTCGTCTTGCACCAGGTGATTTTTTAAACGTAGGATTCCTTCTTGTCGATCCAATAAACCTGCTTGTAGGTAAGTACCATGGTATGCTAGAGATGTTGGAAGAAGAACGGTTTTTAAAGAACTTTTTAAGGATGGAAAAATGGATATTCGATGCACCAGCCATACCAGGCGAGACATACCGGCAATATATAAAAGAGTGGTATCAGCAAAATCTGTTGATTAAGAACGAGTTTGTGTGTAACGGTACGAAGATAGACCTTTCTAAGATAGAGGTTCCTTTGTTGGTAATAGCAGCCACTTATGATCACATTGCACCTTTGGAATCGCAGAAAGCAATCTTAAATGTAATATCGAGCAAAGATAAAGATGTTTATGAGTACAATAAAGGGCATATTGGTATAACGACGAGCAGATCAAGCCATAAAGAGTACTGGCCAAAAGTAATAAAATGGTTGGAAGAGCGATCTAGAAAAGCATAATATGGGATACGCTATTTCCAAATTACTATATTTTTTCTCTCCATCTAATTGTCTGGATATTGAAGAAAGGACAGGGTTTCGTCTGGTTAGATACAACGCTGGTAAAGATGATATCCTCGTTCTTCCATCTATCATAAACAGGTCATATATACTCGATCTAAACAAGGATGTTAGTGTTATACAACAGTTTTGCAGACGTCGATTTGGAGTTTATAAGATAGAATGGGAATATTTCCATAATGAAGACGTATCTCTATCCGATTATATAAACTACATAGATACGTCTATGGATAAGATACCTAACAGAAAGGTATCGATCATGGGATACTGTCTTGGTGGGATACTATCCCTCATTTACGCGTTTTTACACCCGGAAAAAGTGAATAAACTAATTTTGTTGGCAACCCCTATTGACTTTTCTATCTGGTTTGATCCAAGGATATTTTTCTGCACGATTATAGACTCAGATTATATCAACCTCTACTCTGGATCGATCCCAGGCAGTCTGCCGAATGCTTATGGTGTATATCTTCTTTCTTTATACCTTCCGCTCTTTATGATGCATGGCGATTTTATAGAGGAATTCTTAGAGTATGAATACCAACGAGATATCTTTAGAAGAATTACATGGATTACAGACGCCCAATCAATACCAAAATCCGTCTATAGAACGGTGATAATCGATTTTTATCAAAAAAATAACTTTATAAAAGGATTGGTGGAGATTAATGGGGAGTATATCGATCTAAGCAAGATAAATATCCCGTTGTTGAATATTATCGCACGATACGACCATCTTATACCATACCAATCAAGTAATTTCTTAGAAAAAGTTTATTCTGGTAAATATAAGGAGATAGTATTTCCTTCATCTCATATTGGACTATCTGTAAGCAAAAAAGCCCATAACAAACTTTGGCCAAGAGTCTGTGATTGGTTGGCTGATCAAAAGAAAGAATAAAGATTTTTTAAGAGTCAGATCTATATCCAAATTCCACTTTTCTACGTAATTTTTAATGGCTATACACATTCGATGTTTAATTATTTCTTGAATAGAAGTTATTACGAAATATCTTCATTCTACAGAAAAAGAAAAATTAATAAAGGATGATTTTTTGTAAACAATTATGGAAAATATTTATATTATAGGACATAAAAAACCCGATACGGATGCTATATGTTCTGCAATCGCTTACGCATATTTTAAAGATGAAAACTTTATAGCAGCCAGATGCGGAGAGATAAATGCTGAAACCCGCTATGTCCTGGAATATTTTGATGTCGATCCTCCTATCTTTATATCCGACGGTAAAGGAAAGAAATTTATCTTGGTCGATCATAACGAGTTCTTGCAATCGGTAGATAATATTGATAAGGCAGAGATCTTAGAGGTGATAGATCATCATAAGATAAATTTCTCTTTTTTTTCTCCTATCTTCTTTCACACCGAACCTGTCGGATCTACTGCAACAATAATCGCAGATAGATATATCAATAGGATGGAGAAAAAGATTGCAGGGATACTTCTCTCATCTATCTTATCAGATACGGTTATCCTTACCTCTTCAACTACCACGGAGAAAGATAAAGAAATAGTGAAGAAATTGGCTTCTTTATCAGGAATAGAAGACATTAATACATTTGGTATGGATATGAAAAGAAAAAAATCCAGTTTAAAGGATTTAACCGCTTCACAGATCATATTATCCGATTTCAAGGATTTTAATTTCGGTAAGGGTAAGGTAGGAATCGGGCAGATAGAGGTAGTAGACTTCAAAGAGAGTGAAGATAGAAGGGAAGAATTGATACAGGAGTTGGAGAGACTCAAGGATAAGAATAACTATTCTCTCCTGCTTCTTATGGTGACAAACATCGTAGAAAGGGCATCTAAATTATTTGTGGTCGGAGATAAATCAAAGGCAGAGGAAGCATTCAAGAAACCGGTGAAAAATCATTCTATCTATCTTGATGGAACAATGTCAAGAAAAAAGGATGTAGTTCCGTTTATAGAGCGTGTTTTTAAGTAAAATGGATGAGAACCGATTTTATGGGACAAAGGTGCGTTTAAAATAGTGGAAGAAGTTAGACGGCAGTTTAGAGAGATTCCAGGAATTATGGAAGGTACGGGTAAACCGGAGTATGGCATGTGTAAATAAGTTACCTCTGCTTCATTGAAAGAGATGATAATACCCGGACTTATCGCAGTGGTAGTATCGCTAGTTGTAGGTTTAGTATTAGGTTCTGTTGCACTCGGTGGTCTCTTGATCGGAGTGATCATATCGGGAGTGATGCTTGCCTTGATGATGGCAAACGGTGGTGCAGCTTGGGATAATGCCAAAAAGATGATAGAAAACGGATATCTTGGAGGAAAAGGGAACGATGCGCATAAAGCAGCCGTTGTAGGGAATACGGTAGGAAATCTTTTTAAAGATACAGCAGGACCGGCTATTAATCCGCTGATAAAGACTATGAACATGATTGCAATATTGTTTTCAACCTTGTTCTTAGCATGGGGGATTTTGCCACCGATTTAAAACATGATATCTATATGCGATAATAAATTTTATTGGGATCTTAATAATGGCAAAATACCTTGAAGGACGGGAACTATGCTCTTAAACTTGATTATAACTATATCGATAGCATTGGGTATCTTTTTCATGTTGATGGGAGCAATAGGATTTATCAGATTTCCTGATTTTTATACGAGGTTACATGCTACGGGAAAATGCGATACTTTAGGAGAAGCGTTTATCTTCCTTGGGAGCTTTATCAAATTATTCTTGCAAATTTGGACGTAGCTTATCGTGTCTTCTCACCATGCCAGAAACGATAAAACCTAGTACCACGGTTCCGATTCCTTTAACATTAAAAAAATGGTCTATCAAAACAGTCCCTTTCGTATTAGTAGTATTTTCATATTTTTCTTGAGCGTATCCAATGTCACTACCATCTCGCCGAATAGGTGATCTATATCTTTAACTATAAAAATAACAAAATCACATAAGGATACCGAATAAAAAAGCGATGGAAACTTCTCAGGATACCTTGTCGGTTCTATCATTGTTACGATACTATCGCCCTGTTTTAAATTATAGAACGTTATATCAGAAGTTGTTCCGATCTTACCTAGGTTTTTGCTATAACCAATATCCCCAATGACGGCTACTGTTAAATTACTCATAACTATAGTTCTTTAAATTCAAATTACCTTTATGGTTACATGATGTCAGTAGGTTACTACATTCATAATGGCTTTGGCTGCCCTATCTATCGAAGGGAAAACAGAGATAAAAGCATCTAAAAAGTTTATTCTCTTCGTCTACCTGCTTTTCAAATTTAGGATCTTCAGCAAGATATTCCAGAAAATCCAACTCGTTCAAGTCACATCCGTTGCCATAACTGACAATCTTGCTGAATCCCATTTTTCTTTATCTTCTAATGGCTCTGAATCTAATTTTTCATCTCCTCTCGCTAAGGCTGAATTTGGGTGAGCACCGCAGTGCAAACCGCATACCCGTTTGTTATATGACCCGAACAAAGTGAAAGCAAGGAAGCCGAAAGTTTCCGTAGGGTCGTGGGCGAGATGTGTTATGCTTATTTCAATCCACCTTTACATATCCCTTTACTAATACCTTCTTTCAATATACAGTTTTCCTCATTACATTTGGCAATATAACCACAGCTAAATAATGCTATCGGGCAATATTTGTCTTTTGCCGGAATGCAGGTATACTCAATACCATCCTTACCAAAAGGACAGACATTACATAATTTTTTGTTACACATTCTTGGTACAAAATCAAAGGTAACATCAAATTGTTCTGGATAAAAGCTATTAACGTCTTTATTCACTTTTAATTGTTCATAAAGGTTTCTCACAATGTCTGGCATTTTCCATGTTTTTGGGATACTATCTAGATCTATGACATTTGAAAAATATTATTTCTAAATAATGGACTATTATTCCAAACGTCTCCAGGCAACTCTATTTGATCCATAGGTAGATCATCCCATTTTTTAATCAAATCCGTAGCATTTTTTGAATCAACTTCCTTTATTGCATTACAAAATATTTGATGATAAACCCCTTTTTTGTAATCTCTAATACAACACCATAATCTTTTCTTTCCTTTTGTGGAAGTCCCTTTGAATTTCTTGAGTTTTTTCTCAAATTCTTTGCTATCATTTATAATTTTTATAATTTCTTCAGGATTTGCTTTTTTTCCATCAAGTTGATAGGTTAACAAATGTAATCCACATGCAACTCTTATCAGAAGGTCATCTTTACTTTGGAATCTTCGCATAATGTCAACAATGTAAACTATAATGTTTCTTTTATATTTTCGATGATTTAGAACCTCTAATGTTTGTAAGATGTTTTGATAATCATCGGTTACATATCGAGATGCGAAGGTAATACCGTTATTGGATTTAAATCTGAATCGTTTTTTTCCCTTATCATCGTATTCTTCATAATGATTATCAAGTATTTGATTGGGTGGCAATCCATTTCTTTGATATTCATATATTAATTCGGAGAAGACATATCCTCCTTTATCCCAGACAATTTCAAATGGCATTTGTCTATCTGTGATATAGCAAATCCAATGGGTAAGGATTTTTTCGCAATTCGTCAGATCGCTTTTGGAGAAATTTACATAGTTATAATTATCTACTACATTCCATCTTTTATAATCTAGCCAAGAAATTGTTTTGAAGATTTTAATAAGAGCCGTTTCGTTTTTTATTTTTAATTTTGCCATGTTATTATCTCACCTACGATTTCATATTATGTTGAATTACTATTACATTCAATAGGATTGGAGCAGACCAAAGGGCATTTAATCCTCTAAAGTCAAGAACCCTGTCTTCGATTTTCATAAAGATAGTTTCAATTCTGTAATTATGGATTCTTAAATGTGTCGGTGCCCGATTTAGTTTTTGCACCCAAAATGGGTGTCGCTAACTTTACATCTTACTAAAAAGAGAAATTTATAAATAGAATAAAAACGTTGAAAAAGAGTATGATGACCGTGTCTTCTAAGATTTTTGATGAACTCGATAAATTATTTTATCCTAAAAGCATAGCACTTTTTGGTGCATCTAACAAGATAAAGATAGGTACCATCTCATTATTAACTATTCTTGCAGGAGATTACAAGGGTAAAATATATCCTATACATCCGAGAGATGAGAGTATTTTGGGAATAAAAGCATACCCTAGATTGAAAGATCTACCAAAACAGGTAGACCTGGCAATAATCTCCGTGCCTGCAAAGAATGTGCCTTCTGTCATGGAAGACTGCGTGGATAATGGGGTTAGTTCAGCCATTATATACTCTTCTAACTTTTCAGAGGTCGGAGAAGAGGGAAGACGTTTAGAAGAAGAGGTCATCAGAATAGCTAGAAAAGGTGGAATACATTTTGTCGGTCCCAATTGTATGGGTATCGTAAATACTTCTATAAATCTATACGCCTTAATGAATCTTAGTATTCCTCGAAAAGGAGATGTCTCGATGGTCTCACAGAGCGGAACTTTGGGCACTATAAGCATGATGAATGCATCTTCGCACGGTGTTGGGCTTAATAAATTCGTAAGTAGTGGTAATGAGGCAGATCTCAAGATGGAAGATTATATAGAGTATCTTATAGAGGATGAAGATACACGAGTAATAGTCGCATTTATAGAAGGAACACGAAGTGGTAAAAGGTTTATAGATGTTGCAGAGAAAGCAACGGATAAGAAACCATTTATCGTGTTAAAAGGAGGTACCACAACCGCGGGAAGCAGAGCAGCTCATTCCC
This sequence comes from Candidatus Methanoliparum sp. LAM-1, assembly GCF_020885915.1. Taxonomy (NCBI): domain Archaea; kingdom Methanobacteriati; phylum Methanobacteriota; class Candidatus Methanoliparia; order Candidatus Methanoliparales; family Candidatus Methanoliparaceae; genus Candidatus Methanoliparum; species Candidatus Methanoliparum sp. LAM-1. Next base: position 929,263 of record NZ_AP025251.1, on the reverse strand, counting down.
ATACAGGCAGTATGGCAGGCTCTGATAAAATTTACGATGCATTTTTTAGACAGAAAGGAGTAATACGAGCAGATGATGAGCAAGATATGGTAAATTTAACAAAAGGTTTTTCGAGATCGATCTTGCCTCGTGGAAAAAATGTAGCGATATATACAGCTGGTGGTGGGTTTGGAGTTTTAGCATCCGATACTTGTGAAAAAAATGGGTTAAATGTGGCTAAATTATCAAATGAGACGATAAAAAAGCTTAATAAGATATTACCTCCTTTTTGGAGCCATGGAAATCCTGTCGATATTACTGCATCGGGTGGTATGAATTTCGATTCTAGAATTAATATAGAATCGATAGAGATTTTATTAGCTGCTGAAGAGGTAGATTCTGTAATATTCATGGAATTTAATCCCAATGATTACACGAATATGATGTTTAGAGAGATACCAAACGAGGATATAAGGAACGTTATAAGGATGGCATTAGATGCAGGGCTTCTCAATGGAAAATCAGGGACAAAAGAGATTATAGAACTTAAAGAGAGGTATAATAAGCCGATGATCTGTGTGAACATTTCAGGCAGATATTCCAAAGATGATAAAATATTAGAGGATAGCGGAGTCCCAGTATATTTAACAACATCTGATGCAGCTCGTGTATTATCCAAATTGTTATATTATAATGAGTTTATCAATAAAAAAAGACAGGTCGTCGATATAAAGGAAAGAATAACTAAATAACCATGTATCGATCTATTGATATAATCCAATAATAAAAAAGGAAAAAGTTAAAAGAAGCTATACGATATAGGAACGATTAAATCTCTCTTACCTTTTTTCTAATCATTTAAACCATTTATCAGGTATTTCTGTGGGAGAATAGTTCTCTAAATAAGATAATGCATCTTGTGGGTCGGAAGTAATATAATACGTATTTTTGTACGCTGATTTAGCAAATTTTTCCTTATAGATCTGTTCAAAAAAATCAAACAACCTGTTATAGAACCCTTTCGTATTGAAGAAGATGATAGGTTTGTTGTGGCGTTTAAGCTGTTTCAGAGTTAGAACCTCAAATATCTCTTCGAGTGTGCCGAAACCTCCTGGAAGAGCAAAAAAAGCGTCTGACATATCTTCCATTATTCTCTTTCTCTCATACATATCCTCTGTTACTATCAGTTGATCCGCACTACTGTTTGATATACCTTCGTCTCTTATAAACCATGGTATGACTCCTATAACCTTTCCCCCATTTTTCTGGACAGATACGGCAATCTCCCCCATCAAACCAACGTTTGTACCACCATAAACCAGAGTATAACCTTTTTTTCCTATCAGTTCACCAAGTTCTCCAGCCGCTTTTAAAAAATCAGAACTTACAGCATCACTCGACGATGCAAAAATACATATATTCATATATCATCGCTTGTTAACTAGATCAAGATCTACATAATACCTTCGTATCTCTTCTTAACAAGGCTTGAATAGACATAGTTTATCATAGTAATAAAATCAAAGACAGGAAGATTTACTGCTTCTTGAACGGATTGTCCATAGGGAGGTAGGCTACTGCACTCCAATAGAATTATTTTTATCTTAGGTTCATCCTCAACCATCTCTTTGGCTATTCCAACTACTTCGTCTTCAATCTTTTTTGAATCTAACCATCCACATTCTCTAAGAATTCCATTCCTAAAATTTTCTTTATCTTCTAATCCTTTGATATAGATAGAATCGGTATTATAAATACCAACCTCTCTTAATAGATTGTTATCAAGTATCTTTGAATTAGCTGTAATTATTCCAACTTTACTTCCTCCACCGATTATTTTAATCAGAAAAGGTAGTTGAAGAAGACTGGATAAGAATACAGGGACGTTTAATAATCTTGCCATCTCTTCTTGAAATAAAATCATAAATCCACAATCACCGGTAATAGCTCTTACCCCTTCTTCTACTAATTCTTTACCAGCTTTAATTACTCGGTTTAAAAGGCTCATATCCTTATTAAATATCTTCTCGACAGTAAGTCCATCTACTTTTTTAAATCTTACGGGAAAATGATAAGTAGTGGCATTGGCAACATCACCAGGAATAAAGGGTACAAAAGATATATCCAGTAAGAGTATTCCTATAGCCTCACCATAACTTGCTTGTCCTTTTTTGGCTTTATACAACATACTGCAAAATGTTAAATTCTATCCGAGACTCCTGCCTCATCGAACGTCTTCATCTCGTTAAGTACTCTGCATGATAACTCTATTAAACTCATTGCAAGAACAGCTCCTGTACCTTCTCCTAACCTCATATCAAGATTTAGAATTGGTTTTAATCCGTAATAGTCTAACATTACTCCATGACCAATTTCTAACGATTTATGAGATGCAATCATAAAATCTTTGATCTTTCGATCTAATTCAATCGCGATCGCCGCAGCAGCTCCTGATATAAAACCATCGATGACTACCGGCACCCGATGAGATACAGATGCCAATATCACACCTACAATACCTCCAATCTCAAACCCGCCTAATTTAGCCAATATATCTATCGGATCTTTAAAAGGTTTGTTTATATTTATTGCTTTATCTATAACATCAATCTTCTTTTTTAGTGAAAGATCGTCTATACCCGAGCCTCTACCAGTCGTTAATCTTGGATCACAATTTGATATAGCCGAGATGATCGCACTGCTTGGAGTAGTGTTTCCTATCCCCATATCGCCTGTTCCTACTATATCTATCTTTTTTCCTGCATACACCTCTTCAAACACTTCTATCCCTGATTCTATTGCCTTAATAGCATCTTTTCTGGTCATAGCAGGTCCTTTTGATATATTCTTCGTTCCGTATCCTATCTTCTTATCTATTAAGACAGAATAATCCATATTTGATGCGATTCCCATATCTACAACTACTACATCCGTAGATGTATGGCGTGAAAAGACATTTATTGCAGCATATCCGTTCAGAAAACTATTTACCATCTGGGCAGTAACCTCCTGAGGATATGCAGTTACTCCTTCTTCAACTACACCGTGATCCCCCGCCATCACTATGATGGATTTATCCCTTATGTATGGTTGAGGATCTCCAGTTATGCCGGCAACTTGTATAGAGATATCTTCCAGTATACCAAGACTTTTTTTCGGTTTTGTAAGCTCGTTTTGTCTTTTTTTTGCAAGTTTCATCGATTTTTTATCTAATTCGATACTCTCTATCTTTTTTAATATAGATTCTAGTTTTTTCATTTTAATCTTTTTTATTTTATATCTTTAATTAAAAATCAAATCTTAAATTATTTTAAACCTATCTAAGATAGTACATCTCCTTTAAAACATCCTGTTTTAATACGTACCGTACCTCATCCTGATAAATTACCCTAAACGCATGTTTTATTAACTCTTTATAAAAATCGCAGTAAAAACTTTTCTTGTACATACTACCATCTGTAGAATGTATCTCAGAAGGACAAGATGCACCGCATATATTTCTGATCAGGCATGTAGCACAATCATCAATCTTCTCCACAACTCTTTCTCGTACTTTTTCAAAATTCTGCGATCTACATATATCGTTTATAGAGTTTTGATAGATATTACCGCCAACAAAATCCTCTTTACCTATAAATTCGCTACAAGGGTACGCACTTCCGTCCGCTGCAATAGCAAAAAACCTTCTAGCAGCACCACAGGGAGATATATCACACAACATAACTCTAGAAGATGGAGCAACGATTCCAAGCAAGATATTTGCAAAATCTCCTATTACAAACCTATACCCTCCTTTTGTCGATTTTAGAGTAAGGTTTACAGCATCTATATACTCCTTTGCCAGAATAATCGGATCAGGACGGAAAGATAGCGCAGATTTTTGTGTTCCTCTCACCGGATTCATCAAGCAGAGGTGAATCTCTTTTTCTATGAGAAAATTAACCATACTGGAGAGCTGATGTACATTGTGCTTGGTAACCGTCGTGTTTATATTCAACTGTTTGTATCCGTTAAACCAATCCAAAACATTATTTATCTTTTTAAAATGTCCTTTCCCTCTTAGAAAATCGTCCGTCTTTTCATAAGGCGAGTCTAGTGAGATACCAATCTTGACATCATTCTCTTTTATAAATGTTGTATCTTCTTCGTTCAGTAAAAAGCCGTTGGTCTGAATGCCAAAAAATACATCGTTCTTATAATTCTCGATGATCTTGAATATATCATCTTTCAAGAGTAAAGGCTCTACACCATGGAATATGACCGAACCTTCGATGTTTTTATCATCATAATATTCAATAAACTTGTTTATGATCGATTCGATATGATTATAACTCATATCTATTCCTCTCGCCTTTATATCGTTAAAATGGTAACAATATGGACAACTTGCATTACACCTATCGGTAGGATTCAGATATAACAGAATAATATCAGTGTTAAACCGAAGGTTCTGCATCTCTCGAGTAATATCTTCTCTAACTTTGTTATATAGCTCTTCTAACGCAGGATATTCACCTATACCCCAAAAGCATGTATCTGGATCGAGATTAAACTCGATATCATCCACTTTAAAAGACTCTAACATATTAAGTACACCTAAAAAAAATTAAAAGGGAGAATCCTCACTCTGTATAACAAAATGAGTCAATCCTGCCCCCTTATTGTCGCATTTAAACCTATAACTAATCGTTCCTTCCATTATTTTTTCACCAAAATTAAAGTAATAATGACAATACTTAAATATTTCTAATTGTATTACATCTGTGATGCAACAGTTAAACGTTAGAGTACCTAAAAAGATGTTGGATCGAATAGATGAGATATCCTCTAAAAATGGTTTATCTAGATCTGAGATCATACGATCATCTTTAGTTTTTTATTTGAATTTTTTGGAGAGTTTGGATGATTTTGTAAACCTGAGAAACCTTAAATTTTTTGAAAAAGAGATAAAAATAGACAGAATAAGAGATACATCGATATTGAATCTTAAAGATTTTTATATTCTGATTACATCCACCTCATCAGGTGCAATAGGCCAGAAAGAACGAGATATCGTAAAGGTAGACGAGACTATGCTTGGAAAGATAATGACGCGATGCATCCTAACAAAAATAATATCGTTAGGTGTAAAACCTGTTGTTTTGATCTCAAATTTTTCGGTAGAGTATAATCCAACCGGTATTAAGATATTTGACGGAATATTGCAGGAAGGAGAAAAAGTTGGTGTAACAGAGATAATAAAAGGACATACAGAGGAGAATTTTAAGACGGATCAGACATCTTTCTCGATAATAGGAATAGGAATAGCTAAAAAAAAGGAATTAAAGTTTAAATTGAGTAAGCATGGAGATTTTGTTTTCATGATAGGTGAACCGAAGGTCGGATATGAAGTAATCCAGTCAGATCTAGTGGATATAAAAAAAATAAAACTAATGAGAGAACTTTTTTATGTGCATGATATGATACCTGTGGGAAACGAAGGTATCAAAGAACATATATCGGAATTTACCGGTTTTTTAGGTCATAAAATTGAAATAACGGATAATTTGGATATTGATATAGATAAATCTGCCGGTCCGTCTACGACCCTTTTAATAACTATAGATAAAAGATATGAGACCGAATTTACCAGCCTATCTAATAAACATGGGATAAAGATAAGATATATCGGTAAGATTATATAACCATAAAAATAATTATGATAAATATGTCTTTGATCTTACTGACGTCGGATGAGACTTTGATGAGCAATCATCACGGAAAAGAGTTTCTTGGTTTTGGAACGTCTGTCCCGCATAATGTGATTCCAGATCCGATCTTCAAATTAATATTTTTTAATAGAATTCCAACGAAAAAAGGGATACCTATACAGGCATCATACGGTTTGAGAAAGATTGAGGCAAAACTCTTGGACGATGGTTTTAATGTATTGACTGTGGCACCTTTTCGTTTAAAAAATTACATCCACGATGCAGATGTGCTATGTATTAGTGAAATGGATCCTTTCGGATGGGGTCCCTCCTCCAGCACGTTTTCGAAAGTATTAAAGACAGGAAAACCATTCGTTGCACTCTATTTTCAAAAGCTTTTGGAGAGTAAAGAGGTAAGAAAGGCAAAAAAGAGAGGGTTAAAGATAATTGTAGGAGGGCCAGGGGCATGGCAGTTGAAACATAAACCAGAGTTTTTGAGTGATCACGGCATCGATTGTGTAGTGGTGGGTGAAGGAGATATAGTTGTTTCTAAAATAATAAAAATGGCTATTAATGGTGGTAAAATCCCACAATTCTACGATGTCCAACCGGAAGAAGTACCATCCGTAGATGAGATACCTGAAATAAAAAATCCCTCTATTAACGGGCTGATAGAGGTAGGACGCGGTTGTGTCAGGCGATGTAAATTTTGTGAAGTAACAAAAAGACCTTTGCGGTGGTATCCGTTAGATAAGATCGAGAGAGAGATAAAGGCCAACACAACAAAAAATGATAGAGCAGAGAGTATCATACTGCATGCAGAAGATGTTTTACTATACGGATCGAAGAATACTATACCTAATCGAGAGAAAGTAACCGATTTGATGAGATTGGCAAAAAGATATACGGACTCGGTAACATGGAGCCATGCATCGATCGCTGCTATAGCTGCAGATCCTAAACTAATGGAAGAATGTTCTGATATCATAATAGACGATAATCAAAAATGGTGGGGTGCCGAGATAGGATTGGAGAGTGGTAGTCCTAGAATAATGAAAAAAACAATGGCAGGGAAGGCACATCCTTTTAATATAGACGATTGGCCTGAGATCGTAAAAGATGGCATGGGTATAGCAAACGATAACAAGCTCATACCCGCCTGTACTTTAATCGTCGGGTTGCCAGAGGAGACGGATGATGATGTCATAAAGACGATAGAGATGGTTGAAGATTTAAGAGATTACAACTGTATTATTGTACCTTTATTTTTCGTACCTTTAGGCCAGCTTACTAAAGAGAGCTGGTTTGAATCAGAGATGATAACAGATATTCAGAAAGAACTCCTTATAATATGTCTAAAGCATGGGATAAAATGGTCTAGAGAGTTTTTAGATAACTATTTTGACCAGAAAAATTTATCTAATAAGATTATGTCCGTATTTATAAAATTTTTTATAAATGCTATCGAACGTAAAGCATCAAAAGAGGGGCTTATCTAAATAAAAACGTAAGGAAGATATGGAATGAAATTTTGTCCCAATTGTGGATCTAAAAACCTGAATTACAAGCCATGGCTTGGAGAGATATATGAATGTAGAGAATGCGGTTATCCGGGTGTTTTTGTAATAGAAGATGGTGAGATTGCAAAAGATATAGTAGAGAATTATAAAAATAGCATATCAAAAAAGCCTGAATGAATTGAGAGCAGCAACTCTTTGATTTTAAAACTATAATTATGCAGTTATGAAAAATGCGCCGGGGAAGGGATTTGAACCCTTGCATCCCGCATGGGATACCGGCTCTCAAGGCCGGCGCCTTAGTCCGCTCAGCCACCCCGGCATTCGTTATATACATTATGAGATCTTTTTCTCTATATTACACTTTTGTTTTCTCTTATAAGATTTTGTTCTGTTTATAGATATACAGGTTAAGCTATATTAATAAAAGATATTTTAAAAGAATACAAAAGGGATGATTTTGTATGATTTATGTAGATAGATACAAATGTGGTTACTGTGGAACATGCGTGGCAGTCTGTCCAGAGGCAGCAATCGATCTTTTGGAGACGTTTATCGATATAAATGATAATATGTGTAAAGCATGCAATATCTGTGTTAAAATTTGTCCGATAGGAGCGTTGGTAGATGAAGAATAGATACGATATCGTAGTTGTTGGTGCAGGACCGGGAGGATCTATGGCTGCCAAAGTTGCAGCAATGGGCGGATTAGACGTCTTACTTGTGGAGAAAAGGCAAGAGATAGGTAGTCCAATTCGGTGTGCGGAGGGTGTAAGCAAAAAAGGATTAAAAAAATTCTTACCCCAGATAAAAAAAGAATGGATATCTTGTGAAGTGGAAGGAGCAAGGATATATTCTCCAGATGGTACAATGGTAGAGATGGCTGAAGAGATGGCTGGTTCAGAGGTTGGTTATGTATTAGATAGAAAGATCTTTGATAGAGATTTAGCAACACTCTCGGGAGATGCGGGTGCGGACGTTTATGCCAAGACCAATGTTACGGATCTTGTCTTAAAAGATGGGGTTGTAAAAGGTGTCAAAGGTAAACATCTGGGCAGATCTTTCGAGGTAGAATGCAATCTTGTCATCGGTGCAGATGGGACGGAATCAAAGATCGGCAGAATGGGGGGTATCGATACTACTCTTAAACCGATAGATATAGAGAGTGGAGTAGAATATCTAATGACCGATGTAGAGGTAAACGATCTCTGCAATTTTTATCTGGGCAACGATATTGCGCCGGGCGGTTATGCTTGGATGTTTCCTAAAGGTGATAGTATGGCAAATATAGGTTTAGCTGTCCTTGGCAAATATTTGATTAAAAAAAATGTAAAAAGACCGATAGATTATTTAAACAAGTTTGTAAAAGAACATTATAAAGATGGTAAAATTGTCTCTGTTGTGTTTGGTGGTATTCCAGTATCGAGGCCGATTAAGACTATAAGTAATGGAATAATGCTGGTTGGAGATGCAGCAAGGTTTACCGATCCTATAACTGGAGGAGGAATATTAAAAGCAATGGAGTCTGGTATTATGGCAGGAGAGACTGCTATTGGTGCAATAGAAGCAGAAGATTTCTCTGAAAATGAGTTAAAAAAGTATGAGGATAAATGGAGACCCACGATAGGTATGAAGAATGAGAGAAACTATTTGATTAAAGAGTTTTTCATAAATTTGAGCGATGAGAAGCTTAACGATCTTGCTCGATCAATCAACGAGATAAAGATTAAAGAGATGTCCGTTACAGGTTTAGTTGCCATGCTGATCGAAAAAAACCCAAAAACGCTCGAAAATTTATCTGAGATTTTGTCAAAGTATTTATGGTAATACGATACAATTTTAAAAAAAATCAGATATGAAAATAGGGATCATTGGATACGGGTCGATAGGTAAGACTATAATAGATAACTCAGGTATGTTAGATATCGATGTCGTTGCAGTTTACGACAAAGACTATTCTAAATTATCGAATTTTAAAATATCGAATTTTAAAATTTGTAAGACTTTTGATGAGTTTTTAGATCAAGACACCGATCTGATAGTGGAAGCTGCCTCACAAGATGCGATAAGAGAGTATGGAGTCAAAATATTAAAAATGCACAAAAATCTTGTGATTATGAGTGTTGGTGCATTGATGGATGAAGATTTGAGAGATAAGTTAATAAAATCGGCACAGGAGAACAACTCTTGTATATATATACCATCGGGAGCGATATTAGGACTTGACAACCTTAAGATATTCCAGTTTGTCGAAGGGAATATCGAATTAACAACGATAAAAAATCCTAAAAGTCTAGGATTAAAAGATTTTAATGGTAGAAAAACAGTTTTTAAAGGTAAAGCCAGCAAGGCGGTAAAAGAGTTCCCTTACAATATCAATGTCGCTGCAACACTCTCTCTTGCAACTGGTAAAGATATAGATGTGGAGATTATTGCGGATAGCAAGGTTACTGAAAATATTCATCAAATAAGGGCAAACGGCGTATTTGGGTCTATAAAAATAGATATAAACAACGTAACTTTTCCAAAAAATCCAAAAACAAGTTATTTAGCCGCTTTATCTATTTTAGGGATGATTAAATCCATAAAAGAACCTATTAAAATAGGTTGATAGGCTAAGAATGATAAATCGTTCGAGATTATTTTTTTGTATTGAACAAGGATTGCATCTTCGATAGATTATCACGGAACCAGTTGTGAATGTCGTCTAACTTACGTGGTGTTAGATTGAATACTTCTATCTCTTCAGAAAACGGTATTCGATGATTTTCACCGAAAAAGATGATCCCGATCTCATCCTCGCCAAGAGTCTTATCTATCATCTCTGCAACAAATCTATATCTCTTGTTACTAGTCTCTATATAAAATTCAGATACTTTTGATCTGACTTCATTGTTTATCAATCCTATAGTCAAGCATCTTTCCCAATCGATACAAGCTTCTGATATATCTTTATCCTCTGTTTGTATCAATTTTGCACCAGTTATTACGAATTTTTTGATAATATCATAGCTATTCTCATTTATCTCTTTTAACGAACTTAGTTCGTTCTCTCCTTGCGAATAAAAAAATTCATGATATATCTTATCAACTCCGCCCAGTTTAGCTGTTAACTTCTTTAACTGTTCTCTGACCTCATTCCAATACCCTTTCACCAATTCTGTATACTCAATGGGTGCATCTTCCCATGTATGTATTAGAGGGATATAAATAATCTTCCTCCTTCCTTTATACTCGTCAACCGTTGGTTTTTCTATTCTTATTTCTTCCATCGTATCCACCTCTATTAAAAAATTTTAATAATAGTGGCTATAAAGTTATTGCTTTTATTAAATAATCTTTGGTATATTAAAGATCAAGGATTTTCGAAAGTTTATTAACAGGTAGGTCTTAAAGTATATTATATCAAAATATATATAATAACTCGATCCCATTTGAATTTTAATGATAGATATCAACAGAATACTGACACGTCTGGAAGACCCTATTTTAGATGTACGTTATCTTTTGGATAGAAAATATCCTAAAAAATCAGTTATAACCTATGTATCCAACCATTACGGTTTAACAAAAGACGATCGAAATATCTTGGCTCGGATTGCATGTAAAAAAGATGTTGCAGACGATCGAAAGAGAAAAGTCGTTTCTATAGAATCTATATATAATAAAAAATTGTTTATCGACGGATTTAATGTTCTTATTACAGTAGAAAGTTTAATTCTTGGATATCCTGTCTTTCTATGTGATGATGGAATATTAAAAGATGTAAGATCTTTATTTCATAGATATAAGATGGGACTTATGACTAGAGAAGCACTCTATAAGATAGAGACGATAACATCAAAGTATAATCCAAAAGAGATTTTAATAATATTCGATTCTCAAATAAGCAAGAGTGGAGAGCTCTCAAAGTTAACAAGAGATATTTTTAATAAAGATAACTGTTTTGTTTTTATATCTAAAAATACTGATAAAGATATAATAGAAAATAGTAAAAAAGAAATAGTAGCCACAAGCGATGGAATAATTATCGATAACGTAGAAAAGGTAATAGATATACCTATTTATATTGCCAATGAGTTTAAATATAATTACTACATACCTACAAGGGCTAGATATGGTCGATATAATCAAAGTGAGATTGGCGTCTGTTAAAGAGTTACCTTATATTGAAAAAATGTGGAAAAAACTCGAACCGAGTAACAATTATCAAGATATCTTGATATTTTATCTGATGTTTAGAAGATATATCTACATTGCAGGGTTGGATAATAATCCGATAGGATTCGCCGCAGGAAGTATTAAAAACGATATTCGTGGTCATTTAAGCGCTATTTATGTAGAAGAGCTATATAGACGGCATGGTGTCGGCCAAAAATTGATTAATGTATTAGAAAATAAATTTAGACAGGAAAATTTCAAAAAGATGACGTTAGAGGTTAAAGAGGACAATTATAATGCAATATCATTTTATGAGAAGAATAACTTTGTCCGTATCGGAAAAAAACCGAGGTACTATGGTACAAAAGATGCCTTGTTATATATTAAAGAATTGATCTAAAGCTATAGATATCTTCGAACTCTTCAGGATGGTTTAAAAATTTTAATAACTCTAAATTATTCACCAATTGGTAGAGATCGATCCTATTTGTCAATCCAAATTCAGGATATTCTCTCGGTTTTATAACCCTTAATTCCGGAACCTCCTCATAATTTTCATTCCTGATGATATCATCCACCGTTTCATAATATGCCCCGCCTTTCCTTTTTTTAATAGGATCGTATATGGCTATAAAATTTCTTGAAACCCAATTTGCCAGTTTTAACACATTTTTTGATGGATTTATTGTTATATGGCCATAACCGGGGGGTATTATAACCTTGTCTCTTTCTTTTGCCTTAATCAACACGACATCTTCCAATCTGTCTATACCTTTCTGAAATAAAAAGTGTGCCTCTCCTTCTATCACCTCATATACTTCTGTGTAATGGTGGGGATGATAATGCCCTGCCGTTTTTGTATACTCTATTCCGAGAGTTCTCGGTGGTATTATCGTAATATCATATCTTAAACAATTAGATAGAATCTTCTTTCTATCATGCTCTGTAAGCGAAAGATCTCTATAGATATAATAAAGAGGGATATTCTCGGTCTTTTTTAGCCAATCTTTACAATATATAAGGTCTTTTATATCATAAAGCATTCTAATTTCAGGTCTATATCTTTTTGTGCCAAAAATAAGATCCATTTTTGCTTATCCTTTATTTGTTTAATATAATATTAAATTAACTACTTTTTAACTCACTGATATTAAAATATAGAATATTAAGATGTTATAACAAAATATTAAAGAATATTCATATAAAAAGGACTTATGCATTATTTTTGTGTTTAACCGTATAAAAAGCATATATTTCGCAAAAATAATTATTTTTAATGGATAATTTTATATATCATTATCTCTTTTATCTTTGTTTTGGTAAACGATCGATAGATAGCCGTTTATTTAAAGCTTGATCATAAGATAACGATTTTATGATGGTTGTATAATTATGTTTGAAAAGGTTAAGAGAATTCCGGCAGATAGACTCGTAATATTGCAAGAAAAAAGACTTAAAAAGATTATAAATTATGCATACAGCAATGTTGATCTATATAAAAAAGTTTAAAGATGTTGGGCTGAGACCTGAAGACATTAAAGATATAGATGATTTAACGAAACTTCCATTTACTACAAAAGATAATCTACGTAATAATTACCCATTCGGAATGTTGGCGGTCCCTATGAAAGATGTTGTACGATTGCACACATCATCAGGTACAACCGGTAACCCTATAGTTCTGGCTTATACAAAAAAAGATTTGGAAAATTGGGCAAGACTGACCGCAAGATGCTTATCTACCATCGGTGTAAATGAGAACGATGTGTTTCAGAATATGATCGGATACCATATGTTTACTGGTGGGCTTGGATACCATTATGGTGCAGAATTACTAAATGCAACGGTCATTCCTGCTGGTTCAGGTAATACTAGACGACAGGTAAAAATGTTTAAAGATTTTAAAGTTACAGCGGTTCATGCAATCCCATCGTATATGTTCCATATAGCCGATGTATGTTCTGAGATGAATATAGACCCTATACAAGATTTATATTTAAAAAAAGGCATTTTTGGAGCAGAACCTTGGTCTAATTCTATAAGAGATAGATTAGAAGATGTTTTTGGAATAAATGCATATGATAACTATGGTTTATCTGAGATGTCGGGTCCAGATGTAGCGGTAGAATGCGAATGTAAAGGTGGGCTTCATCTATGGTCAGATTATTTTTTAGCTGAAATTATAGATCCAGTGAGTGGAGAAAGATTAGAGGATGGTGAAAAAGGAGAACTGGTTTTAACAACTTTATGCAAGGAAGCAATGCCTCTTATCAGGTATAGAACAAGAGATATAACCATTTTAGCAGATGAAGAATGTTCTTGTGGAATAAAACATCCGAGGATATCGAGATTACTTGGCAGAACGGACGATATGATTGTGGTTAGAGGGACAAACGTCTTTCTATCCCAGATAGAGGATGTATTATTAAAGATTCCTGGAATAAGAGATAATTACCAGATTATTATAAATAGAGATGTAATGGACGAGTTAATCATAAAAGTGGAAGTGACAAAAGATATTTTTAATGATGAACCTTTTACTCTGTTAGCTTTAAAAAATAGAGCAGAAAATGAGTTAAGAACGGTACTTAATTTAAAAACTACCGTTGAACTTGTTGAACCCCAATCTATACCTGATGGGCCTGGGAAAACAAAAAGAATTGTAGATTTTCGATCAATATAACATATTATTACTAGATGGAGAAAAATATATATTACACAAAGTATCTGACTTTAATAGATAAATATGCAAAGAGATATAACTGATTTTATTGGGCTCGATGTTTATACGGACAAGGGCATAAAGATGGCGAGGGTAGAAGACGTTGTTATAGATACTGATGACGGTAGAATAAAACAGCTTGCATTGACGGATGTTCGGGAGGAGTTTAGAGATCCTTCCAAACGTGGGCTTTTGATACCTTTTAGATGGATATCGAATATGGGAGAGATAATCATAATCAAATGGCCGATCAATTCTGAGATGCATAAAGATGTTGCAAAAGAAGAGACGGATAAAGAAAAAGTTAAAAAAGATTAGAGATTAAAAAGAGGTGTTAAAATTGTCTAAGGAAGATACAATAAAGATAATAAAGAAAGTAAGAGAGGAAGGAAGGAAGGTTCTTACAGAATACGAGAGTAAAAAGATTCTTTCAGTATATGGGATTCCTATAACCAGAGAAAAACTTGCTAAGGATCTTGACGAATCTATAAAATTTGCAGAAGAGATCGGTTATCCTGTGGTCTTAAAGATTGTTTCACCTGATATTACTCATAAAACGGATTTAGGCGGAGTTAAAATAGGTATAAAATCTCAAAAAGAGTTGGAAGAGGCTTATACTGACTTGATGAGGATAAAAGATAGAGTCAAGGATGCTAACATACACGGAGTTTTAGTGCAAGAGATGCTACGAAAAGGAAACGAGGTGATACTTGGTATGACTCAAGATCCACAGTTTGGTCCTGTAATAATGTTCGGTCTGGGTGGAGTGTTCGTCGAAGTATTGAAAGATGTATCATTCAAGATACCACCGTTAACTAGGCGAGATGCAGAAGATATGATAAAAGAGATAAAAGCATATCCTATTCTGGAGGGGGCACGAGGAGGAGTAGTCTCGGATATGAATGCTTTGATAGATTGTATTCTAAAACTATCAGAATTAAGTTTGGACCTTGAAGAGGAGTTAAAAGAGATGGATATAAATCCTCTTTTTGCAATGGAGAAAGGGGCCGCGGCAGTCGATTCATTGATACTGTTGAGATAATAAGACTAAAAATAAGCAAGGTTTATTGATACTTTATCTCGATACTAACTAGTTTGATCTTTAATTGGGCTCGTAGCTTAGCTTGGTTGGAGCGCACGGCTGATAACCGTGAGGTCGCCGGTTCAAATCCGGCCGGGCCCATACGCTTTTTTATTTAATATTAGATAGTTGAGTTATATGTTAGAGATTATATTTTTAGGGACCGGTGGTGCAATTCCTACTCCTAAAAAAAATACCGCTGCTGTGATGATTAAATATGGTGGTAATAAAATTCTATTTGATTGTGGAGAAGGAACACAGAGACAGATGGCTATCGCTAAAACTGGAATAAATAAGGGACTTAATCAGATATTCATATCTCATTTTCATGGAGACCATTTTATAGGACTACCTGGACTTATTCAGACGATGAATTTCAATGGTAGGAAGGAGGATCTATTCGTATACGGTCCGAGACATACTAAAAAATTTTTAACAACGGTAAAAGATATGGGTTACTGTAAATTTAATTTTGATATAATCGGTTATGAATTGAGAAACGGCGACCGTATAGAAGGCGACGGTTACAGTATTACTGCATTCGATACAGATCATAACGTTCCCAGCCTTGGATACATATTTCAAGAAAATAAGAGGGCTGGAAGATTTAACGTTGATGCTGCAATCTCCTTGGGTCTTAAACCAGGACCATTATATTCTAAACTTATATCAGGAAAGGCAGTTGAAGTCGATGGTAGAATTATACTACCGGATATGGTGATAGGACCGCCCAGGGATGGCAGAAAGATAGTTTATTCAGGAGATACAAGACCGTGTGAGACACTTTTTAATGCAGTAAAAAATGCGGATGTCGCTATATTGGATGGCACTTTTGATAGCTCTTTAAAAGATTGGGCAGATCGGACGGGACATTCTACTATCAAAGAAAGCATAGAATGTGGATTAAAAGCGGGTGCAAAAAAGATTATTTTGATTCATACAAGTCCAAGATACTCTGCTAATAAAGAGATGTTATATTCGGATATAAGAAAAGATATGACCAATGTGATTATATCGGAAGATTTTCTCAGATTAAATGTCCCATTTTGTGATTAGTTTTCTCATTATAAGATACATTTTTAGATCTTTGTCATTGATATTATGAAAAAAAAAGATTTAATCGGGTTTGGAGCAATTAATATTGATTTTATCTGTCTTATTAGAAAATTGGCTAGTTTAGGTGAAGTGATACCGGTGGAAAAATTTTTTATGTATCCTGGTGGATCGGTTCCCAATACAATAATAACTCTTTCTCTATTGGATAAAAAAGTAGCATTATCGGGTGCAGTTGGGACTGATAATGTTGGAAGGTATCTATTAGAGTTTTATAAAAAAAATAATATCAATATAGAAGAGATATCGATTAAAAACGGCATTACTGGTAGAGCTTTAATATTTTTGCCGAAATCAAAGAGAAAGAGAGTAATATATCCATATATCGGAGTAAATAAGGATATAAAAGATGAAGATATGAACTATAAGAGGTTTGAAGATTTTAAAATCGTCCATATGGAATATCTCGATATTCCTGAGCAATTTGAGATTCAAAAGCATCTAACCAGGTTAGATACTGATATTAGCCTATCTATAGGAATGATATATGCTAAAAACGGATTAAAAAAGATTAAAAAGATGTTGCCTAATTGTAAATTTATTTTTTTAAATGAGAGAGAGATAAAGGTATTAACAGGGTTGTCTGTCGTTGATGGTGCATTATTGCTCAATAAACTTGGTATAAAGATCGTAATTGTTACATTAGGAAGAAAAGGATGTATCGTTAGTTCAGATAAGGTGATAAAACAGGTGCCAACAGAAAAAATAAAAGTGATAGATGATACCGGTGCAGGAGATGTATTTACAGGCGGGTTTCTCTATGGGATTATGGAAGGCTTATCCTTAGAAGACTGTGCAAAGATGGGAAACAAGATGGCATCTTACTCTCTTAGAGACTTTGGGGCAACCAGCGGATTATTCAAACAAAAAGATAAAGGGTTTTTTTAGATAAAGTTTATCAATTATCAAATCTTCACAAATTAAAAATTTGTGGACTACGAATCTTCGATTCGTAACTCCTTTCTGTTCTCTAAATATTCTTTAAACGCCTTATTACATCTTTTAAATCTGGTACATCAAATATTTTTCTTTTTATGATCTTGTTAGTAGCAGATTTATACATATCGCTTATAATATCTTTAAAAACCAAGTCCAACCTCTCTGGTTTTAAACGGCAGAGACCCCTCCAATCTTCAATATTCTTCTCTCTTGCCTCTTTTTTCGCCCTATCTATCTCTTTCTTCCAATCTGTCTTTGCGTAATAACTTCTTATCGCCTCTTTACTCAAGTTCATCTTGTCATAGACAAATCTGCACTCATCCAATGTTCCAACGGTATCCACAACCATCAAATCTTTTTCTTCTGTATATGCAAGTTCTAATTTACCATCTACATTCTCTATATCAACAGCGGATACTTCTCTATCTATAACTTTAACCACAGATAAAACAAGATTTTTTATCTCTTTAATATCTAATTTTACCAAATCTTTTGCCTCTTGCCACCTTAAATACCTGTCACTCTCTTCTAATTTTGTGCTTATATCCAATATTGGCTTATTTAGACGTTCATTGATTTTTATATCATCCTCATTAAGATCAATATCGCCTTCCATGAACCTTTTAAAAAAAGAAGATTCCGATACGATCTTATTTCTATATATAAATTCAAAAGGTATCAGATAGTTACCCTCTATACTATTAAAAACAGAATAATCGTATAACCCCATGTTAGGCTCAAACTTTGGTCTTATAACCCTAACTAATTTTATCTTCATCTTGTTGACGGGCAGATCAAGCTCATCCAATCTATAAACCTTATCTTTATAGACCAAACCGTTATAATGGGTTTTTATACCATCCTCCTCCAATCTTTCAAAGAAAAAAGCCGATAAGATACAGAGTGATTTACCTTTATCGGGTATATGATCGGGCATCTCACCCCAGTCAAAAATAGAGTATCTATCTGAGAAAGAGAATATTCCAATGCCGAGTTTGTCTCTCTTTGGCTCTTTTATAACCTTTAAATCCTTTACGCTACCCAAATTTCTTACCTCTTATCATCAAGATGCTTTTCTGTTCGAGATTAATTCTATGAGATCTTCTATATCTTTCATATATTTCATATCATCTTTATGTAACATGATTATATCATCGATCTTATTCATCGGCGGCTCTTTATCAAGTATGAACATTGCAGGGCGATCTATCACGAAAGAGATACTACTAGTAAGTTTTGCTTTTTTTAATGCCATATTATCAAGATGTGTTACTCCAGTCAATATAATCTCATCTTTTATCTTGGATAATACGTTGAATGGTGAATAATTAATCAAAGAGATATCGAGACCCATATTTATCAGGTGTTTGATCATTTTTCTCTCCAACATAGGAATTTTATCTTTGATAATAGCCTTATCATCTTCTTCAGGATTATATTCTATAATATCATCGGAAAAGATATTTATCTCTTTGATAAGTTCTGCTTTTAAGATTTTTTCTAAGTTGATGGCTATATCTACTGTAGTCTTCATCCCTTCTTCATATTTGCTGACAGTTCTCCTAGATACTCCCAACATTGATGCAAAATTTCCAATGCTTATATTTCTTTCTTTACGAGCAAGACTAAGTTTTTCTCCATCTATTTTGATATAGTATCCTCCCCTCTCTGCGTAGACAATAGGAAAGATACCATTTATAACACAATCGCGAAATGTATCTATATTGAGGGCAGGTATGCCCCATCTACAATATACAACATCCTGTTTCATATATAAATTACCAGCTTTTTCGCCGATTAATAATGGATGTGCAAATATTTTACTGGCTAATTTTTTGATCTCTTTTACTATATCTTCTTTAATGCTGTCTATATTCAATAAAATTTTTAATATCAAAGATAGTGCATCTCTTTTGGCAACTATATCAAAACATCTTGGTGTAATCGTACATTTTTCTGAAACTATGAAACCTGCATCCAGCAGTATATCTATTACCCTTCCTATAAGTTCCTCTCTTCTGCTTATCATTTTATCTGGTATTTTTTTATTCAAATATATACTTATATAATTATAAAATTAATAATACTATATATTAATGTTTTGTTAATTTTAAATATCATTATACTCTCTTTATAAGGTTGCCGTAACCTTCTTTAACATAAAACTCACCATTTTTGAACGCAATATCTCCACGAATGATCGTTGTTTGTGGAAATATCGCTTGAAATCCTTCGTATGGAGTCCAACCACATCGAGTATGAAGATCACCAGCCACTATCCTTTTTTTATCTTTAAGATTATACAATACTAAATCGGCATCGTATCCTTCTTTTAAAAATCCTTTTCGTCTTAGTCCCCAGATCTTAGCAGGATTATAAGATGTTAACTCTACAAGCCTACCAATGCTTATCTCATCCTTGGCAACAAGGTTAAGCAAAAGCGGAATCATCGTTTCTACACCAGGAATTCCTGATTTGGCATTATAAATATCTCCCTCTTTCTCTTCAATACTGTGTGGGGCATGATCAGATGCTATAACATCAATCATACCGTATTTAACCATATTCCATAAAAAATTTCTGTCCGCTTTATCTCTTATCGGTGGATTAACCTTTATCTTTGTCTTTAAAAGATTATAATCGTCTGCCGAGAATAAGAGATGATGCGGAGTCACCTCGCATGTTATTCCTCTTGCCGTTTTTATTATTTTTATAGCCTCTTTAGTAGATATATGGCATATATGCATCCTACATCCAACTTGTTCAGCCATTTTTACTAATTTAGCTGTAGCAATCTCTTCACAACTGTTAGGTCTTGCAAAAAGATGAGATTGTGATGATTTTATCTGATATGCTATTTTATTCGATGCTATACAAGAATAATCTTCCGCATGTATCGTTGGAAGCAGATGAGTATCTTTTATTATCTTCAAAGCAGTATTCAACATATCATACGATATTACATCTTCTTCATCATCTTCTCCCAGAAAAATTTCACCAAACGCAGTCGTATATCCTGCCAGGTCTTTTATAAGATGGATATTCTTGTTTGTTACTGCAGCATTTACTCCAAAATCCACAAGCGATTTTTTTTTGGCGATCTCTATCTTGTTCAGCAGGATATCTGGAGATGTAACCATAGGATAAGTATTTGGTTGATCTATGACCGAAGTTATTCCGCCAGCTAGAGCAGATTTTGATCCACTAATCCAGTCTTCTTTATATGTAAATCCAGGATCCCTGAAATGGACGTGGGCATCTATCCCGCCTGGTAAGACCAGCAAATTTTTAGCATCGATCAATAGTTCTCCTTTCAAGTCTTTACCTATCTTTTTTATGATTCCGTTATCTATCCCTATTGATACTCCTTCCTCTATTCTTCTATTCAACAGAACTTTACAATTTTTGATTATCTGCATTTTAATTTGATAATATTTAAATTAACAAGATGTATAATAAAGATTATGAAAAAAATAATCTCATTGCTAACAGATTTCGGCACTTTTTATCCTGCCATTATGAAAGGGGTTATTTTTAAGATCAATCCAGATGTAGAGATTATAGATATCACCCATTCTGTAAATAGGATAAAAGAGGGAGCATTTTTATTGAGATCCTGTATCAATTATTTTCCAGATGGAACAATATTTGTTGTGGTAGTAGATCCAGGAGTAGGAAGTCGTAGAAACATTCTTATCGTTGAAGGAAAGATAGACAATTCTCCTAAAATACTTATAGGTCCTGATAACGGAATACTAAGCCTTGCTATCGCTGAGATGGATAGTTATAAGGTTTATCAAGCATTCAATAAAAAATACTTCTTAAAGGATGTTTCAAGAAGCTTTCATGGTCGAGATATATTCGCACCGATCGCTGCTCATATCTCTAAAGGAGTATCTATAGATGAAATAGGTAAGACTTGCAGTAAGTTTGAAAAACTGGATATATTCTTGAAGATAAATAGTAGGGAGATAATAGGAGAAGTTTTATATATAGATGATTTTGGAGATATCATAACAAGTATTCCTAACAATCTTATAAATGATATCAAGACGGTTGAATTTAACGATAGAAAGATAAATATCTATGATACCTATTCTGATGTGAAAAAGGGAGATTTATTGGTTCTCAAAGGAAGTCATGGGAGAGTAGAATTGGCTATGAATGCAGGAAATGCGGCAAAATTTTTGGGTATAGATATAGAGGATAAAGTAACTTTAAAGGTCATAAATGCATATAGTTAAATTAATATACCAATATTTATTACTTTGTATCGCATAGGTGTAAGGGAGATGAATATAGTAGATCCGGAAAAAAAGATTAAAGAGGTGATAGAAGAATCACCCAAGAGGAAATTTGTAGAAAGTGTAGATGTCGCTATAAATTTGAAGAATATAGATATGAAAAATCCAAATAATCGTATTAAAGAGGAGATCATGCTACCGGAAGGGCTGGGTGTAGAGCGGAATATTGCCGTTTTTGCAAAAGGAGATCTTGCAACTAGAGCAAGAAAGGCAGGTACGGATGTTTTTTCTGATGAAGATATAGAAGATATTGGAAAAAATAAGAGAGATGCAAAAAAATTGGCATCGAAATATGATTTCTTCCTTGCCGAACCGCGATATATGGCATCGATCGGTAAAAAGTTTGGTCCTATACTGGGACCGCGAGGAAAGATGCCGATACCGATAGTAGATGATTCGGCGATAGAAGATATGATTGCACGATACAAGAAGAGTATAAGAATAAATACGAAAGATAATCTTACGTTTCATGCAACACTTGGCAAAACTACTTTAGGATCTGATAGTTTATCCAAAAACTTGATGACAGTGCTAGATAGGGTTACTGCTAGATTAAAAGATGAATCTAACCTTAAATCTGTCTTTATAAAGACGACGATGGGCGTATCTAAAAAAATAAAGTAACGTAGATGATAAAATGAGCATCATAGCAAAAAATAGAGGGATCGATTGGAAAAAAAGTACTGTAGACGAGATAAGTACTGATATATCAAAATACAAAACAATCGGGATTGTCGGAATGAAAGATGTGCCAGCCAGGCAGATGCAGGAGATAAGAGAGAAGCTTAGAAGAGATGCCTTCATAAGAATGAGCAAAAATGTGCTTATCCGTCGTGCCTTATCCTCACAAGGATTAGAAAGGTTATCTGATGAAATAAAAGATCAAACTGCACTTGTATTTTCAAATAAAGATGCTTTTAAACTTTTTAAGTTATTAGAGTCTTCAAAGAGTTTTGCACCTTTAAAAGCAGGAGAGCTGGCACCTACTGATATTATCATTAAAAAAGGTCCCACACCGTTTAAACCAGGTCCAATTGTTGGAGAATTACAAAGAGTAGGAATTCCAGCTGCTATAGAGAGCGGAAAAGTAATAATTAGAGAAGATAAGGTAATATTAAAATCAGGAGAAGAAGTATCGCCTAAAATTGCAGAAGTATTAAATCTGTTAAAGATTTATCCAAAGAGATTAGGACTTGATCTTAAGGTAGCTTTTGAGGAAGGAGAAACCTTTTATAAATCTGATCTTTATATAGACATCGAAAAGTATAAAACAGATGTTATTAATGCCGTAAATAGTGCGTACAATCTTGCATTTAATACAGCATATCCAATTCCAGAGGTTCTTCCGAGTTTGATCGCTAAGGCTGTAAATGATGCTAAAAACCTTGTGTTTAATGCAAATATTTATGAGCCTGCCGTTATAGATATGTTACTCTTGAAAGGCTGGAGAAATATGCTTTCTTTAGCATCAAGAATCAACGAAGATGCTTTAGATAAAGATTTGAAAGATAAATTAAATATTGGAGGTGTTTTATAAATGGAGTATATTTATGCAGCACTCATGTTGCACAGTTTTGGTAAGGAGATAACAGAAGAGAATATTACAAACGTAGTTAAGACAGCCGGTGCAGATGCCGATTTAGTGAGGATTAAAGCTTTGGTCTCTGCATTAAAAGAGGTAAATATAGATGAGGCTATATCAAGCGCAGCAGTTATACCAACCGCTACACCAGAGATAAAAAAAGAGGAAAAAAAGGAAGAAAAGGAAAAAGAGGAAAAAAAGGAAGAAGAAGAGAAGGAGAAAGAAGAAGAGGAAGAAAGCGCTTTAGAAGGACTT
Organism: Candidatus Methanoliparum sp. LAM-1; assembly: GCF_020885915.1. Lineage (NCBI taxonomy): Archaea > Methanobacteriati > Methanobacteriota > Candidatus Methanoliparia > Candidatus Methanoliparales > Candidatus Methanoliparaceae > Candidatus Methanoliparum > Candidatus Methanoliparum sp. LAM-1. Next base: position 905,920 of record NZ_AP025251.1, on the reverse strand, counting down.
GGTGCTTTATTTGGTTGAGTTTAAATGGAAAAAGAGACAATAATGCTTCCTGGACCTGTGGCAATAAATCCACGGGTTTTAGAAGCAATGTCAAGACCGATAATCAACCATCGAGGTGAAAAGTTTGGAGAGATCCTTGAATACTCTACTCAAGGGTTGAAAAAAGTTTTTAAAACAAAAAATGACCTTTTTATTCTCTCTGGATCTGGCACATCTGCGATGGAGAGTGCATTGGGAAATCTTCTGAATAAAGACGATAAAATCTTAGCAATAGTCAATGGGAAATTTGGTGAGAGGTTCAGTGAAATCGGATCTATCTATGGCAATTGTATCTCGTTAAATTATGAATGGGGAGACTCAGTAAATCTCGAAAATATCAAGGAAGTTTTTGAGGAGAATGAAGATATAAAGGTGGTAACTCTTGTCCATAACGAAACATCGACCGGAATTATAAATCCTGCAAAAGAAGTCTCCAAGATTGCGAAGGATAACGGTGCTGTATTCGTCATGGATGGTGTATCTTCTATAGGTGGGAATTATGTTAATGTCGATGATTGGGGGGTTGATATAGCCATATTAGGCTCTCAAAAATGTCTGGCAGCACCACCTGGGCTTGCTATGATATCCGTAAGTGATGATGCATGGGATATGATAGAGAAGACTAAACATAGGCCATACTATACGGATCTAAAAGCATACAGAAAAAGTTTGAATAAAAAACCACCACAGACACCATATACTCCTGCTGTTTCGTTATTTTTTGCTTTAGAAGAGGCTATCAAGATATTTTTGGAGGAGGGAATAGAGAATATTATTCTACGTTATAAAAAATACTCTGATGCAATAAGAGAAGCAATAAAATCGTTAGGGTTGGAATTATTTCCGAAGCTGAACGAATATAGCAATTACTCTAATACGGTTAATGCAATAAGATTGCCTGAAGGAATAAACGAGACCGATTTAAAGAAAGGGATGAAAGACAGAGGCATAGTAATATCTGGTGGGCAGGAACGATTGAAAAACAAGATATTCCGTATAGGAACCATGGGTTATCTCTCTTCGCAAGATATAATCAACGCTATATCTGCCCTTGAATTTGTGTTAAAAAGTCTTAAATGCGATATATCGATTGGTAGTGGTGTCAGCCGAGCGAACGATATACTTTTCAATTAAAAGATAAATTATTATCAAAATGGTAAAGATTGGAATAGCGGATACGACCTTTGCAAGATATGATATGGCAAGATCTGCAATAAATGAGATAAACAAGTATGTATCTGTCAAAATTGAGCGTTATACTGTGCCTGGAGTTAAAGATCTTCCGATAGCGGCGAAAAAGCTGTTGAGTGAAAAAAATTGTGATTTGGTGATTGCTCTTGGTATGCCCGGACCTAAACCGATAGATAAACAATGTGCACATGAAGCATCTCTTGGATTGATTTTTGCTCAATTGATGACGAACAAACATATATTGGAGGTCTTCGTCCATGAGGATGAGGCAGAGAACGATGTAGAACTTGCTCGACTTGCCGATATGAGAAGCAGGGAACATGCCATAAATGCAGTAAAACTTCTTTTTGAAGCGGAAAAACTTATAAAAGATGCAGGAAAAGGAAAGAGGGAAGGTTATAAGGATGTAGGACCTGTTAGATTATAAATCTAAATTTCAACGAGGTTTTTATTAATGGATGTAAAATTGGGTTTTGTGGTAGCCGAGTTTAATAGGGAGATAACGTATCAGATGGAGATTGTAGGAAAAGAACATGCCAGTTTTTTAGGTGCAAAGGTGGAGAAGATCGTCTATACTCCAGGTGTCTTCGATATGCCGATAATGATCAAAAAGTTAGGAAGATGTGAGGAGATAGATGCGATCGTTGCAATAGGTGCTGTAATCGAGGGTGATACGGAACATGATGAGATTGTTGCTCAGCATGCAGCAAGAAAGATTATGGATCTCTCGCTAGAGTTGGACAAACCTGTTACTTTAGGAATATCTGGTCCAGGCATGACACGATTGGGTGCATACGAGCGAGTTGATTATGCTAAAAGGGCTGTAGAAAGCGCAGTAAAGATGGTTAAGAGATTGAAAGAGCTGGATTAATAGCGAAGTAACACAAAATAAGATCTAAAAAGAACAAAAATATAAAAGACGGTTTGTTTTGTTAAAATTATATACCTTATTTTATAACTATCTTATTTCATAAAATTTTTAAAACCTTTTTTTATTAGATCTTATATTATCAAATGATTTTATATATAAATAACTCACAAATATAGATTATGGATAAAAAATTATATTTTTTGACTCTCTTCTAAAAAGACATGAAAGGAGGATATGGAACGGTATAGAGAAAAAAATTATGGATGAAGATCCGAATTATTTTTTTTGGGTTTAATTTTCAATCTTTAACGAAAGGCACAGAGAGAGTTTTTTGTTTTTAATACGAATGAAGAATACGTAGGTCGTGGTATTGCAATACTGGATAATAGTTGGGGTAAAGATAAAAGAACGGTCGGATTCGTCGAAGATTTCATGGTAGTTAAAGAATACCGTGATGATATAGATACTCTCGTACAAAGATTGATAGATTCTTTAAAGAAGAGGGGTGCAGAAGAGATAATAGTACGTGGTGGGCTCTTTCCTGCTATTGAAATAGCCGGCTATGAAGAGTTGCCATCTTTCGGTTGTCCGCATAATCTTCCATGGTATGCTGAGATTTTTGAACGAAACGGGTTTAAAACAATAAGAAAATTTGTAAACTATCGTATAAAATTGCCAGAATTACAGATAGATGGAAAAAGTGGTAGAGAGATTACCGATGACGAAGGGCGGGTGATAAGAGAGTTAAACAGAACAAATATAGACGAAGTTAAAAAAAGTCGAGATAATGAAAAAATGCATCGTTTGCACACTTTTTTTGGCTGGGATACATCAGGTATAGAAGAAGGAATCGCCCCTTCCCGTATAAAAATGTATATAAACAACTTTTTTGTCCGTCTCATTAATTATAAAACGCTCTACACATTTGAAAACGGAGAGATGGTCTCCTGTACGACGATTCATCCAGATTACAACGCAATATTGAACGATTTAACCAAAGGAAAGAGAGGGTTTATACCGGGAATAAAACTCCTTAAATTTCCATTTGTAATACGAAAATCACGAAGATACGTGTTTGGTGGAACAGTACAGGTTGAAAAAAGGAGGGGAAAAGGATACGGTACTGCTAAGATGGTTTGGGGAGTTTATAACGTTCTTCCTCTGTTAAAAAACGTTGATGAGTTTGATACCGGACCGATCGTATCCGAGAACTTGCCGCCGATAAAGATGGTAAGATCGTTTGTTGGAGAAGATGGAGTTAAGGAGATGAGTTATGCAATGATGAGTTATAAGATATGAGTAGTTAAATTTGGCAATTAGAAAAAAGATTACGAGGACGATTTAATAAAGTCAAAAATAGAAGGATTAATAAAATTTTAAGGGTATTCTCCTCTTTTATTTCATAAAAAATCTATATACGGTATTTATATAGAGTCCATACCATGTCGAGCAGATGTCGCTACATTTTACACAACAATCCAACCATTTCATCGCGTACCACCTCTTAAATTTTTTATTTCTTGTAAAAATTATGCTTTGCCTAACATTCCTGGAAATGCAGATATTATAGATCCACAAATTCCTCCTATTCCTCCGATAGCACTACCGAAAATTCCTTCTGTTATACTACCACAAACTCCTCCTATTCCTCCGATAGCACTACCGAAAATTCCTTCTACTATACTACCACAGACCGTTGCTAACGGCTCGGCAATAGCACCGAGAAGGTTGACTCCTATATTGCATAACTCTATCCAGCTTACAACTGTCTCACTTATTGTAGATACTAATTCAACCATTTTAAAATCCTCCTTTTATTTTATATAATTATTTACCAAAACATCTTAAGAGAGTATCGGCCCCACATTCCATAATCATACCTTCTAACCCTGTTACTGTCTCTATAGCAATCATCAATGCATCAATACACGGAGCTATTATGTGAGTGCCACATATATCGCCTATGGTTACCATGCATCCCGTAAGACTTGCAAGTGCACCTATCCAGCTAGGAATGACACCCAATCCGCCATCATCCTTTAACATCTTTTTTATATTCAACATTTTTTCATCTTTTGATATATAGATTTATATATTTTAAATAGATTTTATGATCGAAAAAAGAATTTTGTATTTACGATACTTAAAAAATTGAACAAAATATATAAATTATAATCGCACCTGTCTGCTTTTACCTAACAATTCATCGAAATCCATCCATGTTTGTCTTGTCTCTCTTAGATCAATCCTATAATTGCCATCCTTTGTGATACTATCCAATCGTTCAACACAGATAAATGCCCATCTTTCACCGTTAAATTTAACTCCAAGGTACGGTTCTGCACCGAACTTTTTAGAAAAAGCTGCTAAATCCTCTATCTCTTTCTTTTTTATATAAATTTTATCCTTTGAGGACGATTTAACCTCTATGCTTATATATCTCTTACCATTACCCGCTATAATATCTGGTAAAGGATTTTTCGTTGCAGCACCACTTGCAGGAGATCTGATAGCTGCAAATCCAGCCTTCCATAACATATTAACCAGTTCTCTCTCAGAATCTGTACCTTTCCGTCCTCTATGCTTCATCTTGATGATCCTTTATTTATAAAGTTAATTTATAAACTTAATCTCGGTGGAATTACGTATATATGATACATGTATTGAAGTATCTGTATATGTTAATATTTGTCGGTCTTGGATTGTACGATGAGATGGACATCTCTATAAAAGGTTTGGAAACGATAAAAAGATCAAAAAAAGTATTTGTCGAATTTTATACATCTAAAATGATGGGTACGACCATCGATAGATTAGAAAAATTTTATGGGAAAGATATAGAACTGCTTGGGAGAGAAGATATAGAGATCAGACCTGATAAGATTATAGAGACAGCAAGAAATAAAGATGTCGCCTTTTTATGCGCCGGAGATCCTATGATCGCTACAACACATATCGATCTGCGGATAAGGGCAGAGGACGCTGGTGTAAAGACACGAATAATACATGGATCATCGATACAGACTGCTGTAATAGGGTTATCCGGTCTGCAAAATTACAAATTTGGTAGATCTACAACGATACCTCGTCCATATAAAAATATAATTGCCGAATCGCCATACGATGTATTCAAAAACAACTTAGATAACAATCTGCATACTTTATTCTTGTTAGATATATCAGACGAGCCGATGACAATCAATGAAGGATTGAAAATACTTTTAAACATATCTGATAAGAGGAAAGATTATAAATTCAAGGATAATCTATGTGTAGGCATCGCTCGAGCAGGTTCTGACAACCCTGTGGTCAAGGCAGACTTTATCAAAGATATTTTAGACTACAATTTCGGTCCGCCACTTCATACGTTTATACTTCCAGCAAAACTTCATTTTATGGAGAAGGAAGCATTAATCAGGTTTGCAAAAGCGCCTAAAGAGATATTAACAAAGGAGACGTAGAATATAAAGAGATGCTTAACATACCAACGTGATGAGGATGCAGGATAAACTTATAAAGAAGACATATAAATACAAAAAAATGCTACAAGATGCATTGGTTAGCATAGAAATAACTCCCAGAAAGGATTCTTACTTTATGAAGATTTCCGACGATTTTTTGAGGATGGCACAATCTTACTATCAGGATGGGGTATATTTTTTAAATAAAGAGAATTACGAAGATGCTTTGGCAAGTTTCAGTTATGGTCATGCCTGGTTGGATGCTGGTATGAGATTAGGAATATTCAAAAGCAGTAGTAACGATTATAAACTATTTTCGATATAAAACGGTTTTCAAGAGGTGTGAATATTGAGCAGAAGATTGAATCAAGTTAAAGTATATATGTTAGGTACTGCAGGAAGTGGAAAGACCTCTTTTACTGCATCTTTTCAAGAATGGCTTAAACTATTAGATATAGAGGTAGTAACGGTGAATTTAGATCCGGGTGAGATGAACCTGCCGTATGATCCGGAGGTAGATATACGTGATTGGATCAATCTTTACGATGTAATGGAGAAGTTCAAATTGGGGCCGAACGGTTCCCAGATTGTATGTTCAGACGAGATAGCTCTCAAAGCAGACGAAATAAAAGACAGCATAAATTTTTTTGATGCAGATATCATATTAATAGATACACCAGGTCAGATCGAATTGTTCGCATATCGAGAGACAGGAAAAATTCTTATAGAAAGATTAGGCGTCGATAATTCAGTAATACTCTTTCTCTTTGATCCGATAATATCAAAAAGAGCGAACGGGTTTGTATCATTACAGATGCTTTCTTTATCTACCCAGTTTATCTTTTCCCTTCCTCAGCTTAATATCTTGTCAAAATCGGACGTAATTGACGAAGATTTATTAAAAAAAATTATGGAATGGTATTATACACCAGAAACCCTTTATAATGATCTGATAAACCAGAAAGGTATCTCAAAAGAGATAAGCATAGAAGTTTTAAAGATGTTAGAAGTAATCGGTATGCAAGGATCGTTGATCTCGGTATCATCTGAGAGTTTGGAGGGGATGGATGATGTATATAACTTTATTATACAGCTCTTTAAAGGCGGAGAAGACATAACAGATAAATAAAAGGGGTTATTAAATGAGTAAAAAAGATTATAATGAGGATAGTAAAACAAAAAACAAGAATGATCTATCCAAGGATACCGATGAGGAACTTTTAAATAAAGAGTTTGAGAAACAGATTATACAAGATAGATATCATCGTAAATACCTTGGTATAGAATCAAGTAGTAGATACAAGGATGAACTAATAAAAAAAGCTATTAAAAAAGAAAAAGATAAAGATAAGCCATAATAAAATACTCAAATAACTTTTTTAATCGCCTCTTTAAGTTTATTATAAGTTTTTTCGAGCGCCTCCGGTATTACTTTTGTATCCGCCAAGACGGGCATAAAATTGATATCGCCTTCCCATCTTGGAACTATATGAAGATGGATATGATCTGCTACTCCCGCACCGGCAGTTTTTCCCAAGTTCATTCCTATATTAAACCCATCTGGTGTCATACATTCTTTAATTGCTTTTACAGAACGATTGCATAGGTCTATTATCTCATAGATCTCTTCTTTATCCAGTTTATCTATGCAATTAACATGTTTATAAGGTGCGATCATAACGTGTCCAGGATTATACGGAAATCTGTTCATTATTATAAAAGAGTTCGTGCCTCTAAATAAGATTAAATTCTCTGTGTCTTTTTTCTCTTTTGGAAAGTTGCATAAAAAACAACCTTCATCTTTTTCTCCTCCAATATACTTCATCCTCCATGGTGCAAATAGATGTTTCATAAAAACATTTCCTCCTTTTTTGCAAAATGTTTATATATAAAATAATAAAATATAAGTAATACTCCTTTTTTTGTCGGGATAGCCTAGCCCGGTAAGGCGCAGGATTGCTAATCCTGTGTTCGATACGAACTCGGGGGTTCGAATCCCCCTCCCGACGTTTTTTAAGGACAAAAATTATAAGAGATTAAAATTATAAAAATATATGGATAGTATATTATCTATGACTATGATAACATTAAAACCTATCGGGGTTCTTCATTCAAGAGTAACACGATTGGAAGAGGTACCATTCCAATGGATGATATCTAGTTTGGAAGGAGATATAGAGATTTTTGAGGAGTATACTGAAGGATTGCAAGGAATAGAAGATCTGGATTATATAGTTGTCATATTTTTCTTCCATAAATCAACGAAAGAGTATTCTCTAATACAGAAGCCACCGTGGTCCGACAAAATGAGAGGAGTATTCTCTATCTGTTCTCCTCTCCGGCCAAATCCTATAGGTCTATCGGTAGTTAGGCTATTAAGTGTTAAAGATAACATTTTGCATGTAAAAAATATAGATATGGTAGATGGAACTCCTATTTTGGATATCAAGCCGTATATCCCTTTAAAAAAAGATAATGAACCTTTAAATAGCATTAATTTATAGGGTGTTATACTATTATGATTTATGAATATTTAAAGAACGATGTATTACTCGGCGTATCGCATGATTTTGCTTATTTTTTAAGAGCAGGTCCTGTAGATATTTCAAAGCTACATTCTCCCTTCTTATTAGTATTAGGCGGAGAAAAAGAGAGAAAGCAAATTTTGGATCTTTGGAATAGATACAAAACTAACAAAGAGAATATCTTATCTAACATAAAAGATATAAAAGATTTAGAAGAATACAAAAGTTTTTGGAATCCATCCAAAGTGCAAAACGTATTTAAAGTAGAGACCTACGAGTCTTATCTGGTACCCGAGGTTAGCAATTATATATTCTCAGAATTTGGAATTCCTACCGCAGAGCATGATATTCCTTATGTAAATCGTGCTTTAGTTGATTTTGCTGTAGATAACCTTTGGTTGTTTGATACAAAAGGGCATGAAGAAAGATTGAATATTCTGGTTTATGATATCGAGATAAGCAACTATGGTAAAGATCAAGCCGGTATGCAACCTATCGATATAATAGGCTACTCTGAGTTTGGTATATCTTTTAAGTCCGATAAAGATTTAGAAAATGAAGATTTCTTTTTTAATATAACAGATATGCCAGATAATTGGGAAGGTTTAGAGATAAAACAGCTTATATCTAATAACGAAGACGAAGAACTTGAAAATTTTGTTATTTTTCTAAAAGAGATAATGAGTCATGATATTATTGCCGGTCATAACATCCTAAATTTTGATAATATAAATATCTATAATAGGGCAGAATATCTTAATAATAAGAACAAAGATGGTTTATCCTCTGACGAAAAAAAGTTATTTATAGATTTTTTAACAAAATACGCGAGAAAAGAGCGAATATTTAATTTTGGCTCAATACAAGGATCTGTCAATCTATATCCGACATCCTTCGATACATACTACGCGGTTAGAAAATTCTTTCCTAATCTTGACTCTTATGGTCTAAAATATCTAGCGCCGTTTTTCGGTATAAAGATCGAAGATAGAACATACTTAAACCACAATGAGATAGCGCTAAATGAGATAACGTTCAAGTATAATAGAGATGATATCGCCGAACAGAATGGTATAACTCTCCTGTTATTACAACAGGCGCTTCCTTTAGCCTTTTTAACAGGATTACCCTTCGAAATTTTGCTTCCTGCCGGTACTACCAAGATATGGGATCATATGGCAATGATAAGAGCGGCAAAATATAAAAAAATATTTCCTGCCACATGTAGAGTATCAACAGTTTCTCGACAACTTTTAAACGATTTTGGATTGAATAAGGTAAGAAAGAGTAAGGAAGAGATATTCAAAGAGGCGAGAGACAAAAAAAATAAAGATGATCTGAAAGAATCCTTACGTGTTATTAAATACGGGGAAGAGATGCCAGATTGGGTTGAGTATCCTTATGTAAACTTGGATTACCATTTTCCTGGTGGTAAAACTATCAAACCAAGCGAGGTTAAATCTGATTTTTTGATTTGGTGGGACGTGATTGTGGCAGATGTCGGTGCTATGTATCCAACGATACTGAGAGCCGATAACATAGGTGCAGATACCATTAGATTGGCTAGACGGGAGGATACACCTGACGATTATGTATGGATTAAAAAGATACCTGAAAGGTTTTTAGATGAAGAAGATATCGCTTACATCGAGAAAGAGACAAACGGATATCTGATAGGTATCAAAAAATCTAAGGATGAAGGAGTGGTCAACCTGGCAATGAAGGGTATCTTAAAGATGATATCCAATATAAAAAGAGAGCTTGCTATTTTAAAAACTGAAAATACAGATAAAGAACAGATTAAAAGAATGCAGATGATTTATAACTCATTAAAAGGTATAAGGAACGCAGGCACACATGGTATAATGACAGCACCGAACGTCTCGTGCAGGCAGTTCAACCTTTGGGCGGGTGCTGCGATAACTACTAAAGGGCAGGAGATATTGGATGATGTCTTAAAAAGGCTCAAAAATAACGATATCCGGGTTGTTTATGGTGACACAGATGGTATCTATGTAGCCTGTTCAAAGAGAGCCCCACGAGATGTATATGAGATCTTAGGAATTAAAAAAGATGGTTTGGATCTATCGGATTATGAGTTTATCACTCCTCCCGAAAAAATCTTTGACGTCATAGAAGAGTGCAACAAAGTATGGAGAGAACGATTAAACTATCCTGACTTTGAATTAGAGCCAGAACGTCATACAGCGATGTTTTTCCTCAAACATAAAAATTATCTTGTATGGGATATAGAAGATGGCAACCTGGTAATGAAGACGAAAGGGAATAACTTTAAAGCAAGCGATAAAGCAGAGTTAGCAGTTAAAATATTGGAAAAGATAATGTATAACGTATTAAAGAATCATCTATCCTGGAATGATGAGAACGAAGAGCAAGAACGGGTCAAAAGATCGATACGTGATATAACAAAGGATATAGTGTCTAGTTTAAACTTGGATGAGGTAGATATATCTGATTTAATAATGACTCAGACGGTCTCTCCACCTAATAGTTATGCAAGAAACAAAGATGGCTCTATGAACATTTTTGGTCAAAGATCTGCCGCTTTGGAGAAGATTGTAGGGAGGATTAATACATCTACAAAATACAGATTTGTAGTTACAAGATCGCCTCTTCCTGGAATCGATAATCCTATTAAGAGTAGTATCAAACCGATCCAATATATGTATCCCGTGGATTATCTATCTGATTACAATGATATCGATATAGATTGGTATAGAAAGATGGTTAAAAATTATATAAAAGGTGCGTTTGGTTTTGAAGATGTGAGAGAAGATATAAATAAAGGAAAAAATCTTTCTTTGGATCTTTTCATGTAATTAAAAACTCACAGATTGAAAAACCTCGGCTCTTTTCGAATCTTTGATTTGAGACCTCACTCCTACCAGCGTTATGCTGGACAGTTTTTTTATTATTGCATTTTGTAACGTCTGTTCTCAAACCCACAGGAGCATAATTGTGATCTCATCATAAGAGTATTTTTGAGATCGCTATAAATTCATCCAATTAATTCTCTCTTTAAAACCGCTTTAATACCACTTTATTACATTCTCCGTGTTATTTATATCCGTACTCTTTGATCCAATCTTAAATTCCAGTAATCTGCCGAATATCTATCAAGATATTTTACAAAATTTTTTGCTGTCTCAGCTCCTAATTTTATCCTTAATAAGATGATTATTTATTGCATTTTTACAACGATCTCCCATTCGTTCCGAATCTACTGCATACTCTTCTAATCCCGGAACTATTACTCTTACAACTGGAATATTAAGCTCTTTTCTTGTCAAATCTACAAATATCACTCTTTCTATACCTACTTTTTTTAAATTTCCTATTATATAGTTTATATCGTCTAAAAAATCATCATGATTGAGCGATGTTACTTCATTAAGGGTTTTTTTTGTTGAAGCGGGCTTGAACCAATGGCTATTCATTTTCTTCATCCTCTCATATCCGATCTTTTCTCTTATCTCTCTGTTTATCGTCGTATCTTCTCTTGCACCATAAATCTGCGTAGCTCTACTTTGTGCGGTCTCTGTTAAAGCTCTTATTATTGCTACTTCTGCGTTTGTATGAGTTCCCACTCCTATCATAAGAAGTGCAGGATCTTTTAGGATAGTGTCATCCGATGCCGCTGCAAACGTAGGAATATTTACATCACTGGTTATATCTTTTATCTTGATCTCTATTCCCGCTCTATTAAATTTATCAATAAGATCTAAAATGCTTGAAATAGCGCTATTTGGTAGTAAAGGCTCTAAAATTTCTTTATCTATTAATATATCATCACCAGTATCGTTTGTTACTTCCACAAGAGACCAAGCATCTCGTTCTACTACCTCTGCTAATCCATGAAATATTGCTTCTTCTAATTCGTTACCTGATGCCAATCCATTGGTATTAGTACGAAATAAAGATCTGTATTGCAAATCTAAAGGATGTACTACCGCATTCATCGGAACAAATATACTTTCCTCGTTTATTAGATCGTATCCTTTCATCCAAGGTATATTCATGTTATCTATATCCAATTTAGATATTTGTTGAGGTAGGATAAGATCTCTTGGATCTAATGCGACCTCTTTATCGGATAATTTTGAAAAACTTGTTAATATGTCCGGTTTATCGCAAACCTCTGCAGAGTACCTCTCAAATCCTTCCATTATGGCAGAGACTTTTGCCTCGGTCGGTGAGATACCTTTCCCGCTATATGCGGATATTGTCCCAGACTTTACCTTCGACCGTATGCTTGAGAATACAGGTATTCCTACACGATCTATGTTTGTTATATCTATCACTTTTTTTATACCTGCTATGTTAACCAGGGGTTCTACCATCTTTAAAGTTTCTTCGGGTGATATCACTCGATGAGTATCTTTTTTATATCTCTTTTTACAAGATTTAATCATCATTCTTTAACATACTCCATAATCTCTATATAAGAAACTTATTTTTAATAAGTTCTTCTTTATCTATTACATATTTAAATTGGTTATATATTTAGCTGATTTTGTTGCTTAAATTGAGACTAGCATTGAATATTCTTATTTAAATCTTTTTAATTGTAATTTGTACATCTCTATTATCTCAGGCGTAGTCGTTGCATCGAAAGGATTTTTATCATCTCTCCATCGTCCGGTAAACCTCGGAAACCTTATCGCAAGGCCAAAATCATCTTTTATAGATCCAAGCCCGCACGTATGTATAGGACTTAAAGTTATCTCTGCACCAAGAATCTCCATCACAACAGAAGGAACAAACCAGTAATCTGCATCTATCCTTGATTCAACGCTTTTATCTATTTCCTTGAGTCTATATTCTTCAAATTTGGCGGGTAATCTCATTAATGTATCATCATCGAATCCTGTACCAAGCTTGCATACCGTCTCGAAACAGTCTTTATCCGGATTATACGCTGCCATTAGCAACGCACCATACGTTCCCGCCCGCCGCCCTCTCCCACTAAAGGCGCCGACCGCCACTAAGTCAACAGTATCTACTAGCTCTGATTTATACTCCCTTTTATACTTTATCCAGTTCCATCCTCTTGCTCCCGCCATGTATTTGGAATCGGGAGATTTTGCAATGATACCTTCACATCCAATCTCTAGAGCTCTATCAAAAAATTTTTCAAAATCTTTTATATTATCAATTATCTCATAGTTAGATATATCGATCTTATCAAACGGTTTTATAACTGATTCAAGTATTTTTCTCCGTTCAAGATAGCTCTTTACCGTTAAATCTTCACCATCTTTATATAAACAATCAAATAAAAAGAGACATACCGGATAGTCCTCAATTGCTTGGATAATTCCTTGTTTTCTCCCTCTTCGATGAGATATTTCTTGGAAAGGAAGAATTTCTCCGGTATTTTGATTGAAAGCGACACATTCTCCCTCAAAAATGGCATCACGAATCTTTGATTCTTTTAAATCCATTCTTATATCTGGAAACTGATCGGTTATATCTTCCAATCGTCGTGAGAATAATTTTATAATATCATCTTTAATATGGCACTGCATTCTTATCCCATCATATTTGTTTTCAACGGCAGATAGCGGAATTTTTTCCAATATCTCTTTTATATTGTAAAGACGCTCTGCAAGCATAGGTCTGATAGGTATTCCTGGTGTTATTTTTATGGATAAGACACCATCCAATCCTTCCTTAGCAAGTACTTTTGCAATCATGCCAAGATCTGGATATATGTTGTATGCTCTTTCTATCACGTTTCTATCCGTTTTTTTTGCAAATGCGATCGATAATGCATCTATTATTAACATATCTCCTACTCCAAGCCTTAGTTTCCCAGTAACTGTTTTTATTATATATTTTGCTTCTACTGGCTCTGCATATTGTAATAGATATGATAAAATCTGTATTTTTGCTTTTTGAGAGCCCGTACCGCTTAATTTGGCAATATGACCCAAAACCATGTATACTGCCTCGATGGTCAATGGTTTTTTTATAGAATAAGAATTTTTTTTGCTCTCTTCCTCTTTTGTCTGATTTGATATCAAAATCTCGGTAACAGTTCCTAAATCTCCTATCTCTTGCCATTTTTTTAATATATCTTCTTCTGGAATAGAAGTAGCAGCAGAGATCGATTTTATAGTTAATTTTTCTGCAATACCAAGCTCTATTCCCAAATAATCCGGATGAAGCCCTCCTTTTATCAGATAAACTACTTTATCAATAATATCAGAAGGTATCTTTTTAAAAAGATTTGATAGATAATCGGTAATCTCAAGCCGTTTGCTTGTTTTTTCTATTTTTTCAAATGTATCTACTAATTCCCTATATAGTACATCCAATAATAACACATCCGTTTATAAAAATCTAATATTAACGATTCAATCTTCTACATATCTCGACAAAATTTTTAAATATCGTTATTCCCCCCTCTGTTTGATAAACTTCAGGATGCCATTGAACACCATAAATAGGTCTTTTGATATGTCTTATTGCCTCATATTTACAGTAATCAGATCTTGCCAGGCTTTTTAAATTTGAAGAGATTTCATACACCTCATCTTTGTGCGATGACCATACTTTGATTTTTTTTGGTAAACCCATTAAGATATCATCAACGTCATTAATCTCTATCTCTGTTATAGCATATTCTTCTATTCCTTCTTTTATCTTCCCTCCAAAACTTTTTGCAATCAGTTGATGCCCTAAACATATCCCTAAAAATGGTATATCTATCTTCTCCAGATAAACTTGACAATTTCCAATTCTATCGAGAGAGGGACCTCCACTTAATATAATCCCGATAGGAGACTCATCTATAATATATTCAAGATTACTTTTGTTATTTATTATCTTATTCTCGATATTTAAATCCTCTAAACATCGGTGGATTAAATAACAGTATTGGCCATAATTATCTATTATAAAGATCATTTACAAGATTTTTTGTTTTTACAGTATATAAATTTCATCTTCTACCATTAATGATCTTATTGTCATTAAATGGCTTTTATAGGAAAACAATGTTTATAAATATCTATAGATGTCATTTATTGTCATAATAGCAAGATTAATATGATATATTGATGAATTTAATATTAATGTTGGGTGAGTTTATGGAGAAAAGTTTATTGAATCAAAGCATATCACAATTTATACGAGATGCCAGGAATGAGTTATGGGAGACAGTTACAGACATCGTCAGAAGAAACTCGGTGTTCAAGGTTAGAATTGGTAAACAGAATAGAATAACTATACCAGATGCGGAAGTTGAAGCACTTGGAGTAAAAGAGGGGGATCTTGTCCAAGTTATAATTATACCTCTTAATATTCCTCAAAAGAAAGATAAAAAGGAGGATGTATAAGATGGACATAGAACGGTTTGTAAATGATGCAACAGATAATATAAATTTAAAGATCAAAGAAGTAATATCAAAGAGCGGATATCCGTATCAAGAGATACTAACAGATACACTACATATATTCGATAAAAGATGGGATGCTGCACTGGAAATTTGTGGTGTTCGAGCATTGAAAGGATCCAAAGATGTTGCAGAGGGTGTTGCAGTAGTAACAGGATTGATAACGCAAGCAATTTTTGTTTTGGACGATGTCATTGATAAAACAGATAGGCGGGAGGGGAGAACGGCAGCATGGGCAAAGTATGGAATAAACAGCACGTTAATTGCCATTCATTCCCTGCTTAACCTATCATTAGAAGAACTGATTCGAATAGGCGGGGATAAAAACGTAATGTATTCCGCTTTAAAGAGTTTAGATGCTTTGTTGGTAGGAGAGTATAGAGATATAAAGAGGAATAGAAGAGATGTACTCACTAAGGACGAGTATTGGAAGCTATGCAGTGAGAAAGCCGGAGAGATCACCAAAATGTTTATGTCCATCGCATCGAACTTTACCAACGCAACCGAAGAAGAGCGATATACTGTAACCGCATGCAGTGAGCTTGTTGGTGTGTTATCTCAGGTACTGGACGATCTTCTCGATCTAGAAGACGATATTAGAGAGGGCAAGACTTCGTTACCTGTTATTTTATTAAAGGAGAAGAAAGGGAGTGTAGATGAAGAGGCTATTTGGGACGATCTCAGAGAGTTTGGTGTCTTGGCCGATATAAAAGACAGCATAAAAATTATGACCGATGAAGGAATTAATTTGACGTATAAATTGGATGATAACTATTATACAAGACTTTTGAGAGATGTTTTCGTTCTTTGGGACAAGTTTTGTTCTATATTGTTAAAACGGGATGATGTAGAAGATTTATTTAAATTATTAGGTGAAAATGGTATCGAAAGATCGTTTAAAGTGATGTTCATAGATCTCAAACAGGATATGAGTGATGATGAGGTAAATATTGTATTCGATTCATTAATAAAAAAGAATTTAAATAAGTTGAGATGATAGATCAAATATGAAAAAATATAGATCGCTAATTTCAATATTTGTGATATTGGTTTTTATTTTGTCAACAGTGCCTGTTCAGGGGATAACAGTTGTTCCTCCACCGAATCCTTTACCTAAAGAACTAAACGATTATTATTGGGATTTAAGGGAAGAGAACAATAGTTGGATTAGTTCAGTTTATTGTGGATGTCCGCCGATTGATAATTTAGGATATGTTATAAAAAACTTTGCGATATTTTCCCCATATAAAGAGTTTGAATGGCTCAAGTTTGCAATATATCATGATTCAGGGAGTTATAATACAGAAACATCAAAGATGGCTCAGCAATATTTAATGCATAATGTGATAGATCCGATCTTAAAGTATAAAGCTCTTAAATTAGAGGATGGTAGTATCTTAACTTATGAAGATATTATAGATAAACATAAGGACAAAAATCTTGATAAAGAATCGTTAGACCGGTTAGTAACCGCAGAGATGTTATACTACTATTGTAGAGACTATATCTATTTTCCAAACCCAGGAGAAAACCCGGAAGATCAGATGGCCGCCATGGCATTACCACACGTCTTAGCGTCTCCATGCGAGACGATATCGATGCAGAAAGGGATCTGTTGGAATCAAGGAATAGCTTTGGCAACGCTTTACAAGATGATGGGATACGATGTAGCACTTTACCTCATGCCGGCATCGCCTTTACCACCATACCCAATCGGAGGATACCATGCAGTAGTATTATTAAAAGATGAAGGATGGGGCATAGGAACGATGCAACTAGAGGAAGATTATCTCGGTAACGATATAAGTGGGACTTACATCCAGTTGGATCCAATGTACGATCTCTCGTATATTATGAATGGCAGTCCTGAGGTGATCGAATCAAGAAAAGAGACGATAGGGGAACTTGGCTTGGAGTTTGGAGATCCATCCCCTTATCTGGAACAACCGTTGTTATTATTTTCCCAACTTTTTGATTATATTCCTGGAATACAGACGATGTTTATAGGAGGGCTATAACAAAGCGTAATACGTAATACTTGGAAATAAATATGTTTTTATTTAATATTTAAGTCTTTTTTATTATTTATCCGAGCTTTTCAAGATATCTCTTAATATAATATGGAAATTTTTAAAAATTATTAAAAAGATTAGTCCACCTCCATCTTAGAGAAGGTATATGCGCCTAGCAACAAAAATACTACTGCCACAGCGATCAAGACAATGATATCGATCCATATTGGGAAGAATGGCGTACTTCCTGTAAGTGCCGATCTCAAACCATCCACACCATACGTCAGTGGATTAATAAACTGTATTTGGTATAATACTGGTACTCCTTTTAGTTGGCTTATAGGAATCATAGCACCAGATAAGAAGAATAATGGCATCTGTATAAGATTTACGAATGCCATGAATCCTTCCGTCCCTTCAAATAATCCGCCTAAGATTATACCAAAGCATGAAAATATAAAGAAGGTAAGCACACAGAATACTATTGCCAACAAAAAACCGCTCAGGCTGCTAATTTTGAATCCATACCATATACCGAAGACCGAGGCTACTCCGATCGTTATCAATGCTTGCAACATGCCAACCGTCAACCCTCCAAAGGTACGTCCTAACATGAGAGAGGTGCGTCGGACAGGAGCGACCATAACCTCTTTCAAAAACCCAAAATCTTTATCCCATAATACCGTAACTCCTGACATAGTACCACCAAAAAGTAGTCCTATACCAACGATACCCGGTACAAGGAAACTAAAAAAGTTTAATCCGCCAAACATCGTCTGTTCCATCTCTGGAGGGGTTCCATGAAACAACTTGCTCATAGGTAATGCTAACAACGCCAGAAATAAGACGGGTTGCACTATCGTACTTATAACTCTGGGTTTCATGTTAAAAAAACGTATAACCTCTCTCAACCACATACTATATATAGGCTGAATCTCTGTAAATTTTCTTTTAGACTCTATCTTTTCATTCATTTTCTTATCCCCCCTCTGCTTCTCTTATAGTCCTACCAGTATAATACAGGAACGCATCCTCCAGATTTGGCTCTCGTTCGTCTATAGAGATAATTTCAAATCCAATCTTGTCAGCAAACTCGATCAGGTCTAGAACTCTTCCTTCTCCTTTTTCTATCTTTAAAATAATAGGATTATTATCTTTTAAGACACCAATTACCCAGTCTAATCTTTTAACTCTATTAATAAAATAAGAAAGACTGTTTCCATTCTTATCTCCTATCTGGAAGGATATAAGCATTGTACCTACAGATTTTTTTAAATTTTCGGGTGTATCTATTGCTACAATCTTAGCATGATCTATTATCGCAACTCTATCACATAAATAATCCGCCTCCTCGATATAATGGGTAGTTAATAAGACAGCAGAACCCTCTTTCTCTTTTGCATCTTTTATCTGGCTCCATAAATCTCTTCTAGCCTTTATATCAAATCCTATCGTTGGTTCATCCAGAAATACAACCTTCGGATTTGTCATAAACCCCCGGGCAACCTCAAACCTACGCCTGACTCCTTCTGGAAGAGAGTTTAATCTGATGTTTTCCACTCCTTCAAGTTCAAGCAATCTTAGAACTTCTTTAATCTTTTTTTCTCTCTCTTCTTTACTCATAGTGTACATTCTGCCGTGAAGATCAAGATTCTGTCGTCCGGTTAATACCCTATCGCTCGATCTATCCTGAAAAACAACACCTATTTTCTTTCTAACGTTGTACGGCTCTTTGACCACATCGTATCCACAAATTTTTGCCGATCCCGATGTTGGATGTAAAAGAGTGATCAGTATCTTTATCGTGGTACTTTTTCCTGCTCCGTTTGGACCTAAAAAGCCAAAAATTTCTCTTTCTTTTACGGTAAAATCGATATTATTTACGGCAACAAAATTACCAAACCTTTTAGTTAATCCTTCGACTACTATGACATCTTCCATCTTACTTCTCCTTATTTGTTTATCCTATTTTATCGATATGATGTAGAACAACATCGTTAAGACTTGGTTTTTGCATCTTGATAGACAATATAGAGAATCCTTTTTCTTTTGCAAACTTTACAATATCTGGTATTCTAACATTGGCTCCTTTAACACTTAGTCTTATCCAATTATCCCCTTCCTCATCCTCGAATATATCGACTCTATCCACCCACGGCTCTTTAAAGAGAATCCCTGAAAATTCATCAAAACTGTTAGATACTTTTAAAAAGATTAGATTTTCTCCTAATTCATATTTTAACTTTTCAGGTGTACCCATAGATAATATTCTACCTTTATGTATGATTGCAACCTTATCACATAGATAATCTGCCTCATCCATATAAGAAGTTGTTAAAAATATGGTCATACAGTACTCCTTATTGACCTTTTTTAGATAATCCCATAGATATCTTCTCGTCTGTACATCAACCCCGATCGTCGGTTCGTCCAACAATAATACTCTTGGATAAATTAACATACCTCTTGCTATCTCCAATCGGCGTAACATCCCACCTGAATAATCTTTTACTTTATCATCTGCCCGATCAGATAGCCCTACTGACTCTAAAACACGGGATATTCGCTCAATCCGTTCTTTTTTTGGCAGATTATACATTCTGGCAGTAAAATCCAAATTTTGTCTCCCTGTCAAGTAAATATCTACCGCCTGTTCTTCAAATACAAGACCTATAGAAGATCTAACATCTTTTTTATTCTTTATAATATCATACCCACATACTTTTGCAGTACCCGATGTCGGGTTTAATAAAGTGGATAACATAAGGATGAATGTCGTCTTTCCAGCACCGTTAAGACCTACAAATCCGAATATATCACCTTCTTCAACATCTAAATTAATATGGTCCACTGCTAACGTATTTTTAAATTTCTTTGTCAAATCTTTAGTAGATATTGCATACATTTATAAATCATCCTTAGTAAAAGTTTTAATCTTTAGATTCCTGATAATTTCTACTTGCTTAAAAATAGGTTGTAAAATGCTTTTATAGGATTAAGATTAAACAAGATGTGTAATTAACTAACTTATATATAAACCTTGTAGTAATTTTGCTATATTGACAAAATAATTTTTAAGTTTATTTATCAGTATCTAAATTTCTCCTATAACCATTCCTTATACCTCTGAGATAACATTGAAGATCCCCAGAAGATACTGTAAAAAAATATTATGATTCCATGGTGATTATTTATTTTTTGTTTTTGTAGGATTGCATCTCTTCCTGATATAATACGATGGCTTTTAAAACTTACTGTATATTCGACACAGTATTAAAACAAAAAGCTTTTTAATAGATTTGTTTTTAAGCAATATATCATAAAAGAGAAATAAAGATGAGTGCGAGACAAAATATCACAAAAGATTACAGATTCAACGAGATAGAGGAGAAATGGCTGAATACTTGGGATAAAAAGATGTACTTTTTTGATGAATCGTCTAAGAAAGATAATTTTATAATAGATACTCCACCGCCGTATCCAACAGGAGATTTCCATATTGGTAATGGTTTAAATTGGTCTTATATAGATTTTATTGCAAGATATAAACGAATGAACGGATTCAATGTGATGTTTCCTCAAGGTTGGGATTGTCATGGTCTTCCAACAGAAGTTAAAGTAGAAGAGACGTATAATATAACAAAAAAAAACGTTGGAAGAGATAAGTTCAGACAATTATGTGAAGACCTTACGTTAAAGAACATATCTCAAATGAAGAAAACAATGATAAGATTGGGGTATTCCATCGATTGGAGTAAAGAGTATATAACAATGTTTCCCAAGTATTACAAAAAAACGCAGATATCTTTCGTCAAGATGTACAATAAAGGTCTAATCTACAGAGAAGAACACCCTGTCAATTATTGCCCTAGATGTGGAACTGCAATAGCTTTCGCAGAAGTAGAATATACCTCACAAGAATCAAAACTAAATTTTATAAAATTTGATATCGATGACGAGAAAGAAGATCTCGTCTATATATTAATCGCTACTACCAGACCAGAACTTTTATCGGCATGTGTTGCGGTTGCTGTAAATCCAAGCGATGACAAAAATAATTACTTGATTGGAAAAAAGGTTAAAGTTCCTTTGTTTGGCCATAAGGTAGAAGTAATAGGCGATAACGATGTAGATCCAGAATTTGGGACAGGGATAGTTATGATCTGTACTTTTGGAGATAAAAATGATGTGAGATGGTGGAAAAAGCACTCTTTGGATTTGAGGCGGGCAATAGACTTAAATGGAAGAATGACAGCGATTGCTGGAAAATATGAGGGATTGACAATCGAAGATTGTAGAAAGGCAATAATAAACGATTTGAAGAAGGAAGGATTATTAGTCGATGAGAGAAAGATTGAACAAAGCATTGGTTGTTGTTGGAGATGTAATACTCCCATAGAGATATTTTCAGAGGTTCAATGGTTTATGCAGGTAGAGAGTGAAAAAGTATCGAAGATGGCAGAATCTATCGAGTGGATACCAGAATACATGTTATACAGGCTTAAAAACTGGGCAGAATCTATGGAATGGGATTGGTGTATCTCAAGACAGAGAGTCTTTGCGACTCCTTTACCTGTATGGTACTGCAAAAATTGTGGTGAGATTAAAGTTAGTGAGTTAGACTGGTTGCCCTTAGATCCGACCAACAGCAAGCCTAAGACTCCTTGTTCCAGATGTGGATCGACAGAGTTTATCGGTGAGGAGGATGTCTTGGATACATGGATGGATAGCTCATTATCTGCGGTAAATGTAGCTGGATGGGATGGATACAACGAAGATAGATTAAAACCGTTAGAATTAAGACCGCAAGGGCATGATATAATACGGACGTGGGCGTTTTATACTATTCTAAGAACAATGGAATTGACCGGAAAAAAACCATGGAATAGTATATTCATTAACGGAATGGTTTTAGGAGAAGACGGGTATAAAATGAGTAAAAGCCGTGGAAACGTAATATCTCCCGAAGAAATAATAGGAAACTATGGAGCAGATACTTTTAGATTATGGGCAGCATCTGCAGGGAGACCCGGTTCGGATATACTATTTAGGTGGGACGATGTAAAGGCAGCGTCCAGATTTTTGAGAAAGTTATGGAACGTCTTCAGATTCTGTATACCTCATTTAAAAAATTGTTCTGTGGAAGATACAAAGATAGCGAGTAAAAACGTGGTAGATCTATGGCTTTTAAGCGAGTTGCATGAAGTAGTAGTAGATATAGAAGAAGATATGAAGAAGTATAGATTTGATGAGGTGGTAAAAGAGATAAGATCGTTTGTATGGGGTGTTTTTGCGGATAACTATATAGAGATGGTTAAACACAGGCTATACTATAAGAACGATAAATCTGCAGTAGATACCATAAGAACAACATTAAAGATCGTATCGAGATTATTAGCACCTTTTGCCCCTTTTATTTCTGAAGAGATTTATTCTAATATATCAAGCGAGAGTGTCCATATACAACCCTATCCCCATCCTTACGAGGTTCTTTATGATAAAGATGCATATAAAAGAGGATCTGCAATAAAAGATGTTATAAAAGAAGTAAGGCGATACAAATCAGATTCGGGTATCCCATTAAACAGAGAGATATCCAGCTTAAAGATATATGACGAGGAAGGATTGTTAAAAGATGAAGATCTCTATGATATAGAAAAGACTGTAAATTGTAAGGAGATAAAATTATATCGAGAAAAACCAAATTTTGGCTTAAAAGTGGTTGATGTCATACCAAACATGAAGAAGATTGGACAAACGTTTAAAGGGAGATCCAAAAGTGTTGTAGAGTTAATTAAAAAAGAAAAAGAGTTAGGAAGGCTAGAAAAAGGTAACAAAGTTGCCATAGAGGTAGATGATCAAAAAATAGAGATCGATGATAGCTATTATCAGGTTAAAGAGGAGTATGTTACAGAGGACGGGATCGAGATAAAACTATTATTCATCAATGATAAGATAACGGTGGCGGTTCTTCTTTAGATTTAATATCTAACGAAGATATTACTCTGGTTATGATCGTTAACGGTTGATTCTTAAAGAAGGAATATTTCGCAATTTTGCCAGATAAAATATCTTTTCGTCTTTTTCAACTCTATCTATAAACCTTTCACTCTCTAAAAATTTTAAATGTGATATCTTCTCTCCTATTGCCATCCATTTTTGAAACGGATCAAATTGATTCCATGAAGTACAATCGACGTTCCAATGAAGTAGAGAGGCTATCTGATACGCATTTAATTCTTCTTCCCATATAATTTGTAATATCTCGTTGCATCGGTCCAAATGATGATCTCTCAATTCTTGAATCCTTCTATGACACCCTGTGAAAACATTTTGATGACCTGGAAGCACTTTTTTTACATCGTAATTATCTATCTTATCGAGACTTTAAAAATAATCGTACAATGGATTACTATCTTCTTTATAGGGTATGATATTTGGTGTAATTTTTGGAAGAATATGGTCTCCTGCTATCAAAAATTTAAAATTTGTCTCATACAAACAGATGTGACCAGGAGAATGCCCTGGTGTAAGAATAATCTTGAAAGAATAATTTTCTGTTGAAATTTTATCCCCATCGGTCAAGATTATATCTGGCCTGGTCAATAATCTATAACTTTTACTAAAACTGCAGTCAACATTCTTTTTTATATTATAGAGCAGCCCAACATGATCTATATGGTGATGTGTCAGCAAAATATCGGTTATCTCAGAGATACCAACATCTATCCTACTTAACGAATCTTTTATTCCGTCTAAAGATCCGCTTAGATTGAATCCTGTATCTATTAGGAGCTTTTTTTACCATCGTTTATAAAATAAGTGTTTATATGCCCCAATGGATTGCTTTCAAACGGTATTTTAATTTTAAAAAGATTTGGATATACTTTTTCTATTTTACAACCATTACTCAACAGAACATCTCCTTTTTATCGTTTTATCAGCAATTAAAACGTACAAAGTATAATTTATTTGTTTATATAATTTTTCATTCTAATCTTTTCTATCATAATTTTAAAAATATCGTTAAGTTTATAAGTCCATGTTTTGAGGAAGATTCATCGAAGGCGGTATATTAATTATTGATATTACTTACTAACAATCTTCTACAAAAATTCTATAGTATCTAACCTCATCTCACAATAGGCACATTTAAGGATCAATGGATCTTTGGACTCTAGTTTGAACTTTGTCTCTATCTCTTCAAGATTGGTGATGCAGTTTCTATTCTTACATTTAATGATTCCTCTCACTACATCAGGAATTTTTACCTTATACTTTTCTACAATCTTATTATCTTTAACAATGTTTATCGTGGCATTCGTTGCTATCAGCGCGATCTTATTGAGTTCCTCTTTTTTAAGCATTCTGTTTTCGATCTTTACGATATCTTTCCTCTTTATCTTCTTGCTTGAAACATTCATCACCATGCTTACCGTCTCTTTCGAATATGGAGTTATATGTAGAATTTTCAGAACGTTTAATGCCTGTCCTGCAGTAATATGGTCTATTACGGTTCCATCTTTTATAGATTCTATTCTCAACATAGTATCTCAATCACTCAAATGCACCCATGATAAGTCCAAGGAGTGCCATCCTTACATAAATCCCATATTCTACCTGTAAAAAATATTTTGCATAATGTGTCTCGTCCAACTCTTTCTCAATCTCATTCTTTTTTGGTAAAGGGTGTAACAATATTAGATCATCCTTTGCTTTGCTCTCTAATAGGTTTTTGGTTATCTTATAACTATCCGATACTGCATAATACTCGCTAACATCCGGAAACCTCTCTTGTTGAATCCTCGTTACATAAAGAACATCTATATCCTCTATTACTTCCTCTATATCGTTACATTCTTTATATTTGATCTTATTTTTTACTAGGTATTCTATAATCCCATCCGGTAATCTCAACGAAGGGGGATATATGAAAGTCATCTCTACATCATACAAAGTAAGTGCGTATACCAGAGAATGAACAGTTCGACTATATTTTAAATCTCCAACAATACCTATATTGACTCTTTCTAATTTATTCTCTTTCTTTAACGTGAATAGGTCAAGTAGAGTCTGAGTAGGATGCTGTCCTGTTCCATCTCCTCCGTTTATTATGGGTATATCGACAATCTCGGACACGTATCTGGCAACACCATCTGCAGGATGCCTGATTACCATTAAATCAGCATATCTTGAGACTACTTTAATAGTATCTGTAAAAGATTCGCCTTTTTTTAAAGAAGAGGCATCTATCGGTCCCAGATCGATACATTTACCGCCGAATCTATACATGGCAGATTCGAATGACATCCGAGTTCTTGTACTCGGTTCAAAAAAGAGTAGAGCCATTATCTTATTATTTAAGAGATTATTATAATCTGTCGGATTTTTTTCTACCATCTCTGCAACATCTAAGATGTGATCTATCTCTTCTCGTGAAAAATCTGCCATAGATATGATGTCTCTATTTTTGAACATTTTCTTTTTTTTATCTATACATTATTCCAGTATTTATTTGTTTTTCTTCTATGCGTTTCAGACAAATTTATTCTAAGTAGTAGTTTATTTATATGATATTATCAACAATCCAAAAAGTTCGAACCACAATACACAAGCCAAAGATGTAACAAGTGTGGTCACGGAAACCTGTTCCACTGTAGGAATTGTGGAGCACCAACAAGCACTGATACCCCTAAAGAAGCTCTGTTTGAGAACCAACATGCTTTAGCGGTGGGAGTATGTCAGATATTATTCTATTATATTTAAAAAGCATAATTTTAAAAAGCATAATTTATATAATATAAGTAAGATGGCTTTATATATAGAAGCACATTTTATATACGTATAAAAGGAGGATAAAAATGGAGAGAAAAAATAAGCCTTTCAAAATTGGAGTTATACTGTCTATTATTGCAGGCATCATTATCCTGTTCTTTGGAATATCTATGTATACCACACCGACCGAGGTTTATTTACAAACGTTGCAAGAGCAGTATCCCAAGATGATTGCAGAAGAATTAGATCTTATCGTGGCAAGCTATCCTACCCTAGGTATTACCTTCATAGTTATGAGTATCCTTATACTGATTGGAGCATTCTTAGGTTATAAGGATAGAAATAAGATAGGCGGTATATTAGTTATAATTTTTTCGATACTTCCATCTTTTAGTTTGATCGGTATACCGGGCGTAATCGGTGGAATTCTTTTATATTTTAATAGATAGTTTTTAATTATCTAAATCTAAATGAATAATTTTTATTTATATTTTTAGTAACTTTTATATATCAAGAACTTTCTTTTTATATAAAGGTGTAAAATCAAATGAAAAAAGAGTGGGAAAAAGATAGAGGGCTGTTTATACGAATGTTTTTAACTATGTTCTTTTTAGCAGCTCTTTATCTGGCATTCATAGCAGTTTTGTCCGTTTTGGGTGTATCTATAATACCGCTCGTCT
Source organism: Candidatus Methanoliparum sp. LAM-1 (assembly GCF_020885915.1). Lineage (NCBI taxonomy): Archaea > Methanobacteriati > Methanobacteriota > Candidatus Methanoliparia > Candidatus Methanoliparales > Candidatus Methanoliparaceae > Candidatus Methanoliparum > Candidatus Methanoliparum sp. LAM-1. The sequence goes on along the minus strand of NZ_AP025251.1, from coordinate 878,945 downwards.
TTATGGCAGGTGTCATGTTATTTGCCCAATACTATTTTTCAGATAGGCTGGTTTTGATGAGTACTGGTGCCCAAATCGTGAGCGAGGAAGAGGCGCCAGAGTTGCATGAGATTGTATCTAGATTATGTATCAATGCAGATATACCAAAACCAAAGATAGCGATCGTCCAATCATCTATTCCAAACGCTTTTGCCACTGGAAGAAACAGTAAAAGGGCAGTGGTTGCCGTAACGGCAGCACTCATGAAACAGTTGAATAAAGGTGAGCTGGAGGCAGTATTAGCACATGAGTTGTCCCATATCAAGAATAAGGATGTCTTGGTATTGACTATAGCGGGTTTTTTCTCTACAATAGCCTTCTTCCTAGTTAGATATTTAATATTCTTTGGAGGAAGAGACCGAAATTCTGGTGGTATTATGATAGCATGGATCGTTTCGGTTATTGTCTGGTTACTGAGTTTTCTGTTGATAAGAGCATTATCCAGATACAGAGAATTTGCTGCAGATAGAGGATCTGCCATACTTACAGGACAACCATCAAATCTGATCTTGGCATTGCTCAAGATAAGCGGCAGGATGGAACAGGTTCCGAAAGACGATCTTAGAAAAGCGGAAGGAATGAACGCTTTTTATATCATCCCTGCGCTCTCTGGTGAGTCTATATTAGGATTACTCTCCACACATCCACCCATTGAGAAGAGAATAGAGGCTTTAGAAAAGATTGAGCAGAGGTTATGAAATTTTTTGATATTTTGTTAGGACGAACACGTATCAAAAAACCGAATATCGATGGTCTCTTCTCCTTATCCACCGCTTATTTAACGCTTAAAGATAATAGCTTCGATCCAAAGGGCATAGCAGGAATCTGTTTTAAACCTATGGAGTCTAAAACCTTCGTAGATGCGAAGAATGATATATTATCTCTGCTCGATCTATCTACTTCTGATTTAAAATACTCTATTATAAAAGATGATTACGGATACGAATGGTTTGTTCTAAAGAACGATGATTTTGAGGATCTGATCGTTAATATTCATATAATCAGCGAGGTTTTAATAGATAAAGGTTTCGAAGAAAGATTATTATCCTCTGTTTTTGCTTTTAATCGCTTTTATCTGATATATAATTACAAAAGTGGAAAATTCTATCCTTTTGCACCATTAAATAATGAGAGGGATAATAAATTAGAATTTAAAATAAAGTCAATGCTAAAGGAAGAGATACCTATCGAGGAAGATATAACAAGATGGTATCCTATCAAGAATATGCCTCTTTAATCTGGGAATATACCCTCTCCCATGAATATCTTCTTTGCCTCATCTAACCTTATATCTTCAGGCGGAATTATTATCTCAGAATTTTTAAGCAAAGAATCATCCAAAATCTTTCCTCTCTCCTTGACAATCTTGATAAGCTTTTTCAAATCATCTATGAAGGATTCGTCATCCTTTTCAACCAACGATACGATCCTATTGTCTATCTCATTCAATTCTTCTAAGAGAGAATCATCCACCTCGTATTGATGATCTGTCATTATTCTAACGATCATCGCCGTCCACCTCCTTCTTAAGTCTTTCCATCTCTTCTTCTACTTCCGTACTAATTTTTGTCTCTCTCAGCTCTCTCTCGATATCATTCTCCCCCATATCTATAACGCCTATCTCCTCCATCTCGTCCAATGCTTCAGATCTTCCAACCATCTCCTCGGTCTTCTCTCTTGCTCTCTCCATAGCAAAACCTACATCTGCCATCTCTTCAGATATTCCACCAATCGCCTCTTTCACACGAATCTCTGCTTCAGCAGATGAATATTTTGCTTTTATTATCTCTTTCTCCGATCTAAACGTCTCAATCTTGGCAGATAATTTTTTCTCACTCTCTACTAATTTTTCCCCCTCTTTTTTGGAGATCTCTATCTGTTTAGAGAGATCATCCAATCTAATCTCATATTCTTTCTTTCTTTTTATTGCCAAACGTGCCAAATCCTCTCTACCTGCTTTTAAAGAGTCTTTTGCCTGTCTATCCAGCTTTTTAATCTCTTCTTCTATCTTATTCTTCTGTAATTCGAGCCTTTTTCTTGCCGTAATAATGCTTGCAATATTCCGTTTGATCTGCTGAAGAAGTTCCAATTGCTTACGATAAGAATAATCGAGCATCTCTCTGGGGTCTTCAAAATTATTTATAATCTTATCTATCTTAGCCTTTATGATAGTACTTGCCCGTTTAAATATGCCCATATATAAAACACCATCATCTATTATTATATTAAACTTACTGCTTGGGAGTACGTACTTATCTATATTTAAGTTTTGAAGTTTTATCGCCTCAAACGAGGTTTAAATACGTTAACGCCTCGACTACTCCATCTCCGTATCTTCCTTTTGTCACGTAATCTGCATGCATTTTTAAATCCTCATCTGAATTACCAACCGCTATTCCAAATCCAACCCCTTTAATCATCTCGAGATCATTTTCTGAATCTCCTATTGCTACCATTCTGTCGATATTCCATCCTTTTTTACCTGCCAAGTAGGATAATCCTGTCATCTTGTTAATACCACGCTTTTTGATATGAATGGCAAAACCAGAATCGACTATCTCAACATCAAACTCTTTTAAAATATCATTTGCCATTTTTATATCTATTCCAGACTTGATAGTAACTTCCGAGAGTCTATACCGCATATCGATCAGTTTTACATCTAAAAAATTTTTAAGATGATTGTATGCTTTAATACAGAGATTTTTATCCCCAAGTATGATCTCTTCGCCATCGTAACTTAATTTCACCACACCACCGTTCTCTGCTACAATCTCTTCGGATGCATCTATAAGCCTGGATATAGCAGATACAAAACACGCAACGTTACCACTCACTAAAACTACAGGGATCGAGAGACGTTGTATTTTATCTAATGCATTTGGATTTAATATTCTATCTTTGTTTGTAAGTGTTCCATCTATATCTATTGCTATACAATCGATATTATTCGTCTGTAATCCCTTCAGGTGTTATTCTAAATACTACCTCTCCCTCTGGCAGACTGGGTGAGTCCACCAACCGTGCAATACGCTTATCTCCTTTTGACTTGCGTATATATATCCTGAACGTCGCAGTATGGCCAACGATATGCCCTCCTATTGGACGGGTAGGATCGCCGAAAAATGTATCAGGTTTCGACATAACCTGGTTTGTCACGAGTATTGCGGCATTATAAAGGTTTCCAAATTGTAAGAGGTTATGCATATACTTGTTGAGCTTTTGCTGTCTATCGGCAAGAGTACCCCGTCCTACATATTCTGACCTAAAATGAGCCGTCAAAGAATCGACAATAAGCAATCTTGCAGGTTTATCCGTATCTTTTATCTCTTTTGCAAGATCTATAGCTTTATCCATCAATAGAATCTGATGATTAGAATTGTATGCCCGTGCTACATATATATTTTTTAACACATCGTTCGCATCAAGTTTTAATGATGTCGCCATCTGGCTAATCCTTTCTGGTCGAAATGTGTTCTCGGTATCTATCATGATTACAGAGCCGTTCAGTCCTCCTTCTTCCTTAAGTAACTGGGTATTTACACATAACTGATGCACAAGCTGCGTTTTGCCACACCCAAACTCTCCATAAACCTCTGTTATTGATTGTGTCTCTATACCTCCACCGATCAATTCATCTAATGCTTTAGATCCCGTAGTAATCTTCTCTATACTCTTTCTTCTCTCGAGTAACGTTTCTCCTCTCTCAAAATTACCAATATCAGCCGCTTTTCGAGCTGCATTTATAATCTTTGATGCGGTATTTTCACCCATCTCTGTAGCAGCTGCAAGCTCTGCTGGTGAAGCGATAGCAATCTCTTCTATTGAGTCGAATCCTGCCTCTCTTAGTTTTTCTGCTGTAGCAGGCCCTACCCCTGGTAGATCATCTATGAATAAAATCTTTTGATTCTCAGCCATTTAATCTCCTTTTAATTTTTCATCTTAATGTTATTACTATTATGATAAACCATATAATAAACATATTGTAAAACAGATAACATTTACTTAGATCAAAATCAACGATTAATTAAATTTTATTCTATACCATTATTTTTAATCTTAAAATCGATGGATGCACCCTCTGGAAGAGACCTATGTTTCAAAAGTGTAGCCCTTCTTAATCCTTTATCTATTTTTTCAAGCTTTATTATAGTTTTTGACAAATGGCATAAAATATTTCCTCCAATCGGCATATCTATTCCTTTGTTTATATCTGTATAAACCTGATTGGTTATGACTACTGGTATGTTCTGTTTACGTGCAATACCGACTAAGTATGTCATCTGATTACCTAATTCTCTGATAAGCCCCATCATATCTGACTTAGGAGAGACTCTATATAGTGAAGTAGCCGAGTCTACTATAATCACACCTATATCATTGGTTATCTTACCAAGGTCTTTTATAACAGAATGTTGCTCTTTAAAGCTAGTGGGTTCATAGAGTATAATCTCTTTTGCAATCTCCTTCGCATTAGTTCCAGCCATCTGTTCAAACCTATCTATAGAGAGCCCTTCTGTATCTACAAATATAACTTTTTTTCCAATTTTGACCGTATTTATTGCGATAAGAATACATAAATTAGATTTTCCGCTACCTCCCTCTCCGAATATTTGTGTAAGGGCACCAGCCTCTAATCCACCACCGATCATATCATCCAATCGTCCGAATCCTGTAGGATGTTTCATCGTTCCCTCTTATCTTTATATCTCTTAATAACTTCGTATTCCGTGATGAGTATCACATCTCTAATAGGTATATTCAATTCTTCAGCTATTTTTTTTGCATCTTCGTACTCTGCAGATACTCTTATAATATTCCCTTCTCTATCTTTGGCAATTTTAACAGAGATCTCTCTTTCTATTCCATAAAAATCGACTGAAAAGATATAATTATTACGAATAGCAGCGCTTCTATGAATATAAGGTTGATATCTCACGCCTAACGTTCCTGTTTCCTGTATTATCTTATCTATAAAGTATTGAGCATCCTTCATTCTACATATAACACGTATTAAACTTCCCAATCTCCCTTTTTTCATCATGGTAGGTATGACAGATACATCCAGTGCACCCTCTTTCATAAGATTATCTACCAGGTTACTTATCACTTCTCCCGTTGTATCATCGATATTTGTTTCTAAGATAGATATCTCGTCTTCTATATAATTATTATCTACTCTTCCAGAGAATACTTTTAAAACATTTATAATATCCAGATCTTTCGATCCAAAACCATAGCCGATCTCTGTGATTCTTAAATTTGAATAATAGTTTATGAACTCGTCTACAAAATATGCAAGAATTGCAGCACCTGTTGGAGTCAACAATTCCGAATCGACTGGACCGTATTTTATCGGTATATTGTACCTTTTTATGATCTCAAGGGTTGCTGGAGCAGGAACGCTCATCACTCCATGGCCTATATCTGCTATTCCACCACCCACTGAAGGAGGCAACGATAATACTTTCTTTTTATTCATTTCTAAAGAATAATAGGCAGATACCGATCCAACGATGTCTATGATTGTATCTGCTACTCTCAAATCGTAATTAAAAATATCATCTTTTTTGATGGCATGAACTTTGGATTCTGCGGTAATCAGTATATCCATTATAGATAAAATATCGTTTTTTTCGTCTATTGAAAGAGAAGAATCTTTAACCAAGGTCACCACTTCGCTATATTTCTTTCGCTCATCTTTGCTTGTTACATCCATCTTTGTGCCACAAATTCCATATTTTTTCTTTTTATTTATGACGATCGTTACATTACCAATCTTATCACTTATCTCTCTCATCTTCTCTTCAACGTAATTTTTATCTGCACCCAGGTCTATCAAAGCAGAAACAATCATGTCGCCTGATGCACCTGAATAAGGATCTATCAAGATAAAGTCCATTAAACTACGCCTCTTAAAATATATCTTATAACTTTATTAAATGGAAAGAAGATTTTATATATAAAATATACTTGTATTATATTATAGAAAAACATATACTGATTAAGATCGTATCTAAATTGAAAGATTGAAGATCTTTAAATCGATTATGCAAAGCCAAATATAAAGATTATGTTGATGTATCATGAATGAAAAAGAATTAATAGTCTCTAAAGCATACACTAATGATATAGGTAAAGGTATTGCAAGATTGGATCCTCAAACATTAGATGAATTGCATCTCTTTCCAGGAGATGTTATAGAGATCATTGGAAGAAAGAGGACCGTAGCAAAAGTTTGGAGATTAGCCGGACAAGATTGGGGTAAAGGGATAATACGAATAGATGAGTATATCCAAAAAAATGCCGATGTAAGTATTGAAGATAGAGTAACTATAAGAAAAATAGATGCTAAAAATGCAGAAGAGGTCGTTTTATCAAACCAAATATCAGAAAACACCTATTTTAGCTCGTCAGAGTATTTAGAAGTGGTAAAAAGACAGCTTTTAAGCAAGGTTGTAATAGCAGGCGATATAGTTCCTATAGTAGTGTCTTCTATAGGAATGATTAGTTCTGGTTTCATGGTTGGAGGAAAGATAATATCTTTGATCGTAGTCTCTACAAAACCACCCAATGAGGCAGTCTTGATAACAAAAGATACAAAGTTGATATTTATGGATAGATTATTGAGTAATGAAGCTCTGATAAAAGAGAGAAAAATAACTTATAAAGATATTGGAGGTTTAGATAGACATATACAAAAAGTAAGAGAGATGATAGAGTTACCTATCAAACATCCTGAGGTCTTTATTAAACTTGGTATTGAACCACCGAAAGGTATTCTTCTACATGGTCCACCGGGAACTGGTAAAACTTTACTTGCCAAGGCTGTTGCTACCGAGTCCGGAGCAAATTTCTTCTCTATTGCAGGGCCGGAGATCATGAACAAGTATTATGGGGAGAGTGAGAAACAACTTCGAAAGATATTTGAGGATGCACGAAAGAATGCACCATCCATCATCTTTATAGATGAGCTTGATTCTATCGCATCGAAAAGAGAAGAGGTAACGGGGGAGGTAGAGCATCGAGTTGTTGCTCAATTGTTAAGCTTGCTGGATGGTCTTGAGGAGAGAGGTAACGTTGTTGTTATAGGAGCAACTAACAGGATAGGAGCAATAGATCCCGCATTGAGAAGACCAGGACGGTTTGATAGAGAAATTGAGATCGGTGTACCGGATAAAAACGGTAGAAAAGAGATTTTAAAGATACACACAAGAAAAATGCCTTTGGCTAAAGATATAAACTTAGATAGTATAGCCGATCAAATGTATGGATTTGTAGGTGCAGATATACAAGCAGTAGTGAAAGAGGCAGCAATGATTACTTTAAGACGATATTTACCACAGATGAACCTTGATGAGAAAGAGATACCTTCAGAGATATTGGATAACATAGAAATTACAGCAGATGATATAAAGGAGGCTTTAAAAGAGGTAGAACCGAGTGCGTTGCGTGAGATAATAATTGAGATTCCTAACATAAGATGGAGTGATATCGGAGGCTTAGATATAGCTAAAATGGAGATTAAAGAAGCTGTAGAACTTCCTTTAAATAATCCTGAGGTATTTGAACATATGGGCATAAAACCAATAAAAAATATCTTTTTATACGGTCCACCGGGAACTGGTAAAACTTTACTTGCCAAGGCTGTTGCTACCGAGTCCGGAGCAAACTTTATATGCATAAAAGGTCCAGAATTATTGTCTAAATGGGTTGGTGAGAGTGAGAAGGCTATACGAGAGGTTTTTAAAAAAGCAAGACAGGTTGCCCCAAGTGTGATCTTTTTTGATGAGATAGATGCCATAGCGCCAGTACGCGGAATGGTCATGGATAGCAGAGTATCTGAAAGAGTAGTAAATCAATTATTGACTGAGTTAGATGGAATGGAAAATATGGAGAACGTTGTAGTGATTGCCGCTACCAATATGCCACATCTTGTAGATCCGTCTATTTTAAGACCAGGAAGATTTGACCGATCTATCTTTATTGGAGTGCCGGATAAGGCAGCAAGGAAAGAGATATTTAAGATACATACAAAAAATATGCCTCTCGCAAGCGACGTAGATTTAGATGAGCTTGCAGAATATACCGAAAATTATGTTGGATCTGATATAGAACTTATCTGTAGAGAGGCGGCTATTCTAGTGATAAGAGAAACATTTGCAAATAAAGAGAATATACGATCTAAAAAAGTTGAAAAACGTCACTTTTTGGCTATTTTAGATAAAATAAAACCGAGTATAGATGATTCAACTATGAATTATTATCTAGAAATTGAGAAGAAATTTAAAAGTAGGATTAGTAGAGAAGATGCATCTTTATATGTTGGATATCGATAATTTTTTAAAGAGAGAAAAAGAGATATCAAAGATATTAAATAAGTGAATGGGGTTAAAAAATGATTATATTTGCAAAATCTCTATCTAATAAAGAGATTATTAGTCAAGATGGAAGGATGATCGGTCATCTTTACAACCTTACGGTAGATTCAGATACCGGTGATATAATAGACCTTGTCGTTCAACCGAATAAAACTTTAAATACAAAAAAATATCGTGTAGATGGAGATCTAATTTTGATCCCATTTAAAGCTGTTAAGTCGATTAAAGAGTATATCATAGTAGATACGATGTTAGTATAGATAATTATTACATTGAAAATCTTTGATTCGTAGTAATGGTTATCAAAATATTTACTCTGCCGAATTGTCCTCATTGTAAGATACTTAAAGATAAGATAAGATCGGTTGGTATTCCATTTAAGGAGCTTGATATGGAAGATCCAGATTGTATGACCGATCTAATAATGGATGGTGTATATGTAAAAGAGGGGCCTGTCTTGTTTATCGATGGTAGATATTATACGCATGATCAAATCTTTGATAAACAGAATAATCTTTCTCAAGAAATATCACGAATCTTCGATTCGTGGACTAAAAATCTTTGATTTTTTAAGCAACTCGTAAAATCACAAATTGCTCAGAGGATTTATAATAATGAAAACAAAATGTTCTTCACAAGGAGGTGCAGGAACCTTGGTTCTGCCTGATGTTAGAACTACCGATGGACATATTTTGAAATGGGATAGAACCAATATAGTAGATCAATTGGTGCGTGAGACGAAATTAGCCGAGGAATTTTACGGAATTGAGCCTTGCAGTAAAGAAGAGGCTGAAGAAATAGCTATTGAGGCGGAAAAAAGAATTAAAAAGATGCAGCTTAAATTTTTAAGCGGACCGTTGATCAGGGAGATTGTCAATATTATCCTCCTCGAAAGAGGGCGGGCTGAATGGAGAAACGTACTGACTAGGGTCGGAATGCCTGTTTATGATGCGCATGAGATAGATTATGGTAACGGGTTTGAGGCGAGGGAGAATGCTAATCTACAGAACAATGCAGAAACTTCACATAAAAAGAAAGCCGATAAGATTTGTAAAGAGCAATATCTATTATCCATTCCACAGGAATTGGCAGATCTTCATCTAAGTGGGAATATACATATCCACGACTTGGAATATTTTGGAACGAGAGCTTTCTGTCAAGATTGGGACTTAAGATACTTTTTATATTACGGGCTTATGCCTGATGGTGTCGGAACGAAATCTTCCGTTGCTGGTCCAGCTAAACGCCCCGAAGTGGCTGTTTTACACGCAGTAAAAGCATTAGGGAGCGCACAAACCAATTTTGCTGGTGGTCAAGGGTTTTATAATTTCTTGACTTTTTTAGCACCTTATTTTGAAAATCTGGAATATGACGAGATTAAACAGTTAATGCAGATGTTTACATACGAGATGACACAAATGATGGTTGCTAGAGGTGGTCAGATTGTATTCAGTAGCGTGCAGCTTACACCAGGCGTTCCAAAAATATGGAGAGACGTAGACGTTGTTTATAAAGGTAAGATCTGGCATGATAAAAAGTATAAAAATTTTGAGAGAGAGGTAAGACTAAGCTTCAAAGCATTGATGGAAGTAATGCTGGAAGGAGATTATTGGGGTAAGCCGTTTAATTTTCCAAAACCTGAAATTTCTTTGGAAAAACAGTTTTTAGATCCTGATGATTTTGTCAAGAAGTTTGATAAGGATCATCCAGATCTTCCGACTTATGATGATCTATACGATCTGTCCTTCCAATTAGCAGCAAAATTTGGCACACCTTATTTTGATAATCAATTACCCGAGTATAGGGGAGGAGGAGAAGGTATAAGTTGTTATCAATGCTGTGCGTATCAGTTTAATTCGAATGCAAAAACAGATTCTGAATTCAATGAAAAGATTAGGTTCGAGAATGGAAAACATTTCAATCTTGGATCTCTACAGGTTATCTCTCTAAACTGTCCGTGGGCAGCTTACAATGCTAATGGCGACGATAATCTCCTCTTCAATAATTTATATAGTTTGATGGATAAGGCAGCAGAGATATTCAAGATTAAATGGAGTTGGATAAGGGATATAGTGAGTAAAGGAAGGATGCCTTTTGCTACACAACGTCCGGACAAGAGTGGTGCTATGGCTGTAGATATTGATAAATTAGTATGTATCATCGGGGTGGTTGGGATAAACGAGATGGTGCAGTATCATACTGGTTATCAGCTCCATGAGTCGGAAGATGCGGTTAGGTTGGCTGTTTTAACGATGAATAAGATGAAGATTTATTGTAAAGAGCTTAGTAAAAAGTATGGTTTTGAGATAGTTCTTGCAAGGACTCCTGCAGAGACTTGTGCACAGAGGTTTGCAGTATCTGATTTGATTAAGTATGGATCTGCGATATTTTCTGTCCTCAAAGGAGACGTCGGTAAGGCATTGGATCTATTAAAAAAGGATCCTAAAAATAGAGATCTTCCTATATATTATACGAATGGTACGCATGTTAGTGAGAGTGCGAATATAGATCTTTTTAAAAAAATTAAAATAGAAGAGAAGTTTTTCCCAATTCTTGATGGTGGAAACATCTTTCATATCTTCTTAGGAGAAAAAGCACCTAATCCGAAAGGATTAAAAAGTTTAACATTAAAGATTGCCAAAAATACACCGATAGGTTATTTTGCATTTACAAAAGATATGACGATCTGTTTAGATGATTATACCGTTTCAGGTGGGATATTGGATTCTTGCCCTGTATGTGGAGGTAAAAACCTCGAATATCTATCACGAGTTACAGGTTATCTTCAGGCTGTAAGCGGCTGGAACGAGGCAAAGAAAGAGGAATTAAGGAACAGACATAGGTATAACATATAACAAAGCAGAATCTTCGATTTGCAATGGACAAGGATTCGTAACATTTGTTTTCAAATCCTAAAAATTGGAGATTTTTGATCTTAGAAATCTTTATATACTTAGCATACTATGTTAACTCTTATATCTTTAAGGGCTCGTAGCTCAGTTAGGCAGAGCACCTGGCTTTTAACCAGGTGGTCAGGGGTTCAATTCCCCTCGAGCCCGCCATTTTTGTCATCTACAGGAGGAGATCATTTTGAAGTTTAGTCTTTTTAATCACGAATTAGTGCCAAAACATATATTATTAAGCGAAGAAGAGGCTATACAAGTATTAAAAACTTACAATATAGATAAGAGAATGTTGCCAAAAATCAAGATGAGCGATCCTGCAGTAAGAGAGATAGGTGCCAAACCGGGTGATATTATAAAGATAATACGTGAGAGTGAGACTGCTGGGCAATCGGAATTTTTTAGATTGGTAATATAAGGAGGAATCTACTATTTTAAATAGAGATGTTTCAAATCAAAGATTTGAAGCTCACGAGCCTTTAGCTCGTGATGTTTTATATAAAGAATGGTTTACACGCGATAGAATAGGTGCGCATCATATCGAATCTTTCAATAAATTCATTAAGGAAGGACTGCAAGATGTAGTAAACGAGTTTGGTGAGATTGATACTGCGATAGAGGGATTATATGTAAAATTAGGAAATATTCGTATAGGAAAACCCATTTTCAGGGAGGTTGATGGCTCTATAACCGATTTATACCCTATGGATTGTCGTATAAGAGGAATATCTTATTCGGCACCACTTTATTTGGAAATGGCTCTGTTTGATAATGGAGATATGTTAGATAAAAAAGACGTTGAGATTGGTTATATGCCAATTATGTTACGATCTGATTATTGCAATCTTCACAATTTGACCGATGAAGAAATTATAAAAAAGGGAGAGGATCCCAACGACCCCGGTGGTTATTTTATCATAAATGGTATCGAAAGGGTAGTAATGACGTTGGAAGATCTTGCTCCAAACAAAATATTTTTAGGCCAAGATGTGTCAGATAATGGTACTGTAGATTATGCAGAAGTTATTTCGCAAAAAAAAGGATATAGATCAAGGATTATTGTAGAAAAAGATAAAAAATCTATATTATATATAAAATCACCTTTTCTGCCAAAAAAAGAGAATTTTATTACTTTTATAAAAGCTTTAGGTATAGAGACGGATGAAGAAATTGTTAATTTGATAGCTGATAGCCCAGAGACAACTAAAGTTGTACTTGAAAATTTGGACGAATCAAAGACAAAGGATGAGGCTATAGACGAGATTGGTAAAAGATTAGCTCCAGGACAACCGAAAGAATATAGGATTAAAAGGGTGGAGTACGTTCTTGATAGAATATTGCCACATTTGGAAGATGATAGGATAAAAAAAGCCTTTTTTTTGGGGAAAATGGCAAATATGTCCATTAAACTTTCTTTAGGAAGAAAAAACGTGGATGATAAAGATCATTACGCCAACAAAAGGTTAAAACTGGTTGGAGATTTGTTAGAAGATCTGTTTAGGTCGTCTTTCTCAAGATTGTTAAAAGACATTAAATATCAACTAGAAAAGACCAAGATAAGAGGTAGAGACTTGAGGTTATCTACTATAATAAGATCCGATTTATTGAGCGATAGAATATTTCATTCGATGTCTACTGGCAATTGGATAGGTAATAGGAGCGGAGTATCTCAGTTACTGGATAAAACAAATTATATCTCTTCTATATCTCATCTTAGAAGAGTTTTATCTCCTTTAACAAGATCTCAACCACATTTTGAGGCAAGAGATCTTCATGGTACACATTGGGGAAGAATTTGTCCAATAGAGACGCCTGAAGGGCCTAATTGTGGTCTAGTCAAGAACCTTTCACAGAGTGCTGTAATTTCTATAGGTATCAACGAGGAGGAAGAAGAGAATTTAAAAGAATTATTAGTTACATTAGGACTGGAGCCGATTACATACTCTAACGTATATAATAAAGACAATAATTATGCCGTATCTCTGAATGGGAAGATGATCGGTTTTAGCACCGATCCTTTAAATTTTATCGATAAGGTTAAAGATCTTAGACGACAAGGTATAATCTCTTCCGAATTAAATATCGCTTTTATTAACGAAGAGGTTGTGATAAATACAGATAACGGACGAGTTAGAAGACCATTAATAATCATAAAAGATGGTAAGCCGCTTTTAACCAATGAAGATATCAAAGATCTAGAGGATAAAAAGAAAAGATTCGATGATCTAATTAAAGCAGGGTTGATAGAATACCTTGATGCTGATGAGGAGGAGAACGCATATATAGCAATCGACGAGGCTGATTTAACAGATGAACATACGCACTTGGAGATGGCAACACCTCTGTTTTTAGGAGTCTTTACTGGAATGATTCCTTTCCCAGAATACAACTCTTCTCCACGAAATACTATGGGTTGTGCTATGATGAAGCAATCTCTTGGCTTTCCAGCAGCAAATCTAAAACTAAGGCTGGATACACGTGGTTATTATCTTCATTATTCACAATTACCGATCGTCAAAACAAAAATTTCTGATAATGTCGGTTTTAGCGAGAGACCGGCAGGGCAGAATTTCGTGGTTGCTGTTTTATCGTATGAATATAACATAGAAGATGCCATTATATTGAATAAAGGATCTATAGAAAGAGGATTAGCAAGAATACACTTCTTTAGGAGCTATGAAAGTGAGGAAAATCGATACCCTGGTGGACAAAAAGAGATATTCGAGATTCCTGATCCAGAAGTAAGAGGTGTACGGGAAAGAGAAGCTTATTCCTTTTTAGATGAGGATGGATTGATATTTCCTGAGATTGATGTAAGAGAGAACAATGTTTTAATCGGCAAAACAAGTCCTCCAAGATTTTTAGAAGAATCTCCTGATTTTACAGAAATTTCTACACAAAAAAGAAAAGAGGCATCTGTTACTGTAAGAAATAATGAAGATGGAGTGGTCGATACAGTTTTATTAACCGAGAGTATAAACGGTGCTAAACTTGCAAAGATAAAGGTTAGAAAGCAATATATCCCTGAATTGGGAGACAAATTCGCATCAAGACATGGTCAGAAGGGTGTTGTAGGTTTTATAATACCTCAAGAGAGCATGCCATTCACGACAGATGGTATCACACCAGATTTAATAATAAACCCGCATGCATTGCCAAGCAGGATGACGGTAGGTCACATCTTGGAGATGATCGGTGGAAAAGCCGGTTCTTTAGAAGGTAGAATTATCGATGGAACGGCTTTTTATGGTGAGAGAGAGAAAGATTTACGAAAACTTTTAATGGAGAACGGTTTTTCCCATACCGGAAAGGAACGAATGTACAATGGAATAACCGGCGATATTATGGAGGCAGACATCTTTGTCGGAGTTATATATTATCAAAGATTGTATCATTTGAGTAATTTAAAACTACATGCAAGATCGAGGGGTCCCGTGCAGATTTTGACAAGACAACCGACAGAAGGAAGAATGAGAGAAGGTGGTCTCAGATTTGGAGAGATGGAACGAGATGTGCTGATTGGTTATGGTAGTGCACTTGTATTAAAGGATAGACTCCTTGACGAGTCGGATAAAGTTACTGTGTTGGTATGTAATAGATGTGGTATGGTAACCTTCTTTGATAAGAGAAGAAATACTAATTTTTGTCCAATCTGTGGCAAAGATGCCGATATTTATCCTGTAGAGATGAGTTATGCTTTTAAATTATTATTAGATGAGATGAAATCTTTAGGAATTGCTCCAAGGCTTGTATTAGAAGATGAGGTCTAGATGATAGGAGTTTTGGATAATGAGTATTAAAAAGATAGGAAAAATAAAATTTGGCATATTATCCCCCTCTGAAATAAGAAAGATGAGTGCAGTAAAGATTATAACTGCAGAGACGTATGACAAGGATGGATATCCTATAGAGAAAGGATTGATGGATCAACATCTTGGTGTTATAGATCCAGGTCTTATATGTAAGACTTGTGGTGGAAAAGTTGGGGAATGCCAGGGTCATTTTGGTCATATAGAACTGTCCGTACCAGTAATCCATGTCGGATTTTCCAATTTGATTGCAAGGATACTTAAAAGTACCTGTAGACATTGTGGTAGATTATTATTATCCGAAGAATCTAAAAAAGATTTTCTTGATAATCTGAAACAATACAAAGAGATAGGGCAAGATGACGAAGAAATAATTAAAAATATTCTCAAAGAATCCTCCAATACTAAGATCTGCCCTTATTGCGGCGAAGAACAAAAAATTATAAAATTTGAAAAACCTACAAGTTATAGGGAGAGTGATGAGAAAAATCAAGAAGGAGAGAAATTATCACCGGCGGAGGTAAGAGATAGGTTAGAAAGGATACCTAACGAAGATTTAGAGTTGTTAGGAATTGATTCGGAGAATGTTAGACCAGAGTGGATGGTTTTAACGGTTTTACCAATTCCTCCAGTAACAGTAAGACCCTCAATAACGCTTGAAAGCAGTCAGAGGTCGGAAGATGATTTAACACATAAGTTAGTAGACATAATAAGAATAAATCAACGTTTTCAAGAAAATAAAGAGGTAGGTGCTCCGCAATTGATTATTGAAGATCTTTGGGAACTTCTGCAATATCATGTAACAACATTCTTCGATAACGAGACGTCTGGTATTCCTCCTGCAAGACATCGAAGTGGACGTGCTTTAAAGACTCTATCTCAACGATTAAAAGGTAAGGAGGGAAGATTTAGAGGTAATCTTTCTGGTAAACGGGTAAATTTTTCTGCTAGAGCTGTAATATCTCCAGATCCAAATTTAAAGATAAATGAGGTAGGTGTTCCATTAAAAATAGCAAAAGAATTGACTATTCCTGTTGTGGTTAACAATTTAAATATCGAGATGATCAAAAAATTTCTATTACGTGGTGATGAGTATCCAGGCACAAATTATGTAATAAAGCCAAATGGCGAGAGAATAAAAATTACAGATAAGACCAAAGATGAGTTATCAGATGAAATCGATCTTTATTGGGTTATAGAGAGACATCTTATCGATGGGGATTTAGTATTGTTTAATAGGCAACCCTCATTGCATAGAATGAGTATGATGGCTCATAAGGTCAAGGTTTTTCCAGGTAATACTTTTAGATTAAATCCTGCAGTATGTCATCCATACAATGCCGATTTTGATGGAGATGAGATGAATCTCCATGTTTTACAATCAGATGAGGCTAGAGCGGAGGCAGAGATTATAATGGGTGTAGAAAATAATATGATCTCGCCAAGGTTTGGTGGTCCTATCATTGGCGGTATTCATGATCATATTACAGGTATCTTTATTCTAACAGAGAAAGAGCGAAAAATTAGTAAAAAGGCCGCTTCTTTCCTTTTAAAAGGGATAACTTTCTATGATGACTCTCAAAATGAATTTTTCGACTCATCAAAGATTAATATTAACCTCTTCGATAATGATGAAGATGAGTATATAACCGGAAAACAAATATTCAGCATAATCTTACCTAATTCTATTAATTTAGAGTATAGAGCTGGGGTATGCCAAAACTGTGCTAAATGTAAAAAGATGGATTGTCCAAATGATGCCTACGTATGTATTAAAGATGGAAATCTTCTAAGTGGAATTATTGATGATGTAGGCGTAGGTACCATTAAAGGAAAGATATTCGATACGATTATAAAAGAATACGGTGGAGATATTGGCAGACAATTTTTGGATAATCTGACTCATCTTTCGCTAAACAGTATTTCTTATTTTGGATTTAGTTTTGGGATAGATGACGAAGATATACCAGAAGAAGCGGTTAATGAGATAAAAGAGATAATAAGAGATGCCCGTATGGAGATTGAAAAAAATATAATCTCTTATGATAATCATCAATTAGAACCTCTGCCAGGTAGAACGTTGGAAGAGACTCTGGAGATACGGATAATGCAGTTGTTAAGTAAGGCACGGGATAAATCGGGTCTTGTTGCTAGTAAGCATTTAGGACGGGATAATCCTGGAGTAATTATGGCTATATCTGGTGCAAGGGGATCCATATTAAATTTGACTCAGATGGTGGCATGTATAGGACAACAATCCGTGCGAGGAGAAAGAATTTCTAGAGGTTACAATGGAAGAGCATTGCCTCATTTTAAAAAAGGTGATCTAAGCGCCGAAGCAAAAGGATTTGTAAAATCTAATTATAAAAAAGGACTATCTCCAACAGAATTTTTTTTCCATGCGGTTGGTGGGAGAGAGGGTTTAGTCGATACTGCAGTAAGGACTTCTCAGAGTGGATATCTACAACGAAGGCTTATAAATGCTTTACAGGATTTAAAAGTAGATGAAGATAGGACGGTTAGAGGAACGGATAATGTTATAGTTCAATTTAAATATGGTGAGGATGGAGTGGATCCTATGAAAAGCGATTATGGAGAAGCGGTCGATGTAAAAAAGATAGTAAATTTTATAATGGGGGAAGAATGATCTCTGGAAAGATTATTAAACGTTCTGATATTTTAAAAAAGATCAATGAGCTTAAAGGAGTGTTACCAGATAAATTGCTAAAAAATCTTGAAGATGAGATAAAAGACAGGGATTTGGATGAAGAAAGGTTCTATAAAATCGTAGATACGATAAAAAAGAGGTATAAAAAAGCACTGGTGGATCCTTACGAGGCAGTAGGTACTGTAGCAGCACAAAGTATAGGAGAACCTGGTACACAGATGACTATGCGTACCTTTCATTATGCTGGTGTAGCAGAGATAAACGTTACACTAGGTCTTCCTCGTCTGATAGAGATTTTGGATGTTAGAAAAAAACCTGCTACACCAATTATGACAATAAAGATTGAAAAAGGTCTCTCTAATAATAGAGATTTTGCAAAAAAACTTGCGGTAGATATAGAACGGACTACACTTAGAGATATAGGTTCTATATCTACGAATCTTGATTTAATGGAGATAGTTATAGATCTAGATAAAGAATCACTCGAGAAACGTGTTTTAACTGTAGAAGATATATTATCAAAACTCAGTACTGGAAAAAAAATTAATATAGAGGTAGATGGGTTACAGTTAAAGATTAGGCCAAGCGAAAGATCGTTCAAAGAGCTTCATAAATTGGAAGAAAAACTTAATAAAATCGTTTTAAAAGGTATAAATGAGATAACAAGAGTGGTAATCAGGAAAGAAGGTGACGAATATGTTTTATATACGGAGGGATCAAATTTGATGGACGTTATGAAGATAAAAGGGGTAGATCCGTATAGAACGACGACGAATAATATAAGAGAGATAGAGGAGGTATTAGGTATAGAAGGTGCAAGACGCGCTGTAATAAATGAGATAACGGATACTATCGGAGAACAGGGATTGGATGTAGATATAAGACATATTATGCTTATAGCTGATGCTATGACGGTAGATGGAGATTTAAAACCAATAGGACGGCATGGTGTGGCAGGAAGTAAAAGCAGTGTTTTATCACGGGCAGCTTTTGAGATTACAACATTAAATCTGTTGAAATCTGCTGTAAAAGGAGATACTGATAATCTGGCTGGTGTTGTAGAGAATATAATTGTAGGTATTCCTGTTAAAGTGGGTACAGGTAATGTAAAATTAATGATTAAAGAAGAGTGTATTAATTAGAAGGGTGAATAACTGTATGGATATTAAGAAATCTTTAAATGCTGCAATAAAGTCTAAAAAAGTGTTTATGGGATATAAACAGACATTAAAATGTTTGAAAAATGATAAGGCTGAATATATTGTAATATCACAAAACTGTCCAGAAAAACAGAGGAAAATTATAAAAAAAGAGGCAAAAAATGTTCCAGTTTATGATTTTGACGGAAATAATGTAGATTTAGGAGTTATATGTGGTAAACCATTCTTTATATCCACTCTGGTTGTGGTTAAAGAAGATACGAACATTTAAAAGATAGGTGAATTTTTTGGATATAAAGCTAAATACAGAAGAGCTTAGATACATTGCTCTTTTTGAGCAGATAACAAATGCAAAGGTGATCGACTGTATTATAGATGACGAATCCATTATCTTTGTTATAGAGAGCGGAGATATGGGAGCGGCGATTGGTAAAGGTGGAACAAACATAAATAAGGTCAAAAAAACGCTTAATATACCGATAGAAGTTATAGAATATTCTGAGAATGTGGAAGAATTTATTAAAAAATCATTTTATCCGGTTCATATTAAAAAAATAAATATTTCTGATGATAAAAATAGAAAAATAGCGTTTGTTGAGGTTTCATCAGAAAATAAAGGATTAGCAATTGGTAAAAATGGTAAAAGAGTAAAAAAAGCAATAAAACTTGCTAGAAGGCATCATTCAATCGATACAATCGTAATAAATTAAAAAAAGAGGATTATTATGGGTAAAGGAATGTATAGTGCGAGAAAATTAAAGAATGATAGAAAAAAATTTAGAAAGGAGAGAAAAAGTAAGATTGAGCGAAGTAAGATAGATCCTTTAGGTGGCGCTCCACAGGCAAGAGGGATAGTCTTGGAAAAAGTAGGAATTGAGGCAAAACAACCAAACTCTGCTATACGTAAGGCGGTTAAGGTTCAATTAGTAAAAAATGGAAAGTGGATAACTGCATTCTGCCCTTACGATGGAGCTATTGGTTTTATCGATGAACATGATGAGGTCTTGGTCGAAAGGATTGGCGGACGGATGGGTGGATCTATGGGAGATATTCCAGGAGTAAAGTTTAAAGTGATATCAGTAAATAATACCCCGATTAGAGAATTGACATTGGGTAAAAAGAATAAACCTGTTCGGTAAAAGGTGTTCTAATGATCGAAAATGCAGACGATGAATTATGGGCATTATTGGGCGATATCAAGTTGTTTGGTAAATGGAGTTTGGCAGAGGTGGTTATCGACGATCCAAGTATAAAAAATTATATCTCGTTAAGGCCTGTAGTGGTTCCTCATACGGGTGGAAGATATGCAGGAAAGGACAAATATAAGATAAATATAGTGGAAAGACTCATTAATAAGGTTATGAGAACGGAGAAGAATACCGGAAAAAAAATAAAAGCATATAACATCGTTAAAGATGCCTTTGATATAATATATGAAAAGACTGGAAACAACCCTCTCCAAATGTTGATAAAGGCTATATCCAATGCAGGGCCGAGAGAAGAGACCGTTCAACTCAAATATGCAGGTCTTTCCGTAGCAAAATCGGTTGATACGGCACCTTTACGTAGAATAGATGAAGCTTTGATGTTTATCGCAAAAGGGGCATCTATTGCATCATTTAAAAATAAAAGAAGTATAGAAGATCTTCTTGCATCGGAGATTATTTCAGCAGCTAATTATGATATAAAATGTTATTCCATATCTAAAAAGGAAGAAAGAGAGAGAATTGCTAAAGCATCACGATAATAATTGGTGAAATTAAATGGTTAGTAGAAAAGAGATAATAGAAAAGATAAAGATGCTGATGGATAAGACAGAGATGATCAGAAATATCGGTATAGTCGCACATATCGATCATGGTAAAACCACGCTATCTGATAACCTACTGGCAGGTTCTGGACTTATTTCAAATGAATTAGCAGGAAAAACGCTTTATATGGATTATGATGAAGAAGAACAGGCAAGAGGTATAACTATAAATGCAGCAAACGTATCTATCTTGTTCAATCATAAAAAGACAAATAAAGATTATCTCATCAATCTTATAGATACTCCAGGGCATGTTGATTTTGGTGGAGACGTTACAAGAGCAATGAGGGCAGTAGATGGATGTATTGTTGTAGTGGATGCGGTTGAGGGTATGATGCCACAAACTGAGACTGTACTAAAACAGGCATTGAAAGAGAATGTTAAACCGGTGCTTTTCGTGAATAAAGTCGATCGATTAATAAATGAACTCAAGATCGATAAAAAAGATATGCAGTATCGACTGGCAAAGGTCATAGAAGAAGTTAATAAGTTCATAAAAAATATACAAGAAGAGAAGTATAAGAGTGGATGGAAGATAAATCCAGCTGATGGATCCGTCGCGTTTGGATCGGCATTATACAAATGGGCTATAAGCATACCTATGTTAGAAAAGACAGGAATAGGTTTCAATGAGGTTTATGATTATTGTAGATCTGGACGGATGGAAGAACTGTCTGAAAAAAGCCGGTTATATAATATAATCCTGGATATGGTTATAGAGCATCTTCCAAATCCGTTGGTATCACAAAAAAGAAGAGTTCCTACAATCTGGCACGGTGATCTGGATAGTGATGTAGGAAGATCGATGTTGAATTGCGATAAAAACGGACCTGTGGTATTTATGGTTACAAAAATCGTTCCTGATCCTCATTCTGGAGAAGTAGCTACAGGCAGGTTATTCAGTGGAACGATCAAGAGGGGGATGGAGCTTTATATCTCTGGTGTTAACAAGACGAATAAGATTCAACAGGTTGGTATCTATATGGGACCTGATCGGTTTGAGATTGAGGAGATCTTTGCAGGAAACATTATAGCAGTTATTGGTTTAAAAGATGCTATAGTTGGATCGACCGTTTCATCAATTAAAGATATGTTTCCTTTTGAGGAAATAAGACATGTTAGTGAGCCTGTAGTCACTGTTGCGGTTGAGGCAAAGAATATGAAGGATCTTCCTCGTTTGATAGAAGTACTAAGGGAGATATCAAAAGAGGATCCTACAATCCAGGTTCAGATAGATGAGGAGAGCGGAGAACATTTGATCTCTGGTATGGGAGAGCTTCATCTAGAAGTTATAGGACATAAGATAGAGAGGGATAAAAAAGTTCCCATTATAACATCAGAACCGATCGTGGTATATAGAGAGGGTATAACCTCTAAAGGTGGTCCTACTGAAGGAGTATCACCAAATAGGCATAACAGGTTTTATATGGAGGTTGATCCGCTAAGCGAGTCTGTTGTTGAATTATTGAAATCAGGGGCATTTTCTATGAAACTACCAGAGCTAGAACGAAGAAAACTTTTAATGAATGCCGGATTGAATAGCAATGAGGCAAAAGCAGTGGTTGATGAGTATAGAAATAACCTTCTTTTAAATATGACTAAAGGTATTCAGTACCTACCTGAAACTATGGAATTAATTATAGAAGGATTCAGAGAGGTTATGTCGGGAGGTCCTCTCGCGAAAGAGCCCTGCCAAGGTATAAAGGTTAAACTGGTCGATGTTAAGTTACATGAAGATTCTATCCATAGGGGACCTGCACAAGTGATACCTGCTGTACGAAATGCCATATATACTGCTATCCTGTCGGATAACCCTGTATTGCTAGAGCCGATCCAAAGGATTTATATAAGCGCACCACAAGATTACATGGGGGAGATAATAAGGGAGTTGCAGGGAAGAAGAGGGCAGGTAATGGATATCCAAACAGAGAAGGGAGATGTAGTAGTAAAAGGAATAGCTCCAGTATCAGAGTTATTTGGTTTTTCAGGGTCTATAAGGTCTGCAACCGAGGGACGAGCGTTGTGGAATAGCGAGAACATAGGATTCCAGGTATTACCGTCTAGTTTACATAACGATGTAGTCATGAATATAAGGCGTAGAAAAGGTATGAAGGAAAGAATACCTGAGATCAGCGATTACGTATAGATATATATATTATGATAGTTTTAAATATAACAACGGTTGGTAATATTTTAATACAAAAAGATTGTCTTTAATAAAAAGGAGGAAAAAATAATATGCCAGAAAAAAAGCCACATTTAAATTTAGCAGTTATAGGTCATGTAGATCATGGAAAATCGACGCTTGTCGGTAGATTACTGTATGATACTGATTCTATAGATAAACACATTGTAGAAAAATATAGAAAAGATGCTGAGAGTATAGGTAAAGGCTCTTTCGAGTTTGCATGGGTTATGGATACCCTAAAAGAGGAGAGAGAAAGAGGTCTCACAATAGATGTCTCTCATCAAAAGTTTGAAACAAATAAATATTATTTTACGGTGGTAGATTGCCCAGGTCATAGAGATTTCGTCAAGAATATGATAACCGGTGCGAGCCAGGCCGATGCTGGGATACTTGTCGTGGATGCGAAAGACGGTGTTCAAGCACAGACTAAAGAACATATCTTCTTATCAAGAACCATCGGTATAAATCAGGTAATAGTGGCTATAAACAAGATGGATAGAGTAAATTACGAAGAGAAAAGGTTTAATGAGGTTAAAAAGGATATAAGTAGCCTTTTAAAGATGATCGGTTATAAAGTAGATAAGATACCTTTTATACCAATATCTGCATTTTATGGTGAGAATATTATCAAAAAAAGCGAAAAAATGCCTTGGTATAATGGCCCAACAATGATAGATGCGATGAATGCATTAGAGGTACCGGTCTTGCCTGTTGACTTGCCTTTAAGACTACCTATTCAAGATGTATATTCAATCAGTGGTGTAGGTACGGTTCCTGTCGGAAGAGTTGAGACTGGTGTGATGAGAAAAGAAGATAAAATAATATTTCAGCCATCTAACGTAGTCGGTGAAGTAAAATCTATCGAGATGCATCACGAAGAGATACCAGAAGCTTTACCTGGTGATAACGTTGGATTTAACGTTAGGGGTATTAGTAGAAAGGATATACGGAGAGGAGATGTCTGTGGCCATCCTGATAATCCCCCGACAGTTGCAGAAGAATTTACGGCACAGATCGTGATATTACAGCATCCAACAGCCATTACGGTAGGATATACGCCAGTGATACACTGTCATACTGCTCAGGTGGCATGTACTTTTTTAGAATTACAAAAAAAATTAGATCCACGAACAGGACAGGTGGCAGAGGAAAATCCTGACTTTTTAAAGACAGGTGATGCTGCAATAGTCAAATTAAAACCTACACGTCCTTTTGTAATAGAGAAATCAAAAGATATTCCTCAGATGGGAAGATTTGCAGTGAGAGATATGGGTATGACTATTGCTGCTGGTGTCTGTTTAGATGTTAAAAAAATAATATAAAGTGGTAAGATGGATCAAAAGGCAAGAATACGTCTATCTGGAAACTCTTCAAAGGAATTAGACAGACTGTGTAATGAGATAAAGGATTTAGCAGAAAAGACTGGTGTTAGTATAAGAGGGCCGATCCCACTGCCTACAAAGCGATTGGTCGTCCCATGTCGAAAGAGTCCTGATGGTGAAGGGACTGCAACATGGGATCACTGGGAGATGCGAGTTCACAAGAGGGTGATAGATATGGATGCTGATGAAAGAGCACTCAGAAGATTAATGCGGATTCAAATACCAAAAGATATCAATATTGAGATCGTATTACGGAGATAAAACAAATTTTGTAAAATTCTATAACCTTTTTTGTATTTACCCAATTTTTTATCTCTTTTATGCTGTGTTGATTGGAAGACGGTATCCTTAAAGGACTAAAGAAGCATTATTAATTAACCAACATAGCACCTTTTTACATATCTTTAAAATGTTAACTAAGTATTAGATGGAAAAAGATACTACCCCTTTGATGGAACAGTACCATCGGATAAAAAAAGAATGTAAAGATGCCATTCTCCTGTTTAGAATGGGAGATTTCTATGAGACATTTGAGGATGATGCAGTTATCGCATCGAAGGAGCTTGATATCGTCTTAACTTCACGGCAAAAAGATAAAAAAGGGAACAAAATACCGATGGCAGGTATACCTCATAAATCGATAGAGTCTTACCTGTTTAAGTTGGTTAAAAAGGGGTATAAGGTTGCGGTATGTAATCAGGTGGAAGATTCTGCAGAATCGAACGGTCTCGTTAAAAGAGAGATTACAAGGATTGTAACGCCTGGAACGATATTAGAACCATCGATGCTAGATGAAAAGACCAATAATTTTTTATCTGCTATATTTGAAGAAGATGGGGCTGTCAGTATGGCTTTTGTTGATGTCTCTACCGGTGATTTTTATGTTACTGAGTTAAATTCATCGGATCTTAGTAAAAAGATCTTATCTGAATTTGTAAAGTTCTCACCCGTCGAGTGTATCGTACCTTCACCGATGAGCCCATTCTTGACGAAGCTGATGAATGATATCGGTGGTAATATTGATATAACTATCCAAAAAAAAGAAAGGTCTTTTTTTGATTTAGATAGAGGATACGAACTTTTATCGGAGTATTTTAACGATGAGGAGTTAAAATCTTTTAAAATACTGGATAAACCTCTTATTATACGGATTAGCGGTGCTATCATCTCCTACTTAAAATCTACATATATTGATATCCTCGATCATCTTGTCCAGATTAAATATTACTCGTCTTCTGATTTTATGGTTTTGGATGATACTACCATCCGAAATTTAGAGATCTTCAAAAATATAAGAGATCGGTTAAAAAAAGGATCGATTTTCGATTATTTAGATGATACAAAAACCCCGATGGGTTCTCGTATTATTCATAAATGGCTTCAAATGCCATCTCTCTTACAAGAGGAGATAGAAAATAGGTTGTGTGCGGTAGAAGAACTTTACAACGATCGGATTCTGCTTAACGATCTTAGAAGTTTATTAGATGGTTTTATCGACCTTGAAAGGATATCCTCCCGATTATCGTGTAAAATTGCCTCACCAAAAGATTTAATAAATCTTAAATTGTCTTTAAAAAAGCTACCACCAATTTTAACGAACTTAGATCGCGCAAAATCAAAAAAATTGGTGGGTATTAGAGAAAGACTCGATCTTGGAGAGTTAAACGATATCATCTCTCTAATAGAAGAATCTATAATAGAGGACCCCCCTCTTACTATAAAAGAAGGCGGTATTATAAAGGATGGGTATAACACGAAGTTAGATGAACTAAGGAAGCTTTTTAGAAAAGGAAAGAACTGGTTAACTGATCTAGAACAGAAAGAACGGGAAAGAACTGGTATCAAATCTTTGAAGATTGGATTTAATACAGTCTTTGGGTATTATATCGAAGTGAGCAAATCGAACGTTTTACTTATTCCCAAAGATTACATACGAAAACAGACGCTGGTCAATTCGGAGAGATACGTTACTCCTATGCTGAAAGAGATAGAGGAGAAAGTGCTTACTGCACAGGAAAAATCATTTTCTCTTGAATACGAACTTTTTCTCGATATAAGAGAGAGAATCAGCAGACATGTAAGAGAGTTAAAGGAAAAAGCCGTATGCATAGGTATTCTTGATGCTATATCGTCTTTTGCATCTATTGCTTTAGACAACGATCTTATAAGACCCGAGATAAACAACGATGGTAGGAT
Source organism: Candidatus Methanoliparum sp. LAM-1 (assembly GCF_020885915.1). NCBI lineage: Archaea > Methanobacteriati > Methanobacteriota > Candidatus Methanoliparia > Candidatus Methanoliparales > Candidatus Methanoliparaceae > Candidatus Methanoliparum > Candidatus Methanoliparum sp. LAM-1. Next base: position 852,409 of record NZ_AP025251.1, on the reverse strand, counting down.
TATCATCAGGGATGCACGCCATCCTATACTAGATAAGTATATGAAAGGCAGATTCGTTCCTAACGATGTATATCTGGATAACAAGGATAATCGGTTTATAATTTTGACTGGACCAAATATGGCTGGAAAATCGACTTATATGAGACAGATAGCGCTTATTGTTTTATTAGCTCATGTGGGCAGTTTTGTACCTGCAAAATATGCATCCATTCCTATAACAGATAGAATTTTTACAAGAGTAGGAGCATACGATGATTTAACGTCCGGCCAAAGCACTTTTATGGTAGAAATGAGTGAAGTAGCTAATATTCTTACTAATGCCACACCACACAGTCTTATCGTTCTTGATGAGATCGGTAAAGGAACAAGCACCTTCGATGGCTTAAGCATAGCTTGGGCAGTTTCAGAATACATCTATAACAAGATCAAAGCAAAGACCCTATTTGCGACGCATTATCACCAGCTTACCCAATTAGAAAATTTGTTTTCTGGGATAAAGAATTATAATGTAGCGGTAAAAGAGGTTAACGGTTCTGTTATCTTTCTTAGAAAGATAGTTCCCGGTGCGACCGATAAGAGTTATGGGATATATGTTGCAAAATTGGCTGGAGTAAAAAAAGAGGTTATTGATCGAGCAGAAGAGATTTTAAAGATTATAGAAGAAGATACAGATATTACTCCAGTAAAGAAAGGTAAGATTACCAATAAAAAGAAGAGATATACACAATTGATCTTTTTTGATGAATCTGTGGTTGATACTCTTTTGTCAGATGCGGAGTCTATTATTGAAGATATTAAGAGTATCGATATTAACAATATTACCCCCTTAAATGCCTTTGAGCTTTTGAAAGGTTATAAAAAAAGGTTGAATAGTTAAAATAATAGAGATTAATTATATGTCCAAGATAAAACATCTTGATCAGGAGACGATTATTAAAATTGCTGCAGGAGAAGTAATAGAACGACCATCTTTTGTGGTTAAAGAATTGATAGAGAATTCTATAGATGCAAGGGCTACTAAAATTGTGATAGAGGTGGTGGATGGTGGTAAACAGCTTATAAGAGTTACAGACAATGGTTGTGGTATTGAGAAAGAAGATCTTATTCTGGCGTTTGATAGATATGCAACGAGCAAAATATCATCTTTCCAAGATCTGAGCCGTATTATCACGTTTGGTTTTAGAGGAGAGGCGCTTGCAAGCATAGCAAATGTATCAGGGTATGTAGAGGCACAGACTAAGGTTAAAAATATGCAGAGCGGTAACCGATTGGTTATTAAAGATGGGAAGATGGGAGAGATAGAAGAGATCGGTTGTCCAATTGGAACAACAATTGTTGTAAAAGATCTTTTTAAAAATATACCTGCCAGAAAGAAATATCTTAAGAGTTCAAGGGCCGAATTATCACGGATCATCGATATCGTAACGAGATATGCGATAATAAACCACCAGGTATCTTTTGAATTGATTAATAAAAATAAGAGTATCTTTAAATCTGTCCGTTCGGATCGGTGGGAAGCTACCCTGGTAAACATTCTTGGTGCTGATACGGTGAAAAATCTTATACCTATAAACTTTGTCTCAAACGACTTTAAGATATCCGGTTTTACGAGCAGGAAAAATCTGACTAAAATCAACCGTGATTGGATATTTATCTATGTTAATTCCAGACCAATAATCTCTTCATCTATTACAAATGCAGTAAAAGAGGCGTATAAAGGTTATATATTATCAAACAAGTATCCTATATCCATAATTCATTTAAATATCGATCCTTACCTGATAGATATAAACGTTCATCCTAATAAAAATACGATACGGTTTTACAAAGAAGAAGAGGTTATAAAAAGAATAAAAGAGGCAGTTTTGGAGGCTATTACAAAAGATCATGAGATGGATCTTCCTGAGAAAACGTTTAATGACCTTATCAAAGATAACAAGACAAAACTTCTCGATTATGCGAATGAGGAAAAAACGTTCTTATATTCAGAAAATAAGATAGTAGATAGTTTTATATCTAAACCAGTATCCATATCTGACTTTATTGAAGGAGATACCAACCAAAAAAGTGATGCTATCGATATCAATTTTGAATCTTCGTTCTTAAATATCTTTAATGATACAAAAATAAAGATATTAGGTCAAGTCTTGGACACTTATATTATAATAGAGGGAAAAAACGGGATTTTTTTGATAGATCAACATGCAGCTGACGAACGGATACGATACGAAAGGCTTAAAACGATGAGGGATTCCAAACAAATATCGCAACGGTTGCTTGTCTCTGTAAATATAGAATTGTCGCCCAGAGAGCAGATAATATTTGAAGATTTGAAAGACATTCTCGAAAGCATAGGATTCGATATACAGCATTTTGGAGGAAGAACTTATAACGTTAAATCGATTCCATATTCTGCGTCTAAATTGAACGATTCACCATCGATCTATAGTTTTCTTAAAGATCTGTTTACATTGAGCAGGTCGTCTTATCCCGAGATCGAAGACGAGGCGATCAAACTTATTTCATGTCGCGGCTCGATAAAATCTGGTGATAAGATCAGCAAGGTAGAGATGTTAAACCTGTTGAAAGAATTATCTAAATGCCGAAATCCGATGATATGCCCGCATGGGAGACCGACAATCATCAAGATCTCGTCCTATCAATTAGAAAAAATGTTCCAGAGACTGGGTTAGAGTTATCAATTTTTGATCTTTATTTGGTAGATCTATCTTTATGCCTATCCGAACCTAAACTCTCTATTTTATCGATCAGACTCTGCTTGATAAACTCTTCTACCTTTAATAATAATTCTTTGCTTCCTCTAAATGCTAAAACGTTTCTTATTACATCATCTTGTTCTCCAATAGCATAAGTGATCTTCACTTCTCTCTCTACAACTTCTACGTCAAACTCCCTGAGAATATCCTCTATTATTGATTTAGATACACCAGGCGGGATTATGAGATCATACACTCCATCTTCATCCATTTTGAATAACCTTATTATTATAGTTGAGAACCAAATATATATAAAACCTTTTAACTATTTGTTATTTTTAAACGCATTAAAGGGTTTTATCATTAATGCGGAGGGTGGGATTTGAACCCACGGATCCCTACGGAACAGGGCCCTCAACCCTGCGCCTTTTCCACTCGGCAACCTCCGCTTTAAGGTTTATCAGTTTATTAATAATATAATTCGCTACTGAATCAATCACAATCTGATCATCTTATCTTATAACTTTTGCTAATAACGCTTTTTGTGTATGTAGTCTATTCTCTGCTTGGTCGAATATAACAGAATTTTTGCCGTCCATCACATCGGAAGTTATCTCTTTGCCTCTTATCGCAGGGAGACAATGCATAACTATCGCGTCCTTTTTAGCATGACTCAAAAGTTTCTGGTTGACCTGGAATTCTTTGAAATCGATTTCTCTCTTATCTTTCTCATCCTCATTCCCCATTGATACCCAGACATCAGTATAAATGATATCCGCGTCTTCAGCAGCCTTGTACGGATCATTGTAATACTTTATATGCCCATCTAATTTATCGAGTATATATCTACTCGGTCCATAATCTCTCGGGGACCCAATACTTATATTTATTCCAAAAAGGGATGATATCAGGATGAGAGAGTTGCATACATTATTGACATCCCCGATCCATACCAATTTTAATCCCTTAAGATCTCCTTTGAACTCTTTTATAGTAAACAAATCTGCCAATGACTGGCAAGGATGTTCTAAATTAGTCAAAGCGTTTATTACAGGAACAGATGAATATTTTGCCATCTCTTCTACCGTTTCATGCTCAAACGTCCTTACTATTATTCCATCTACGTATCTTGATAAGACCTTGGCGGTATCTTGAATGCTCTCACCTCTACCCAGCTGTAGATCGTTCTTATTCAGATAGATCGCATATCCACCGAGCTGTCTCATTGCAACCTCAAAAGAGACCCTTGTTCTTGTAGATTGCTTTTCAAATATCATTGCAACGTTTTTATCATTTAAAAATTTTCTTTTCTCGTTACCTCTTTTCATCTCCATAGCAAGATCGAGGATTTCTTCTATATCCTTTTTGGATAGGTCTAGAATAGAAAGAACGTTCAATTTATCCTCCTTAACCTATTTATATGTTCTATTCTTTTTTTAATAAGAATATCTGTTCCTATATCTCTTCTATAAAATATATCGCCTTTAACTTTTATAATCTCGTTCTCAACTATTTTTTCAGCCTTGCTTATTGTTTCTGCAATCCCTATAATTGCAAGAGATCTAGATTTTGTCGTATATATCTTATCATCAATCTTATTTACGCTTGAATAATATAAACGTGCGTTTTTATTAATCTTTCCCTCTATCGTGATTATGCTGTCGGTCTTCGGATTTGAAGGATATCCTTTAGGCACTATGTATTTACATACCGTTGCTTTTTCCTCAAAATCGATATCTAATTTATCTATTTTTTTATCAACGATTGCTTCAGCAATATCTAAAAAATCTATCTTCAGTATTGGAAGTATATTCATTGCTTCAGGATCACCAAATCGTGCATTATACTCTATCAGCTTCACTCCATCTCTGCATAACATAAATTGACCATATAAAATACCTTTAAATCTTTCTCCCGTCTTATCTCTTATGGCAGATATGGTATCTTTCAATATCTTTATCGCATCATTATAATCTTTTTTATTCATAAAAGGAAGATTCAGGCATCTATCGGAATAAGATCCCATACCACCAGTATTTGGTCCTATATCACCCTCGTAAGCTCTTTTATGATCCTGAACAGCAGGAGACCCTATCAAATTATAACCATCGGTGAATGTCTGTATTGTAAATTCCTCTCCTTCCAATTTTTCTTCTAATATTACGGACTTATGCTTTTCTATAACCTCTTTTATATATTCTATCGCATCATTCTTGTTCTTTATATGTTCTCCCATCACTTTAACACCTTTTCCCCCAGTAAGCCCTGCAGGTTTGATAACTACATCTTTATTATCTTCTAAAAACTCTTTTGCCTGATAAACATCATCAAAAATTTCAAATATAGGACAACCATCTATCCTATAATCTGCCATCAACCGTCTTGCCCATGATTTATCTGTCTCAATCTTTGCAACCTTTTTAATAGGTCCTACAGTCTTTATATTGTACTCTTCGAGAGAATCGACCAAACCCACATTTAAAGGAGCCTCAGGCCCTATTATAGCGATATCTATCTCTTTTTTGATCGCATAATCGACTATCTTTTCGATATCGGTCTCTTCAGTCATTAAAAAATCTTTACATCGGGATACTATCCCAGGATTATTATTTTTTATTGTGGCGAATAGATTATCAATCCTTCTGCTATTAATCAATGCCTCACTTATAGCATCCTCCCTACCACCAGATCCAATTAACAATACATTCATAATCTTGGATTTATTTAATATATTATAAAAAGATTAATCTATTGTGTTAAAGTAATTCTAATACAGATATGATAGATAAAAAATATTTAATATTAGTTCCCGATGGTATGGCAGATTATCCTATTAAGAGTATAGGTAATAAAACACCATTAATGGCTGCAAATACACCAAATATGGATTTATTATCAAAAAAAGGGTTATTAGGTCTTGCCAAAACTGTTCCAGATGGAATGGAACCAGGAAGTGATATTGCCAATTTTACAATAATGGGTTATGATCCGAAGTATTTTGCTGGAAGGGGCGGATTAGAAGCGGCCAGCATCGGTGTAACTCTTAATAATAACGATGTTGCATTTAGATGTAATTTTATAACGATAAAAGATGAGGTATTAGAAGATTACAGCGCAGATAAGATTACAGATAAAGAAGGTAAGATACTTATAGAGAAACTTAACCGGTCTATCGGTGCGAGATACAAGGTTGAATTTTATCAGGGTAAAAGTTATAGAAATTTGATGGTCGTAAGAGATTGTCCAGAACTTATTCAAGTGGAATGTACGCCACCCCATAACATAATTGGGAGGAAGATCGATGATTATCTTATAAAATCTTCACAATCTGTCAGGTTGAATAAGATTATGCTCGAATCTGGATCTATTCTTGAGAAAAGTAACGTCAATATCGAGAGAATAAGGAACAAAAAACGACCTGCTAATATGATCTGGTTGTGGGGTCAAGGTAAAAAACCGGATATCTCTACTTATAAAGAACTCTACAAAATAGACGGATCTGTCATAACGGCTGTTGATCTAATAAAAGGTCTCGGTATCTATGCAGGGCTGGAGATCATAGATGTTCCAGGTGCTACAGGTTATATAGATTCAAATCTATTAAACAAAGCAAAATATGCTTTAAAATCGCTTAAAAATAAAGATTTTGTATTTGTTCATGTAGAAGCAACGGATGAGATGGGACATGAAGGAGACCTTGAAGGAAAGATAAAAGCGATAGAACGGTTTGATAAAGAGATTTTGGGAGAAATTCTCGATGGATTAGGAGAGTTTAAAGAATTTTCAATACTTTTGTTACCAGATCATCCTACTCCAGTAGAGTATAGAGTCCATACATCAGATCCAGTCCCGTTTATAATTTATGATAGTAAATCAACCGTTTCAGATGGCATAAAAGAATTTAATGAAGAATCAGCAAAAAAAGGTTCTTTTGGACTTGTAATGGCAAACAAACTTATAAAATTACTTTTAAATAGATAATTATCCTTTTTATCTGTATTTAATATGATTTAATATCTCTCTTCTCGCCTCGCCTATGGTTAAAGGATAAGGATTTTTTATAGGCACTCCGTCTTTTTTGTTTAATATCTCCATAAGATGGGTGACTCTTGGCAGTCTTAACGATGCATCTCTTATAACATCTGGTTTTGAAAATATCTCAGCAGGCGATCCTTCGGCAATAAATTTTCCTTTTTTCATAACATAGACCTTATCTGAGAAGAGTGGAACGTTATCGATATCGTGTGTTGCAATGATCAGCGTAATCTCTCTCTCTTTGTTTAAATATAGTAGGAGACGAATCAAGCTACTAGAGCTACTTGGATCAAGATTAGAAGTAGGCTCATCCAACAAAATTATTTCTGGATTCATTGCCAACACTCCGGCAATAGATGCTAGCCTTTTCTGGCCACTGCTTAAATTATATGGGCTTTCATCTTTAAGATTGAATATACCTAATATCTCCAATGATTCTTTTACCCTTTTTTCTACCTCTCTATCATCCAATCCTAAATTTCTAGGGCCAAATGCCACATCCTCCCAAACTGTATGAGAGAATAGCTGGTCGTCTTGATTTTGGAATATGAGTCCTACAATAGGCCTTATCCTATCCAAATTATTTTTATTTAGTTTTTTATCTTTTATCCAAATTTCACCTCTTATTGGAAGAAGAAGTCCGTCTAAGAGATAAAGAAGAGTTGATTTTCCACTACCGTTAGGACCAATTAAAGCGATCTTTTCTCCTTTATCTGCCATGAAATTTATCCCGTCTAATGCAAGAGTATTGTTAGGATACGTATAAAACAGATCTATAACCTTTATCACTGGATCATGATTCATATCTTATCTGCGATAACAAATAAAGTTATAAAGAGTATCATCAAGATACATAACAAGAACTCTTTTAAAGATATCGATCTATTGTATTTTTTACTATTTTTATTATAAAAATTTAAATTGTATCCCCTCGATACCATAGCTGAATATATACGTTCGCCTTTATTCTCACTTTTTATAAACAATAATCCAGCAATACTACTTAGATTTTTAATTCTTTTTTTATATCCTATCCGTTTTAAAAACCCTCCCCTAGAGACTTGTGCATTGTACATCGTTTTAAATTCGTCAAACAGCAAAGAGATATATCTTATCATCAACAACCCAATATCTACGACCTCTTTTGGGACTCTAAACCATCTTAACGCCTCTATATTATCATTTATGCTTGTGGTCAGGATAAATAGCTGTAAAACAGATACGGAGATAATAACACGAGTAAACAAGAGGAGCCCAAAAGATATGCTTTCTCTATATATCTTTAACCCAAAGACAGAATATACCTCCTCTATACCACCATAGGTAAAAGCAACAACTATAAATAAAATAAGGGCTATAGAAAATGGTAATATAATAAAACGTCTTAAATACTCTCTTAATGAAATTTTCAATATCAATAAAGGTATTATTAAGATAATAGCTGCAAGAATTGGAAGGATAGCCAAATTGTCCATGAAGATAACGGCTATCAATAAAAAAAGTGTAACTATCAATTTTATACGTGCATCAATCTTCCATAAAAATCTTCCATCTGGTATTTCTACGTTAATCGGCGATACAATCCCTTTTTTCAATTTATCTTTCATTCTTCATCCACGATCTGACATGATAGCCTATTATTAAAAATATAAAGAATCCAACAGTGATACCGATGCCACATAAAGGATCTCCTGCAAGCCATTCAAGCATATTAGATACCTCTTTTATTCTTTATTATTAAATATATCTCTCCAAAAATATCCTACTACGAATCCTGCAATAATTCCAACAATCGTATATGTTATCTCTTCTCCAATAAAATCACTAACTGTGGGAATTATTGATATTTCCTCTTTACCAGTCTCTTCTATGATTATTTCTGACACAATATCATCTGATCCTTTTATCCCGTGCTCTGATCCGATATAAGAGAATAACATAATCATAAAGACTATAATTATCATTAAAACCAACGCAGTTCTTGTAAATTTGTCAAAAATCATTTCAATCACCTTTATGATAGAAATAAAACAAATCTGGTTTATTTATATATATATATTTCACAATCCCGGCAGTAAATATAAATTCAGCAATAGCCAAAGGTAACTGTGTAGGGATATAACCTGCCGAATATATTAACCAGTGTGAAAAGACAGATGTCGGATTTAGAGATAATGCCAGTTGTAACGCTGTTGTTAGATATACTAAGATACTGGCTATAAAAGCAGAGATACCTGCAGATGTCCAAACGGGTAACCTTAGCTTTTTAAACAATAAAAACAATAAATATGCACTAAACGATCCAACAATTCCCATGGAGACAGTATTTGCGCCCAACGTTGTCAATCCACCATGTCCTATAAATGCCTGGATTATCAATATAACAAAGGTAATTACTGTACTTGCAAATGGACCGATTATTATAGAAGCCATCGGTGTTCCGACAGGATGAGATGAAGATCCTGTTACTGGGACGGGGATATGCCAAACTGAGATTACAAAGACTGCAGCTCCCATAAGTGCTAAGATCGGCATATAAGATTTTTCAGTCTCATCGTTCCTTTTTTTTTATACTACTTATTCCGATCACAAGAAATATTATCGCTATTATAAACCATATTAAACACCATAATGGTGTTAATATTCCATCTGATATATGCATATTACTAATTTTTTTTTCAATTATTTAAATATTCTTGTTTTAAATTAAATGAAAAATATATATAGAAAGAGATGTATTTTAAATTAGGATGAGTAAAATGAATGGGCTTATAAAAATAAGAGAAGTTATACAGGCTGCAATATTTATAGAAGAGAATGGATTCGAGTTTTATAAATCTATTGAAAAGATTATAGATAATAAAAATGTAAAAGATGTCTTTTCCTTTCTAGCAGGAGAAGAAAATCGGCATATACTTGCTTTTAAGAATATATATGAAGAGATGGAAGATCAAGAAGATACAACAATTGATGACGAGGATAGCAGCAATTATATAAAAGCGTTGGCGGACAAAAACGTATTTATTAAAAAAAATACAACATCAGAATTGGTAAAAAACATTAAGACACCTTTTGATGCGATTAATTTGGCTTTAAATTTTGAAAGAGATTCTATCTTATTTTTCAATGAGATAAAAAGCTTTGTTTCACATGATAACCAAAATTTAATCGATAAATTGATTAAAGAAGAACATGATCATATAGTCAAGTTACATAAATTAGAAGATCAGCTAAAAGATTAAAAAGATCGATTTTTAATCGACTTTATAAATAAAAATATTTATAAGTTATAAGAATAATGAATATAATTTATAGAGGTATTAATATGAAATTTATAAATAAAAATATTTATAAGTTATAAAAATAATGAATATAATTTATGGAGGTATTAATATGAAATATGGAGAAGTGTTAAAAGGGAGAGATGTAGAAGGAAAAGAGAAACATGTGCCTATAATAGAAGTAGAAAATGCCGATAACGGGAAGAATATAGTAAAGGTGACAGTAGGGAAGGAGGTACCCCATCCTAACACGGTCGAACATCATATTTGCTGGATACAGTTGTATGGTGTGAAGAAAGATAACAACCAGGTTGTTGAATTAGGTAGAACAGATTTTGGACCGACATTTACAGATCCAATCACGACTTTTAAGATATCTTTAGATGGGATCAAGACATTAATCGCATTGGAATACTGTAATATTCACGGAGTTTGGGAAGATTCTCTAAATATCTGAGTATTTTTTTTATTAATCGTTTGTATCGTTTTTGTATTATGCCTGATTTAAAATGGCTTAAAAGGTTGATATAATGTTTAGTGAGATTCCAATAAATTTAGAAAAGCTTGATAGAGATCAAAAAAATAAAGAGATAATACGCATGGGAATTATTGCAGAACTCGATGCGATCAATCTTTACGAGCAACTTGCTGCGATGGCTGATGACTCGGATATCAAAAAAATTTTTTTAGACGTTGGAAATGAAGAAAAGACCCATTTTGGTGAATTTTTGTCTCTTCTTATGAAAAAAGATGAAGATCAGGTAAGAGAGTTGGAAAAAGGTAAAAAAGAGGTGGAAGAGTTAATTCAATAATCAAAGAGGTAAAAATGCTTAATGAAAAAATAACTAATGCCTTGAATGGGCAATTGAGTAAAGAACTTTATTCTGCATATCTGTATCTATCCATGTCTGCATATAGTACATATATAGGATTAAAAGGATTCGCAAACTGGTTTATGGTTCAGTATCAGGAAGAAATGGTTCATACAATGAAAATATACACCTATATAAATGATCAAGGAGCGAGAGTTAAACTTAGGAGCATCGAAGAGCCGCCATCAGATTTTGAGTCTCCGTTGGATATGTTTGAAAAGACGTTGGAGCATGAAAGATTTATAACAAAATCTATAAACGAGCTGGCAGATCTTGCACTAGGTGAAAAAGATCATGCCACGTATATGTTCCTGCAATGGTTCATCAACGAACAGATAGAAGAAGAATCAAACGATACAGATATCATCAACAAATTAAAACATATCGGTAACGATGGCAATGGATTGCTGATGCTTGATAAAGAGCTTGCATTGAGAGTTTTTGTTCCGCCGGCACAGACAAGCACGGGGGTAACCGGTCAGTAGTTATGAAAAATTATATGTTTGATAACAATTTTATAATATCTTATAAAGGGGTTATAAATGGATAATAAGGCATTATATAAAATAAGTTACGGATTATATGTTGTTACATCAAAAAAAGGCAAAAGGTTAAACGGGCAGATTGCAAATACGTTAATTCAGGTAACATCGGATCCTATTCAGGTAGCTGTGGCTATAAACAAAAATAACTTGACGCATGAATTTATTAAGGATAGCAAGATTTATGCTACATCTATTCTTTCAAAAACTACACCTATGGAATTTATAGGAAAATTTGGTTTTAAATCTGGAAAAGATGTCGAAAATAAATTTGAAAATGTCAAATACAAGATAGGTAGGACAGGTGCGCCTATCGTGTTGGATAACTCGATAGCATATCTGGATATAGAGATGGTTAATAGTATAGATGTTGGTACTCATACTATCTTTATCGGTAAAGTAGTGGATGCTGAAGTGATAGATGATAACGAAGAACCTATGACTTATGCATATTACCATGAGGTAAAGAAAGGTAAATCGCCTAAGAATGCACCAACCTATATAGAAGAAAAGAAGAAAGAGAGTAAGGAGAGTGAAAAAATGGATAAATATAGATGCAGTGTATGCGGATATCAATATAATCCTGTAAAAGGAGATCCCTACTCCGGAATAGAGCCAGGAACACCTTTTGAAGAGTTGCCAGACGATTGGGTATGCCCTGTTTGTGGAGCGAGTAAAGATCAATTCGTAAAGGAGAAATAAGTAAAATGGCATTGGCGCGGGAGATTATTAAAGATGTATACTCGGTTGGAGCGATCGATTGGAACAGAAGATTATTCGATGCTCTTATCCTTTTACCAGATGGTACGAGCTACAACTCGTACCTGGTCAAAGGTAGCGAAAAGGTTGCATTGATTGATACCGTCGATTCGACGATGAGCGAGGTTTTAATAGAGAATATCAAAGAAGTGAATATAGATCAGATAGATTATATCATTGTAAACCATGCAGAACAGGATCATTCCGGTACCCTGCCACGTATTTTAGAGTTGTTTCCAGACGCAAAAGTTCTTACAAATCCAAAATGTAAAGATCTGTTGATCAATCTACTTTTTATTCCTGATGATAAGATCGAGGTGGTCGAAGACGGTGAAGAGGTCTCTCTCGGTAACAAGACACTCAAATTTATCTATGCACCATGGGTTCACTGGCCCGATACGATGTTCACCTATATTGTAGAGGATAAAATTCTGTTCACGTGTGATTTTCTTGGATCCCATCTCGCAACGAGCGATCTTTTTATCGAAGACAATATTAGAATATACGAGCCGGCGAAAAGATACTATGCAGAGATTATGATGCCGTTTAGGGTTCCACATGTTCAAAGAAACCTTAAAAAGATAAGAGATTTGGATGTAAATATTATAGCAGCAAGCCATGGACCTATATATAACGATCCATCTTTTATATTGGATTTATACGATGATTGGGCATCGAATAATGTAGAAAACGAGGTTATTATTCCATATATATCGATGCATGGAAGTACAGAAGAGATGGTAAGATATCTAACGGATGAATTAATCAAAAGAGGCATATTTGTAAAGGTATTCGATTTAACCAAGACAGATTTGGGAGATTTGGCAATGGCAGCTGTAGATGCTGCTACTATAGTTGTTGGAGCTCCTATGATGTTAGCAAATCCGCATCCTAACGTAATAGGACCTATTGTTCTTTTAAATGCATTAAGACCCAAAACAAGGTTTGTATCGTTGATCGGGTCATACGGATGGGGTGGCCGGTTGGTTGAGTCGGTTAAAGAGTTGCTTTCTAACATGAACGTCGAGTTTATAGAGCCTGTTGTAGCGAAAGGGTATCCAAAAGAGGAAGATTTCAGAAGGCTGGATAAACTGGCAGATGATATCCTCAAAAAACACAAAGAGGCTTTAAAGAGGCATTAAAGAGAATTTTTAATTTAATATATTGTGCCGAGGGAGTTTTATGAATTATGATATTAGTGAGGTTTATCAGTTTGCAATAGGGATAGAGAATAATGGAGAGATGTTTTATAAGAGATTGGCGAAAGAGATAGAGAATGAAGATATTAGAAACTTTTTCAACAATCTGGCCAACGATGAGATGAGCCATAAAAAGACTTTTGAATCGATGCTTTCTAAGATTAAAGAATATAAATCATCAAATATATACCCTGATGAATACTTTGCATACCTTCGTGCATATGTAAAAGATAGAGTATTTCCTAGTGAAATTAGTAAAGAAACGTTAAAAGAGGTTAAAAATCTTATATTTGCCGTTAATTATTCAATAGATTTGGAATTAGGATCCATTTTTTATTATACAGAAATAAAAAGCCTCTTACCTACTGATCAAAAAGGTTTTGTAGACGATATAATATCGGAGGAGAGAAAACATTTTTCAAAGTTGTTCAATCTCTTAAAAACCCTTGAATGATATTAAGATCTGGCTCGAATGTGATTTTTCTTTTATACCTACCAAAAATTACGGGTTTATATGATGGTATATTTGCTCATTTTTTATCCTTTTGTCTTACTTGCAGTCCAAAACAATACAGATAATGATTATAAAAATAGAGGATACTTTTAAAACTATCTTTATTAATAGGTAGTATGTTAATCCATAAAATGATCTAAATGAGAAAGAATATCTTATCTAATAGAGTCAATTTTATCAAAGATTCGGCAACTTTGCGGCTTAACGATATAGGAGAACAACTTAGAAGTAAAGGCGCAGATATAATTAATTTGAGTGTTGGAGAACCCGATTTCGATACTCCTAAATTCATAAAGGATGCTGCAAAAAAGGCATTAGATAACGGGGATACTCATTATACTCCAAGTTTGGGCAAACCACGTTTAAGAAAGGTTGTTGCAGAAAAATTAAAGAAAGATAATAATATAGATACCTCTTATGAGAATATAATAATCTCTGCTGGTGCCAAACATCTTATCTATATGGCAATAAACTCCATAATAGATGAGGGTGAGGAGGTTGTACTCTTATCTCCGGCATGGGTAAGCTACGAAGCATGTGTAAAGATAGCTGGTGGTCGTATTAACTGGATAAAGACAAATATTGAAGATCAATTTCAACCAACAGATATACAAGATAATATTAATAAAAAAACGAAATTGATTGTTCTAAATTCTCCTAATAATCCTTCTGGTGCAGTTTATTCAGAAAATACTCTCAAAATGATTGCAGATTTATCTATAGATTATGATTTCTTCGTTTTATCAGATGAGATTTATGAGAAGATAATCTACGATTCAAAACATATAAGCATAGCATCTTTCGATCAAATGGCAGACAGGACGATTACGGTAAACGGATTATCAAAATCTTATGCTATGACTGGGTGGAGGATTGGATACGCTTCTGCACCAAAGATTATATTAGACGGGATGTTGAAAATACAGCAACATTCGATCAGTTGTGCACCATCTTTTGTCCAAGAAGCCGCTATAAGTGCGATGAGTGGTCCTCAAGACTGTGTGAACGAGATGGTTTCAGAATTTAAGAAAAGAAGAGATTTTCTTGTCGATGGATTGAACTCCATCGGTTTAAGATGTCTATTACCTAAAGGAGCATTTTATCTTTTTGTTGATATATCTGATTTTGCAGAAGATGCAAACGAGTTTTCTGAGAAGATGCTCAAGGAAGGGTATCTGGTAATGACACCCGGTGATGCCTTTGGACCTGGGTTTGAGAATTATATAAGAATATCTTATGCAGTACCTATCGATAAATTAAAAGAGGCTGTTAAACGAATAGGAAATATTATAGCTTGATAGTTAAATTTAAAAACATTTATATGAGTCTCGATCTTATAAAAATCATACGATATTTTTCACCAAAGTTATCAAAACAAAAAGGAATGATTATGAGAAGAACAAGATTTTTTATAGTATTATCTCTGTTGATCTTTATTCTATCGTTTCATACAACGGCTGCAGCAGTAACAATTCAAATATATGGTGAGCTTTCTGCAGAAAGCGCTGATTTTTATAAGCTTGGTCAGCTGAACAACGGTACTGCAATCATGGTTATACTGCATAGAGCGGTCGATGTCCAGGAAGGAGGAACGACAATGCCAGTAGATCTGAATATTGTTCTTATTGATGCAAAAAACAACAATGTAGTCGAGTCTTACACTATATCAAGTGGCGAGACTGCACATTTTACTATATCCGAAAGTAGTTACGATACCTTCTATGTTTTAAAAGTATCACAGGAAAGCTCTTTTATGGGAATACCTCTTCCTTCGCTTCCATTTATCTCTACACCGGTCCAATCAGTGAGTTACGAAGGAGAGATATTGATAATCGAGTAAATCGGTTGCAGTATGAAAAAATGGTTTCATCAAAATATTATCCTTAAACAAGCCTTATTTAATCGGAAAAATATATCATCAAAAGGTATATATTGAGTCATCATCATAAAAGAAGGGGTAATTTTAGAATGTTTACTGTATTAACAGGTGCCCAGTTTGGTGATGAGGGCAAAGGGAAAATTGTTGATTATCTTTCAGAGAGTGCCGATATCATAGTCCGGTTTCAAGGAGGAGATAACGCAGGACATACCGTTGTGATCGGTGGCAAAACCTTCAAACTTCATCTTATTCCTTCAGGAGTTTTTTATGGAAAAAGGCTTTTGATAGGACCTGGAGTAGTTATGAACCCAGCCTCGCTTAAAGATGAGATAAATATCCTGAAAAAGAGTGGAATAAACATTTCACCAAGAATTTTAGGAATTGATCCAAAAACAAGTATAGTAATGCCGTATCATATTGAAATGGACGAACTCTGCGAGAAGAACAGTATTGGTGGTATAGGAACTACAAAAAGAGGAATAGGATTCGCTTATGCTGATAAGATATTAAGAAACGAGATTAAATTGATAGATATAACCGATAAGGATAGATTTTTTAGTATTTATGAAAAGATTGCACCGATTAAAGAAGGTATGGTTAAGGTATTAGGAGGAGATCCTACCATTGTTACCGATAAAAATAAGATATCCGAATATTTGAATCTTGGAAAATTTTTAAAGGATTTTATAGTGGATGTCTCGTACGAACTGAATATGGGATTGAGAACTGGTAAAAAGATTCTTGCAGAAGGTGCACAAGGAACATTCCTTGATGTGATACATGGAACACAACGATGGGTTACTTCTTCTAATACTATCGCAGGGGCAGTCTCATCGTATCTCGGTATAGGACCAAAAAAGATTGACAAGATATATGGGGTCGTAAAGGCATATCTGACAAGAGTTGGAGAGGGACCTTTTCCTACCGAAGTGCATGATGAGACAGGAGAGTTATTTAGACGAAAAGGAAGAGAGTATGGAACAACCACTAATAGGCCTAGACGATGTGGTTGGTTTGATGGCTTATTATTTAAGAAAGCGATCGATTTAAACGGTTATACGGATATAGTATTGACAAAGATTGATGTATTATCTTGTATCGATCCTTTAAAGATATGTATCGGTTACGAATTAAATAATAAAGTGCTTGATTATCCGCCAGAAGACTCTTACGAATTGATGAGATGCAAACCCATATACGAAGAGATGGACGGTTGGGATGAGGAGATATGCTCATGTACCAATTTTAATGACTTTCCCAAACAGGCTAAAGAATATATCAAAAAGATAGAAGAGATCGGTAATATAAAAATTAATATGATATCTATCGGTGAAAAAAGAGACCAAATTATCTTTAAAGAGAAATAACGAGCGGAATAGATCTGTTACTAAAAACCTCTTTATAAGATTGGATTTGATATATTTTTATCTTCTCATAAATTATATCATCCGTTCTTTTTTGAAGATTTGAGTGGATTAAAAGGAGGAAATTTTATAATTAAGTTAAGAAAAATGGAAAAAGTATTAATTATTCCGATAGGTAAAATTGATGGGGAGATATTAGATTATCTTCAAAAAGAGATGGAAAATAGGTTTAATTTTAAGGTTGAGATAGATCAAGCTTTGGAAAAACCAAATTATGCTTTTAATCCTCAGCGAAACCAATATTCAGCTATAACAATTTTAAAGAGAATAGAACAAGCAAAATCAGGTCAAATAAAGTTAGGAATAGCAGATATAGACCTGTATATTCCTGACTTTAATTTTGTATTTGGAGTAGCCTCACCTTTAGCCAAGATTGCAGTGATTTCTATAACCCGATTAAGAGAAAATTTAGTAGATGATATCTATTTGTCTCTGCCATTTTCTAAATCTTTGGTATTCAAAGAAAGAACTATTAAAGAGGCTATTCATGAATTAGGACATATTTTCGGTCTCAATCATTGTAAAGACCCGAAATGTGTGATGCATTTTTCCAATAATCTATCTGAAACAGACAGAAAAAGTTCTAATTTTTGTTTGAATTGTCAAAAGAAATTAAAAGTTCCTTTGACAAAGAATAAGTAAAAAAAAGAGTGTGTAGAAATGTTAGATAAAAATTTAATTTTTGATGAAAAGAGTTTCAATGAGTTCCAGACATATTGAAAAGAAGGGAGGAAAAAATGAAGGTTTGTAAAGTGGAAGAGATGAGAGACTTAGATCGAAGAGCGACTATTGATTATGGAATTAGCCAAGAGATTTTGATGGAAAATGCAGGGATTGCTTCTTACGATGTGATTCAGAAAGAGTTGGGAGTAAAGAATAAGAAATTTTTAGTTTTTTGTGGAGGCGGAAACAATGGTGGAGATGGATTTGTAGTAGCCAGAAAGATCCGTTCTTCAGGAGGAGAAATAAAAGTTTATCTCTTGACTGATAGAGAAAAATACCGAGATCCTGCCAAAAAAAACCTGGAAATTATTTCTAAATTCTCAATAGAGATAGATAAAGCTAAGATTAATTCAATCAAGGATGACATATCTAATACGGATGCAATTATCGATGCCATATTTGGAATAGGATTAGATCGGGATGTTGAGGGAATATATAGAGAGGTAATCCAGTTGATCAATGAGAGTAAAAAGCCAGTATTTTGCATTGATATCCCTTCTGGAATAAATGGAAACACTGGTCAAGAGATGGGAATATCAGTTCAGGCAAATTACACTATCACCTTTGGCATGCCAAAAATTGGAAACTTGCTTTATCCAGGATATGGAAAAGGAGGAAAGTTGTATCTTACTCACATTTCTTACCCATATCAACTTCAAAATTCGGGAGAGATTAAGGTAGAACTTCCAGAATTAATTCCCCTTCCGAAAAGAGAGGCAAATACCACTAAATTCAGTTACGGACCAGTTTTGACCATTGCTGGAGCAAAAAATTATTATTGGGCTCCTTACGCATCTGCTTATTCAGTTCTAAAGGCAGGGGGAGGATATTCATTCTTAGCTTGTCCTAAATCCTTAACTCCTTATATTGCGGTAGGTGGGAGGGAAATTGTTTTTCTTCCTCAAGAAAAAGAGACAAGTAGAAAAAGTCTAAGTTTAGAGGCTAAAGATAATCTTTTGGACGAAGTAGAAGGAAGAGTTCCAAAGATGGTTATAATAGGTCCTGGTCTATCCATAGATGAGGAGACTCAAAATTTGATAAGAGAATTAGCTAAAGAGATCGGAAAACCATTGTTGATCGATGGGGATGGAATTACAGCCATTGCTAAAGATCCAGAAATTGTCAAAGAGAGGAAAGCTCCGACCATTCTCACTCCTCATACCGGAGAGATGGCTAGGATTATAAAAGGATTAAGGAAGACTGAAATAAAAAGTGTTGATATAGAGCGAGATAGAGTAGGCTTTCTACAACAAGCTTGCCAGGAGCTAAAAGCTATCATTGTTTTGAAAGGGTCCCATACCTTGATCGGATATCCAGATCAAAGAGTTTTAATTAATATGAGTGGAGATACTGACGGGCAAGCTGGAATGGCTACTGCTGGAAGCGGAGATGTTTTGAATGGGACTATTGCTGCTATGTTTTGTCAAGGATTAGATATTGAGGAGGCAGTTCAAACTGGAGTTTTTATCCATGGATTATCCGGAGATTTAGCCGCTAAAGAAATTGGATCAAGAGGAGTGACTGCTAGTGATATCTTGAATTTTCTTCCCAAAGCAGTGAAATATTATGAAAGGAACTTCGATCAGATTTCTGAAGACTATTATGGAAAATGCTACTTAATTTGAAGGTTGAGAGTGAAGAGAGTAAGCCCCCTTCTGTTTTGGCGGCATTTATCTTATCGTCTTAAACTTTCACTCGCGAGGATTTGCCGTTTCAACACTTCTGAACGGATCCTCAATGGCTTTCCAATTAAAAATTTATTCTTGCTCTCCCTTTATAGCAAAATTAAAGCTTAAGTGCCATATCATAGTCATATTCCGCGCAGATGTATCGTTTCTGTGCCATAACCTACCCTCTCGGGTAATATGCTTTCGCATATTCGCGTTTTATATAGTGGAGGGACTTTCCTCAGTACCATGAAGGTACCGGTAGCCGCCCTTCTTCTCTCTCAACCTTATACGATAACGAAAATACTATTAATAAAGGTTTCGATAATTATAATAACGATCAGTTTAATAAATATTATAATATAAAGAGATCTTAATATCTTTTTTGATACAAACACAGTTTGCAATGAGTACAACCAATTAAAAAAATCAAGGAGGTGTTATCTATGTCTTTGGATTATATGCTCGACCAAACAGTCGATACGATCGATGAATTAGATCGTTATATAAAACTTTCTAAAGATGAGAAAGAATCGTTGGAAAAGGTGATAGATAAGCATCCTATGCGTATAAGTAGATATTATCTATCCCTTATAGACAAAAATGATCCAAAAGATCCCATTAGAAGAATGATTGTACCGTCTATAGAAGAGCTGGATACTTCCGGATACTATGACACGAGTGGCGAAGCAGAAAATACAAAGATGATCGGGCTTCAACATAAATATCCACAAACAGCGTTGATTTTATCCACGAACAGATGTGCTACCTATTGCAGATACTGTTTCAGAAAAAGATTGGTAGGTTTATCTAGCAGAGAGGTAATTCAAAATTTTAGAGACGCTGTAAATTATATCAAGGAGCATGAAGAGATAAGTAACGTGCTTATAAGTGGCGGAGATCCATTGACGCTATCTACAAAGATGATTAGAAAATTTTTAGAGATGCTCTCGGAGATAGATCATCTATGTTTTATCAGGTTCGGTACAAAGATACCAGTCAGCCTCCCAGAGAGAATATTGACCGATGAAGAGTTGTTATCTATCTTTAAAGAATTTTCTGTACCTAACAGACGAATTTATATTGTTACTCAATTCAATCATCCAAGAGAAATCACTGAAGAAGCCATATCCGCTATAGATCTATTACTAAAATCTAACGTATTGGTTAACAACCAAACTGTCCTGCTTAAAGGAGTGAATGATGATCCAGAAATTTTGGCTGAACTGATGAACCAGTTGGTAAGTATCGGTGTTAGCCCATATTACGTCTTTCAATGTAGACCTGTAAAAAGAGTAACACATTTTCAGGTACCGTTAATTAAAGGCTATCGTATCATAAAAGAGACAAAAAATATGCTTGATGGTTTTGGAAAACGATTCAGGTATATAATGTCCCATAAGACCGGAAAGATAGAGATCGTCGGTATGATAGATAACGAGATATATTTCAAATATCATCAGGCAAGAGATCCGAGAGATAGAGGTAAGGTTTTTAAGAAAAGGATTATTAAAGATGCAACATGGATCGATGATTTTTAATACCCTGCCCTGGTGGGGTAATGGATTATCCTTTTGGCCTGCGGAGCCAGAGATCCGGGTTCAATTCCCGGCCAGGGCATCATAAGATCTCATATAAGATACGGACCGATACACTAACACTCATCTCTCCCGCACTAATCGGCGTGGATTCAATACTTCCTCGAAAAGCAAGACTTTTAGCACGTATATCTGGAATATTCTCCTTTACAGTTATCCTTATTGGCGATCCAAGATCGACATCGGTCTTATCTGCCAGCATTCTTGCCTTGTTCTCTGCGTTTATCACGGCATTCTCTCTTGCTTCATCAAGGTATATGTTAAAGTCTTCAATGGTAAAATTTATTCCGTTTATCCGTATATTATTACCACCTGCAACAACTACGTCATCTATCACATTCCCAATCTTTTCTATCTCTCTTATCTTCACTTTTATATCATTTTTAACTTTATACCCTTTGAACTCGCTAACCTCTTTATCCGGATTCCATACCCATATAGGACTTATCGAGTAATTAATGGTCTGGATATCGCTCTCTGATATTTTATTCTTATTCAAAACTTTAAATACGGAGCTCATTACGTCAGCAGCCTCATTTTGTGCCACAGTTAATTGCATATCTTCTGTCTCGACTCCGATATATAATTCTGCGATATCTGGCACGGCAGTAGCATAGCCTATGCCTTCAACCTCGATAGTTCCTTTCTGCTTATCGTTAGAATATATGTATAGAACAGAGATGCATAATGCTATCAGAAGTATTATTATAAAAAAGATAGACCTATTTGATATTTTTTTCATAATGATTATTATAAAAGATCGATATATAAATTTTTGTATACAAAATATGCTACTTTGACTTTTTCAGTAATCTAAATAATTTAATTTGATATTTGTTACGTCGCCTCATTCCATTTAACGGATTTATTTTTCATGCACAAACTTAACGTCTTTAACAGTGTAAAATGCATTTGGATTAAACGTTTTTATGATATTTACAATACTTGGAAGATTCTTACGATCTATGACACTATATATTATCTTTACAGGTTTAAAGGCACCATAACCATCTACCGTTGTAAACCTACATCCTATCGATCTGAGATAATTAATAAGATCATCAGCATTCTTTTGTGTAATTATCTCGATAACTATTTCCCAATGGCCAATCTTTCTCTATAATTATACCTGTAAAATTTCCCATCGCATAACCGCCTGCATATGCAAGATAACAGATAAAATTATCGAGGTTCTGCATGATTTGGGCTATAGCAAGAAGCCATATCAATGTCTCAAAAAACCGACTATTGGTGCTAACAATTTCAATCCTTTGGAAAGATAGATAATTCTGATAGTTCCAAGGGATACATCAATTATCCTGGCAAAAATATACATATAGGCAGAATTACAAACGAAAAAACATCTGAACCGATAAACGACGATGATATATCCATTAAACACTCCTTTTTATATTTCTCTTTGTTATAATCAAGTTTTATAATAATACCAATATAAAAAGATATTTAGTTATAAAAAATATTAATAGTAGAATAATTAAGTAATATAAAAATAGAAAAAAGGTTTTCAAAATAGATCTATATTTGGATAACCTATCAAAAGATGTGTTTTTCGGTCTAAACCCACTTGAACAATGTATAGTCGGTGCTTTTATCTACGGAATCCCTGGCTTATAATAGGATTTATAGTAGTGATCTTTGCAATGCCTTTAATATTATTTAACATAGTATCTTCGTTTTTACCACTGACAGAGGTTATAACAAGCATGCCTTTCTGTTGTCTACCTATTTTGTTATCTTTCCTCTGTATTGGGATTGTTAGTGAGTTATTTAGCGGAATTGGAGCAATAACTCTATGTATAGGTAGTATTATTGGCTCATATAAAGGATTAACCTATAGTATCATTGAAAGATTGGTAGATCTGCTGTACAACCTGATTATTACGTAACTACGCTAATAAAATACTGTATATCAAATCTAACATTATTGATTTTAATAATAGATTATGATTTTTTATCCAAATTTGGGAAAATTATAATTCATAAATATGAAGAAGGTTTAAATATAACAATTAAAATTGGTAATATGATCGAGATGAGAAAAGGATTAATTCAGATATACACAGGCCCAGGAAAAGGTAAGACGACCGCGGCTGTAGGATTGGCAGTAAGAGCGATAGGCCATGATTTTAACGTATGTTGGATATATTTCCATAAAGAACCAAGCAAATGGGGTTATAACGAACTAAAAGTATTAGATAAACTTGGTGTTAAGATATTTGGTTTTGCAGAAAAGCATCCACATTTTTATAAAGATGTAACTAGCGAGGAGCTTAGAGAAGAATGTTTAAAAGGCGTTGCGTTCGTCGAAAATATCTTCAAAGAAGATAAATATGATCTTATAGTACTCGATGAGATTATAATATCTGTAAGAGATGGATTTTTAAAAGAAGAAGAGTTAATAGATCTATTAGATAAAAAACCAGAAAAAACGGAGTTGGTCTTAACAGGCCGTGGATCTTCCGATATGATGGATTCTCTTATTCAAAAAGCCGATCTAGTAAGCAAGATAGAGAGTATAAAACATTACTACGATAGTGGTGTAGAAAGTCGAGCGGGAATAGAATATTAATCTGTTAAGATCAGCTATACATCCTCTATCTTTTATATTTTTTATTTTATTTTTATATATTCATGATCGAAATATTAAAAAATAAAAGGAGGTTTATGTATAGCGGCTTGTATTTGATATAGCGTTCTCCATCATAATCTTTTCTACGATCTTCTTAGCCGCTGTATAATGGTCTATCTCCTTATTTGCAACTTTACTGGCATATTCATCGAGATCACTGCTATGATTTTTACATATCCTGAGCATGATATCACTAGCAAGCATCTCTATCTCATTTTTAGCCCTCCTCTTCCGAATCTCTTTTAATCTACCTATCCTGATCAAATAATCGAAATGTTCATCTATTTTTTCTACTAACTCATCTATTCCTTTTAAATTATTACTTTCTCCGATAGTCATTATAATAGGTATCTTCCATTCTTCTTGCATCGAATCTCGTTTTTCACTTGTTTTAAAATTTAGCATCTCCTCCAAGAATTGTCTCACTCTGTCCGCACCGACGAGATCTGATTTGTTTACTACGAATATATCTGCTATCTCTAAAATTCCCGCTTTTGCAAACTGGACTCTGTCTCCCATACCAGGCATTAAAACAACCACAGAAGTATCTACAATCTTTATAACATCAACCTCAGATTGACCAGCACCGACCGTCTCTATAATAATCTTATCAAACCCGAATACACTCATAGTAGTGATAATATCACCAATCATCCTCGATAATCCACCCATTCTTCCTCTATTACTCACACTCCTGTAAAAAACCCCTGGATCTGTCCACATACTCAACCGAAGCCTATCACCTAATAACGCACCACCCGTAAAAGGACTGGACGGATCTATGGCTATCACCCCGACAGTCTTTCCCATAGATCTATATCTTTCAATTATTCGGCTTAATAGAGTACTTTTTCCAACTCCAGTAAACCCGGTTATTCCAATTATATGTGTATTCTCTTTTTGATAATGGTGGAGATTCTTTATTAGTTCTATACCTTCATCCTTCTCCTTTTCGATCCATGATATTGCTCTTGCAAGACTTCTTATATCTTTATTTTTGATACCGTCAATTATCTCTTCTACCATCATATTATAGTATACTCCATTCTCATTTAAACCGGATTTTTCTGTATAAGTTTAGTACCAACAAAATAATGTTGAGCCTCACTTTTATCTCTTTTTTCTTTGATTTTTAGATCTATAAAGTCTGATATCTCATTTAGCGGTACGCCTGGAATAAACACCCCATCTACACCAAGATCGATCAATCTCTTGAAATGTTCTTCTGGTATCGTTCCACCAACCAATATTACTATCTCATTCAGATCTACCCCATTATTCTTGAGAAGATTTAAAATTTTAGGCACATAACTCTCATGGGCACCCGATAGGAAACTCATCCCTAAAACATCTACATCTTCCTGTAAAGCTGCATTAGCAACCTCTTCGGCTGTTTTGTGCAATCCGGTATATATCACCTCGTAACCTGAGTCTCTGAAAAACCTGCATAATACCCTTGCGCCTCTATCATGCCCATCAAGTCCCGGTTTTGCTACTAAAATTTTGATCTTGCTTCTATTCATATTCATCTTTAAATCACCCGTTCATTCAAAGTAAGGTTGGTTTAGACCAGATACCATAAACATTTTTTAATACACCCATTATCTCTCCCTCCGTTGCTAAAGCCTTTATAGCTCTTATTATCGGTGGCATTATATTTTTATCTTCATCAGCAGCAGCCTGGATCTCTTCTAACGAAGATTCTACTTCTTTAGTATCTCTTCTCTCTTTTATTTGTTCTATTCGTTTAACCTGTATATCTCTTAATTCCTCCTCGTTAATCTGTAATAAAGGAACGGTAAGTTTTTCGTCTTCCAAAACAAACTCGTTTACTCCAACTACAATCCTTTCTCTCTTTTCTACATTTCTTTGGTCCTTGTAAGCCGAATCTCCTATCTCTTTAATAAAATATTCTTGATCTATACCTATAAACTCTCCCTCAAGAATGTTGCCGTCTCCCATCTCTTTGATGTAATCTATGTATTCTAATGCTTTTTCTTCAATTCGTCTGGTCAGATTCTCAACAAAATAAGATCCTGCCAATGGATCTATAGTATTGGCAACGTTACTCTCGTAAGCAATTATCTGCTGAGTCCTTAAAGCCACTCTCGCTGCTTCATCACTTGGAAGAGCCCATGCTTCATCGAACGAGTTTGTATGGAGGGATTGTGTCCCACCAAGGACAGCAGCAAACGCCTGCAACGTCGTCCTAACAATGTTATTCAACGGTTGCTGTGCAGTTAAACTGCATCCTGCCGTCTGTGTGTGAAATTTTAGTTTCCATGCCTCTGGGTTTGTTGTTCCCATCTCTTCCCTCATAAACCTTGCCCAAATTCTTCTTGCGGCTCTAAATTTTGCTACCTCCTCAAAAAAGTCGTTATGGCTGTTGAAGAAGAAAGATAGTTGTGGTCCAAGCTTATTTAGATCAATACCTCTCTCTTTAGCCAATACTACGTAAGCCATTCCGTCAGCCAGGGTAAAAGCCAATTCTTGTACTGCTGTAGATCCTGCTTCTCGGATATGATATCCAGATATACTTATCAGATTAAATTTTGGATTTACATCGACACCAAACTCAAATATATCTCCTATTATCTTTAGAGACGGACGTGGAGGAAGTACCAGCGTGTTCTGGGCATGAAACTCCTTTAACATATCGTTCTGTATAGTTCCTCTCAATATCTTTCTATCCACGCCCTGAACATCCGCCAGAGCATTATACATACCATAAATGATGGCTGCGGGTGGGTTTATTGTGAAGGAGCTGCTGACCTCATCTGTTCTTATTCCTTCAAATAATCTTTTAAAATCTTCAAAAGTATCTATCGCAACACCACATTTTCCAACTTCTCCTATAGCTAGAGGATCATCAGAATCTCTGCCCATAAGGGTAGGAAAATCAAAAGCTGTGCTTAATCCGGTCTCTCCATTTTTCAAAAGCATATGCCATCTCTTGTTTGTATCTTCAGCCAGACCGAAACCTGAAAACATCCTGTAAGTCCAGATTCTACCCCGATACATGGTAGGATACGGACCTCTCGTAAACGGATAAACCCCTGGATAGCCGATGTCCTCATTATAGTCTACATCTGTAATGTCTTCTGGTGTATAGAGCCTATCCACATTGATGCCAGATAAAGTTTTAAAATGATCTTTTCTCTCTTTATATTTAACATACTCCTCTTCCCAATCCTTTTTATTCATTATATTTTTTTCTGTACGAATCATATAATGTTTTATATTGATCGTTATTAATATACCTTATTGTTATAATTGTTATGGTTATTTATTAAATAGGTACATAATAATGAAAATAATTAGATTTATTAACAGCAGAATAACAAATGTTAAATGTAATAGGAGATTATAATAACCCAACTCGTAGACTTCCTGGCAGTGGAGGGAACCCAGATATCGATATTTAAATATCTGATGATATTGAATGATTGATTTAATAATTATTTATTATTAAGCAAAGGAGTAAAAAAAAGGATTTTGAGTTAACACGAGAAGAAGATTTAAGAAATGCTGCCAAAGAATTCGCAGAGGGAGAATTTGATCGTGATCTTGCTAGAAAAATGGATAAAGAACAGACGTTTCCCAAGGATATTTGGAAAAAAGCCTGTAAGTTTGGGTTCATCGGTTGTTATATACCAGAAGAGTACAACGGTGGCGGATTAGGATTTCTCGACAATGCTTTTATAATGGAAGAGTTTACTCGTGCAGATCCTGGGATAGGTTTTATTCTTTCTGTAACACTTGGAGCAGAGGTTCTTATCGAGTATGGAAGTGATGCACAGAAAGAGAAGTACCTTGCACCAGTTCCTATCGGTGATGCAATAATGGGAATAGCGATCACCGAGCCAAACGCAGGCAGCGATGTTTCCGGTTGTACAACGATGCATGCTGAGAAAGATGGGGACACGTGGATATTGAACGGTAGCAAGATGTTTGTAACCAACGGAACAATAGCCGATCATCTCCTTGTCCTTGCAGTAACCGATCCTGATGCAGAACGACGGCATAGAAGACAGAGTATGTTTATAGTAGAGACAGGATGGGACGGATTCGAAAGTACTAAAATAAAAGGGAAAGCCGGAATGGGTGCATCAGATACAGCAGAATTGTCTTTCAATAATGTTGAGATTCCTGAAGAAAACATGGTCGGATAACGTGGAAAAGGGTTTTACGAGACGATGACATTCTTTAATAGAGGCAGGACGTACATCGGTGCTCAGGGTGCGCTAGATAGAATTATTGATTATATCAAGAAGAGACAGGCATTTGGGCAGCCTCTTGCAAAGTTTCAGGCAATAAGGCATAGAATCGCAGAGATGGAGACGAGAACACAAGCAGCCAGGCAACTTGTTTATAAGGCTGCATGGGAATTAGATAATGGGAAATTAAGCCATAAAAATGTGGCTCTTGCAAAATGGTACGCGGCAGAGACGGGTGTATATGTCTCTGACCAAGCGGTAAAACTTCATGGAGGATATGGATATATCGATGAGTACGATGTAGAAAGGTTTTGGAGGGCGTCCAAGGTTGTAGAAATCTATGAAGGTACCAAAGAGATAGAGAAAGGGATAGTATCAGATCAGCTCCTTGGAAAGTAGAAAAACAGAAAGATTGAATAGGAAGGAATAATGGGTATATAAATCATCTACGCTTATAATATTTTATTTTTTTAGACTTATTCTTCATCAATATATAGCCAAATATTAAACTTTCCTTTCTATACTTTTTTATATATCAAAGATAGAAGTTATTCAGAAGAAGATGATTGATACTCTTTATCTATTATATATCGTATCTCTTTTGCAGTTTTTTCTCCTATATTCTCAACATCCATTAACTCTTCTTTATCTGCATTAAAAATAGATCTGATAGATCCAAAATGAGATAATAACGATTTTGCTGTACTCAATCCTATGTTAGGCAGAGAAGAGACTATATATTCTTGTCTCTCTTTTAAAGTCTTTTTTGTCTTTCCACTATGAACCACAGGTGTTCTTTTCTCCTTTTTCTGTTCTCGTTCGGCCATGCTATAAATTAATTCGGCAGAATCATTGTAATCTGTACTCATCAGGATAGGTATATTAAAATCAAGTACAATAGAGCTCAACAAGCCCCTTATTGCATTAGGTGATACATTTCTGATAGTATAGAGATCGCTACCCTCTATTAGTAAGACGGGACGATCGTAAGACGATTTAAGATTAATTAATTGTTCGAAAAATCCCCTATTTTTAGAGAATAAAGAATCTAAAAGATCATGCGTAGTCTTTCTCTCTAAACAAGTCCTATCGCTCACTATATAATCTCCTACTTCAAGAGTTTTTACATCTATACTTACTCCTTTATTCTCTAAAGCTTTTGCCACGTTAGACCTAAGCTCTCTGTGATCTACTATTACTTTGATCCGTTCATCATCTTTAAAATATTCTAAAACTTTTTTTTGCCTTCTGTGATCATTATAATCTTGTTTGTTATTTAATGTTCCAATGTTTCGCATCTTCTTCTCTTTGTTCATACTTATCCAATAATATACTTCGTCTTGAGTATTTTTTGTTATTAAAAAGATAACCTCCCCATATCTTCTCCGGGCAGTCCTTCCTTTTCTCTGAATACTTCGTATCTCTGAAGGAACTGGCTCATAAAATATAACTAGATCTGTAGCAGGGATGTCTAGCCCTTCTTCAGCGACGGATGTAGCTACAAGCACGTTGTAATCTCCATTTCTGAAACCCTCAAGAATTTTTACCTGCTCTTTCTGAGTAAGTCCTTTATCATTTTCTTTTTTTGCCTGACCAACAAATTTTACGGGTTTGACATTTTCAAGTTCTTCGATGCTCTTTACAATTATATCTACCGTATCTCTATAATTGGCAAATATTATAACTCTTGAATCTGGTGTGCTATTAAACCGATCAGAAAGTATCTTTTTTATCTCAATTATCTTTTTGTTCTCTTTATTTATATTTTTAGATAATTCTAAGACTTTATTGAATCTTGGATCTAATATAATCCTTTTTGCAGCCTTGCTTCCACCTTTAGATCTCCCCTCTACCATCAAACGGTCTAAATATCGGTTAAACGTAGAGATACCTTGTGTCTCTATCAACTCTACGGCATGCTTTACCTTTAAAATCTCTGCCAATATAGAAACAGCAAAAAAAAGATCGTTGGATGGATTATTCAATAGAGAACTTCTTACGGATTTTTGTAAAGATATAATCTCTTTTTTTGTTAAATCTTTATAATGAGAGTTTATTAATCCAAGAGATTTAAGATCATCCATCCTTTCATAAATAAGATCATCCAATAGTTTTTTTATATCTTTGATCTCGTCGGATAAATCCAATCTTATCCATTGGATAGATCTTTTATGTGTATAAGGTAGAATATCCGGATCATTCTCCCCTTTTATTACAATCTCGTCTATGAAAAGATTTTTACAGATCTCTTCGATGTTTTCTACGTTACTTCCTGGTGAAGCAGTAATACCAAGAATATTTACGAAACTTCCTTCTTCTATGTATCTTTTTGCGATATATACATAAGAATAAAGACCAACGGCACGATGAGCCTCATCGAACGTTATATGGACGACATCTCTCAAGTTTATCCTTTTACTTATAAGATCGTTCTCTATTACTTGGGGTGTAGATACGATGATCCTGCCATTATCCCATCTTTCGACTCTTTTTTTAGGAGGAATCTCACCCGTTAGAGTAATGATAAAATCTTCATCTAATTTTAAAGAATTTTTAAAAAAACGAGAATGTTGCTCTACCAAAGGTTTTGTAGGCGATAAAATGAGTGCTTTACCATTATCAAATTTAGATAGGCAAGATGAGGCTACAATTAGAGAAATAACTGTTTTTCCAAGACCTGTTGGTAGAACAATCATACAATTTTTTCCTAAAGCTTTTTTTGCAAGATTTATCTGATAATCTCTCCATTCTATTTTATCTAGATCGATCAAAGGGTTTTGCATGTTTATTCATAAAACATTTATCTTAATATGCTCAAAGAACGATTTTATAAAGATATATCTATTTAAGAGTTTAAATAGTTTATCATGTTTTATTACAAACCTTGGTTTGTAAACCTCGAATCAAAGATTCGAGATAATTTATCCCTCTATCATCCTTTTTAATCCATCCAAATCTTTTCTTATATCTTCAACTCGGTTTTTACTTCTTATATCTGCCTCTTTTAAAGCATCATTTAATAAAGATACGATATCTATATCTCCACCGCCTTCTTTTGTCTCTCTTTCTCTTATTTTTACCATTAGTGGCGTTTTAACAAGATGACCCACGACTACTGCCTCTCCAACGTTCAATCCAGGAAGATCGTTTAAAAGACTCTCACTTATCCTTTCAGAACTCTTTCTAATAGCATTTTGATCTTCTGGATTTGTAACACGCATGATAATCTGACTATTACACTGGCTTAACGCGTCAGGATCTATTTTAGATGGCCTTTGAGTTATAAGGGTTAGAAAAGCGCCGAATTTTCTGCCCTCGGCAGCTATCTTCTTAATAATAGATCGTGAGAAGGTATTTTCTTTAACTGGTATAAATCTATGTGCCTCCTCTATCATTAAAAAGACAGGATATTTATAAGAACGGGATGTTAATTTATCGTAAATTTCTTTTAATACTCTGTATGCCACATAATCCGATACTCTATCCTCCAGCCCGGATAAATCTAAAACAGAGAGGTGTTTTGGTTTTAAAAATTTATCTATATCTGTAGTTGCCGCTCCAAATACCTTTAATCTTTTTAATCTTTTTACGTATCTTAAAGCAGCAGAAGGATTGTTACCTTTGTTTTTATCTACTTTATCTTTTTCTAATTTATCTATTAAATC
Organism: Candidatus Methanoliparum sp. LAM-1; assembly: GCF_020885915.1. Lineage (NCBI taxonomy): Archaea > Methanobacteriati > Methanobacteriota > Candidatus Methanoliparia > Candidatus Methanoliparales > Candidatus Methanoliparaceae > Candidatus Methanoliparum > Candidatus Methanoliparum sp. LAM-1. The sequence continues at coordinate 820,667 of NZ_AP025251.1, read as the reverse complement.
ATTCATATCATAAGAATCTGGTAGGCTCTTTATAGCATTCTCTATCGCATCCTTGATATTAGTCCATTTCTCTTCAATTCCACAAATGGTTGCTATATCATCCACACTAAGATCTGAAAACTTTATCTCGTAAGTATTAACCTTCCTGCCAATCTCTCCCTCACTGTATCTACCGATGCTGTCCAATGTGCGGAAGATCTCTACTTCATCAATCGCTCCTCCACTCTTTTTTTTAGACATTAAAACATAATCGGCATGAGGGTCTATAACAATTATTGTAGCCCCTTTTTTTAATAATTCTTCGATTAAGACGCCTGTAGTATAACTTTTTCCCGCTCCTGTCTGTGCAAGTATTGCTATATGCCTTCTGAAACCATTGATATCTACATAGATAGGGACACCATTCCTTGTAATTAAATGCCCAATAAAGAGCCCCTCATCCTCCATGCTGGAATAAAATTCTTTTAAAACCTGTTCATCAGCTATATAAACCTTTTTTCCAGGTTGTATGGCACGTCTTGGCTGATAAACCTCTCCATTGTGGATAAAACCCAATATTCGTGTCTTTGCAAATATTTTACTATCAGCTAATCCTGCCTGTATTATTTTTTCTGCCGAGAATAAGTCGATCTCCTTTCTTAATGCCATAGATTGGGAACAGATGGTATGAATTTGACCTAAAACTTCTACATCTACGTCGTCTCCATTTACCTTTTCTGTTGATCTTACGGATACATATTCCCATTTAGTAACTTCTTCGTCTGCTACAAACAAGAACTCGGTAGATGTAGCCTCTCCTATAACTATACCTATCTTTTTATGGATATCTGTCACGTCTATAACCTCTCGCTGTTACAAAACGTCCAACAATCTTTTCAAATTCTGGTAGATAAATCTCTTCAAAATCTTTTTTTCTAAGTTTTACTCTTAAATCTACCATATTAAGCCAGATATTATAGTTATCCAATCCGCAGTATCCTGCAGATACGATATTTAATATCTCGTTAATTTTTTCATCGTTTACAACAAATTCTGGCCATCCGACGTCTATTATTCTCTTAGATATCCCAAAATACCATGAGGGCACATCTATTCTCATGGCGGTATCGATCTGTTTAGGTAATAGGTGAAACGAGACAATAGCAGGTAGGTTAAATAAATCGTCGTATAGCACCGATAATCTCCTAAAAGTATCTTTGTTATCCGACAGTTCAGGAAAACTACTCTTTATCAAAGATCTTTTATCCACCACGTACCTATTATATTCTTCTATTTTCTTCTGATTTGCTCCTAATAAAAGAGGCTTGGTATACCCTGGATGCTTTGCGTGTAACGTTATCAATTGAAAATCAGGTATTCTCGCGGTAAGTTCTTCTATTAATTTTACAACCTCTTTGTCATACATACTTTCCGCTTTCTCTATAGCCTTTCTTTTATCCTTTAATGCAAGGCTTAATAAATCTCTTCTACTCTTCTTCTCTAATCCTCTATCATCTAGTATCCTCTCGATAAGAAAATCCCTAAAAAAAGAAGTTCTACTCTCTTTGCTTATTCCAATTAAGAGGATTCTATTATCTTCACATTTTTTTATAAACTTAGCCAAAATTTCAAAATAGTCTATCGATAGCCCTTTAGAACTTGAATTTAAAAAGCTATACTCCGATAGGATATGCGATAACCTACCATAGATAGATCCATCCAATAAGATACAACCATTATATCCATCGGCAATGGAATCAAGCCCTACTAAATGTTCCATATGTTCTCGATACATTCCTAAAAACCGACTGATCTCCTGCTCGGATTTTGACGATGAATAATCAAAATCTGTTGCTATTCTTTTGTAATTTTTATTTTTAGCGATACCTAAACCTCGCACTACATAAAATAAACCTCCTACGTTCGTAGGAAAAACTGCACTACTGCTATCTATCGCCAGGACATCTATATTAGATGGTTGATCAGAGAGATCGAACTCAACCCAGTATTCATTAAAAAAAGATCCAATATTTTTAATATCGTCTCGTACAAAATCTCTCCCTATCCTATCAGACTTGCTCTTTAATTCTTTTATATACTCCGCTAAAAATTCAGGCATGATTTGTGATATTTTTTAAAATTTCTTTCGCTCTGCCAACACTGATGTTCCCCTCTTTTATCAGTAGATCCGCTACCTTATTTATAATATCGTTATTGTTGCAAATCGAAGATTCGTTATCCATCATGCTTTCCATCGCTATCTTAACGATGTTCTTAGAATGCAACTTCATATGCCCTTTCTGTATTCCTTCTGTTACCAACGCTCTCAACGCTGCAAAGTTCTGTGCTAACCCTAGTGCCGCCGCAACGCAAGAAAGTTCATTGCTTGTTTTTACGCCAAGTATCTTCAACGATAGCCTTGCACACGGCGAGATTGTACCACCACCTACAACACCCAACGGCATTGGTAGTTCGATTGACCCTGCCAAATCTCCATCTTTGGTCTTCTCCCATGTTGTCAGAGAATGATAACCATTCAAGGATGCATACGCATGAGCACCAGATTCAACCGCTCTAAAATCGTTTCCGGTCGCTATGAGCAAAGCATCTATCCCGTTCATTATACCCTTGTTATGAGTGGCGCATCGGAAAGGATCTGCATTCGCCAGATCGGTGGCTGATATTATCTTGTCAACAACATCTTCTCCACCTATATCATCTTTTCTAAACACTGCATACGCTTGTGCCAGTCTCTCTATTGCAAGGTTAGATACGATCCTTAAGATGACCTTACCGCCGGTTATCTCTTCTATTCTCCCTGCAACCGCCTCGCACATAGTGTTCACTATGTTTGCACCCATCGCATCTTTAACGTTCACAAGCAGATGGATCACTAATTGATTCATAAGAATCCTGCATACTATATCCTCCGCACCACCGCCCAAATCTTTCAAAACCGGATCTTTATCGTTGGCTATTTTTAATATATCCTCTTTCTCGTTTAGTATCATCATTTTTGAGAGATGTGGTGTATCCGTTTTTAACTGGATTTGACCGATCATTACAGGCTTTGTTGCCTTTGCTATAAACCCAAAATTGTTTCTTGCCAACCTTGCAGCATTCGACGCCGCTGCCACTACAGACGGCTCTTCTATAACCATCGGGATCAGATAATCTCTCCCATTAATCAAAAAATTTGTTGCTACTCCATACGGAAGAGAGAACGCACCAATAACGTTCTCTATCATCCTGTCCAAGTCGTCTATCGGTAAAATAGACTGTAAAACGGAAATATCATCATTCGTCAAATTTGCAAACTCCCTGACTTTTTCTGCCCGTTCTTTAGGCGGGATATTATAAAAACCTGATATTCTTGAAGATGGCAATATTAAACACCACAAATAAATAATTATTTTTGAGCTACAATATTAAAAACATTCTCTTTTTATTCTATCTCTTTTGATTCTCTTTTTTATCTTTATAGATCGTCTAACGTGAAAATTTTTACGGATACCGGTTTTTTTACAATATTTCCTGTCTTTGCACCTATTACATATCTGATACCTTTGTCAAAGGATATATCTAATATCCTTTGTGTAATAACACCATCAAATATGACTGTTTTTACCTTCTCTTTAATATCTTTTAATTCTTTAGCCAGATTTCTGACAGCTACCTCTTTTATTACCTCATCTTTTTCATTAAGAAGTAATGCTGTAAGAGTTCCATTCAATTTTTTAATATGATCTCTATATTTAATAATCGTTTTGATCTCTTTTAAAACCTCTTTATTTGTTTCTATGCTTTTTTCCTCAATTAGAGCAGCAGTATCTTCTTTATCTTCATTTACTATTGCTATCTCCACCTCACCGGTCTCTTCTTTTTTAACAATCAACTTCTTGTGTTTTTCATCATTTTTTTTTATCTTTTTAATGTTAAGATGTACTAATGCTTGCTCTAATGGAATTTTATTCCTTAACGTTTTTAATATCTCTTTCTGACTCATATCTTCGACGCATCTTCCCTCAGGTGAAAAAGCAACAAAATCAATATCTGCTGTTTGCAGTAACTCTTTTAATATTAATTCTCCACCTCTATCTCCATCCAAAAACGCGGTTGTTATTTTTGTCTTAGATAATTCTATCACATCTTTCGGTACGTTCGTTCCTTCTACCGCGATAGCGTTTTTTATTCCGTATTTTAAAAGATTCAATACATCCGACCTACCTTCTACTATTATAATGGCATCTGAATCTTTTACATGAGGTCCTGCCGGAAGCCTGCTTGCACCGTACTCTGAAATCTCATCGATCCGTATTGCTTGCCGTACTGCGTCTATTATTTTATCACTTTCCAAAAATTCATTCTTAAACATTGTTTTTAGAATTTTTTGTGCTCTATCAATTATTTGTCTCTTTTTCTCAGCTCGTATGTCTGATATTTTTTCTACTTTGATCTTAGCCATACATGGTCCAATTCTATCTATTATCTCTAAAGCAGCTGCCAAAATAGCCGTCTCGGCTTTATCTAAACTTGATGGTATCAAGACAGTCCCTGTAGATTTCCCATCCTTATTGATAATATTAACATCGATCCTTCCAATGCGTCCAGTCTTTTGCAACTCTCTTAAATCAAGATTATCGCCTAAAAGCCCCTCACTTTGCCCAAAAATCGCACCTATTACATCTGGTACCTCAATAACTCCTTCCGCATAAATATTAAGATGAATTATATATTTCGTGGTCTCTAATAAATCTGAACTCAATAAATAAACCCCCTTTAATTTAAGAATTTCTTTTCCTATCATATAATCTTCCAAAAGATAACTTTAAAAAGCTGTCTCACTACCCATCATAACCTTAGAATACTTTTTGTAATCCTAAGATTATCATTTTTTTATTGTAATCTGATCTCAATACTATCTATTCAGGAATGAATGATCATGATTGGTTAATTGTGAAGTTATTATATTACTATTAATGCTTTTTATGTAAGTTATCTTTCAAAGTTTGAACATTTTTTAATTTTTTATCAAACTTACCCAATATTATTTCTTATTTTTATATTCATACTCTATACATTTTTATTTTTGCAGAGTTAATAAAATTTACTATATATGTCATATATTATGATTTTATAATTATGATTTTATAAAGGTTTGTATCATCATACTGTATTAAATAATTTATAAAAAACAGTAGAATAAATCCTTAAAGACATAAAGAAGCAGTGTATTTTTGATTGTAAAAAGAGGAAGAGATAATGGTTTTTCAAAATTAATTGGTCAACACATCATATCATCAAAAACTTTATTAAACAAAGTTTATAAAAATTGTTCTATAGTAACCCCAAATTCTCTATAAACTTTTTTAATCAGATATTTATTAAGACTCTCTACGTCTTTGATATCTTTACAAACTAGTTTTTTTATTCTTTCTCTAATACTTAAATCTGGTAAAATATCCATGTTTTCAAGGTTATTCTTGATCTTTTCAGCCAATTTTTCGCCTTTATCGTCCCAATCGGTCATTATAATTACATTTCTGTTTTGTTTTGCAATAAATTCAGAAAAAGTAAAGATAGGCACGTTTAAAGGAAGTCTTAGACAATTTTTAATTCCTAAATCGGATAGAGAGACCTCATCTTTTCTTCCTTCTACAATAACTATCCCTCCATCTTCTGTTATTTCCTTCATTTCGATTATTGCATCTTTTATTTTCTCCAATTTTATTTTATCATTCATTTTAACAATTTGGGCATAAAATTTGTAGCTTAACACTAACTCCTGGCCTCCTCCTATCGGTGATATACCTCTGTCCGCCAAGTAACCCTCGGTGTTAAGCCTATTGTACGTTCACCTATACACCAATATAAACTTTTTTATGATCATATTCCGGCCATGCTTATATCTATCTTTTTTTGTATCTCTTCTTCCAACTGTTTTGGTAGATCTTTAATATCTATATTCAAAAAACCTCTAACGATTACAGAAGCCGCCTCCTCTTTGTTTAAACCTCTTGACATAAGATATTCTATCTCTTCTTCCGATATTTTCCCTACCGCCGCCTCATGTGATAAATCTGCATCTGCTGTCTCTGCCCTAAGTTCAGGAATCGCATGTATTATTGCATTATCCGATAACATCAATCCTCTACATTCTAAATGCCCTTTGATCTTTTTATTCTTCCCAATAATGGTACCTCTTACTGTTGCCTCACTATCATCCCGTGCTACAGTTCTTGATACAACTTCGGTCTTACTATTCTCACCGTTTAAATAAATGACAGATCCAACATCCATATTAGAATCTTCTGATGCATATAACACTGTCTGATATAAAGCCGTTGCATTTTTTCCACAATATGTTACTGGAGACATCTGCAGATCTTTGACCGGATTCATACAGATATAGTTACTGAGATAGATTCCATTCTCTTCGATTATAACACCTGTTCTAGGCCTAACAAATATTTCAGGTCCCCAAAGATGAATCATGGTAAAAGTAAGCTTTGCACCTTTTTTAATATATATCTCAGAGACGCCAATATGAAACGCATTATTCACTCCATGTAAAGCAGAACAGCCCGTTATTACATGTACCTCTGCCCCCTCTTCTACTATGATAATATTATGCACATTTTGATGGGTGCTTTCTTTTGAGACAAAAAGACAGGATTGTATCGGAAACTCTACCTTTGCACCTGGTTTTACATGTATGAAATAGCCATAATTTTGGTTTATATCTACCTCTTTTGTATATTCATCCTTATCCGGAGAGACAGCCTTCCACCAGTAATCCTTCAGCCAATCATATTTTTTAAGGGCATCTACCGTATTAAGAATCTCTATATCTTCCAAATTTGATTTTTCTGCTAAGACAGAATGATCAATCTGTAAATAAGAGCCTGAACGATTTTTCTCTTCAAGATCGAATCCTACCTTTAGAATATCCTCTTTATAATAACCATCTTGTTTATCATTTTTCGGCATTTTAATCTCCTTTATCTAAATTGCAATTAATATCATTCGTATTGTTATTGTTCCTGACAAGTTCTTATACATTTTTCATAACCATTTTTTCTTATCCCGTCAAGGATCTCTTTTGGATATCCAGAACAGGCAATCTTTCCTTTAAGCATTACGTGTGCCCTGTCTGCATTAATATAATCGAGTATTGTTGCAAGGTGCGTAATGATCAATCCCATCTTTTTTCTCCTGCTAGGTATAAGATCTCTCTCTAATAACTTCCCTATTATCTTTCCTATAAGTTCCATATTCTCTATATCCAATCCAGAATCAGGCTCATCGAACATAATAAAATCCGGTTGTTGTGCTATCAACTGCATTATTTCCGATCTTTTTATCTCGCCTCCTGAAAAACCATAATTAACATCTCGTGTTAAAAAATCTTCAGAAAAATTCAATTCTTTGGCAAGTTTCACAGCATCGTCGGTAATCTCGGTAGTTTTCTCACCCATGCATACATTTAACATTGTATTTAAAGATATACCACGAATAATTGGTGGATTCTGAAAAGCAATCCCTATTCCCATCTTGACTCGCTCGTCTATTGGTAAATCTACAATATTTCTTCCTTTAAAGATAATCTCACCACGAACTACCTTGTATCTAGATAGACCAAGTATAGATAATAGCAATGTAGTCTTACCTGACCCGTTTGGACCTAATAATACGTGTGTCTCGCCTTTCTCGATCATCAAATTTACATCTTTTAAAACATGCCCGCCATCAACATCGACAGCCAAATTTCTTATTTCTAAACTATATTTCAGTTTTATCACCATCGGTTATATAATCTTATTTTACTCTTATTAATATTAAAAAATTATTTAATTTAAAAACTTATGCTATATTCTAAATCTGATTGAAAATTTAGTAAATATTAAATATAACCTAGGATATATACTTTAAAAAGAATGCGGGGGTTACCGAGTCAGGTCAAAGGTGGTAGACTCAAGATCTACTCCCATAGGGGTTCGCCGGTTCGAATCCGGCCCCCCGCATAGAACAAAGAGATATATTATGCTTATAAGATATGGACTATTGTTTCTTATCTTTGCATTCGTTCCTATCCTAAATAGGTTTTGCTAATCTAAATATACAGTATTTATCCATTTTTTTAAATTGTTAATTATTATTTAGTGTAATATAACAAGAATACACATAATTTATTAATTATTAGTTCGGAATCACATCGTAAACTATATATAAAACTTAAACAAAGATCAAAATAGGGTATATAACGCGGCATCCCATCCCCTAAAATTTTTGCTGCGATACCCCTCTCTTTTTTTAATTTTTGTTCATCAACTATAATAAGAGGGTTGTTCAGAATGGATGAAGATGGAATGTATGATCTTATAATCCCGCCTGGTGTATCTAAATTACAGATTTTTTATCCTCTTTTTTGTATATTCAAGCAATCCTTCCCTCATTATATTATTCAAGAACTCAGGAATAGGTGTTATTTTAAAGCTCATCCCTTTTGTTAAATCCTTTATTATACCTTCTTTTAGATCTATTTCCACTTCATCTCCTTCATCAATCTTGTCAGCATCTCTGCATTCAATAGGCGGTAAACCTAGATTAATCGAGTTTCTGAAGAATATTCTTGCAAAAGATTTGGCAACAACGCAACTTATCCCAGCATACTTTATTGCAAGTGGTGCGTGTTCCCTGCTTGAGCCGCATCCAAAATTTTCACCTGCAACAATTATGTCTCCCTGCTTAATTTTTTCTCTAAAATCTGGTCTAACGCCGTCAAACAAGTATTTAGCCAAGTCTTCAGGATTATTTAAAGTTAAATATCTGCCTGGAATTATCGCATCGGTATCTACATCATCTCCAAAGATCCATGCTCTTCCTTTTATCATAATACACCTCTTTCTCTTCTCTTTTTATACTCATCGATAACATCCCGTCCTTCTACAAAGACTAATCCTTTATCATCAGCATATCTTTTAGCGTCATCCTTGGATAAAGCTTTACCGCTAATATCATCCAGCATCTCGCAGACAACCATTGCAGGTGTTATCTTTGCCATCTCTGCCAATGCTATCGATAATTCGGTCTGACCTCTTCGTTCATATATTAAATTATCTGATGCCCTCAACAAAGGCACATGTCCCGGGCAACGGAACTCCGATCCAAAATCAAACGATTTACCACTTAAGACGTCTTTCACCGCTCTACCTAATTCTCGTATCGTTAAAGATCGGTCTATATCTGTTATTCCGGTGAACGTATTGACATGATTTACCCACAAAGAGAATGCAGATTTTGAATCATATCTAAGATCTCCCTCTTTTTCTACTACTCTTAACAAGTTAGAATAACCATTGTTCTCCAACTTCTTTAAAAGGTCTGTTATGAAAGGAAGATCGAATTTTTTTGCTGCATCTGGATGGATGGATACACATATCAACCCCCCGCCATCCTTTCGCATCATAGCTACATCTTTTGCAGTGGTAGATATCGCAGGAATAACGATATCTGTCTCCCCTTCTCTATCATCAGAATCAAAGAGTAAGATTGGTCTACCTCTTTTAATATCTTCTATCGCGTCTTTTATCATATATTACCTCCACTATATCCCCATCTTTCAGATTTAATCTTTTTCTTAAATTAATAGAGGCTATCAATTCGAGTAAATCCTCCGGATGATGTGTTCTCTCCGGTCGAATTATAGCCCCTTCTACTAAATCACCATCCTTTTTAATCGTAGCTTTATAGCAAATTCCTCCACCAAAAGACCTTTCTTCTGATTTAAAAGGTTTTATTATTATACCATCGACTCCGTTTAATTCTTTCCTTTTTAATATCTCGTCACCATAAATCTTTAGATTTAAAGTTCCTGGATAAGGATCAAAACCAAGTATCTCTTTTATCTGCTTTTTATATCCTTCTTGCGAGAGATAATATTGCCCCTCACCCAGCCCAGTAAATACCTCTCCTTTTATAACAATTGGGTCGTTTAACGACTCGAATATATTAATATAATCTAGATACTCCTTCCTCAATATATCAAACCCTCTATTATTTATCTTAACATACTGTCCATTTTTTACTATATTTCTATCTATCAACTTGAGATCCACCAACTCTTTTAACTTTCTGGCTGCAGTCTGTATGCTTGTGTTCATCTCCTTAGCCAATTTTGCAGAAGATATCTTGAACCATCTATCACGTCCCATCAATGCAAGCCTCTTCAATGCCTCTTTATCAACCATCTCATCTATGAGATGCATCTTTTTTTTGATATTTAAAGTTTTTCATTGGCAAAGGTTAATAATTATTAATCGATAATAATAAAAATTGTGAATGATTCTTCTAAAAAATCGATGAGTAAGAAAGGATACAAAAGACCACTTTATATCCAAGTAGCTAGGTATATTGCCATCGGGACAGAGTTAGGTATGAGTATATCTATTATGACTCTTTTCGGATATATCTCATTTAAAAGATTACTAGGTGAAAATTTTGCCGCGATTGGAGTGGTTGTAGGTGTCGTACTCGGTTTTTTCTCAGGGATTTACTCGTTATATAAATTGGTTAAAGATAGATGATAGATACTATTATAATTAAATTTTATAAAAACCATTATCGTATTGGTTAACGTTTTAAAAAAGTTTATTAGTATTTTAATTGATAACTAGAAAGTATCGGTCGTTATTAAATTATTAAATAGGTTACGATAGTAAAAATAAATGTTTAAAAGGGGTGAATTCATAATCAGAAGAACGGATTTTAAAGATCTTGATATGATCTGCAATGATCATTTTCCAACCGTTTCAGTGATAGTATCTGCCTATAACGAAGAGCGAATATTACCCAGAACCATAAGATCTCTTCTTAAAGTGGATTATCCTAAAGAGAAGATAGAACTCATCTACGTATATGAAGATACATGTATAGATAGAACGGAATCAATCTTACGAGAGTTTGCAAGAATAGATGAACGAATAAAAGCTGTGAAGTATCATGGTGGCAAAGCAGTCTGTCTTAATTATGGGATAAACCTATCTAAAGGGGATGTAATCTGTATACTCGATGCAGATCATTCGTTAGATAAAAATGCCATTAAAAGAGCGGTTAGCAGATTGTATCATGATGGGATCTATGCAGTTAGAGGAAGACCAAGGGTTATCAATAAAAAGGATAGTTTAATAGCAAGAATTACAGCTATCGAGAGGGATATAATAGAGCGCCTTATCTTCTATGGAAACCATGTCTTGAATGGTTTTGCTTATTTTGGCGGAAGTTTAGGTTTTTTCAAAAGAGAACTCTTCGAAAAAGTAGGTCTATTTAACAGTGATAAGTTAACAGAGGATATAGATTTTTCGGCAAGAGTTTATGAGGCAGGATATACAATAATCATAGATCCAACCATTATAAGTTGGGAAGAGACACCGTCTACGTTTAAAGGATGGTGGAATCAGAGAAAGAGATGGTGTAGAGGTTGGGTTCAATGTGCCATCGCGCATATAATACCGATGCTGAAGAGCGATATCTCTCTGGCTAGAAAGATAGACGGAACTATGACCTGGTTATACAACTTTGTTCCTTTATTAACGATATCTTTCATCCCTTTATGTATAACTGCCCAAATATTGAATATAGAACTTATCGTACCTCCTTATTTGTGGGCATTGTTGCTATTGATACCACTGATTGCGGTAATCTTGACATTGATAGCGGACAAAAGATCGGGAGAGAGTTTTAGATGGAACGATATCATGTATGGTTTTTTAATGCCTGTTTACTTGATGCTATACGGTATAATATCTGTATCTGCAATAGTAGATGAGTTCGTCCTTAAAAAACCACATATTTTTAACCATACTGAGAAAACAGGCAGCATGCTTAGCAATTAAGTTAATGATATATCCAACAATATCTTTTTTCTAAACTCCATAAAAGTTTATCATTTCGATCAATTTTCTGAATCCTTCCATCTCTTCTTCTATTACTTCTTCTTTTGTCATTGAGATGCTTGCCTCGCCATCAGCCGTAAGTTTATCAGGTCCGCGTATTATCAATCTACCAATACCATCTCTGCACAAAACCTCTTCAATCTCTTTATCATGAACGAATGCTCGTCCTGGGAATATTACGGTCTCTTTGATCTCTTTAAGATCTATCTTTTTTATATCCTCGATAGTTATTAGACATGCTATATCTTTTTCTACAGAGATAATATTGACTTTATCCGTTATTTTCAAGAAAATTTCGTTTAATATAGGAGCAGAAACTTTTCCTGTCAAGATTGTTGCCTCTTTTTTGATTTTAGGAAGTTTTTTAAGCATTTCTTCTTCATATCTTATAGTATAAGGTGATTTTAATTGTGGATCCCATAACGGAGTTCCTGTTACCCTAAAAGAGAAGTTTTTATCTATCTCTGTAACAAGTTCCTTGAAATATTCGATAGAATGTGGTTTTATACCCTCTATAATAGGATCGTTTCTTAAAATCAATCCTTCTTCCCTATTATTGGCAAACCTCATAAGAATAAAACCCTTTACTCCCATCTCTTCGAGATCGGATGCTGTCTTATATAGATCTTCTCCATCGTTAACGCCTGGTATTATAACAGATGCCGCATATACATCTGAACTCTCACAAAACCTCTTTAAATTTTTGATAGATGCTTTTGGAGTTCTATCATTCATCCATTCTCTTCTAAGATCCAAATTTGTTGAAAACACAGTATAAGAGACCTCTAAAACATTATTTTTAAGCAAAAGATCTGCTTCTTTACCTATCTCACTATCAAATCCTTTACCGCTTGTATAATTCAACTGAATTGGCATCTCCATATCTTTTAATCTATCTGTCAATGGAATAAGAGCAGGGTAGCAACTTAAATCTCCACCAGCACTTATTCTTATTATATCTCCACCATAAACATTATAATTAAGATAAACGTTGTTCAAGACCATATCTACAGGAAAAAATCCAAAAGAGCTCTCTCTTATACTATAAGTACAGTAATCACACCCCTTTTTGTATGGTGGGCAATACTTGCAGCCCAAAGGCTCCTTTGATATATGACCTTTAAAATAACAGTATCTACAAAATCCTCTGCAATCAATGCCAGGACTTCCGCCGACATCTGCTAGAATACTATTTTTAATCATTAATATAACTCCTCGTTTTCTATTAATTTTTTAGCCGACATCTTTCTAAGAATTAATGATACAGGAATGGCATATATCAGGATAAAAAATGAGATAAGTAGGATAGTAGTCGAATTAAATGCTATACCGGCATATTCTGCTATCAAAGGCATATAAAGTACAGGAATATAACAGGGAGTAACCAGAAGTATTGAAAGTAGCATTATATACGGCATATTTGGAGGAAATGACATATCTTCAGGTGTTGGAGACGTGATATTTTGATAAACAGCAAAATTAGCGCTTATAATGCTCGTTGCAAAGATCAACGGAGTATATGGAAAAGGATTAGATCCAAAGATCAAAGAAAGAATGATAAGCACGATTATCGAATAAATCATCCCTACGATCGTTGCAGAGAAAGAAATAGAATCCACAATCTGTTCTTTTTTTATAGGAAGTGTCTTTTGTATCCAGATTGTATTTTTTTCTCTAGCAAACCTTCTCTGTACCATTGCAGAAGTCCCCATAACCATGAATAATATAGTTATAAATATTATCCCACCAAAACCCTGCCATATATCAGAGCCAGGTAACATTCTAAATAATGGCAAAAGCAAGAATATAAACAGATACAGTAATGGTGTATATATCACTCTCGTTCTAACTATCGATAGAAACTCTTTCTTAATAAGAACACCGATTGTGCTACCGATCATGGAGAATACTACGAGTGGCTTTTTTTCTCTACTGTCTTCTATCGGTTTTACTATAAAATCGTATTGAGATCTAAGAGAATAAAAGAAGATTCCGACGAATAATAGATACCACAGCACGAGAGCAAGAAAATAGATAAGTACCGCAGATAAATTAGAATTCAACGTCTCTATAGTAAGATTAGATATTATAAAATTTGGTAATATATTATAAAGAAGACTCGGACTCAAAAAATAAAAGATAGATCCAATGATTGCTATTATCGGGAGTACTATGATCAAACTCCGCCTATTCTCTATGACCATTCTTATCCCTGCAGCAACCATGTTTAGTATTCCTATAAAGAATACCAACGATAAAGCTAAAGGGATGGATAGATATAACTGTATTCCAAGGTTATGAAGAAGGATAATAATACATAAGAATATTATCGGTAGGATGAAGAGAATGATAGTCGAGATAGATGTAAACTGTATCGACATAAAATATTCTCTTGGGTTTACTGACGTCGTTAAAACGAAATCTGCGTCCTCTTTTGGTGCACGCAAACCTCTTCCTCTAAACGCATTCATTATAGGAATTATAAAAACTATTCCAAAGATTATAGGAAGATATTTTATAAAAAGGTCTATCATGCTGGATATATAGTAAGAGATAGTGATAAGAATACCACCCATAAGTATATAGAATATAATAAATCCTATTACCGTTCCTTTTGATTTAAAAATCATATGAAATGCGTTCAAAACTTTGTAACGCGTTATCGTAAATGAATTGAACATGACATCTCTTCCTCTGAAAAATTTTAAACAATAATGTAATATTAATCTTTTGAATCGATACTCTTAAAAAGATATAAAGAAAAATATAAAGATAAAAAGTAAAAAAATAAAAATATTGATAATTTTTGATTATTCTACCATCTTAAATAACGGATGTGTATCGATAGGAGTTATACCGTGTTCTGCCTGATTTGCATCAGCCATCATTATATCCACCATTCCGCATAAAGGAAATACCAGCGTGGAATTCTCTATTGGGCCATATAAGACAAAATCTTGACCAGAAATTATCGGTATGATATTAGAACCTATATCACACATTTTAAAAACGTCTGCTCCTTCTCCGATCCATACCCCTTTTTCAGGGTGTTCGGAATGTGCCTTCCTGTAATTTTTTAGCCAGACCCATGCAGAGGGAACATTATGTATTCCTAACCCTACAGGAACTCCAAATAAAGATTTTATTACATATCCTGCAGCAACAGAAGATCCTGCACCCGAGCCTATTGGCATAGACGCCGCATCTACTATTATCTTGTCCAGCCCTAGATCCTTTGATAAATCCAATAAACCTTTATCAACAAGTCCTGCTCCTGTTTTAAGCAAATCTACTTTACCATTAACCGTTGCATCCCTTGGATTAAACGCTAAAACAATAGAAGATGTAATATCCATATCTTTGAGTGCTTTTAACTCATCTTCCGTACAGGAGACGTTTAATGAGTTGTACATTGCCTTATCTGAAAGACCGACCTCATGAGTATACTTTATTCCTGCAATCTTTGCAGTTACATCCGTAGAATCTATTAAAAATGGCGTATCACTAACTTTTGTACAAAAGTTAATATATTTCTCCATCGCTTCAGGTGCTTCCGCAAATATTTGTATTATTGCAGGATTACCCGTCATATCAGACATCTCATCCTGTTTGTTGATCAATTCTTCCGCTTTTTTTTCGTCTATTACTCCTTTCACATCATCTTTTACGATCTTATGACCTGCATAAAATATCGTTCCAGCCAAGACTGTTGGTATCTCACCTGGCTGTCCTCCTATCTTAATTCCTGCAAAATCAACCACTTTTTGTTCTTTACTATATATAAACATCTATGTTTCACCCCATAAAGAAAAATATGAAGATCAATAAAGCGATCAGTAACCCATAAGGTATACCGATCAAAAATCCTATCCTATCACCCAATCTTTGAGCCAACTCTCCTGCCGTGAACTCTATCTTTTCATCTATCTCATCGAGTTTTGCCAGCAACTCCTTGTATTCTGGCGGTGTTAACGTAATAGGTGCACCTAACGATGTTTTTTCTTCGATCTCTTTATCCATTTTCTACCCCATCAATAATCTTATTCCAAACAAGATAAATCCTGTAAATAACCCTATTGAAAGACCTTTTATAAATCCAACCCATAATCCAGCGGCCAACCGATTATCTTTACCGATTAAGGTGATCATTCTTTTTTGATCCTCTACTTTAGCCTCTATCAAAACCGTTTCAGGCGTTTGTTCTTCCATATTTTTACCTCTTTTTAATATAATAATTTTAACTATGAGATTACTGTTACCGTAAAAGTATAAGCGGCAGCGATATAATAATAGCGAGAATAATTCCGGTCAATATACCTAAGATTGCATTGTTGGATAATCCGCTTGTTAGTTTTTGATCCCTGACTATCAGCTGAGATTTATATTGTATCGATTCTATCGCCTTGTTTAAAGTATCCATTACTGGTTTTGTTGGCATTGCTAATGGAAGTTCAGCCTCTTCTTTCTCTTCCGTTTCTGCTCCTAATTTGATAATAATCGGATCTTCTGGAAACGCACCAGGATCTCTTTCCATAAGTTCTTTTATCTTTGCACCGATCTTCGACAAATCCTCGGTTCCAATCATATCTATTACTTCTACCTGTTCTCTGAATCGCTCTACTGCTTCTATTGGAGCATTCTCTATAAATGGTATCGCACCTTTAGCATTTATTATCTTTTTTGAATTAGGATCTACACCATATTCTGCCAATGCCAGCATTGAATTACCTGTCAAATGCCCAGGAACTTCAGTCCCTGCTAAGATAAGGAACCGTATATTTGGGTTAGATATCGTGTTTGCTATAATCTTTTCCAATCCTATATTCTCGGTCTTAGTAGGACCGACCATAGAAGCACCAAATCCAAGCACCTTTTTATCATCAAAGTATGTTCCTAACGACGAGACTACGACAGGATTTTTTGGATCACCTATTGCATACTCTCCGCTTACCGGTGGCCATTCAGGTGGTACATCTTTTTTCTCAACCATATTTTAACACTCCTCTTATTCGATAGACAATAGTACAAGAGCTATCATACCCAACCCGATCGTCAGCCCTACCATCATCATCGTTAAAAATCCTGCCCTGCTCAATGCTCCTTCTCGATTAGGTTGAGAATTGAGCATACCTGTGGTAGGATCCAGACAACCGATAAGGTCATCTGCTATAATATCCAGCTCTTTTATCTTCTCCTCTATCGGAGAAATATCCAGTATGTAAACGTCGGGTAATGCCATTCCTACTTTTAGTGTCTTAGGATCTAAGACCACTCTATGTTTTTCAGATATAACTATCGACATATTCTAATCACTCCAACGTCTTGATCAATCCAGTACCAACGACCTTGTATGCCTGTTTCATAGATAATTTTACAAAAACGACATAACTTATCACCCATATAATCCCAGATAATGCTATCAATATGGCACCATCTATTAGATCGTTAAATATCAATTCGATACCAAGAAGCAACGATAAAAGAGATCCTAACTCTATACTGAGAACAAGAGTTCTATTTCTCTTTTCATCAGGACCGAGACAAGCATTATACGGATGAAGCATACCGATAGCAGACATTATGAATATAACAGCAATCCATCCCGTATTTATAACAGAGTTTAACACCATATCAAGGTGCCAGGTTCCTGCTAAGATAGAAGAGGCAAGAATTATAGAGAGCGTACCCGCTATCGTCAACTGAATCATACCGCTGACCATGACAGGAATCTTCATCTTTAATACATTAACTGCAACTAGACCATATACACATCCTCCGATTGCTGCCAGAATAATGCTTATTATAACACCCAAATAAGCACCTTCTTCAAAAAGGAGAGGTGCTGCCATCCCTGCAAGAGCAGCCGTGATACCTATACCCAAAGCAAGCATACCTATCGAGGGCACACCTGTACCCAACCCGTAATGGGCTATCGTTCTAACTGCGTCTGCACCACATACTATTGCTAGTATCAATCCAATCGCCTTTACCACGGCTGGTAACGATGTGAATATCGCGATTATCGTAGATAAAACGATAGATATAATCATCAAGTTCCGCTGACTAAACCAATCAATCTTCTTCTTATCAATGTCTACTTCCATCTTAAATTCCTCCTATTGGTAAAGCATAAGCTACTATGTAGATGAACGATGCACAGATTAGAGATGCTACAAAACATGCCAGCAATGCTCTCGGCAAAAGCTTAAACTTCGGATCGTGAAATCCTTCTATCGTACCTCCTATGTTATAAGCCGATAAAACAGCGTTTGCTAGGAATATACCCAACGCAGCGATACCAGATAATGCTATATTAAAACCAGCATAGAATACTAATGAATAAAAGATTAAAGCACCTCCAAAACCGCCTAGAAATGCTCCAATTTCGCCAGATAAAAAAGATACATCTGGAGTGCCATGTCCATCCGTCTGAGGCGTCTTGTAAGATAGAAAATCACGACCAGTAATCGGATCTTTCGTTACTCTTCCAGATACAGGCACGATCCCCGTCCCTTGTGTATATATCAAAGTACCACTTAGCATAGTAAACGCTAGCATCAGCATAGAGCCTACAGCACCTGATAAAGAGACTAACCAGATATTAGAGGTTACCATTGCCACAGTAGATGCAGTGAAAAGACCTGTCATAGCCGCACCCGTTGATAACATGTTTACTCCTGTAGCAACCCCCGTAGCGGTACCCATAGCTGCTGGAGCACCGCCTACAGGCATCAAGTGTACACCTATACTGGTTAATATTCCTCCTACTATTATACATATAAAGATCAAGATCGGATCCATATTTTATTCCCCCACAAACGTTCCATATCTTTTCCTAACATATCCTACAAGAGCATAGTTTATGAAGAAGAGAGCGACCGCTATCACAATACCGATACCGATAGATATTGCTATCGCCATCTCAGGACTACCGCCTAACGAAAAACCTAAGAGACTCCTCCAGTTCTCGAAGAGCAGTATCAAACCGAACGCCAAACCAGTTATCGGACCGCCGTACTTGGCACAGAAGTAGACAACATCGTTCTGGTTTCTTACTCCGCATTCTGAATACCTGGTTATCCTACCATGATAAACAACACGTTTTCCTTCACCGAAAGGTCTATCCTGGAACTCTCTCTCCGTTCCATAGTGCACATCTCCTACCGAAGAACCTATGGACCCTATAGTTATACCCCAAATCAATCCTAATAAAGGCATTGGAAACGCACTCTGTAGTACGCCAGGCATAATATAAGCTTGTATATAACATATCGTTGTTATACCTATCACAGCGATAAAACCGTGCGTTGCTATAGGTAACAGTTGTCTGATTAATACATCCAAATACATAGGTTGTTCAAACCTTCTCTGAGATGCGGTTCTACCCATATAAGCGGTAGATGCAAGCAACATATGAACAATAGCCGCTATTCCTGCACCCAACGGTATCGCTAGTATGGGTGAGTAACCTTGTCCTAAAAAGACCACTGCAATACCCGCTGAGACTGCACAATATAATCCGTATGCGGGTGGTTCACCAGATATAGCCTTGTTAAAAAACCTGTTTATGTATCCTACCTGTGCTGCCAGTTGTACCTGCGAATTAGGATTACTCTGCGATCCAACGTCTGACTCCAAATCTTCAAAAGTTCCTGCAATTAGCGCGATAAATGCTATAAGCAATATCCACGCTATTATTGCTATAGTAATTGTTATCATCAAGAGAGATTCAATCTAATCTTTGTAATAAACCTTTCGATAGTATCAAATTTAAAGTAAAATAGATAAATATTAAAAATACTTTTTTAAAACTGTGTTTTTATGTATAATCATCTTGATATCGTCAGGTCTTGCTCTTCGTACGATACTTCTATATAGATCTTTACTCCGGTTGAGATTCGGCGATCCTCCGTCTATAACCATTAAATTGGCGCATCCTCCCTCTGATATGGTGCCGTGATCTTTTAATAAACGGTTTATATTGGATGTAGCCATCTTAAGAACATTTTTATCATTATCTCTGTAAAATATTTTTGAAATGAACTCCAATTCTGAAAATATGTTTAGTGAATTAAACATCACATTATCGGTTCCTACAATGGCATCGATACCTAAATCAAGCATATTTTTTATAGGTGGAATACCCACACCCGTCACAAAATTGGATCTTGGACATACAACAACGGTGATTCCTAAATCTTTTATCTTCTTGAGCTGTTTTTTATCTGCATGGGTAAGATGGATCAGTATATCCGCACCAAGATCGATAGCAGGGTCTATATCACTATCATCTAACTCACCTGCATGAATCGCAAACTTTTTACCAAATTTTTTTGTATGTTCTATACATCTTATTAGATACTCCTCCTCATGATCGTTGGTACTACTCATTCCGATACCATCGGCTTTTTTTAAAATCTCGTCGATCTCTTTCTCGTTAACCGGCCTGCCTAAAATAAATGCATCAATCGAATTAGATAACGCTTTTTTTAATAGATTAAGCCCAGTTATACCTCCTTCTCTAAAATCCATGAATAAACCCGTTCCACATTTTACCATATCAATTATACTCTCCTTCATAGATTCTAATATTATATGCTCGGATGTGATATTCAATAATTTATGTTTAAGTCCATCTGGTGGGGTAACAGCTTCGCGTAAATTTTTAAATGGTATATCTTTAGCAAAAGAGTCACCTAAATGAGTATGTGCATTTATAAATGACGGGATTATTATTTCGGATCCTACTGTCGACTCTTCGATCCTTCGGATTTTTCCCTCTCTAACAATAAGATTACCCTTTACTATATCGAGATCCTCACCGGTCAGGATGGTACCGTTTAAGATAACTTCATGCCCTTTCTTCATAATCTTTATATATCTGTTGTTATCTACATTATAAATGTAATCAAAATGGCTTCTAAGAAATCGTCATCTGGTTTATCATCAAGCGCAGGTATAATGCGGTACTTCGATACAGAGGATACAAAAATAGGGATAAATCCAAAAACAGTTGTTATATCGGCCGTGTTTATCGCAATAGTTCTCGTTATATTAAACTTTTCCATTTAAAAATATATAAGAATAGATTTTGGTGGTACTATTCTCTTTGTCCCGATTATAATCCTCTCTCTTCTGGCTGGGATTCCATTCTTATATTGTCTGTCTCTTTCGATGCATAATCTGCCCAAATTAATGGGAAGAATCCGACCAATTCAGACTTAATTAATAAGATGATATAAGATAAATAAAATAGAAC
This sequence comes from Candidatus Methanoliparum sp. LAM-1, assembly GCF_020885915.1. NCBI lineage: Archaea > Methanobacteriati > Methanobacteriota > Candidatus Methanoliparia > Candidatus Methanoliparales > Candidatus Methanoliparaceae > Candidatus Methanoliparum > Candidatus Methanoliparum sp. LAM-1. The sequence goes on along the minus strand of NZ_AP025251.1, from coordinate 799,475 downwards.
GATAAATATTCTAGAATGATAAAAAATATTCTAGAATGATAAATATTCTATTTTATTCGTTACATTTTCTCACATCCGATATCCCTTAACGTATCTAAAATAATATCATTGCCAACAAAACATCATAAAACCTTTATTTGATCTGGAGAAAAGCCTTTTGATACAAGCATCTCTTTTACTTTATTTTTATGCTGCCCTTGTAACTCTATAGACGAACCCTTGACAGTTCCACCACAAGCCAGATTTGATTTTAAAAACCTGGCCAATTTATCGAGATCTATATCGGCAGCATTTATTCCATCAACTACCGTAACTTCCTTACCATACCTTCGCCTATCTGCTTTTATAACTATTTTTTGGCTCTCTTTAGCCACATCTTCACATATACAAAGATCTTTCGGTAAACCACAAATCGGACAAACGTCTTGTTTCATTATATGTTATACTTAATTGTTACTTAATATAAATTTTTTGAAAATTTAATATTATTTAATCAACGATGATGGTGATCTTTTTATTCGCCGTCTTAATCGTCCTTTTCCATCGTATCTTTGATTCGGTCCCGGTTTTTTAAAACCTGTTCTTTTTTCTGCCACCAATCTATATTTTCCTCTATTATTTTTAATTTTTACCCATCTTGTAGTTCCTGTTTTGCCCATAATAACACCTTTTTCTGTTTTATTAATACATAGCCATACTATCTTATATTTCTATATAATTAGATTATACAAGTCTGCATATTTATAAATCCATATATAAACATTACTATTTTACTATCTACATTAATTTTTACCCTCAATGATCATATTTTTAAAAATTTTGGCTTGATATCCATGATATTCAGATAAAATAACTTTTTCATTTTGTTTCTCTTCGAATGAGACGTTTTTTTCTTGATAAAGTTGATAAGGAGATCTTCTACCAACGATGCTTAAACATCCTTTGAAAAGTTTTAGTCTCACATCACCACAGACTCGTTCTTGTGTCTTATCTATGAATGCGTTAATATCATCAAATAACGGTTCATAAATAAGCCCTTTATATGCAAGATCAGACCATTTTTCATCGACCATATTCTTGAAAAATATCTCTTCCTTGGTTAATACAATCTGTTCTAACGCTTTATGTGCAGATATCAAAATCGTAGCGGCAGGATGCTCGTAAATCTCTCTGGCTTTTAATCCAAGGATCCTATCCTCTATCATATCGGTTCTTCCTATACCATGCAATCCACCAAGTTTATTCAACTCTCTTATAAGATTTAAACCATCTAATTCCTTATTGTTTAATTTAATAGGGATACCATCATTGAAGGAGATCTCGATAAGTGCAGGGTCTTTGGGAGAGTTTTTAGGATCGTTAGTCCATTTATAAACCTCTTCCGGTGGAGTAAACCACGGATCTTCAAGTCTTCCCCCTTCTATACTTCTACTCCACAGATTTTCATCGATACTCCATGGCTTTTTGGAATTTATCCCTAAATTAAGCCCTTTTTCTTTGGCGTAATCGATTTCCCAGGATCTTACCAAATTTAAGTCTCTTATGGGTGCAATTATATCTAAACCCGATAATGAGAATATAAAATCGAATCTAAGTTGATCGTTTCCTTTCCCTGTACAACCGTGTGCAAGTGCCTGAGCATTCTCTTTTTTTGCAATGTCAACGACTTTTTTTGCTATCAAAGGTCGGGCAATCGCCGTTCCTAAGACATATCCTTCGTAACATCCGTTTGCCTTTATTGAAGGAATGATATAATCATTGACAAATTCTTCTTTTGCATCGATACGGTAAGTCTTATCTGCAAACCGTTCTGCCCTCTCTTTTGCAATCTTGATATCTTCTTCAGGCTGCCCTACATCTACGATAACTGAAATTACTTCATCAAAATTGTATCTCTCTTTCAAAAGGAAGATACAGATAGATGTATCCAACCCACCTGAGTATGCTAATACTACTTTTTTCATCATGAATCACTTGGAGATTTTATTTAAATTTATACTTTTATATATATGTTTACATTTTTAATATGAGGGGTAGATTGCATTGATAAAAGTTTTTGGAATATCTACAAGTCCTAGAATAGCAGCCACTGCTTGGATTATCAACGAGGCGTTAAGATATTTAGAAAAAGAATATAATGCCGAAACTCGTTTCTTTTCGGTATATGGAAAAAAGATTAATTTCTGTATCCACTGTAACAACTGTATAAAAAAAGGTGGTTGTATATTCAACGATGCAATGAAAGATGTTTATTCTGGGTTTGAATGGGCAGATGCTGTCTTAATTGGAACCCCAGTTTATCAAGGAACACTTAGTGGTCAAGCAAAAGTAATTTTTGACCGAATGAGGGCATTTGTCGCAAAAAATCCGCATTCATTAAACGGTAAATTAGGTGCTGCTATTGCAGATGGAGGAGATAGAATTGGCGGTCAAGAGATTGCATTAAGATCGATAATAGACTTTTATATGATAAATGAGATGATTCCTATAAGCGGCGGATCGTTCGGTGCGAATCTTGGTGCTACGATCTGGTCTAAAGATAAAGGATCGGATGGTGCAAAAGAGGACAAAGAAGGGTTAAAATCGCTTTATAAAACTTTAGATAGATTGGTTGATGTTTGGAAAAACTTATATACTTAAAAATTTAATAATAAAAGTAAAAGGGAATTAAAATGGGTTTAAAGATTGCTTGGGGTATAACAGGTGCGGGAGATATGATCGAAGAAAATATATCTTTTATGAAGGACCTTATAAAAAAATACGATTTAGATGTTCATGTTTTTATTTCAAAAGAGGGAGAAGTCGTTTTAAAGTTCTATAAGTTGCTTGATGAAGTAAAAAATAATTTTGTAAAGGTAAGCATTGAAAAAGGTCCAAACTCTCCGTTTTTAGCTGGAAGGCTGCAAACCGGTGCGTATGATCTATTTCTTATCTCCCCAGCCACTGCAAATACCGTAGCAAAAATTGCATCCTGTATAGCCGACTCGTTAATTACAAACTCGGCTGCTCAGGCAATGAAGGTAAATCTTCCTGTTTTTATCCTTCCAGTAGATCTTAAAGAGGGAAAACTTGTTACTAAGCTTCCTAATGGCAAAGAGATCGTTGTCAGAGTGAGAAAAGAAGATGCAGCAATGGTGGAAAAATTGAGAATTATGGAAGGAATTACAGTTCTCTCAAGTTTGGCAGAAATAGAAGATGTTATAAAAAGATTCATCTAAACGAAAAACTACTAAATTGCAAAATAGATAGGAGTGTTAGTTATGCAAGATCGTAGTCTTAAGAGATAGTTATCTAGATCTTTTTACATTAACTCTTTTGCAATACTCTTTTATGATACATTTGCTGCATTTTGGGCTTAACGGCGTACAAATAGTCTGGCCATGAACTACAAATAAGCTATTCAAAGAGATCCAATATTCTTTAGGAATCACGTTTCTTAACGCAAACTCCGTCTCGTCTGGATTTTTAGTAGATACAAGCCCTAGCCTGTTGGATATTCTATGAACATGAGTATCGACTGCTATACCCGGTTTGTGGTATGCATGTGTTATAACGATGTTTGCAGTCTTTCTACCAACACCTTTGAATTTTAACAATTCATCTATCGTATCAGGAACAGATGAATTGTATTCTTTTACAAGCTGGAGACTGATCTCATAGATAGTATCTGCCTTCTTTCTATAAAATCCAACGGGGTGTATGATTTTTTCTATCTCTTCTCTGGTTAATTTTAATACATCTTCAGGTCTTTTTACAATAGAAAATAATCTCTTAGATGCTTCATCGGTTGTTTTGTCCCTGGTTCTCAAGCTTAAGATACAAGAGATAAGGATCTGGAACGGGTCTTTAAAAGACGAATCTTCTAACGTAGTTAATCTGTTCTTGTACTCTTTTTTTAAGATCTCCATAATTTTAATATTATCACTCATTTTATTTAATGAGTTTTATATATTGTTAACAATAAGTATTTTATGTAATTGATATTCTATAATCGATATCAAAGTAAAGGAGATAATCTATCTTGCTGGATATCGAATATGTAAAACAGAATAGCAATTTTGATATAATCGAAAATATCAGAAAATATGCTTTTAAAGGTTTTGATTCTATTAAAGAGGAAGATTTATTATTGTTTAAATGGTATGGCATAGTTCACGAGCCAACAACAGAAGAATATTTCATGTTGCGAATCAGGCTTCCTGGAGGTGAATTAAAATCGGATCAAGCCTTGCTAATAGGAGAACTTGCTGAAAAATATGGTAAAGGTTTCGTTAATCTAACCACGCGTCAGACAATCCAACTGCATTGGTTGAAAATAGAAAATATTCCTGGTGTTCTAGATAAGTTGAATAATGTAGGTCTCACTACAAAAGGAACATCCGGAGATACCGTATCTAACATCGTTACTTGTCCTGTATCTGGATTTGAGAAGGATGAGGTGTGCGATACCCGATATATAATAAAAGACCTATCCGATTTTTTACTTAAAAGTAACGATTTTTTAAATCTTCCACGAAAATTTAAGATATCTATATCTGGCTGTAAATCAAACTGTACAAAATCAGAGATTAATGATCTGGGAATAGTTGCGGTAAAGACTGGTGAAGATGGTAAAATTGGTTTTGATCTGTTGGTCGGAGGAGGACTATCATCGTCCCCTCATCTTGGAAGAAGCATTGGTTATCTAGTAGGCAAGAATAATCTTAAAAATGTCTGCATAGCAATTTTAGAGATATACCGAGATTATGGAGACAGGTCTAATAGATCCCGTTCTCGATTTAAGTTTTTGATAGATAATTGGGGCATAGATCGATTTAATAAAGTATTAGAAGACAAATTAGGGGAAAAATTGGATAAGATATATTTTAAATATCCAAGATACAACTATAAAGATCATATTGGAACTTTCGAGCAAAAACAAGCCGGTTATTATTATAAAGGTATATCTGTCCCATGCGGAAGGATTCGTTCGGATCAAATCAAAAGTTTGGCAGATTTAGCATCTAATTTTGGTGATGGAACGTTGAATACTACGGCTATGCAGAATATCATCATATTGAATATTCCTGAAAAGCATCTGAATGATGTAGATAAAAGTATATCTAAGATAGGGTTATCGACAGATCCATCTTCAATAGAAAAAGGGCTCGTCTGTTGTATCGGAAAAGATCTATGCAGATATGGATTGGCTCATACAAAAGATTGTGGAATAGATATACTGAAAAGGATGAATGATATCCCGGTAGAAGATATCAAAATCCATGTGACCGGCTGCCCCCACGGGTGTGCATGCCACCGTATCGCAGATATAGGTCTTCAAGGTGTCTTGATTAAAGAAGGGACTAAAAAAAAGGAAGGATTTGAGATATTGATAGGAGGAGGATTAGGAGAAAATCCTACTTTTGGGCGACGTATAAAAAAAGTCTCTGTTGAAGAGTCTAAAATTATCGTGCAAAATCTATTGAACAACTATATTAAAAATAGGAAAGATAGAGAGAGTTTTAAAGAGTTTTACGCAAGTTACACCGATGAAGAGATATTACAAACCATGGGTTTATAAACCGATCTTTATAATTTTTGCATTTTTATTATTTTTCAATCAGTTTAACCTCTTTTAATATTTTTATGATATTTAAGAGATCTTTAATACAATTAAGCCCCATATTTATCTTTGTAAAATCTTTTTCTTCTTCAAGATCTTTAAAAATATCTAAAATCTTTTTTGGTATTTCTTTTTTGATATAATTTTCCATTTTGGCATCAGACCTGTCCTGTATCTCTTCTCTTTTTATATCCTTATCTTTTAGATCTTTCTCTTCGATAAACCTTGTCTCACAAATCGGGCAGATAATTATATCATCCTTTTTAAAGAGTGGGCTACCACAGGATGGGCAATGGGCCGATAACATTTTTCCTCCTTTTATAAGCATATCTGAAATTTTTGTAATCTTCTCATCTTCGTTCATAATTATCATTAAATCATGGTGTGATATATAAAGATAGATGCATAAGTTTTATTTATAGAATGTCTCTTTAACATCTCTTTGATGTAATTTTAGTAAGGTGGTATGATGAGTACAAAAGAGGAGACAATAAGAGAGTGCGTTGATATTATAGAGAAAATTATAGCTGATGCCTCTGTACCGAAGAATATTAGGCGTGTAGTCGGAGAAGTAAGATCAAATATATTGGATGAATCTAAAGATATTCCTATGAGGGCTACAATGGCAATATCTCTCTTAGAAGAAATCAGTAGCGATTCAAATATGCCTTTGCCTACAAGGACAAAAATATGGGAGGTTATCAGTCTATTAGAAACAATTTCTGTAGATTAGATAAAAACGGATTTTTATGACTGAAAAAGAGAAAAATGATAAGATAATAAATCTAGCAGTAAGAAAAGGTTTTTTTTGGAAGAGTTTTGAATTATATGGCGGCTCATCTGGTTTTTGGGATTATGGACCATTAGGATCCATCATCAAAAAAAAGATACTCGACGAATGGATGAGATTTTATCGTATTAAAGAAGGATTTTTAGAGGTGGATACACCAACGATAAATTTAGACAAAGTCTTCGTTGCATCCGGTCATATAGAAAACTTTGTTGATATAATTGTTAAATGTGACAATTGTAAAGAGGAGTATAGGGCAGATCACCTGCTAAATGACTTAGGGATCGATATAGAAGGTACAGATTTAAACAAGTATGAAGAACTGATCGAAAGAAATAACATAAGATGTCCTGTTTGTGGGGGAAAATTAGGAAGATGCCAACGGTTTAATCTTATGTTCGAAACATCTATCGGTGTTGATAGAAATAACAGGAGCGGTTATCTAAGACCGGAGACGGCACAAGGCATATTCATTAATTTTCTTCGTTTATCACGACTGGCAAGAACCCTTCCGTTTGGTGTCGTTCAAATAGGCAAAGCTTACAGGAATGAGATATCTCCAAGGCAGGGTATAATTCGATTAAGAGAATTTACGATTGCAGAGGCGGAGATATTTATAGACCCCAACGAGGACGGATTATCAATAGACAAAGTCGCAGATTACGTTGTGAATCTCTTTCCAAGAGATTATAATAGGGAAATACGAATAACAATAAAAGAGGCTATAGATAATAAAATAATTAGAAACAAGTTTGTTGCTTACAATATTGCTATCGCCAACATGTTTTTGACTAGGATAGGTATCCCAAATGAAAAAATAAGGTTTAGACAGCACAAGAAAGACGAGATGGCACATTACGCATCTGATTGCTGGGATGCTGAGATAAAAACGGATAAATATGGCTGGATTGAGGTCGCGGGAATAGCAGATAGAGGAGATTATGATCTGAGATCTCATTCTATCGAGAGCGATCAAGAGTTGTACATTTTTAAACCATTTGATAAACCTATAAAGGTTAAAAAAAATGTAATAAAACCTAATATGGATATAATTGGTCCTATGTTTAAAGATAAGTCTCCATTGATATTAGAGAAGTTGAAAAAAGGAGAAGGTATAATCAAAGACGGAGATCTTCATTTGAAGATAGGGGACGAAGATATTATAATAAAAAACGGGGCATATTCGATAGAAGAAACAGATGAAGAGGTTCATGGAGAAAAGATTGTTCCTCATGTAGTAGAACCTTCTTATGGTATAGATCGTATTTTGTATTCCCTGTTGGAGAGTTCTTATCGAGAGGAGCCTTTAGAAAACGGTGAGATGAGAGTAGTTTTAGGCTTCAAAGCTTTTATGTCTCCTATAGATGTGGCAGTATTTCCTCTACTTCCTAAAAAAGAGTTGATAGAAAAGAGTAAAGAGGTTACAGAATTATTGAAAAGTTATAATTTGTATGTATTCTATGATGATAATGGGAGCATTGGACGAAGATATAGACGACAAGATGAGGCAGGTACTCCTTTTTGTGTTACTATCGATTTTGATACGTTGGACGATGATAAAGTGACGGTACGGGATAGGGACACCATGAAACAGGAGAGAATTAAGATAAGCGATCTGGGAGAGTTCTTAGAAGATTTGATAGAACAATCAAAGTCAACTCCTTGAGTGAATACAAAAGTTTTTATTTATAATAGAGAAATAATTTTTCATGAAGAGGAATACGGTAATTTTGATTGCCGTCTTGATCTGCATAGTTGGAGGTATTGCCTCGTGGATGGCGTTCGTACATCCTCCAACAGAGACGATCAAAGTCAAGGTATTTCATGCTGGAAGCTTAGCAGTACCTTTTGAGGAATTGGAAAATGAGTTTGAGGATGAGTATTCGAATGTAGATCTTCAAAGGGAGTCTTCTGGTAGTGTAGAAGCCGTTAGAAAGATTGCAGAGGTTGGAAAAGTTGCTGATGTTATCGCAGTGGCAGATTATCATCTCATTCCAGATATGATGATGCCAGAATATGCGGATTGGTATATCAGATTTGCAAAGAATGATATGGTTCTTGCATATACAGATAAAAGCAATTATGCAGACGAAATAACTGAAGAGAACTGGTATGAGATTTTACGAGAGCCTGATGTTAAATTCGGATTTTCAAATCCAAATTTAGATCCTTGTGGATACAGGACACTAATGGTATTCAAACTCGCAGAATTATATTATAATACAAGCATATTTGATCTAATCACGAATAATACGAAAATAACAATAAACGAGACAGATGGGACATATCTGATTAAATCTCCAGAACATCTGGAGCCGAGAGGGAAGGTAACGATCAGGGATAAATCGGTGGATCTGGTACATCTGGTTAAAGCTGGTGAGATTGATTATGCATTTGAATATAGAAGCGTCGCGGTACAACACGGATTGAAATTTGTAGATCTTCCCGCGCAGATAGACCTAAGCGATGTAGAATATACGGATCTGTATGGGAAAGTGAAGCTGATGGATGCCACTGGAGAGATAAGAACCGGTAATCCGATAGTTTATGGAATAACGGTGCCAAATAATGCAATAAATGAGGAATTAGGTATTGAATTCGTTAAATTAGTAATAAGCGAAGAAGGACAGAATATATTTAGAAGATTGGGGCACACTCCGATTGTTCCAGCAGAAGCAAGTGGGAATCTATTAGAGGAATTGGATCCCGTGATTGTGTCTGCATCACAAACGAATTAGATCGATAATCTACAACGATTTGCTAAGACTGAATCGCTCTGGAACGCACAAAAAAGAGATCTTTATCTGAAAAGAGGCTGGTACAGTACCAAGCGGAGATTGGTATCGAAAACTTTGGAAACGATCTGAACGGATAAGATAAGAAAAAGGCTAAAAATATGAGAATAAAACAAGAAAAGATGCTCATATTCTTCTATATCCTGAGTTTTTTCATCCTATCTTTCATAATCATTGTCCTGGCTGAACCGATCTTTTCGCAGATTCTATTCGGTCTCGATGATTTCTTCTCTGTTTGCAGAGATCCAGAAGTTTGGAGCTCTATAGGACTAACCATCGGCGCATCCTTTCTTGCAACGGGAGTATCATCCTTATTTGGTATTCCTCTCGCTTATATTCTTGCCAGGAAAGAGTTCTTTGGAAAGAGGATGGTGGAGAGTGTTGTAGATCTCCCAATCATGATTCCGCATATGGTTGCAGGAATCGCTTTATTCTCCGTATTCAATCGTCATGGATTGATAGGAGCACCTCTCTCTCCAATCATCAATTTCTTCGATGCGATTCCTGGCATCGTCGTTGCCATGCAATTCGTTTCGGCTCCGTTTTTCATAAATCCGGTGAGAGAAGGCTTTCAGTCCGTAGATCCACATTTAGAGAACGTCGCAAGATCGCTTGGCGCCTCAGAATGGAAGGCATTTTATAAGGTCACGATTCCCATCTCATACAGATACATACTATCTGGGATTGGAATGAGTTGGGGGCGAGGAATCAGCGAATTTGCAGCCGTGATACTCCTGGCATACTATCCGATGGTTGTATCAACGCTGATATACGAGAGATTCTTGATCTATGGGTTAGCAGGTTCAAGACCGGTCGCAGTCCTGCTGATGCTAATCTGTTTAGGGATATTCATCTCATTCAGGTCGATTAGAAGATGATAAAGATAAAAAAGATCTGTAAGGACTGGAAGGAATTCTCGCTAAAAGAGATAAACTTGGAGATTAAAAAAGGCGAGTATTTCGTCATTTTGGGACCAACTGGAGCTGGAAAAACGTTACTTCTGGAGATGATTGCAGGCTTTCACTTACCGGATGAGGGAGAGATCTGGATCAATGGTAAAGATATGACCAACTATCCGCCTGAAGATAGGAATATCGGTTTTGTCTATCAGGATTATTCACTCTTCCCGCACCTAAGCGTCATCAGAAATATACGATTTGGATTGGAGTTGAAAGGCACTCCAAAAGACGATATGGAGCGGAAATCGAATGAGATTATGAAGTTGCTTGGGATATCACACCTATCGCATAGATATCCGGATACGCTGAGTGGAGGAGAACAGCAGAAGGTTGCAATCGCACGTGCCGTTGTAACGAGACCAAGTGTATTATTGCTCGATGAGCCGTTGAGCGCTTTGGATCGGAGAACTCAGAATCTTTTGAGAGAGGAATTGAAGAGGATACACCAGATAGAAGGACTAACAACTCTTCACGTGACACACGATCAAACCGAGGCAATGATATTGGCAGACAGGATCGCCGTGATGATGGACGGTGAGATCGTACAGGTGGGAACACCTCATGATATCTTTAACAAACCTTTGAATGAAGATATAGCAGCCTTTGTTGGTGTTGAAAACATATTGGAGGGAGAGATAAAGAGAAACAGGGATGGTATCGCCATAATAGATCTTGGCGATATCGAACTTAATGCCGTATCTGATTATGGAGAAGGAGAAGTGAAAGTCTTTGTGAGACCTGAGGATATCTTAATATCAAAGAAGATGCAGGAGAGCAGTGCAAGAAATAATATGAGAGGGAGAATCGTTAAGATGACATACTTTGGCGCGCTCGTTCACCTTCAACTAGATAACGGCTTGATCGCGTTTGTAACAAAGTTATCTGCGGAAGATCTTGGGTTAGAAATAGGAGAGGAAGTATATGCCTCATTTAAGGCTACCTCAGTGCACGTAGTGAAAAAAGAATAATAAGATATAAAGACGAGATCAAGATCTGGCGTTGGAAGATTCGTCTTTTCTGATCTTTTATTGAGAACGAGACGCCTGACCTGATAGATGATGTTATTAAAGCACTATGATCATTTAAAATTTTGTATTATCTCCAAATCATAAATATGAAAGATATAACCATCAAGATTATTGCCAATATGGATACAAATTTTAAAGAATCCGTATAAGATCCGAAGATAATAGGAAACGGTCCTATCATTATGATACCTCCCGTTCTTACCTCTTTCTCATAGTTAGATTTGTATATCAAGTAAAAAAATCCTCCAAAAAGGATCAATATACCCAACATTATCAATAAAAATCCTGCAACAACCCATTTCATATACTTAATATTATAATTTTATAGCCAAATATTAAACTTTTTATCTATGTCGAAAGTAGAAAGTTATCCAGAATAAAATATTAAGAAGACATATACACCATTTTATTGATTTATTATACCAATTGGTTAAACTTTAATAACTATAATTTAAAAGAGTAATTATTATAGAGGAAGATCATGGCTAGTAATAAAAGAGATAAGATTAAGTCCATCGTTAGACAAATCCCATCTTATCTTATTCAGATATCTATCTTGTTATATATAATATCATCTTTTTTGAATAAAGATTATTTATGGGGTTTTTGGGGAATTTTTGGATTTTTTTTAACAATACTACCTTTAATATTAAAAAAGAGCTATAAAATCAGCCTTCCATGGGAATTAAGCTTTTTGATACTTTTACCTCTTCTCTTACATATGGGAGGTACTATTAGAGAATGGTATGACATTTTTTATCCTTTTTACGATAAATTTGCGCATCTTATCTCGTCTATGGCCGTTGCAATCTTTGGATTTATCTCTGTAATCATTATCGATCATTATGTAGATTCGATAAAGATTGAGAATAAGTACTTTCTTGCATTCTTTGTAGTAATTTTCACCGTGACGATGGGCGTATTTTGGGAAATAGGAGAATTTTTATCCGATATGTTCTTTATGACTAATACTCAACCAAGTCTTGCAGATACTATGTGGGATTTGATAGTAGATCTGGCAGGTGGTGTTATAATTGCTGTTTTAGGAACGTATTATTCGACTAAGGTTTCAAGAGAACGATTTATTAATAAATTAAAAATAGAAAAGAATAAGGTAGAACAGGAAGCTTATGAGATAGAATATCGATAAAAATTAATAAATAATAAAAAATTTTAAAAGAGAGGAAAAAATGGAAAGAATAGATCCGTGGACGACAAAACGGATAGATATCTCTAAGATATTTAAGGAATTTGGAATGGAAAAGATAGATCCATTATTAGAAGAGATACCGGTAAAACATAGGTTTGTCAGAAGAAGAATAATTTTAGGACATCGGGATTACGATAAAGTTCTAAATGCTATTCATAAACACGATAGGTTTGCCGTGATGAGCGGGTTTATGCCATCTGGTGCGGCACATATAGGTAATAAAATGGTGATGGATGAGATAATATGGCACCAAGAGATGGGAGGAGATGCTTTTGTGTCTATTGCAGATATGGAGGCACATGCTGTTAGAGGAATTCCATTAGAGAAATGTAGAGAGATAGGAATAAAAGAATATATTACAAGCATTATCGCGCTCGGCTTAAAGCCAGAAAATGCTCATATTTATTTTCAATCAGAAAATTTTAGATTAAGAGATCTGATGTTCGAGATAGGTATTGTTACCAATTTTTCTACATTGAGTGCAATATATGGATTTTCAGGAGATACCTCTATCTCACATATGTCAAGCGTTCTTGCTCAATCGGCAGATATCCTCTTGCCACAACTTAAAGAGTTCGGCGGAGCAAAACCTGTGGTGGTACCAGTCGGATTTGATCAAGATCCCCATATAAGGCTTGTACGAGATATTGCTGGTAAATTAAGGAGGTTTAAAGTGGAATTGCACGACGGATATATTCGTATAAGAAATAAAACGGCCGATGACGATCTGTTTAATGAGCTTTATAAGAGAATAAGAGGATATGGAAGACCTAAGATGTATCAAAAACATATAGATATATTCGGTTTAAAAGACGAAGATTTAAATGAGGTTGAGAAAATCGTCAGACAAATAGAGATGGATTACGGATATTTTGGATTTTATAATCCATCTTCTATATATCATCTATTAATATCAGGATTGACGGGTGGCAAAATGTCAAGCAGTAATCCAGATAGTTATATATCTCTGCTAGATAAACCGGAAGATGGTGCAAAAAAGGTTGAAAAAGCAAAAACTGGTGGAAGAATCAGTTTAGATGAACAAAGAAAGATGGGTGGTAGTCCCGAGAATTGTTCAGTCTACGAATTGTTGTATTTTCATTTAATTGAGGATGATCAAGAGGTAGAAAGAATAAAAGAAGAGTGTAAGAGCGGAGAAAGAGTGTGTGGTGAGTGTAAAAAAGCGGCATCTATATTGATGGAAGAGTTTTTAAGAGATCATCAAGAGAAGAGAAAGGCAGTAGAAGATACCGTAGAATCATATATTGAGAGGTTAAGATAATGCCCAATCAAGATTTGACGTTCAACGAGGTTAAAGTATTAAAAAGCTTGCTTTCAGGTAAGACCAAGCCAGATGATATAGCTAAAGATTCAAATATGAAGGTAGAAACAGTCATACAATCGGCGTTTTTCTTAGAGAAAAAAGGGCTTGTCGTGATAGAAGAGCATACTGAAGAGAAGTATTGTCTTACGGAGGAAGGTCTGGATTATGCAACCAGCGGTCTTCCAGAGAGAAAAATATTTGATTTTATACAATCGAACGGAGGAAAGGTCCCCCTCTCTCTCCTGAAAGAGAAGTTCCCAGAATTTATAGATATAGGTATTGGTTGGTTAAAGAGAAAAAAATGGGCTAAACTAGATGATGAGTATGTAATAGCATTAGATGCTCCATTAGGTGATGATGAACGATTGCTTAAGGAGTTATCTGATAAAAAAGACTCTTGTCTTATCGATAAAGAAGAGCATAAAGATTCTTTAAACCAGCTTAAAAGAAGGAACCTTCTAACTGTTCGTGAAGATAGCTATATAGTTATCAAATTGACCGATCTTGGTAAAAAAGTTGCAAAAGATGCTAAAATTGAAGATTATGACGAGATAACTAAGATTACACCACAGATAATACGCAATAAAGAATGGATCGGCAGGAAGTTTAGAAGATACGATATAGATATACCATCTAAAGAAGTCTATCCTGCAAAGAAACATCCGTATAAACGAATAATTGATGAGATAAGGGAGATATCTCTCCAAATGGGGTTTGTAGAGATAAGAGGAGAGATTATTCAGTCATCTTTTTGGAATTTTGACGCGTTGTTCCAACCACAAGACCACCCGGCAAGAGATATGCAAGATACATTCTATCTAAATTCTGAGTCAAAACTTCCAAAGGAGTATGTTGATAGAATAAGGGATATGCATATCAAAGGTTGGGGTGGCAGTTGGGATGAGAAGTTAGCACGAAAAAACGTCCTAAGAACCCATACTACGTCGTTATCGATAAAATATCTTGCAGACCATCCTGATCCGCCTGTAAAAGCTTTTTGTATTGGCAGGGTATATAGAAGAGAGAGTATAGACCCGACGCATCTACCTGAATTTGAGCAGTTAGAGGGTGTGATTATGGATAAAGATCTATCGTTCAAGCACCTTTTAGGTTATCTCAACCAATTTTATAGAGCGTTGGGATTCGAGAAGATACGATTTCGGCCAGGTTATTTTCCATACACAGAACCATCGGTCGAGCCTGAGATATATGTAGAAGGATTAGGCTGGATAGAAATAGGCGGTGCTGGAATTTTCAGACAGGAGGTTACTGAACCATTCGGTATAAAATATCCAGTCCTCGCATGGGGTATCGGAGTTAGCAGGCTTGCAATGTTGATGCTTGGCCTGAACGATATAAGAGAACTTTATAGATCCGACATAGATTGGTTAAGAAAAAAGCCCATTTGTATAGCAAAACCAAGGTTTCTGCAAAGGAGATTTTTGAATGCCTGTTGTATCTTTACCTTATGAAGATTTAGAAAGGTTAGTTGGGGTCCCTAGAGAGCTAATCATAGAGAAGATTCCGTTTCTAGGAGCAGATATAGAAAGAATAGAAGAAGACCGGCTTGATGTGGAATTTTTTCCAAATAGGCCTGATTTGTACTCTGTAGAGGGTGTTGCAAGAGCTATCAAGGGGTTTCTCTCTATCGAAGAGGGAGCAAAGTATTATAGACTCTATGATTCGGATGTAGAGCTGAATGTAGATGATAAAGTGATACCTATACGGCCATATATCGCGGTTGCCATCGTTAAAGACGTTCTTTTTACCGAATCGTCTATAAAATCTATCATGAATCTTCAGGAGCATCTGCATAAAGGGTTGGGTAGAAATAGAAAGAAATTAGCAATAGGACTCCATGACTTGTCCAAGGTATCCCCGCCATTTACATATACGGCAGTATCCCCCTCTTTCAGTTTTATCCCGTTGGATTTTGACGAGGAGATGAGTATGCAAGAGGTCTTATCTCGGCATCCTAAAGGTATAAAATATGGTAGCATTTTTGAAAATTTTTCTTTATATCCTGTAATATTGGATTCAAACGATAACGTACTATCTTTTCCACCAATAATAAATGCAGAATTGACAAGAGTATCAGAAGATACAAAAAATTTGTTTATAGATGTTACTGGAACCGATCCAATAGTATTCAAAGCATTGAATATAGTATTATCAGCTATTTATGAAAGGGGATGTAATTTATACTCGGTATGCATAAAAAGAGAGGGAAAAAATATAAAGTCTCCTGATATGTCATATAAGGAGATAAATATAAACATAGAAGAGTTTCGTTCGTTGATTGGTGTAGATTTTACAGAATCAACGATAATAAAATCGTTAAAGAGATTGCGGTATGATGCAGAAATCAAAGATAAGATGGTTCATGTTAAAATTCCACCGTACAGAACGGATATCCTTCATAGTAGGGATGTAATAGAAGATGCAGCGATAGGATACGGATACGATAATATTAAATCAGAATTTCCAATAACATTTTCTATAGGCAAATCGGACGATATAGAGATTTTATCAAGAAAATTAAGCGATGTTATGGTTGGGTTGGGATTTTTTGAAGTTATGACTTTTACGCTTACTAACAGAGACAAAGAGTTCTCTTTAATGAGACGAGAAGAGATACCCGGTTATATCGTGCTGAAGAATCCCATAAGCACCGAGCATACTATGTTAAGAGGGTCTCTTCTTCCCAACTTGATGGAGTTTTTATCATATAATAAACACAGAGAATTACCCCAAAAGATATTCGAGATCGGGGATATAGTTTTAGATGAAAAGACTCTCCAAAATTTGGCTTTCGTATCCATGCATTCCAATGCAGAATTTGCCGAGATACGGTCATATCTCGATGCATTATTCAGAGAGATAGGTATAGATGTAGATCTAAAAGAGTCTAACGATCCTGCATTCTTGAATGGTAGAAGAGGCGATATATTCTACAAAAACAAAAAAATTGGAGTCTTCGGCGAGTTCCATCCTGAAGTAATCTGGAATTTTCAACTGGATCATCCAACAATCGGAATGGAGATTAATATTAATAATCTAACGATATGAAAGAAGAGGACGGCTATATCTACAAACCTAACGATGATACGTTTATATTGTTAGATGCAGCGTTGGATGAGGTTAAAAAGACGGATATAGTATTAGAGATCGGTACCGGATGTGGTGTAATAGCAGAAGCATTATTGAAAAAAGCAAAATGCTTAGTTGCTACCGATATTAACCCGTTTGCAACTAGGGTTGCTAAGAAAAAAGAAATAAACGTAATTAGAACCTATTTATTCGATGGAATAAGAGGTAAATTCGATTTAGTCTTGTTTAATCCTCCGTATCTACCTGATGATGCGTATAATGAAGAAGATAAATGGTTTAATCTGGCATTGATTGGGGGACCTACAGGACAAGAGATCATAAAAGAGTTTTTAGACAGTATTGATAAGTATTTATCCAATGAAGGAAGATTTTTAATCGTTATCTCTTCGTTGACTGGGATTGAGGATATAATGGATTTTGCAAAATCTAAAGGATTTTATACAGAGATTGTTAGAGAGAAGAGAATATTTTTTGAGCGGATTGTTGTTATAAAAGGAATTATGAAAAAATAAGAAATTGATAAGAATGATTCTTTTCGTAGGAATAGATGATACAGACTCTGCTGATAAAGGTATGTGCACCACATATCTTGTCCCTATTTTAAAAGAGAGGTTTGTATATTATGGGTTTGGTGATATAGTCGATAAATCATATCTCATTAGGCTAAACCCGAATATCCCTTTTAAGACTAGGGGAAATGGGGCAATATGTTTAAGATTATCCTTGTTAGAAGAGAAAGGAAAGAATAGAAGATCTATAATAAAAGATATCAAATATGTTGTGAAAGAGTGTGTCGAAGAATTAGCCATATTTTCTGATCCAAAGACAAACCCGGGCATTGTATTTATAGACGATCTTAAAAAAGATGCTATAAAAGATATCACAGACTTTTCCAAGTCTGCATTGCATAGAATTATAGGGATAGACGAGGCAAAAAAGATCATTGAAGAGCATAATCTTGATTATTTTGAATATAAAAACGGTAGAGGTCTGATAGGAGCATTATCCGCTATAGGATTGAGCTTAAACTTGGATAAGATGGATCATACGTATGAACTTATTGCATATCGATTAAGTTCGAATTTAGATAAAAAAAGAAGAATAGATAAGCAATCCGTCTTTTATGCCGATGAAGTTACTTATCCAAAAACATGGGATACCGTGGATCGTTTCAATAATAAGATAGTCTTTTCCCCTGCAGGAAAAGATCCAGTCTTATATGGTATACGAGGAGATGATCCTTATGCGATAATTAAAGCATCAGATTTGATCATTAGCGAGCGTATAAGATCAAAAAACCTTTTTATAACGAACCAAGGAACTGATATGCATTTAAATAGAGAGAGCATCAATAAACTGAAAGAGTATGGATCTTATATCGTTTATGGTATAATATCGGAGGCTCCCTATGATATAAAAGGAGGACATGTCTTTTTTGAGATAACAGATGGAAAAAAAAGCGTAAAATGTGCTGCTTTTGAACCAACCAAACAATTCAGAAAGATAATTAGAATACTTAAAATTGGTGACGTAGTCGAGATATATGGGGGATTTAAAGATGATACGTTAAATATCGAGAAGATAAATCTAAAAAGATTGAACAATACAATACATAGGAATCCTATCTGTCCTTTTTGCGGAAAAAGAATGGATTCTTTAGGAAAGAATCAAGGTTTTAAATGCAAAAAATGTAAAACGCATAAAGAAGATCGAGTTGTAGAAAAAATAGATAGAGGTATAGAAGAAGGATTTTACGAGGTACCTCCTTTAGCCAGGCGTCATCTTTCAAAACCACTTGTAAGATTTGATAATAATATTAAAAAATACCCTTTCAGGTAAAAACCTTCTTTGAAAACCAAAAGATTGCAATCTTTTTAGAGTCTCTCGTCTGCAATATTAATAATATCGCTCAATATAGCACTCGATGTCTCTTTAGGACCGGCACCTCTTCCAGTAATGGTTATCTCTCCTGCTATATCTGTATTTAACATTATCACATTGAGTGTACCTCCTACCGAGAGAGGATGATTAAAAGGTACCAATCTGGGAGCCACTCTTAATAATCGCTCTTCTTTATTTACCTCTCCTATTAATTTGATTGTACAGTCGATCTCTTCTGCCAACTCCAACGCTTCTCTGGTAATCCTTGTTATACCTTCTACCTTGACGTCAGTATATTTTACATTCATTTTCATCAGAGAGTTTGCCAATATAACCAGTTTTGAAGCGGTATCTATACCTTTAACATCGTAACTTTCATCCGTTTCAGCGATACCTAGTTCTTTAGCCTCGAATAATGCCTCTTCGTAATCAAGCATCTCTTTCTGCATCCTTGTCAATATATAGTTACAAGTTCCGTTCAATATTCCCTTTATTGAGAGTATTTTATCTGCCCGTATGTTAGATTTAATCAGATTTATAATAGGTATAGCACCACCAACGGTTGCTTCATATCCAATAGATACATTGTTCTTATCTGCACTCTCTATTATTTTATCATATGCTACTACAAAAGGGCCTTTGTTGGATGTTACAACATTTATTCTAGAATTTAATGCAGCTAAGATATGAGATAATCCAGGATTTCCGTCTATTATGTTAGAAGGAGTGCATTCTACCATTATATCTTGTTTTACTTCATAGATTATATCTAATGCAGTTTTATTATAAGAATACTCTTCTTTTTTCAAAACATTTGCTAAATCTAACCCATTGATATCTATTTCAGAGCTATTTTTATCTGCTATTGCAACTACTTTTAAATCATATCCTTTTCGTAATAAAAAATCTCTCTTTTCGATGATCTCTCTTACTAATCCCTTACCTATCGATCCAAATCCAATTATAGATATCTTAATCTCTTTCATTTTGCGTCTCCAGCATCAAAGGATAGATTAAAACGAAATCTTTCTCATTTGCTATCTTATTAATCAGATCTACACATTTTTTCATCTCTTCTTTACCTGTAGCTCTTATAATAATCCTCGCAGAGCTCTCTTTCTTTATGTTAGGCATCTTAAGATTGAGATCGATTACTTCAGCAAATCCGGTATTATCAACCCTATCTATGGTATCTTTGATATCAGTATCCACAATATGCCCAATCATGATAAATGCCAGATCTTCTATCAGTTTTACTTCATCTATGCTTAGTATACCAATGTCTTCATCTTCAAGAGCATTTTTAATCTCTCTAACTTGGTCTTTATTGGCTTCTATGCTAATCTGAACTGTAATATTTCCATTAGGCAGTTTTTTCTCCCTATCATGTACTACATATACGATATTTCCACCATATTTACTAATCGGTAGAAGGGCTTTGATTAATGTTCCAGGTTCGTCCTTTAGTTCTAATTTCATTTTAACTTTCATCTAAGAGCTCCCCTTTTTTTATAAATTCAATTAATATATCTGTTTTATCGTATTTTGATATTTTATTATCTTATAAATACTGTAGAGATAAAGACTTTTATGAATTATATATGACAATATAAGCCAGATACCAAATCTTTATCCAGAAGATACCATCAGAATCCCCGTATCTATCCGCTATTGTTATAGCCAAATATTAAACTTTTTTATCTATCGTAGATCATTCGTCATGATCTTAAAAGGTTAATTGTGCAAAAGGTTTAATTTGGCAGTTTCTATTTCAGAAATCAAAAGTTTTATATAGTAAAAATATCACTTATATAAAGTTAGCGAAAACACACTTACTGTAATTAAAATTTTTGTTTTTCTTAATAAGTTATAATCAGGGTAGGGTAAATATTTTATCAAATATGGTTTGATAAAGGAGGAAAAATTGAGAGAAAAAGAGAGGATAGATGAGTTGGATATAGAAAAAAATGATTACTTAGTAAAAGAGAATGAAGTAAAAGAAAAATTTGAAGAGATAATTGCAGAATGTCCTAAATGTGGAAATAAAAGGCTTATTCAAGACTATAAACGTGCCGAATTGTTCTGTGAAAAGTGTGGTTTTGTAATAGAAGATTATATAATTGATCAAGGTCCCGAATGGAGAGCATTCGATAACGATCAAAGAATGGAGAAAAGCCGTGCGGGTCCTCCAGCAACTTACACAATTCATGATAAAGGTCTGAGTACAATAATCGATTGGGTGGACAAGGATTCTTATGGTAAAAGGATCTCGTCGAAAAACAAAACACAGTTATATAGGTTACGAAAATGGCAAAGAAGGATTAGAGTTAATGATGCAACCGAAAGAAACCTTGCTTTTGCATTATCAGAGCTTGATAGAATGGCATCTGTATTAAACTTGTCAAGGAATATAAGAGAGACATCAGCGTTGATCTATAGACAAGCTGTGGATAAAAACTTGATAAGAGGAAGGAGTATTGAAGGAGTTACATCTGCAGCCTTGTATGCAGCATGTAGACAGTGTGGTGTGCCTAGAACATTAAATGAGATAACATCCGTATCAAGAGTATCTAAAAAAGAGATTGGCAGAACATACAGATTCTTAGTACGAGAGTTGTCTTTGCAGTTGCCGCCGGTTTCGCCAGCATCTTATATATTTAGATTTTGTTCAGAACTTAATCTATCTGAGGATGTTAAGACCAAATCATTAGAAATTTTAGAAAAAGCCAAAGAAAAAGAACTGACAAGTGGGAAAGGTCCTACTGGTGTTGCGGCTGCCGCTATTTATATAGCTGCGATACTTTGCGGTGATAAAAGGACACAGCGAGAAGTTTCAGAAGTTGTTGGCGTGACCGAGGTAACGATACGAAATAGGTATAAAGAGTTATCTGAAGAGTTCGGTCTGGATATATCACTATAGCACTATAAAATATCCTTTATTATATAATCATGTATATTTTTAAAATTGATTAGTGCTCCGATAATCATGGTAAAATAATAGGTCAGTGAGCGGAATATCAGAACGAAAACTCCTATGATGGGTGAATTTAAGAATATGTTATACAAGTAGGCCATACTGATCTCTGTTATTCCACTGCTGCCTGGCGTTATAGGTATGGCGGTTATTACATAGACTATTGCCTGTGCTGCAAAACATAAAAGCAATATATCCTTAACATCAATACCCAAACCGAGAAGTATTATCACAGGTAAAAAATAATCGATCATCTTGATAAGAAATGTAAGGAGGGCTGCATAAATAATATTTATCCTATCGTTTTTAGTAAACTTCCATAACGCCTCGTGAAAATTAGTTACTTCACTATCTACTTTATTTAAAATTTTTTCAGATTTTACAAACCTATTAATCAATCTTTTAATGCTATTTGGTTTGATCATTCCATAGACAATTGCTATTAATGCTAAAACAATGATGAAACCTATGAAGATAAATGCGGCAATCAATACATCCCGGTTAACTACATTTTTTAATAAAAAAATAGCAATTAAGAATGCAGATATAAAGAAGATCATATCAAGGATACGTTCTCCTATAATAACAGCAGTAGAGTCTCCTATAGAGAAACCCTTTTTGTTTAGCATGTAAATTCTGATAGGTTCCCCTCCCATACTTGAAGGGGTGATCGTTGCAAAAAATAAGCTGGATAGAACGGTAGTAAAACTATCTGTAATCGATAGATCTGTCTCTTTATCTACCGATTTACATAAAAACTTTATACGCAACCCCCATAAGAACCAATTAAAAATTTGGATTATCAGCGTTAAAAATAAGTATTCCAACCTTATCTGTTTTAAAGATAGTATCGTTTCTTCATTAATAGTTAAAAATAATAAAAGCAGTGTTGTTAAAATACTAATCCCTACAGATGATATCAAAAAAATTTTACTTCGGCGTTTCACGTTAGATTTTTAAATCACACCATCTATTTTAAACCTTTCTATATCCTCATTAGAATATTCTATTAATACTTTTGTGAAATTTTCATCCTTTTCTGCTATTTTTTATATCGTATATATGGATCTTCTGAGGTTTTCTATAAATAATAAATATAAATATGATAATCGATAACATAAGTACTATATACAGATTATATGTTATAACACTCGATGATAAGAATGAAATCGAATGAAGTAGTTATAATAGATGGGATTAGGACGGCTATCGGTAATTTTGGCGGATCATTAAAAGATATACCTGCAAAAAATCTCGGTGCTATCGTTATAAAAGAAATACTTAAAAAATCCGGTCTCAAACCAAAATTTGGAGAAAAAAATCCATATTTTGCTCCTAATGCTATTGATAAAGGTTTATGTGACGTTGAAAAGAAATATTACGATTGGGATGAAGGATTAAAAGAGATCTCGATCGATGAGGTAATAATGGGAAACGTTCTTCAGGCAGGACAAGGACAGAACCCGGCAAGACAAGCATCGATCTATGCTGGTATCCCAAAGGAGACACCTACATATACAGTAAATAAAGTATGCGGTTCAGGATTAAAATCTATAATTCTCGGAGCCCAGGCAATCAAATCAGGAGATGCAGAGATTATAATTGCAGGAGGAATGGAGAATATGAGTTATGCACCTTATGCTCTACCATCTGCAAGATGGGGTTATAGGATGAATATTAATGCTTTTGGGGAGATAATGGATATTATGGTTTATGACGGTTTATGGGAGATCTTCTATGGCTATCATATGGGAGTTACTGCAGAGAACATAGCCGAAAAGTACTCGATATCAAGGGAGGAACAAGACGAGATAGGGTTAAGAAGTAACCAATTAGCATTAAAGGCTACAAAAGAGGGTAAATTTAAGGATGAAATAGTGCCTGTTCCTGTAAAAAAGAAAAAAGAGACTGTGTTGTTCGATACCGACGAGCATCCGAGAGAGACAAGTATGGATTTAATGGCAAAATTGCCTCCTGCATTCAAGAAAGATGGAAAAGTAACTGCTGGAAATGCATCAGGGATAAACGATGCGGCTGCATCCGTCCTTTTAATGCTGAAAGAGAAGGCTGAAGAGTTAAACCTTAATCCTATGGCAAGAATAGTATCTTACGCATCCGGTGCAGTTGATCCTGCCTATATGGGTCTTGGGCCGATTCCTGCAACAAGAAAAGCTCTCGAAAAGGCGAATCTTACCATCGACGATATAGATCTGATAGAGCTTAACGAGGCGTTTGCTTCTCAGACGATAGCATGCATTAAAGAGCTTGGCATAGATCTGGATAAAACCAACGTAAACGGCGGTGGTATAGCTTTAGGCCATCCTATCGGCTGTACAGGAACGAGGCTCATCGTTACATTAATACATGAAATGAAACGGAGAAACCTTAAAAGAGGCTTGGCTACCATGTGTATTGGCGGTGGGATGGGTATAGCTATGATCATAGAGAGGGACTGACGACCAAAATTTTTCTTACCAGACTTCCGTGTACCCGTTGCTCGTAATATCCTACTCTTTTGAATCCGATACTCTCTGCTAAATCCGAGATGTTGTCTCTCGATACGATGACACACCGTCCTCTCGATACTCTATATAATTCCTCTAAAGATTTCTGATAGAGTTCTTTCATACTCTTTCCGAAGATAGGGGAAGATCGCCCGTAAGGCATATCTACAACTACTCCATCTATCGTTTTATCTTTAAATGGTAAGTATCTTGAGTCAGCCACTATAAAATGATATTTTGGTTGGAGAACTCGTCCGATATTTGATACAAAATTAAGATTTTGTATGGCACCTTTTACTACCTTTTTCCGTATATCAGATCCTATTGCTTTTAAATTCATTAAAATTCCTTCTATAAGCATAGAACCGGTGCCGCACATTGGATCGAGAAGTATCTCCCCCTCTTTTAATGCACATAGATTTACAAAGACTCTGGAATATTTAGGTTTGATGATGCCAGGATAAAAAAATGGTAAATCTTTGTATGATATTTTCTCAAGATCTTCATACGAAGTAATCTTTCTACCGATTATAGCCTTATTTTTGCAAAGTATAATCCTTATCTCAATATCAGGATTTGTTAAATTTATTTTAAACCCCTTATTTTTGAATATCCTTCCAACTCTTCTCTCTAACTCTAAACAGATTTTATCAGATTTTTCCACTTTTTTGCATCTTACACGTAAAGAAAGATTTTTGTTTTTATCTTCATCGTCCAGTTTGATCTTTATCGCCTGTTTAATTATATCATCTTTGTCCAATTCTGTTATGGCAAGCACTTCTGATACGTATTTTGTCAAGCCTAGATACTGAAACTTTCTTTTATACTTCGTAGTATACTCATCTTGCTTTAAATCTAAAACTAAGGCAGTTTTAAAATCTAAAATAACCTTATATTCATCAAATGATGAGAAAACTTCGGCTTTAGAAAGTATTTCATCTTCTCCGGATAATTCGAATAAGAGTTTCATATCTATTCTATCATCATTTAATCGTTATTTTATCCATAAAACTTTGCCTTTGGATATGTTGAAAATTAGGAAATTTGTTAGTTTTATATAGATACCAAATTTATATAAAGGATGTTGGATTTTTAATATATTTTGAGAAGTATTCTTATGAGGTGAAAAAATGAGATTGATCGATGAGGTTTATATTTATCCCGAAAGAGGGTTCTTAGATTGTAATACTTACGTAGTAGGAGATGCAATTATCGATCCAGGATCACCTGCATACCTGAAAAATAAAATAAAAGAAATGGATCAGGATAAAATAGATATCGATGACATAAGATATATAATAAATACGCATCTACATCCGGATCATAGCGGAGGAAACGAGGATTTTGCAAAAGAATTTAAGGCGAAAATTGCGGTTTATGAGGAGGTAAAGCAGTATTATAGTTATTATGATCAGTTATTTGAAAAAAATATAAAATTAAACGATATAGAGATTGATGTATTGCATACACCCGGACACTCTCCCGAGAGTATATCCTTGTATATACCAAAAAAGAAGGTATTACTTTGCGGAGATTTGGTATTCAAACAGGGTGTTGGTAGAGTAGATCTAATCGGAGGTAATGCCGAAAAATTGAAAGAGTCTATAAATAGCGTCTCTAATTTGGATATCGAATATCTTTTACCAGGACATGATTCTATTATTCAAGGTAGCGATAATGTCAAGAAGAATTTCTTATATATCAAAAAATCATACTTCTGGCTACTTTGAAAACCTTCGGTTCTTTTCGAATCTTCGATTTGTGATGCAGGAACGTGGTTCTGCTCGAAAACCCACAGATCCTTCAATAGCCTTCTTCTACTCTTGGTGCTAATAGATACTCTATGAATCCTTCATGTTTGGCAATATTAGATTTCATCAGTATAGGGAAATCGTTACCGATATGTAATTCCACGTCTTCTTGATTTGTAAATACTTTAGCGATTTCTGATACATATTCTAGAGAAAACATCGATCTAACACTATTACCCTCTTTTATAGAATACTTCATCAACTCTTCCTTCGGAATGGATAAAAACATATCACGCATATTTCCTTTACTACTAATCTTTAATCCTTCGTTATCTGCATTGAAGATTATGTAATCACTGATCTTCTCTGCTGCTTTTACTGCTTTTTTAAAATCTTCTCCATTGATAACTGCTTCAACAGGAAGATCTATCTTAGGAGTCTTAGGCTCTTTTTTTATAGCATCTATATTCAAAAGCACGAGGGAATAACTCAGATTGCCCATAGAAAATTTTATCTTGCTATCTTTTTCTAAAAGTTCTATCTCTATTGGTTCACCCTTTTTTGCATCTTTCAGTAAATCATACGCAGTTTTAATGTTTAGACCGATTGATGAAGATGATGCATCAAAATAGTCAAAATCATCCTTTTTTAAATTTAAAGATACCATACATACGTTTGCATCATCTACGGCTTTGATATATATCCCCTCATCATTGAAATTCATCTTAACATCGTTAGATAGTATTGATACACCCATAAGTGCGTTCTTTATTACATCACCATTTATTAATGCCTTAAACATCACAAAATACCTCCTATTTTGTGAGCTACAAATTTTTTGATTTGTAACATTTTTATCTCACATCTTAAATCTTTAGTTCTTTAATTATATTCTCTCCATGTCTTCCCACATTTTGTACATCTAAAGAATCTTACCTCACTTTCATCGGCGCTTCTTAATTGTCTAAGCCACCAATATGCTTTATTATTACCACACTCTGGACATTTAACCTCGATCACAGGAAGGATTCCTTCACTCTGCTCTTCTAATATTGTGATATTATCATCCTTTTTCTTCTCCTTTATAATCATGTTATCCGTAGTTTCTGCTCTATCCGAATCTATCTCGTATCCACAGTTTCTGCATACCATCTTATTGTTATCAACAGGTAGCATAATACTCTTACATTTGGGACAAAACTTCATTTATATCCTCCATTGCATCATTTATCATCTGATTATGATCGAATGCTAGTTTTGGGATATTTTTAATAGGAAACAATTCGACCGATTCAGCATCCGTATCAGCCTTCAAATCTCCGTTACCAAATGCTAAATAACAAATAGAGATTATATGTCCACGAGGATCTCTATTAGGATCCGAATATACCCCAACAATCTTAATTATATCAGCATCCAGCCCAGTCTCTTCTTTTACCTCTCGTTTTAATGCTGATTCTGTCGTCTCTCCATATTCGACAAACCCGCCAGGAAGAGCGTATTGTCCTTTGAATGGTGGGTTTTTTCTCTTTATCAAGACTATACCTTTTTTATATAGAACTATTCCATCGACAGCCAATTTTAATGATGACATGCATAAATATCAAAAACTTAATATTCAAAAACTTTATCAAATCTATATTTATCTAACTATTAGGTTATTAATGAATGTTATGTGGATCGTTCTAGCAATTTTTTTAATAATTCTTATATTCGAACGGGTTGCTGAAAGGCTCGGTATTGATAGATGGTATAAACTATCCTCGATTGGCTGGATTTTTCTCTCAATATATTGGTTATCTTCTTTTATAGCTTATTTGGATACAGACGATTTTGTAAATATGTTATTAACTTTACTAGCAGCGATTTTCAGTTTTATTATTGCTTTTAAAATAATTATAGATAATAGAAAATATCCATGGAAGAATATAACATTATGGGTAACAATAAGCATTCTGATCATATTCCCTTTTTATAAGATCCCGATACTAAGAGATTTTTTAATAGATATGGTTGCCAATCATACTCTCTTTATACTATCATCCGTTTTTAATGCGTCAGGAGAGATCATCACAGATGCAACTATTATCTTGAATGGCTTCCCTGTCTCTATAGTTATAGGCTGTACGGCAATAGAAAGTATGGCATTTTTTGCTGGTCTTATCTTATGTCTAAACGCTCCTTTGAAAAGAAAAATTATAGCACTTGTATTTATTCCTGTAATATACATAGCAAATCTCTTTAGAAATGCTTTTGCGATTTACGCATATGGTAATCAATTGTTTCAATTTGGAATAATAGGTACAGCACACGAGAGCTTTTTTTGGGCACATAACGTGATAGCAAAGATCTATTCGTTCCTAGTTGTAGTAATATTGGCTTATCTAACTTTCAAAATATTTCCAGAGTTTTTAACACTGATTGAGGATATAATCAGCAGTTTTAAAAAGGATGTTGATAAATAAATACGGGAGCGATGAAAATCTTTTTGATTAAAGGTAATTTTATATATAGGATTATAGCAAACAAGATTTAATATGGCTTAATATTGCAGTATTAAAAAGGATAGAGATCTTGTTATGGATAAATTTGCTATTGTTTTGATATGTAACAATGTTCCGGGTGTTCTCAGGGATGTTTCTTCTTTGATAGCAGATTTTGGATTGAATATTATGTATACTCAGCAATACATCATTGATAAAGGTCCAAACAAAGGTAAAGCATCGATACATTTTGAAATAGAAGGAGAGTTTGAAGAGAAGGACGCTCTTGTATCTTCTTTAAAGAAGATCAAGAATGTAGATTACGTCGGTCTTTACCATACGTTTAAAGAGATATGGGGAAAGAGAGTGATAATAATTGGAGGTGGTGCTCAAGTTGCTCAGGTAGCAATAGGTGCCATAAACGAGGCAGATAGACACAACATTCGTGGAGATAGGATAAGCATCGATACAATCCCATTAGTTGGAGAGGATACGATAGCAGATGCTGTAAATGCAGTATCTAGAACACATCGTTCGTCTATTTTAGTTCTTGCAGGTAGTTTAATGGGAGGAAGGATCACAAAAGAAGTGGAACATCTTAAGGAGGAAGAGATACCTGTCATCTCTTTAAATATGGCAGGTAGTGTTCCAAAGGTTTGTGATTTGGTCGTTACAGATCCTATACAGGCAGGAACCTTTGCTGTTATGCATATAGCAGATAGTGCAAAATTTGATATAAACAGGGTTAAAGGAAGGAAATTTTAAATATAAACAGACGCATAAAAAGGTGTTATTAATAATGGATGAGATACTTAAAATTTTGGAAGATGATGCAAGAATCTCATATAAGGAATTGACTGAGATAACCGGTTTAAGTGAGGAAGAGATAGAAAAAAAAGTCAAAGAGTATGTGGATAAAGGTATAATCAAGCGATTCAAGGCGGTTATCGATTTAGAAAAAGTTGGAGAGGAGAAAGTTTATGCAATAGTGGATTTAAAGTTGAATCCTGTAAGAGGAGAGGGCTATGATCTCACTGCCAAGAGAATATCCAATTTTCCTCAGGTTAAAGAGGTTTATCTGGTCTCTGGTGCATATGATCTCTCTGTTTTAGTAGAGGGAGATAATATTAAAGATGTCGCCTTCTTCGTATCTGATAAATTGGCTACTTTGGATAGGGTATATCATACCACGACTCATTTTATTCTGAAAAAGTACAAAGAATATGGAGAGACATTGTTCGAGACTGAAAAAAATCATAGGTTGGCTATATCATTATGATCTCTAAAAGAGTTAGTAAGATATCGTCATCGGGCATAAGAAAATTTTTTGATCTTGTACTTGGAGCAGAAGATGTTATCTCTTTAGGTGTGGGTGAACCCGATTTTATCACACCATGGGAGATAAGAGAATCGGCAATATACGCTATAGAAAAAGGATATACTTCTTATACGTCTAATTATGGTTTGTTAGAATTAAGAAAAGCCATTTCTAAGTATATCTACGACAAACACGGGGTTTCATATAATTATGAGGATGAAATCCTGATAACTTCTGGGGTAAGCGAGGCATACGATCTTGCAATAAGGACTATTACAGATCCGGGAGACGAAATCATAGTTGTAGAACCATCTTATGTCGCTTATAAGCCATGTATTATTCTTGTTGATGGAGTAGCAGTCTCTTTACCAACATCAATCGAGAATAATTTTGTTCCAACGTATGAAGAGATAGAAAAAAAGATTACCGATAAAACGAAGGCTATCGTATTGAATTATCCTAATAATCCTACTGGAGCTATACTTAATAAGAAACAGATGGAAGAGATCGCAGATGTGGTTGTTAATCACGATTTAATACTCATAAGTGATGAAATATACGAAGATTTGACCTACAACGGCAAACATATATCTTTCTCGTCTTTGAACGGGATGAAGGATAGAACAATCCTTTTAAATGGTTTTTCAAAGGCTTATGCCATGACAGGGTGGAGAGTAGGGTATATCGCATCTAATAAAGAGATTATAGAGGGTGCAGTTAAGATCCATCAATACACATCTATTTGTGCACCAATAATGTCTCAAATGGCGGCTATAGAGGCAATAACCAATGGAAATAATACAAAACAAGAGATGATTGATGAATATAATCGAAGAAGACGAATTATTGTAGGCAGGCTTAAAGAGATGGGATTAAATCTATCAGAAACTAAAGGAGCTTTTTACGTTTTCCCATCGTTAAACGGTTATCTTGGATCAGAAGAGTTTTCTGAGCGTTTATTAAAAGAGAAAAAAGTTGCTGTTGTTCCAGGGAATGCTTTTGGAGATTGTGGAGAAGGTTTTATTAGGATATCTTATGCAACGTCTAGAAAAAATTTAATAGATGCGGCGGATCGAATTAGCGAATTTTTAAATAGTCTCAAAGAATGAGAAGAGAGCTACAAAAAGATGATGAGTAAAAATGGGTAAACCGACTCTTTATCTAATCAGATATGATGAGTTGGCATTAAAATCTGACTATGTTAGGAAAAAGTGGGAAGATCAGCTGGTAAAGAGCATAAAGAGCCGTATTAAATCTTGTAATATTCGCCGCGAAAGAGGTAGAATTTGGGTATATTCTGGAGAGGATATATCATCCAAGTTAGGAAAGATACCAGGCATACATTCTTTCTCTTTATGTTATCCATGCACCTTGGACGATCTTAAAGATAACCTCTTAGAATTTGTCGAGAGATCGTTGAAAGATGAAAAGACATTTGCTTTAAGGGTTAAAAGAATAGGAGATCACAATTTTACTTCACAGGATGTAGCCCGACAAATGGGTGCTATAATTCAAGAAAACTATCCTTTTTTATCTGTTGATTTAGAAAATCCTGAAAAAGAGATATTCATAGAGATCAGAGATAGAGATTGTTATCTTTTTGATGACATAATTAAAGGAGTCGGTGGATTACCAGAAGGAGTCGAGGGCTCTGTATTGGGTTGTTTATCTTCAGAGTTGGATTTACTAGCCTGTTGGATGATGATCAAGAGAGGTTGTAATATCTGGGCGATAATCGATAAAGATTTCAACAAATCGGATGATCTATTAAAGGTTTTAAGAGAATTTAAACCAGATATTAAATCAAGTACCATCGAGGATTTAAAAACTAAAAAAATTCTGGGTATTGTGACAGGTGATATTAAAATACCATCGCAGAAAAATGAGAAAAGATATAAAATCCCGATATATCAACCACTAATTGGGTTAAAAAAGGATTATCTAGATAGATTTAAAAAATTCTTTAATATCAACCCTATGGATAAAAGATATGATTTATTGGATGAAAAACCGTTTTCACGAGTTGTCTCTTTGATGTCGGATGGAATCGATTCTCCTGTGGCTACCTATCTCTTATTAGATAAATATGTAGATGTCATTACAATCCATTTTGATAATTCTCCTTTTATCGATCAAGAGAGCTTACAAAAATATAAAAAAATAATAAACCATCTCAATAAATCTTTTAAAAGAAATATCAAAGCATACATAATTCCAAATGGTAAAAATTTAAAATTTTTGGCAAAAAATTGTAAAGAGAGTCTTCGTTGCATCTTATGCAAGAGAATGATGTTGAGAATTGCGGAAGATATCGCAGATAGAGAGAAGGCTAACGGTATAGTTACAGGGGAATCTATCGGGCAGGTGGCATCTCAAACGTTACATAACCTTTGTATCTTAAACCAGACGGTTGAAAAACAGATAATACGTCCTTTGATAGGAATGAATAAGATAGAAATTATAGAGATCGCCAAAAAGATAGGTACTTACGATATCTCTATATCACCCAGTTTAGAATGCAAGATCGTTCCTAAAAGTCCTGCTACTTCGGCAAGACTGGATGATGTAATGTACGAAGAGAGTAAGATAGATATAAAATTTTTAATCAACGAATCTATAAATAATGTATATATATGCTAAATTAGCGAAAACCAATCTGTATGCTACCTGAATAGTACAGATATGGATAATAAGATGTCGTGTAAATATGATTATAAGGGCCGATATCATCAAAAATAAACTTGATAGACTTGAAGAGGAGATTAGATATAGAAAAAAACTTCTAATATCTTTCTCTGGTGGGGTTGATAGTAGTTTATTGGCTAAGGTTGCAAAAGATGTTTTAGGTTATAGTAATGTCATATGCGTCTTTTTTGATTCGGATTTAATATCAAGATCCGAACGAGAGATGG
The DNA here is from genome assembly GCF_020885915.1 of Candidatus Methanoliparum sp. LAM-1. Lineage (NCBI taxonomy): Archaea > Methanobacteriati > Methanobacteriota > Candidatus Methanoliparia > Candidatus Methanoliparales > Candidatus Methanoliparaceae > Candidatus Methanoliparum > Candidatus Methanoliparum sp. LAM-1. The sequence continues at coordinate 766,833 of NZ_AP025251.1, read as the reverse complement.
CAAGAGCATTTTTAAAAAAAAATCTTATCGATTACAGAGTAGAAGAACTCCCGATTCTAAACGATGAAAATTTCATTAAAAATACGATAAAACGGTGTTATATCTGTAAAAAAGTATCATCCCGACTCTTGAAAAAGATAGCGATCGAAAAGGGGATAAGACATATAGCAGATGGTGTTAATCTATCCGATTTAAATGATTATCGGCCAGGAGTGATAGCTTCTAACGAAGAAGGAATTTGGCACCCGTATCTCGATGTCGGTATAAACAAAGAAGATATAAGAGAAATCTCAAGAATGATCGGGCTGCCTTTATGGGATAAACCATCTTCTGCCTGTCTGGCATCAAGGATACCTTTTGGCGAGGAGATTTATAAAGAGAGAATCTCTATGATAGAAGAAGCAGAAGGTTTCTTGAAGATGTTGGGGTTTGAAGATGTTAGAGTACGAAATCCAGGAAAAACAGCACGGATTGAGGCACGTAATGAGTATTTTAGTGGTATTATTCGATATAAAGAGGTTATATTAAAAAAATTTAAATCTCTCGGATTCGAAGATGTTTTTCTAGATTTAAATTCTCGTAAACGATCTTGACTTATGATTTTATAATAAAAAGATAGGATAAAAGATGATTAAAAAAATAAAAATGGGATTAGAGTATGGATAAAATATTTAAACGTACGCTGAGAATCCTTTTCCTAACATCTCGTAACCTGTTATTAATTTCATTATCTCGTTAGTCCCGTCTGGAACGGTCATCATTCTTGCATCTCTAAAGTATCTCTCTAAAGGCATCTCTGTAGATAAACCCATCCCACCATGAATCTGCGATGCTAGATACGTGGCTTTTACGGATCCATGACATGCATAGACTTTTGCCTCGGCAGAAAGACGTCTGGCTTCAGGAAGCCCTCTCTGAATAGCATATATCGCATTATAACCGAGCAACCTTGCCGTATCGACAAAAACTTGTATCTCGTAAAGCATCTCCTGTATTAGCTGGAACCTACCTATTTGCTTGCCAAATTGTATCCTCTCTTTAGCGTATTTCTTAGCTGCTTCCAATGCCGCCTCTGCAATTCCAACAGCACCTAAAGCCATACCAGCTCTTGCTGGGGTTAAAAGAGCCGTTGCAGGAGCCATTTTGGTAAACATGTTAACGAATCCTTCCATCTTTTCACCAAATTCTGCAAGTACTCCGCTACTCATAGCATTGCCGAACAGGTTGTTCATCTCATTATCAACAGGAGTCTCACAATCTTCAAAGAATAGTTCTCCTGTTGGATCTGCGTTCCATCCGATCTTATGTAACAAACTTGATCCGTATGGTGACTCTTCTTTGTCTACTAGTATAAATGTCGCCTCTCCATCAACTTTTGCTCCTACGAGGGTCATATCTTCTATAGTGGCGTTACTTATCCATGTCTTGTTCCCATTTATAACATATTTATCCCCTTTCTGCACAGCAGTTGTCTCTATTCCAGACGTATCGCAGCCATGAGCAGGCTCAGACTCACCAAAACATCCTATAAACTCGCCTCTCTCCATCCTTGGTATCCATTTATCTTTGACGTCATCTGTAGCAAAATTAACCAATATCCCAGGTAATGCAGTCATTCCAAATAGTGGAAGAAGAGACGCCCATACTCTCGATACTTCTTCAGCTACAATTCCATACATTATCATATCACCGAAAAGCTCGGTTATACATTCCATATCATAACCGATACCTACTTGTCTTAATTTTCTCATGATACCCAGCGCCTCTTCTCTTGTCAAAGCCCCTTTTTTATCCATGTCATCTGCTATTGGTGCAATCTCTTTCTGCAAAAATTCTCTCAGGCTATCTCTAAACAATTTTTGGTCTTCATCAAATTCGAAATCCATAATAAAATTAACGTTAACAACATAGTATATAAAACTTTTTAATATATCAAACTTATTCTTATTAAATCATGATAACAATTAATAAAATTTATATAAGAATCTGATACGATATTTTATAAAATAACCTTTTTCAATGATTCATAAAAGGTGAATAATGAGAGGGTTCTTGATTATTGGTAACAACGCAGTAGGCAAGCCGTTCAATCTTAACGATCTTCCTGGCAACGGACGAATGGATATATTATGCAGGTTTGTTGCCCAATCGCTATTTATCTCTCATGGTATAAGAAGAGATGTCGAGGTTTATTTACTGCTATTAGGCAATCCTAACGATCCTAAAACTATAAAAATATCAGGAAGATACGTTCGAGGGATGAGACCTGATGAAAGAAGCATTGGTGGCTTAATCAACAAAGCATTACGCATTCGATATACTGACGGGTGGGTCATGAGTACCCCTGGTATATTCGTATCGAGAAAAGATCTATCCGATTTGCTAAAAGATATCTGTAAAGAGAAAAAATATAATACTATAGCTTATCTACGGGAAGACGGGAAAGATATAAGAGATTTCATCAAAAAGGAGAAAAATGATATTCTTTTTATCACAGGAGACCATTTAGGATTAAATGATGATAACGAGAAAATTGTATTAAATAACACGGAAAATATTGTAGCGATACCAACTTTATCATTGCAGGCGGATCAATGTATAGTTATTATAAACTACGAGCTTGATCTTTTAGAAAAAAATGCGATTTAAAATTCAGTAATTTTAATAATATCGGATTGGTTCAGGTTTTTTACCATTTTTATTTATTCTGCTATCCTTACTATGCATATCTGTCTCTTGCATATAATTCCTTTCTTCTCGCCTCGAGCAGATTATTCTCTTCTCTCATAAACTCAGCAGCGGATAATATCTTAACTCCCAGATCTTCCGAATAATCGTATAATCTCTCTATCTTATCTCTATACTTTAAATCTCTCATAAAATGGTGATCTATAATTATCTCTTTGACGTTTGTATCGCTCATTATATTTTCTAAATTTTCAATAGACCTTTCCAATGCGAGATACGAGTAGGATCTACCCAAAAGATAAGTCATAGGACCATCTACAAAGAGAATATCTGGAGATTTTTCAATTACGAATTTCACCTGTTCGTCTGTCGATGGACCTTCAACATCGCTTGTAAATAAAAAACCTTTCTCTCCATCAGAGACAAAGACTTGAATTACATACCCAAGCCGTGCATTAACTCCGTGAAAGACAGGACTCGAAAAACAGATGTGTATATCTTCAAGATCTAACTCTTTTCCATCCGCTATGATAATAGACGGTTTTTCACTTTTATTTATTCTTGAAATGTTTTTTAATAATATATCTGCCCTATTTTTCTGGTTTTTGTTGATGTATATATTGTAATCTTTCATAAAGAGGGTTTTTTCTTTTAAAAGATCGGTTGCTAAAGGGTTGTAATGATCATAATGGTAATGTGTTATGGCTACAAGATCACTTTTTTTAAGATATTTCTCTATTTTAAGCCATAATTCTTCTTTCTTATTTATTTCAATCTGGTGTGGAGGAAGATTAAATCTTTTAGGAGCTAATTCTACCCCAGGATCTATAATCATCGATAAATTGGTTGATTTTAAAAAAGTAGACATAGATCGTGCCCCCATACTTTCGGAGGCTAATATATCAATAGTAAAAACCATTTTAAGATTTACTTATGTTTGATATCATACATATATACTTCCAAATTGCGACTTCTTGTACGAGTAATGCGATCCCCCACGTAAGACAGTTTCAACCGCTATTAAAAAGTCGGTCATTGATACAATCTTTTTCTCGTTTCTTATAGCGTTCATTCCTGCTTCAGTGGTTATCGCCTTAATATCCGCACCTGTCGATCCTTCAGAGAGCCGAGCGATCTCTCTTAAATCTACATCTTTCGCAATAGGCATATTCTTTGTATGGATCTTTAATATATCGATCCTACCTTCCAAAGTTGGTAAAGGCACCTCTATCAGCCTATCAAATCTACCTGGTCTGAGCAACGCATCATCCAGCATATCTATCCGGTTGGTTGCTGCTAATATCTTCACGTTTCCCCTTGCATCGAAGCCATCTATCTCTGCGAGAAGCTGCATCAATGTCCTCTGTACTTCTCTATCTCCAGACGTGGTATCATACCGTTTAGACGCTATAGCATCGATCTCATCTATAAAGAGAATCGTTGGAGCTTTTTCTCGAGCTAACTGGAAGAGTTCTCTAACCATCCTGGCACCTTCTCCAATGTATTTTTGGACCAACTCAGATCCAATTACTCGTATAAAAACAGCATCTGTTGAGTTAGCTACCGACTTGGCAAGCATTGTTTTGCCTGTTCCAGGTGGTCCATATAACAAAACACCACTAGGCGGATTTATACCAATACTATTGAATAGATCAGGCCGTTTTAACGGTAATTCTACGGTCTCTTTTATAGCCTTTATCTGATCTTTTAATCCGCCTATATCATTAAAACTTACATCAGGAGCATTAATCACCTCCATACCACAAACAGATGGATCTTTAGGCATTGGAATAATATCTACAATTGCAGAAGTTTGTTGATTTAATACTACATTATCTCCTGCCGTTAAATTCTTATCAAAAGATTTTGGTGCGTTTACCATGAACCGAGGACCTGCACTACTCTTTATTATGACCCTATCATCATCCAATATGTCCAATACCGTTCCTAAAAGTAAAGGAGGCATATGCATCCTTTCAAGTTCATTTCTCAATCTTCTATTCTCTCTCTCATATTGTAATCTATAATTTTCAAAAGATCTCTTTTCTTCTTCTAACTTCTCACACAGCCTCTTTAATTTTAAATTTTTATCTTCCAGTTGATTTATACGATCCATCAAGTATTTTTTGAATTCATCATCAGTATTGTATTCCATCTTTTATCATACCCATAAACTATTTTAGTGATTATCGTATATATTCTTTTTGGAGTATAGATTATGGAATGTGAAATTTGTGGAGAGAATATAAAAGGGGAGGCAACAACCATCGAGATAAATGGCACGATCATGAATGTCTGTCCAAAATGTTCTAAATTTGGTAAAAAAGTGTTTATTAAAAAAGATAGAGAAAATAGGAGACCTTTAGTTCAAAAAACGACAAAAAATGTTATTGATCTAAAAGAAGAGCTCGTTTCGGGATATTATGAGATAATAAGAAGAGAGAGAGAAAAAAGATGCTGGGATCAAAAAGATCTAGCTAAAAAGATCAATGAAAAGGAGAGTATTATTAAAAAGATAGAAAAAGGGGATATTAGTTTAGATGATAAAATCAGAGAAAAGCTTGAGAGATTGTTTAAAATAAAATTAACGGAGCCAATAAAGGATGTTCATACGCATAAGATCGATAATGTCAAAAGAGACCTTACATTAGGAGATGTTGTTAACATAAAAAGAAAATGATCGTTTTTAGCTAAAAAAGGTATTTGCATGAAGATTTCTGTAACTATTGAAGATGCAATAAATTCGTTAAAACGTAAAAAAATTGTAGTTTATCCTACTGAGACTGTTTATGGTTTGGGATGTGATATTTATTCTAAAAATGCTGTAAAAAAGATATATGAGATTAAAAAAAGGCCATTTGATAAACCGTTATCTATCGCTGTAGTGGATTTTGATACGATAGAGAATTTTGCTTTTATACCCAACAGAGATATACTGCGTATTCTTTTATCCAGACCGGTTACTGTCATATTAAAGAAGAAAAAATCCGTTCCAGATTATATTACAGGCGGTTCAGATAAGGTAGGTATCAGATTACCACAACACCCGATCGCTTACGATCTTATCAAAAAGTTTGGCTCTCCTATTACTTCTACAAGCGCAAATATTTCGGGTGAAAATCCTCCTAATAGTATAGATCAAATTATGCTCGATATCCCATATATAGATGGAGGCACTGTATCCGGTATTCCTTCCACCATCGTTGATCTGGTTGATAAAAGAATAGTACGGAGCGGTATCGATGATGATTTTGTCAAGAATGTATTAAAGGATTTTGTAAAAAAGATATAAATATTAATACAAATATTAATCATATATATTTATATATGTGGTACTCGATCCTTTTTTGAAGATTTCCGGGAAAGATTATGAAAAGAACAAATCTATCAAGTATTGGTATCTCTGTGGGTATCACTGTTAAGAACGATAAAGGTATAGTCGATACAATCGGTAGTATATTACACCAATTAAGATTGCCTGATGAAATAGTGATAGTAGATGCTTTTTCGACCGATGGGACAAAAGAGGCGATAGAAGAGACGATTGCTTATTACGAGTATTTTGAAATACCATTCTTCCTCATACAAAAAGAAGGTAATATCGCTGTAGGAAGGAACGAGATTATAAATAGATCGTCATTTGAATATGTGGCAATGACCGATTCTGATTGTATAACCGATTATAAATGGTTATATGAGCTTGAAAAATCTGTCTTGTCGGACAAGACTATAGATGTTGTAGGGGGTTCTGCAGGAATATTTGGTGACGGTGTTTTATCCGATATTAAAGAACACAATCCGGCATTTGTAGAGATTAACGGAGTAAAGATCGATTATGCACATCAAACGCGAAACGTCCTGCTCAAAAAAGATACAATAAAAAATCTCGGTGGTTTTAATCCTGAATATATATTATTTGAGGATATGGATATGATGTATAGGATAGCAAAATCCGGTGGTAATATTGTTTACAATCCTAAAGCAAGAATCTACCATAGAAATTCTCCCAACATAGAGAGATATATGACAAAAATATTAAACAATGCTATATGGAGTGCAAAATTTGCTATAGATCATCCAGACACGTTTGGTGGTGAATCGAACGTTGGCAATATGGTTGGAAAAGCGTTGGTTGAAGGACTGACGGGTGTTATGATGGTAGTTGCTGGTACCCTCATAGATAAAACAGATATCTACAATCCTATTGATCGTCTATTTTATGGATTGATAGGCATAATAGAAGGAGTAATCAATGAGTTGGCTTTTCCAATAGATCAAACATCTCGTTTATTACAGATGCTCGCATCATTGATTGATCGGTAACGTTAATCAATACTTAAACTACTATGACATCGATCCCTTTGTCGGCAAGACCATTTGCTCTTTGGATGTATTATTATGAATCTTTCATGACAGGATTTGTTATAACTCTACTATCTGGTATAACATTAAGCACGTTATCCTCTCCGGAGATAATATTATCCGCGCTCAGTATGGGGTTTATCTTCATATCTGCATTTATGTTCAACGATATTATAGATAGAGATCTGGACTTTAATTCAGGCAAACATTGGAAGTTTACATATAAAAATCCTAAAGATGTAAGGATCCTGCTCAGGTCGTCTATATTTTTATGCACTGTATCGCTTCTTATTACCGCTATCATAGGTCTTTTTCAATTTGTAATAGCATCTATATCTGTATCGATGGTGGTGCTCTATTCTAAATTTTTTAAAAATACAAAAATTGTAGATATGATCTCTAATTTTTGTTTGGGTACAGCACCACTCTTAATGGTAGGATACGTAGGACCGATATTGCTCCTTTTTGGATTTACCAGCCTTCTTGTATTTATTAACGGCGGCATCGTCGATAGAGATAAGGATGCTATATATGGTATAAAGAATACTTTTACCAGTATCAATCTGAATAAAAACCTTAAGATCCAAAAAACGATCTCTCTTATGATTCTGTTAAGTGCTATCTTTATTATAACATACTATGCTGCATTCTCAACCTTTAGGTATACGTATTTTACATACTTTATCTTTTCAGTATATCTTATCTTATCTGCATTATCTGTCTTATTATTATCTTATGTAAACAAATCTTTGATAGAGAGACCATTAAAAATTAGATGGATGGAGCTATACTCGATAGTCGGATTGATCCGTCTTTTTACATTATTTCCCATAGGTATCATTATTACATAGATAATAAAATAGATACTTAATGAATAAGTTTAAACAAGATTTTAATGTATTAATGTAAAGAAGAGTTTTGAATAACTTTGTTGATTATTTAAAATATAATTCAGGTTAAACTTGCATAAGGATATATAAATTTTAAAATATTTTGTTAAAAAGGTGTATCTATGAATCTATTTGAAGATCTTCCGTTATTATTTTCCGTCATTCTGATGACTTTTTTTATTGCAGCAATTATCATCGTCACATTAGTAAACTATTTGAAAGATAAAGAGGGTTTTAAAAAGACAATCGGGGCATCTTCCCGGGATTTTTGGTTACTTTTTTCGTTACTCGTTGCGATCTTCTGTATTCTTTTATCTTTATCGATTTTTATGATTTATACGTAAATATTTTAATAATATCATCTAAAGTGATTTTAGATACCTTTTAAACGACCCCCACTTGTATAAAAAGTACTGGCTACCGTTGTGTTTAAGGTTTTAATATGTTTATCTAATAGATGCCATAAGAGAATTAACGATATCCATCACTTTTGATATTATCGGATTTATAAATGGAGATATCGCCTCTATAATTGGATTTAACATGGAAGACAGATATTCTATATACGGTGATAATGATTGTAGTAGAGAATTCAACATATCTAAGATTTTATCAACGACAGGAACTACCAGATCCAGCACAGGACCTATTAAACCGGTTACCAATGGTATTGAAGATTTAATCAACTTAGAGATATCAAGTTCTGACATGATTCCAGAGACCATATTTGAAATAATCTCCGGATTGTTACCAAGCGCTGCAGTGGTATTTTCTATCATTTTTACAATTGATTTTGTATCTAAATTGGATAAAGTCCCGAGTACCATATCTGGTTTATCACTCACAACATCAAGAACGTTATTTACAAGTTCTGAAACGGCTGAAATATCTTCTTCGCTTACAGACTTCATTGAAAACTTTATTATATCTACCGCTGGTGGACCGATCAGCCTTACCAGTCCACCGACCAATCCGTCCATAAACCCTTTTTTAGATGTTTTTTCACTCATTTCTATCATCTTTTCCCCTTTCTTATATAAATATTAATTATTATATTAAATATAAACTTTCGTATTAAATAATATAAAACTTATTAAATAAGTTTTATGATATAGACGGAGAAAACATGCCGAGTAAAGAATTCAATGCTTTTATCAGAACATCGATTATCGGTCCCAATATCTTGCTTAAAGATTCGACAATCGGACCAGCCATCTCTAATAATGGGCTTATGAAGTTTAGTACGGGACTGAGCTTATCAAGCAAAGTCTCGATTATTGGTCCAATAAAGCTTAATATGGGATCTAATAATCTCATAAGCAATGGCAGAAGCGCACCGGCAAGCGATGATATAATCTCTCCTAAATTTATAGAAGAAAGTGCATCAATGGCAGTATTAAGAAGCTCAGGAATCATTTTTACGATAGATTTTATAAATTCTGGTGATAATATCGATTTTGTAATTCCAAGAACTATCGGTGCTGCCGTATCGGCTAAACTACCCATCAAATTACCTAATATCTCTCCAACATTTATTTGATTTTCACTCATATTATATTATTTTATTTAATCTAATATATATAAATTACTATTATTTATTAGAACGAATTCTTTAAATATTACAAATTTACTATAACAGAAGTTTTAAAACATTCTTGAGCGTATGTTTAAATTTGGTCTATTGATTTATTTATATACCACAATACAATAACAACCGTTTATGGAGACGGCTCTTTTTAATATTAATAGAGTCGCTCTATAACATTGGTAATAAAAGATAAAAGGAGGTCTTAATATGACTATTCTATTTACAAAAGAGAGCATCGAATCTGTATTTTTAGATCCGATGAACAATTTTTCAGAGAGTTCGGTATGTTTTGAAGTGAGAAAAGATCCTCTTACTGGAGAAACGTCTCGTATAGTCCCTGAAACAGGGATAGAGCTCCAGAGGACAGAAGATTTTTCAGATATCATCGAAGAGAGTAGAGGGTGTTTTTTTTGTGAGGAGAACATTGAGAGAGATACACCAAAATTTAAACAGGAGATCGTGGAAGATGGAAGAATAAAGGAAGGAAGCGTTATATTATTCCCAAACATATTTCCTTACGGTAAATACAGCGGAGTTTGTGCATTTAAAGAACATTTTATATCGCTAGAAAAGTTTAATGCTGGACTTATAAAGGAAGCTCTAATCGCTTGTAAGATATTTGCAGAAAACGTCTATAAAAACGATAAAACTGCAAAATACTGTACGATCAATTGGAATTATTTGCCTCCTGCCGGTAGCAGCATATTGCATCCACATATTCAACCGCTTATAGATCCTTTCGTCTCAAATTATCATCGATTGTTGCTGGATAATAGTAAAAAGTATTTTTCTGTTAATGGATCTTCGTATTGGAAAGATATTATCAACGTAGAGATGGATAGAGATGAAAGGTATATTGGCAAGACAGGATCCGTAGAATGGATTACTCCATTCGCTCCAAGAGGACATTTCGAGATAATCGGAGTTACAAATTCCCCTGATTATATATCCTTATCCGATAAAGAGATTATGGATATTGCAACAGGAGTTTCAAAAGTTTTAAAATTTTACAATACAGAAGGCCGAGATAGCTTTAATATGTCTATATATTCGGGTATTATGAGTGATTTTAAAGATAAAGAGTACTTTTCGACTAACATACGTATCATTGCGAGATCTAACATGCAGAGATACTATATGAACGACGCAAATTATCTAAGGATGTTATTAAATGAGCCGGTTATATCAACATCCCCAGAAGAAGTATGTAAGAGGATCAAAGAGATTTTTTAGATCTATAAATTTGCAGTGGACACGCCATCGGTCGGAAAATCTTAACCTCCAGGTGCTTTTGAAAACCGCCTCCGTCCTGCCACTCCATGAGCGTCGTACGTTCGTGCTAAGTCTGCTCCCTTCCGGGCCTGAACCGGTCTGCACGATAAAGAATATGGAATATACCTTCCGATATATCCTATATCACCGGCGACCACATGGAACAAGACATCTACAGCAGCCTTTCAAAGCTACTCTGAAGGCAGAAAAACCTTCCTAAGGCTTCGCCCCCCGCATATCGACGGTTTCGGGTTACAGATGACGTCGAGCCACCCGGGCTAGTCCACTGCAAAGGAATTATATATATTTCTTTTATATATAAATCTATCCCTTTAATATTTATAATAAATATCAAAATCTTATCTATTCTGATAATATATCCTTGTACCTTGGTCTGAGCAGTTTTTTATCGAATTTACCTACACTTGTCTTTGGTATCTCGTTTACAAAGACAAATCGTTCAGGAATCCACCATTTCAATATCTCTCCGTTCTCTACATAACTCTCAAGATGTTTTCTCAACTCATCTTCCATTATATCATCTTTAAACTCGCTCTTAGGTACTACGAGGGCTATAGGTCTCTCTTCATATTTTTTGTGAGGGACTCCTATAACAGCAACCTCCAATACTTTTGGGTATTTACTAAGTAGATTTTCTAAGGTCAGTGTAGATATCCACTCTCCACCGCTCTTGACAACATCTTTTTCTCTATCCACTATTAACGGGTTTTCCTCCTCATCGATCACTGCTAAATCCCCTGAATGCAACCATCCATCCCTCCAAAGCTCTTTAGATTTTTCTAAATCCTTGTAGTATCCTAAAGTACACCAAGGCGATCTTAATATTATCTCGCCTATCGTCTTATTGTCTCTCGGCACATCTCTTCCATTTTCATCGACAACCCTCTGTTCTTCGAATGGTGCAGCCCATCCTGTCCTCAATTTAAAATCTAGAATCTTATTATCCGGCCAATCTCTCATATGTGATTTTAATAATGATATGCCCATGATAGGACAAGTCTCAGTCATACCCCATCCGGAATACGGATCCATTCCTAACTCTATACACCGTTCTGCAAGACCTCTGGGAAATGCCGTTCCGCCAACAAGATATTTAACGTTCTTTAGATATTCTTTATATTTCTCTATGTCTGGATGATAAATTAAAAATCTTAGCACCGATGCAACACCGAATATTGTGATAGGTCGATCCGGTAATTCCTCCCTCTCTCTCTTTATCATATTTAATACCATCGTTGGATCTGTCCTACCGATCATCAGTTGTCTTGCGCCAAAAAGAGTACTCATAAAGGGTATACACCATGCATGAGCATGAAACATAGGAACAATACATAGTGTCGCTCCGTATGGCGCAGGCGTAAGACCATGCCCGGAAGAATAACCGGCCCAGATAATTGAGTGAAGAGATAAAGCACGATGAGTGAACCAGCAACCTTTTGGATCACCGGTTGTGCCTGTGGTGTAACCCAACGTTGCGACGGTATTTTCATCCAATTCAGGATACTGGTAACTAGACGAGGAAGACTTTAATAGGTCTTCATACTCGTATATCGGTCTTAGTTTCGTATCCGGAATCTCTCCATCATCCGTAATTAGTATGTAACTTTTTACCGTCTTTATCTTATCTTTTATACCCTCTATAAGAGGTAAGATGTCTTTGTTTAATATAAGCACCTCATCACCGGCATGGTTTATGATATAACTTATCTGTGCCGGAGTCAAGAGAGGATTGCCCATATGTAGTATAGCCCCCATAGATGGTATCGCAAAGTACATCTCAAGATACCTGTCTGAGTTCCATTCGAATACTATTATCTTTGTACCTCTTTTGACACCCAATCCTTCTAGAGCATTTGAAAGTCTCTTACATCTCTCATACGCTTCTTTATAAGTCTCCTTACGGATATCTCTATAAACGACATATTCTTTAGGATGAAGCTTTGATGCATGTTCTATTATATGATTCAATGTCAACTGGTAATGATAACCTACATCTACAAACTCCTCGTTTGGATTCTTCATATTTAAATCTTATTTATTATAATATATATAATTTTTGGTAGAGTATATCTTGAAGTAAAACATCATTAATAATCTATCTGAAATAGATAGGGATGATATTGGTATATCCTACAGGTTATAAAGCAAAGGATCACTCCCGATCATTGCAGACGTGGTAAAGAAGAGGATATCAACCTTTGTCATAGCAGAGGTATTCGACATATCGAGTTCAACGGTCTGGAGGTGATGTAGAAGAGCATTCCATCCGGAAATCATTCATGGATAGATCAAAAGAATTATGTTCCTTTTAAAGTTTCTCATTTTTATTATTATCAAAAATAGTTGAAATTAGAGGATTACTAAAATAGACATTTCGGTTAATGATGTAATCTATATTATGCTACTATCCAAGTCGTTCGTATCAATCTTCAGCTTGATACCTCTGATTTGGGAGATGAACCGTATCACGAGTATGCAAAAACACATATCATATTATGCCTTTTGCATTTTTAAAGATCTTCTAATACCCTCTCTGACGGATATAACGACCTCTTCTCCAAATTTAGTATATGGACCAGAAAATTCGATCTTTTCCTTGTCTGACTTTTCATAAGCTACAATTACAGCATCTGTGGAAGTTCCGCTAAAATTAAATCCACATTCAAATAAAGTGAAGGTTTTTGCCTCCGTTGCCGTGATAACGCAATTTACCAATGCTCCCTCTGATAAAGGTCTTTTTGATATTATAATGATGTTGATCGTTCCAAAATTAAAATGGACAGGATTCTTAATCCCAGCAGTCACAAATGTATATAAGTCCTGCATCTTGATAAAGACGAGGTATCGCATATCAACTGCAGTCAGAAGAGAAAAATACGGATATCTGATATTTAACCTATTTTCAAGATATTTTAGGTGATCTTCTGCATTAAACTCATTATGAACGGTGGAGTTCAAAATGAATTTAACGCTACTTCTACCACCATCAAGCCCAGAGCTTAAAGCTTCAAAATCTCCCTCTATAACCAATGTTTTCTCCTTTATATACCACTTCATCTTTAAAATTAAGATTTAAAAATTTATGAAATTTAAATTTATTAATACTCCAATATTTGTTTATTCTTCTTTTTTGATGACCTCCGGTAATAATTTAAAGAGCGCGGCGACTATGCCCAAGATCAATATTGCAACTCCTATGACCGTCCACAGAATTTTCCATCCAAACCCAGGAGCGCTTAATATAGATAAAATATCTCCTTGTGCAAGGAAAAAGTTGATTATGATCGGGACTAGCCCGAAAACTAAAAATGCGATACCTATAACTATTGGAACGATACTGTATCCCAAAAACTTCAATGCCTGTTTTAATGATATACTATATTTAACCAATTTAAATCACTCCATAATATAACATCATATCATTTACTTGTTGCAAGACAATATTTAAATATAATGGTAAACTCTTTCCATGTTTATAGAACAATGTTAAATTTAAAAGATTAAATTATAAACAAATCTGATTATAAAATGAAGATGAGTATAAAATGAGGATAAAAGATCTTAAAAAAGAGAAAAATGCTATAATCCTTGCACATAATTACGTCAGGCCAGAGATACAAGATATCGCAGATTTTGTCGGTGATTCGTTAGAACTTGCTTTAAAGGCATCGAAGGTAGATGCGGACTTGATCCTGTTTTGTGGTGTAGATTTTATGGCAGAGACCATTGCTATTTTAAATCCAAGTAAAAAAGTTTTGGTTCCTGATATTGCAACCTGCTCACTTGCACAGATGCTTGATACAGACTCATTATTGGATTATAAAAAACTGTACCCTGATGCCAAGGTTGTCTTATACATTAATACCCTTGCAAAACATAAGATATACGCCGATGCTATATGTACTTCTTCAAATGCACCGGAGATTGTAGATTCAATGGACTCTGATAAAGTTTTGTTTGGTCCAGATATAAATCTAGCACGTTATGTTGCAAATAAAACATCAAAAGAGATAATACCCGTGCCTAGATATGGTTTTTGTTCTACACATTATCAAATCACGATCAATGATCTATCGACCGCAGTTAAAAAGCATCCTAATGCCGAGATAGTCGTACATCCTGAGTGTACCGAGGATATCCAGAAAAAAGCCGATGTTATTGCGTCGACAAGTGGTATAATACGATATTGTAAGAGGTCAAATAAAGAAGAGTTCTTGATAGGCACAGAGATAGGACTTATTCATCGTTTAAAAAGGGAAATGCCTGATAAAGAGTTCTACATGATATCAAAATTTTCTGTATGTCCGTCTATGAAGATCCATACCTTGGACAAGATCGAAAGAGCATTAAAAACGGAGATCATCAACGTAACAATAGACAAAAATATTGCGAGTAAGGCAGTTATACCTATAAAAAGAATGATAGAGATTACAAGTAATTAAGAGAACATGTAAGCAAGCGTATAATACTTCATCGGCGTAATATCTTTTACTTCCCACTCTCTGGATATCTTCTCTATTATCTTGAACACAGGCATATTTTCTGCGGATACAATCCCAGTATCGGCCTCTTTATATCCTTCTTTTGCTATTAGCCCGAGTCCATACCCTATTATATCAGATATCAGACCTATACCCCTAAAATCTTCATCTATACCTAAACTACCAATTCTTGCTCTATTTACACCTGTAGGACCTTTGAATATCAATCTTAAAAAAGAACCAAAACCAACAGGGTTTTTCCCTTCATCGCGTAAAGATTTGTAATATTGATTCATATCGGAGAAAAAAGAGAAATAAAGTATCATTCTATCCTCCTTGTATCCTACGTATATCTTCAGCCTGGTTAAATGTGCTGAAAATCTTGATAAAACACGTTTTTTAACCGTATTATATGAAGAAATGAATTCTCTAGGATTAAAACCAAAATGTGTTATGAATATACGGTTTAACAGGTCGCTATATTCCTTCACAGCCTTTTTATTCTTTAGATTCAAAAGGGTTATCTTGATATTAGCATCTTCTAATCTCTTCTTACCCGATTCAATATCTTCATTACTCAATAAAGGCAACTTAATCCGCATGTTACTCCATTCAGCCCTCTTCTCAAATCCGTAATCTGTAAAGAGATCGATGTACGATGGCGGATTGTATGGCAACTGTGTAGGTGGTAAATGCTCGTATCCTTCGGCAAGCAAAGCAGGAAATCCGTTATTTCGTAAATATACCCCATCTAAACCTTTATCTTTGAGGATTGCTAAGCATTGGTCTATGAGCAACTTTGCATGGTCTTTATACTCCGGTATCAACAAAAAATCATCTATGAATCCGATATTCTCTTTTTTTTTCTCAACCCAAACCTTATCAAAGGTTGCACATGCCTTGCCTACTTCTTTATCCCCGTCCATCAAAAACAAAAACTCTCTCTCTTCACCCTCTCTAAGAAAAGGAGAAAAAAAAATATAGTTCTCATTTCCAGCAAATGACTTATCTACAACCTTTCTCCATGCTAATAAATCTCGCCTTTTCAACGAACTTCCAACAGATTTAACAGAGACCATCAAAGATACCTCAGCCAAAAAACGCCCAGGTCGGGATTTGAACCCAAGTCGCGGCCTCGACAGGGCCGCATGATAGGCCACTACACCACCCGGGCATTCTTCTTTATCCAGTTACTATTTCTTATTCCTAGATATCATATCTATTATATAAATTTTTATATTTATAGTCTTTGGTATGATGTTTAGATTTAAATTTTTCGATTCTCAAATAAAATTTAAATAAACACTAGCTTAGACTTTATTTACTTTGAATTATTAACACATTTTATGTATCAATACGTAATCTAAATATATTTAAATAATACATCTCTTAAAAATAATAAATCCTTTAACCCTTCAATAAAGAGGTTTTTATGCAAAATAATTTAAAATTGAGTAGATTTTTGCAGATATATAACGAAAGATATTACTCTGAAAGAAAAGGGATCTGTCTGCAATGTGGAAGAAGAAAGTGCCCAATATTAGATAAAAAACTGATTAGTAATTCTATTACAGACTTATTATCGAAAGAAATTCATAATTTTAGCCCGCCCGGTATTTTTGTAGGATGGGTGGGTTATCCTAAAATAAGATTAGGACCTATGATCTCTCTGAAATCATACAAGAATAACAAGGAGTTCCATGTTCTGGATTATCCGGCAGAATGGTATGGTTTATCTCTGGATAATCTTATCGAGTATAGAACTTCATTGGTACGTTCAGAGAGCATAACTCATGCAGATCTGGCGAAAAATCCCGATTATAATTTAAAAAATATTCAAGAATTGACTTTATCGACAATACCGGTATATATGGAGGCAGAATTTCTAAAAAAACCAAGATTAAACCTTTTTTTTGATCCGATAAGCGAACCCTTACCGCCGTCTGCTACTATTAAAAAATTCTCATTGGAGAGTAATATATCTATACCGGCTGATGTCGAAAAGATATACTATGATACGGATTTGAATACGGTTAACGGATTATATTTTCTCTATACGAGAGGGTACGATGAATATTACTTGACAAAAATTTTTTCTGCTGGTACGATAGGTATCAGAAAGA
The DNA here is from genome assembly GCF_020885915.1 of Candidatus Methanoliparum sp. LAM-1. Lineage (NCBI taxonomy): Archaea > Methanobacteriati > Methanobacteriota > Candidatus Methanoliparia > Candidatus Methanoliparales > Candidatus Methanoliparaceae > Candidatus Methanoliparum > Candidatus Methanoliparum sp. LAM-1. The sequence continues at coordinate 749,408 of NZ_AP025251.1, read as the reverse complement.
AAAGAAGGTTTGTTCCAACAAGGTGGGCTATAACTGCTGTAGATGACATAATTGCGACTAAAATCAAGGAAGAAGTGAGATATCTTCCATCCATCGACGAATTTTTAGTCTTCAGTAATACGTATCTTGGAAACCATTTTGAGATCTTGTTCATGCCTGGCCCGTTTGAGTTTGAGAATATCGAGTGTTGGATGCCAGGAAGCGTCTGGTCCTTTGGGGATATAATCATTACGAGCGAATATGACCCAGAAAAAGGGAGGAAGACGTATGCAAGGCTGCAAGGCGGGGGATATTATGCGGCAAGGCTACCTATATTGGATAAGATGCTGAATAAAGGAAAAAAAGCACGGGTAGTATGTTTTAGAGAGATCAGTGATGAGTATTATATCCCTGTTGGCGTATGGGAAGTTAGAGAGAATGTTAAAAGGGCATTATCAAATAGGCCATTAAAATTTTCATCGTTGGAGGAGTCTTTATCCTATATAAAAAGTAAATTAAAGGTTGATTTTGAAAAATATTTCAGGATTAGCGTGATTTTACGCAAAGCAACGACACAAAAAGTCTTATCGTCTTTTGATAGATAGTTAAGGTGTTTTTCTAAAATGGTATTGAGCAAATATTTATATATAATTTATATATAAACCTATAAGATAGTAAGATATGTATATCGAAAGGAGGTGATAGATATGAAAAGTATTGGAAGGATGTTGAAAGATGCGGACGCTTGCCCTATATGCGATTTTGGATACTTAGCTGCAACAGCATTAAACCTATGTTGCATGCCTTTAATCATAGGCTGCTCTATATGCCCTGCTATGACACCTGCTATGCTATCTATTCTTTTACAAGGCAAATAAATTAAACTAATTTTTTTTATTATTCTTTTTGTTCTTCTTTCTCATATAAAATTTATATTATTCTATTCCATAAAGATATATAAAAGATAACTCAAATTTTGTAGTATGACTAAAACAAAGATGAAATGTGTCTTGACCAATTGGGATTATATATACAACCTATGCCGCAATCTCTCTAATAAGATAAAAGATTCAGATTTTAAGATAGATGTAGTGGTAGCCCTCACACGTGGAGGATGGATCCCAGGAAGAATCTTATGCGATTTTATCGGTTTACATGATTTGGTTGGCTTAAAAATTGAACATTACGTTGGAACCGCGTTAATGGAAGATGAAGCAATAGTTAAATATACTGTGGATGAGCGTGCGGTTAAGGATAAAAATGTTCTTATCATAGATGATATTACCGATACAGGCAAAAGTATAGAGAGTGCAAGAGATTACATCTTAAAACTCAATCCCAAAGATATAAAAACAGCCGTATTGCAGTTTTTATTTACCTCTAATGCAAAAATAGATTTTTATGCAGAATACCTGGACGAATGGGCTTGGATCATCTATCCATGGAATTTTATAGAGGATATGGTAAATATAATATCACGGATTATGAGAGAGGGTGATAAGGATTATTGGAGTAAGACCGATATTAAAAAAGATTTGAAAGATTTATATCAGATCGAACCGGGCAGGTTGGATGAGGTATTGAATGAAATTATATATAGAGGAATCATAAAAGAGTATAATGGAATGTACATATTAAAAGAAACAAAAGAGAAGAAGGTAGTATAATGATTGAAGAGGTAGAAAAGGTAGATATAGGCATTATTGGAGGCAGTGGAGTATATGACCCGGAAATTCTCGAAGATAATCAAGAGATAAGTCTAGATACACCATTTGGTAAACCTACCAGTTTTATCATTGTTGGATGGGTGGGAGATAAAAAGGTAGCGTTCATCTCTCGTCATGGGAGAGGGCATATCTATTCTCCATCCAAGGTTAATTATAGAGCTAACATATTTGCATTCAAGAGACTTGGTGTAGAAGATATCATAAGTGTCTGTTCCGCTGGGAGTTTGAGAGAAGATATAAAACCTCTTGATATAGTTATACCAGATCAGATCTATGATAGGACAAAAAATAGAGTTAATACGTTCTTCGAAGATATCGTGGCTCATATAAGTTTTTCAGACCCGTTTTGTAAAAGATTGTCCCAGACAATATACGATCTGGCTATAAAAAAAGGTTATACTATTAAAAAAGGTGGGACTTACGTATGTATAGAAGGTCCTCAATTCTCTACAAAAGCAGAATCTAACATATATAGACGATTAGGTTTTGATCTGATAGGAATGACGGCTATTCCTGAGGCAAAATTAGCTAGAGAGGCTGAGATATGTTATACATCGCTTACAATGGTGACCGATTATGATGTATGGAAAGAGAAAGAAGAGGTAAGTGTAAGTCTTGTTGAAGAGAATCTCGGGTTAAACGTGGCAAAGATTAAAAAAATATTAAAAGATATTATTCCTGATCTTAAAACTACTGAATGTGAATGTAAAAATTCGCTATCCGATGCAATTATTACAAACTTAAAAGCTTTAGATGATAAAGATATCGAACCATTAAGTATCTTGTTAAAAAAATATGTTTAATTCGATTAATAAATACAATATAAGTAAATACCTGAGGTATCGAAAAAATAGTTTAGATTATGGATGTGATATAAGAAATAAGGAAGGTTCGCTTGATCAACATCTTGCTGACTTTATTGCTTTGCCTCTTTTTATTTATCATCTTCTATTTTATCCGTGAATTCTCTTTTTTTTGGCTATGGAGGATCGATTAATTTATTGAAAGAGGCTTTATATATAACGAATGGTTTTTATTCTTGGGTCTATATAATGGCTCTATAGTAACACTGGTTGGTTGTATTCTCTACTCTTTAAGCGAAGGATTTATAGATTTCGGTATTTTAGCTATCTCTCTTGGAGGAACGTTATTTACTGGTCTATTATACAAAAACCATCGGAAGATTACAACCCTCTTGTTCAATATACTTATTCTATTCTTCTTACTCAGAAGCATCCTGTCGTCATCAATCGCTCAAAACTATCGTTTTTTTATATATCTGATAGCATTTTTTGTGATCTTTGGTGATAAAATTCACGATATGCTCTATGATAGTAGCATGATATACCTATCTTTATTAATAATTTCCTTTTTTTGCTCGTTCTTTATCTATCTCTTAAGTATTGTACTCTATTTTAACAGATATACCAACTTTATGTTATCTAATCCGGTTATGCCTTTTTATTTGCTCTTAGATATAGTAATAATAACACTTGCTGGAAGTATATTTACACTCTTTTTAATCTTATCAATACAATCGTTATATCAAAAGGATGAATTAGAAGAGAAAGAAATTCTGGATTATGCTACAAAAGCTCGTAATATTGTAGAGAAAAAAGATGCCGGAAAGAATAATAAAAAAATAGTAAAATCTAGATGAGATATATCATCCTTTCAGATCATAAGATAGAGTAACATAGTTTATATTATCTGCACCTAGATTATATGCATCTATAATTATCTCTACGGTCTTTTGGACTGGAATGTTATCTGCCAATGTTGGACCGGTAGTCAGTCTTCTCACCCCATCATCTGCCATTATCTTTAGAATCACCGAAAATAGGGATCTAACAGCACCTAATCCCCTTATATCTTCATCTATCCCTAACCCTCCGACCATATAACTATCGTTGCTTCTTGCATACTTTAACAAACGGAAAAAGTTTAAAAATCCTTTTTTCTCCTTTAATTTTAACATAGGTGCGGCTAAATCTCCTAAATATGTCACATATCCTATTAGGGTGTTATCAGATCGTCTTAAAGCGATTGTTTTTATCTTTAGAAGATAATTTGTAAATCTGAGCTGCATCTTTTTGGAGAACGTGACATCTCCTGTCCCCATAAAATCGCGTGGATTGTATCCAAAATGTTCCATGCCTAAAAAGATATCTTGTTCGAACTTGCTTAACTCTTTCATCTCTTCTATATTCAAAGTATCTATCCTAACAAAATACGAATCGTTCTTTTTAATGAACTCATAAGCTTTTAAAACATCCTTTATCACTGATTCTGGGACATTCTTTTTTGCTAATATTTTTAAAACATCGTCTTTATGATTTTGGAAATCATTTGGATTTTTGGATTTAAAAAATAATTTTTTGATTTTTCTATCGTTAAACAAAGGCGGAATATCATCTGTTAAACTAGTTGGTAGTCTCATTCGTGTTTCTATCCACTCTTTTTCTACTTTAAACCCTTCTTTCAAAAAAATGTCTATGTAAAATTTTGGGTTATAAGGCATAAGAAATGCAGGCGGCTCTTTTGGGTCGCATAGCAATCCTGGAAATAATGGACTTCTTCTAACAAAAATTTTATCCATTTTTTTGTTTTTAAGATTGGATATACAGTGTTTTATCAATACGTCCGCTTCTTTCTTATAATCGGGAAGTATGGCAAATTCATCTATAAATCCGATATTTTCGCCTCTTTTTCTGATCCAAACTCTATCTATTGTAGTAGATGCTCTTCCTATATCCTTGTCTCCCTCTACTAGTACAAAATATTCTCTCTCTTCCTCTTCTTTCACTCCGTATGGGAAAGGTATATAATTTTTGTCACCCTCGAATGCATTCTCTTCTATTTTTCTCCATCTAATCCGCTCTCTTCCTTTTAAAGAATTACCTAAGGGTATAATATGTGACATTGATGGTACTCCTCATTTTGATTTGTAGCGTTTAAATATAATTAAATATCAATCATTTATATTTAAAAGCTTCGATGAAGCTTAAAAAGATAAATATACTATAAGACCAAAAATTTAAATATGATAAAAACACGATTATTTATCATACTGGAGATATTATTAACTTTGACTGTATAAGGATATATATTCATCGATAATATGAGAATTTTACCCATTATAATTATAACAGGACTGATAATATTCTTTTGTCTTCCGATAGTAGGAGGATACGCCGATCTTCCAACAGATTTATCTCCAGACTCTGTAGGTAATTTTCTAGGTGGAGTTACCAGGTATTGGATATCTCTAAAAGATATTGTTATGCAGGCTATAAATCCTTCTACAGTAACAGAGATGTCTTTTATAGTTTGTATTTCTTCTTATAAGATCTGAATATACTATAATAGCATTTTTCAAGTTTTTATTATTTTCTATTATCTCATAATTTTTATGAAGATTTCTTCAAAGTTCTTAAATAGTTTTTTATAAGAGAGAGTGAAAGGTTGTGAGGAATGGTTGCTAAGGAGTTCTTTGAGCTTGCATTACGGAAGCTTGATACCAGACCGTATGATACTGCTATAATAGGGGATGATATATTTACAGATATTAGAGGTGCAAAGAGATTTGGAATGAAAGGGATATTAGTCAAAACCGGTAAATATAGCGCGGGTGTGGTTGAAGAGGCTGAGATCGAACCTGACCTAATCATAGATTCAATATCACAGCTCAGAGAATTTTTATGAGTAAATATAATTATAAAGTAGCATTGGCACAGATAAATGCAACCGTTGGGGATCTGGATAACAATACAGAAAAGACTATAAAATACATCAAAAAAGCGAGAGAAAGAGATGCGGATTTAGTAGTATTTCCGGAATTAGCAATCACAGGTTACCCTCCAAAGGATCTCTTATTAAAACCTTCTTTCATTAAGGCAAATAAAGAAGCTTTAGAGAAAATAATCAGTAAAACGGAAGATATTGCTGTTATTACAGGCTTTGTTGACGAGATTGATAAGAATATCCATAATGCTGCCGCTCTTATCAAAAATGGAAAACTTATAGGCATACAACATAAGACGTATCTGCCAAATTATGATGTATTCGATGAACAGAGGTATTTTAAGCCTTCTAAGGAGAATTTTGTCTTTGAGCTGGATGAGCTTAAACTGGGAATAAATATCTGTGAGGATATATGGGTTGATAACGGTCCTACGGAGATACAGACGAAGAAAGGTGCTGACTTCATTGTAAATATCTCCGCTTCTCCTTTTTATATCGGTAGAAGTAGAGTGAGAAGGGATCTAATTGCGAAGAGATCGAAGGAGAATAAGATTCCAATCATACATGTCAATTTAGTTGGAGGGCAAGACGACTTGGTATTTGATGGCAGAAGCTATGCCTTCAATCGAGGAGGGACTTTAATTGCAGAGAGTAAACACTTTGAGGAAGATCTCGTAATAACAAATTTGGATGGTAATGAAATAGTTCCAGAGGAAGAAGATGAACTAAAAGAGATTTATGGTGCTTTATTGTTGGGAATTAAAGATTATGTGAAAAAGAACGGGTTTAAAAAGGTTGTTATTGGCTTAAGTGGTGGCATAGACTCGGCATTGACTGCTACCTTAGCAACAGAGGCTTTAGATGCGCAAAATGTTGTTGGTGTTTCGATGCCCAGCGCAATCTCCTCACAGTCCAGCAGAGAAGATGCAAAGAAATTGGTTGAGAATCTTGGTATAGAATACAAAGTCATTCCTATTATCGACATTGTTAACGCATACACTGCAATACTATCAGATGAATTCAAAGGCACAGAACCAGACGTAACAGAAGAGAATATTCAGGCGAGGATTCGTGGAAATATATTAATGGCGATTTCAAACAAATTTGGGTATTTGGTTTTATCTACTGGAAACAAATCTGAGCTGGCAGTTGGTTATTGTACTTTATATGGAGACATGTCAGGAGGCTTAGCAGCAATCTCAGATGTTCCAAAGACGACTGTGTATAAGCTTGCGAAATATATCAATGCGGTCAAGGGAAAGGAGATTATTCCAAAAAGCATATTGCTTAAAGAACCTTCTGCAGAATTAAAAGAAGGACAAAAAGATTCTGATTCGTTACCACCATACGAAGTATTAGACCTGATATTACATGCATATATCGAGGAGAACAAAAGCAAAAAAGAGATAATTGAGATGGGATTTGATGAAGGTATGGTTAGCGAAGTAATCCGGAAGGTGGACCATAATGAATATAAGAGACACCAAGCACCGATAGGAATAAAGATAACGCCTAAAGCATTTGGATCTGGTAGAAGGATGCCGATAACAAACAGATACGAAGAATGAAGGGCAAGATCATGAAATTGGCAGCTTTGGTTTCGGGTGGTAAAGACAGCTTGTATGCAACGTATCTTGCCAGTAAGAGACATGAGATTCGTGTTATAGTTACGATAAAATCACTCAATCCTGAATCGTATATGTATCATGTTCCCAACATAGATCTTGTTAAGCTCCAGGCAAAGGCTATGAGGCTTCCTTTGATATTCAAGCATTCCATGGGAAAGAAGGAAGAGGAGCTTATAGATTTAAAGGATGCTTTATTAGAAGCAAAAGAAGAATATGGCATAGAAGGCGTGGTATCAGGAGCAATATTCTCCAGATATCAGAAGGAAAGGATAGATGGTATATGTAATGAGCTTTGTCTAAAGAGTTTAGCACCTCTTTGGAAAAGAAAGCCAAAAGAGCTATGGAATGAGATGTTCAAAGCGGGGTTTGAGGTGATAATCTCAGCTGTTGCTGCTTACGGTCTTACGGAGGAGTGGCTTGGTCAGCTAATAGATAGAGAGGCTTTTAATAAACTATGTGATTTACACGATACCTGCTACGTGTGCATCGCAGGAGAAGGTGGTGAGTTTGAAACGTTTGTCATTTATTGTCCTCTTTTTAAGGAGAGGATCATCGTTGAAAAATCGAAAAAAACATGGGATAGAAAAACAACGAGTGGTAAACTCATCATAGAAAAAGCTATGTTAGCGGTTTAAATCATCCTAATTCTCACCTTTAGCTTTGTGAGCCAGCTCCGTTTTTAACAATAAAAGCCAATGGTCTATATTCAATATGACATCTTTTCTGGTGGAAAGCATCTCTGCATTTTTATGAAGATTTCTTAAAAGTTCTCAAATAGTTTTTTAAAGAAGGGTGTTTTATTAAATGTTAGAGCAGGAGGTAAATAAAATTAGATAAATAGCAATTTTATGGTAAAGGAGGTATTGGAGAGAGCACGACGACGCAGAACCTGACTGCAGCACTTTGAACAATGGGCAAGCATATGCTGCAGATTGGCTGTGATCCTAAGGCAGATTCTACTCGGATGCTGGTGGGTGGAAAGAGGCAGCTATCGGTTCTGGATACTTTACGTAAAGTTGGAGCAGAGAACGTGATTCTTGAAGACGTTGTGCGCACAGGATTTGGCGGCTTTGCAATGCCAATGAGGGAAGGAAAAGCACACGAGATCTATATTGTGGCATCTGGCGAGATAATGGCGCTTTATGCAGCAAACAACATCTGTAAAGGGATACTCAGATTCGTAAAGTAGAGCGGTGTTCGGCGGTCGTGATAATCTGGTAGAAGGTATACACAACCTGGTTTACCGTTATCAGCCAGAGATAATTTCCATCGTCACGGTATGTTCCAGTGAGATAATAGGAGACGATTATACAGAGTTATTTAGACGATGCGAAAAATAGATTAGAGGATGAATTCGGCGAGGAAATCTTAGATCGCGTGAAATTCGTAATTATCAATACACCCAGTTTTGCCGGTTCTCATGTAGAAGGCTATAATCGTGCGGCGAAGGCTGTATGCATATTTACCTGCACGGGTGAAGGAGGCTACCTAGAGGAACTAAAAGCATGATAATAACATGATTACGCAAGTTGCAACCGGGCTCTTTGGTGTATCAGAAGAGACAATACGATCGTTGAGCTCAAGTATGTCTAGGGCGCAAAACGGGTCTCGGCGGGCATTTACTTGTTGATAAAGTAACACCAGAAGTTTGCGGGTAAGAGCCTCTTCTCGCCATTTTCGTTCATGTCGATTGGCTTTGTCAGTAGGGTACTTTTAGAGAACAGAATACGCCCTATCCAGGTTCAAATCTGTTTTCAATCGCATCGGGTGGCGCTATTTATATAAGAGATAAGAGACCCGTATAGTAATTTGGTGAATTCGCAACCCTCACTCAAGAGGGCTGGGAGCTCATCTTGAACGTTCAAATTTTATTCATACCTGACTGCTTCTGCAGGACTCATTTTAGAAGCACGCCGTGCTGGATAGAGACCGGCAAGTATTCCAACGATAATTGCAACGATTATTCCAGTAAGAACAACAAGCGGATCTATTACCATCGGAACCCTTCCAATGGCTTCCCCTCCTATCAACGGTAAGACTATACTTACAATCTTTGCTGCGGCTATACCAAGTATACTACCTACCACCCCACCAATAGCACTAATTAGTGATGTTTCTGCCAAGAAAAGTTTTAAAATATCCGAATTTTTAGCACCGACAGCTTTCATAACTCCTACTTCATGTGTTCTCTCCATTATCGACATAAACATGGTATTTGTTATACCTATTGCTGCCACTATAAGAGAAATAGACATTATTGCACCCAAAAACAATTCTAGGGTTCCTATAATTACGTTATAAAGCTGCTGCACATCGCTTATGGATGTCACCATTGCAAAATTTTCAGTTTTATGATTTCGATCTATCGTTGTTTTGATCTCTTTTGAGATAATACTAGCTTTTTGAGGATCTTCTATCTTTACAAATATCTGTGACGGTATATTCTCACCAAAAAGAGTTTTTGCCTCTTTGTTAGAGATCAATATTGAAGAAGACGATATTGGAGAAAATATATTAACATCACCCTCTTTTTGTTCTTCTATTATACCAACAACAGTATAATTCACTCCGTTTATCTTTAGAGTAGAATTTAAACGAACAGTCTTTCCTAAAACATTAGGAACATTCGGACCAATTATACATGCATTTCTATCTGTCTCTCTCAACATTCTTCCAGATGATAGAGATATTGGAAATATTTTTTCGTATTCTACAGGACCTATTCCATTTATCATCATCATCTTACTGTTTCCTGCGTAATCTACGTTTGTATACCAAATCACCTGTTCGGATACTGATTTTACACCACTGATATTCCTTATATCTATTAAATCTTTCTTTGTAAAGTTATCCGATGTCACTCCAGCCATTGCAGGGGATACAACTATTATGTCCATAGAACCGCTTAGTTGACTGGTTATTTCCTCATTTAAACCTTGGGCTATGGAAAATAATGCTACAAGTGCGGCTATTCCAATAGCTATTCCCAAAATAGTCAATATCGATCGTACTTTTCTTTCACGTATGTTCCTAAAAGCAAATATGATGGTGTCAAACATAATATAACTCTCAATTTATGATCATTCCATCCTTCATTCTAATTATATATTGAGTCTTTTTTGCGATCTCCATGTCATGTGTAACGATGATTATAGTTCTGTTTTCCATGTTCAGTTCTTTTAAAATATCTATTATCATCGTACCAGCTTGGCTATCTATATTACCCGTTGGTTCATCACCCAGTATAATCTTTGGATTGTTGACAAGAGCTCGAGCTATTGCCACTCGTTGTTGTTCTCCTCCGCTAAGCTCATTAGGCTTGTGGTATAGTCGATCACCCAATCCCATTTGTTCTAGAAGTAGTTTGGCTTTTTCTAATCGTTTTTTCTTGCCAACACCTGCAAAATAAAGCGGGAGCGATACGTTTTCCAAAGAATCCATCGTATGAATGAGGTTATATTGCTGAAATATAAACCCGATCTCTTCCATTCGTATTCTTGCAAGATCGTCTTCAGATAATTCTGAAAGATCCTCTCCTTTCAAGATAATTTTTCCGCTAGTAGGCCTATCCAATCCTCCTATCACATTTAAGAGGGTGGATTTGCCTGATCCGGAAGGGCCAACTATAGCAACAAAATCCCCTTCTTCTATCTCCAAACTCACCTTCTTCAGCGCAGATACTTTGATCGCACCTCTTACATATATTTTTTCCACGTCTACCAGAGAAAGAATGCTCATCTCTATCTTTACTTTATCTCTTTCTTTTTATTATGAATATTCCTAAGACGATAAATACAACCAAGATCAACGGCAACATTGTATATGTAAACCCTGTCTTAGGAGTACTACTTGTTATAACATTATATTTTACCGGATACTTACTCGATTCGTAATAAGTTCCTCCACTCTTGTAGATAACTTTAAACGTGGCATCTTTCTCACCTGTATCCTGGATTTTATCGGTAGTTATTGTAAAACTTGCAGGAAACGTACTGTTGGCAGGCATTTCACCAATAAATATCTCTGATGGTATGATATTATCGTTAAGAGCTATTACTCTAACCGATTCTATCTTTTCTGAACTTCCATTAACGACATCCATCGAGATTTCTCCCTCTCTGCCTCGGTTAATCGAGGAAGGATACTCGTTAAAGACGATCTTTATCTCCTCCATATCCATCACATCTACCGATTTTACCAATTTGTTCGTATGTATATTCTTCCCGTTTGCATACTGTAAGATGAAAGACATCTTCATATTATCACCCAACTTGTTAGGCATTACCGAGAATGTTACAACTTTAGACTCAAAAGGTGCCAATTTAGATATCTGTGCCATCTCTTTCTGTCCTCCTAACATTCCACCAAGATATTCTTCGTATTGACCGAGCATATCACTCAATCCAGGAATAATCTGAGACGATACAGTATCTGTATTGGCTTTTTCCTCTTCCGATGGAGAAGATGATAATATTATTGCCTCAGATGGAGTAAAATCAAAATCTCCAACCGGTTTGATTCTTACATTATAGACAGGATTCGACCGATTATTAACTACTCTCAACTCAACATTGGTATATCCTTTTAATGGTATAGATGATGGAATTTTTTGTTCTATCAGATCTACTTCTTTATTATCCACTTCTATAGGTATCGGGTAGGTCTTAACTCCACTATCCATAACGACCTTTAAGTTTAATAAATAAACACCATCTTTCGTATTTTGAGGGACGGTTACAGGAAAGACGAGAGATTTACTCTCGGCTGCAGAGAGGATACCACCTGGCAGAATATCACCGATGTTTGAGTATCCTTGATGGCATATTATCTCGTTACTCTCTAGATAAATCTCATTTATGCTCACTGCACCGGACGAGAGGATGCCTCCCGACCTAGAATTTTTAATAATAACCGTAACGGTTCCAGTATCTCCTGCCATGAAATACTCAGGATTTGTTTTAGAATCAACGATGGATATCTGTGCATAAGATACATCAATCGCTAGAAAAGATGACCCTAATAGTATGCTAATTACACATAAAGCATTAAACATTTTTAATAAAAATCGTTTGTCCATATCAAACTTTATTTATAAAGTGTTATATTTAATTTTCTATTTTTGCAGATAATTTATTCGATATATATAGCAGGTTTCAAGAACTTTGCAGCATCTTTCTTGTTCATAGGATCATATTCGGCATCTTTTGCATCTCTCACTTCTATTCTACATCCTATTTCTCGCTCCATAAAATTGATAGCATTTTTTATCGTATCAAACTCGTCTATGGTTACATTTGATAGTATCTTTATAAGATTTGGATCCATCAGCTCTACATCTCGTATGGCATTCTTAGCAAGATTTGACACCTTTTTTGAGAGAGGTTGCTGATCTTTTTTTATCTCTTCCATAAGAAGACCCATATTTAATTTATCATCTTGTCTCAATTTAATGGCACTATAATATATTTTATTCTTCCATTCTGGAGCAGTATAAATAATAATCCTTGTAGGAACAATTTTAATGACTGCCAATATCTCTTTTATATCGTCTATCGTTCTTCTGACAAGATCTTCCTCTAAATCCAGAGAGAAATCAACAAACCTTTCATTAAATTTAGGAAAATCAGAGACTGATACAGATACGTTAGACAACCAAGACCATATCTCTTCGGATATATGCGGAATAAACGGTGCGAGAAGTCTGACCCATATCTTCAACACTTCTCTCAATACCTGCGAGTCTTCTCCCCTCTTTTTATACCATTTCACATCGTTTAATATGGAATAAAAAGCACTTTGAAGGGCTTTTCTAACTTTCATATCTTTTATTGCGGATTCTACATCCATTATTGCTATCTGGCACCTGTGTAATATCCACCGATCCTGCCTGGTCATCTTATCCATGTTTATCTCATTATTCGAAACTCTTGAGTTCGAGATAATCTCTTTTGCCAATCTATAAAACCTGTTTAAAGCTTTTTTTGCATCTTTTACGTTAGAATATCTCCAATCAGCATCTTGAGTCTGTTCGGAATTGCTTAGTATATAAAATCTGGTTACATCCGCACCAAACTCATCTAATATCTCTTTTATAGTCAATAAAGGCCCTTTAGACTTACTCATCCTCTCTCCTTCGAGAGATACAAAACCATTGATGGCAATAGCTTTTGGCCAATACTTTTTAGGAAATATCGCAACATGATGGTATAAAAAGAATAAAAGGTGATTAGGCACCAAATCTTTTCCTGATGATCTTAAATCAACAGGATACCAATAGTTAAATTCTTCTCTAATTGCTTTATAAATCTCTTTTTTTGGATGTCCGATGCCTAAAAAGACATAATCAAAAAATTCATCGTCCATCTCTTCTTCTGTCAACCTTCCGTCGTTTAAAAATTTTGCTATGGTATAATAAGCCATGTAAATAGTAGAATCGGCAAGAGACTCTATTAGCCATTCTTTATCCCATGGTAACCTTGTTCCTAATCCTTTTTTTCTGGCACATGCCTTGTCTTTAAGCCAATCTATCTTATTTTCGAACTCTTTTCGGTATTCTTCTGGAATTATAGTCATAGATCTTAGATAATCCAAAACCAGATCTTTCCACTCTTTGTTAGAATAAGTAAGGAACCATTGGTCTTTTACCAGTTTAACCACACATTCGGTTCCACATCTACATATGACTGGTTCACTAAGGTCGTATAACAAATCAGCATAACCTTTCTTTATTAAATCTTCTGTTATGACATCTCTTGCTTTCTTACATAACAAACCCGCATAACTGCCGGTTACTTCATTTAAAACTCCTTCATGAAACTCTTTTTTGTAAAGAATCTTTGTTGCATTCTCTGCTTTCTTATCTTTCTGGTTTTTTACACCTAAATTTTTTACGATATCCATCGCAGGAATATCATTTAATCCGGGAACATTTATAAGTTTTATAGGTTTTATCTCTTTAACAAGATCTAAAATCTCTTTATTTATGCCAAAGTCATAGATTCCCTCTTGTAGATCTCTCAGTGCAAGATAATCATAAGGTGCATGAGCGGGCACACTCATTACAATACCTGTTCCATCATCCGGGTTTACAAACGATGCAGGTAAGATTATCAAATCTTTATCGTTTATAGGATTCTTAACAAACTTTCCGATAAGTTGGGAGCCTTTTATAGTACCGACTCTTAATGGGTTTTTATCCAAGTAAGATAATTTCTTATAGGCAAAAGAGCTAACAATCCACCTTTCGTTATCTATCTCGGCTATGGTATAAGTGTAATCGGGGTTTACCCATAAATTTGTCACACCGAATACCGTCTCTGGTCTTAGTGTGGCACAAGGAATGATGCATCTATCAAACGAGAATTTTATCATAGTATAATTTATAATATTTGCATCATCGCCGTTAAGGATATCGTGATCTTCCACAGGGTTATCACAGTTAGGACACCATCTAACAGGATGCGATCCTTTTGAGACGTAACCTTTATCCTTAAGTTTTTTAAACTGCCAAGTTATAAACCGTTTATATGGTGTATCGGTCGTGGTGAACTTTCTTCTCCAATCTATAGAGCATCCAATCTTTCTTAAAGCAAGCTCTGATTCAACTTTAAAATAATTCACTATCTTTTCTGGGGTGTTTAAACTCAATAAGATGTCCAACGGGATCTTATGTAACGTATTATAGACTTTTATGGTACGTTCATCTTTTTTTGATATCAACTCTGCGAGAGCAACGATCGGCGTTCCTGTTACATGAAAAGCCATAGGAAAAAGCACATTATAGCCCTTCATTCTCTTATAACGTGCCACCAAGTCGCCTATTACAAAAGTTCTTGCATGTCCAATATGAAGATTACCGTTTAAATAAGGATACGGAACGGTTATAAAAAATTTATCTCTATCATCTGGATCTGGTTCAAATATTCTATTTTTATTCCAAATTTCTTGCCATTTTTCTTCTAACTCTGAATTCATATCGTCTCAACATGTATTAATGATTTTATTGTTACTCCGTCTATAGAGCTTATACCTTTTTTATCTATTATAACAACCATCAAGAGGACATCCGCACTAACACTTTTCAAGTGGTTTAATGTCACTTTAGCAGTTCTTCCAGTTGTTATTATATCGTCCACTACGATACATTTTTTACCATCCACATCAGAAAAATTACTGCTTAAAAAACTCCTTGATGATTCATCATTTTCTGATATCTCTTGTTTTGGATTTATTATCCCAAATTTTTTATCTAACACATCTGCCATTAATGCGCCTAAAGGTATCCCATTAATCGCAATACCCAAAACCACATCTACATCACGGATATCCACAGTATCTAGTGCTAAGTCGGCCAACATCTCAGCAACAAGTCGCATTCGTTCAGAACTTCTTCCTATATTTGACCAGTCAATATATATATCTCTAGGTTTTGTCTCTTCACTTAATTTAGGTCTAGTAAGCAACCATGTCGCCGTTTCTAAGGAGACATTTAGGTTCTCTGCAATCTCGGCCGTGTTAAGCCCTTTCCCCCTCATATCCAAAGCTTTTTTAATTAGATCATCTATCCCTTTCATATCTTTTCACCTTTTTGATTTTAAGATCAGAACCGCAGACAGGGCATATATCCCCCTCGTTATATATTCTTTTACATCCTATACATCTTTTCTTCCATATAATTTCTTCTTTTATTCCAGCTTGTATTATCCCCTTCGATTTTATACCAAACTTAGAACAGACATTTTGGATTGCATAATCATCCGATAAAATAACCACATCTTTTTTATTGTTATACTCTAACGCTTTTGCTATTAAAGATATATCCGTATCTGAAAGTTTATTTATATCACCTGTTTCTTTGGCCATATTTTTAACCTGTTTTATCGTATCTTCTCTACTAGATTCTATTCCTAAATTATAGTTCAAAGCTATTTCTAAAAAGATATTCTTACTGCACTGGAGTTCATTTACTACTTCGGGTACTGTTATAACATTAATCCCACTTAAACCATTTAAAATATACCCTGTTATAAAAACAGTAGTATCAACAATAAATATTTTATCAATCATATACGCTACATTATCATGATGATATACTTAATAAAAAGTTCTGCACTTGTTAGTGTTAGTATTATTCTATATTTAAACTATTTTGGTATATTTTTGATATATATTTTTGATATAATATTAAAACTTTCCTAAAAATGCCCTGTTTTATCGAAAAGTATATATAACGATAGGTATTAACTAAAATATGGTGATTGCCTAATTTAATTAAATATCCATAAAACAGGCATTCAGTTTTTAAATAAGAGGTGAAATAATATGACAGATTTACCAATAGCTCCAATAGACAGAATAATTAGAAAATCTGGTGCAGAAAGAGTGAGCAATGATGCAAGAAAAGATCTTGCAGAGATTCTTGAAGAAAGAGGAAAGACTATAGTACAAGAGGCAGTAAAATTAGCAAAACATGCGGGAAGAAAGACTATAAAGACCGAAGATATTGAATTGGCAGTAACGCGTGTTTAATTTAAAAGCAATTTTATTTTTTTTTCTTTTTTAAAATAAACTTATAAATGTTGAAGTCGATGATACACAAAAAAATCGCAGTCTTTGATTATGGTTGTGGCAACCTTAAAAGTATAAAAAAAGGATTTGAAAAAGTAGGTGCAATCGTCGATATAACTACCGACAAAAGATTATTGAAGAATGCAGATGGAATAATATTACCTGGTGTTGGAGCTTTTAAAACTGCTATATGTAAAATAAAAAAAGATTTATCATTTATATATGATTTAATAGATGATAAAAAGCCATTATTTGGCATCTGCCTTGGAATGCAAATATTGATGGAGAAAAGCATGGAAGGTGGATTAATAGAAGGTTTTGGGATACTGCCAGGAAAAGTAGTGAAATTTAATAAAAATATACTTACTGGTCTTAAGGTTCCGCATATGGGTTGGAATCTTGTTGAAGTTAAAAATAAGAAGAATCCTATTTTTTTAGGAATAAATAAATCTTATTTTTATTTTGCACATTCATATTACGTAAGGACGAATAATGAGTATGTAATATGCGAGACAGAATATGGTGTAAAGTTCCCATCAGCGATAGCAGATTTAAAGAAAAATATATATGGAGTTCAGTTTCATCCTGAAAAGAGTGGTAATGAAGGATTAAAGATATTGCATAATTTTTTAGAGATTTGTTAAAATGGACCTAGAAGGATACGCAAAGAACCTATTGTATAAAAAAGTGGATAAAGATAAGATAGTAGAGAAGTTAATCGAGTTAATCATAGAGTTCAAAGGATATGAACAAAAATTAGCTGAAAAATGGGCTAATGCAATAATACAAGAGTCAGAGACGACGTTAAATATAAAAAATGATTTTGCACGATACGAAAGATCAGGTGTCAAGATTGGAGATGTTGGAGTAGGTTCAAGAGGTTTAGGAGATTTTTATATCCATTCGAAGATAGGGGATATAATTGGAAAGACGTCTGCAGTAATAGATTCTAAAGATATGGATGATTCTGGCGTGGTAAAGATAGATAAAACCAAAGAATATTATATAGTAATAAGTGTTGATGGGATACATTCTCGATTGAGCGATTTCCCATTTCTATCTGGTTTTCATGTAACGAAGGCTACTTTACGGGATATATACGTGATGGGTGCAACACCGGTTGCTCTTTTATCAGATATTCATGTAGCAGACGATAGTGACGTATCAAAGATATTTGAACATATCGCTGGGATATCTTCTGTATCCCGTCTTATGAATGTGCCATTGATAACAGGTTCTACGTTAAGAATCGGTGGAGACATGGTCATAGGAGACAGGATGACGGGATGTGTGGGTGCTGTAGGTATTACAGATTATCTAACTGCCAGGTCTTATTCGAAGCCAGGAGACGTTATCTTAATGTCAGAAGGTTCTGGAGGGGGTACAATATCTACATCCGCGTTATATTATGGGGAAGAAGATGTCATACCTGAGACATTAAACATAAAGTTTTTAATTGCTGCTGATTCGTTAATAAAAAGTGGTCAAGTAAAAAAAATCCATACAATGACTGATGTCACCAATGGCGGATTAAGAGGGGATTTAAATGAGATATCGAAGACTGCTAATGTTAAATTGGTCTTTTATGAGAAGAAAGTAAGAAGTTTAGTAAACAAAAGAGTCCTTGAGATGTTAGATCGGTATGAGATAGACTATCTAGGTGTATCGTTGGATTCTCTTCTTATAATATGCCCACCAGATTTAGCAAAAGACATAAAAAATGTTTTAAAGACAAAAGATGTAAGGATAGAAGAGATAGGATACGTCGAGATGGGAACCGGCGTAGAGATAGTCGAGGATGGTATACATAAAAAATTCGAGCCAAAGTTTAGGGAGTCGGCGTATACTCCGATAAAAAAGGTTGTTGGAGATATTAAACCCGATAATTTTGAAGATATGGTAGAAAGGATTGATAAATCTGTTAAAAAAGCGATAGAGAAGAGAGACCGGATGGTAGATATGCTAAAGGATAGAACTTAAAAACATCATCTATCAAAAAACATCTTGAAAATATCACCAATCCCTTTGAACGATTCTTCTTCCATCTCTTTTCTGTAATCCTCTATCTCTACATCCCCATCTATCCCAGCTAGTTTCTTGCATATATCTATAGCCTCTTTCCTTCCCCCAATATAATCTACTAGTCCTATCTCTTTTGCTTTAAGCCCCAAGAAATATTTTCCGTCTTTTATCTCTTTTAATCTATCTTTATCGATATTTCTACTCTTGACAATTTCGTTCAGGAATAGATCGTTGATCAGGTTTAATTCCTCGTCTATTATCTCTTTTTCTTCCATGCCGAACGGCTTGAAAGGCATACCGAGATCTTTAAACCTTCCTGTTACAGAAGTATCGACCTGTATTCCAAATTTTTTCATAAAATCTGATAGATCAACTCTGATACCCGCAACACCTATTCCGCCAACCCGGCTTAGTTCATCACATACAATCTTGTCACAGCTAGATGCGATCCAGTACGCACCAGATAGACAATTTTCTTCGATTCTTGCAACTTTTGGTTTTTTTACCTCTTTTATCTCTCGTGTTAACTCTTTTGAGTAATACGGAGATCCGCCTGGAGAATCTATCTCAAATACTATGCCTTTAACATCTTTATCATCGGCTGCTTTACTGATATACCTTTTAAGTCTTGATATTTTATCTGAAAAATCAATAGGAAGGAATAATATGGATTTTTCTCCAAAAATGGCACCTTCTATCGGTATTATTGCTATTTTTTCACTCATAGATAACCAAATTAACATCTCTTTATATAAAAATATTCGTATTATAACTTGTGTCGTAATCGCCGAATTTTAGATTCCATATCTTAAATTTTATAACTCTTTGACATATCAAATAAATTAAAATCTCATAGTTTAATAATTCAATAAAAAAATAATTAATGATAAAGTTTATATATTATATAATTATAAAATACTTTGGTGTAATATGTATGAATTTTAGTGTAAATAGATCAAAAATAGAGAATGGTTGGGTATGCAGAGAATGTGGTGCTGTTAATAACGTTTATAGAACTACCTGTCGTCTATGCGGTAAAAAGAAGCCAATAATATAAATAAACAAGTTTAAGCATTATAATTTATTATTTACCCTTTTTTTTGAAAGAGTAAAGATCCTGATTGAATAATCTTAAATCCTATTCTCTTGTCTTGTTCCATAAAACATAGTAAAAATATGATGGCTTTTCTTTGATATCTATAAATCTCATCTCTTCATAGTCGATGCAATGTTTATATAAATAAAAAGATATATAAATAAAAAAAGTTTATATCAATATTAGTAAAAATTTATTAATAAGATACATAAAATCAAGTAAGGGTAAAGAATATGGATAAATGTTGGAGAAGAATTCTCTATTTGCTCTCCGCTCTACTACTTCTTTCGTTCCCCATCATTTCGGCTTATGGGGATGTTGAAGGGTTTTTTGCCAATGATAATATACCCTATAATATACATCTCGGTTTTAGATCAGATCCTTCTACCTCTATAACCATCGCATGGAAGACCTCAGCTCCGGCGGGAAGTTTTGTCCAGTATGGGATGGATCAGTACTATGGAATGACCGCCAGAGGAGATAAAGGATCTTCGCTTTTTCATGAGGTGAATCTGATCGATCTAGAACCGAATACAACCTACCATTACAGGTGTGGATCAGAAGACGGCTGGAGCCAAGACCATACTTTTAAGACTGCCCCGTTGGACGATGGTAACGTATCATTTATCGTCGTGGGAGATTCTAGAAACGAGGCAACAGATTGTAATTTTGATGGATGGAAGGTGGTATCAGAAGCAGCCGCTTCTGAGGACTTTGATTTCTCGCTCTTCTCGGGTGATTTTGTCTATTTTGGTTTTATTCCTTTGGAATGGAAATTATGGTTTGATTCGGCGGCACCCGAGCTTTTTCTCAAAGCCCCATTTATGGTAGTACTTGGGAACCACGAGTTTCGCAGTCCAATCTACTTTACCCAGTTTGCCACACCTGATTTTAAAAACAAAGGATGGTACTCGTTTGATTATGGAAATGTGCACGTGGCTGTTCTTAACACCGAAACTTCCCTCTTAACATCCATAGAACCTCTGATATTCCCGGCTGATATGGGACCCAGCTCGGAGCAATACAAATGGCTTGAAGATGATCTATCCAATGTCCCGGATGATATGTGGAAGATTGTCGTTCTACATAGACCACCTTACTCTTGTGGAAAAGCACACGGAGATAATATCGATGTCCAGCCTATAACCACACTTTTCGATGAGTATGGCGTGGATTTGGTCTTTGCTGGGCATGACCATGGATACCAGAGGAGTAAACCGATAGTGAATGGAGAGATAACAGGAGGGGGTGGGACTATCTATATGATATCCGGCGGCGCGGGAGCTCCGCTTTATCCTGTGGATAAGAAGGATGAACGTTTTTCATATGCAGAGTCTTGCTATCATTATACTTTGGTTGAGGTAGATGGGAATGTACTAACATTAAAAGCAAAATATCCTGATGGTGAGGTCTTCGACTCACTTATACTTACCAAATAGAGGGGTGCAACAATCGTCCTTTTTGATGAGAGATCGAGCGAGAGAAGGATTCACGGAATGCTAAACAGTGATATAATAATGGATAATATTGCTTTACTTAGATTTTTTATATCTCTTATTTACCTATAATGAATTGGAAACTGTTCTCATATCGATCTTATCATCTTTTACTTCTCATGATAATCTATTTTGATAAAAACCGTAATTAAATAGAAATAAATACTCTCCTATATAACCAAAGGCGGAAGACTATGGATGTAAAATTTGAGATAATAAAAAAAGATGTCTTGGGCCGGGTAGGACATTTAAAAACCAAGCATGGTATCATTGAGACACCCATGATACTGCCTGTTATAAATCCTAATAATATAGTAATTCCACCGGAAGATATGAAGAATATCGGGGCTGAAGCGATAATAACAAACTCTTACATAATCTATTCAAACCAGAGATTGAGAGATCGAGCGAGAGAAGAAGGACTTCATAGAATGCTAAACTTCGATCGACCGATTATGACCGATTCTGGATCGTTTCAATTATCCGTTTATGGAGATATAAACGTTGATAACATGGAGATACTACAATTCCAGAACGAGATCGGATCGGATATCTGTGTGCCGTTAGATATACCTACCAAACCAAACGAGAGATACGATGAGGCTGAAAAGGATGTTACGATAACAATAAATAGATTAAGAGAAATATCTAACATAAAACATATATTCAAAGATAATATCATTGTTGCACCAATTCAAGGCTCTACTTACAGAGATTTGAGAAGAAAAAATGCTATAGAAGCAAGCAAATTAGATTTTGATCTTTATGCTATAGGAGCGATAGTTCCATTGTTAGAGGAGTACAGATACGATGATATAGTCGATGTAGTGATTGCTTCTAAACTGAATATCCCACTTAACAAACCTGTCCATTTATTTGGTGCAGGACATCCAATGGGATTTGCAATATTTGTCTTGATGGGATGCGATCTCTTCGATTCGGCATCTTATATCTTATATGCAATGGATAAACGATATTTAACCGTAAATGGTACCTACAAACTATCCAACCTGAGATATTTTCAATGTAACTGTCCTGTCTGTTCCAAATATACCCCTGAAGAAGTCAGAGGGTTGGAAAACGAGGATATTGTAAGATTGTTGGCTATTCACAACCTATATGAGAGTTTTACTGAGATAAAACGGATAAAACAATCGATAATGGACGGAAGATTATGGGAGTTAGTTCAGATCAGATGTGCAAGCCATCCAAAATTGCTGAACGGTCTAAGAAGATTGGTCAAATATTCTAATAATCTGGAACGATACGACGTCTCAAGTAAATCGGCATTTTTCTATGGTGGCGCGGAAAGTAACAGACGGACAGAGGTTATAAGATACAGAAAAAAGCTGAGAAACATGCCTATAAAGATGACACCTGCTTTAATAACAACCATACCATCTATTGAAGATATTAAAGACTATAAGAGCGTTTATTATTTAAAACCTCCTTTCGGTCCGTATCCGTTGGAGTTATCTGAGACATACCCATTAAATTTTGAATCGCCTGAAATTCTCGATAAAGAGATGGTTAGGACTGCCTTATTAAATTTGATCGTTTTTCTAAATAATGATAAAAATAAAGGGAAAGATGTCACGTTTGAATACGATAAAAGATACAGAGACCCATTAATAAAAAAGATTAAGAAAATGGTGGATGTGAGATTAATAAATGAGATTTGAAGTATTAAAAGAGGATGGGGTGGCACGGTTGGGATCGTTAAAACTAACTGATAAGAAAGAGATAAAAACTCCCGGTTTAGTCGGAGAAGATCTTCTAAATGATCTTGCAATAAAGATATATGATGAATCCTCTTATCCGCATATAAATTATCTTAAAAATCATTCAAAATCGGTAAATTATCTGAAGAATCAAGATGCAGAAATTTACATCTTACTATATGCCAACAGATACATAGGAGATTACAGAAAACTCTCTATGATGCTAACAAGAACACGCGATTCGATCCCCCCAGATTCAGCACTATTTCTTCGAGCGATTGCATCCCCTGAAAATGTTTCTATCTTTGTTTATTATGGAGTAGACCTATTCGACGATATTTATGGAAAAGTTGCAGCACTACGTGGCATTTATCTCACGACAGAGGGTGAATATAGACTGAAGGATCTTACAGAGTTCCCTTGTAACTGTCCTGCATGTAAAGATAAAAAACCTTCCGACATAGATAATGAGAACATAAAAAAAGTGATAGAATTTTTATATATGCACAACAAGTCTGTATTAGAGGTCGAGATTAAAAAGATAAGGTATCTCATTGAGAGGGAGAATATAACAGAATATATTGAGAAACAATGTAGATCATCACCATGGATCACCGCCTTATACAGAATTATGGATCATGGTTTTTTGAGTAGAAGGATACCTTTATTCAGAAGATCTCATCTATATGCTAACACATCTGACAGTTTTAATAGAATAGAGATCAAAAATTTTAACGATCGGGTGATGGAGAGATATCAAAAGCCAAATTTGGATAATTTGTTAATCCTTCCATGTTCTGCAAGAAAACCTTATTCTTTATCCCCATCACATAGAACAATAATAGATGCCATCCTACCATATAGAAAATATCTTCATGAGGTTATATTAACCTCGCCTTTAGGTCTTGTGCCGAGAGAGCTCGAGCTGATATATCCAGCATCATCTTATGATATCCCGGTTACAGGAAAATGGACTTATGAAGAGATTGAATGGGGTAAACACTGTCTTAAAAAGTTTTTAGATAAAAATAAGTATAAAAATATAATAGCCCATGTTGATGGGGCGTACAGAGATATCTGTGAATTGGTAGAGGAAGAATTAGGTCTAAATGTCGTTTATACGTCCGGATCTATTGAAAATTTAAAAAAAGCTATGTTAAATATAGATACCGATAAAAAGATAACTAATAAGGAGAGAAAATTTTTAATATTTAGATCGATGCTATCCTACCAGTTCGGTTGTAAGATGGCTAACGAAATTCTGAACGGTCAAGATGATATAAAGATAAGGGGTAAATATCCATATATGACGGCTTTTATTGGAAAAAAACAATTTTTAAAGGTTAATATGATTTATAAACTGGTAGATTTGACGATAGATGCTGTAGAAAACGTGAAAAAGATAAGGAAAGATATATTTCCCGGAGATTATGCCGTATCGATTGAGGATTTTGTTCCATTGGGAGATGTTTTCAATATCGGTGTGATAGATACGGACAAAAAGATAAGACCCAACGATTTGGTTTTATTTGAAGGTAAAAGAGCGATAGGTTTCGGTATGGCTAAAATATCTGGATGGGAGATGGTAAAATCCAGAAAAGGTTCTGCAATAAAGGTTAAATCTGTTAAAGAGGTAAATTAAGATGAATAAAAAATTTGTGATATCTCAAATCAAAGATTTGAGGCTTACAAACAGGATGTTTGTGATGATAACTTTGTCTGTTATTTTAATCGCATCAATCGGATCGGTAACTGCAGAAGAGGAGATGTCAACATATAGAAACAACGAGTATGGTTTCTCGGTCGACTACCCTGAAGATTGGACAATGGTAGAATGTTATATGGGTAATATCATGGGCGATGTAGCCTTTTTTTTAGGACATGGAGTTTATGCTATTGTAGGCGTAGAGGACTTACCAAGAGAGATGACGCCCGATGAATATATTACATCAGCCATAAAAGAGTTAAGATCTGGAGTATCTTCGGTAACCTGTCTCGAGACGGGTATAACGTGTGTATATCCTATGAACGTAGTTGAAACATTCAATGACACAATCAATGGTGAGCCTGTTGCAGGGAGCATATATACAATAGGATTTAGAGGAGCTGAGTCTAAACAGATGTTAGCAGCCTTCGTAAATGATAAAACAGCTTATCTAATAACCTTTACTGCACCATTAGATATATATGATAAAGCAGAAGTCGAATATTTTGAGCCAATGCTGCATAGTTTCCGGTTCTCGTAAGTTTTTCACTTTTATTAACAGCGATTGCTTCGATACAAAATTTACAAAGTATTAAAATATCATTATGATTTATTATTTATTAATAATAGTAATATATATCAAAATGAGATAAATAAAAGATTAAAAATGAAATATGATTATAAATGCTATAGAGGTGAAGAATATTGAAAGAAAGAGAATATTTTTTGGATACTTTTTTTTATCCAAAGAGTGTTGCGATCGTAGGCGCTACTGGAAATGAGATGAAGATGAATTATCACATAACCGAGAATTTACTGAGGCTAAAATTTCTCGGCAAGATTTATCTTGTAAACCCAAATTCAAAAGAGATTCTTGGGATAAAAACGTATCCGAGGTTAAATGATATACCTGATGATATAGATCTGGTCGTCTCTGCTGTTCCGTATAATCAAACATTGAAAATTATAAAAGATTGTGTAGAACTGGGAATAAAAAGAGTTGTAATAATAGCAGGAGGATTTGACGAGGCAGGAGAAAAAGGGAGAGAGTTATATAATGATGTTAAAAGAATTACAGGAGAGGAAAAAATAAGGGTGCTCGGGCCGAACACTTTAAGCCCGATCAATACATCGAACAATCTTATCATCAGCTTTCATCCTGTTAAAAAATTAAATAAAGGTGGTTTATCCTTTGTCTTTCAATCTGGTCTATACGAGTACAAGCTAAATTGGATATTCTCCCATTTAGGTATTGCTAAGATCCTCGACCTTGGAAATAAGATGGATATAAACGAGGTCGATGCTTTGGAGTATCTTGTAGATGACCCAGAGACAGAGGTGATAGCAATGCATATCGAGAGTATAAAAGGGGATGGAAGAAGATTTATACAGATTTTGAGAGAGAGGTCAAAGGAAAAACCTATCATAATCCTTAAATCTGGGAGGACAAAGGCTGGATCAATGGCTGTTGCCTCCCATACCGGCACAATCGCGCAAGAGAATGATCCGATCCTTGATACTATCTTGAGACAGGTTGGGGCTATTCGTGCACAAAACATAGATGAGTTCTTCGATTTTGCAAAGATCTTTGATTTTATAAAGGAGATGCCTAAGAGTGATAGGATCTCCATAGTAAACTTATCAGGAGGTGAAGGTGTAATCGCAACGGATGCTTGTGAACGGAATGGTCTAAAAATGGCAAAATTGGGTGAAAAGACGTATAGAAAACTCAAAGAAATCTTTCCTCTATGGGAAATTCCGTTAAATCCTTTAGATGCTGGTGTTTGTATGGAATTCCATCTAACAGATTTTGCGTCGAATATTTACAGTTTTTTCGAGCATCTTACTTCTGTTTTGGATGACGAAGGAGTCGATTGTATGATCATGCAGATTCCTACTACGATATTCATAAAGATGGCATACTCTCAATTTCCAAAATCGATTATTTTAGAGTTGATGAATACTGTAGCCGATATATTTTTGAGAATAAAAGAAAAAGGAAAACCTTTGGTTCTATGGAGATCTTCCATGGACCCTCTAGAGGATGAGTTTGTCAGTATATTAGAATCGAGGAAGGTACCTGTATATCCGTCCTCAGAAAGAGCAGTAAAGGCTGTATCTGTATTATGTAAATATAAAGATGAGGGATTATAATAAAATGAGATGGGTAACAAAGATTACAAAGATGTTAGGCTGTAAATATCCTCTAATACAGGGAGCATTCAGTTTTTTTGGAACGGCTGATCTTGCTGCCCCTGTCTCTGATGCAGGAGGGTTTGGAATAATTACTGCACATAATTTTACTCCAGAGGGGTTGAGAGATGAGATAATAAGGGCGAAGAGTATGACGAATAACCCTTTTGGTGTAAATTTTACTGTTATGCCTCGTACCTCTGCTGATTTTGTTGAAACTCCTAGAGACTATAAGAAATATATAGACGTAGTTATCGATGAAGGAATAAAAACTTGTTTTACATCTGCTTATAAAGCAAAAGAGATTGGTGAAAGATTAAAGGATAATGAGATAAACTGGATACATAAATGTGCAATCATGAAACACGCTTTGAAAGCAGAAAAAGATGGAGCAGATGCTGTAGTGATTGTAGGCTTGGAGGGAACCGGATATAAAAACCCGATTCAAAACACAACGATGATAAATATGGTAATGGCGAATAGGTTGCTTAGAATTCCTTTTATTGCTGCAGGAGGTATAGGAGATGCAAGAGGATTTTTAGGATCTTTAGCAATGGGTGCAGAAGCCGTTTATATGGGAACCGCCTTTATGGCTACCAAAGAATGTCCTATTCCAGAAAATTTTAAACGAGATATGATCGTAAAGCAGGATTGTTTTGATCCTAAAATGTATGAAAGACTCTATCACCATAAATTAAAGGATTCCGGTACTCCATCCATGGCAGTCGGTGTTATTGATGATATATTAACCGCCAAGGAATTCATTGAAAAAATTATGAAAGATGCGGAAGGTATGCTTAGAAGATTGGGATTTAACAGTGATTGCTTTGATACAACGAATATTTAAAATTACCATTTTATTTTTTATAATCTATAAGCCCCACTCTTCTCCTGGTTTGAGAACAACTACTTTAACATCAGGAGACTCTCTCTTTGCAAGGTCTAAAAACTCTTTTGCATCTTTTACCAATGCTGAAAACGTTCCGTAATGCATTGGGATCGCAACATCTGGTTTTAATAATCTTAAAGATTTCGCTGCTTGGTAAGAATCCATAGTGAAGACACTGCCTATCGGTATCAAAGCAACGTTTATATCGTAAAGATCACCCAACAGTTCCATCGAAGAAAAGATACCTGTATCTCCTGCATGATAAATAATCTTGCCGTCTATATGCAAGAGAAAACCGGCTGGACAGCCGCTCTCAGAACTATGGAACGCCTGTACCATTGTAACCTTTACTCCATCTATAGGTTCTACGCTTCCACCTATGTTTATACCTATTACATTCTCGACACCTGATTGTGATAACTTGTTTGAAGTCTCTGGATTAGTAACAACCATAGCACTCGTCTTTTTACAGATATCGACAGTGTTTCCTATATGATCAAAATGGTCGTGGGTGACCAATACTAGATCTGCCTTGGATATGTCGTCCAGACTTACAGGTGATAACGGATTCTCTATCCATGGATCGATAAAGATAGATTTATCTGTAGAAGTGGTAATCTCGAAAGCTGAATGACCTAACCATTTTATCATCATTATACCTCACCTTTAATAGTTATATTACATAGTTTATTATAAACTTTACGATTTTACGAAAGAGATGATAAACAAGAATGACTTACATGTATCTAGAATCATACGGATGTACTTCTAATGAGGAGTTCATAAGAAAACTTGAGGCTTATTTAGAGAAGAAAGACGTTTACATTGTGAAAGATTCATCCAAATCGGATACCATTGTTTTAAATACGTGTTGTGTAATAGAAGCAACAGAAAATGCTATGTTAAAAAAGATAAAACAATATGAAGGTAAAAGATTGATTGTTACTGGTTGTCTGGCGAAGGTATCGCCTGATAAGATTAAAAAAGTTAATAATGACGCCATTATATTGGATCAACATTATTTTTATGAATTATTCAGAGAATGCGATGATATCGTTGCAAAAGATGGTAAGATAGGTATTGTTAATATAGGTAAAGGATGTGTTGGAGAGTGTTCTTATTGCATCACAAAAGTTGCACGTGGATCTTTGGTGAGCAAACCTCCCGATGATATCGTAAAAGAGGTGAAAGAGTTGGTAGATAAAGGGGTAATAGAAGTCAGGCTGACAGGACAGGATGTTGGGGCGTACGGACGAGACATCTCATACGGATTACCTGATTTACTAAGAGATATTGTAAGCATAGATAAACGATTTTATATCAGGGTGGGAATGATAAATCCTCACTCTTTAAAGGATAAAAAGACATTATACGAGCTTATAGAGGTATTTAAAAACGAAAAAATATTCAAATTTTTACACTTACCTGTTCAATCAGGCTCGGATAGAGTGTTAAAAGATATGAATAGAAGATATTCGGTCGATGATTTTCTAAACATCGTAAGATCATTTCGATCAGAGTTCGATAGTATCTTGACATTATCTACGGATTTTATAGTAGGCTATCCCTCTGAAACAGAGGAGGATTTTAAGAAGTCTGTAGAGTTATTACACAGATGCATGCCCAATAAAGTGAATATAACAAGATATTCACCAAGACCATTCACGCAATGCGAGGATAAAGATATCTTGGGAAGGATAAAAAAGGCACGATCAAGGATTATGACCGAAGAGACAAAAAAGATATATAGCAAGATAAATAAGAGTTGGATCGGAAGGATAGTGAGAGGGATAGCGACTGAAAGAGGCAAAAAAGGTGGAGTAATAGTAAGAGATATATCTTACCACCAGATCGTTGTAAAAGATGATCTTGCTATAGGAACAGAATCAGATATTAAGATCGATCAAGATCGTAATACATACTTTGTAGGATATCGGGTAATAAGATGAGATTATTATTGATACACTCGGATAAGATAGAGTATAGTTTGAAGGATAAGACAAGATATGCAGAGTATTTGGATAATTCTTCTAAATCGGGTAGTATGGGTGAGGCATTGGTGGTATTCGTATCTATTGAAAAGATCGATGAAAAAAATCCTGAAAATGTGGTGAAAAAAGCAATAAAAGAGATAAAAGATGTATGCAAGGAAGTCGGTACAGTTAACGTGATGTTATACCCCTACGCCCATCTGAGCGATACTCTTGCCGATCCTAATTTCTCGATAGAGTTGTTAAAGAGGATGGAGACAGAGTTAAACAATTTAGACGGGTTTAATATAAAGCGTGCTCCTTTTGGATGGTATAAAGCGTTTAATCTTCAGTGTAAAGGCCATCCGTTATCTGAGTTATCCAGGACAATAACTCCAGATAAAGAAGAGGACGAATCAAAAGAAGAGGTAAACTCTACCTTTTATATTTTGGATACAAGAGGACGGCTATACGATCCTGACTTGTTTGATTTTACAAATTACGAAAACCTGAAAAGATTTTATATATACGAATCAACTGGAGACAGGAAGACGGATAATAAAACTCCTAACCATATCCTATTAATGAGAAGAGAAGAGATCGCAGATTACGAGCCTGCATCAGACCCGGGTAACATGAGGTATTATCCTAAAGGACGATTAATAAAATCTCTTTTAGAAGAATATATCTTGAAAAGAGCTTTAGATAGTGGCGCGATGGAGGTGGAGACGCCTGTAATGTATGATACATCCCATCCTGCGCTCGGAGAATATTTAAAAAGATTTCCTGCTAGGAGATATGAGATCGATTCCGAAAAAAAGAGGTTGTTTTTGAGATTTTCCGCTTGTTTTGGCCAGTTTTTGATCGGAAAAGATATGACCATCTCTTATAGAAACCTTCCGTTAAAGATGGTCGAGATGACAAAGTATAGTTTTAGGAGAGAACAACGGGGAGAATTAACAGGTTTGAGAAGGTTAAGAACATTCACCATGCCGGATATGCATACTTTCTGTTCCGATTTAGACCAGGCGATGGAAGAGTTTGAGAAGCAATATGAATTGAGCGTAGATATGCTCAAAGATATCGGATTGAGTACCAAAGATTATGAGGTTGCTATACGGTTTACCCGAAATTTTTATGAGGAAGATAAAGAGTTTATAGAAAGATTGGTAAGTATTATAGATAAACCAGTGCTGGTCGAGATATGGGACGAGCGATTCTTCTATTTCGTGATGAAATTCGAGTTTAATTTTATAGATAAGTCTGGTAAAGCAACGTCACTCTCTACGGTACAGATAGATGTTGAGAATGCTGAAAGGTATGGCATCACATACACGGATGCCGATGGGAGGGATAAATCACCAATAATACTACATTGTAGCCCTAGCGGAGCCATAGAGAGAGTTATGTACTCTTTGATCGAGAAAGGATCGATGATGGATATACCAATATTGCCTACATGGTTATCACCGACACAGGTAAGGATCATACCGATCCATAAAGAGGAGAATGACTTTACAGAAGAGGTATATTTTAAATTACTTAATGAAGGGATAAGAGCAGATATAGATGATAGGGATAGCACTTTGAGTAAGAAGATACGTGAGGCAGAGATGGAATGGATTCCTTATATCGTAGTGATAGGAGAGAAAGAAAGAAAAGGTAGGATGTTAAGTGTAAATATCAGGAAGGATAAATCTAAAGAAGAGCTCTCTGTTGAAGACCTTATTAGAAGAGTAAAGGAAGAGGTAGGCTCTTTACCAAAAAAATCGCTTAATCTTCCATATACTTTATCTAAAAGGGCGAAATTTGTATGAAGTTTGATCTGAATCCGTATAATTTAGATACAAAAAAGATGATAAGGATACCATTGTTTATACTAGTAATCTGTATCGGTATTCTTTTTTCTTTTTTTGTGATATATGATACGCCTGTAAGACTTGGATACGATTTTACTGGAGGTACTGTTATTACCGTCCCTTCTACGAAGGATGTAGGATACCTTGAAGAAAAATACCAAGCATACGACCTTTTATTTGTGAGGGATATGGGTTCGAGGACTATGCTTCAATTTGGGTTTATAGATCCAGACAAAGGGAAAGAATTAAGAGAGTCTATAATACAAGAATATGGCGAGGAAAATGTCCAATTAGATTATTCTGGTGCTACTTTTGGAGAAGAGATGCAGCGTTTAGCCATAATAGCAATAATATTCTCTTTCATACTTATGGCTATCGTCGTATTCGTTGCGTTTAGGATTCCGTTACCATCTTGTATGATCACATTCTGTGCGTTATCCGATATAATAATGGCTATGGCGATGATGGATATCTTTGGGATTGAATTGACTCTTGGAAGCCTGGCAGCATTATTGATGTTGATCGGTTACTCCGTTGATACGGATATCTTATTAACTAATAAAGTTCTAAAAGAGGGGAAAAATACAAAAGATGATTTTAAGAGAATATTTAACACCGGTTTTACCATGACCACCACTACGCTGGTAGCGGTAGTCGTAATGTTTATCGTCTCAACTTTTTCGTATCTTTTTACGTCGTATGCACAGATAACGATACTGAGCGAGATGTCTGCCGTATTGATATTTGGGTTACTGGCGGACATGTTGAATACATGGCTCATGAATGCAGGATTTTTAAGATTGTATATAGATAAAAGAGGTAAAAGAAGATGAACAAACTCTTCAAGAGTATCAGGTTCTGGATATTGATCATTCTCGTTATCTTATCAATCTTTCTCATACACCCGACGGTATCGGATGGCAGATTTAAAACTAATTTAAATTTTGGTTTGGATCTAGATGGTGGATCATATTTGAGATTGAGAGCAGATGCAGTGGTTATAAGTGTAGATTTAGATAAAAATCTGGTCTCAAAAGCGTTTTTAGAAGAGTTAATAGGTGGAAAAGTTACAATAGTCAGTTTAGATGATAATGGAATCGTGTTTACCATAGATAAAGAGGTTCCTCAAGAGATATTATCTTCATACGGTCTTACAGTAGAATCGGAGGATGGAAATATAAGAATGCCCATCTCTTACGAAAGGATTGTTGCGATATACCTCAGCGAGATGTTAAATGCAGAAGTTATACCGATTGTAGAAGATAACACGTTACGATACGAGCTTAGAAAGACTGTCGATCGAGATGAGATAGAGAAGGTTATACAACCAGTAGGTGGAAAGTTGACGTATTACGATGATAGAGCATCTAACAGCACGTTGGAACAGACTAAAACGATGCTAGAAAAAAAATTAAATGCGCTAGGCAGTAAAGACATCGTCATTAGAACGATCGGCAACAAATATATCTTGATCGATCTAGCAGGAGTAAATTTATCCGATACTGAAAAGATAGTATCTACACCAGGAGTGTTTGAGATAAGGATCATGGCAGATGACGGACAATATAAAAAAATCCTTTCTGGTGATGATATAGCAGAGGTGGATCCTGCACCAAGATCAGAAGATGGTATAATCTGGGGTGCAGGTTTCACGTTGAATGAGGCTGGTGCAAGCAAATTTAGAAATGCGTGTATAAGATATAACGCTGTAAACGATCCAGAAAAACATCCTATCGCGATGTATCTCGATGGAGAATTGGTATATTCGGCACCGTTATCTCCTGACCTTGCTTCTATGCTCAAGGACGAGAAAGTATACAGCCTGTTTGCTCGTACAGGGATAGGTGATACGGGAAAGATGGAGGCAAGAAACCTTATAATACATCTAAGTACAGGAGTATTGCCAGTAAAGCTTATAACAGAGACATCAGGCCAGGTTCCAGCCACTCTTGGCGATCAGTTTAAAAAAGAGATAGTATTGATAATTATTCTTGCAATAATCGCCGTTTCGATAATCACAGGATACAGATATAAAGAGTACAAGATCGTTCTACCAATGTTATCTATATCATTTTCTGAGGTTTTGATAATTGTTGGCATATCTAAACTACCTTTGATTGGCTGGCAATTGGATTTACCAAGTATAGCAGGTATTATAGGAATAATCGGAACTGGTATTGATCAACTGATTATTATAACGGATGATATGTTAAGTGAGGAGAAAGATAAAGAGCAACAAATCAAAAAAAAGCAGACAAAACGAAGGATTAAAACTTACGAAAAAAGATTGACCAATGCCTTTAAGATAATATTTATATCCGCAGCTACAACCTCCTTTGCCATGCTTCCTTTATTGGTTATGGGGTTAGGTAAATTGACAGGTTTTGCTCTTACTATAATAATAGGTGTTTTGATAGGCGTATTGGTTACAAGGCCTGCCTATGGAGGGATTTTAAGAGATATAATGATATCAAATAAAGAATAAGACTATCATGCGAGTATAATAATGAAAATTTTTTTAACAAGACGAGGAAATCCTGTACCGAGATTCGCAAAAAGCGAAAAGATAGATGTGTTACGTATTAAAGGATTTAGAAGAGTCTCCTCAATGAAAGATTGGAGCAAAGATGTATATTATATTGTAGCCTCCGTAGAAGTAGGAAACACTACTACGAAATGCATATTGACCGCTACAAACTTGAATGAGGGTAAAACGTATATTTTAAACAAAAAAATCAGGATGACCCGTAATGTTAGAGCACCTAAACAAGGTGAGGAAATATTTGGAAAAACATTAGATGGTGTTCCTTTAACAAGAGAATCAATTACAGAATTGGTAAGAGATACTTTAATAGATGCACATAAAGAGGTAGGTCTCAATATAAAGACTGATTTAGATTTTGTAGTAAGATCTACCGGTGTTGTTGCCAATTTTAGCTCTCCTGATGATGTAGGAATGTTTATTCTTGCATTAGCAGATGGTTGTATAGCAGCGGGCGTTCCTACGAGAAATATGACGCCTGCTATAAGTAAAGATGCGCTTCCAAAACATATTCAAAAATTCAGCATGCTTGATAAAGTATACTTTGATGGAGCAGTGGGAAGCGTCCTTCCTCCTTTTGGATCTACAGGAGTGGAAGTAGTGGCAAATGAGATGGAGGGAGAATTAGCTACAGTCGGTATCAAAGAGGGTGCAAAATGGGCTGGTATAGATTATAGAAATCCATGCGCATCGTTGGATTTTGGTACAACCCTTGATGGTAGGATAACTAATGATGATCTTCCGTATGCTAAGACTATAGGCAATTTTTGTGGTCTTGCTGGTGCTATACCTGATAATTTAGTAAGAGGAGCGTATAATAAGAGAGATATATCTGCGTTAGACGTTATAAAAGATCAGGATGGAAGGATGAATAGTTTTATAAAGAGGAAGAATAGCTTCTATAAGGTCTCTAAAACCTACATAGAAGAGATTAACGAGATAATAAAGATAGAAAAAGTTCCTAACAATGCAAAGATGTATGGATTGGTTCCTGTAAATGCAGAGGCAGCTATAAAAAATGATATTGTTCTTATCGGATGTGACGTAGGCAAGAACGGTGATAGATTTGGTGAATTAAGAGAGATCGGCAGGAGGATAGTAGACGAGAAAGGGATAGATACGTTATATTACGTGATCGATGAGATTTGTTCAACGGTAGCGGAACGATTGATAAGAGTTGCAATCGATGAAGAATTGATTAACAGCAAGACAGCTATTGGTTTTACCGGAAGAGCAATTATAACCGGATTCAAACCGTTTTTAATATTAGAAAAGATCGGCGGACTTTCATTATATAATAAACCTGTGGATAACGTGGTTTTTGTAGATGATGGATTAGCAAGAGGTGCTGCTATGATGGCACGGTGTATGAACTCTTTAGGTAATCCAAAAAATCCTATTGGTGGTGTTAGGAATGGAAGATGTATCTTGAAAGACAGAATAAAATATCAAAAAAAAGATAAGAGGGGTATCTATGGAGGAAATAATCATAGTTGATGGATCGAAATATTCCTTGATAAGGGCTAACGAATTTCAGAAGAAAGATAGGAATATCGAGACACTATGCCCGGTAAATTCCGAATTTTTCTCAAAAGAGCTATTGGATACTGTACCTTCGATGAGAGACATACTCAGAGAAGAGATAGATAGATTAAAAAATGAGGCAAAATCTATATTACACGATACAGAAAGATTTATTTTACTCTATGGAACTGCGGATGATGTTTTAGAATACTTAAAAAAGAAGAAGATCAAAAAGGCAAAGATATTCGTTACAAAACAAGCTAAGGATTTAAACAAGATAGATTTTTCTAAAATAATAGAGAACGTTCCCTCTGAGGTGGAAGAGGGAGATATAACAGCGGATGATATAAGAGTATGGGATATTATAGAAAAAAACGTCATATGTGTCAGCATTCCTGGAACAAGAGACGATTTACTCAAAATATTTAAGAAATATAAAGTATCTGGTGTGCCTGTCGTCCAAGATGGTACGCTAGTAGGGATCGTTACAAGAAGAGATATATTAAGAAAATTGGAAGAAGATCAGATTGCGTTGTTGATGACCAGAGATCTGAACACTATATCTCCTCATGCAAGCATAAAAGATGCTGCTAAAATTTTGCTAGAAAAGGATATAAGAAGATTACCAGTCGTCATGGATGGTATCCTTATTGGTATGATCACTGTTGCAGATATCATCAAAGCGATATATATCTTAAATATAAATGCAGAGGTTAAAGATTTTATCGTTAATAAGCTCACAATATCATGGGATGAAACCCCGATTCCATTGATTACACGTATTATGGAACTCTCTAGACAAAAAGCTATACCTTTGATCAATACGGAAGGAGTATTGAGTGGTATCGTTACAGAGGAAGATATTATAAGAGTTAGTGAGATACATGATTATGTAGAAGTCTTTGCATCATCACCCGAGTATGACGATGATAAATGGTCTTGGGAAGGTATTAGAAACGTTGAAAGTCATTATTACGAGGTTTCAAAGATAGAACAGCCTATGTTGCCCGTGAAAGAGATCATGATTAAAGATGTTATAACAGCAACAAAATTATCTAAAATAAACGAATGTATATTAAAGATGATCCGAAACAGGATAGATCAAATCCCCATAGTATCTGTAACAGATGAGATAGTGGGTATGTTATACGATAAAGAATTGTTGCGGATACTGGCCGACTAAGACTCTCGATTTGTAATACGGCTCTATCAACAACCCTATCTATATGTCTACCGCTATACCTAATATCTCTCTCTGTCCGTTATATACATCCTTTGCAATGAATGAGCAGCCTATCGAGGCTATCTCCCCTACACTTCTGATCTTATTATGAAGCAATCTCTTTATCTCTCCTATTATCTTCTCATTCAACGATAATTCACCGCATAAAAAAATATCTGTATCAGGCAATAATACAGCCATTGCTGCAATCTCCATTGATATTAAGAGTGATAAAGATTTTGTAATCCATGCTTCTTTATCTTCTGGTTGTTCTCTCTCCAATAATTGAAGAAAAGGTTTTTTCATAATTCCACCATTATTAAATCCATCCCCTGCCGATATAAAATGGTTATCTATCTGTCTTATCGTTTCCAAGTCTATTGGACCTTGGTATAATCCTGGAGAGAATACACATGCATCCAGACCACCTATTATCCTCCCATCTTTTACTCCCACAGATACGGTATTTGCTCCAATATCACATAGTATAAAACTATCTACACTAAATTTTTTAAATATGTAATAACAAGCGCCTACTTTTTCAGGACTTGCATGATGAGAGAAGACCTTTAGCCTAATATCTATATCACTCTCTCGATGGATTCCAGGTATAATTATCGTAGGAATATCACTATTATAGAAGAGATCAAATATGTTAGTTCCACCACCGATAAATTTTCCAGCGCCCCTATAATCGAGTAATCCTCTATTTTTAATGGTCTTTATATTTCTAATCTTAGTTATCCCGTCACCCATTGAATATGTCAATGCTGCTAGTTTTATCTGGTCGGTATCCTGCTTTAAATGTTTTGTTATATAATACCTGAGATTTTCGAAAGATATTTTAGACGCTTCCTTTCTATCTATCATGAAAGAGTATCTATCAGATGAGGAGATACGGATGGCTCTTGTTCCATGATCAATACCAATAAACATAACAATCCCATGTATATATCTAATCAAATATAAAATTAAGGTGATTAAATGATCAAAGAAAAATCGCAGAATGAGAATAACGAGTTAAGAGATCCAATATATTGGTGTAATAAAGATGGATATTATAGAGGCAAAAAATGTCCTGTTTGTAATTCAAAAGGATGCTTTGTATTGGGCGGAGAAAAGACATACAGGCTTGGAAAGATTGTATCAGGAGCTTTAAGACATTTTCCAAAAGAGTTTAACATAGATGTAGATGATCAGGGATGGACAGATCTAAACGATCTTTTTATAGCATTGCGAAAAAAGTACAGATGGCTAAAGATGAGACATCTGGTTGGATTGATTAAATCTGATGAAAAAGAGAGATACGAATTAAAAGGCACAAAAGTAAGAGCGAGATACGGCCATTCGATAGTGGTAAACCTGGACGATTATCCTGAAAACGATCAGTCTATACTATATTATGGTACAAGTGAGGAGGAGGCTGGTATCATATTATCCGTTGGTTTAAAGCCGATAAAACAAAGATACGTACATCTAAGCAAAACTTACGAAAAAGCATTAGAAGCAGCATCTATTCATACGGATAGACCGATAATACTTAAGATTGATGCAGAACATGCCCAGTTACATGGCATCAAGATAATATCTGCCACAAAAGATATAGCATTAGCCAATAAAATTTCTCAAGAATATGTTTCAAAAATATAAAATGGGAGTTTCAATGATTAACCGAACTGAGATAAAAGTTTTAGGACTATCAGTTAATAGATCTATTAAATTGTTCGATACAGCAAATATCTCGATAAATTTATATATAAATAAAAAGCATGGTCAAAATGGATCTCTTCTTATTAAAAAGTTTTATAATAATAACAAAATTTTGGTTTGATACTATTTAAATAATTTTAAAATATGGTTAATTGGATAATATTAAAAGGAGGTTATGAAAACGTCACCTATAATAAGTGTTGAAAATTTGTCTATGGAGATCGATAAGACAAAGATTTTGGATAATATCAGTCTTGAGATAAAAGAAGGGGATGCATTAGGTATTATTGGCATTAGTGGGGCAGGGAAATCTGTTTTTTTAAATGTTCTGAGAGGTAGTATCATACCTACAGAAGGTAGAATCATATATACTCTCTCGGTATGCAAAAATTGTGGATGGTTGGATCGTCCTAGCCTTGCAGGCAAAAAATGCCCTATCTGTAGTTCTAAGATTCTTGAATTAGAAAAGATGGATTTTTGGAAAGATCCAGAGATAAGAAAAAAAATAAGAAAAA
This sequence comes from Candidatus Methanoliparum sp. LAM-1, assembly GCF_020885915.1. Lineage (NCBI taxonomy): Archaea > Methanobacteriati > Methanobacteriota > Candidatus Methanoliparia > Candidatus Methanoliparales > Candidatus Methanoliparaceae > Candidatus Methanoliparum > Candidatus Methanoliparum sp. LAM-1. The sequence continues at coordinate 710,299 of NZ_AP025251.1, read as the reverse complement.
GGACTGCTATAATGCTTCAACGAAGTTTTGCTCTTTACAGTGATGATACCGTTATAGATAACGTATTAAAAATCCTTGAAGAAAACAATTTTAAAGGAGATAAGATACAAAAAGCAGTTGATCTCCTTAAAATGGTTAATTTAAGCCACAGGATGTTTCATCGAGCGGGTGATCTAAGTGGAGGAGAAAAACAGAGAGTTGTCTTGATAAGACAGCTGGCAAAAATGCCTATTATTCTTTTTGCCGATGAACCCACTGGAACGTTGGATGAAGAGACTGCAAATTTAGTCGAAGATAAACTATTAGATTTCAATAAAAACGGGAATACTCTACTTATAACTAGCCATTGGACGGAAACCGTACGGAAGATTGCAAATAAGGCTTTATATCTCGAGAATGGGGCATTAAAACGATATGGAGATCCTGATGAGATCATAGATGAATTTTTAAAAAAGGTGGGAGAGATACAGAGACCTAAAAAAGAGTTAGGTTTACCTATTTTAAGGGTAAAAAACCTTAAAAAAAAGTATGTTTCTATAGAGAGAGGAGTAGTTAATGCGGTTAATGGAATAAGTTTTGAAGTTAATGAAGGGGAGATATTTGGATTAATCGGACAGAGCGGTGGCGGAAAAACTACAACAAGTAGGATAATAGCAGGAATTATAGAACCTACGGCAGGTGAAGTTTTTGTTAGAATAGGCGATGAATGGATAGATCTAACTGTTCCAGGGATCTATGCTCGTGGAAAAGCAAAACAATATATAGGTTTACTTCATCAAGAATATGATCTCTTTCCATATAGGACGGTATTGGATAATCTGACCGAGAGTATTGGATTGGATCTGCCGAAAGAGTTGGCTACAATTAAAGCAAGGTATAGTCTAAAGAGTGCAGGTTTTTCAGAAGGAAAGATTGATGATATCTTGTATAAATTTCCATACGAGCTTAGTGTGGGTGAAAAGCATAGGGTAGCCTTGGCTCAAGTCTTGGTCAAAGAGCCGAGAATTGTAATATTGGATGAGCCTACAGGAACCATAGATCCAATAACACAGAAATATATTGCAAATAGTATTCTTAATGCAAGAGATGAGGAAGAGACAACGTTTTTAATTGTGAGTCATGATATAAACTTCGTTAAAATTGTATGTGATAGAGTAGCCTTCATGAAAGAGGGACAGATACTTGGAACAGGGGAAGTATCTGAGGTTATAAATAATTTTTGCGATGGGGAGCGAGAAAAGATTGAGAATTAGTCTTAATGGAGACGAGATAGAACTTAAAGAGGGGGTTACAGTCGCAGATCTTTTTTCTGTAGCCGATTATCATTACGATAATAAAGGAGTATTCGCAATTATAAGAGCTGCTGAAAAAAAAGAGAGGTCCAAGATACGATTTTACGTGATTAAAACATCTAAAGGGGATATGAAGATAGAGATGATATCTAAAGATGATAATAATCGAGAATCTTTCGATCTGCAACGTTTTAAAGAATCCTCAGTAGAATGGATCGATAAAAATACTGTAGCGTTTGGACCGGTAGAGATGAATATACCTGTAGATGAAGAAGCGTATGATTTTAACAGCTACGATGTTTTTCTTGGATCTGCAACAAAGAATTTGTATTTGATTATCTCAAGAAAACACCATAAAGCATCTTATAGATCTCCTAAAGATCCAATATTTGCAAAAGTTGTATCTGGAAAGAGCGTCTTAGAATACCTTACCGTTAGTGATTATATCATAGATTTAACCCCTGATTTAGAAACAGAAGAATTATCTAATTCTATTATCTCTACAAATACAAGATTAAGCTTAAAAGATGGAGATAAAGTCTTGACTCATATTAATGTAAGGTTAAACGATAAATCTGTTAAAGGATCCGAACATTTCTTATTTGTTGTAGATGATGGATTTTTAAATACAAAAGAATTAAGTTATACTTACATAGCAAACGATGATCTTATTGGGGAAGATATCTTATATGAGGTAAGATCACCAAGAAAACGAGGAACAATCACTGTTAGAACTTCTGGTAGTGAAAAAGGAAAGATATTCATATATAAACAAGATCGAGGGGCAAGCAACGATCATTCTCTGATCGGCTGGGTGGAGGATGGTTTGAGATTGCTAGATCTTCTAAGAAAGGGAGATTTTGTAAAGGTTAATACAAATATCAAAAAGATCTCGCTTATTGGAAAAAGTATAAGGGATGCAATAGATTTCTGTTCAAAAAATGGTATCACGATGGATTATAAAAATTGCGAAGAAGATTACATCGTTGTAAAACAGGATCCACATTATTCTTTCGAGATATTAAAGAAAAAGAGTGTCAAGATCGAGGCTGTACCAGATGAGACGATTGCTAACATTATTTTATACTACGATAAGGCACCAAATACTATTAGATCCTTTAAAAAGGAACTTGGATTGGATAGATATCCTATCGGTATGCTGACAGTATTCTTCCATTATAACAGCATGTGGTTGTTTAAGCCAAATTTGGCTAGTTTAGTATTACCGGAGAATTTGCCATCAGAAAAAGTTTTTAAAGGAGAGATTGGAGTTACTAACCAAGCAGCAAAGAGAATGGGTATGATAGGTATAAAATTAGAAGATGATAATAGATATGGTCCAACAGGAGAGGTCTTTAAAGCGACTAATATTATTGGAAGGGTATTAGAGATGAATAAACTGAAAAGATTAAAAGAGAACGATATTTTGTATATAAGGGAGTATCATGAGTAAAATCACTAAGATTATTGTCTCACCTTATTATCTGCCGATAATACCTAAACTATACGAAAAAGGTTTCGATTTAATAATAAAAGAGACATGTTATGGTGTAATGATCAGCGGGGAGGAGAAAGATGTGAAAGATGCCGTTGATTTTCTTAGGAAAGAGTTCAAAAATAGCGTATTTATCAAAGATAGAGGGTTTCCTCCTGGTGAAAAGGTTAGATGCCGTGCGGATAGGGGGGGTGGTGGCCGGCCTGGTTTTCATCAGTTGGAGTACGAGATAAGTATGCTTCCAAATATAGAAAAAGCATTGAACGAGATCTATAAAAGTGATAAAAAAACGATTAAAAAAAAGAAAAAGAGAATAGGTATCGATAAACTTCAAAGTATTATAAAGGAGAATGTTCCTCTATGAAAATCTTTATCTTTCCGCCAACAAGTCTTATCTTGTCGGATCTGGTAGAACGGTTTGGCCATGATCCTCTTGCAATGATGAAAGTTGTACGGGAACGGGTTACTGGTCCAAGTCTAGACTCGCCACCTATTAATGTAACGCCGAACGATGTTAAAGATGGTTTGAAATATGTTGCAGTAGAAGTTCCTTCTGGTGTAAGAGGCAGATTAGCGCTTATGGCCCCGCTCGTTGAAAAGGCTGATGCGGCAATTATGGTTAAAAATGCTGATTACACGTTTGGTTGTGTAGGTTGTGCACGAACGAACGAATATTTGAGGTATTTTGTAAAACGAAGAAGGATTCCTTATATTGAGCTGGAGTATCCATATACTGAAGAGGAGGCTAAAGAATTTGTAATCTCTATAAAAAACTTTTTATCTAATTTGGAGAATAAAAATGGATGAAATTAAAATTGCATTGTTATCATGCGGTGCTGAGTATAGCGGTGTCTATCCTGAGATAGAAAAGGCTATTAATAAGTTTAATGCAAAAATCATCCATCCTTTTGTCGAGACCAGTGATATAGATGATGCGGTGGAAGAGATTGGAATGGATGTTGCCAGTCCTGATCTCAGGTTAATGGCTGCCAAAGCAAAATCGCTTGTGGAAAAAAATGCTGATGCCGACGCGGTATTTATATGTACCTGTTTCAGATGTGCCGAAGGGGCATTGATGAGAAATGAGGTAAGACGGTATATCGCTGAAAGATCGAATATCCCTATTATCAGTTATTCTTTTACAGAACGAACAACAGCTGCAACCCTTTATACCAGAATGGAGGCATTAACTACTACTGCAAGAAGAAAAGCACTCTTAGCTATAAAAAAACAGGAAGGGCTTACTGCAGGTATAGATTCTGGATCGACTACTACTAAGGCTGTAGTTATGCAGGATAACGAGATAATAGGACACGGCTGGGTTCCTACCACACAAGTTATAGAGAGCGCATCCAAAGCATTTAGTCTTGCATTGGAAGAAGCGGGAATTAAACAGAATGAGATAGAAGCTTTTGGTGCAACAGGATATGGTAGGCTTCTGATCGGTGAGAATATGCATCCTAATTTTGTTCAAGAAGAGATAACGGTTAATTCAAAGGGTGCTGCTTTTTTGGCGGATAAGCAAGAAGGAATGGCAACGGTTATAGATATAGGCGGGATGGATAATAAGGCTATATCTATGATGAATGGTATTCCGGGCAGTTTTACGATGGGTGGAATCTGTGCAGGTGCATCTGGCAGATTTTTAGAGATAGCCTCGCGACGGCTTGGTGTGAGTATAGAAGAGCTTGGACCGCTTGCATTAAAAGGGGATTACAGAAACGTCGAGATGAATAGCTATTGTATAGTCTTCGGTATTCAGAGCCTTGTTAACATGTTATCACAAGGTGCAGAGCCTGCAGATGTAGCTAGCGCGGCGTGCCATAGTGTTTCAGAACAGATATTTGAACAACAGTTACAAGAGATAGATATAAAAGAGCCGGTAATAATGGTTGGTGGATGTTCTCTAATATCCGGGCTTGTTAAAATAATGGAAGATTTATTACGGGTCAAAATAATTGTTCCTAAAGATTCACAATATATTGGGGCGGTAGGTGCGTCTCTTCTTGCATCAGGATTTAGAAGATGATTAAGGGATTAAAATGGCAGAATTTACGGAAAAATTTGATATAGAACTGTGTAATGTACCTCCTATGTTTTTAGATGAAGAGAGATCATCACTCGATAAGGTTATACGGGATGTGATATCCAGCTTAAATCTTTCTAATACTGTTAGAAAAATGAAAGTCTTTATGGATCCAAAAGAGGCGTATTTTATAATAGTAGCCAATTTGGCTTCACCTGCATCACCAATTCTTCTTAAAGACGTATCAGTTACCTCTTTGAAGGGCGGAAAAATTGCTTTATCCGTATTTAATGAAGAGTATATGCCATCGATACTTAAATTTTTATGGGATAGATATGGAAGAGAGAATATAGAACAACCGGAAAGGTTAGATGTCGTTATAAACGCTTCAGATCTTGAAAATATTCTTAAGTTTGTTGTGGAAGATCCATCTAGCATCATATTTAATAAATTGATAGATGCGTTCGATAGGATCAAACCAGAAGGATTCAGAGTTACAAGATATTTTTATGATAAGAAAAGCATTTATCTTATTGCATCAGAAGACACTATAAAAGATGAATGGCTTGAGACTGCAGAAAGAATTTTGAATGAGATAAAGGGGAGTGAATAATATTGTTTGCTCCTATGATATATCAAGGTGGAGTCTATCAGCATAATAAGATTTTAGAACTCGTAGAAGATCTTGGCGGGTACTTAATCCAAAAGAATGAGATGCAGACAGAGGTCTCTTTAAATTTATTCGTTCCTAAAGAGGATATTGGTTTATTAGAGGCTAAAGCCAATGCATTGAAAGGAGAGCTTAAATATGCACCGCTTGCTGGGACGGATATACTTCTTGTCATTCCATCTTTAGCCTTTCATCATATGCCACATCCTAGCTGTGATATTGCAGAATATTTAAGGAGGGAAGGGGCGACAACCACTTTAATTGGTTTATCTCGTGGTGTGGGTAAGAGAATAGCACAGATAAAAGAGAGTGAGAAAAAGTTGATAGAGGAGTACGATATCGCCATATTTGTTATGGGCATCTTTGATGCATGCATAATCGAAAAAGAAGAAAAACTATTGGAAGACATAAATATACCTACTCTTGTTACCGGAGGTCCTGAAAGACTCAACTTGAGATATGCTAATAGTTATGTAGGTGGTATAGGAAGAATAAATCATAGGCTTAAAAAGGAGGGTGAAATTAAAAAATTAGATGATGTATTAACCTCCGTTATTCGTCTCGTAGAAGAGAGAAGGGAGAACATCGCTAAGGATCCTCTCATCATAGAACCGCCAAAAATAATGTATGAGATAGAGAACCAGGTGTCTGATATAAAGGATGTCGTATCACCATCGCCTATATCTATACAGATAGACGGTCTAAGGGTAAAACTTCCCTATAATGAGTATAATAATGTTATAAACGAGATAAGGTTTGATGATGAAGGGTATAAGCTGGGAGAGATTGCCGCTATAAAACCTTCCTTATTCAGGCAGTCTATTCTTATCAAGGTAAGACCAATATCGGATATTACGACTATTTAATAGGATTTATTAAAAAGGAGTTGATTTAGTAATGGTTGAGACAAGAAACGTTCCAGGATGGGAATATTGTCCTGTTCCGGTCTGTCATGGAGGAGATCCAAGGGCATTGACCTTCTGTTGCCATCCTGGCTATCTATTAACCTTTTCTAATATATGCCAAAGAGATAATATGCTTAATACTGTCGGTTTATCCCAAAAAGAGTTTGTAGAGGTAAAAAATAAATTCTCTAAAGATGTCGGTTGGGATAATGAAAAGGTCTGTTTTGGCTCTTTATCATATTGTTGTTTGAGAAAAAATGGCTGCCCTTCTTGGAGAGATATAGTATTGAGGGAACTTTACGGTCCAGATTTTAAAAAAGCGTTCAGAGAATATATGCTAAGAAAACGAGTATTGGCGGTCAAATTATTAGAAAAAGGTAAAAATAAAGATTTATTTAAAGAATATATCGATAAAGAGCGAGAAGAGTTAAAAAAATTAGGTAGAGAAGATATCTTGTATCTTTTAGAAAGATCTTACTGATTAAAAGATATGCACTGCAGTTGCTTTGAACGTAATATAGACGGGTGTATCTTTTTTGATAGCGAGATCCTCAAACGATCTCTTTGTTATTATTACAACGAATGGGACACCTACATCGACCACTACCTTTATTATCGTTCCTTGATCCATTATAGATACAACCTTGCCTTTGTACGTATTTCTCGCGCTCGATTCGATCTTATTTATCGATATTAATATATCTTCAGGCCGTATAGAGATCAGAACATTACCTGTTTTTTTAGTAACAGAAAAAACCGTTAGAAGTCCCTCTGATTTTTGTTTATCTATTATTTTTATCATGGATAAATCTGTTAAAGGATCGATGTTTGCTATTCCTCTAAATAAATTTTCTATACCTACAAAATTTGCAACGAATTTTGAGTTTGGCCTTCTAAAAACTTCGTCAGGCGTTCCCACCTGCAAAATCCGGCCATTGTCTATCACTGCTATTCTATCCGCCAACAAAACCGACTCAAATTGATCATGAGTAACATGAACGATCGTTATCTTTCTTCCTTCTTTTATCTTGTTGAGCATCTTTATTATCTTCTTTCTCGTGTTCAGATCTAACGCAGATAACGGTTCGTCCAAGAGAAGAATTTTAGGGTTGTTAACAAGAGCACGAGCTAATGCTACCCGTTGGGCTTCTCCTCCCGAAAGAGTGTCTGGCATCCTTTGAAGAATATGATCTATCTCTAAAAACCTCGTTAATTCATCCAATCGATAACTTTTTTTCTGATTCAGTCCGAACTCTATGTTCTTCTTAACAGATAGATGCGGAAAAAGCATATAATCCTGAAAGACGATACCTATCCTTCTTTTTCTCGGCTCTTCTTTTGTAATATCCTTTCCATCTAATTCTATAGATCCTCGAATAGGTAGATGAAAACCGGCTATCGTCTCTAATAAGATACTCTTTCCCGCACCGGTCGGTCCGATTATTACGAAATATTCACCCTTTTTAATCTCGAGATCTATATCTTTCAATATAAACTCTTTCAGATCGACTACAAGGTTTTTAATCCTTATCAAAATCTTCCGCCTCCAAACTTTTCAAAAATGGCCAATGCTATAAACGAGATCAGTATTAAAATAACAGCAGAAGTGATCGCTCCTTCTATGTTTCCTTCAGATAAACTTAAAAATAGGTTTACAGGTAAAGTCTCCGTCTTCATAGCGATGCCTCCTGCAAATATCAATACCGCTCCAAACTCTGCTATCCCTCTTGCCCATGTTATTACCACACTACCAATTATTCCAGATTTTGCCATCGGTAGAGTAACTTTAAAGAAGGATCCTAATTCTGTTTCACCAAGAGTTCGTGCGACCAATTCGTATCTTGGGTCTATGTTTGAGAAAGTAGAAACAAGTATTCTTGTTGTATATGGAGCATTGACAAAAAATTGAGCTAACACTATTCCTAAAGGTGAGAATACTAATTTTAAACCTAAACTTTCTAGTGCAGCACCAAAAAAGGTGATTCCAAATATGATCAACAATCCTAAACCTGCAACGATTGGAGGAAAAGATATCGGTAGGTCTAAAATTATTCTTGCCAGCTTATTTCCAAAAAAGTCGTATCTTGCGATCGCATAAGACGTTGGAATCGATATCAGCATACATAATATGCTAGATATTATAGATGTTGTGATGCTTAAAAAGAGCGAAAAACACATTTCTTCACTTTTAATGTTTGATATAAATCCTTCTGGTGTCAGTCTTAATATAATACCAAATATTACTGTCAGAATTAAAAAAGTAAATAGATAAGTTATGGTAATCGTTGTTTTTTTGAAATAACTCATTTGCTCTTTTTTCGCTTTATCTTATTCAATAGGTTTAAATCCTTTCTCCCTCCATATTTTAAGCCCTTCTTCGCTCGTAATAAAATTCAAAAACTCTTTTGCAGTATCTAAATTCTCTGTGCACCTTGTAACAGAGGCAGGTATCGTCTCTATTATATTCTTAGCCGGATCGATCTCTATTACTTCTATCTTATCATCATCTACGAGCGTTTCTTTCCATACTATCGCAGCATCTACTACCCCAGTAGGGATATACACAAGCAATTCGTTCACAGTAGCGGTCTCAACTTCTAAATTGTTCTCTCGTATTATATCATAAAGCCCCTCTCGTTCCAAAATTTCCTTAGAGACTCGACCTATAGCACACCGATCCTTATTTCCTAGCGCCACCTTTACACCTGGTTTTGATAAGTCCTCCAAAGAGGTTATACCTTTCGGATTATCATCCTTTACTATTATGCAAGGTATATGATATACTACGTCTTTTGTCAGGTTTTTATAAACCAATCCTTCCTCTATAGCGCGTTCGGTATAATATTTTCCACCTGGAATAAAGATGTCACCACGTTGAGATAGCGAGAGTTGTCCAAAAATATGGCCGGATCCGCCATAAATAATATCGACCGTTATACCTGTTTTTTCCTCGAATTTGTCGGCTATCTCATCCATTACCGGCTTTAATCCTGCTCCGCTATATATCAATAATCTTTCCTCATCGATCTTTTGATCATTATAATTATAACCATAGTAAGATGCTAAACTCAGAATAGCCACAATCGATACAGATACTATCAATATTATATCTCTTCTTTTCATATTTATCTTATTTCTTTTTATGTATACTATATTAAGTTTTCTTTATCTTAAATAAAATATTTTTATTTTACATGATAAAATCTTTAACTCCAACCTATCTTGCTTTTTTTTAAAAGGTATATAAAAAAAGGTGCTCCCATAATCGCTGTCAGTATCCCTAACGGAATTTCTACCGTAGTTAACGCCCTTGCAAAATTATCTACTAATAAAAGATAAGATGCACCTAAAGAGAGTGTTGCCGGCAATAATTTCCTATGATCAGGCCCTACAATCATCCTTCCTATATGAGGGATCACCAATCCGACCCACCCAATTATGCCGCTGATACAGACCGCAGATGCTGTTAATATAGTACAACAAATTATCATCAATGTCGTAAATTTTTTTGTGTTTAATCCAAGAGAACGTGCCTCCTCATCTCCTATTGATATTACGTTTATCTTCCACCTAATCAGCAATAGTATCATTATACTGACTAACATAGGAAAAATAACAACCAATAGGTCTTTATTAGAGACCGAAGAGAGACTACCCATAAGCCAAAAAACAATAGCGGGCAGTTTTTCATACGGATCTGCCACATATTTTGTAAATGAGGTTAATGCTGAAAATAATGATCCAACTGCCACACCGGATAACACCAAAACTAGATTAGAGCTACTTTTGACAAGCCTACTGACAAAATACGTTATGGCGACTGCGGTCAACCCGAATAGCAGTGCAAATATCTGTATGTAAAAAAGGTTTAATGATAGAAGGATGGCAATAGACGCACCCAAACTTGCACCAGCCGATACTCCTAATATGTCAGGAGATACCAAAGGATTTTTGAATAATCCTTGGAATGATGCGCCTGAGATGGATAATCCCGCACCAACAAGCATGGCGGCAATTATTCTTGGTATTCTTATTTGAAATATAACCATTTCTGCTATGTTATCGCATTCTATAGGTAATATTTTAGATAATATAACAGTTATAACCTCTATTGGTGAGATCGGATATCTACCAATCAAAAATGATAAAAAGAACAAAAAAAATGGTAATATAATAAGGATACCTTTACAACGACATTTTTTTTTATCGATATAATCGATCTCGTCCATGATATTACCCATCAATTACCAATATTTCACTCGTATCTCTATAGCATATCTTAGATCAAAAATAGGTTAGAACCAATAATAAATCACCATTCGTTTTTAAACCCCATTTAATAACTGAGATACCTCTTCGTCCGTCAATTCGTAATGATAAAATTTGGAATAAAACTCTTTAGTGAGATTTCTTATATCTATGTCATCAAATTTTTCTGGATACAAAATTTTTGCAGTCCAAGGTATCCCAATAATAGTGTTAGCACCTGGAGGCCTGTCAAACCAGCAAAATGGCGAAAGTGGCGTGAGATATACTTTATGATTCTTAACTGCATCGATTTCTCGCCATCTCGGGTCTGAATAGATTTTATCGTAGAATATCTGATCACCAGCAATAATTATTTCAGGATTCCAACTAATGACCTGTTCCATATTTACCTCGGTCCGTCCATAACCCATCTTTAAAGGACAATCTGCAATATTGATCCCCCCACATATCTCGATCAGTTGTGAATGCGGCGATCCTTTTGGATCTGTCATCAGCCCATCTGGACCTTCAGCATAGTAAACTCTTCTTTTCTCATTATCAGGAATGTCTGATACCCGTCTACTTACCATAGTTATCATACGATCGTAAAACGATATTAATTCATCGGATTGATTCTCCACATCTAAAATTTTTCCAACAAATTGGATAGGCTGTTTTAAATATAGTATATCGACCGTCTCTGCTACACCTACCACGGGGATATCGCCAAACTTCTTTTGACGCATGTATATTGTATCTCTAAAATCTCCTTCCGTATGAAATCCTTCAAATATAACGTCTGGATTCATTACTATAAAATTTTCATAATTTCCACTCTGAGTTCCAAACCAACCGCCCACTACTGGTAAATCTCTATATTTTTGAGGAATATATTCCCCATTAGGCATAAAACTCCATCCAGCGAGTTTGTCGGGTGCTAGCATATATATCATCAACGTAGTTGGAGGAGAAGTTCCTAAAACCCTATCTATCTCTAAAGGGATCTCTACTTCTCGACCAACCATATCGATTATTGTTTCTGTCTCTATATTTTCTAAATTTTCTGTTGGTTGATAGAGAATGATGGCTAGAAAGGCTAAGGCTACGGCGGCCACTAATACTATAAGTAGTATCTTACTCTTTCTCATCTTTCCATCACCACGAAATCTATAGCATCTTCGAATTGCCTAACCATTCCGCATCCTTGCGCTATCTTTTCCATCATAAGTCTCTCATCTGTTACTTTTATGCCTGCAAGTAGATCTACACCATAATCGAATAATATTGGAGACATTGGTGTACTTGGTCCTAAAAGAATTGTATAACCGTTGCTTAGTTCTAATAATCTCTCTATTGACTTATTTATTATTGCAGAACTGGTTATAACGACTATATCTGCTTTCGGAACAAAATATTCAGAAGCAATATCAGGTAGATCACCTTCTTGAGGATTTTTCTCTATCACCCATAACTCATCTGCTTTTTCTCTTAGTTCTTCTATCCGTGGAAAATGTCCTATCATCGTTATCTTTTTTCCATCCCCTTTTTCCAATAATAGATCTAGCAAATTTATTCCTTTTTTACCTTTAACATCGATCAAAGAATTTATAGCAGCAACTCCTAGACCAGCCTCGATCATATTCCAAGACTTTGCATAACCTGCCAGATTTATAGCTGTTTTTTCCTTTAATCGTCCTAGGTCCTTGATCTTATAATGATGTAGCGATCCAAAATTTTTGGAGATTCCACAATTCTTGCTTAAAACGCCTATCCACGAATAACCTACATGTATATCTCTTATTTCATGATCTTTATCGTTCAAATCCGATATCAGGTCATCTATTATTTTTATTTTCATATTTATCTTATTTCTTTTTTATATATACTATATTAAGTTTTCTTTATCTTAAATAAAATATTTTTATTTTACATGATAGAATCTTTAACTTTTATATCTGCTATTGGTCTATAATAGGAACGCATACCTTTATTTCATTATTTTTGCCATTCGAAACTTGAACTATCTTCACATCTATTGCATATATCTTTTTAAGATTTTTTTCAGTTACAACATCATCGGGATTACCTATATCTATAAATCGTCCATCTTTCATTATCGCCGTCATGTTTGAAGCAATAAACGCATGATCTGGAAAGTGTGATGTCATAACTATGGATAAACCCGTATCTGCTAACTTCTTTATAATTTTAAGAACACGTACCTGATTTCCGAAATCTAAATGAGATGTTGGCTCATCTAAAAGTAGTATCTTTGGTTGCTGAGCTAATGCTCGAGCGAATAATACAAGTTGTCTCTCTCCTCCACTAATCTCAGTATATGGTTTGTCTATCAGATGATTTACCCCGACAGAATCGATTGCTGACTTTGCTATTGCGATATCTCTTTTTGATGGAGCAGAAAAAGGATTAAGATAGGGTGTCCTTCCCATAAGCACTACGTCTAAGACGGAATATGGAAAGGTAGGATTGTGCATCTGTGGAATGTAACTTATATATCGTGCTAAATCCCGCTCGCCAAAATATTTAATATTTCTTTCTCCGATCGATACAGATCCACTTTGAAGTTTCAATAGATTACAAATACAGCGAATAAGTGTAGTCTTTCCACTCCCATTTGAGCCTAATATACATAGAACATCTCCTGCTTTTACTGAAAAACTAATATCTTCAAATATACATCCATTTTTATTATAAGAGAAAGCCGCATCTTTTACGTCAAGCATATACTTATTCCCCTTTTTTCCACCATATTACAACCCATTTTGTCTTTGATTCATTTTTAAATTTGAAGATGCCGTCTTCTTCAATTAATTCGTTCTCTAAAAACAATTTTGCTTTCTCTTTATCATCATGTGTGAATTCTCCAATACGCCACTCAAAATCGGATAATGCATCATCAATATTTCTAAAATATGCAGTTCTTTTACAATTTATGAACTCTACATTAGCATCTATCCCTATTTGGTAGAGTATGTTGTATATGTAGATAAAACCTGGAAAACTGGTACTCGTTATAGAATAGTAGTTCTTACCTAAATACTCACAGAGTTTTTTATCGTACAAATGGCCATCTTTTGTCGGATATACAAGATAAACAGCCTTTTTAGCAATTTTGTCAACCTTTATTAATTCTCTCTTCATATCGTACGGAATAAGAGAACGAGATGCAACGATAACATCGTGTCTTTCTATATCTTGATATATGTCTAAGTCTTCCCATGCCTTGTTTATATAACTTATGTTGTTCAATCCTTCATTAGAGGCATTCTCTCTTAAAAAATTTAACATCTCGATAGAGATATCTAACGCTGTAACACTTTTTACTTTTTTGGCTAAAGGAATGGCCAACGTCCCAGGTCCCGAGCCAATATCTAAAACACTATCATCTTTATCTACATCAATTATCCTCAAAATCTGGGTTATATAGTCTTTATCGTTCAGTTTATTCCAACTATTTTTTATAGATTCGTTAAATCGTTTTGCTCGTTTATTCCATTTTTCTTGTTTGTTGATTATATCTATTGACTTACTTTTTGTATTAAAAAAATCTTTCCACTCTTCATTCCAATCTATTTTTTCAAAAATCAATTTTTTTTACCTCTTTGATAAAAGATTTGTATGGTTATAAATTACAAAAAATAATAGTTTTTTAAAACTTTTTATATTTTTCTATTTAGATAAGTAAACAGCAAATGGTTGATGATATAATAATAAATATTAAAAGATGTAGGTTCTGCAGAATCATCATCTTGAGGTTCAGCTGGTTCTCCTATTTGAGCAAATATAGGAACTGCAAGAGTTGCAGATAGTACGACTGCGGCTATCATCAGACTTACAAATTGTTTACCTTTCACCTTTATCACCTCCATAATATAGTTAAAGAGGTAGCTTTATTATACATTCGAAAACGTTAATCAAATGGTTAATAGTTGTAAAATTCACCTATTTTCAATGCGTTTTCTATATTAATCCTTCCTGTTTCATCTCCTTTTACATTATCATAACTCTTTTTTAAGACCTCTTTTATCTCTTCTGATGTGAGTAAAGGATTTATTTCTTTTAATAATCCCACAGCACCCGTAACTTTTGCACTTGCAAAACTTGTTCCACTTACCTTTACGATATTGTCAACCACACTCTCCCCGATTCTGCTAACATCTATAGATCTTGCGAGTACGTCCTCACCTACAGCATAGATATCTCCACCTTTATTTGAAAAGGAAGACGGGATTGAATTTGCGTCGCATGACATCACAACGATAGCTTTATCACTATTTGCCGGTTGAAAATTTTGAACGTTATCTGCTGAGTTACCTGCTGGTAAAATACATATTATTCCACTATCTACTGCTTTATCTATTGCCAAGGTTAAAGGAGATATGATATCATTCTCTATCTGTGAATACATGTTTAACGTTATTATATTTACATCGTTCTCGATAGCCCAATCTATAGCTGCAATTATATCGCTTAGATATGCGTTACCGTTTTTATCCGCGATTTTTGCAACATAAATGTTTGACCTAGGGTCTGTTCTTTTGATTATAGAAACAATCGCTGTTCCGTGTCCATTCTCATCATCTGCATAATAATCCTGTTCTACAAAATCTATCTCTGCCAATGATGGATAAGCAGAACCAGTATCTAATACTGCTATCTTAGAGCCATGATTGTTGTATTTAACGTTGCCATATTCTCCATATATCTTTTTAACCTCATTTTTTTTATCGGATTTATCAAAATCTAACTCAAAATCCGAGCCATCTATCATATAATCTAGGTTGCATCTTTCTGCTCTTTTTTTGATCTTGCTAAGTTTGTTATTCTCTACAATTAGGCAATATCCATCTATTATTTTATAATCATAAAGTAACATCTCGTCATCCTGTATCTCAAATTTATTGATAGAGTCTCCCCATACAATTACACGGGATTTGCCGTTTTCATTATTTAAAGATGGATAGTATTGATCTATTTTTTTGTTTTCTGCTAAAAAAGCACCAGAAACAACAAGAAATAAGAATAAAATTGCTAATAAAAAAAATTTTCTTCTCATTTTAAAAATTAAAACTTATAATAAAATAGTTATTAATTTATTCATATATCCTGTGTTATATACTAATCCAGACATTTATTCATGCTATATTTTATGTATGACAATACAAACAAGAGAATACCTATCATTAAAAGAACAATACTTAGATACATCAAAATACTTGCATTAATGGTATTAAAAGCAGCAATGTGCATAATAATCGGCTTTGTGATCTTGAAGTAATGTAAGAGTATAGAAAATCCTGTTATTATCGTCATAATGCTACTTAATAAGAGAATAAACGACTTTTTCTCACTTTTCTTATCTGTAACTACCATTCTTCCCTTCTCTGTTAAATCGTAATATATCCATTTATGGCCATCATCTTCTTTAACAACCATTTCAGAGGCAATCAATAAATCGAGATGTTTGATCAATGCAGGTTTACTCTTCTTCAATGCTTTACTGAGCTCAGATAGAGTTGCCCTTCTCTTTTTCAGCAATTTTAATATATCTATCCTTGTATCGCAGGAAAGGGCTTTCATCGAATCTATATCTAGGATGGCTTCCATACCAAAATAAAAATATAAACTTATCTTATAAATAATTTATTATTCTTAAGGGAGTAGAATGCAATTGTATATGAGAACATAAGCCAAATATAATCTTGTTTTTGAGATATAGAAGAACGAGAGAGAGAGAAAGGTATAAACCATATTGAGATTGACCAGTGTAATAATACAATATTTAAGAGCTGTAGCCTTGGTGCTGTATAATATGTTTAAATACTATAATAAAGATAATTTATTTTAAAGATGTTCAAGATAATACCTGCAATCGATCTGAAAGATGGTAAATGTGTCCAGCTTATAGGAGGAGACCCTTCAAAAGAAATCATCAGTATAGAAGATCCTATAAGTATTGCAAAGATGTGGATAGAAAAAGGGGCAAAGATGCTTCATATAGTAGATCTAGACGGGGCATTAAAAGGTAATATAAAAAATTTTGAGATAATAAAAAGAATTTCAACCTTTCCGATACGAATTCAAGCAGGTGGAGGAATACGATCCATAGAAAACGTATCAAATATGTTAAAATATGTAGATAGAGTGATAATAGGTACGTTAGCGATCAGAAATCCATCTATTACTAAAACTCTTGTAGAAAAGTTTGGAGAAGATAGAATCGTTATCTCTTTAGATAGCAAAGATGGAAAAGTCATGATGGAAGGATGGCAATCAAAGAGTAGATTGGGACCGGATATGTTTGTGAAACAATTTGAAGATATAGGCATCCGCAGATTTTTTTATACAAACATTAATATGGAAGGTAGGATGAGCGGCATCGATATCAAACCTATAAAAAAGATTTTAGAGAGTATAAAAAATAAAGACACATCTCTGATTGTTTCAGGAGGGATCTCAAGTATAGAGGACGTATCTTCTCTTAAAAAACTTGGTATAGAGGGCGTAATAATTGGATCTGCCTTATATAAAGGGGTTGTAAGATTAGAAGATCTGCTAAAATTAGAAGAGTAACGAATAAGTATGATAAAGATGGAAAGAGTAATAATGAGAGAATCAAAAGTTACAAGAAAGACGAGAGAGACGGATATCGAGATATCTATTATCATAGAAGGTTCTGGAGTTATAGATATAGATACAGGTATCGGCTTTTTCGATCATATCCTCTCTTCCTTTGCAAAACATGGATTCTTCGATCTGATGATAAAAGCAAAAGGCGATTTAGAAGTGGATGATCATCATTTGATCGAGGACACTGGTATCTTGCTTGGTCAGGCAATTAAAAAAGCACTCGGTGATAAAAGAGGGATAAATAGGTTTGGATATGCAAAAATACCCATGGATGAATCTATAGCAGAAGTAGCACTCGATATAGATGATAGAGGTTTTTGTAAATATCAGGTAAAGTTTATCCGTGAGATGATAGGCAGTATGTCAACCGATATGATTAAACATTTTTTTGAAAGTTTCTCCAGAAATTCTGGAATAACGATTCATATCACTGCAGATGGAGAGAATGATCATCATAAAGCAGAGGCAATTTTTAAATCTTTTGGAATAGCTTTATCTAAAGCAGTAGAGATGGATACGAGAATTGATGGATACAGAAGCACAAAATGATAATAACCGGATTTTTAGGTAATTTTCGAGCAATTTTAATAGCTTCAGCCGATATGTCAACTCCTGTAACCTCCACTAAATCTCATTAAGATATATGGAGGATTAAACAATAAAGCGAGATAAACAGTTAAGCAAGATATTCGAGTTTATGCTCATGTACGGACTCATCTATGCTTAAACCTTCGTCTATTAACGATAAAACTCTGCCTTTCTCGTCCGGAAATTTATACCCTTCATAATTCCTTGAAAATAATGGCTTTCCGTCTTTTTTCATCCAAAAATTCATCATATGATCGAAACAAAGCCTTCCTTCGAAGTTTAAATTTTTAACCAGTATTTTAAGCTCTTTTAAATACTCGTGTGGTGTTAAAAGCTCAAACTCTCCGTTAATCATCTCTTCATAAAGCGGCGTCAATGGGTTTGGAGTATAAGGCCTGGATCTTACATAATCCGGGTTTATCTCGTTTATTACCCGTGCAGTATTTTCTGCGTGCTGCCTTGATAATTTTTTTCCGCCTAATCCTGGCATTATATACTCTGACAGCTCGATTTTTGCCTTTTTAGCTTTTTTTCCGCCTATTATATGATCATCAGCGGTTGCTCCTTTATTAACATATTTTAAAACATCATCATCCCCGCTCTCGAGACCTACATGCAATCTATCCAATCCGGCGTTCTTTAACATTATAAGATCGTTTAAACTCTTTCTTGATAAAGTGCTAGATCTTGCATAGGAAGTAATTCGTTCTACTTGTGGAAAATGTTTTTTAATATATTTCAAGATCGTTACAAGGTCTTTGGAACTCATAACCAAACTGTTAGCATCTTGTAGAAATACTGTTTTTTCTCCCGAACACATCCAGTTATAGACGTTTATAATAGATTGAATGTTTTTATATTCGGTATCATCCAGTTCATCAAAGAATTTCCCATATAAGAATAATGGATCTATTATATGGCTAACCCAGTCCATACTTCCAAACCTTGCTGCTAATCTTTTTATAACGTCTTCGATATTTTTTATCGATTGTATATCTTTTATAATCTCTTCTAAGCCTCTTTTCCTGAATTTTTCCCTTCCGTATGGAGTACCATAACAGAATTTACATTTAGACCATGGACAGTTACATGTTACTCTTATCAATAGAGAATGACTTCCACCTTCTGATGGTGGTCTTATGGGACCTATCTCAAATTTGTATTTTTTTAATTCTTCTACCTCTAAATCTTCCATTGTTCTCTCCTTTTCCTTTACTCGATAAATAACATCAATCTTACCTATTTTGTTTATTTTCTATTGTAAAAGATTTAAAGGTATATTCTTTTTATGGATTGCGGTAGATATCAACGCACCATCTATACCAATATCTTTTAATGCCTCTATATCGTCTAATCCTCTAATTCCTCCGCCATATATCAATCTATGGTTGGATACGGATCGCATTATTTCTAAAGGTGCTATATTTATTCCTGTCTCTGTTCCAACTCTATCCAAAAATAAGATAATTATGCCATTTATCTCATATCCATCCAGATATTGCAAAAAACATTTTGGATCGTCTGGAAACATTTTATCTTTTTTTAATAACTTGTTATTCTTTATATCAAGGCTTATTATATCATCTTTAAGAAATCTATCTTTTAAGATGAGATCCATGTTGGCTGTCTCCGTTCCTATAACAAGGTTTTTTAGGTAATGGTGCCCTATATCAAGATCTGAGATATCTCTTATCCCAATATCAGCAATTAATTTCCATTTTTTTGCAATATCTCCTATAATCGAGAGGTTATCACCTATTCCGATGATTCTGTCTAGATCTGCAATATATACCTCTCTTGGATTTATGGTTTTTAAAACATCTAACGGATCTTGGCTTGATACAATCATGCTGTATTTATCTATCGGTTTATATCTTGATCTATCTCCTTTGATTCCATGAACGACTACTCCATTTAATATATCCATGACAAAGATCAGATCGAACGGCAAGAATAATCACCATAACTCTATAGCAAATATTAGAAACATTTATCTATCTTATTATTTATCTATTTTATTATATATTTATTTTGTTATTAATCAAGGTTTGCCCAAAAGCTATAAATACAAGCTCTTTTAATCCCTTTTATTACTAAATAATAAAATTAAGGTGATTAAGATGAGACTTCTTGTCAGTCCACGGGATATTGATGAAGCAAAATCTGCAATGGAGGGAGGGGCAGATATTATAGATGTAAAAAATCCGAAAGAGGGATCTTTAGGGGCTAATTTTCCATGGATCATAAAAGAGATAAGAAAGATCGTTCCAAAAGATATACCATTAAGTGCCGCTATCGGTGATTTTTGTTTTAAGCCTGGTACTGCATCACTGGCAGCCTTGGGTGCTGCTACCTGTGGAGCTGACTATATCAAGACTGGGCTTTATGGCATAAAATCTAAAGATGAAGCTATAGAGATGGTTTATAGTGTAAGCCGGTCTATAAAGGATTATGATCATGATAAAAAGGTGGTTATAGCAGCTTATTCTGATTTTGAACGAATTGGATCTGTCTCTCCTATGTTGCTTCCAAAAATTTGTATGGGTTACGATGTTGATGTCGTTATGATCGATACAGCTATAAAAGACGGTAGATCCACTCTGGAGTTTATGACGATCGATAGTATTAAAGCGTTTATAAAAGATTCGCATTCAAGTGGGTTCGAGGTTGCTATTGCAGGATCGCTTAATATGGACGATATCGAAAAATTAATTTTGTTAAATCCTGATATAATTGGTGTACGGGGGATCGTGTGCGGTGGAGATAGAACTGCAAACATAGACAAGAATCTTGTAAGATTATTGAAAAATATAGTATATGTTTAAGGAAAAATTAAATGGGATGGAGGGATTGACGTTCAATGACGTATTGATCCTACCAGCTCGTTCTGAGGTCGAACCAAACCAGATAAGTTTGAATACAAGGTTTTCTAAGAATATATCATTGAATATACCCATCGTTAGCAGCCCTATGGATACGGTTACGGAGTTTAAGATGGCTATATCCATGGCAAGGAGTGGTGGAATCGGGATCCTGCATAGAAATATGTCTATAGAAAAACAGGTGAAAATGGTTTATGCTATCAAGAGATCGGATGAATTTATCATAAGAAAGACGATAACCGCATCACCCGATGATTCTGTATCACATATCTTAAGCCTGATGAGATCAGAAAACGTAAGTGGTATTCCCATACTTAAAGACAATAAATTGCTGGGTATTGTCAGTACAAGAGATATAAGAGGCATATCTGGATCTAAACTTGCATCAGAAGTCATGACGAAAGATGTTATAGCTGCAAAAGAGAATGTTACTGTTGATGAAGCATTTAAAAAGATGTATGATTCTAAAATAGAGAGACTACCCATTATCAACGATAAAAACGAGTTTATTGGAATGGTCACAATGCACAATATAATGGAGAGAGAGAAGTATACCGACGCGGTAAGAGATATCGAGGGTAGACTTCTTGTTGGCGCTGCTATTGGTCCTTATGATTTAGAGCGGGCAAAAAAATTGGATGCAGAGAGCGTAGATATAATCGTTATAGATTGTGCTCATGCCCATAATATGAATGTTATAAAGAGTGCTAAAAATATTAAGGATAATATAAGTGCAGATCTGGTAGTCGGAAATATAGCCACAGCAGAGGCTGCAGAAGATTTGGTAGATTTTGCAGATGGGTTAAGAGTAGGAATAGGTCCTGGATCTATATGTACTACCAGAATTGTCACTGGTGTGGGTGTTCCACAATTGACAGCTATTGCGACTGTTTCAGATCTTGCAAAGAGGTATAATGTGCCTGTAATAGCGGACGGTGGTATAAGATTCTCTGGTGATATTGCCAAAGCGATAGCAGCAGGGGCAGATACTGTTATGCTTGGCAACCTTCTAGCAGGAACTAAAGAGTCTCCGGGAAGGGAAGTAACTATCAAGGGAAGGCTTTATAAGAGTTATAGAGGTATGGGATCGTTAGGTGTGATGGGCGGAACGGATAGATATTCTCAAGTAGGACAAACAAAATTTGTACCAGAGGGTGTTGAAGGAGTAGTTCCATTTAAAGGGTCTGTAGAAGATGTTTTGTTCCAACTAACAGGAGGACTTAAATCGGCTATGGGTTATGTAGGTGCAAAAGATATAGAGAGTATGCAACGGAAGGCAAGGTTCATGAAGATTACGAATAATAGCATCCTCGAGAGTCATCCTCATGATATCCTGATAACGGATGAGGCACCAAACTATCCGTTATACTAATTTAATATATATTTAAACTACTATGGGCCGGTAGATCAGCTGGAAGATCGCCACCTTGGCATGGTGGAGGCCTCGGGTTCAAATCCCGACCGGTCCATCTTTCAATAACAACGATATTGCCATCTCTGCTTGTAATTAGACTTGATATACTTATAAAAGTTATGAGATATCTTATTAGAATTTTTAAGTAAATATTATTTGTTTTTGGCTGCAATAGTAATTAATTTGACCTGTTCCACTCCTTTTTGAGCCATTATATCTTCAGTCATCTTTTTTATTCTTTTTCCATCGCCTTTTGTAATAATTATTTCTATGCAGAGATCTTTGTCTATATGTATATGTATCGACGAGTTGATAATGTCTATATACCTATGTTGGATTGTTATCAATTCTTCTGAGAGACCTTGCCTATGGTGATCGTACAATGAAGATATGATACCTATTCGCTCACCCTCTATATTACTCATCCATTCATAATGTAGTATATAGTTTCTTATTGCATCACGTATTCCTTCCGATCTGGATGAATAACCCCTTTGCTCTATTATTTTATCAAATTTGTTTAGTAGATCCAATGGAATGGATACACCAATTCTTGTCAAGTCCATATTATGTTTTAAAATAACTTGCAAATATTAAAAGGTTGTTAAATCATTAGTATGCTTATCGGCATTTATTTATATAACATCCTTCTTCTAAAGAAAATAAAAGAATAAAAATTGAAAAAAGGTATATGTTATGGATATTGCTATTATTGCAGGATCAGAATCCGATAGAAAGATTGTAGAAAAAGTATTGAGTATATTGGATAGAGAGCATGTTAGTTACGAATTTAAAGTGATCTCTGCGCATAGAGATCCAGATTTATTGGACGAATATATTAAAAATTCTGATGCAAAGATTTTTATAGCGATAGCAGGGCTTTCGGCTGCACTGCCTGGTATAATAGCATCTAAGACAGATAAACCAGTCATCGGGGTTCCAGTGGAGGGAAAACTCTTAGGATTGGATTCACTCTTCTCTATGGTTCAGATGCCTCGTGGAGTTCCAGTAGCTGTTGTAGGGATTGATAACGGTGAAAATGCTGCATATTTAGCAATACGAATACTTAAATTAGTTAAATAATTGAGCTTAAATTATGAATGAGACAGTTTATCTGATTGTTAAAATCCTAATAACAATCCTTATAACTTTTGTAATCGGATCCATAGTCAACAGAATACTTCGTATTGGTTTTAAAGATATCAGTACGAGGATAAAAGTTGATGAGACGAGATATACCATTATCAGAAGGTTAACAGTCGTTTTTATCTATTTTATAGGCTGTACTGTAATCATAAACATGATTCCACAGTTAGACTTGGCTGCAAAATCTTTATTGGCAGCAAGCGGGGTTGTAGGTATTATACTAGCTCTTGCTGCACAGGCTACTGTCTCAAACGTTATTTCAGGCATCTCTATTGCAATATCCCAGCCGTTTAGGGTTGGTGATATCGTAGATATAGACGATATCTATGGTACTATCGAGGATATAACTCTCAGGCATACCATAATAAAAACATGGCAGAATAAACGGGTGATAATACCAAATTCTATCATAGGGAATAAGACGATAAACAATTGGTCGTTAAAAGAACTACCTGTATATTGGTATGTTGATTTTGGTATCTCTTATGATTCAGATATAGATCTTGCAAGATCAATTATTTTGGAGGAAATGAGAAAGGATGAGAATATAGTATTCAATGACGAGGTAAGTGTGAAGCTAATAGACTTTAAAGATTTTTCAATAATCTTAAGAGCGTCGTTTTGGGTACCAAGTAGAAGATATGCCTGGGATGCCTCATGTAAGTTAAGAGAGACCGTTAAAAAGAGATTTGATGAGGAAGGTATAGAGATACCGTTCCCTTACAGAACGATTATCTTTAAAAAAGATCTTGAAAGAAAGATAAAAAATCAATAAGAATTATTTTTAATATTTTGAATTATGCAAGAATAATTCTATAAAAAGTATTATATGGTATCTATAAGATCGAAGGTTATTAATAGTATTAAAAAGGATGGATCAGTTATGGTAAAGGTTACACCTCACAAGCATTGTATAGTATGTGGAAAAGCAGTAGAACCAGAAGAGGTTTTTTGTTCAGAAGAATGTAAACAGAAGTATGAGTCAGCAAGAAAGAGGCAGTGGATTCCTTTCGTGATATTCTTTGTTTTGATGATCATACTTATAGCGTATTCCTTTATGGCCGTCTGATCATTTGTTTGCCTCCTCGCCGAAGCTTTTCATCTGATTGCTTATAACATAATCAGCTTAAATCTCCACAATCTCTTTAGATCTTCCAGTTAGGCTTATTCCACCATTTTCTGTGATTACATACGTATTTTCAAACTCAACCATCCCAACATCTTTAATTGCTCGTTTTGGTTGGTCATATTGCTCTTTAATGGATTATTAAATCTTTTGGCTAATACAGGATATTCGTCGATCACCAATCCTATTCCATGACCAAGAAAGAATTACCCTATTTAACTCTGATGGAAGAAGAGGCAATATCATATATGCTTATTTGAGAGACGAAACATTTATTTGTAATACTTATGATATCTCTTACGTGGCAAAAAACAATAAATTAAGCCCGATGGAGATATACAAGCTTCTACCACAGACCAATTGTAAGGAGTGTGGAGAGGAGACATGCATGGCATTTGCTTTCAAACTCTTAAATAAAGGGACCACTTTGGATAAATGTACTCCCTTATACGAAGAAGAGTACAAGGAAGAACGAAAAGAATTAGAAAAAATATTAAAGCCGATAATGGAAGCAGATGTAACCGAAACAGGGCTTGTAATACACGAAGATCTTTGTTTTGGATGTGGAAACTGTGTTGTTGCCTGTCCTGTAAATGTGGCGGAAGATCCAAAAGGTTGTGCCATTGGCAAAGGTGCATCATCAGATAAAGTTATATTGAAGGTAGAGAACGGTAAGGTCAAAGCGCAAAACATAGAAA
This sequence comes from Candidatus Methanoliparum sp. LAM-1, assembly GCF_020885915.1. Taxonomy (NCBI): domain Archaea; kingdom Methanobacteriati; phylum Methanobacteriota; class Candidatus Methanoliparia; order Candidatus Methanoliparales; family Candidatus Methanoliparaceae; genus Candidatus Methanoliparum; species Candidatus Methanoliparum sp. LAM-1. The sequence continues at coordinate 685,158 of NZ_AP025251.1, read as the reverse complement.
GATGCAGAAGGTTTGGAGAGCATAAAATTCTATGCAACGCCTGTATCACGCCTTGTCCTACAAAGGCTATAGAGTTTCCTGGGGGTTAGGTGATTTAAAATGATTTGTTTAGGCTGTTCCTGTTTATGTGACGATTTGGAGTTTAAAAACGAAGAGAATAAAATTACGGTAGGTAATGCCTGTTTAAAAGGTTTCAAACGAATAGACGCTTTTAATAAGAATAGGTTAATTTCATCCATAAATAAAAAGGAGGCAAGTATAGATGACGCAATTAACAAAACGATAGAAATATTAAAGAATTCAAAAAAATCTGCCATATTTGGATTGGAGAATTCTGTATTAGAAGCACAGAACGAATCGATCAAATTGGGTGAAAAGACTGGCTCGATCATAGATAATTTTTCATCTGTTTATGGCGGGTATCTCATAAATAGATTTTTGGATGGTAGTGTAAATACCTGTACTTTAGACGATGTGAGGGATAATTGTGACGTCTCTATCTATTGGGGTTGCGATCCGATGAGTACACATCCGCGATTAATGAGCAAATTTTCTTATTATCCCAGAGGGAAGAACCGGCAGAGAGGATGGGAAGAGGATAGATACACCATAGCTATAGATGCAAGAAAATCTTTGACGGCTAACATCACTAAAAAATTTATCAAAGTAAGTCCGGGTCGTGATTTTGAGTTATTTAAAGCATTTAAAGACGTTTTATCTGGAAAACTACCAAAGATTGGGGATAAAAAATTATTGATGAATGTTGGTACGTCTATAAAAAAGGCTAAATATGGTGTAGTATTTGTTGGTGATGGTTTAGATTATTCCATGGGATATATGAACGATTTTATAGATTTGATAAATGATATCGGCTTCAAATTACAGCCTGTTATGGATTGTATCGGATTTAACAAACTTTTGTTTGAGCGGTTTCGATATATAAACAGCATAGATCTAGAAGATAAGAGCTATGCCAAAGATAACAGCATATTCAATCTTTTGAAAGGCGACGATATAGATAGTATTCTGATTGTAGAGTCGGATATTGCATCGTATCTTCCTCATAAAATTGCAAAAAAATTGAAGGATATTAATTCTATATATATAGGCCCACATAGTAATTTAACAGCTTATCTATCCAGAATAAATATTCCATCGTCTATTTCAGGGGTAGAATCAGGGGGTAATGCATATAGAATGGATCTAAAAGAAGAAACAGCTGAAAAAGTAATCGATTCGGAATTTTTATCACAGTATGAGATATTAAGCAGGATTGGTGAGGGATTATGAGTGATAACGATCTTATAATTATATCTTATGAAGATAGAAACGTTTTTAAACAAGATAGCCCGTTTGATAACTCTTATATCGAAAAGATGGCTATAATCGAGTTAACAGAAGAAGATATGAATAAGAATGATATTAAAGATGATGAAAACATTCTGGTTTATAATGATAACGGAGAAGTCGTAGTAAAAGCAAAAAAAATGGAAGAGGGTGATGTTGGAATTGCAAGCATGCCTAAAGGACCATGGTTTTCCGTTCTTTTACCAAATAATATAGAAGATTTTTACAAGCATATAAATGCCAAGATCAAAAAAACTGAAGATCCAATAACGACGATAGAGTTTATATTCGATTAAAACCGATTAAGTTCTATTTATATTGCTTACACACTTATTTTTTATAGAAAAGCCTACAGGATGGCTGTCTCCTGTAAAGTAGATTATCAATTTTGAACTTCTTAAGCTTTGAATCTGTTTGATTAAATCTTTTCTCATATTGATTATTATCTCCTTTCTTATTAATGAAACTTTCGCATAACGGTTCCAGCGTAAAAGAAGTTCCTCCGAAGGGCGAATCTTTTATGCTGTGTTATATGAAGTTCCGAACCCTTATTCTGTGCCTGTTCTATTTCCATTACAACTCCTTCTCAAAACTATCAAAATCCTTAACAGGAGCAACAAATTTCGAATCTCTTATAAGTTCAAATCTCTTTTTGGCACTTCTTATCTTAATTTTTTCTTCAGGCTTCAATTCATAAATATTATTAGTCCCTTTGGTTTCAACCACAAAGTAAACTTTTTCGGAAGTTACACCATCCTGAACTTTTTCTATCACAATCGCCCAATCAGGTGTGTAGTTCCCTGCAGGTGTTTCTATTGCATACCAATCAGGTAGTTTTATAAATAACTTTATCCGGGAGTCTTTATCAAGTGCCTTAGCAAACTCTTCTTCTATATCTGATTCCTTAATTATTCCATCATAAATTGATTTCTGTACTTTTAGTACATACTTGCCATAACTTGCTACTTCCTCCCTTAAAAGACCAACATCATAACTTTCTTCCAAATTAATATATTTGATACCCTCAACTTCAAGTGATTTTTTACACTCTTTAATAACTTCTATGACTTTTTCTGCATATTTTTGAGGATTTATTCCTTTTCCTTCACTTGAGCTGAAAGTTCCTTTATAGCTATTGGGTTTGTCTTTCGGTCATTAAAACTTACATTGTAAGTGCCAGGAACTATATCGTTAGAGAATAGAAAACTATATTTTGCAGATAGGATACACATATTCTGCTTTAGTGAGTCCCGCATTTAGGTTCTTATCCCATATCTTCCTATTTCCGCATGGAACTATACAAAGTGTTTTCATGTTTCCAACTTCACTATGCTATTTTCTATCTCAATCCTACCTTTAATACAAAATTCTCTTGCTTCACATCTATTAGAGACTGGACAATAGCCTGTTATCTTATTTCGGTATGAACAACCATACTTAGATAAATGCCAAAGTGGTTCATCCACATCTAAAGCAATCATAGGTCTGTTCTTAACGCTCAACCCTTTTACACTTTCAAACCAGGCTTTTCTTATATATTCAAACATTTTATTCGATCTGATTTCTATACTTCCTCTCACAACTCCAGTAGTTAATGTTGCTCTTGCTACGTGGATATCCACGGGGATAGGAACCTTCTCTAAATTTCTTAATTGTGTTATGCCTACATTGTCCCTAAGCATCCTCAACCACAATGGCCCTATTTTAGAACCACGCAGGTATGGATAATCTGGTACTAATCTTCCGTTATACAAGTGAGTATCTTTTCTTAGGCGCTCCAAAATAAGAGGCGAATCCCAGTTGCAGTTTTTAAGAAAGTTACGTGGATCACCTTCCCACTTCGTATAAAAAGTAACGCCAACCGTTCGCCAAATATTAGCATCTTTTTGAGGTTTCTTTGACAGTTTATATTTTTGCATATCATCAACAATTTTTCTGAATGGAGTTTCATGTAATAATTTTGGATCGAATAAATACCTCGTTTCTGGATTATCAAATGTTTTTCTCGAACTCTCCCATAACGATAGGGCATCCCTTTGATAGTCAATAGAAACCGTGAGTGTTATAAAAAGTATATGATCAAGAGAGCCTCTTACTACACTATTGGGCGTTATATCTTCTGGCATATCAGTTCTTCCATGAATACCCATAGTAGAGAAAGAATTATAGAGGAGTTCCGCAACTTTCTTTCCTCTTTGATTATCAATTACAATTGACATATTCTATACTCTCCTACGCATTTCGCACAACGGTTTGCGGATAAAAGAAGTTGCCGAAGGTAATTTGGACGAACGAAGTGAGCCTTTTATCCGCTTTTTGTATGACTCAAAGGGCGTGATTTCCAGTTTTCAAACCTTAAATCTTCGATTATGTCTTGAAAATATTTTTGGCATTTTTACCACCAGATTAAGGATTTAATAAGTTTATAATCTAATTTTTTTAAGTTTTTCTTTTTTTGCATCTCTTATTAAATTTTAATTTTCTTCTATTGTTTCATCAATTACTAGTTCTTTTATTCTTTTTATCAGCTTTTTCTCTTCTATTATTCCTTCGTCTTCTATCATTTTTAAGATTATTACTTCTATTAAATTCTCTATCTCTTTATCATATTCATCCATTATTAAAATCCTCCTTATTTGTTTTTCATTCATCTTTCTGTTTTACAACAAGTATTGCCAAATTAGAGGTTATCTTTTGAATGTTATTTTTATTTCCGTAAATTATCTTCTCTGTTGGATAACCTATATTCTCTAACAAGACAAGATCGAGGTCTCTGTATCTTTCATCGCTCAAAATTTTTGCTATATCTATTTTAGGTCGTCCCACAATTATTGCAACCCGTTTTATCGATAATACTTTATCCAACTCATTTTTTACATAATATTCGTCCTTGGAATGCCCGTTTATTATACAGACATTAGACATATCTATCTTTAATCTTGCACAGACTAATTGTACCGACGATATTCCTGGAACAACCTTATCACCTAGATAACCCAACCCTAAGACCATAGGATCGCCTGTGGATAAGATAACATCTTCGTCTGTCAGTTTTTTATTTTTTATCTCATCGTAATTGGTTAAGACTACTTTTTTGCCTTTTATTTGATTTTTTACCATATCTATAGCCCGTTTGCTACCATATACCGTTTTAGCTCTCTCTATCTCTCTTAGAGCCTGATCTGTTAATAAGCCAGGAGCTGCACCTACGCCTATTACTTTAACCATAACTGATTACCCGATCTTTAAATATAATATACACAGAATTTAGGTTTTTTGCTATTTTTTTAGCCTTAAAATAGATTTGTCTTACCGCATCTTCCCTTTCTTTATCGTCTTTTTTAGTTTTAAAATCTATCCCAGCCCATCTGCCTATTAAAGATGGCATACCTACCAGACTGATCTCACCTGTACATGCCTTCAACCCTTCATCGATATGTATTCCAAATACTATAGGCTGATATTCTGTATTATCATACGCCCATCTCCATCCTTTCCTACCAGTAACTATCGCAACTCTTTTATAATCTTTTACCAACTCCGATTTCATATCTATCAATCTTTTACACCACGGTTCTACAAAACCCGTAGTTCCAAGCAGAGATATACCAGCTCTACCTATCTCTGCACCTTTTTTTATACCATCAGGGATTTCTATCTCTACAGTTATATCATCCATATTATCCAGTAATTGACTCATTGCAGATCTGCTGATTGTATCTATACCGTATCCTTTCAGTATCTTCTTACCATCATAGCCGATCTTTTTTGCGATGATATCTATATTGTTAGTAATATCAAAAGCGTGATCACCAGCAAATTTCTTTGCAACAGCAATGTTTTCGCCAACCAGTCTGACTTTTACGTCTACATCTATATTTACAGGAGTTTTAACAGTTACTTTGGTATAATTATTAAATAATGCTTTAACAGCAGCAGATGCGGTAGTGCCTGTCGTCAATCCCCTTCTAAGCAATCTTCCATCGGGGCATACTATGTATAATCCACTTGTTATCATATCTTCCAATGCATTATCCGTTATCTTTTCTATCCACTCTGTGGGATACTCATATAGTTCTATAGGGTCTCTCATCTTCTATAGCCTGATCTATAAGACCGTTGAATATTGCCACAGCCATAGTACTACCGCCTCGAGTTCCCACCGTCGTGATAGATGGTATATCCAGACTTCTGATATATTCTTTCGATTCGGCAGCATTTACAAATCCTACAGGGGTAGCAATTATCAACACTGGTTTAATAATACCCTCTTTTACCATATCAGATACTGCAATAGCTGCAGATGGTGCGTTTCCGATTATAATAATAGAGCCATCTAATCTGTCTTTATTTTTGTAAAATCCGGAAGCCGTCCTTGTATTTTTATCGTCCTCAGAATAATCCGATGATAGGACGCATTTTACTTTATATCTATTGATGCCTGCTTTTATCATCTCCACATCACAGTAAGCCTTATATCCTCTTTTAATAGCATCTTTTCCTGCATTTATCGGATTATTCTTAAAAACTATCAGATCTTTTATGCTAAAATCTCCTGTTGCTATAACTGCTCTCTTAATTATTCTATCTTCAGGAAGATCGCCCGTGATTTTTTGGCTTACAATCTTGTAACTTCTATCGGCTATCTCTTTTGCCCCTCTCGTATAATCTCCCATATCTCTCATAGTTTATACCCTCTGGGTGTTATCAACATATCATTATACTTCGTCTCAGAATTTCCCACGATCAGGATAGTACTCATATCTACAAAATCGATATACTTATCTAAATCTCGACATCTACATATTATATGTTCTTCGTTGCTTCTAGTAGCATTTTTTACTATTCCAACCCAACAATCTAGTCTATACTCTTTCAATACATCTATTGCTTCTTTTAATCTGTTAACTCTTCCTCTGCTTGAAGGGTTATATATAGATATTACAAAATCACCCGATACGGCATGTTTAATTCTCTTTTTGATAACCTCCCACGGGATCAATAGATCGCTCAGACTGATTACTGCAAAATCGTTTGATATGGGACAACCTAATCTTATATTAGCAACACTAAACGCGGAGATTCCAGGAATAACCTCATAGTCGATGTCATTATTATTTTTCATTATCAATTCTATCACAAGACCTAATAATCCATAGATAGCAGGATCTCCTCCGCTGATCAGAGATACTGTATTATTCTTTGCCAACTCAAACGCCATATTTGTTCTTTCTATCTCTTTACCCATACCTTTGGATATCTTTTTTGCATCCGTCTCGATGCCTTCTATGAGTTTTATATATCGGTTATGTCCTATAATATATTCAGACTCTTTCAGTGCTTTTAATGCCTTTAAAGTTAATAGTTCTTGATCCCCTGGACCAATCCCGATTATGTATAACTTCCCTTTTTTATCTTGCGATTGCAATCGTTACCCTCCCATAAACTTTTTTAGGATAGATCAGCTCTTTACCAAAATACAATGCAGATGCATCCGCCACACTTTTTAATCCTATCAATCTTGCTTTACTCTCTTTTACATTCATCTTTTCTATCTTGTTTTTCTCTAAAAAGATTAAAGGTTTTTTAATCTCATCTACAGCATCGATCAATCCTTCTTCATTTTTTTTAAGATCTGTAGTAACAATCACTCGAATATCTTTTAAATCTGCGTTGATATCATCCAATGCTTTTTTTAATGCGTTCAATATCTCCTCTTTATTAACTCCTCGATCGCATCCTATTCCTATGCTTAATCCTTCAGAATATTCCATAGAAGTAGTAATTACAGGAATTAAACCAGATTTCGATAATATATATGCTATATCGTTCGCACCATGGTGTCCACCTATTAACGGTATAGCATAAGTCATCGTTTTATCTACAGCGATTACAGGTGTATCCGTCCATTTATTTTTGAGGAGAGGAGCGATCTCTCTGATAATGATTCCTGTCGGCATAAGAGCAACGATCCCTTTACATCCCCATATCTCTTTAAACAAGTTTTTTGACCAGAATAAGACGGTACTATCCTTCATAATATTGGCAATCATATGAAGCTTCTCATAATCCTTTTTAAATCCAACTACGGCAATCATTTTGTTAATTTCCCCATTTTACAAGAATTTTGCTTATATAATTTTATAAACTTTATATAATTTTCAACATAATTGATATTGAATGCAAGGTATGCAAGAGTAGGTACCTTTCTGATATCTTTTAAACCTAATATAAGTTTGTACTCTTCCTGTTCTTCATCTATATACGACCCATCTATGATATTGATACCTGTTGGAACTATATTCTCGTTATTATACTCAAGAATTAAATCTGTTTTTATTTTATATTTATCGTATACTTCTTTTTGCATAAAGACAGCAAGTGCATCCTTCTCTACTTTTTTATATATAGAAATTATGTACCTTAATATTTCTGAATCAAACAATGGAATATCTGCAGACATATACAAAAAAGGCTCTCTTAAAGATAGATAATTTATACATTCTTGTAAATCTTCAATGTATCCTTTCCCACTGGTCCTTATGATAGATAAATCTTCTCTTTTAGACGCCAGTCTTAGAACAAATCTCTCGGTAATCGGTGTATACGTCGTGGTACATACGATTATTTTATCAATAGTATTATCAAGACTAAGATCGATCAATGAGTCTAAAATAATCTCTATTATCGGTCTTCCAGATATATTTAAAAAAGGTTTTTCTATATCTACTAAGAAACGTCTTCCTTTTCCACCTGCCATCAAAATGGTATGCATCCTATCACCATCAGTACCAACAATCTTCCAATCTCGTTTCCTGCACCGAGCACATCTCCGTTTATCCCACCAAAATTCTTGTTACATATCAGCAATATTACCAAATCGGCTAAGATAACAGGAGCGATATAAATTAATGTTTTTACACCCCATAGGTATAAAAAAGGTAGAATGAAGAGGTATGATAAGAAAATATCCCTGTATGATATCCTGTCTATAAATAACGATCCCATTCCTTCATGAATACTTCTTCCGAGAGACGCTAGATTTACCATAGAGATTTTAGCTAAAATCTCGGCAAAAATGAATATAACAACTAAATTAAGCCCAATTATATTTTCAATAGAAACATATAACGCTAAAAGGTAAAAAATAAGAGAAAAGAGTGCACCAATCCCAATGTTTGTATCTTTCATAGCATCAATATTACCATGTGCCATCAATCCATCGAATAGGTCGGCCAAACCATCTATATGAATTAAACCGGTTAGTATATACAAAAAAAATATAACAGCAAGTGGATATATCCCTTCCAATAGGGTTATCTGTGAAATAAACGTAGAGAACATCCCTACTAAAAACCCTATTAAAACACCTATTAAAGGAAAGACGAAGATATTCTCTGCCAATGCGTGAAACCCCTCTTTATCGGTCTTGACAGGAAACCTCGTAAATAATGCTATTCCTCCTATAACTGCTTTAAATATATCATTCACATTCTTAATATATAAAATTCTATATATATAAAATTCTATATTTAATTATAACTTTGGTGAAGATTTAATATAAAAATTATAAAATAATTGTAGTTTTATAAACTTGAGATTAAAACTCTGTTTTTCTGATTAAATAGTACAGGTATTTAGTTCGGTACTACCTGTAGTTATACTAAGGATCAAGTTAAGTATTTCCATCAAATTTTCCAATAATGGCATCTTTTATCCCTCCTTTTATTTTACGATACTGTAATATAATAATGCTATATATATTTATCCTTATTATTAATGATTACTTTATCTTACTATTAAGACAAATTTTATATATATCTATCTCTTTCCAATAAGATTAAGGAGGTAAAGTATAATGAATGTAGATGATATAAAAAAGATAGCTGTATTGGGTGCAGGCGCAATGGGTCATGGTATAGCGATGGTAGCTTTAATGGCTGGTTACAATGTTGTATTAAGAGATATAAAGCAGGAGTTTGTTGATAAAGGCGTTAAAGCAATGCAAGAAGAATTTGATAAATTTTATGTCTCTAAAGGAAAATTAACTGAGGAAGAGGTAGCTAAAATGATGAACGAGCAATTAACTACTGCCGTAGATATGAAAGATGCTGCATCTGATATCGATTTTTCTATAGAAGCAGTCCCGGAGATTATGAAGATTAAAAAAGAAGTATTCGGAGATTTAGATAAATATGCTCCGGAACATGCAATCTTGGCATCTAATACATCGATGATGAGTATTACAGAGATTGCTAAGGCAACTAACAGACCGGATAAAGTAGTGGGCATGCATTGGTTCAATCCCCCAACCAGGATGCAACTCATCGAGGTAATAAAAGGAGAAAAGACGAGCGAAGAGACGATGCAGGTTACATACGATCTATCTAAAAAGCTTGGAAAGGTTCCGATACGTGTAGAAAAAGATGTTACGGGATTCATTGTAAACAGAATTTCAGCTCCTGCTAATGCGCTTCTTGGTGCGCTATTAGATAAAGGAGATGTATCTCCAGAGGCAGTAGATGCACTTTTGATGTCTGTAGGACAACCTATGGGTGCATATCTTCTAATGGACTATGTAGGTTTGGATATATCTTGCGAGACGCTAAAATACTGTGCAGAGACACTTTCATCCGATTATGAACCTTCAAAAGTTATATCAGATCTAATCAGTAAAGGCCAACTTGGAATGAAGACTGGAAAAGGAATATATGACTGGTCACAAGGAAGGCCAAAGATAGACGAATCTAAATCTGCTGAGGCAGCAGAAAAGTTTGATCCGATGGAACCTGTTGCAGTTCAGATAAACGAAGCAGTAAAACTTCTTGAACAAGATGTCGTTAAAAACCCAGATGATATAGATACTGCAGTTAAATTAGGATTGAACATGCCGATGGGACCGTTTGATATGCTTGGCATGTTCGAAGATTTAAAAGGTTTGTTGGAGAGTCTGGCAAAGAAGTATAATAAGAAGATATTCGAACCTACCAAGACGATTAAAGAGGGTAAACTTAAAGAATTATTAGAAAGCCGTAGAAGATAAATAAGGAGGAATTATATGGCAGAAGATCTTGAATTTTTTAAAATAGAAAAAGATAGCGAATCTAAGGTGACAAAAGTAATCTTTGATCGTCCACCTGTTAATGCAGTTCATGATGGAGTCTTAAATGAGTTGAACAGAGTAATAGATATGCTTTGGAATGATACTGATACACGAGTGGTCGTTATAACCGGGGGCGGTGAAAAAGCGTTTTCTGCGGGTGCCGATGTTGCTGGTGGAACTATACCTACAAATCATTTTGAGTTTCTTGAGTTCAATAGGAAAGGCGAAAGGATATATAGACGGATTAGCGAGATGCCAAAACCAGTCATAGCTGCTATAAACGGTTATGCTCTTGGTGGAGGGCTTGAACTTGCTATGGCATGTGATCTAAGGCTTGCAAAGAAGAAAGTTCAGCTCGGTTTTCCGGAGGTTACTTTAGGTATAATTCCCGGTTGGGGTGGAACACAGAGGACGGTGAAGTTGGTCGGCATATCGAAAGCAATGGAGATGGTTCTTACAGGCGAGAGAATAACTGCCGAAGAGGCAGCAAAGTTTGGCTTGGTAAATAGAGTCTACGATGATGAAAAATTTGATGAAGAAGTTATGAATTTTGCAAAGAATATGGCAAAGATGTGCGCACCTCTTTCTATGGCAATTGCGAAGAGATTGGTAAATAAAGGCGGAGAAGTTCCGATGGATATCGGATTAGAGATGGAATCTTTCGGTGCTGGACTAATGTATCCTACGGAGGATATGCAGGAAGGTATGATGGCACGTATGGAGAAGCGACCACCAGACTTTAAGGGAATATAAAACAAACTTTCATTAACGAGTCTTTATTTTTTAGAACGGGTGAGAAAATTGGATTTTGGATTGACAGAAGAACAAGAGGATATTAAAAATGCTGCTAAAGAATTCGCAGAGGGTGAATTTGATATAGAATTTGCGAGAAAATGTGAAGAAGAACACATCTATCCAATCGATTTGGTAAAAAAAGCCGCAAAAGAAGGATTTATCGGAATGGCGTTTCCTGAAGAATACGGTGGTCAAGGACTTGGTATATTGGAGACCTGTTTGGTTTCTGAAGAGTTTGCAAAGGTAGATTCTACTCTTTCTCTACCTATATTGGCTGCCACTTTTGGATCGGAACAGATACTTTTGTTTGGTTCTGAAGAACAGAAAGAGAAGTACCTTCCAAAGATAGCAGCAGGTGAATATATATCATGCGGCATGTATACAGAACCGGATGCAGGGAGTGATGCTGCCAGTTATAAAACAACGGCATTAAGAGATGGGGATGATTTTGTAATCAATGGAACAAAGACGTTTATAACGAACGGTGGTGTTGCAAACGGTGGAGCTTTATGTGCCGTTACCGATCCGGATGCTCCAAAGTTTTCCAATATGAGTGTTGTCTGGATAGATGACTTACAGACAAGGGAAGGAGTGACTATCTCTGATCTTGGTAAAAAGATGGGAATTAACTCCACCAGTACATGTGAGATTGCCTTTGATAACTGTAGAGTGCCACAATCAAACCTTGTAGGAAACGAAGGTATGGGGTTCATGCAAGCTATGATGTTCTTCGATACTACAAGGGTTGGTGTTGGTGCGATGTCCGTAGGTATGGCACAAGGTGCGTTCGATAAAGCACTGGCTTATGCAAGAGAGAGGAAAGCGTTTGGGATACCTATAGCAAAATTCGAAGTGACGATGTTCAAGTTTGCAGAGATGGCAACATATATAGAGGCGGCTAGAAATCTCGTTTATAAAGCTGCTTGGCTTATAGATCACGATCAGGCAGATCCTACACTTTCTTCGATGGCTAAATGGTACGCTGCGAAAGTGGGCGTCTATGTATGTGACGAGGCTATACAGATTCATGGCGGTTATGGATACATGGCAGAGTATGACGTCGAGAGGTGGTACAGAAATGCAAAGATTCAAGAGATTTACGAAGGTACAAAAGAAATAGAGAAGTATACGATTGGAAGAGAGTTAATAGGAAGAATATAAAAAAGTGAAAAAATAAAAAGGTGAAAAAAATGCCAAAATTGAATAAGATTGTTATAGTAGATTATTTAAGGTCTCCTTTTTCGAGATCTAGACCTAACAAACCAGAGAAAGATGTCTTTAACAATTTATATATGACGGATGTAGCGGCTTTGCTGATAAAGGAGATGATCAAGAGAAAAGGAATAAATCCTGAAGAGATAAATGATGTATTGACTGGTTGTACTATGCAGCAGGCGGAACAAATGTTGTTGGGCGGAAGAGTAGTTCCTATGTTGGCAGAACTTCCTATGAACGTTCCTGCGGAAGGTATAGATCGTGTATGCTGCAGTGGTATGTCTGCTATGCATAAAGGAGCAATGGAGATAGAATTAGGATTCTCAGATGTATGTATTGCAGGTGGTATCGAGCATATGACTCATCTACCGATGCAACCAGAATTTAACCCGCATATGGGTCTATCCCCTACCTTGATGGGCGAACCTTATTTTGATAAATACGATATGATGACAACGATGAGCATGGGATTAACCGCAGAAAAACTATTCGAAGAGGCTAATAAAGAAGGATTGAATATCACAAAAGAAGACATGGATAGATGGGGAGTAAGAGCTCATAATTTGGCTGAAAAAGCGTTGGACGAGGGTTATTTTAAAGGAGAAATCTTGCCTATTGAAGTAACACTCGATGATGGTAGCAAGAAAGTGATAGATGAAGATCAATCTATAAGGAGAGGAGCTACATATGAGGAGACTTCTGCATTACCACCGGCTTTTAAACCTGATGGAGTTATAACTGCTGGTAACTCTTCTCCATTGAACGCAGGCGCTGCATATATGATCTTAATGTCTGAAGAAAAAGCTAAAGAGTACGGATTTGAACCATTAGCAAGGATCGTCTCACTGGGTTGGGCTGGTGTAGATCCGAGCGTTATGGGTAAAGGTCCTGTTCCTGCGACAGAGATGGCTCTTAAATATGCTGGGATTAAAGCCGATGATATCGATTATTGGGAGATTAACGAAGCTTTCTGTATCGTTGCTCTATATGCTATAAAAAAATTGGGTTTAGATCCGGATAAAGTAAATATAAAAGGTGGGGCTACTGCGATAGGTCATCCTCTTGCTGCATCAGGGCCAAGATTAATAGGAACGTTGGCACGTATTTTAAAAGAGAAAAATGCTACTTACGGTTGTGCAACCCTTTGTGGTGGTGGCGGTCAAGGAGCTACAACGATTATAGAGCGTTTATAAATAAAGAATAACAAAATGGAATAAGGATTATTTTTTTTATTATTTTTATTTTTACAATAAAATTTAAAAAACTTAAATATGGTGAAGAGAGCAGTAACATCAACGATCGTATTTCTTCTCTTGGTCTTATCTATATTAAATTACCCGAGCTGCGCAGAAGAAAAGAATGTCGAAATTGAAAAGATAGTCTCTCTTGCACCGTCTAATACTGAGATACTCTTTGCTCTTGGGCTTGGAGAAAAAGTAGTAGGCGTAACCGATTATTGTAATTACCCAGAAGAAGCAAAGAGAAAGGAGAAGATCGGTGGTTATAGCACCGTTGATATTGAGAAGGTTGTCTTATTAAAGCCGGATCTTGTTTTAGCTGCCTATGGGAATGGAGAGGAAGTTGTTAAAAGATTGAAAGAATTAGGGCTAAATGTTGCTGTTGTAAGTTCTAAACCTGAAACATGTATTGAGGATACATTAAAAGAGATAAAATACGTTGGAAAGATAACCGGAAAGGAAAAAGAGGCATTATCTCTATACGAAGAGATGGAAAATAAAATAAAAGAAATAACGGATAGAACGAGAGATGCAAAGAAGGTAAGGGTGACACATATCTGTTGGCATGAACCTATATATGTTGCAGGGGCAGAATCTCTTCAAGAAGATATACTTGAAAAAGCTGGCGGAGAAAATGTTTTCTCAGATAAAAAAGGTTGGCATACGGTGAGCTTAGAGGAGTTGATAACAAAGAACCCAGAAGTGATAATCGTCAGTAGCGGTGCAGGAATGGGGGGAGAAGAAGATGTTGCATACAATTACATACTTGAAGAGGAGAGGTTGAAAAGTATAGATGCGGTGAAGAATAATCGGGTTTATCTGATCGATGCAGACATAATAGATAGATCTGGTCCGAGAATCGTCGATGCACTTGAAGATGTTGCAAAATTTATTCATCCTGAGATCTATTCCGAAAATGCCCAATGAAACGCAGGTTATTATTAATCCTGATTGCCTTGGTATTTACGTTAACAGCTTCTATTCTCATTTCAATCGCTGTTGGATCGGCAGATATACCTTTGAAAACAATTGCAAAGATAATTATAAATCACAATCATGTATCTTTGTCAGCCGAAGAAGTAATAATTTTACAAATCAGATTACCAAGAGTTTTTTTAGGTGTTTTAATCGGTATGGCATTATCTGTTTCAGGAACAACAATGCAAGCTTTATTTAAAAATCCTATGGGCGATCCTTACATTATCGGAATATCTTCTGGTGCTGCATTTGGGGCTGTTCTTGCTATGCAATTTTCTTATACGTTAGTTCCGTTAATGGCAGTTATTTGTGCAATATCAACAGCTTTTGTCGTTTATAATCTTGCAAAGGTTGGAGGAAAGATTCCTGTTAATACATTATTACTTTCAGGTATAGCGGTCGGTTATTTTCTCTCTGCAATCACCTCTTTTATGATGTTTAAATCTGGAGAAAATCTGAACCAAATCGTTTTCTGGATTATGGGCGGGTTATGGAACGCAAATTGGAATCAGGTTAAAATTATAATACTCCCTATCTTCATCGGTATGCTGGCATTATATATATTCTCCAGAGATATGAACGTGATGCTTCTTGGAGAAGAGTCTGCAGAAACTCTTGGAATTGATGTTGAAACGCTAAAAAAGATCTTATTGATCATATCTTCGATCATTACCGCTACTGCTGTCTCTATGAGCGGTATTATCGGGTTTGTTGGTCTGATTGTTCCTCATATTATGCGAATAGTAGTCGGTCCAGACCACAGGATACTCCTACCAACATCTGCACTTGCTGGCGGGACTATTTTGCTTATTGCCGATACTATAGCTAGAACAATGGGAGAGATTCCTGTTGGAGTTGTTACAGCATTATTCGGTGCACCATTCTTTATCTATCTGTTGCGTTCAAGAAAGAGTTCGTATTAAGAACTGAGGTAAGAAGATATGTTAAACGTAAAAGAGATCGACGTGTATTATGGAGATGTAAAAATCTTAGAAAAGATAAATTTTTCAACAAAAGAGGGGAAATTACTAGGGATAATTGGTCCAAACGGATCTGGCAAGACAACTTTGCTTAAAGTAATTAGTAGGATCTTAAAGCCAAGAGTTGGAACAGTTCTCTTGGACGAATCTGATATTTCAAAGATGAGAAGAGATGAGATTGCAAGAAAGATGGCAGTTGTGCCTCAAGAAACTTCAATAAGTTTTCCTTTTACTGCAATGGAGATCATCTTAATGGGACGAACACCACATCTGAAAAGATTTGAAAATGAAGGTTCAAAAGACTTTGATATAGCAAAAAAGTGTATGAAGTTGACAAATTGCTTAGAACTTGCGGAAAGGCGGATAGATGAATTGAGCGGCGGAGAATTACAGAAGGTAGTCATAGCGAGGGCACTGGCGCAAGAACCAAAGGTCTTGTTGATGGATGAGCCTACATCTCATCTGGATATTAAAAATCAGATAGAAATAATGGAATTGATGAAGAGACTGACAAAAGAAGATAGGATGATCGTGATAGCTGTAATTCATGACCTAAGCATGGCTTACATATACTGCGATGAAGTAATGCTCCTGAAAGATGGGAATATATTCTCATTTGGAGTGCCAGATGAAGTATTAACATCAGAGAACATAAGAGAAGCATTTTGTGTCCAAGCGTCGGTAAAAAAAGATCCTTTGACAAATTCGCTATCCCTTGTGATTCCAAGAAAGGAAAAAAAGAGAAAGATAAAAGAAAAAGGTCTTTTAAAGATACATATAATCTGCGGAGGAGGTAGCGGTAGCACCTTGATGCATTCTTTGAATGAGAAATATGAGGTTACTGCAGGTGTCATACACAAGTTTGATACAGATTTTGAAGTTGCTAAATCCTTTGATATCGATGTTGTAAGTGAGTTGCCATTCTCTCCGATCAGTGATGAAAAATTTAAGGAAAATTTGAATATGATCAAAAGATCAGATATTGTGATAATGACAGATATGCCAATTGGATTTGGAAATATAAAAAATCTATATTCTGCTATATATGCAATAGAGAATAAAAAAGAGGTTTTAATTATTGATGAAACACCGATAGAAGAGCGAGATTTTACAAATGGAGAGGCTACAGAAATTTTTAAACGTTTGAGGGAAAATGGAGGTATATTTTTAAAAGATACGCACAAGCTCTTGAATTTCTTAAAAGATTTTTTCGAAAAAAATAAAAAATAGATTAGAGTTCTCGAGATATTTAAGATAATTCAAAACATATTGTAGAGTCAATAAGTAACTTGATATTTTATAAACATATAAATTTATATGTTTATAAATTTATATGTTTATAAGTATAATAACAAAGAGTATTATGGTAGAGACAATATTGGATCATGCTAAAAAAGGAGAAATCATCGATCCTATTAGAATTGTTGCAGAAGCCGAAAAGATCGATGAGAAGAGATTACTCTATCTGATTGCAAATGGTAGAGCAGTTATTACAAAAAATTTTAATCACGATATAATGCCTATCGGAATAGGAGAACTGTTGAGTACTAAGATAAATGCCAACATTGGCACCTCCAGAGATTTTGTCGATTTACATTATGAGATAGAAAAAGCTCGAACTGCGCTAAAATATGGTGCAGATTCGATAATGGATCTTTCTACAGGTGGGGATCTCGATCTAATAAGAAGAAGTATAATAAAAGAATTAGCCATGCCTATAGGCACAGTTCCTATATATCAAGCAGGATTGGATAACAAAGGAAAAGCCGTTGTGGAGATGTCTTCCGATGATCTCTTTAATACGATCAGGAAGCATGCCAAGGATGGTGTTGATTTTATAACAGTCCATGTTGGAGTAAACAAAAACTCTGTAGAACGATTGATAAATGGAAAGAGAATATTGGGCGTTGTCAGTAGAGGTGGGGCGTTCACGATAGCATGGATGATGCACAACGACGAAGAAAATCCTTTATATAAAGAGTTCGACTACCTTTGTGAGATTGCAAGAGAATACGATTTGATACTGAGCTTAGGTGATGGGATGAGGTCTGGATGCATAGAAGATTCGACAGATAGATCAACTTTTTCAGAATACATAACCCTTGGCGAGCTTGTAAAGAAGGCAAGAGAGTATGGTGTCCAGACGATAGTGGAGGGTCCAGGACATGTTCCTCTTGATGAGATCGATATAAACGTTAGGACTATCAAAAAATTGACAAATAACGCTCCTTTATATCTATTAGGCCCATTACCAACGGATATAGCTCCTGGTTATGATCATATCGTCGGTGCTGTCGGTGGAAGCCTGGCAGGTTTTTTTGGTGCGGATTTTCTATGTATGGTTACGCCCTCCGAGCATCTTGCGTTGCCTTCTATAGATGACATCAAAGAAGGGACGATAGTGGCCAAGATCGCGGCTCATATAGCAGATACTGTCAAAGACGGTGTTAAGGATAGAGCAAGATTATGGGATAGAGAGATGGCTGAAGCACGGGAGAACCTGGATTGGAAGAGACAGTTTGATCTTTCAATCGATAGAGATAAAGCTGAGTTGATCAAGGATAAAAGAAGATCTGAGAGTGATGCTTGTTCTATGTGCGGTGATCTCTGTGCTATAAAGATGGTTAAATGTGTATTATACAAGAATAATCAAAAAAGGGATATGAAGTAGGTTGTTTATGATAGAATGGTATTGAAAAGAATATTGGAAACGGTATTAAGAGCCGGGATTGTAGATAATATCATACTCTTTGCTGAGAATAAAGAAGATTTAAAATATATTGATAGTCTCGATATTCCTGGAAAGATAGTCTGTATCGATAAAGATATAAATAACATAGCCTCTCCTGTAATAAAATTACCGTTTAGAGTAAATAATATAACTGAGGTAATAAATCTTGCAATTTTATTAGGATGTGATGATCATATTTTAGATAAAGATAAGACCATTTTATGCGTTTTTAAGATTAATTCAGACAAATTTGATACGATATTTATTAATAGCTCCAACGATATTAATAGCAAGATATATAATCTCTTAAAATTTGATTGTGTAAATACGGAAGTCTTGAGTTATATCATAGACTTGGCTATAGAACTTGGATACGAAGGAGTTGATGATAAATCTATAGGTGCCATCTTCATGATAGGTGATTCCGAAAAAGTTATGGAGCTATCAAGAAGTATCTCATACTATCCGTTCGAGAATAATTATGCCAGTATCATGGATGAGAATGCCAGAGATGTAATAAAAGCTCTTGCTAAATTAGATGGTGCATTTGTCATAAACAATGATGGACGGATTGTTGGAGTATCTAGATATCTTGATGTGCCTACCCAAGGGATAGATATACCCAAAGGATTGGGAGCGAGACATATCTCTGCTGCATCGATGACAAAAAATACTAATGCTATCGCAATTGTACTTTCAGAGACTGATAAAAAGGTGAGATTATTTAAAGATGGTAAATTGCTGGCGGAAATTACTTGATCATGTGATTGGCTTTTGTATTCCTCACTCATAAATATTATAAATGGCTATTATAAACGTTGTATTAAAAAGGATGTGCAATTATTGGATAATTACCGCTCAATTATAGCTATAATATGTATCTTCTTGCTGATACAGGTCCTATCTTTGTGTATGGCACCTTATTATCATATTAAAACATTTGAAGACCCAACATCGTTATTAAACGCCATATACTTTGTAATTATAATGGTATTTGCAACCGTAATAATACTCTTGCTATCAAAGTATAATATGAAGAGAGTTATTTATGCATTGTTGATCTTTTCAATCTTTCTAACTCTTTATATCGCTATTGACGCTTTCTTACTTGGATTTATAGCAAAATCTACAGTATCTATTTTTTTACATGCGATCTCGATAATGATAGCAATTTTCTTGACAGTTATTCTTTTTAAATTTAAGAGATGGTATATTATAGATTTTGTTGGTATAATATTGGCGGTAACTATAGGAACACTCTTCGGCATATCTCTCATACCTATCGTATCTATAGTCTTGCTCTTATTGTTAGCAATATACGATTATATATCTGTATACAAGACCAAGCATATGATAACATTGGCAGACGATCTGATAGATTATAACCTGCCGTTGTTATTGGTTATACCGAAAGATAAGAATTTTTCAATGGCGGATTATAAATTAAAGGAAAACAGGAATAAAAATGCAAAAAAAGATAGAAAAGCTCTTATAATAGGTTTGGGTGACCTGATCATACCTACAATTCTTATTGTATCTTCGAACGTCTACGTAGGACTGCTTCCATCGATAGGTGCTATAATTGGGGGAGTTATTGGACTTTTCTTTCTTTTAAGAGATATAAATAATTCAAAGCCCAAAGCAGGGTTGCCTTTCTTAAACGGAGGCGTCATCTTGGGTTTTCTGATAACGTTATTCTTGATAAGCATAATTCAATAACGGATTACAATAACCTGGGTGATACTACTCTTTTACGCTCTGCCATTCTATACCCGCTTATAACACTTATGTAACCTGCCAATTCTTTATCTAGATCCGTATCTCCGGTGTCGACGAATAGATAAGGAGTCTCTCTCAGCTTTTGCGGCGTGGCTATTACTATTATATTATCTATACCAACTTTTCTTATCACTTTTGAACTAATCTGCTGATTTCCTCTTCCGAATATAAACCCCTGGGTGCCTATCGGACTTACAATTATCTTTGCTATACCACTCAAATTTAATCTTTCCTGTTTTTCTAAAATATCCAATATTTCCCTCTCGTTAACGTCTTTTCCTACTAATCTTCCATCTTTTATTATATCGACGCCCAACATAGTTTTTTTTATGTTTAATTCATCAGTAACAGATTTTGTGGTGTTTCCAGGTCCTATTATGTATAATATGCCATCCAGCATAACCTCTGAGATAAATTTCGCTATATCTCTCCTGCACCTCTCTTCATTATTGCCATAAAAGATGGTCTTTCGGTCTTGCACAAAAAAGGGTTTATATATGGTCGTTGCATATCCTATGATATCGATGCTTATATCTCCCCTCGTTCTATATTCTTCTTCGTCTATATCTACAATCTCTGCATCTCTTAATACTATATCATTATCCTTACGACAAAACTCGCTCAACAGATCGCCTGCTACTGTAGGATCTATAGCAAAAACGGATGAGTACATCTTGACTCCAGATGGTATCCCCAATATAGGCAAATCTTTTTTAGTTACACTATAAACGTCTTTTGCTGTGCCGTCCCCTCCACAGAAGAGTATGATATCTACTTTTTTGTCCATAAAACGTCGGCATGCCTCACATGTATCTTTATAGGTAGTTTTTTCGCTTTTAACCGTATAAACAACCTTATAATCAAATCCAACCTTTTTAAGAATATTCTCTCCCATTACGTCAGAACATGTAAAAAATTTAAAAGATATCCCCTCTTTTGTCTTTTTTTTATCGCTTAAACGCTGTAAAGCAATACCAGCTCTTCTCTCGGCTATATATATCCCGCCCATAGCGATTGCTCTATCCAATGCATCATCGTCAGTTCCTTTTAGTCCAAGACTACCACCCATACCCGCGATAGGGTTTACCAGAAAGCCGATATTCATAATATCTTTTTATAATCATAAATTAAAAAATTAAGAGTTTTAAAATTTTGATCAGATCTTAGGTAGGCGTTCCAAAGACTGTTTTACCAGTTCAGCAGGATATTCGTAATCTACCAATCTCCCATCAAAGTATGCTTCATACGACGATAAATCAAAATATCCGTGACCTGAGTTATTAAACAGTATCGTCTTTGGTGTATTATCTTTTTTGCATCTCAATGCCTCATCTATTACCGCTTTTATAGCATGAGCAGATTCTGGAGCCACAATGAACCCCTCTGTGTTTGCAAACGTTATTGCCGCATTGAATACCTCCGTCTGATAGTACGCAACGGCATCGATCAGCTTATCGTTGTAGAGATTACATAGCAGCGGGGCGTTACCATGATATCTTAATCCACCAGCATGGATTGGTGGTGGTACAAAGTCATGACCTAGAGTAAACATCTTCAATAGAGGTGTTAACCCTGCTTGATCACCGAAATCGTAAGTATAAAGTCCACTTTTGAGTTTAGGACAAGCCATCGATTCACATGCTACCACTCTTAAATCGGGTTTTTTGCCTTTTATCTTATCGTATAAAAAAGGGAATACGGTACCTGAAAAATTCGACCCTCCGCCCACACATCCAAAGATTACATCAGGATACTCATCGATCTGTTCAAACTGCCTTTTTGCTTCTAGTCCTATGATCGTCTGATGAAGACAGACATGGTTAAGAACGGAACCCAAGGCATAATGTGTATTATCATCAGATAATGCATCTTCTACAGCCTCTGATATTGCAATTCCAAGACTTCCTGGTGTGTTTGGATCTTTTTCCAATATAGCTCGTCCGGATTTTGTTCTATCGGTTGGACTGGATAGGCATTCTGCACCCCATACTTGCATCATACTTTTACGATACGGTTTCTGTTCGTAACTAGCACGAACCATATAAACTCTGCATTTGATACCGAATAACTTCGTACCGAATGCTAACGCGGATCCCCATTGTCCCGCACCAGTCTCGGTAGTTATCACCTCAATACCCTCTTCAAGATTATAGTACGTCTGAGGAACCGATGTATTAGATTTATGGCTGCCCGGCGGAGATACGCCCTCCCATTTGTAATATATTTTTGCAGGGGTTTTTAGATATTTTTCCAATCGTCGGGCACGATAAAGAGGAGTAGGTCTCCATATTCTATAAATATCTCTCACATCCTCAGGTATAGTGATCCATCTCTCCGTGCTCATCTCCTGTCTTATGAGTCCCATAGGGAATATCGCCTTAAGATCGTCTGATTTTAATGGTTTTAACGTAGCAGGGTTTAAAGGCGGATCTAACGGCGTAGGTAAGTCTGCCTGGATGTTATACCACTCTTTAGGTATATCTTCCTCGTCCAATAAAATTTTTGTTGTCTTATCGTTCATTTTATTGATCTCTCCATTCTTTGAATTCTGTGTTAAAATTTTCTCTATCTATCAGCACCTCAATAATCTTTGCAAATATACTCTCATCGTTATTCAACACTTTTATATTATGATTAATCTTAAGGTTTTCCAACCTTTCTTTTATCTCCTCGTCTATCATGAATCTGAACAACTCGTTAACATCTCTGAACCCATCGGATGATGCTTTCGTTTGTATAGGAATATATACAATTATATCGTAAGATCGGTTATTCTCTTCTATCGTTTCCATAAGATTTTTATTTATTATCTTCTCTTTATGCCCATATAACTCAAGATATACAAAATTATCTATTGTAGTCCTATCGGTTATAAGCACATACTGGCCACCTTTGATTAGATAATCAGACTTTATCTTCTCTTTTATCTCACGTTCCTTTCTTATCTGTTCCTCAATTATCATTTTTTGAACATGAAACTCTTTTAATGAACTTTTTCTGCCTCGTCTTGCCAATTCTTCTATTATATAAACTGTAAATCCTTCTTTGCTTAAATATTCTTTTAATTTTCTGACGAATGTTGTTTTTCCTGTAGAGTGTGCCCCAACGACACCTATTTTTGTTATCATAATGTCGATCTAATCAAATTAGAAATGTTTATCTTACCAAATGATTCTAACGATATTAATAAATATGTTTCCAAAGATTAAAAAATACTTGATATTTACTATAATCATTTTTTTTTGTTCGACGATTATAGGTATAACATACGCTAGTACATCCCTATCAGAGCCTGATCTTATAGAGTTAATAGACGATCAGATCTCTGGATTTATAAAAGATCAGCCAGATTACATCTTAGCACTTTTTATATTTTTCAATAATGCATCTACCTGTTTTTTATCTATAATTTTTGGTTTATTCTTCGGCATATTTCCTTTCATCGTTTTAATCTTGAATGGCTTCTTAATGGGTTATTTGGCATATTTTGCCTATTTAGAGAGAGGAGTAGCTTATTCAATATTAGCATTGTTCCCTCACGGTGTAATTGAACTAACAGCTGTTTTTATATGTTGTGCGCTTGGTTTAAGGATAGGAGCATCTTTTTTTAAAAAAATAACTGATCTTTATACTCCAATCTTTCCCGAAATCATAAACGCTCTTAAAATTTTTATATACGTATCGATACCTCTTCTCTTAATAGCAGCATTTATAGAGATATATATAACACCTTTGCTAATTAAGATGTTTTTATAAAGCAATAATTTTTTTTAAAGGAGTGTAACTTTTATATATTATAACCTTTTTGTTACCTGTAAAAAAGGAGTTTTAGAATATGGTAAAATTAAAACCAGGAATATTCGATATTGAAGATTTGGAAAATGTTAAAATCGAGATCAAGGAGATTATGGGCGAGAAGATGCCTGAAGAGGAATGGGCGCCGATGGGTCCGACACCAAAACCGAAAATTCCAGATTTGAGATATTGGGATAGAATTTTATTGAAGAGATATCCACCGTTTTATGCACCACAGTGTGACACCTGTATACTTTGCACGATGGGAAAATGCGATCTTACGGGAAACAAAAGAGGTGCATGTGGTATAAGCTTAGAAGCGATGCAGGGAAGGATCGTCCTTCTAGCATGCTTGGCAGGATGCAGTGCCCACGCTGCACACGGGAGACATATGCTGCACGACATAGAGCATATGAAAGGAGAGTTAGACAAGATCCCGATCGACTTCGGAACAGAGATAAATGTTGAGGCTCCGTTAACACGATTGATAACCGGAATAAAACCCAAAACGGTTGCAGATCTGAAAGAGGTCTTCTCTTATATAGAGGAGAATATTGTTCAGTTAGGAGACGCGCTTCACACAGGACAAGAAGGTTCTGCTTTAGATTTTGAGTCTAAGGCATACCAGATGGGTATGCTTGATTCTTTGGGAAAGGAGGCCGCAGATATAGCACAGATAGCAGCATTCAACTTCCCAATTGGACCTGATCGCCCGTTGTTGGATGTAGGGATGGGAACTTTAGATACTAACAAGGCAGTCATCCTTGTGATAGGGCACAACGCTCCGCCTGCAACGAATATATGTGATTACATTCAAGATCACAATCTGGAGGATGAGGTGGATATTGGGGGTGTCTGTTGTACGGCTCTCGACTCTTCCAGATACTCCACAATTGTTAAACTTGCCAGCTCGCTCGGAAGGCAGTTGAGGGTTATACGGGCAGGTTTAGTTGATTGTATCGTCGTAGATGAGCAGTGCATACGAGCGGATATAATCGAGCAGGCTCAGAAGGTCGGAACACCAGTGATATTCGCGAACGACAAGAAAATGCATAACTTGGAGATCAGGGATGGAGATGACCCCGATGAGATCGTGAAGGATCTTGTCTCTGGAAACGTTCCAGGCGTTGTTTTACTGGATCCGCTCAACGTGGGTGAGGTTGCCGTGAAGGTTGCTCAGCAGATAAAGCCGATCAGGAGAAAGAAGGGCTGGATCCTCTCGGACGAAGAATTCAAGAAACAGGTGGAAGCCTGTACGAATTGTGGAAACTGTACGATAGCATGTCCAAATGGAATAAGGATCGGTGATGGACATAAACTTGCCGCTGAAGGAGATAGCTCTCTGTTGGCATCGCAATTCGATATCTGTATCGGTTGCGGAAGGTGTGAACAGGTATGCCCGCAGAACATACCGATCGTCAGCACGATGATAAAGGCTGCATGGCCTCTGATACAGGAGGAGAAAGGAAAGATAAGACAGGCAAGAGGCCCTATATTTGATACAGAGATAAGAACTGTTGGAGCACCGCTCGTTCTTGGGACGATACCAGGAATAATAGCCCCAATCGGATGTGGGAACTATCCAAACGGGACCAAAGACGTATACACCATTGCGAAAGAGTTTGGTGATCGGGGTTACATCGTCTGTTTGACGGGATGCATGTTGATCGACACCGGGTTATACAAGGACGAGGATGGAAAAACGCTCTTTGAGACACATCCAGACGTCTTCGATAAAGGTGGGATCATAAACGTGGGTTCCTGCGTCTCGAATGCACACATACACGATGCAGCGATCAAGGTCGCGAATATCTTCGCCCAGAGAAATATAAGAGGAAACTACGCAGAGATCGCCGATTATATATTAAACAGGGTCGGAGCATGTGGAGTTGCCTGGGGAGCAATGTCACAGAAGGCAGCATCAATCGCTGCAGGATTCAACAGACTTGGAGTTCCTGCTGTTGTAGGCCCGCACAGTATAAAATATAGAAGATCTTTCTTAGGTAGAAAAGATAAAGAGGAAGATTGGTATGTTTATGATGCAAGGAACGGCGAACGTGTCTATGTAGGACCTGTACCTGAGCATCTACTAGTCGTAGCCGAGACGATAGAAGAGTGCATACCCTTAACAGCTAAACTTTGTATGAGAGCTGCAGATACTCCTGCGGGTAGATCTATAAAATTGACCCATTATATAGACTTAAACCAGAAATATTTGGGTGATTATCCAGATGATTGGCATCTCTTCGTAAGATCCGAGGCAGATCTTCCTATAGCTAAGAGAACGGAGTTATTGCAGAAATTAGAGGCAGAACAGGGATGGAAGATAGATTGGAAATCGAAAAAGATTGTTGAGGGACCAAAGGTTTATTACAATCCATCATTTGATCCTACAAACATAAAAGATTTAATTAGAACAAAGAAGGAGTAAAAAAAATGGCAGAACTTAAAATGTTACCTTTTGATGCAGGGAACATACCCGGACCAAAGATGGGCCGGGTTACTGCACCCAAAATTATCGGAAAGATGATAAAAAGGGCAAAAAAGCCTCTTTTAATCTGTGGATCTAATATAGAGGAACATGGATCGATAGATAAGGCTATAGAGATCGGAAAGAAAGGGATACCCATTGCTGCAAGTGGTAATGCCATAGTCGCTTTCAGGAATAAAGGATATATGGATAATGTAAAATATGTCTTATTAAATGACTTGGCAAACTGTTTAAGGGATCCTGAATGGAAGGGACTCGATGGTAAAGGAAATTATGATACGGTAATCTTTATAGGATCGCTTTATTATCTGACTTCTGGAATACTCGCTTCATTAAAGAATTTTGTACCGCATATAAAGGCATTGGCTATAGATCCTTATTATCAGCCAAACGCAGATATGACTTTTGGTGATATTTGGAGAAAAAAAGACGAGTATTTAGCTATGCTTGATGAGGTTATAGGCGAACTTTAAAACCCACAGGTTCTTCACTCCCATCCATTGCAAATCTTCGATTTGAAACTGGATTGCACAGGAGTGAAGAACATCTATTTTCAAAGGGAGGTGCAGGAACCGTAGGTTCTGCAAGAGCATCTGTTTTCAGCAAGAGGTGGTTTTTTGGAATTAGAATATACAAAATTTGAACGGGCAAGGATACTATCCGCACGGGCTTTACAGATAGCAAATGGAGCCCGGATCTTTATAGATCCAAAAGGTGAGACAGATCCTATTTTGATCGCAAAAATGGAGTATGAGGCAGGACAAATACCAATAAAGGTATTAAAAACATCACAAATCTTTGATTCGTAACAAAAAAAAGAATAAACAGATAAACAATCCTTGGATTGGATGAATAACGATCAATTAATCAAGAAGATACTATATTTATCTTTATCTCCTCGACATCCTGTATATATTCTGCTATCCTGATCAAGCTATCTACTATAGATAACTTATAAACGCCATACATAACATCATCGTAGCTGCTTTTCAGTATTTTTTCGTAGAGATCCGAGCTTCCTTCATCTATTATCTTTTTGGCATTTTTTATAATTCTATTAGACTCGTTAATATTCATTTTATCTGCTGTTAAAGAGCTTAACGATGCGGATAATATATCCTGTATCTCATTACAAACATTTAATAAACCATCCGGCGTGTTGTTCAACAAGATAAGATTTTTTGCTATATTTTTTATATGGTCACAGATTCGTTCTATACTTTTTATTAGTACTCTATACTCTACGATAACTTTTATTTTTAAGATACCAACCTTTTTTCCAATTTCTGGTATGTCTAATGCCTCTTTAAGTTGTCTCACTATCAATAGATAGAATCTATTAATCTCTTTATCTCTTTGAATTATATCCTCTAAAAATCGAGTTTTTCTCTCTTTTAAACTATACATCATATCTCTAAACATAGATTCTGTCATATCTTTCAGTCCGTTTATTACTTTATCCAGAGAAAAATCTTCATGATTTATAAAACATCTTAAAACTATCTCTTTACTGGACTCTTCGATTACCTCTAATCCCATAATCTGTTCCCTGATTTTATCTTTCAATCCTTTTTTATAATTATTCGTTAATTTTTTTTTGAATACGATTCTTATAATATCAATACCAGCCAGATAATATGCTACAATTTTTCTATATATATTATCAATGAGCAAGTCTTCATCCTTACTTAATTCGATCTTTGATTCAGAGATACTTTTTTTACCTATATTATCAACTAATATCGTATTATCGTCCCTCAAAACTAAGTTTACTTCATCTCCTTTCCTCAACCCCATCTTCTTTACCCATTCTATTGGAATAGAGAGTACATAAGTAGAGCCGCCTGTAATTTGCAATTTCCGTTTTATTATATCTCTTACCACTTTTTGCACCTCATTTTAATTATTACCATATGTATTTGATTTTTCTATATTCATGTTGATAATAAGCTCGTTGATATCTGCAAGATATCCAGATATCCTTTCTAAACTGTTCAGTATCGTTATGAACAGTATCTTCTTAGAAAAAGCAACCTCTTCTGTTAATATATCTTTTTTTAATAAATTAACCTCTTCAATCAATTCTTTTGCCTTATTTATATTTATGTTTACCTCATCTACTCTGTTCTTGAATAGAATATTCAACGAATCGATGTATAATTTTTTTATATTATCGGTTATACCAAAAAACTGTGGTGGATAATCGATACTATCATTTTCGGTTTGTATGACACTGTCTCCTATTTTTTTTATATGATCGCTTATCCTCTCTATATTTTTAACGATAAGCCTATAATTAAAAATTTGAGTAGTATCTTTGATACCAATCTTTTTTCTTATAGAGTTATACTCTGCCGCCTCGATCAACTGTCTTATTGCAAAAAGATAAAACCTGTTCACTTCTCTATCTCTCTGCACGACCTCTCGAGCTAGATTTGTATCTCCTTTTTTTAATGATAAAACGGTATCCTCGTACATTATCTCTACTATATTACCCATAGTATTCAGAATGTTCGAAAATGAAAAATCTTCATAGTTTATAAAACACCGTAGGATCATCTCTTTATTTGACTCGCTTACCACATCCAATCCGATGAGCAATTTTCTGGCGGTATTTTTAAACCATTTTTTATAAATCTTGTCAAATCCTTCTTCCGGAGCGATAATTTTTATAAAATCATAACCTACAAGATAGTAAGCAACTACTAATCGGTAAATATCCTCTATACTGTCTTTCTCATCCACTGTTATAGATATATCAAGACTTTCTCTCTTCTTCTCTTCTCCGATTAATATTGTCTTGTCTTCTCTTAAAAATAGATGGACATGATCTCCTTTCTTTAATCCCATCTTCTTTACCCATTCTATCGGCAAGGATACGATATGGGTAAATCCCCCTGTTACCTGAATCTTTCGTTTTGCCTCTTTTATCACTCGATCACCACTTTTAGATATTATTTACATATTATTAATTATATATACTGCTATATATATTTTACTATGATGTATAAATAATTAATATTAATTTATTTATACCAGTTTAAATATATTTGTGGATAAATAGATTTATCTAAGTAAAATTGATAGAGGGAATAATTACTATTAAAGGTGGTATGTTTGAAGGCAAATCAGATTGAATGGATGATAATATTACTGATAATTTTATCAGTCTTAATATTTGCAGATTATTTTTTAACAGATCAATCAGAAAAAGAATTAATTATTGCTGGGTCTACTACTATCTTTCCTATTATCGAAGGAGTTGCGGATAATTATATATTAGAAGATCCAGATAAAGAGGTAACTGTTATTGGAGGTAGCTCAGAATATGGTCTTTCTCTCTTGAACGATGGTGATATAGATATTGCCACCGTTTCTAGGGATCTTACTATCTATGAGATAGAGCAATATTGCACGTTAAGATATCCGCCATTATCTGTAGCTACTATTGCAAAAGGTGGGACTCTTTTCATAGTTAATCCTAAAAACAATATAGATAACTTAACTTCCAGTCAAATAAGTGATATTTATACAGGAAAAATAAAAAACTGGAAGGATGTGGGAGGAGAAAATAAGGAGATCACTTTTTTGGGTAGAGTATCTTCATCAGGAACTAGACAGACAGTTGAATCTATTTTAAATATAGAAGAGGTAAGGAACGATATGGTCCCATTACCTACAAACAGCAGTGTGGTAATCGGCGTATCAGAGGATGAGAACGCTATAGGCTATATAGGGCACGGATATCTCGATCCAAGTAGAGTAAAAGCACTATCTGTTGATAATGTGGAAGGAAGCATTGAGCATATCTCAAGAGATGTTTATCCTTTGGTTAGAAACCTAAATCTTGTCACCAGAGGAGGACCAAAAGGAATGGTAAAAGACTTTATAGATTTTATATTTAGTAAAGAAGGAGAGAATGTTATTAGAACGAACGGATGTATCCCCGTTCGGTGTTAAGAGGTGTAACAATGCCCATAAAAATTATACATCTGTCAGATATCCATATAGCATCTCCATACTTCATTCCAGATATGTATGACGATGTAGTGAGAGAGATAAATGATATAGAACCTGACATAGTTGTTATTACAGGAGATTTAACAAATGAGGGGAGGCTCTCCGAATATGAGGAGGCGAGTAGATATATTAAAAAAATAAAATGCAAAAACATGGTTATCTTGCCTGGAAATCATGATACACGAAATGCAGGGTATCTACTTTTTGAAGAATATTTTGGAGAACGGATTAAGACGTTACGCTATAAAAATATAA
The DNA here is from genome assembly GCF_020885915.1 of Candidatus Methanoliparum sp. LAM-1. Taxonomy (NCBI): domain Archaea; kingdom Methanobacteriati; phylum Methanobacteriota; class Candidatus Methanoliparia; order Candidatus Methanoliparales; family Candidatus Methanoliparaceae; genus Candidatus Methanoliparum; species Candidatus Methanoliparum sp. LAM-1. The sequence continues at coordinate 654,431 of NZ_AP025251.1, read as the reverse complement.
CGGTTGTCGGTGTAGATTCTTCAGAACCGGATATAGACGATGGACATATTGGTAGAGATAAGTATCCATATATAATAGACAGTTTTAACCAGAATAAAGACGATTTTAAGATTTTTGCACTTCATCATCATGTGATCCCTGTACCATTATGTGGCAGAGAAAGGAATGTACCTACAGACGCAGGAGACCTGCTAGATGTTTTGGATAGATTAAAGATAGATATGATTCTTTGCGGCCACAGGCACGTTCCATGGCTCTGGAATTTAAATGATATGATCGTTCTTAACGCTGGAACAGCAAGTACAAGTCGAACAAAAGGCAAAATCAGCCAGTCTTATAATTATATAGAGATCGATGATTTCCTTAAAATATATAGAATATCTTCTAATGGTGAAAAATATATATTACTTAATAGAAAGATATATAAAGACGAATTATAAGAAAAAAAATGATGATACATTATTTATTAACACTACGTATATTGCAAATGTAGGGATCTCAGCATGAAGTTTGTTATTAAATATCTAGCTATAGTATTGGTTATTGTACTAACTATAATACCCTTTGGATCTGCTTTAGAGATTGTTCAAGTTACGGGATCTTCTACAGTTATGCCAATTGCAGCAAGGTGTGCAGAAGTATTTAACAAACAACAGAACGAAATAAGAGTTACTGTAACTGGTGGTGGATCGGGACACGGTATTGAGGCTGTTGCGACTGGAAAAGCAGATATTGGAATGGCATCACGTGATATAAAGGAGTCAGAGATAGAACGTTTTGGGGATAAATTTGTGGAACATACAATTGCAAAGGATGCCGTTGCCGTAGTCGTCAGTTCTGATATATATAATGCAGGTGTTACCGACCTTACCAAAGAGGAGATAAGAAAGATATTCAATGGGGAGATAAATAATTGGAGTGAAGTTGGTGGACCTAACAAATGGATCGCTGTTATAGTCAGGAAAACAGGATCTGGAACGAGGAATACATTTATGGATGCCATATTTGGAACTGCAGATGCAGAAGCTAATGGGAAAGATGTAGAAGTTAGCGAGAATGCAGAAATGCTGATGAAAATCGTAAATAAGGACAATGCGATAGGATATCTTTCAGTAGGATATCTTAACGAGAATGTTAAAGCAATCGCGATAGATGGTGTGTTACCTACGAAAGAGAATATCTACAATGGTCGTTATCCTATCTCTAGAAGCTTGTATTTTTATACTTTTGGGAAACCATCACCAAAAACGCAAAGATTTATAGATTTTGTATTGAGCAGTGAGGGACAAAAAATTGTTGAAGAAGAGGGGTATCTTCCACTATAAAAATACCGTATATTTAAAGAGTTAAGTTGAGATTTATGGATGACACAAAATCAAAGATTAGTTTTAAGATGTTTAAAGAGAAAGCGATCGAAAAATTTCTGCTTATCATGTCTCTGATCTCTATCTCGATTGTTTTTATTATATTTCTGTATCTTATATTGGAAGGAGTTCCAGCATTTTCAACGATTGGTTTTTTTAATTTTATATTTGGAACAGAGTGGTTTTTTCCTACTGATACATACGGCATAATGCCACTATTGATAGGATCTTTTTACGTAACTATCATTGCAACAGTTATAGCTGTTATTCTCGGTATACCATCTGCTATTGTGTTATCTGAAATGATGCCGCCTTCCATCGCGTCAATCATAAAACCGATCATTGAGATCTTAAACGATATTCCTTCCATCGTATACGGGTTTATAGGGATGATAATCTTGATCCCATTCATGGAGTCTAGCCTTTCTATGGTTGTAGGCGAATCATATATTACAGCTGGAATTGTGTTGGGCATTATGGCACTTCCTACAATAGTAACTATCTCGGATGATGCCATCAGATCTGTTCCTAAAGATATCAAAGAAGGTAGTTTAGCACTTGGCGCATCACATTGGGAGACTATAAAAAACATTGTTATTCCCAGTGCGATATCAGGCATTATTGCCTCTATCATTCTAGCAATGGGCCGAGTATTAGGTGAGACTATGGCTGTTATGTTTTTGATAGGATGCATACCACGAATACCAACCCCCTTTTATAACATCTTTCAAAGTGGTAGCACAATGACGACAGGAATAGTAAGCGAGATGGGAGAAGCCGCACGAGGATCGCTTCATTATCATTCTCTGGTTGGTATAGGCGTAATTCTATTAATAATAGTTACTATTTTAAATTTTGTCGCGGATTATGCACGTATTAGAGTTCAAAAGAAGTTTGGGTGAATTATGGATCGCTTAAAGATCAAAGATTTTGATATAATCAGACGAATTACGAGAATAGATAGATGGGCATACTCGATCGGTTTTATCGTCTTGATTTTCGGTTTTATTACTCTTCTTACAGGCTCCTTCAACAAATCTTTTATATCTGATTATACTATTATCTTTTCGTGGATCATTCCAGCAATTCTCTTAATTCCAGCCTTGATATCATTATTTCTCTTTTTAAAGATTATAATATCGGATGAAAAAGATGATAATTCATCTTTTAGAAGAAAAAGATCGATCTTTTTCGTATATTTTATTGTATTGATTATTCTGTCTTTGACCGTTCATTCGATCGATCCTTCTCTATCGATAATATTTGATGATTTGATGATAGGTGTTGATAGTAGCATTATTATCTCTATATTACTGTTGATTGTGGGTATAATCATAATAAAGTTGGCTACGAATCTACAGCACGGCTTTAAAAAACAAGCAAATCAATTATTTGTATTTATTTTATTTGGTTTGGCCGCTTCCATCGTTTTATTGATCCTTGGATACATATTATTTATACTTTTTGTGAATGGCGGTGGTGCAATAAATTTAGAATTTCTAACGGGAGACGTAATTAATTATGGTGCCGATGGAGGTATATTTCCATGTATTGTAGGGACTATATATCTTGTCGCAGGTACTGTAATAATAGCACTTATTCTGGGTGTGCCTACCGCGATATATATGGTAGAATATGCTAATACCAGCAAGCTAACGCGAGCAATAAATATAGCAGTAAATAGCCTAAATGGTATTCCTTCGATTATATTTGGTCTATTTGGTTACGCATTCTTGGTATCTTTTTTCGGCAGGCCGACTCTCTTGGCAGGTTGGATACTTCTCGGTATCATGACCGTTCCAACAGTAATAGTGACCACAGAAGAAGCATTGAAGAACGTGCCTAAATCGGTAAGAGAGGGAAGTCTTGCTATGGGTGCGACCAAATGGCAGACTATAAGAAGAGTTGTCTTACCTGCAGCCGTCCCTGGTATTATTACCGGTGCGGTACTTTCTATAGGTAGAGCAGCAGGTGAGACTGCACCTATAATGTTCACTGCTACCGTATTTTTCCCGGCGGATATTCCGTCTTCCGTGTTAGAGCCTACACCTGTGTTGACCTATCACCTCTATGAACTTATGATGCGTCTATCGTCTCCTGAGATGTTTACGAATGCGTGGGGAACTGCTCTTGTCTTGATTGTTCTGGTTTTAGGAATAGATATTATTGCAATAATTATAAGAGATAGGTATAGAAAGAGGATACAATGGTAGATTTACCAAAAGATCAGTTGAAAAAATTAAGTAAAGAGACGCTTATAAACTTGCATTATCTGAAAAGATAGATTTAGAATTTAGGATAAAGTGTTACGAAGAGCTTAATTTTAGAAACAAGATGGAAGAGATTAAAGATATGCTTAATATCGAGATAGCACTTGATAAATTGGATAAAATACTTGGTGATGGGATATGATCTGCCCAAAAGAGATTATAAACGCGTTAGATAAAAAATCTGGATTTTCACTCATTGTGAGAGGCTCACCTGGTACAGGAAAAACCACGTTTGCACTCGAGTTATTGAAGAGGTATAAAGATAGTGGATTATATTTTTCGACGAGAACAAGTGTAGATTTGCTTTATGAACAATTTCCATGGCTGGTAGATGTGGTGGATAGAAACAAATTTTTTGAAAAGATACCAGAAGAAATATCATCTATTTTAGAGGATTCTGTACGATTTGAGTATGCTAACAAGATTGAATTTATAAAAGAGCTTTATGATCATGTTAGTTTGATAAAAGGGATGCCGCTCATTGTGTTAGATAGTTGGGAGGGAATTATTGGACAGATAGGCGAAAGAGAGACAAGTGCATTGGATATGGAATTATTAAATGTTTTTAAAGGAATGAAAGCAAATACTGTGCTTGTTTTAGAGCGGTCAATCCAAACACCGTTAGATTACCTTGTAGATAGAGTAATAGAGATTAAAGACGACGAGATTGAAGGTAGAAAGATAAGAGAGATGTACATACACAAGATGAGAGGAATACGTATAAATCAGTTTAAATATCTAATCACATTGGAAAATGGAGAATTCAACTATTTTGAGGAATTTACGAAGAATTACAAGAAAATAAAAGATTATTCAAGCGATAGTGGCGGATTAACAAATATTATTGGTGAATATAAGAAAAGGTCACACATCTTTTTGGAGTTTGATGAGGAGACAGATCCGCTGGATTATAATCTCTTAATATTAAAGATCATTAACGATTATATTGCCAAAAAGGGAAATATAATACTGATTGAGCCAAAAGACTTAGATATAGACGAACAAAAATATCCAGTGGAATTGATAAGGTTGGCAGAGATATCAGAGAAAAAAACAGATAATACAGCACTAATAAACAGATTAAAAGAAGTTGTTAAGACAAGAAAAGAGCCGATGCTTCTTATAAATTATTACGATGCAATAGAACGATTTTTTGGTAGAGATTCGGAAAGATGGATGAATATATTTTTAGGCGATTTAAAGGAGTATTTTTTAAAATCCTGTATAGTAAACTAACTGTTCAAGGAGGTTGAAGGAACCGTAGGTTCTGCTTAAAATGAGAGATATAATTGTTGTCAAAGAATTCAATCTATGGTTTGGTAAGGATCATATATTAAAAAATATCAATATGAATATCGAAAAAAATAAAGTTACTGCGATTATAGGCCCTTCCGGTTGTGGAAAATCTACTTTCATAAAATCTATCAATAGGATGAACGATCTTGTTCCAAATTGTACAACTGATGGAGAGATCTTATTTGATGGATTCGATAACATCTATAAAAAAGATGTAGATGTTTATGAATTAAGGAAGCGGATAGGGATGGTATTTCAAAATCCGAATCCATTTCCTATGTCTATTAAGGATAATATAACTTATGGTCCTAAAATTCATGGCATAAAAGATAAAAAAAAGCTTAATGAGATAGTTGAATCATCATTAAAGTCTGCAGCATTGTTTGATGAGGTTAAAGATAGATTGGATGATATGGCTCTTGGATTGAGCGGGGGCCAACAACAGCGGCTATGTATCGCTAGAGCTTTATCTATTCATCCGGAGATAATTTTGTTTGATGAGCCTTGTTCTGCTCTTGATCCAATATCTACTTCGAAGATAGAAGACCTTATATTAGACCTTGTAGAAAAATATACAATAATTATTGTAACACATAATATGCAACAGGCTGCAAGAATCTCGGATAATACCGCTTTTTTCTTGTCAGGTGAGCTTATAGAATATGGAAATACATCCGATATATTCGAAACACCAAAAGATAAAAGAACGGAGGCCTATATAACTGGTAAATTTGGATGATTCGTTTATATTTACCAATACGCGAAAATTAACAGGTCATCACAAACCTTTGGTTTGTGAGCCGCAAATCTTCGATTTGCAACATCTCAAATCTTATTTATCGATACAATCCTTGCATATCTTTCTTATATCATCTTTATCATCCATAAAGTATGCAAAAGGTTCTCTACATATCTCACAGATAGCTATTGCCTTCTTTTTTTTATCGGGAATTTTTAAATCGTTTACTTCGTAAGATAATATATCGGTCCATGCTTTAAGTATCTCAGGCACCACTTTCTCATGTGAGATATCTTTTGTATTCATAAACCAATCGTAGATAATAGGATATTTTTTTAATTTATTTATATCGACAAAGACTCTTACACTTTTATCCCCCCATTTTTTAGATACGGTTATCGCGAACTTACCCACATCCTTAATAATTACCGTTTTGTTTCCTATAGTACTCTTTGTTAATGCCATCATAGTATCTGGCAGACAGTTTACCGATTCTACCGTAAAGAATAACTTGCTATCCAGATTACATCCTAAAATCTCGCATGCATAGTTTAACATCGGGATTCCCAAAGCGGCACCTGAACTTAAATATCCATGAAACTCTCTTACCTTGTCTATCTGCCTCTTTAAATCTTCCTCGTTCATAATATATCACGCATCAATTTTGAAGCATCTTCATGATCAAGAATTATATTTCCAGTAACCATATATATAGTTCTATTAAAGATATTATAAGCATGTGCAACAATTCTCTTTAGAAACCTTGCAATAATTAAAAGATCGGACGCGTTCTTGAGTTTTTTTGGGTCTTCGATGATAAAAGTGAGTAATTCTCTCCTAACCTGTTCATATAATCCATATGCTAAATCGGCTTGATTCTTCATTATTTTATAATCGGATAAATCTTCATTCTTGAATGCACTAAGCGCTTTATCCAACATATCTTTTCCAATATCAATCATCCTTGGAATATCGATTAATGGTTTAATAAACGGTTCATCACCTATAGCAACGGTAGTCTCGGCAATGTTTCCTGCAAGATGTATTAACCGATTAAAATCAGTTATAACCTTCATACATGTGCTGATTATTCTTAAATCTTTTGCAACAGGCTGTTGGAGAGCAATAATCTGAATACATTTATTCTCTATATTTAATTCAAGTTTGTTGCTATTTTTTGCTTTATCTAAGACTGATTTGGCCAATTCTATATCTTTTGTAATAAATGATTTTGTCGATGCCTCGATCAATTCTTTTGCTAACAGCCCCATCTTATATACTTCATCTTTTAGCAAGGAGATCTCTTTTTTATATCTTTCTCTTGTCATTTTTATACCTCTTTAAAATCATCATTCATCAATCTTCTATTTGTGATATTTCTTTAACGTATGATACTCCGTTCTTTTTTTCAACTCTGTATATTGTATCTGCGATGTTCTCCAGTTCTTCCTGATGTGTTACTATTATAAGTTGTACTACTGGAACATTTGAAGATATACTGGTCGAAAAATTACTCAGTATCTCTGCTAGCTCATTTATTCTTTCACCATCCAGATTGGTCGTCGGTTCGTCCATAATTATAGTTGAGATTTTACTGGAAAGAACGTTTGCTATCGCCAACCTTATCGCTATCGCAACAGCTACTTTTTCACCGCCACTAATAGAAGCGATTGGTACCTTGCCGCTCTGTTTCCATAATTCTATATCGAAATCCTCATTTATATCTATAGATTCTATATCGAGATTAAACCGATCAAGATAAGATAACGCAACCTCTGATATCAAAGGAGCTATCCTCTTTCTAATCACCTTCTGCATACCATCTCGTGAGAATGCATTTTTAATCTGTTCCAGATCCTGACAGAACGATTTAATCTTATCTGCCTCTTTTACTTTCTCTTCAATCTTGCTTATCTGGTCATTCTTCTCATCTAAATCTTTAGTGTAAGTGTCTAACTGTTTTTCTAACTGTTTAATCGACCCTTCCAGCTCAGATATCTCACTAGAGATCTCGTTATACGTCTTTTCTACTCTCTTAAACTCTTCATCAGAAAATGCTAACTTCTTTATCTCATCTTCTATCGACTTTGATTTAACAATAAGATCTTCTTTCTCATCTTTATATCTCTGTAGTTCTTCTTTAATGGCAGGTATATCTTCTACCTTACTTGATAGTCTATCATACTCCTCTTTACTTTTTCTTAATCTTTTTAATTCTTCTTCCCCATCTTTTGGCTCATATCCAATGATACTTATAGTTGAAGAGATATCTGCTTCTATGTCCGTAATATTTTGGATCATAAGATCAATATCTGCTTTTACATCTTCTATATTCCGATATCTTAAAGACGTCTTTGCCGCATTATACCGATCATAAAAATCTTTCAAGCATTCAATCTCCGAATCGACCTCTTTTAATCTCTCGTTTGTTTTTTCAATCTCGATTAGAACAGGTTTTAATATATCCTTATCCCTTTCAAGGTATTTTATTTCATTTTTTATCTCTTCAATCCTCTCTATCTCGATATTTTTTATCTCTTCCAGACTTCTGTTAATATCATCTCTTTGTATAATTAATCCGTCTTTTTTTCTTTTATAATCTTCTATATCGATAGATAAACGATCTCTTTCTATCTCAAGATCATTCTTTACTTTATCTCTCTCTTTATCTGTTTGAAACGGCCTTTTACATACTGGACAGGCTTCTTTATCTCCCAATATCTCTAAATATTCATTAATTTCGTGTAATCTACCTTTGATCTCCCCTTCTCTTGTTTTTATATAGTTAAGGCTTGATTCGATATCATCTAATATCTCTCTCAATTCTTTGATTTTTTCCTTTTTGCGTTCAATAGTCACAATAGGAAGAATACTAGCAGCTTTAGACTCTAAATTTATATTCTCTTTGATTTTATTCTCTAACTCTTTATTAAGATATTCGATCTTTGTATCAATCTCAGTAATTTTTTTATAATCCTCGTTTAATCTATCTTTTTTAGATAATAATTCATTCTTGGACTTGTTTAATATCTCAAATTTATCATGAGCATCTTTCGTCTCATCAATTTCAGTTTTAAGCGATTTTATCTCTTTTAAATCTTTTTCAAGCCGTTCTTTATCACGAATTAGTTTTACATATCTTTCAACATATTCTATCTTCCAAATATCTTTTTCAAGCCTTTCTACATCTTTCTTTGCATTTTCTGCCTTGCTTAATTCTTTTTTCAATTTTTCGATCTGATCGTCTCTCTCATCCATCCTGATATTTAACTCTTTTAATGATGCATTCAGCTCTTGATATCGATCTCTATCTTGTTTTAAACTATCATATTTGTTTTTTATCACAACAAGCTCGTTTTTTTTATCCGATCTATCTTTTTTCATCCTTTCTCTCTCATCGCATCTCTCTTTAATTCTTTCTTCGATGCTTTTTATCTCTCTTGTTAGATCATCAAGTTTTACTTTGAAATTGTCATATCTTCTAGATACATCATCAAAATAGCTAATTATCGATTTAATATTTTCCCACGATCGTTCAAGCTTATCCAATCCTACTAATCGTCCTATAAGATTTTTTCTCTCTTTAGGCTGATCATCAAGCAGTTTAGATATCTCACCTTGCCTGATAAATATGGAAGATATTGCTATATTCTTATCTAGTCCTGTTATCCTCCTAACTTCGGATGTTACCTCTTTATCCGTAGCGAGATGATTATCTCCTTTCAGCAAACGAGCATAATTTCCTTTTAAATCTCTTGTTCTTATCACCCTATACTCCTGACCACTCTCCTGAAAGATCAGATCAACTTCAGTAGAGTTTTTTCCTATTCTTATGATATCCTTAACACTATCACCTCTTGGTTTTTCACCAAATAGTGAATAGAGAATAGCATCAATGATAGAAGTTTTACCAGCACCGTTAGGACCGACTATAACTGCCGTCTCGTAAGGATTAAAATTTAGCTCCGTATCTACGTGAGAGATAAAATCTTTAATCTTAATCGATTTTATTATCATTTTGAAAACCTTCGTTTTTAACCCCGTATCTTTTAGCAAGATAATCACGCGCCGTATCTTTTGCATTATCTATGTTATCGAGGTATAACTCGTTATAAAGGTCGTATGCCAAACCAGAAAGATAATTGTCCTTGAAATATTCGTCAAATATTTTTTTCATATCAAAGGATTTTTTGATCTCTATACTCTTATCCCTCTCTTTAGCAGATCTGTAAATACATCTATACCAGAATATCTTGTCTTTTAGCAATTCATTTAAAGATTTCTCTATCTCTCTCTTATTGGCCAATTCATCGATTATATTTATATGGAGCAATGGTTTTTTATTATTGTAGATTGGTATCTCTTTCAATACTTCCTTTACTCTTTCCAATCTATTATCCGTATCAATCTCATACTGAGCCCTTATATCTAAATCTACTGGGTAAATCTCTGTATCATCATCTGTAAGATCTATAATATAGATACCTTTACCATTCTCTCTCCAAGGACTTATTTCAGATGTGGAACAGATATCGGTAGAACCGCTGTATGCCAACCAGCCGTTTCCAAACCGTTCCAAAGATCTTGAATGAATATGACCTAGTGCATAGTATCTAGCGGTTCTCGGCAAGTCGTCCTCGGTCAATTCATAGTTGAACGGAAGAAATTTTTTAATGCCTTGATGTGCCATGAATATAGATTTTTTATAACCTTTAGATATAGTATCAAACCTCTTTATCTCTTCTTTCAATACCTCGGTTGCAGCCCCCTTCATATTGGATATTCCTGATATCAATACTCCATCTACCACCACTTTTTCTAACTTTCCAAATGCACCTAATACAGGTATATCAAAGACATTATGAGGGATCATCGCTCTTCTCTTTGGTTTATCATGATCTCCCAATATGGTAAATATCTTTATCTTACCTTTTATCTTATCTAAAACGCTTTTAAGCGAGAATAACGCTTTTATTGGAGGAGTAGGAGAATGAAACAGATCACCTGAATGAAGTATTACATCCACCCGTTCTTCGATCGCTTTATCTATCGCTTGGTTTAATGAGTTATAAAAATCATCTTCTCTCTCGTAAAGATTATACTGTCTATATCCAAGATGAGTATCAGAGATATGTGCTATTCTCATTATTAAAACCTTTTTTAACAGTTTGATATATAATCCTTTGGATATAACTATCTCATTTTAAATGGTTTGTAAGCGTTATCTGTTGACTATGGGATATCCTAGTTATCGATTTTATCCTATCATCATCCTGTATTGCCCGTTCTACTGTATCCGTATCGACTGCTAACGATATATTTTTGGTTCTACCGTATCTTCCTTTGCTTATCAAGACGGTGTTGATTAATCCTATTATCTCAAGTTCGGATATTAGATCTGAAATTCGTCGATAGGTAAGCCTTTCTATCTGAACAAGACCGCATAGTCTTTCATATAACGAATAAACCTCGCTTGTAATTATGCCTCGTGTCTTGCATTTTTCAAGTAGAAGGATAGAATAGATCAATATTTTTGAATGGACAGGAAGGGTCTTTATAACTTCGGTCGTTCCATCTATTTCCAACTTTTCTTTACCTTTTCGAACATGTTCTTCGGTAATTTTAACATCATTATTCCTCTCAGCTATTTCTCCAGCCATTCTAAGTAAATTCAATGCTTTTCTTGCATCACCATGCTCTTGAGCAGCAAAAGCTGCACAAAGTGGGACGACCTCTTCTAACAATACTTCCTTATCAAATGCTATTTTTGCTCTATTATCCAATATGTCTCTTAATTGTTCTGCATTATAAGGTGGAAAGACTATCTCTTCATGTCCTAGAGAGCTTAACGTTCTGGAATCTAAATACTTGATGAATTTTAAATCGTTTGATATACCTATAATAACAACTTTTGAATTGGTTAAATCTCCGTTAATTCTGGATAGATTATATAATAGATCATCTCCACCCTTTTTAACAAGTTTATCGATCTCATCCAGTCCTATTATCACGATCTGCTTTTTCTTCTCAATACATTCTATGAATTTGTTATACAATTTATCGGTAGGCCATCCTGCCAATGGGACATTCTCTCCATAATAAGATAACAGGTTAGAGAGCACTCTATACTGTGTATCTACCATCTCACAATTAATATATAAAAATGATGGCGATAGATCTTTTTTAATAGATAGAGAGTTTAATTCTTTACCAATATGTTTTACACATGCTGTTTTGCCAGTTCCTGGTTTACCAAATATAAAGATATTAGAAGGCACCTCCTGCCTTATTGTAGGTATAATTATGGATACAATATCCTCCAATTCTCTATCTCTATGAAGTAGATTTTCTGGTATATAGGCGTGGCTAAGCACCTCTTTATTCTTAAATAATGACTTATTATACAGATATTTATTGAACATATCTTTAATAAACTCGTTACCCATCAAGATGCTCCTTTAATCCGGTTTTCGTATTTAAAAATAGAAAATGTAGGATAACGTATCTTACTTTTCAACATTAATAAAAATTACGAACAATATTTTTTTTAAAAGAAATATATAAATAGCCGTTTTATATTAATGTGGATAATATGATCGATGAGATAGATATTACTCGTACAATAATCGAAGGTTATGTAGAAGATTTTTTGAAAAATATTGATATAGATGTTGCTATTGCCGGTGCAGGACCATCTGGTATGGTGGCTGCATATTATTTGGCAAAAAACGGATACCACGTTGTAGTATTCGAGGGAAAATTAAGCATCGGCGGAGGAATGCTCGGTGGCGGAATGATGTTTTCAAAGATTGTTATTCAAGAAGAAGTTATACCAGTAATAGACGAATTTGGTATAAAATATACTAAACATAAAAATCTATATTTATTAGATGCATTAGAAACCGCATCATCGTTATGTTTATCGGCTATAAGATCTGGTGCTAAGATATTTAATCTGATAACTGTAGTAGATGTCTTAATAAGAGATACCAAAATAGAAGGCTTAGTCCTAAATTGGAGTCCTATAGATATGATAAACCTGCATATAGATCCTTTATCAATTAGAGCAAAGATGGTGATAGATGCTACAGGGCATACTGCAGATATAGCACGGATTATTGAGAAGAAGATAGGTAAGTGTCTTGCAACAGAAACAGGTGGTCTTATTGGTGAAAAAAGTATGTGGGCTGAAAAAGGGGAGAGAGAGATTATCGGCAATACAAAAGAGGTTTATCCTGGACTCGTCGTAACAGGCATGGCGGCAAACGCAGTCTTTGGTTCACCAAGAATGGGAGCAATATTTGGCGGGATGTTGTTATCAGGTAAAAAGGCTGCAGAAGTGGTGATAGATAAATTAAAAAGCGCAGAAAATAGTTCGTTTTAGATTTTATTATTTACCTTTGATTCATCTCTATTTTTTGTTTTTTCGTTAGAGATACTGAACTCTATACATAGATGGTAACAATGAGGCGAATAAGATCTGACGATCCTTTTATTATGGATAAATATATCTCCAGCGATCTCTTCAATTTTTTTAATATGCTCTTTAAACAGATCTTCTTTATTATTCTCTTTACCAAAAGTATAAAAATAAACGATTCCATCTTTCTTGATCAAGTTTGTAGCTTTTTCTAAAAAATTGTAAGTATTGAACGGTAGATTCATTATAATATGATCGGCAACATTATACTTGGATAAGACGGATCCTGAATCTCCTACTATTATATTTAAATTGCTTCCTATATTGTTCAATTTTTTATTCTCGATCAAATACTTTATAGCATAACGATTGCAATCTACTGCAACGACCGTACAATTTTTTTTTGCTGCTGGAATTGAGAAAGGGCCCACACCAGCAAACATGTCTATAACAAAATCGTTGTTATTTATCTTTTCTATAACCCGTCTCCGTTCTGTAGACAATCTTGGATTAAAATATGCCTTTTCTATATCTAATTTGTATAGACAACCATTCTCCTTATGTATCGTCTCAGTCCTCTTCTCTCCTGCTATATATTCGTATTCTCTCGTTCTAAATATGCCCTCTACAGATGATGCCTTCCTCAATACTACTCTTATATTCTTCCTTTTAAGCAAAACTTCTGCCACTCTTTCAGCATCTTCCAAACCTAATGGGAGGATGGCAATATCTCCCACTATATCATACGGAATACGAGGAATATCAGATCTCTTTTCCTGTTCTTTAAAATCCATCTTAACAAACGTAAGACTGTTTTTGTAATCCATTATCGAGTGTTGAACTGGAAAATAGATATAAAAATCGTCTTTTAAGATGGTAAGATCCTCTCTAATAAATTCTTTAATCTCTCTCCTCAATATTTCTGCTCTCTTTTTATTAACCTTTACCGCAAGACTCCTCATAATCTACAAAATCTTCTCTCTTTTTTATCTACTAATAAAAAAGTATCAGGTGCTGTAGAATTTATCTCTTTTTCACCTAGTATAACCCTATATTCCCTGTTGTTTCTATCTCCACGCCACTCCAATATATTTTCTTTGCACATTCTCGATAGATACGTAGATACTGTACTCATCTTTATTTTATCGTTATACTCTTTGTCAAACCTCTCTTTAACCTCTTTGGATGTAAACCATCTATCCGAAAATTCAAAGACAACGAACCGTTTAAACCGGTCTATAAGCGAAGACTTAAAACGTGGCACCTCTTGATAAGAATAAGATGCATCACTGATTGAAGATGATGGCAATTTCAATCCTTCAATAAATAATCCTATCAATTTATAGATCTCACTAAGATCTTTATCAGATGTAACCTCTATACACGATTTATTCCCATCTTCTTCAATCTCGATGCATATTTTTTTCACGGCATCCCATCCCTTTGTGTGAATTTACAAGATGTGATCACAATCTGTGAATTCACAAGTTAATCTTGAGTTTCTCATAATATAAATCTTTTGGTTTGTTCGGTATAAGATGCTATGTTGTATAAGGATTAACACAATTTGATATCATCTACTAGATGTAATAAGCTTGATTAGCATTTTTTTATCTATACACAATTCACATTTATCTATCCCAAACCATATAGTATTCCTCTTTTATATCGCTCAAAGTCAAATCCAGATATTTCTGAGTAGTAGCAAGATCAGAATGTCCCAGTATCTTCTGCAATGCTCTTAAATTACCCCCACGTTTTAAAAAATAAACGGCAAAAGAATGCCTGAACGTGTGCGGATGGATATTCTTATAGTCTAATCCGCTTTTTTTGGCATACATCTTGACTATCTGGAAGATCCTAACTCGTGTTATATTGAAGATGTAATCCGATCTCGTTTTTTTATCTATCAGATATTTTTTGATCCTGTTTAGTAGATCTTCAGTAATAGGGACGTATCTATCTTTGTTACCCTTGGACTGTTCTATCTTTATTATACTATCATCCCAAAAAATGTTCCTCTCTTTTAAAGAGCATACCTCGGATACACGTAGACCACATCGCCACATCAATAAGAGTATTAGATAATTTCGCTCGTTATTCTCTGCATGTTTAAGAATTGTTTCAACCTCGTTCTCATTTAAGTAAGATGGTAATCGGTATTTCATAATTTAACAAAATGTGTCTTTTGTTAAATATAAGCTTATTCATACATCACTAATAAACACATTCTACGATCAAGGTATTAAAAATTATAGGATTAGTTGACTATCGAGCGTTATTTATGCTGATATGTATTAGTT
The DNA here is from genome assembly GCF_020885915.1 of Candidatus Methanoliparum sp. LAM-1. Taxonomy (NCBI): domain Archaea; kingdom Methanobacteriati; phylum Methanobacteriota; class Candidatus Methanoliparia; order Candidatus Methanoliparales; family Candidatus Methanoliparaceae; genus Candidatus Methanoliparum; species Candidatus Methanoliparum sp. LAM-1. Next base: position 639,039 of record NZ_AP025251.1, on the reverse strand, counting down.
CCAAAAGATCCTAGTTCTCGCAAAATCTCTTTCCGTATCAAGGATATTTTTATAAAAATCCTCCTCGGTAATAGGACGACTAAGTATTTTAGCCGCTGTTTTTGGTCCTATTCCATGTGCAGCCAATACGATAACCGCTTTTTTGCCATAAGAAAGAACAAGGTTTGCATTTTTATATATCTTAATGATCTCTTTATTATCTGAGGGAGATCTACTCTTCTTAATAAGTCCTATCTTATCTGCATCCCATGGTTTGAGAGCGGCTATAAGCTTGGCTCCACAGACCGGACAGATGATCTCATCCTGGATAAACCTAATCCTAATCTTTCTATTCCATTTTAGACAATTAAGACAGAATAATACTATATAATCATCCATTATTCTCTCCTTTACTCTTTTTATGACTAGATCATCTATATTATCAGACGAGATCACTGATCTGAACGAGAAATATTTTTCTAAACTTAACGGAGTCAATCCAGGCATAGTCAATACTTTTATATCTCCGTTTTTTATCCTCTCAAGTATCAATTTAGAGTTTTTAAAATCCATTCTATCAAAAAAAACTTCGTTGACAGCTTCATCATAGATTAGATTATCTTTGAATAACTGTAATAATTTTTTAGAGGATATTTTATCATAATTAAAATCTTTCGATAAAGCACCAATCCTTTTTGCTACTACTATAATCTTCCATTTTAGTATAGAAGTATTCTTTAATGAGAGTTTAATAATGCCTTCTAGATGAGAAGGATCTATATTGGTAAATGTATCATATATAATATTAAGAGGCACATGCTTCGGGAATTCAAGCTTTATCCTGTACGGATCTATTCCCATACTGACATTAATCCCGAGACGCGCGGATAATAAAGCACTTAACCCCGATCCGATGGTCTCGTTTACCTTATGGCCTGCACAGATGTTTATAACAGCTGTATCTCCATCACCCTCAATAGTTATTACCTCGTCGTTAGGTATAACCCCTTTCTTCTTCTGATGCTCTAATAGATTAGAGACTTTAAGATAAGATCCTTCATCAGTGAGGTAGAGAAGATCTTCAACCTTACCTGCAGCAAATACCCTACGAATCTTGCCAACCTCCCTTGCAACATCAAAAGGTACAGGAATCTCCTCACCAGACCAGTTCGGTACATCTCCTTCATTACTGGTTGCAGGTACAACCTCTACCGTCTTATTGTCTATTGTTACAACCCTCCATAGCTCTCCTTTTATGATAAAAGTAGACCCTTCTCTTAGAAAAGATGCTACAAAACTCTCATCTAACGTTCCTAAATTCCTTCTACTTACGAAATCTATAACATAAAACTTTCTTTCGTCAGGAATCATAGAGATATTATCATAATAATGCCGATAGGTCCTTCTCCTTAGCTTAATCAACATATTATCTCTCTCGGATCGGTCGAGAAATATCTGTCCTAAATCGTTTAACTCGTTTAAAAGCCTAAAAAATTCTTCAGCCGTCAAAGTTTTATACGGATAGGCTTTTTTTACCATATTAAAAAAATCGATCGCATCAATGGTTTTATTTTCTATCAAAGATCCGTATATCTGGTTGGCTAATACATCGTACGAATTTTTTATGATATCGACATCTTCTAACTCATTATGTAACCCTTTTCTTGCTATAACCCAAGATTCTGTTATATCATCAGGGAATGTAGCAATTATCAATCCACGCGATACTTTATGTATAGAATGTCCTGCCCGTCCAATCCTTTGTAAAAGCCTATTAACCCGTCTGGGCGAGGAATATTGGATGACAACATCTATATCACCTACATCGATCCCCAATTCCATCGAAGAAGTGCATACCAACGCTTTGATATCGCCTTTTTTAAAACTTTCCTCTATGCTTATCCTTACATCTTTTGATAGAGATCCGTGATGCACCTCGCAGGAGAGACCGAGCATCTTTAATCTTGATCCTATAATCTCTGCAACTTGCCTTGTGTTGACAAAAATAAGAGTAGATCTACTCTTTTTAGCAATATCACAAATCTTCTTTAAACATGCAAATAATTCAAGATCGATAGATAATTCTTTTGCCTTTTCTGCATCCTTTTCGTCTGGCATACCGGTAGAAACATCAATCTCTAAAGATTTGTCTGATTGCACCTCCACTATTTCACAAGCCCTATCGTTACCAACTAGAAACATACCCACTTCTTCCTTATTCTTGATCGTCGCAGATAGACCTATACGCTGTATATTGTTATTACATATCCTTTCAAGGCGTTCAAGAGCAATAGATAATTGTATGCCTCGCTTAGATGAGGCTAACTCATGTATCTCATCTAAAATTACGAATTTAACATCAATCAATAATTTTTTTAAATTTTTGCCGAGAAACAACAATTGAAACGTTTCTGGTGTGGTTATGAGGATGTCAGGAGGATCTATGGTCTGTTTTCTTCGTTCAGACTCAGGTGTATCCCCATGTCTTACCATGACCTTTATCCCGAGTTTTTTACCCCACTCTTCCAGCCTTTTCAAGATATCCCTATTCAACGCTCTAAGAGGCGTGATGTATATCGCAAAGATACCGTCCCTTCTATCTTCGTTCAAAAATTTATGAAATATCGGCAAGATAGCCGCCTCGGTCTTTCCCGTTCCGGTAGGAGAGATCAAAAGAACATTCTTTCCATCCAATATTAATGGTATTGACCTTATCTGTATATCCGTCGGGTTTAAATCGGTAATTATAGACTTTATCCTCTCATCCAATATATCAAAAACATTATTCATCTATACACAACAATAAATTTAAAATCGTATAAATTATATAATAAAACCAAGATCGGTACCATCTAAAAGATACGCTCTTACTTTTTTAATGGAAAATATACTCTCAATAAATCCAAAGGATCGACTTTTCATAATATTTATAGCCAAACCACCACATAGGTCGTTAAATGCTGGAATAACTACTAGTTCGTTCATAGCAAATTTATCTTTTTTATTGATAGGAACTCTTAGCCAGATAGGTAAGATGTTTGATATTCCTAAATCATCCGTTAATCTTATCATAGGATGAATATGTGCCATTATTCCTGTTTTACAATCTAATACATCATTAAATGGGTATGCATGCCCATGAAATAATCCAAATCCATGATATGAGAAACCTCTCCCATCGTATAAAAAAATATTTTCTCTATTTGGAATTAAATCTTCTAGGTTTCCATCATGGTTTCCTTTCACGATATATACATCAGAATAATTTGATATTTCTAAAAAGAAGTCTGGTATCTCTTTTTTTTCTTGTTTGCTGGTATAGGGAACGTTATGTTTTATATCTCCCAAAAATATTACATCTTTCGGGGCAAAATCATCGATTATAGTTATAATCTTCTTTAATAACCTCTCTGTCTGGCTTGATATATTGATCCCGTTTTTCATCAGTTCGTACTCAATACCTAGATGAAGATCGGCCAGAACGATCGTTTTTCTATTTAAAAAGAGTATAGGTATGTCTGGTAAAGGTTCTAACATATCAAACAAATTCTCTTTCCAATTGTTCCCACCTTTTATCGTTCTTGATATACCTGAATATTGCATTGAAACTGGAAAACTCCATAAGGTAAGGATAAACCATCAATGCTACAAATTTCTCTAGCAAACTCCGTATGTTTCTTAATCCATTCTTTTTTATAGAGTCCTGTATAACTCTACAATAATACATCATAAAAAAAGGCTGTAATGCCACTATATTAAAAGGCAAAAAAACAAATAATAGCCACGAGATCTTAATTGATCTATTCTTAATATATAAAAAATCGTTAAAATGAGCATTTATCCCCTCAAGATGCCCTATCATCCACCTAATACGCTGTTTATAAAAATCGTTCAAAGTTAACGGTGCTTGCTCTTTTACTATCGCTTTATCTGTATATACAATTTTTAGAGAATTTATATAGATCCTTTCACATATATCGAGATCCTCACATATCTTATTTTCATCAAAAAACCCTATCTTATCGAATAAATCTCCTCTTACAAGCCCGATTAATCCATTAAAATGTTTGTAAGAATAAAAAAAATCCGAAAATCTATATAGATCGTTGATTAATAGATATTCCACCCCGACCAATTTCTGGATAAAACTCTCTTCGTTAATTATAAACCTAGGACCACTAACCAGCGCTATATTGTCGTTGAGATTGGTCTCGAATACATCGATGCATCTGTCTATAAAATCCTCCTTTGGTCTGCTATCCACATCAAAAAAAGCTAAAAAATCCGGCTTTGTATCACTGCTGTAAATTTTTTCAAGAGCATCGTTTAATGCGGCAGCCTTTTTACCTTGAGACGGCAGTCTAAAGATAAATTCTATAGATTCATCTTTTTTCGCATTAGCTATATCTTCAAGATAAACCCTCTTCTTACTATCGTCTATCACATAAATTATCTTCAGATCTACTTTTTTATTATAATCGGAATATTTTTTGACCGATTCCATTGATTCTATTGACTTTTTTACCAGCTCAACCGGTTCGGATGATGATACAGGGATTATTGCGATAGTTTTGTATAGAGGCTTTTTTTCTAACATCTTTTCATCTTATAGATTTATGGTTAATAAAATTAATCAATAAAAATAGGTTAAAACGAACTATCTATGTATCTATGCGCATCTATTAAAGCCATCAGAATCTTTTTTTTGGAAGGTGAGTAATGTAGATGAGTATAACAATTGCAATCTGAACAACCAAAACCTTCTATACCATCAAATTCATCCGATAATAAATTTGCAATCATACATTCCATCTTTTTATCTGTTTTTCTCAATAAAAATCCTATAATAGTCATATAGTCATTTAAATAATCTATATGCCACCATCTTTTATAGTTCTTTGGACCTCTACAGATATTATCGTAATTAAAATTTATTAGGTGCCGATGGATACGATGATAACTATTTATTCCAAAAGCAGATCCTGTATAAACAAAATATCCTTTTTTAAAATGAATAGTTTCTAAAGATCCGACATTAATCTTATTTTCGGTTTTATTCTCTAACAAAAGATTGTATATGGTACCATACATACTATAATTCTTATATTTTTAACGTTATAATTATCTTATCTTACCACCGACTCCCGATAAAAATGTTTTAATCTTCTTTTCTATCTCTAAAATATTCTTATCTTCGCAAACAAAGATCCTAAAAGTAAAACTTTTCTTCTCTTTGAATACATCTATCAATTCTACCTCATCCGCTCCGTACATGCTTATTACTCTAGATAGAGTATCGGGGGATATATTATCAAAATTTTCAAACTGGACGGATATGTCCCTTTTTAATCTTTTTAAATTTTTTAATCTCCAATCGTTCAACTCCTGATCCGACAACAATCTTAAATTCTCTACTTTAAGTCTCGTCATCTTTGAATTATTTTTATTCTTTATCAAGACATCAATTGGAGATATTTTTTCAACGATGCCATAATGTATTTTTTTAGAATAAATATGTTCGAAAGCTACCTTATCACCAATATTTATATCATTAATATCAAGAATTCTGCTTTTGAGAACTTTTTCAGATTTTTGTATAGATCTTTCTGCATCTCCAAACATTGTTGAGGTACTTACCATCTTTGATATAAAATAATCTAGATCACCAGAACGTATCGCATCATTCAGCTTTTGAGATATATCTAAAAATTTCTCTTTAACATCCATTGCAAATGGATTTTTTTGGATATATGCATAGAGATTTGGATCCTGAGCAAAAATTCTAGCCGTTATATCTAACATTACCTCATAAATAGGTGTTGCAAATCTTCTTGATCTGTTAATATCAAATCCAATCTCTTTTAAAGTAATTCCAAACGAGATTATCAGCCAATGAATCAAAGCCTGAATAACAGACATCATATAATCGTGTTCTTCGCTACTAACTATCTCAACATAAGCACCATGTTCTTCTAAAAATCTTTTTATTTTTTCTAACCACCCGTTATTTTTAACAGGGGTTAAGATGACAATTTGTCCTTTAAAATCCTGTACTGTTGGAGAAAACAAAGGATGAACTGGTATAAAATAAATTTTGTCGTTTTTAATGGCAGATACTACATCCATCTTGACAGAAGAGGTATCGAGCAGAAGAGCATCATTCCTCATTTTTTGACTAACTTCAGATATGACATCCGGGGCAACCTTCAACGGAACGGATACTATCACTATATCAAAATCTTTTATTTTATCTTTATTTGAAAAATCTACCCCAAGAGATACCGCTATTCTCTTACTATCCGGATTTGTATCGTATATTGATACATAAAAATCATCTTTTAAAATCTTGGCCAAAAATCGCCCCATTCCTCCCGCCCCACCAATTATCAGGATTTTTATTTGTTCGCACATTTTTTAATATACTGGATCAAAGAATCGAGAGATCGCGTCCTCCATAATACTGATCGGTGCTTTAATACCGGTCCATATCTCAAAAGATGCAGCACCTTGATATAAAAGCATTTTAATCCCATTTAGTGTCTTTGCTCCAACCATCTCTGCCTCTTTTAACAGCCTTGTTTTTACAGGACTATATACAAGATCAAAAACAATAAGGTCTTTATGGAGATCTTCATGATACAACAACGATTTGTCTTCATTTAAACCAACAGTAGTGGCGTTTATAAGAATATCAACGGATTTTATAATGTTAAAAACCTCTTCTAGTTTTATAGATTCTCCTCCTACTTTTTTTGCCAGATCAGATCCTTTTTTAAAAGTTCTATTTGCGATAAAGATTCTTGCATATTTGGATAAAGCGTAAGCAATCGCTTTAGCAGCACCACCAGCACCTAATATCAATATATTACGGTCTTTAATCTCGGTTATTTCTTTTAATGCCATAAATGCTCCAATTGCATCTGTATTAAATCCTTCTATCTTTTTACCAAATTTGATAGTATTTATTGCACCTATCTGTTCCGCAAGCTTATCAGGATTTGTATAATTAATTGCTTCCTCTTTAAAAGGAACCGTTACATTTAATCCACAAAAACCAAGCGAGTCAGCTCCTAATACTGCATATTTTAGTTTTTCAAAATCTACTTTAAATTTAAAATAAGTTGCATCTATATTCAAATATTTAAAAGCAGAATTATGCATTAATGGAGATAAGGAGTGTTCTACAGGATTTCCTATTATACCAAATATCTTCATCAACAACACTCTCTTAAGAATTCTTTTAATTTTGAATAGAAAGACTCTTGATCGAACGATATCAATTTTAGAGGATCGCCCTCCATTATAATAAATTCTTCCTCTTTTTTAAAGTTAGTAATACAATGTCCATCTATAATAATGATCCCATTCTTTAATGGGGTTACTTTTATTTTTGTCTCAATTGGAACGATAAGAGCCCCTATCTTTTTAGAGATAGGCGATATAGGAACCATATTGATGATATCAAGAGAAGGATAAATGATCGATCCACCCGCAGAATGTGCATACGCTGTCGATCCCATCATGGTTGAGAATATCAATCCATCTCCTCTTATTTCAAAGTCTATTCCATCTATCATGACGATTAGATCAAAAATCTTAGACGGATCCAACCGGGTTATCACGATCTCGTTCAATGCAGGTGGATAATCGTTACATCTTATGCGTCTAACCTCTTTTAAATGATAATTTTCCTCTTTCAGATCGTCGATATGATTTAAAAAATCAGAATAATTTAAAGAGCATAAAAACCCAATACCGCCTGTTTTTACTGGTAAAATAGGTACTTTTGCATATAAAGCTGATAATAACAGAGTCCCATCACCGCCCAATGTTATAATAATACCATCTTTGAAATCTTTAAAATCACAGCTATTTGCATTTAATTTTTTAGCTGTATTTACATCATAGACGACATCATCGAAGTATCTGCCTATTTGTTCAGCTTTTATGATATTCTCTTTATCTTGTTTTGATATAATCATTACCTTTAACATCTATATATAAAAAAAAAGGAAGGGTTATAAATCATTTGTGATTTTTTAGAGGTTTTAAATTATGAAACTGATCGATATGATAAAAAGATCAAATGCATTGAAGGTTGGAGATTTCACACTTAGTTCGGGAAGAAAAAGCCGATATTACATGGATAAATATCTCTTCGAAACATCTCCAAAAATCCTTAAAGAGATAGTTAAAGAGATTATTTCAAGAACCACCGGAGAGTATGATAAGATAGCAGGATTGGAACTAGGCGGGGTACCACTGGCTACTGCTTTATCCTTGTTCACGGATAAACCTTTTATTATAATACGAAAAAAAGAGAAAGAATATGGAACGAAAGCTCTTATAGAGGGAAGTATGAATGAAGGAGATAAAGTTTTGATTATAGAGGATGTCACGACTACAGGACATACTTTAATCCAAGGAATAAATATTATCGAAGAGAATGGTGGGATTATCAAAGAGATCATTATAGTTGTAGATAGAGAAGAAGGGGCAATCGAGAGATTGAGAGAGATGGGATATATCAATGTAAAAGTTTTAGTAAGACTGAACGAGATAATATGAGAGATATCTTAGAAAAATTGCAAAGTGGAAAAATTTCGATAGAAAATGCTGAAAAAGAGATATTAAACGATTTCTTTGCCATCCAACCGTTTGCATCGTTGGATATCTATAGAGAAGAGAGATGTGGGATTCCAGAGATTATTTTTGCAGAAAATAAACCTGCCGGTATATTTTTACACATTGTAGAAGAATACATGAAAAAAAAAGATATTCTTTTGGCCACAAGATTAAAAGAAGAACATTATAAAATTTTAGATGATTTGAGGAATAAATACGAACTTGATGAGAGAAAAATGGCAAGATCAATAATAATTAAACGAAAAGATTTCAGAGTTGAGGATAGTGGCCGATATGTAGGTATCATTACTGCTGGAACAAGCGATATACATGTAGCGGAGGAGGCAAAATGCGTTTTAGATATAACAGGAGTGAGGTCTATATCCTGCCACGATGTAGGCATCGCTGGTATACATCGAATAGTAGAACCTTTAAAAAAGATGCAGATAAGGAAGGTGAGATGTATAATAGTGGCAGCAGGAATGGACGGAGCGTTGCCAAGTTTTATATCAGGTCTTGTCAAATGTCCAGTAATAGGCGTACCTGTATCCACAGGGTATGGATTTGGCAAAAACGGAGTTGGTGCATTGATCGGAATGCTTCAAAGCTGTTCGCCAGGACTTGCGGTGGTTAATATCGATGCAGGAGTAAACGCTGGTGCTATCGCGTCCCTTATCGCACGAGGAATAGCATACGAATAAACAAAAATTAGATGCGGAGGTTGCCGAGTGGAAAAGGCGCTAGATTCAGGGTCTAGTTCCGTAGGGATCCGTGGGTTCAAATCCCACCCTCCGCATTAAAATAACTGTTAATCTCGCTTATGACCGACAATCGTCTTAAATGGTATGTATATTGCATATTCAAATGGTTTAAAAACCGTTTTTTTGAATAATCATCCTCATCGAATTTTATCTCTTTGTCGTATTTTATATCCATAAGAATCAACCCGTAGGACGATAATGGGGGTACTCCTTCGTTTTTTTTATTGTTCAATATCTCTTTAAACCAACGTAAATCTCTAAATCCATCTGATATCATTAATAAAGCATTGGATATTCTCCGTACCATATTCCAGGTGAAACTATCGGCAAAGATATCTATCGTCGAATAATAATCAAAACTTCTTATCTTTACATCATCTATCCGCCTAACGTTATTTTTTTTATATCGATCCTTCCTTGTAAAGTTGGTAAAATCATGTGTCCCGATCAATAATTCTACCGCATCATTTATTGCGGAAACATCGATACTTTTAGGAATAATTTGCCTATAATGTCTCTGTATAGCATCCCTTCGTGGGTTAAAAAGAGAATCTACGGTAGAATATGCCCAAAAACAGATATCTGCATCTAGTTTAGAATTAAGAATACTCGGCCGGCATAGATATGCTTTTTCATCATCGACGTTAAAAGAGACAACCTGCCCGATTGCATCTACTCCTCGATCCGTCCTTCCGCCATATCGAATCGAATCCGTCTCGTCTAATATTCCAAATTTTCGTAACGCTTTCTCTACCTCTCCCTGAATTGTCGGCTTATCATTTTGTTTTTGCATTCCAAAATAATTTTTTCCAATATATGAAAGTTTAAAAGCTACCTGCATAGAGAATATGGTGAACAATAGTATTATTACTATCTTTATTATTATTACTATTTTTATATTACTATTCCTATTTTAATTTAATTTTGTCTTTCTCTTATAACAAGAGATATTAAAAAATGGGACAGGATAGGATAGATCTCTATGATTGGAAAGATTCTTATTATCGGATCGAGTGTCAGGCATATAGTCTGTTCTGCCAAAAAAGCGGGGTATGATGTGATATCCATAGATTTTTTTGACGATTTAGATCTTGTTAGGTGCGATAAAAATCATGTTAAAATAGAAGATAACTACCTTGATAAAGCAATAGCAAAACTATCTTTCGATCATGTCGTCTTATCATCTCATATAGAATCTTTCGATATTCCTGATACTATAAAAGCTAAGATATTAGGAAACCCCATAGACAAGATGAGAGAGGTAAATAACAAATTAAAATTGGCAGAAAGATTAGACAATCTCGGGTATACACAGCCAAAATTTTACGAGGATGCAAAAATTTCCACGGTTATGAAACCTATAGAAGGTGGAGGAGGCATAAAAAATAGACTTATTAAACGGATAGAAGATATTCCTGAAGATTATGAAGGATTCTTCTTTCAAGAATATATCAAAAAAGGAGAAGATATTAGTGTGTCCTGTATCTCAAACGGGATTGATACAATATCGTTAACAGCAAATGAGCAACTAATAGGAGAAAAATTTTTAAACGCCCCCTCTCCTTTTACGTATTGCGGGAATATTGTGCCATATGTTGGGAAAAATTCAAAAAAAATAAAAAAGATTGCTTCAAATCTTATATCTGATCTAGAATTAAAAGGATTTAATGGTGTTGATTTTAAAGTAAGTAAGGATAAGGTATATGTAATAGAGGTAAATCCTAGGATTTGTGGCAGTCTGGACGCAATAGAACTTTCAACAGGGATAAACATCTTTGATATGCATGTTAAATCTTCCATAGGCATATTACCAAAGGAAGAGCCTATATCAAAAAATTTCTCAGCTCGTTCTATCGTCTTTGCTGGAGAGAATGTAAGGATAAAAGATGAATTGGATCATCGGTTCTTTAGAGACATCCCCAAAGTTGGTAGTGTCATCCAGAAGAATAGACCTATTACCAGTATAACTGTGAGTGATACATCCAGACGAAAGGTATTAAATAGAATAAAATTCATAAATAAAAAGATGCTTCCAAGATATCTCGGGATAGAAAAGGAGAGATAAATGGTAAAGATAAAAGATGAAGTATTTAAAAAATATTTAAAAAAATTGGTTGGGGATGATGGATTAGAGATAATAGAATCGATGCCAGAAAAAGAATTTACCGATATGATGATAGTGGAAAAAAGCGGATATAACCTAAATCTTGTTCGTAAAGTTCTTTCAATACTATATGAAAATAATATTGCAAGATACAGGAGAGTAAGAGATAAAGAAAGCAATTGGCTCAGTTATTATTGGAGGATAGATACAGAAAACATACAGAGAAATCTTAAAGATGAGTTAAGCCGTTTATATAGAATATTAAGCGAAAGATTAGAGTTTGAGGAGAATAACGTCTTCTTTGTCTGTTCGTCAAAAATTCCGTGTGGTAGGTATACGTTCGATTTTGCAAGCGATCATCATTTTATGTGTCCTGTATGCAGGAGTGATCTTAAAGCTGAGGATAATACAGATATCATTAAAAAATTAAAAAAAAGATTGGACGAGATCGAAAAATTAAAAATAATATAAATAAAAAGTATCGGTATCATGAAATTAGAACATAAAATTGGTATTAATCTAACAAACCTACCTTATTCATTGATCATCGTCTTTTTATGTATACTTGTTGCATTGTTTCAGGTTTTAATCCCGTTATTTACAGACATAAATATAGAGTTTATTAATCTCTTTGGATTGAGCAGATACGTCCTCTTCGTTCAACACAACATCTGGACTATCGTTACTTATATGTTTCTTCATGGGAATTTCGGTCATCTTTTCTTTAATATGATAGCACTATTCTTTTTAGGTCCAGAATTGGAGAGAAGAATAGGAAGAAAGTTATTCTTAATCGTTTATTTCGTGTCAGGCATCCTTTCGGGGGTAGGACATATCTTGTTTATCTCAAATCCTATGATCCCTGTAATAGGTGCGAGCGGCGCAATATTTGGTGTATTGGCGTGCCTTGCAATCATTGCTCCTCGTATGACAATATATATCTATTTCTTTCCTATAAAGATGATATACGCTCTATTATTCTTTATTCTTATCAATCTGATAATGCTGCCTTTAGACACAGATGTGGCGTACTTTGCACACCTGATTGGATTGATTGTAGGGTCGATCTTTGGGGTAATATTAAACAAAAAAGCGTATGGGCCCGGCCGGATTTGAACCGGCGGCCGCTCGGTTATGAGCCGAGCGCTCTAACCGCTAAGCTACGGGCCCTTGATTTGAGCTACATCTATTTATATAACAGTCTTGCTACTATTTTAATATTTTATGATTGTTGATATTAATAATATATTAAGCTTTTGTTGTTTGAAATAAGAACAAAAACTTGTGAGGAATACAGATGAAAGTAGATGATCAAATAGAGGAGATAATTAAAGAGTTAAAAAATACTCCTTATAATAAAGCTACAGAACATCATATTGGAAGATTAAAAGCAAAATTAGCCAGATTAAGAGAAGAATCTGAAAAAAGATCATCCTCAAGAGGGCCTAAAAAAGAGACTATCCGCAGAGTTGGAGATGCAACCGTAATATTAATTGGGCCTCCATCCGTTGGAAAATCTACTCTTTTTAATAAACTAACATATTCAAATTCGGAAGTAGGCACATACGATTTTACTACGGTCGATGTAATTTCGGGTGTATTAAGATACAAAGGTGCAAAAATCCAGATATTAGATGTTCCCGGTCTTATAAAAGATTTAAGAGGAATGGGAAGAATGGTAGCATCTTACATAAGAGCGTCGGATTTAATAGTAATTATGACAGATCCATACAATCTAAATGCCTTTGATGAGATAGAAGAAGAGCTTTATAATATTGGGATACGATTAAATCGGAAGAGAACCGATATATCCATCAAAAAAAAATTAACCGGTGGTATAAAGATAAATTCCACAGTAGAACAGGAGATAAGTGATGATGTATTTAAAGAGATACTTAAAGAATACAAGATACATAATGCAGAGATAATTATACGGGAGAATATAGATATAAATAGCTTTATAGATGCGTTGCATAGTAACAGAACGTATATAAAATGCATAAAAGTTATTAATAAGATAGACTTAATCAATGAAGAGAACAAAAGAAAAAATAATAATATATTAGAGATCTCTGCCGAGAAAGATATTAATTTAAACCTCCTTAAAGAGACGATATTGAACAAACTCGATCTGATACCAGTTTACATGAAAAAAAGATCAAAAGTAGATTATGACGAGCCAATTATTATCAAGAGAGGATCGACGGTAGAAGATGTATGTGAGAGGATACATAAAGATTTTGTTAAAAGATTTAAATATGCAAGAGTGGTAGGAAGTTCTGTTAAATATGATAACCAGAAGGTAGGACTATCACATGTATTGGATGCCGGAGATATCTTAACAATAGTCTTAAAGCGATAACAAGATACGCCTCGGTGGCTCAGCTGGCAGAGCGCGTCCTTGGTAAGGACGAAGTCAGGGGTTCAAATCCCCTCCGAGGCTTATTTGATTCTTAAAATTGTTAATTATCTTTAATCATGAATGTTTAATATATCATATGCAGCCTTTTTAACTTTATCTTTATACTCCTTTAATGTATAAATACCAAATTTCCAATCATCAGCTTCTGCTTTATCTAGAACGCGGATTAAGGATGAGACGTCTTTTAACGATTTTATCTCATCATCTATCCTGAACGGAATATCAAAACTATCTTTATGGTATTCGGGTATATCTAATATCACATATCTCTCGTCTATCCCGGCACTCTGGGCAATCTCCATCTCGTATTTTTCTCGATTTGTTTTATATTCATATATCGTCTTCTCGTCAAATATCGATATATCTTGATATATCGCTCGTTTAAATAAATTTCTCGTCTCTATTCTATCTATTATCCTTTTGGGATAACCGCTGGAATTTTTTAACAACATATGAATCTCATAATCGTCCATATCTCTTAAAACAAAAGGGTCGGCTTTTTCACTATCTAAAAGATCAATCAGCGCCTTTTTTAGCATAGATTCTGCTATTCTTGATACATGATGATAATAGACTGCACGGGACATCAAAAATCGAGAGACACATAAAGATTCAACCGCTTGAAGCCCTTTATTCTCGATAACAAGCATATTATCAACGAAAGTTATCTCCTGAACCAGCCTATTAAGATCGATGAATCCGTACGTGACGCCGGTATAATAAGAATCTCTTGCAAGATAATCCATCTTGTCTATATCTATAGGCCCGTTTAGTATTTTACCCAAAGGTTTTTTCCTGTTAATAATATCTAAAATATCGCTTTTTTTAAGATCAGTATCATCTAAAACTGACGAGATCGTCTCTTTTTCTAAAATCCTTCCAACATCTTCGTGTGTCTCTTTTGTATATTTCTTTATAACCTCTTCTGAATCATGAGAGTATGGACTATGCCCAACATCGTGTAGAAGTGCTGAAATTTTTAATAATTTCTGATCATATTCGTCTAAATCTTTTGAGAATATATCCGCAAGATACATCACTCCTAACGAGTGTTCAAATCTAGTATGCGTCGCTCCGGGGTATACTAAATAAGTCAATCCTAACTGTTTAATCCTTCTAAGTCGCTGTATCTCAGGTGTATCTATAAATCGGATACATGTATCGGATACATGGATATTTTTATGTATAGGATCTCTGATTATCTTCATGATTATTTTTTCCACCTTAAGTTATTCTTGACAAAAACTATATATCTACAATAGTTTAAATAAAAGCTTTTAATTAATGTTTAATGTTTTTATTAAATAAAACGTGATGAAGATGATCGTATTATCTGGTGGGACAGGAACACCGAAACTTATTTCTGGGCTAAAACAGATCGATGAAGATTTTAATATAATTGTGAATACAGGAGAAGACTACTGGATATCAGGGAATTTAATATCACCCGATATAGACTCGGTAATCTACACTCTGGCAGGAATAATCGATAAAGAAAGATGGTGGGGGATAAAAGACGATACGTTTGTTACGCATGAAGAGATCAGCAGAATGGCATATAACGCAAAAGTTAAAGGCGAATGGATGCAGATAGGTGATCTGGATAGAGCAACACATATTTTTAGGTCAGATTTAATAAGAGAGAATAAAAATAAGACAGAAGCAACGTTAATATTAGCAAAATATTTCGGAATCAAACAAAAAGTATTGCCGATGTGCAACGAGGATATCAATACAATCATAAAGACTGGAGAGGGAGAGATGCATTTTCAGGAGTTCTGGGTTTATAGAAGAGGAGAACCCTTAGTAGAAGATGTATACTTCCGTAATATAGAAAAGGCAAAGATAACGAAAGAGATAGATCGTCTTTTAAAAGAGGAAGATACGGTATTGATAGGGCCAAGCAACCCTATCTCGAGTATATTACCGATCCTTTCGGTAGAAAATTTTAGAGAGAGGCTTAAAGATAAGTATGTCATATCGATATCCCCGATCATTGGAGAAAAACCAATAAGTGGCCCGGCAGCATCTTTTATGCAAGTAAAAGGGTTAGAGGTATCATCAAACGGGGTGGCTGAATTTTATAAGGATATTTTAGACGTTTTTGTGGTAGATTATAGAGATAATATGATAGATAAGAAAAAAATAAAGGATATCGATCTATATGCTACCGATATTTTGATAGAAAACGATGAGAAAAGCAAGAAATTAGCTCAATTTATCAGAAACCTTCTTTAATTTACGTATAATCTTCAATTCTTTCAATAATAGTTCTCTCGCATCGTTTATAGAATACTCTCTTAATATCTTACCATCTTTGATAATTGGTTTTAACAAAGGATCACCATCTGTTTTCTCTTTATCGGGTAAAACCTTATCTTCTAAAGTATTCCAGTCTCTATATACTTGTTTTTTACCACCATACTTGCCTCTCTTGGCTACAGGCTTTCCTTCTACCTCTACGATATCCAAAGCAAAATCAATAGGTTTTGCACCCGCAATGGCAGTCCCAACACCGAATACTTCTACAATATCTTTCAATTCTAATATATCATCCTCGTCTATTCCACCAGTTACAAATATTCCTACGTTTTTGAATCCACGAATATCCAGCTCCCACCTAACTTCTTTTATTATCTCTTTAAAATTACCTCTTCTCGATGCAGGAGTATCCAATCTGACCAATTTTAATCTGTCTTTTAATGTTTCAGCAGCCATTATAGCCTCGGTTTTCTCATCGTAATAAGTATCAATAAGACAGATTCTCGGCACTTCTTGAGATATAACCTCATCAAAAGCTTTCCATGCTTCTATCTGGTCACCCATTATTATAATCAAAGAATGGGGAATAGTACCGGCTGCCTCTTTTCCTATACTTTTACTGGCTATTACGTTGCTTATTCCGTCCGTTCCCCCTATTATTGCAGATCTTTCTACTACCGTGGCAAGTGCAGGATGTTGTCTTCTTGTTCCAAAAGATATCACTTTTCTATCACCGGCGGTATACTTTATTCTTGCTGCTTTAGTAGCAATCCCGCTTTCGTGGCAGAGAAAGCCGAGCAGAGATGTCTCATACCTTGCAAAATCTAAGTATTTACCTTCTATACGTAATACCGGTTCTCTAGAATAAAAGATAGATCCTTCGTCCATTGCATATACATCAACAGGTAATCCTTCTAAAAGGTTGACAACGTCTTCTAATCCAGCCAAAACAGCCCAATCCTTTATAGAACTTACGGTAACCTCTGCTACAACAGTTGGATTTATCTTTTTGGTGTTTAAAATATCTTCCGTTCTTAAAAAATAGATGTCTGTTGCCAATCCTTTTTTTATATCCTCACTATCTACAATTAAAAATTTTTTTTCAGCCATATAGATCATCGATTTTTATATCTTATTACCTTCATATACTACACAAAATAAATATTTCTTTTATTCTATTATAAATCTTTAGGGATGCAATTGAAAATAGAAAGACAACTAAATAAGCCTGTATAAGAATTAGAGGTCAGCTATCCCACATATTCTATCCTCATAACGCTCTTTCGATCTTGAGTCTTGATATATTGCGAAATCGATCAATTTTTTTCTAAAAGTTGTCAAACCAGAGCTTTTAAAGAAACAATAGGGCTTATTCTTGGATTTACACACCTTCTTAGCATAACGACATGCATTATGGCTGTTCATATCTACAGAACAAAATAGCACATCTGCCTTTCCTACAAGCTCTTCTATCTCTTTCTTATATACCGAACACCTCCCAAAATGATGATAAAAAACGCCATAAAAAGATTTAACGGTCTCTCTATAGAATGGTATAAGTGATTCTACGCCGCCAATAAGGGCAATATTTTTACCTTCGAGGGACAGATTGTCGTCTACATCTTCAATACATTCCTTATAACAAAAAATAGGTTTATTAGCAGTTTTTTCGATCAATTCTTCGTTTAATACATCTATCTCATCTGTTAAAAGCTTAACTTCTCTTTTTAACTCTTTTACATTTTTTAATGCTCTTTCTTCGCCAAAATCATCCCATTTTTTCTTTAATTCCATATTCAACCGCCTTTCCTCCTCCAACTCGATTAAAAGTCTCGATTTATCCGACTTAATCTCCTCCATCTCGGACTTAAATTGGTCTATCCTCTTTTTTAATCGTTCAAAATTTCTCTTTAATTTACCATTTGATGCCAATCTCGACCTAAGCTCGGATATCACCTCCATATCCGTCCCGCCGAGTGGTAATTCTCTACAAAGATCGTCATAAAACCTTAAAGCTCGATGTTCTTTTTGATGAACAGCATTGAATACTCTTCCTTCTGACTTCGTGCAGCAAACCAAATGAGAGCAGCGAGGGGAACATCTTTGAATTTATCTCCCCCTTCAATGAGAAGACAGATATCTTCCTGATCAAGCCCCTCCAACCTCTTTTTATATCGTTCAAACCTCCCTCTCAATCTCTTATCTATGTATTCCGAGACAAAATTGCGTTCTGCACACGCTCGAACCAACGCACTATGCATATCAGATTCGGTTAAAAATTGATAACCGTCGACCTTCAACTCTTTGAAGATAGTATTCATCTCGATACGGTCAAACGTAAGTCCCAATATTCTGCAGATTGTAAAACCTTCAAAATCCCAAATCTTTCTCTCCATCTTATATCATACCTTATTTTTAGGTGATCCTAATATCTGTCATACTATTAGATATACAAGTAATATAGCCTAAAAAAAATATAGCCTAAAAAAGCTCGATTTTAGATAAAAAACCTAAATTAGGTTGATATTTTAGGAAAAAACCTAATCTCTATTGAGTATAGATAGGGATATGTAGAATTGTATGGACTCTGCAAAGGCAAATACACTGGCTATGAAGGCATATTTGGTGTGTCAAAAGTAGCGAATTTGTCTATCCATTCTTAATAAGAATGGCCTCCTATGATAATAAAGAGTAAGATGGGTGCATAAGTTTAAAAACTTCTATTTTTTATCCCGATCTCTCTATCTATACTTAATAAATATGTTTTATCCTTTTTATTCTCTTTGCACTCGTGCTTTCCGTTTTCACAAAATCTTTCAAAGTGTTTTAGCCAGTTTGGATGATTTGGAGCAGATTTTACAAATTTTACCAGGTTTTTTATCTGTTCTATCGTCTCCAAATGTAATTCATGCTCGATGATACATGCATCCAAATCAGCTATCCGTCTTGGCACGTTTATCATCTCTAAAAATTCCCTTATCGTGATGTGTCTATCATTTATGATTCTTCCTATCTTTTCTCCAGCAGGTGTAAGCACCACATACTCATGTCTTCTATATGTTACAAGCCTATTATCGTTTAATCTCTTTAACATCTCTACAACGCTAGATGGTCTCACATTTAAATACGAAGATATGTCTTTTACCCTTGCATATTTTTTCTCCTTTTGTATATTGAAGATCGCTTCGAGATAGTCTTCGCTCCTTCTTGATAATATTTTGTCCACTATTTAGGGTTCCCAAATAAAAATATTTAAAGTTTTTGGCTAACCTAAGATTAAAGTTAATTATAGATAAAGATAAATTTATATGAAAAATAAAAAAAAGAGTGATAGATTTATCTATCAAAGGTTTGATCCAGCATAAATTTTATCTATCGCCATTGAGATCTGTTTATAATATCCTTCGGCGTATCCGTCGATCCATCCGTCCGTGATTACTACGTCCATCCCGTCGTATTCAAACTCTGTTCTGTACTTTATGAGGCCATCTTCGTAGTATTCTTCCCATGCAGGAGGCTCCAATCCCCAGGCCTCTCTAAGTCCGATCAACGTCTCGTATCCAGAGTTTCCGACTTCGTATGGAACGTCTATGCAATACTCGTATCCTTCTTTTACCGCTTTATCTGCCGCCTCTTTTATAGAGAGAATCTCGTTATCTGGATCCATCATCCCATCTGCCATTTCTGCGTATACCTGCCAAACAACTATCTTTCCTCTCCAGTTTTTAACGATATCCAAGTTGTATATCTCGTTTTTAGCTCCATCGAATGCCTCTTTTGCATATTCGTGATATGGCTCATCTCCCCAAATACCTGAACAAGGCATTCCATGATGATTTAGGATAACAACAACGTCTTTATCATTCTGTATTTTTTTCAACTCTTCTTCTACCTTATTTGCAACACCTTTATTATACGCATCCGTTCCACCTATCTGCCTCGTTGTAATAATATTAACATCTAATCCCTTCTCCTTTAGATATTCAGGTATCTCTCCTGCTGGATGCTCGAACTCCGAGAAGCATACGTAGGCTTCCGCCAATACGAGATCCTTAACTCCCTCCTCTTTCACCAATTTCTCTGCCGCGACCCTGAAATCTGGAAAACCCGGACGAGCTGCACCAAATCCTCTCCCGATGATGATCTTATCACCGTATCTCTCTTTCAACATCGATTCTACCTCATCCATTATTCTCTGCTCTCGCCCCCCACCAGGATTATAGTTATCCATTTTTTGATATAAACCATACATGTCCAAGCCCATATACTCCCAAAAGTCTGATTCTCCCTTTCCTGGTCCGTCTGGTGCTAAATAGTAAGGATGTTGAGGCATCATCTCCCCTATCATAGGTATCGAGCCGAAGATCGATACGAACGACCTGGATACCCATTTATAATCTTCACCTTCGTAAGAGTTTCCCCAGGCATCAATCAGGTTCGGATCATCTTTTGGCTTGGAAGCAAATGGATCATCTCTATCCACAAGCAACGTGCCGGAATCCATCATATCCAATAATTTTTCAGCGGTTGTTGCCATATAAGGCATCTCCATCATCTTCATTCCCGCTTCCATGTAGTTATGAATAAAATTTTTCCATCCAACATACGCATCGGCATCGTATCTTTCTGGCTCACCAAAACCTATCAGTAACACGCCAACTTTTTCTTCTTGCTCTGATGCCAAAATAGATGGGGAGAATAGCATAAATAATAGAGTTGCCACAAAGAGCAGACCAACCAACTTATTCTTCGATCTCTTCATATCTTTTACTCCACTTATTTTATTTAATTTTTGATTTATTCACCTTTTATCTATTCGGCCATAACCTCCTCGGGCAAAACCTTAAAGATAGCCGCCACCATACCCAGCATTATGATGAGTACTCCGATGATCACTACTATAATGCCGGCGATCGGCCCGGCAATCCCTGCCATCATTCCTTTCATGAATATCATGAGACCTCCAACTGAAACGAGTGTCCCGATGATGCACGGTAGAACCGCATACGCCAACCACTTTGGTAACGCCTTCAATGCTTTCTTATATTCAACCATTTTCATCACTCCTTTCTTTTAAATGATAATATAACAAGACTTCTAATATTTAAATTTTGATATTTTCTAAAAATAAAAAAGGTGAGAATACGAACACGATTATAAATCTTTAGAATGTAAGAACAAAAAGTGTAAATATAATAGTAAGATAAGATAAAGGGGTGGAATAAAATGGATGTAATGGATGCAATTAAAAATAGAAAGACAACACGAGCTTTTTTAAATAAGCCTGTATCTAAAAAAGATATAATAGAAGTATTAAATGCTGCCCGATCGGCACCATCTGGATCGAATCTTCAACCATGGGAGTTTTGGGTAGTAACTGGAAAAGAGAAAGATGATATCGTGGAAAAATTGTTAAAAGAGCAAGAAAAAACAGGTATAACTTATTCACCTGGAAAAGGAAGAACTCTCAACGAAAGATATACAGAACGATCAAATAGTTTTGTCATGAAGATTCTGCCTTATATCAAAAAGGCAGGAATAGATGATCCAAACTGGATAATTCATGGGAGTTTATCTTTTTATGGTGCCCCTGTCATAATACTACTCCTTTTTGATGAGGAATCTAACTCTAACGAGATAAATATGGGATTAGCATTGCAAAATATTCTTTTAAGTGCGCATAATAAAGGATTGAGCACCTGCCCGTTAGGATTGCCTTTAATCTTCGAAGATTTGATAAAAAATCATTTAAAGATACCAAAGAGGTTAAGGTTATCCAACATCGTTGCTATAGGATACGCTGATACGGAAAACCCTATTAACAAGTTTAAATCAGAACGTGTTCCTTTGGATGAGATTACAAAATTTATAGGGTTTGTTGAGGATTTTTGATCTGCCCTTTTTTGTTCTTCCTTTAGACCACGCATCATCTTAACAGATTCACTACTCTGCCTACAACTATCACAGCAGGAGCGGTTATATTCTCATCTTTTGCAATCTTGGAGATATTTGCCACATTTCCGAATACAACTCGTTCATCATCGGTTAATCCTTTTTCTATTATAGATACCGGCGTCGTTGGATCTAACCCATGTTCTAAAAGTTTGTTCATATTACGTTCCAGACGCTCTACACCCATCAAGATGACGATAGTACCACCAAGCTCAACTAATGCTTTCCAGTTTATTCTGCTATCTTCTGTCTTTTCGTGTCCTGTTATAATGGTAAAAGTAGAAGTTATCCTTCTATCCGTGATAGGAATACCAACAGATTCAGGAACTGCAATAGCAGATGTTATGCCTGGAATTACTTCGAAATCTATGCCAGATTTTTTTAAATATAATGCCTCTTCGCTACCTCTCCCAAAAATAAAAGGATCCCCTCCTTTAAGTCTTACTACTACTCTTCCATCACGTGCCATCTTCACGATTAACCTGTTTATTTCTTCTTGAGATAAATTACTGCTTTTTTTGCCGACATTTACAAACTTCTCTTTTGGAATGAGCGCTTTGATCTTATCTCCGATCAAATCATCAGCCAATACTACATCCGCACTTTTTATAAGGTTTAATGCACGAATAGTAAGAAAATCTGGATCCCCTGGTCCTGCTCCTACTATATATACTTTTTTATTCATAAAACATTCTTCATCTTTATTCTTTCTTTAAAATCAATGGAAAATTCTTTTATCTTATCAAAAAAATCATTTTTATTGATATTTAAATCGATACTCTGATATAGGGGATTAGAATGATTCTCCGGTATAAAATTTACCTCTATCTTTGCAACATCATCGTTTAAGCAAGATAAAATGCCGATAGGAACAGAACATCCCACACCCAATACCTTCATCACAATTCTCTCTATCTCAGACTCTTTTTCAGTCTTCTCATCGTTTATCAATCTTAGAATTCTTCCCTCAGCAGAATTTTTGCGAGTAATTGCCACGATAGTTCCTTGGTTGGCTGGAGGAAGAAATATATCATCTTTCAATCGTTGATACTTTTTTATAACCTTAAACCTATTCAATCCGGCCTCTGCTATTATTATAGCATCGTATTCTCCCTTATTAAGTTTCTTTAATCGCGTATCGATATTTCCTCTAAGCGGCTTTACGATTAAATCATCCCTTTTTGCAAGGACTTGTGCCCTTCGTCTGATACTAGAAGTTCCAATAACAGAACCTGCCGGTAAATCTTCGAATGATAAATTATCTTTAGAGATTAGAACATCTAAAGGCGAATCTCTCGGCAGAAAAGCAGAGAACGATATGCTATCCGGTAAGTATGTAGGAACATCTTTAAGGCTATGGACTGCTATATCTATCTCACCATTTATCAACTCTTTATTGATCTCATTCACGAATGTACCTACCTGTCCTTGGAATATCAAAGAATGGATATCTTTGTTGACATCACCTTCTGTTACTATCTTTTTTATGGTTGTCTCGTATCCTTTTCGTGCTAATAGCGTCTTAACCATTT
The DNA here is from genome assembly GCF_020885915.1 of Candidatus Methanoliparum sp. LAM-1. NCBI lineage: Archaea > Methanobacteriati > Methanobacteriota > Candidatus Methanoliparia > Candidatus Methanoliparales > Candidatus Methanoliparaceae > Candidatus Methanoliparum > Candidatus Methanoliparum sp. LAM-1. The sequence goes on along the minus strand of NZ_AP025251.1, from coordinate 615,402 downwards.
CTGCTTGGATCATTGCTAACTTGCTTCTTCTTGATCCGATAACTAAAGACACTTTTTATAAGCCTCCAACGTTTTTTCTAAATCATCTTTTGAATGAGCAGCAGAGATAAAATTAGTTTCGAACTGGGAAGGAGAAAGATAAATACCTTCATCCAACATTCGTCTAAAAAATTTCATATATTTGTTTTTATCACATTGCATCGCATCGGTGTAATTTTTTATCCTTTTTTCTATCAAAAAGACCTGGAACATAGAAGCGATTCCTGAAAAAAAATAATTTTTATCCTCTACTATCTCACACAACGCTCTCCTCATAAAATCGCCTTTTTTATTTATTTCATCCAATACATCTTCTAATATTTTTATCGTCTCGATACCTGCCGTAAGCGATATTGGATTTCCACTGAACGTTCCTGCTTGATAAACAGGCCCCAATGGTGATATATTCTCCATAATCTCTCTTCTTCCACCAAAAACACCTATCGGAAAACCACCGCCTACTATTTTACCAAGAGTAGTTAAATCAGGCTTTATGCCAAAATAACCTTGTGCACCACCCAAAGATAATCTGAATCCTGTAATTATCTCATCAAATATTAATAAAACATCGTTTTCTAACGTTAATCTTCTAACCTCTTTCAAATAATCTTTTTCAGGTAATATAACCCCTATATTTCCCAAAACAGGTTCTAAAATGACAGCAGCAATCTCATCTTTATTTTTATCAAGTAGATAAGATAGGCTATCCAGGTCGTTAAAAGGAACCTGAATCGTATTTTTAACAGAATCTTTGGGAATACCAGAACTGTTAGGAATGCCAAAAGTCGCTCCACCACTACCTGTTTTTACAAGAACTATATCATGTGCTCCATGAAAACTTCCCTCTATCTTTACAATTTTATCTTTTGAAGTAAAACCTCTTGCAACTCTAATAGCAGACATTGTGGCTTCTGTACCTGTATTTACATATCTCAGCATCTCTATACTTTTGATATGCTTAATTATCAATTTTGCAAGGATTATCTCTTCCTCGATTGGAGTTCCATAAAGCCAACCTTGTTTTAGTCTCTCAATGACAGCATTCATTATCTTGGGGTTTTTATGCCCCAAAATTAGGGGACCAAAACCGAGGCAATAATCTATATACTCATTACCCTCTACATCTATCAATTTAGAACCATCTGAATCCTTCATATAGATAGGATAAGGCTCAATTGCCCTTACTGGGCTACTAACTCCTGCAGGCAATAGATCTTTTGCGATTTTATATAATTCTACACTCTTCATCAATTTTGAGAGTTATTGTTACTAGTTTATATAAATTTGCGAATAAACGAGGATAGCAAAAAAGAGGCATGCAAATGTGAAATGCAGAACCAAGGTTCCTGCATCACAAATCTTTGATTTGTGAGTTACGAATCTTCGATTCGTACCATCTCTTAATAAGATCGTTCTCTATTCCTAGTTGATCCAAAATCTTTCCCACGATGAAATTTACGATATCATCGATCGTTTTAGGTTGTCCGTAAAATCCTGGTGATGCAGGTAGGATACAAGCGCCACTCTCTTTCAAGATGACAAGATTTTTTAGATCGATGAGAGAATAAGGCGTCTCTCTTGGAACCAAAATAAGTTTTCGCCCCTCTTTAAGCGATATGTGTGCCACTCTTGTTATCAGATTAGAATAAATCCCGCTTGCTATACTCCCTATAGTCTTCATAGAACAAGGAACGATTACTGCTGAATCAAAGATAACGGATCCGGAAGCAAAAGGGGAAAAAAAATCATCGTTTTCATAATAAAGCGATGCAGTATTCTTCAACTCTTCCACAGAGAATGGTGTCTCTATCTCTATAATGCTCTTTGCATTATTTGACAAAGATAACACAGTCTTGATATTTAAAGATCTCAGGTATTTTAGGAGTTTTATACCATAGATTACCCCACTCGCCCCACAGATCCCTATAAAGATTATTTTTTCCATTTATCTTTTTAGTAGTGCTTTTATCAGGCACTAATCTTCTCTTTTTTCCTCCTTTTCTTCTTCTCTTTAGAGACAAAAAACTCTTTAGCTTTTTCTATCTCCTCTTTGTCTAACTGATCTATAATTTTCTCTTTCACCTCTCTAATCTTCTGTGCGAATATCTCTCCTTCTGAGGCACTAATCCACACCAACTGCAATCTTTTAGCATCAAGTCCTGCTTTTTCCATCCTGTTCCAAAGCCGCTCAATCCTCTTTTTTGTCTGGTAATTGGCATTTATATAATGACAATCACCCAGATGGCAGCCTGCAACGATAACCGCTCCAGCTCCTCTCTTGAATGCATATTCTACAAAATCGGGTCTAACCCTTCCAGAACACATCGTTCTTATTATACGTACATTCGTTGGATACTGTATCCTGCTTACACCGGCATTGTCCGCTCCAGCATAAGAACACCAATTACAACAGAAAGCGATTATCTTTTTATCGGCATTTTCTTCCGTAGCAGCATCTATCTGTGCATATATCTGTTCATCTGTAAAATGCCTCGATATTATTGCATTTTGTGGACATTCTGCACCACATGTACCACAACCTGAACATGCCGCCTCTATAACCTCCGCTTTTTTTGTCTCGGTATTGACATATAATGCATTGTATGGACAGACTTTAACGCATAACCCACAACCGATACACCTATCCTCTATTATTCTAGGAGTAATCGCCTCGACGGTGACTTTTCCTTTCGACATGAGAATCACTGCATGAGACGCAGCAGCTCCTGCTTCCATAACGCTTGTTTTGATATCTTTTGGACCCTCGGCACACCCAGCAAAAAATATACCTCCCGTAGGAGCGTCTACAGGCTTTAATATCGGATTTGACTCCATAAAAAATCCATCTGCGGTTTTAGATAGATTAAACAATCTCTTAACATTATCGCTATCTCTTCTTGGTATTATCCCTACGGATAGTATCACCAATTCTACCTCCATTTGATATGTCTCGTTCAACAAAGTATTCTCTCCGACCAAATACAGATTATTCGTCTTTTCGTCCTCGATGATCTCTGATGGTAACCCTCTTATAAAGCGTACCCCACGTCCTATCACGTTCTTATATAAGTCTTCGTAACCCTTACCGTGTGCCCTTATGTCTATATAAAAGACATTAATCTTCGTATCAGGCCAATGTTCTTTTATAAGAAGCGAATCTTTTAACGTGTTCATACAACAGATATTACTACAGTAGAGATGACCGGTCACTTCGGACCGCGATCCGACACACTGTATAAAAGCCACCGATTTTGGTATCTTTTTATCGCTCGGTCTGAGTAGATGTCCTTTAGATGGACCTCCTGCGTTGATCATCCGCTCAAATTCTAAAGAGGTTATTATATTCTTATAATTAGAGTATCCATACCGTTTAAGGGGTGTCGGATCGTATACGTCCACACCGGTCGCTATAATGATCGTACCAACATCTAGCTCTATCTCTTCTTCCTTTTGAGTAAAGTCTATAGCTCCACGATCACATATATCGATGCATCTGTAGCATTTTATGCAATGATCAATATCAATAGTAGCAAAAGAAGGGACCGCTTGTGGAAAAGGGATGTAAATGGCATGTCTTGGAGCTATATTATCGTCAAACTCGTTTGGGACCTCTACAGGACACACAGTCTGGCATTCTCCACAACCGTTACAGAGATCCGTCAATACATATCTCGGTTTCTTTTTAACCCTTATATGGAAATTCCCTATATATCCTTGAACATCTACTACCTCGCTATACGATAGAATCTCTATATTGGGATGTTTTCCTGCATCGGTCATCTTAGGTCCTAAGATACAGATCGAACAATCTACAGTAGGAAAGTTTTTATCGAGCTGTGCCATCCTTCCGCCTATACTCGGATCTTTTTCGACCAGATAAACTTTAAAACCCGCATCGGCCATATCTTGGGCAGCCTGAATCCCTGCAACCCCTCCTCCTATAACGAGCGCTTTTTGTATTATAGGTACTTCAAGCTCCTTAGCAGGAGAAAGCAACGCTGCTTTAGCAACAGCCATCTTAACAAGGTCTTTTGCTTTCTCTGTTGCCCCCTCTTTATCGTATAGATGCACCCAGCTGCATTGATCCCTTATGTTCGCCATCTCGAAGAGATACTTGTTTAATCCCGCCTCTTCACAAGCGGCTCTGAAAGTAGGCTCGTGCATTCTAGGAGAACAAGATGCTACAACTACCCTATTTAGATTATACTCTTTTATTGCTTTTTTTATCTCGGCTTGTCCAGGATCAGAACAGGTATACCTATTATCTACCGCATAAACTACGTTAGGAAGTGTTGAAGCATAATTGGCAACATCTTTAACGTCTACAGAACCTGCTATATTTAATCCACAATGACATACAAAAACGCCTATTCTTACATCCTCATTAAACGATTTTGAGGTATCTTTTTCATGATTTATAGAACTCTCAGACATATAAAACTCCTATTTATCTTTATTAATCCTCTTCTTTTAAATATTTATCCATCGAAATAGCCGCTCTTTTCCCTGTAAGTATTGCTTCTGTTGCTGTTGCAGGACCAAATATTGCATCTCCTCCAGCAAATATTCCAGGAATTTTAGTCTCTGTGGTAAGCGGGTTAGCGTTCACTATACCCTTCTTGATTATATCTTCTGGCAGAAAAGATACGTCCGGTGTCGATCCAATGGCAACAACTACCGTATCCACATCCATCAAGAATTCTGACCCTTTTATAGGGACAGGTCTTCTTCTTCCGCTCTCGTCTGGTTCTCCTAACTCCATCTTGATGCATTCAATCTGTTTTACGTTGCCTTTCTCGTCACCTATATATCTAACAGGATTGGTAAGAATATGGAACTCTACCCCCTCCTCTTTCGCATGTTCTACCTCCTCTTTTCGGGCAGGCATCTCTTCTTCGGTTCTTCTATAGATTATCATCGATCTCTCAGCACCTGCTCTAAGCGCGCATCTTGATGCATCCATAGCAACGTTTCCTCCTCCTATCACGGCAGTTACTTTACCTACTTTGATAGGAGTATCGTATTCCGGAAACTTGTAAGCCTTCATCAGATTTATTCGAGTTAAAAATTCGTTCGCTGAATAGATACCATTGAGATTTTCTCCCGGTATGTTCATAAACATCGGCGAACCTGCACCAGATCCTACAAATATCGCATCATATTCCTTCTTTAGATCATCTAAATTAGTAACTGGAGATCCTGTCTTTATCACTACACCCAATCTTTTTATGTACTCTATCTCTATATCCACTATATCTTTTGGTAGACGGAAGAAAGGGATACACCATCTCAGCATTCCTCCCGCCTCGTTCATAGCCTCGAAAATCGTTACAGGGTATCCTTTTTTTATCAGGTATTTTGCTGCTGTTAAACCAGCTGGGCCAGATCCCACTATTGCTATCTTCTTATCCTTGATTATAGATTCCTTATTGACGAGGTCTAAACCTTTCTTGTAATCTTTTATGAATTCTTCAAATATCTTTAAAATTTTCGTCCGATCGGTCTTTCCAGATAAAGGATCAAAACATATAAAAAGAGAGACTGCAGGTAAAGGGATATCTCTTTTAATTATATCCAAAGCCTCTACGAATCCATCTGTATATCCCATTTCAAAAGCTAAATCTCTAAGTTTGATCAATATTTCTGGGATCTTTATACCTTGAGGGCACAATCTATAACATTTATAACAACTTGCACATAACCATATATCCTTATCTTTAATTAACTCTTCAAGATCCAATAATATCTTTAAAAGGACGTTTCTTGGCTTATATATCCCATCTGTCATCTCAGTAATCGGACAACCGCTGGTACATATCCCACATCCATAACAATATTTTAATTTATCTGAATTTAACAACTCATCTATAGATCGGTCATATTTATATAATGTTTCCATAATTCGATCACCATAAACACTTTAGGTATGAATAATAAAAACTGTTTAGTAACTATACATAAATCTTACTAAAAAACAAAATCTATTGGTTTTTGTAAAAATAATTATCTAGAATAGTTTTTTACTTTATTTTTAATTTGTTAATAAATAATATTTATAATTACAATTTAAGAATATCGATCTATCCTTTTAAAATTAAGCCCCATTTTCATCTTTTTTTATATATCTTCTAAATATGGTTATTGTAGTAGATACATTATCTATATCTTATGATACATTGCATAAAGATATATGCTAAAGAAAAATTTATAAACAAGAAATATGATACCACCATAGATAAAATGAGCTTTTCTATGCATGATGAAGATGACTTGGACTCGTCTGATGAGCGTCCGCCTCCCAAAAGCGGATTTTTAGATGAGTTTTTAACATCGATGAACGCTGATACAATAGATATTAAAAAAGTTGGAGATGTCTACCCAATACGGACAACAAAACATTTTTTAAGCCTTGTTAAAGAGAAGAACGACCCTATTTGGAAGCAATGTATCCCCTTCATAGAAGAACTTAAAGATGGTAATATCACGGATCCATTGATGTAAGAAAGGGACACAAAGGTTCCATACCTGGTCCATCGTTATCCCGATCGGGTGCTGTTTCTAGTAAGCTCGAAGTGCGGTATGTACTGCAGGTTCTGCACGAGAAAAAGAAAAGTAGGACGGATCGACGAGATACCGATGAAAGATATAATGAGAGCAGTAGATTATATAAAAGAGCACAAAGAGGTCAGGGATGTTCTTATTTCAGGTGGTGATCCTTTTATGCGAAGCAACAGGGATCTGGATGAGATACTTGGAGCTGTAAGGAGCATAGAGCATGTGGAGATAATAAGGATAGGCACAAGGATACCTGTTACCCTGCCATCAAGAATAACACCAAAACTAGTAGATATGCTTAAAAAATACCATCCTCTATACATAAATATACACTTCGAGCATCCAAGAGAGATAGATGAAGAATGCTCCAGAGCTTTGGCTCTATTTGCAGATGCAGGCATACCTCTTGGTAGCCAGAGCGTTCTTTTGAGGGGGTTAAACGATGACCCGGTCATTCTTAAGGAGCTTTTTCAAAAAGATGAAAATCTCGAAAAAAAGATAAAAAAAGATTGCTGTAAAGGCCTCTGCCGTATCGATATAAGGCTTGATGATAACGGATCTCCTAACGTTCTTGATGTAAATCCATTACTCGGGCTGGCTCCAGATCCGAAAGAGAACTCAAGGTTTCCTAGAGCATGTTATGTAGCCGGCATGGAATACAGGGATATCATAGGGCGGATACTCTTCTTAGCAATAGAGAGATACAAGATAAAGGTGAGAGTTTGAAGATCGCGGTTCTATACAATTTGGTGGAGGAAGCTAATCCGTTTGTCAGATGTGAAAATGAAGTGATGGATAGTGTAGTTGCTATAAAAGAATCTCTTGAGCCTGATCATGACGTTTTTCCGATTAAAGCCGGATGGGATATATTCGATATGCTGGAAAAATTTGATGTGGTTTTAACCTGGCTGAAGAGATAGGTAGAGATTCAAAGGCGGAGCCGATTATAGCGGATAAGATAAGGGTTTCATACACTGGGAGCGATTCACAGGTTTTAAGACTATGTAATAAGAAGGATACAGTAAAAAGATTCTTGAAGGATAGAGGCATAAGCGTTCCTGCGTTCAAGGTCTTTACCAAATATAATCATTGTCTGGATATCGAATTTTCAGTTATCGTCAAGCCGGTGAGAGAGCATGGAAGCCTGGGAATATCGGGTGATTCCGTCGTTTTCAATCCCAATGATCTTGCCCGTGAGGTAAAAAAGATACTTAACGATTTTAACGAGCCGGCAATCTGTGAGGAGTATATAAACGAGAGGGAGATAAGCGCCTCTATAATGGGTGATGGAGAAAAAGCGAGAGTTATATCTTTGTCGGAGATATCATTTGACATTTCCGAAAGCTTTCCGAAAATTTTACCTTACGATGCAAAATGGTCCATTGAGAGCGATTATTACGAAAAAACCAAGCCATTGTGTCCTGCAAACATTGAAAAGAAGTTAAAAGAAGATATTGAGATATTAGCTCTTTCTGTATATAGATCAATAGGAATAAGAGACTATGGAAGGATAGATTTCAGGGTAAGAGACAATAAGATATTTGTGATAGATGTCAATCCAAACCCATGCATAAATCCAAAGGATTCTGGTTTCTCAAGAGCTCTTAGAGCTGCAGATATAAGCTTTAAAGAGTTTGTTAAAACACTTCTTGGTTTTGCATTAGAAAGGGCGAGACGATGCTAAGGTTAAGATCGATAGATGAACAGGATATACCTCTCCTTCTAAAATGGTTTAACGATAGAGAAGATACAAAATACATGGAAGACCCCGTGGATGTTTATACTTACGAATATCTGAAAGAGAGGATCAACAAGGATTCTTACGATTTTGTTGCTCTTCTCGATGATAAACCTATTGGATTTTGCTCGATATATAATGCAAAAGATGGTACAGGGGAGATATCTATTTTGATAGGTGATAAGGAGTATAGAGGAAGAGGATATGGCGAAGAGGTGCTTAGAGAGATCTGCAATTATGGTTTCGGATTGTTGCTGTTTAAAGAACTCTTTGCCTAGATTGATGAAAGAAACATAGCATCTTTAAGGGCGTTTCATCATCTAGGCTTCGATGAAGCTGCCAAAGAGCACGGATATATACTTCTAAAAAAGAGATATCTTCCATAGACCACTTTTTATATACGTTATATATAGACGATAGAGATATCATCCGCGTCAGAGATTAGTATCCTTCTTTCAGGAGAGTATGCGTCTGATGTAAAGATAGTGATACATCGATTATTGAACATCCTGGTATCTGCACTCGGTTGATGTGAGCGGATTAGAATATTCATATTTAATGAATGCATTACTCTATTAAAATAGTCCCTACCAAACATTGGTCTTCCGGTTATAGAATCATTACCTAAGAATTCTCCGTCCATTTCGTAAAAATCGCCCCAAGTGATCTGTTTCCACAGCTCATCTCCTCGTTCGATCATGTTTATCTCCTGTAAATTTGAGACATTTGGTAGTGCTCCATGAAGAGCGATGATACCATTATTAGTGGTTAAAACCAAAGGTAGTCTTGCCAAAAGATCGGAATATAAATTATAAAATTTATTGGATAAAGAGTCCCAGAAATCGGCAGGATAAAATCTCAAAATTTTTATTGCCTCATGGTTGCCTTGTAAAAGTATTAGATTTTTGGGATAGAGAATTTTTGCTATCAATAAGTAGTTTATGTTCTCCAAAGAATTTTTGCCTCTATCTACGTAATCTCCCAAGAATACGACTATATTATCCCGATTAAGATATCTTGATAAGACCTTTTGAGTCGCATCGAGATCTCCATGGGTATCTCCAACAAATATTGCTTTTTCTCTATCTATACAAACAAGGTTTTCTTTCTCAAGTATCTTTCCTGCCTCAAAAATTATCTCTTCTATATCTTTATCGGATATAGATTTAAGATCGTCCAGTAATCTTCTCAATCTGTTTTTATCAATCATTTTTGAGATTTCTTATGATAGATAGTATCTGGATCGGAGAGTCGTTCTTCTACAATCTTTCCATTTATATCTCTAAAAAAACAAGATTTATATCCCATATGACATGCACAGCCTTTTTGCTTTACAATCAACAGAATGGTATCTTCATCGCAATCAATCCTTATATCTATAACCGTTTGGAAATTCCCGCTCTCTTCGCCTTTAAGCCATAATTTATTTCTGCTTCTGCTCCAATAATAAGCTTTTTTTGTCGTTATTGTATTTCTAAGTGCTTCTTCATTCATATATGCCATCATCAAGACTTCTTTTGTATCAGCATCCTGAACTATTGCGGGTATAAGACCATCAAGGTGTTTTGAAAAATCTATCAAAAAATTTCCTGCATTATCTAATTTAGTCATGCTATCAAATATTATTTTATAGTATCAATTGACAATTTATCGATACAAACTATAGAGTCATCTTTTAATCTCATAATATTGACTCCTCTTGCTGTTCTTCCTTGTTTTGATATTTTTAAGGCATTTATTCTAAAAATAAATCCGTTTTTGCTACCAGTCAGTAGAGTATATCTATCATTCACTCCTAAAATGTTTTTAACATAATTACCATCCTTTATTTTTATAGCTATTACCCCTTTTGTCCCTTTATGCCTGACAGAGAATTTATTTACAGATACTCGTTTACCGATCCCATCCTCAGTGATGATTAAGACATCTTCAATCTCTGTGTCTATAGTATCTAGATCGACTACTTCGTCATCTTTATCTTTAAACCTCATTCCAATAACACCCATTGTATTTCTACCAGTTTTTCTAACCTCTCTCTCTTTAAATCTGGACAATAGACCTTTTTTTGTGATTAAAAGTATGTCATCATCGTTTTTGCATTTTTTAACGCCAACAATCTTGTCATCATCGTTTAATCTTATAGCTATCTTACCATTTGCCTTTATTTTTTCGAATAGCTTGAGATCAGTCTTTTTAACCAAACCATTCTTTGTAGCAATGATCAATGATCCGTTGCTATCTTGATAATCTATTATAAATACGATCTTTTCATCTTTCTCCAGATCTATAAAATTTTTAATAAACCGTCCTTTAGCCGTCCGCTCGTTTTCAGGTATCGTAGAAACATCTAACGAGTATACTTTTCCTTTATTTGTAAAAAAAAGCAATTTATCTCTATTATTTGCTATACGAATTAGTTTGAGACTTGATATATTGCTATTGTTAATCGATGATATACCTCTGCCACCCCGTTTCTGAGTTTTAAACTTATCGATCGGTATTTTTTTTATGTAATCATCATTATTTAATAGAACCAGATAATCGATATCAGGAAGCAATACCTCCTCTTCTATCTTTTCAAAATCTTTTACAATCCTTGTTCTTCGTTCATCGCCATAATCTTCTTTAACCTTCTGTAATTCATCCTTTATTAGGTTGTATTGTTTCTGTTTATCCAAAATAATGTTGTTTAATTCATCAATCCTTGCAAGAAGAGAAGTATATTCATCTTCTATACTTTTCTTCTCTAACGATACCAATCTCTGCAACTTTGTATCCAATATTGCATTAACCTGCTTTTTTGAAAGTCTATATCTATTAAACAGATTTTCTCTTGCCTCTGTTATATTTTTAGATCCTTTTATTATCTGAATAACAGAATCTATGTCGTTTAAAGCGACTAACAAACCTTCCAATATATGGATACGTTCTTTGGCATTGTTTAACTCATAACTAGCCCTTCTTACCACTATATTCACTCTATGTTTGACGAATTCGGCGATAAACTCTTTTAAATTTAGAAGTCGGGGTCTTCCATCGAGAAGAACCATGTTGTTTATGCCGAACGAGGACTCTAACGGAGTATTTTTATATAACTGGTGTATCACATAATCTTTATCTATGCTATTAGAGACCTCTATAGAGATCCTCATTCCCTTTCTATCGGACTCATCCAATATATTCTTTATACCTTTTATCCTCTCTTTTTTTGCCAAATCCGCTATTTTCTCGACCAGCATCGATTTGTTTACCTGATAAGGTATCTCTTCTATTATAATCGTGTTTTTATCCTCTATCTTTACTTTACCTCTAATCCGGATGGTTCCTTTACCTGATCTATAAGCATTTAAAACCTCTCTTATACTGACAATACCTCCAGTTGGAAAATCTGGTGCTTTAATGATCTCGTTTAACTCTTCGATCGATATATCAGGATTATCTATATATTTAAGAATACCATCAACTATCTCAGATAGATTATGCGGAGGTATGTTCGTTGCCATTCCTACTGCAATACCTGATGCACCGTTTATCAACAAATTTGGTATTTTACTCGGTAAAAACAACGGTTCTCTCAAACTTCCATCAAAATTTGAGACAAAATCCACAGTATCTTTCTCTATATCTTCGAGCATCTCTTCTGCAATCTTGTTCAGACGAACCTCTGTGTATCTCATAGCAGCAGGCGGGTCTCCATCTATCGATCCAAAATTTCCATGCCCCTCAACGAGAGGATACCTCATCGAGAAATCCTGTGCAAGCCTTACGAGAGCATCATAGACCGATAGATCTCCGTGAGGATGATATTTGCCTAAAACATCCCCCACTACTCGAGCTGATTTTTTATAAGGCTTATTATGCGTGATACCTGTTTCGTACATTGCATATAAAATACGACGTTGTACAGGTTTTAATCCATCCTTTATATCAGGTATAGCCCTTGATACTATTACGCTCATCGCGTAATCTAAATAAGACGATTTTACCTCTTCAGTGATATCTTTTTCTAATAATCTTTCCATAAAGAGCCTCCATTAAACATCCAGATTGACTTTATCCGCATTCATCTGAATAAACTCTCTTCTTGGTTCTACTTTCTCGCCCATAAGCATGGTAAATATCTTATCCGCCTCTTCTGCATCATCCATATTTATCTTCATAAGAGTTCTTGATTCAGGGTTAATCGTTGTCTGCCATAATTGTTCAGGGTTCATCTCTCCAAGACCTTTGTACCTCTGTATCTTTAAATCCTTATCTCCTATCTCTTTGACTATCTGTTTAAACGTATCATCTGTATATGCATAATACTCCTTTTTACCATTGGTAATTTTATATAAAGGAGGCATAGCAGAATAAATCCTTCCTTCCTTGATAAGGGGGGTCATATATCTAAAGAAAAATGTTAAAAGTAAGGTTCTGATATGAGCGCCATCAACATCCGCATCGGTCGTTATTATGATCTTACCATATCTTAATCTATCCAAATCTAAATCGTTACCAATTCCGCATCCAATTGCTGAGATTAATGCTTGAATCTCATCGTTCTTCAAGATTTTATCTATACGGCTCTTTTCCACGTTGATTATCTTACCTTTCAAAGGGAGTATAGCCTGAAAATTCTTATCTCTGGCCTGTTTTGCGCTTCCTCCTGCAGAATCTCCCTCTACTATAAACAATTCTCTATATTCTCTATCTATCCCTCTACCACTACAATCTGCCAGTTTTCCTGGTAGCACACTTCCAAAAGAGCTCTTTTTTCGTGTAATATCCCTACTTCTCTGAGCAGCCTCTCTTGCCTTTCTAGCATTATCTATCTTTAAGAGTATCTTTTCTGCAACCTTTGGATTTTCCTCTAAAAATTTTTCCAATCCAGAATAAGTTGCAGATTCGATTATACTCTTAATATTAGTATTCATCAACTTGTTTTTTGTCTGTCCTTCAAATACAGGATTTGGTAATTTTATATTTAAGATCGCTGTGATTCCTTCTCTCACATCATCTCCGCTAAAATTATTATCTGCCTGTTTAGTCTTAAAATAATCATTTATTGCCTTTGTCAAGCCGGATCTAAATCCTGTTACGTGAGTACCTCCTTCTGAAGTAAATATATTGTTGGCAAAGGAATATATCGATTCAGAATAAGTATCTGTGTATTGGATAACGATATCTACTCCTACATCTCCATTTTTATTACTTATTAAGATTGGAGGATGGATTGGTGTCTTGTTCTCATTTAAATAATCTATATAATCTTTCAATCCATGCTCATAGTAAAATTCAAATCTTTTATTATTTACTTTATCTATAAACAAAATTTTAACGTTGTTGTTTAAGAATGCAAGCGATCTCAATCTCTTAACGATATAATCCGAGTCAAAAGTAGTATCTTCTAGAATGAGCGGATCAGGTTTGAAACTTATCTCTGTTCCTGTCTCGCCTGTTACGAATTGAGTATCTTGTAAATCGAAGATTTGTAATGGTGTAACAGGGTGACCCGCCTCAAATCTCATCTCATAAATCTTATTATTCTTTTTTACTCTTACAACAAGCCATTCAGAGAGTGCATTGACACAAGATAGACCTACTCCATGAAGCCCGCCCGTAACTTTGTATATATTGCTATTAAACTTTCCTCCCGAATGAAGTTTGGTAAAGACTAATTCTAACGCAGATTTACCGAACTCTTTTTTTATATCAACAGGAATACCTCTGCCGTCATCTTTTACTGTTATCGAGTCATCTTTCAATATAATTTCTATATTCTTACAGTAGCCCTCCATCACTTCGTCTATACTGTTCTCTAACACTTCAAAGAATAGTTGATGTAATCCCTTCGATCCTGTATCCCCAATATACATTCCAGGACGTTTTCTTATAGCTTCTATTCCATCTAAAATTAAAATAGTATCCGAATTATAATCCATATATTCTTACCTATGCCTGTTTATTGGCTTTTTGGAATTATATGATATACGGTACGCTCCTTTATATATATTTGTATTGTATTATTTGTATATTGTATTTTAAAAAAACTATAAATGATAAAAAATTCCAATCTCTGCTATGGATGAACTCATTAAATACGGAAAAAAAATTGTGGCAAACGGCCTCGTTCATTCACATTTCGGTAATGTAAGCAGACGAATTGGAGATTATCTATTGATAAGCAGTACGGGTAGTATGCTGGATGAGTTAGAAGGAAAGATTGTAAAAGTCTCTATATATAAGGAGAGCAGCCTTGACTCGATTGCATCATCTGAATTGCCTGTTCACAGAGAGATCTATAAAAATACTTCTGCTTCTGCAATTTTACATGGACACTCGGTCTTTGCAGTAGTCGAATCTATGCTGAACGACGAATATATCGTATCTGATAGTTGCGAGACTGAATATTTTTTGAGTGAAATACCGATAATTAAAGGTGGAGTAGGATCGAAAGAACTGGCAAAAAATGCAGCAAAATTTTTAAAAGATCATTTAGGAGTGATAATAAAGGGACATGGTACTATAGGTACAGGATCAAATGTTAAGGAGGCGTATTTCGTCTTATCATCTATAGAACATATCTGCAAGATCAAATATTACCTGGACATCGCAAAAAACAGAAAAGATATACCGATTTTGTGATGATCTTAACGACTAGTTATCTTTATATCAACAAATTTTATATCTAAATTAGATATATTTTATATTGAGGTGTTAAAAGGTAAAAAGTCTTAAAGAGGTTGCATATATTCATCAGCAATTAAATGAGGGGGATTTCAAGGTTTTACAGGGGATAGAGTTTGGAAAGACTTTTTTGGAAGATATTGCGGCGTTTTCTCATAGTAGTTTAAAAAAAACGGATTATCATATCAAAAAATTGGCAAAATTTGACTTAATCAGGTCGAACGGAGTAAAATATACGTTGAGCTATTATGGTTTTGATATACTAGCATTAAACGCGATGTATAAGAAAAAGATCATAAGATCGATAGGCGACCAGATAGGATATGGAAAAGAGTCAGATATTTATGAAATACTAGCTTTTAATGATAAAACTTACATATTGAAGATTCATCGCGAAGGATTCTCTTTCAAAAAAGTATTGAATAATCGACCTAATATGTATAAGAGAAACTGGTTTAATATATCTACAAAATCTGCTTTAAGAGAGAAAGAGGCATTAAGCCGATTATATTCTTCCGTATCAGTTCCGAAACCAATTGCAACAAATAGACATTTTATTGTTTTAGAGAAGATAGATGGGACGATGCTCAAATATACCTATTTAGAAGATCCTGAATGGTTTTTTGAGGGTATTATAAATGAGATTAGAAAGAGTTATCATTGTGGTATAGTTCATGGTGATTTGAGCGAGTATAATATACTGATCGATGGGGATAGAGTAGTCCTTATAGACTGGCCTCAGTTTATCTATTCAAAAGAAGATATGGCAGATAAAATACTTACGAGAGATATAAAAAAGATTGTATATTATTTTATACGTAAATATTCTCTTAATAAAGAGATTAATGATGTTTTAAAAAAGATTAAAGATTAGTGTCATAGAGGGTGGTCTAATAAAAAAAGACCTAATATTTGGGGTGGATATCTTAAAAGGATCGCCGAGATCTAAAAAAGAACAAGGAAAGTATTCTTTGGCAATATTAGAACCAGGTAAGAATGTAGAAGAATATGAAGAGATAAGTAGATTTAAACTTTTTCGGCTGATCAAACAAAGACGACCGAGTATCTTGGCAGTAGATAATATATATGAATTAGTGAGAGATAAAAATCATCTTTTAACATTTTTAAAAGAGTTACCTTACGAAACAAAACTTATCCAGGTAACAAACAATCAAAAACTTAGTAAAATAGCGTCAGACTATAATATATCATTCAACAAAAAAAGCCCTTTAGAATCTGCTACAGTATGTGCACTATTGGCATACAGAGGCGTTGGTTATGAGGTCTCTTATATAAGTGATAGAACAAGAATACGTGTAAGCAGATCTAGAAGTCTTGGGAAGGGTGGATGGAGCCAGAATAGGTATAGAAGAAAGGTTCATGGAATGGTAAAATTAAAGGTTAATGAGATTAAAGATTATCTGGATAAGAAGGGGGTTGAATATTCTCTTACTATAAAAGAAGGTTATGGTGGTTATATAAGCGGTCTCTTCTTGGTAGAAGATAATATAACAAACATAGGAATCTCTTCCGAAAGGAGTGCAGATGTTCAGGTAAATCTTTCTCCCATAACCAAAGATTTGCTAGATTTTTCAAAATATTCAAACAGAAAACAGAATCTGATAGTAGGAATAGATCCTGGGACTACAGCAGCAATCGCATTACTCGACTTTGAAGGAAGGGTTGTAAACGTATCTAGCTTCAGAAATGCATCTGTTACAAATATTATAAAATTTATTAGAGAAAGAGGAAGACCAATCGTGATATCTACAGACGTCTATCCGATACCTGATACTGTGGAAAAAATAAAAAGGGCGTTTAACAATATCGTATATTCCACCAAAGATACTACGACCGAAGAGAAGATAAACCTAACAAAAGGATACGATTTTAGTAATGTTCACGAGAGAGACGCACTCTTTGCAGCATTGGATGCATATAGGAAATTTAAAAATAGATTTGAAAAGATAGATAAAGAGATACCTGTATGGGCAGATTCTGACGAGGTTAAAGCTGCCGTTCTGAAAGGAATATCGCTTAAATCTGCAATATCTTCTCCATTTAAAGATGTTAATAAAGAAGACATTGATAACAATACAAAAAATAAAAATAAAGATGTAAAAAAACAAAAAGATGTAAAAAAACAAAATAATGATCAGATTAACCTACAGATCAATAAGATAAAAGAAGATAATGAGTATCTTAAGAGATCGTTAGAAGAGAAAGATATAGAGATTAAAAAATTAGAAAATTATATCCATTTGTTTAAGAAAAAGGAGAGAAGAGAACTAAAAAAGGAAAAAGAGATAAAAATAAGAGATAATGAGATAAAGAGACAAGGAAGGGAGATAATAAGACTTAAAAATAAAATTAAAGAGTATTCTAGACAAATAGACCAATTTAGAAAGATAAAAATTCTTGAATCGTCGGGAGATTTTTATCCAGTAAAGGTAATCGATGTCTTTAAAAAAGAGGCGATCGTAAAATTTAACGCAAAGATCGGTATTAAAAAAGGTGATATAATCTATCTTAAGGATGCAACGGGTGGTGGAGGATCCACAGCAGATTTCTTGATAGATTTCGGTATAAAGGCGGTAATAGTTGGATCTGAAATGTCACATCTGGCAAAAGAGAGATTTTATGAGAGAGATATTCCTCTTTTTAATGATTCAGAGGTTAATATAAAGATAGATCAAGAATTAATGCACGTTCAAGAGTTTGGTATAATCGATAAAAATAAGATGGATTGGTTGATTGATGTATGGATTAAGAGAAACCATGATAGATTGAAGGAGAGAAAGATGGAAGATATCGTAAAGATGATCAAAAAGTATAAGAGAGAAAGAGGAGACATATATTAGATGGAAAACCTTCGATTTGCAACAGCGTAAAGCTGGATTGTGTTTTCAAAGGGATGTATTAGATGAGATTTGATGTTTCAAGATATAATAAAGAGGCAGATAAGGATTTTGAGGCAGCTTGGCTGAAAGGATCTGAGATACTAAGTATAAAGGATATAAACAAAAAATATCCTCGTATGACATATTCTTATGGCAAACCGCATCCTGTTTTTGAGATGATTAACAATTTAAGGTCTGCTTATTTAAGAATGGGATTTGAGGAGACTATAAATCCTATTATAGTCGAAGAGAACGATGTAAAAAAACAATTTGGGCCAGAGTCGCTTGCGGTCTTAGATAGGTGTTTTTACCTTGCAGGATTACCTAGACCGAATATTGGAGTATCTAAGAATCAGATAAAAAGGATAGAATCTATTATTGGAAGAGAATTAAACGATGATGAAAAAATTGCGATAAAAGAGACTCTTCATTTATATAAGAAAGGGAAGATAGATGGAGATGATCTTATTGCAGATATATCTAAAAGGCTCTCTGTGGAGGATATCTATGGGACAAAGATCTTATCTGAAGTCTTTCCTGAATTCAAAGAATTGAATCCTGTAGCCTCAACAAACATGCTTAGGAGCCATATGACGTCAGGCTGGTTTATCACACTTGGTTCTTTATTGAATAAAAAAGATTTGCCAATTAAATTATTCTCTATAGACAGATGTTTTAGAAAAGAACAGAAAGAAGATGCCACACGGCTCCAATCGTATTATTCTGCATCATGTGTAATAATGGATGAAGACGTAACGGTGGATGACGGGATGGCTGTATCAGAGTCGTTGTTACTACAATTTGGGTTTAAAAATTTCAAGTTTAGGTTGGATGATAAAAGGAGCAAATACTACGTACCCGGAACACAGACAGAGGTTTTTGCTTATCATCCAGCTCTAGTAGGTTGTAATACGAAGTATAATGACGGTTGGGTAGAAGTGGCAACTTTTGGCGTTTATTCTCCCACAGCACTCGTGCAATATGATATATCGTATCCTGTGATGAATTTGGGTCTTGGTGTGGAACGGCTTGCTATGATACTGTACTGCCAGGAAGATATGAGAAAGATGGTGTATCCCCAATTTTATCAAGAAGAATTAACCGATTTAGAGATTTCTAAAGGCATATATGTAAAAAAGACGCCTAAAAGTATGAATGGATTGAGATTGGCATTAGCTATAAGGGACGCATGTGAAAAAAATGGAGAAATTGAGAGCCCTTGCCGTTTTTCTGTATGGAGAGGGAAGATTTACGGGAAAGATATAGTTGTTGATATCGTCGAACCGGAAGAAAAGACCAAGCTATGTGGTCCCGCCTATAAAAACAAGATATTCGTTAAAGACGGAAATATCTTTGCTGTTCCAGAAGATGAAAGATTTTATAATATGTTCAAAGGTGCGGTGGATACGAATATATCGTTTATGGATGCTTTTTCTCAATTAGCAGCATCTATAATAGAAGACTTGGTGATCTGTAACGGTATCAAAGATGATGAGATACGGCAGGTCAAGGTAAGAATGGTCAAAACCCCTGGGGAGATCAATATTGCTATAAAAGATCATATCTTGAGATATTTGACAGGCAAAAAAAAGAAGATAGATATAAGAGGCCCCTTCTTTACGACGGTAGAGTTTAAATTGGCAGATTTTAATAAGTCCTAATATCAAAAATAGAGAATGGATCTGGAACGATTATTGGACGAACAACGGCGTTTAAGCAGTAATATAATACTTGAGGATCGGTTTAGCCATATAGATCGTGTTGCAGGGATTGATTCTTCTTATCTCAATAAGGATGATTCTCAAGGTAAGATAATCACTGCTGCAGTCTTGGTCGATTACCTGAGTAGAGATGTCTTGGAAAAGATATATCTTATCGATGATATAGATTTTCCATACATACCTGGATTTCTCTTCTATCGGGAGGGAAAGAATATGTTAAATACGATCCGTAAATTGATGACAAAACCGGATGTCATCTTGATAGATGGCGGAGGGATAAACCATCCGATGGGGATAGGGTTGGCAAGCCATATCGGGGTCATATTAAAAAGACCAACGATAGGCGTGACTAAAAAGATGTTTTATGGATTTTGTACCAAGCCAACGGATGTAGGCGAGAGTAAACCAATTATTTTAAATGATAAAGTGATAGGTTACGCGTATAAACCTAACAAAAGGTCCAATCCCATTTATATAACACCAGGTAACCTAATATCTGTTGATTCTGCTTTTGAAATCACGAAAAACCTTATATCTAAACATAAATTACCGATACCGATCCAAGAAGCGCATAATTTTGCGAAGAGTATAAGATTGTCTATCAAGCAGAACTACGTTCCTGCATCACAAATCAAAGATTTGTGAGTTACGAATCGAAGATTCGTAGCACCTCCTGGTGAATGATAAAGCATAGTCCAGTCTTGTGCTGTACAAGAGTGAAGAACATTTTGTTTTCAAAGAATCAAAGAAGGGATCAATAGAATGATCAAATCAAATAACTTGAAACTTTATTTAGTCAGACATGCAAAAGCAAAAAAGGATTATGAAGACCCAGCTCGACCATTATCGAAAAAAGGAAGAAAAGATGCTGAAAAATTGGCAAAATTTTTGAAAAAACAAGATATAACCCCACATAGGATATTTCATAGCGGGATAATGCGTGCTAAAGAGACTGCAGAGATAATAAACAAGAATTTATCTTCAGAGTTGGTGGAAGATAAAACTCTTGGCCCGTCTTTTGATCCGTTTATATATGTTGATAAGCTAAAACGCGATATAAAAGAAGATACTATGATAATCGGGCATATGCCGCATTTAGCCAATCTTCTCTGTTTAATGCTTACTAAAACACCGAATTCCTTCTTGATAAAGTTTAAAACATGTTCGGTTGTCTGTTTAGAACGAGATGATAAGGATGAGTGGTATCTCGACTGGATGATAACACCTGAATTATTATGATTGTATATCAATAATGGGCTCGTGAGGTAGCGGACTATCCTTTCGGATTCCGGATCCGACAACCCGGGTTCAAATCCCGGCGAGCCCGTTTTTATCTATTCTATCAATATCAAAACTTCTTATCGTCTTAATTCATTTTTAAATCAAGGTTTACCTTTTTATCTTTAAACAATTTGTCTTACAGCAGTAAAAAAAGATAGTTTATATTTAGGTTGAGCATAAGACATAAAAATCAGGTTCATACTGATTTAAAATAATTATCCTCTTTCATGACCTTATTGTCTCTTATGAGTTTATCCAAAATGCTTTTCTATCATATTCTTCTCAACCGTACATCTCGACAGTTTATCCTTTATTAAATAATCTATCTTCTCGTGTTCAGCCACTTCTTTACCTTATCCCGACAACTACTTTGATGCGGTCATTACAGATCCGCCGTATTACGACAATGTACCTTATAGTTATCTTTCAGACTTCTTTTATGTCTGGCTGAAAAGAACGATAGGAGATTTATATCCAGAACTTTTTGCAACACCAATGACGCCGAAAGCAGAAGAAATAACAGAGATGGTAGGATGGGATCCTGTTAGATATTCAAATAAAGATAAGAAATTCTTCGAGGATATGATCACTAAAGCTTTTCAGGAAATCTACAAGTTGTGACATCCTCCAGTGGACATGATTAGGCATAACAAAGATCTCCAGGGTTTCTATTTTATGCCTTTTTGCTACCTCTCTTTAACACAACTTCTGTTCTCTTCCTTCCTGAACCTGCCACACAGAAACGAGCCTGCGAAGCGCCTGAATGAGAATAATTTCTTTCTTAGATGTAAATCTATCTTAGTTAGGAACGATTTACCTGAACTAAATGTCAGAGGCTGGTTTAAATATAGAACAGCTCATTAGAAACACCCTATCTACATTCGGAATTACTGTATTTTGAGAAAATTATTTATCAACAGATAGAGATGAAAGAATGATAATTATGTTTGAGATAAAAGAGGGGGACATATTGGAAGGATCCTGGCCAGAAAAACTAAAGGTTATATCTGTAAGGTATTTGGATGATCGCGTTGTGATAAATGCTGTTGGTTGCGATACAGAGAAATTTTATTCCCCCATCCTCACAAAAGAGGAGATCGAAGAGATAAAAGTTAGGAAAGAAGATTTCAGCCCCGGGGATGGCGAAGAGATCTTTCTCTTTCTTGAAGCAAAGAGGATAAGAAATAATTTCCAGTTTGATCCTCTTTGTGCTGTAAATGTATCTCAAATAGATCCTCTGCCACATCAGATAGATGCGGTTTATTATCACATACTCAAGAATCCGAGGATAAGATTTCTTCTCGCAGATGATCCCGGTGCAGGAAAAACGATAATGGCAGGGCTCCTGCTCAAAGAGCTCAAATACCGTGGACTTGTAGAAAGAACACTGATAGTTGCCCCTGGTCATCTCAAGGATCAATGGCGCAGAGAACTGAAAGAGAAGTTTTCAGAAAGATTTCTGGTGGTTGATCGTGGCACTATGAATGCTTCATGGGGGCAGAACATATTTACCGAAATGAACAATGTTATAATCTCTATGGACTTTGCAAAACAGGAAGATGTAAGAGAGGCATTAAACTCCAGCAGATGGGATCTCTGCATAGTAGATGAAGCACACAAGATGTCTGCTTACAGATATGGAAATAAAACCGATAAGACGAAGCGCTACTTCCTGGGTGAAGCTCTTTCGGGCATATCAAACCACCTTCTCTTTCTCACAGCAACACCACATAGAGGAGATCCTGAAAACTTCCGTCTGCTTCTTGATCTCTTGGAGCCGGGTCTATTTGCAAATGAAAAGATACTGGAAGAATCGGTACAGAACAAGGAAAATCCCCTCGTGCTGAGAAGGCTTAAAGAAGATCTGAACGATTTTGATGGCAGGCCGCTCTTTCCCCCTAGGGATGTACAAACTCTAGCGTACAACATGTCATCCGATGAAGTAGACCTTTACAACGAGGTGACAAGATATGTAGGCAATCAGTTCAATAAAGCTCTTGGTAAAGATAAGAGAAATGTCACCTTTGCGATGATGATCCTCCAACGCCGTTTAGCATCCAGCGTTTATGCTATAAGAAGATCATTAGAACGAAGACACAAACGCTTGACCGATATCTATGAACAGGGAATGACCCAGAAGGATATTGAGTATGATGAGGACTACCTTGAAGATCTTGAAGAGAGCGAGAGGTGGGATCTTGAGGGGGAGTTGCTCGAAAAATTGACATCTTCAGAGACCATAGAGGAGCTAAAAGAGGAAATTGATACCATAGAGATGCTGATAAACCATGCCAGAGCTGTAGAGAATAAAGGAGTAGAGACAAAGCTGAATGAGCTGAAAAGGGTTATGGAAGAAACCAGAGGAGCAAAAATCCTTATCTTCACAGAGTTTAAAGACACACTTGAATACCTTGTTAAAAAACTTGAAGAGTGGGGGTATTCTGTTGCTTCCATACATGGCGGAATGAATATGGATGAGAGAATAAAAGCAGAGCACGAATTTAATTACGGTAATGTGCAGGTTATGGTATCCACAGAGGCTGGCGGCGAAGGTATAAACCTCCAGAGAAACTGCTGGCTCATGGTTAACTACGATATACCATGGAATCCAAATCGTTTAGAACAGAGGATGGGAAGAATACATAGGTATGGGCAGAAACATGAAGTACACATCTACAACATGGTTGCCAACAACACAATAGAGGGCAGTATTCTTAACAGATTATTTGCAAAACTCTTAGCGATAAAGAGACAGCTTGGAAATGATAGGGTGTTCGATGTAATAAACGACATTCTTAAGGATGTGAGCTTGAAGGATCTGATAATGAAGGCTATAGCAAATCCGAGGACTATCAACGACATCTTAAAAGATATAGAGACTATACCTGATGAGGATGCAATTAAGAGGGTAAAAGAGGCGGTATTGGAGTCTTTAGCCACCAAGCACATAGATCTCTCAAGGATACTCTCGGATCAAAGAAGAGCTAAGGAAAACAGGCTTGCACCTGAGTATGTAGAAGAATTTTTCGTCAGGGCTGCAAGAAAACTAGGGATACAGATAGAAAAGAGAGGAGATGCCTGGCAGATATTATCCGTACCGTTTGAGATCCGTAACGTCACATACGAATTTAAACAGAGATTTGGGGAGGTTTATACAAAATATCAAAGAATCTCATTCGACAAGGATAAAGCCTCTAATGCGGAGTTTGTTTTTCTCGGTCATCCTCTACTAGAAGCGGTCATGGAAGAGATAGAGAAAAGATATTCAAACAGGTATGCATCGTTCATTGATCCTGATGGTAGGTTGGATGGGTACATATGGTTTATGGATGTACAGGTAAAGGATGGAAAGAACGAAATCGCTGGTAAAAGGTTGTTTGCAGTATACGAGGATAGTAAAAACAATTTCTCTTATGTAAACCCCTCTATCCTATGGGATCTCAAGCCTCAGCATCAGCAGGAGACACCTTCTGAGACGCTGAATAAGGAGGGGGCTATATCTTTTCTGCTGAAAGGCATAGATAAATACAAAAAAGAGATACTCCAAGAGAGAGAAAGAAATGCGGAGATAAAGAGAAAATATGGTTTGCGCTCATTAGAATCTATGATCTCTGAATCTGAGGGAAAACTGGTAGAATATTATGACAGAAGAAACAAGGGTGAGAACATACCGGAGGCTGTAATAGAGAATGAGCGCAGAAAGAAGGAGGATCTTCAAAGAAAGAGAGAGAATCTGAAAAGGGAGATAGAGATGGAGCTGCATATTTTTCCTTCAGAGCCAGTTGTTCTCGGGGTTATCAGAGTTGAGCCTGGTAAGGGAGAAATGGTAAGAAATGAAGAGATAGAGCGGATAGGCATGGAGAAAGTTATGGAGTATGAAAGAAAGAACGGAAGGATACCTGAAGATGTCTCTTCTGAAAATCTTGGTTATGATGTCCGATCATCGGATAAAAAAGAGTTCAGATACATAGAGGTAAAGGCGAGAGCAGGAGAGGGCAGCATAGTGCTGACGCCAAATGAATGGATGATGGCTCAGAGGTTTGGTAAGGAGTACTGGTTATATGTGATTGCAAATGCTGCTACAGAACCAGAGCTCTACATAATGCAGGATCCAGCATCGCGTCTGAAGCCTGATGAAGAGGTCAGCATCGTGAGGTATATAGTCAAGGACTGGAAAGATAAAGCAGAGGTGGCAGAATGAATAATAGTGCAAACAAAAGATTTATAGAGGTAGATTTTCCAATAAGATTAGTGAGTGATGAATCTGAGAGAGAGAAAAACATAAGGCATGGGCACATCTCTACATTACATATATGGTGGGCACGTCGTCCTTTAGCATCTTCGAGAGCTTCGGTATATGCAGCACTCACACCCGAACCGAAGGATGAAGAAGAGAGGATGAAGAGATCGCAGTCTATAAGCGAACTTTCAAAATGGGAGAACTCTTTAAACAAAAATCTCATTGAACGAGCAAGGGAAGACATCTTAAAAGCAAACAATGGCAAACCACCGAAGGTCTTAGATCCTTTTTCTGGTGGTGGTGCTATACCGTTAGAGGCTTTAAGGCTGGGCTGTGAGACATACGCAAGTGATTTAAACCCTGTTGCTGTGCTTATAGAAAAATGCACATTAGAATATCCACAAAAGTATGGACACAAAGAAGAAAATAGCTATTTTGGTGAGATGACGACAAATCCACTATTGCAAGATGTTAAAAGATGGGGATACTGGGTTTTGGAAGAAGCAAAGAAAGAGATTGGCAAATTTTATCCTCAAGATGAAGATGGCTCGATACCAGTCGGTTATATCTGGGCAAGAACTATCAGATGCCAGAACCCTGAATGTGGTGCTGAGATACCTTTGGTAAGACAGACATGGTTGGCTAAAAAGATAAGAAGAAGATAGCATATAAGATCATTCCGAAAGGTAATAAAATAGATTTTGAGATTAAAGAAGGAAAAGATATAGATTTTGATCCTAAAGAAGGAACTACTGCAAGGGCTAAAGTTGTCTGTCCATGCTGTGGAAGTGGTATAAGTGATAAAGATAATAGGAAACAGTTTCAGGAAGGAAAAGCAGGGCAGAGGATGATTGCTGTTGTTTTGCACCATCCAGATAAAAAAGGTAAAACCTACAGATTAGCAACAGACAAGGATTTAGAAATCTTTAAAGAAGCGGAAGCATATTTAGAGAAGAAAAGAGCGAAGTTGATGGATAATTGGGGTTTTGATCCTGTTCCAGATGAGGAAATCGATCCAAATTCTGTTAAACCGAGAACTATGTGGCTTTATGGAATGACAAAATGGGGAGATCTATTCAATTCCCGTCAGAAGTTGGCATTGATTACTTTTGTGGAGAAGGTTCGGCTTGCATATAAGAAGATGCTGGAAGAAGGATACGATAAGGAGTATGTGAAGGTTGTGGTGAGTTATTTAGGGCTGGGGATTAGTAAAGTTGCTGATAGAAATAATACAATATCCACATACCATCCATCTATTGAGATGTTCGTTAATACTTTTGGAAGAGGAGCATTACGAATGACATGGGAATTCCCAGAAATAGCTCCGATTTATGAGACCACAGGCTACAGAACAGCTATTGAATCACTACTTAAAGTTATAGAGTTTCTTACCCAAACCTCATCTGTTGAGTTGCAAGGGAATGGATTTTCATATGTCTTTCAATCCTCCGCAATTTCTTTATCCTACCCTGACAACTACTTTGATGCGGTGATCACAGACCCACCATATTACGACAATGTGAACTACGCTGAACTTTCAGACTTCTTCTATGTCTGGCTTAAAAGAACAATTGGCGATTTGTATCCTGATCTATTCACCACACCCTTAACGCCAAAAACAGAAGAAATAGTCTCAAACCCTGTTAGGCATGGAGGTAGCACAAAAGCGAAAAGATTCTTCGAAGATATGATCACTAAAGCATTTCAAGAGATCTACAGGGTTCTAAAACCTGAAGGTATTGCGTGCATTGTCTTTGCTCATAAGTCAACAGAGGCATGGGAAACTATTATAAACGCTCTTGTCGTATCAGGCTTATACCTCACAGCTTCCTGGCCTGTGCATACGGAAATGAAGGAGAGGTTGAGGGCACAAGAAACCGCTTCTTTAGCTTCATCCATATATATGATCTGTCGCGAACGTGTAAAAAAGGAGACAGCCTACTTCAACGAGATCAAGCCTGAGATCGAGCAGAGAGTGAAGGAAAAACTTGATCAGTTCTGGAATGAAAACATAAAAGGAGCGGACTTTTTCATATCTGCCATAGGGTCTGCAATAGAGGTTTTTGGTAAGTATGAAAATGTTGAAAAGCCTACAGGAGAGAAAGTATCCGCAAAAGACCTCCTTGAATTAGTGAGAAAGATAGTGGTAGATTACGCATTAGGAACGGTTTTAAAGATGCATATAGAGAGTGTAGATGCGGAAACAAGGTTTTACATCATATACCGCTTGAACTATGGTCAGGCGAAGGTTGATTATGACGATGCGAGGAAACTTGCTCAAGCGGTTGGAATCTCTATAGACGACTCTAAATTGATAAAAAAGAGTGGAAGTCTCGTCTCGGTTTTAAATGCAGATGATAGAGAACATGGCAAGGAGAGGAGTATGATAGATGTCCTGCACTCTTGTTTATACTACCAGAAAAGAAACGATAGAGGCTCTATAAAAAAACTGCTGGAAGAAAAGAGATATATAAACAACAACGATTTCTGGCAGTTTGCACAAGCTTTATCAGATGTCCTTCCCGATGGAGATAAGGAGAAACAGATGCTTCAAGTTTTTATGTTTGGGAAAGACAATATTATTAGCACAGGAAAAATAGATAAGTATCAAAAGAAATTAATTGAGGAGGAATAAAAATGCAGAGCTGGTGGGAAGTAGTAACGCCCAGTAAGGAGATAAGGGAAGGAAACATAAGGGAGGATATATTCGCTGCGGATCTCGGGGATGTTGTAGATGGAAAAGCTCCTTTAGAGTACACGGATGCTGTAACATTCTTTAGTAGAACCTATCTTACTCAGGGTTTGAAGAACCTTTTAGAGGATGTTCTATCCATACTGGCAGGAAACGGTGGCAATCCTGTCATACAGTTGAAAACCCCATTTGGAGGGGGTAAGACGCATGCTCTTCTCGCTTTGTATCATTGGATAAAGAACGGGGATAAAATAGACTACCTCTACCCAAATCTTCCAAAGACCAGCGCCAAGGTTGTTGTATTCGTCGGAACAAAACAGGATCCACTAAAAGGAAGAACACCTTGGGGTGAGATGGCATATCAGCTCGGCAGGTATGATTTTGTAAAGGAGCATGATGATAAGAGAATAAGTCCGGGCAAAGATGTTTTAAGCAAGGTTCTGGGTGATGAACCTCTTCTAATTCTCATTGATGAACTTGTTGAGTATGCTGTAAAAGCTAAAGATTTTGCGGATCAGGTATCTGCATTCTCCCAGGAGCTGACAGAAGTTGTAAGGGCTAGAGGCAGGTGCTGCCTGGTCTGCACCCTGCCATCCAGTGCTCCCTATGGGGAAAGAGGAGAGAGAGCTCTAAACGAGCTTCAGAAGATATTTGGTAGAGTTGAGACTATCTATGAGCCTGTTAAAGGTATGGAACTCTATGAGATAATAAGAAAACGTTTATTTGATTATGTGGGGGATGAAAGCACCATAAAAAATGTTGCCCAGAGCCATTTTGAGATGTATCAAAAAATGGGAGCTGATGTGCCCCCGAAAGTAAAGGAAGTAGCTTACAGAGATAAGATAGAACATGCATATCCTTTCCATCCCGAGCTGATAGATCTCCTCTATGAAAGATGGGGCTCATACTCTACGTTTCAGAGAAC
Organism: Candidatus Methanoliparum sp. LAM-1; assembly: GCF_020885915.1. Lineage (NCBI taxonomy): Archaea > Methanobacteriati > Methanobacteriota > Candidatus Methanoliparia > Candidatus Methanoliparales > Candidatus Methanoliparaceae > Candidatus Methanoliparum > Candidatus Methanoliparum sp. LAM-1. The sequence goes on along the minus strand of NZ_AP025251.1, from coordinate 586,642 downwards.
TAGAGGGGTTATGGCACTACTTGCATGGGTAGTCCATGATCTATATAAACAAAGGTTGCCCTCGCCACTGATCTATCCCTCTCTTGTCAATCTCGAAAATACAAAGATACGCTCGAATTTTATCAAGCACATAGGAAGCGAATACAACAGCGTCATAGATTCTGATATCGCTGGAAGAAGCGCAAAATCCCAGAGAATTGATAAAGAGATGGGAAGTGAATATGAAAAATACGGAATAGCTAAAAACATTGCAACAACGATCTTTCTCTATTCTTTCACTTCCTCCGGAAAGAGCGGAATAACACTACCAGAGATCAGGGTTGCCATTCTCCGGGAAGGAATACCCCCCACTATTGTGGGAGATGCTGTGAACAAGCTCAAAGATGAGCTGTGGTACCTCCATACAGATGGCGTATACAGATTTACAACTCAACCCAATCTCAACCGTGTCATCGTGGAAAGAGAGCAGACCATAACTTCAGAAAAAACTGTTGAAGAGACGAGAAAAGCAATTCAGAACGGGGCTGGAAGTGATCTGCAATGTTATCTCTGGCCAAAGAGCCATGCAGATATACCAGATGATCAGAATCTAAAACTGGCTATTTTACCCCCGGAATTTGATAAAGAGAATTTAGAGTTTTTTGATAAAGCAGGTTCTGGTTTCAGGGCAAACAGAAACACACTATTCCTTATCGGGATGGATAGCCATGAGTCTCTCTCTATGGCTATAAAAAACTGGCTTGCCCTTAAGAGCATAGAAAAAGATCCTGACCTTTCCCAGTCTCTTGCACCACAGGATAAAAAAGATCTAAAAGAAAGAATCGAAGCTGCAAAAAGCAATATCAATTTTGAAGTTATCTCTGCATATAGACATTTAGCTCTACCAGAGAAGGTATGGAAGGATCTCGGAACCCCCACAATAGGACTCTCTTCCAGTATTTCTGAAAGAGTAAAAAACTATCTTTTACAGGAAGGAAGAATACTAAGGGAGATATCTCCACAATATATTTTTAACAAAGCTTTTGGCGAGGGGGAAGGTGAAAAGCGGGTTGAGAATATCTATAACCTATTCCTCAGAACACCGGGGCTTTCAATACCTGAAAACAAAGAGATATTTCTTGATGCTATAAAAACAGGAGTTAAAGGAAAGAAATTTGGCTTAGAAGACGGATCAATTTACTTTGGGGAAGATTGCTCTCCAACCATGGAATCCATAGTATTGCGCCCGGAGATCGCTGAGCAGAAAAAAGAGAAGAAAAGGGAAGATCAAGATATAGAAAGACCACTAGTTCTTGATAGAGAAATACCACAACCACCAGCGCCACCGGAAAGAGGGGAAGTCACAGGCAAACAGGTAAAAAGGAAAAAGTTAGCCATAAGGGCAAAAGTGCCGTTGCCGTGGAATTTCTGGTCAAATATATTCCGCGGAGTGATTCAGCCGCTTCAAGGTGATCAATTGCGCATCACAATAGAGGTTGAAGCGGAAGGAGAGATTGATGAGAATACCATCAATCTGAAGATCAAAGAAACGCTTAATCAGATCGGCGCAGAGGTGGAGCGCTTTAATGTTGTTGATGTTGATGAAGGCTAAACCTTAGAAAATTTTATTAAACATCTGTGATGCCAGAGCATGATAGTTTTGTTAGAGAGGCATTTGAGTGGGAAAGCAAAGATGAGCAAAGCAGATCTAGTCCTGTAAACCAGATGCCTGCTGTTTGGTTCTGGATTAGTGTAACGGTGTTTATGGTTACAACATCCTCCATTATCTTCTCGTTCATCGCTTTGACGAAAGACGATAAGAGACTAATGCAAGAGCGCTGAAAGAAGTGCGTTAAGCTCTATTCTTCCTTTTGGATCCATAAAGATGTAGAGATAATCCTTTTTAGCATACAGATGGAATAGCACTTTATTATCGAGCATCCTGATTATCTTTACCGCTTCATCTGCATCCCCAGCAAATGAAAAACCGCCCCTCTCTTCCAGCTTCAATCCTTTCAATTCTTTCTTCTCATTTCGGCTCAGCATTCTCCATTTCCCGAAAATGTGAAGCTCATTGATCTCCATTCTGCCCTTAACCACGATGTAAAGCCTGTCTGCTTTATTAACAAGGAGGCTTATGGGAAAGTATAGTAAAGCATGCCTTGGAAGAAGGGTCAGTGTCGCTTCAACATCTGCATTACTTAGCTTATACTTAGCTTTAAAACCGACGTAACCTCCAAGCCAGGTGTATTCTTTATCTAAAGGTTTTAAGCTCTCTTCAAGATCATTTGATACCCTGCTCATGATCCCGAGGTTGAGCTTTCTTCCTTTGAAAAACTGGTACATTGCTATAGCGCTTAGAAGGATTATTAGAAAAATAAGTTCTACATCCACTTTTCAACCTCTAACATTCGCAGTTTTTCTCCCTTTGGCTCAAAAGGGAGCTTTGGTATGCCACCTTCACACATGTTATATACCCTTTTGTACTTAAAACCAAGTCTTTTCAATGAGTTTTCTATTCTACTGGCTTCCATCTCGGCAAGAGACTCCTTTGTTGTAACAACATAAACAATGCTGCTTTGAAGTTTCCTCTTCAGCTCAGAAGTTCTATCCCGCATAAGCTTTAATCTCTCAAGGACTTTATCTTCTTCCTGAAAACCTGATATCTTACTTAAAGCTCTTCTTCTTTCAACAATCTTCTCTCTGAGCGCTATGAGAGCTTCAAGCCACCCTTCCTCTGCAGAAGGCAGTTCTAAAACTCTTAGCGCTAAACCCGCAGGGGGCATATCTAGAATAACCTCCCCATCAATTACTCTTTCAATCTCAACAAGCATCACATGCTCTTCTATCCCCGGGGTAAACTCTATGGTATCTACCAAAGAATCCATGCTCAATGCGTTGAGATAATTGTAAGCTTTTTTAAGGTATTCCTCTACAGCACTATCAACGTTCAATTCTTCTATGTCTATGCCCGTATTCTCTCCCAGAATATCTTTCAGATTGGACATGGGATCTACTGAAAAAAGTTTTACTTTTTCTCTGGAAAGAGCGAGAGCACAAGCCAGAGTGCTCTTTCCGACTCCGCCTTTTCCTATGAAGATGTGTATCATGTTGGCTCCATCAAACCCCGATCCTGCAGAGCATATCATCGAGCTCAAATGTTCTTTTATTCATAACCTCTATCTCCTTTCCTAGATAAGGGAGGAGCTCCAGAGAGAGAGACACCGGGGTTAAAGGAATGCCAACAAAGTTACCAAAGAGCATTAGGGCAAAGAGGTTTTCCAGCTCCTCCAGTTCAAAACTAACCACGTTTGTAGCATTTTCTTGCAGGAGTTTAGGTAGAAATTTAAAAAAATTCATCCTGTTGCTTCTCCCGGCAGCTTCATCCTGTTTTGGAAATCGTAAAGCAGAACAAAATTGAGAGCCAGACCTATAGAGAGTATTATCACTACACCCCAGGTAATAGGCCTAACATAAAGAAGATACCATACAATTGCTGCAGTGACTAAAAACCATAGAAATATCGCTGGTCCGACTATAAGGTACACATATTTTCTCTCAGCCTTAAGGTATTTCGCCACCCAAACTGCAGAGGTCATTAGAGCTATGCTCGCAAGGAGCTGGTTCATCCCTGCAAAAGCTGGCCACAGCTGGGAATAGCTTCCTGTGTAAGAAAGAGCCACTCCAAAGAACGCAGGTATTATACCTGCTACCCACCTGTTTTTGAGCAGATCAAACCCCTTAACAGGCTCAAGCAAATCCTGCCATACGAACCTTGCGAGCCTTGTTGCCGTGTCTAAGGATGTTATCGCAAAGGCGCTCACCCAGAGAGTGGCAAATATCATCCCGAACTCGTATGGTATCCTTGCAAAGTTTTCAAGAACGAGAGCATAGGACATTGAAAAGAATGTCGGTGCTCCGCCGAGCAGATTTATTACGCCAAGATAGTTCTCTCCGAGATAAACAGGATTGCTGATAAGCGATGAAATAGTATAGCCTGCGGACTCAACAATCCCGGCATTGGCTGCTATCACCGCTGTGCCAAATATCGCTATGCTCGAGATGACAACCGTTGCCAGAAAACCCTCAGTGAGCATGCCCCCATAACCTATCATCAATCCATTTATTTCGCTGTCAAGCTGCTTGCTTGTGGTTCCGCTACCAACGATTGAATGAAAGCCTGAAAGAGCCCCACACGCTATAACTAGGGGCACTGCAGGTAAAAAGGGTGAGGCTATTCCTCCACCACTTCCGACAACATTTGCGCTGAAAATGGTGAACGATGGAAAATCAAAAGGCTTTAGTGCGAAAATGAGAGAGACAAAGCCTAAAGCTAAACCTGCATAAAGCAGAAAAGAGTTCAGATAGTCTCTTGGCTGAAGAAGACACCAGACAGGGAGTGCTGAAGCAAGTATTATGTAAAAAAAGAGAATGATGTTCCATTGCTTATAACTCAGCTCGATGGGCAAATAGTGTCCTATGAATATTGTTGTTACGAGCAGGATAACCCCTAGCGCTGTAGATACCTTAAAACCGATTCTTGTTCTGTACATTATAAAGCCTATGAATACGGCAACAAGTATGAGCGCAAGTGTTGATGTTGCAGCCTGCGGTGTCGCAACAAACATCCCTGCAACAACGCTAGTAAAAGCAGCTATTACAAGAACCATTGTGAACCATACAAACACACCAAAGGAATAGGATGTTCTTTTGCTCATAACTCTTCCAGAGATCCACTGGATCGATTTTCCATCATACCGCACACTTGCCATCAAAGCAAGATAGTCATGGGTTGCTCCTATGAACACATTTCCCAGCCAGACCCATAAAAGCCCTGGTAACCAGCCCCAACCCATCGCCATAGCCGGTCCTAATATAGGCCCTGTTCCAGCTATGCTTGCAAAGTGATGACCGAAAAGGACATAGCGATTTGCAGGGTAGTAATCAACGTTATCACACATCCTTAGTGCTGGAGTTGGAGAGCTTTTATCAGCCTTTATCACATTTTTCTCCAATCTTTTCCCATAGAAAAAGTAGGCTGCAAGGTATATGGCTGATGCGATCAGAAGTATGACAAAACCGTACATAAAATTAAAGTGCCGTTTTGTATATAAATAATTAATCTAAACCATTTTAAAGATCTTTGGATAATTTCCCTGAAAAAATAGAAAAGAGTCTTTTGTTCATGTCTTTGCTCAACTATGGAAGAGAAAAAGTCTATCGAAAATTATATCCTCTATTCCCTGCTCTCATTTACCACTGAAAGCTTACAGGCACCAATCCTCTTTTTCGCTGCATCATTAATTTGCAAGGATTCATAGAGCGCAGTAAGAGTTACACAATCCTCAACGATAGAATAGGGAAGATCTTAATACTTAAAACGCAATTTCTTATTTTTCATAATTCTTATGCAAAATTCTCAAATAGTTTTTAAAATAACAAAAAGTTTTTAAAATAACAAAAATCTACCATTGATCTATGGATAGTGAAAGAGAGAGGTGGACTTCAAGGAGTGCTTTCATCTTTGCTGCAATAGGTTCAGCCATAGGTCTGGGCAATCTCTGGCGTTTTTCAGCAATGTGCTATAATTATGGACAAGGGACATTTTTGATACTTTATATGATCGGACTAATCGTTTTAGGCATACCTTGGTTCCTCACAGAGCTCGGTATGGGACACGTAATGCAGAGAGGCGCGCCAGGATCTTTTTCTAAGATCGGAAAAAAATGGGAATGGGCTGGATGGTGGCCTGTTTTTCTTTCATTTTTCCTAAGCACGTACTATGTGATGATAATGTCGTGGGCTGTATGCTACATGGGCTTCTCCATCTTTCTGAGCTGGGAGACAGCTGGTACTGCTCTTGCAGAGGCTTGCCCTCAGTTCTTCAATAATTTTCTTGGTATAACCGGAGGACCTTTTGAGTTTGGTAGCTTTAATCTGCTTGCAATATTTGGTAGCATTTTAACATGGGTAGCAATATTCTTTATCCTGCACAAAGGTGTAAGAAGGGTGAGTAAGGTTGTTTACTTCACTGTAATCGTACCATGGTTGTTACTTGCAATTGTTACTATAAGAGGTCTTACCCTGCCGGGGGCTGTTGATGGTCTGAACCTCTATCTAACACCAGACCTCTCAGCTTTAGGAGATGCATCCATCTGGGTGGCAGCATTCGGGCAGATTGCATTCACTCTCAGTATAGGTATGGGTGTAATGTATGCTTATGGGAGTTATCTTCCAAAGAGGTCTGATGTAACTAATAACGCTTTAATAATCGCTTTTGCCGATTCAGGAACAGCATTCCTTGCCGGATTTGCTGTTTTCAGTGTCATAGGATATATGCTCTTCTCCCTTGGGATAATCCCTCCTGCGGTTGGAGGGCTAGGTTTAGCTTTCCAGACCTATCCTGCAGCAGTATCTCTGATGCCATTTGGGCAGAGGTTAACAGGTTTTATATTCTTCCTATGTCTATGGTTCCTTGGTATAGATTCAGCATTTTCTATGACAGAGGCTATAACAACAGCGATAACAGATAAATGGGATATTACAAAATCAAAGGCTACAGGCATAGTATGCCTGGCTGGGTTCTTAATTGGCCTTATATACACTACCGGAGCTGGGATATACTGGCTGGACATGATAGACCGAGCAGTCTCTTTTATAGGTATACTATTGACTGGTGTGGTGGCTATGTTAATAGTGGGATGGGTCTATGGAGCTGATAGGGTCAGAGAGCATCTCAACTCCATATCTACTATAAAGCTTGGGAGATGGTTTGACTGGTTAGTAAAGGTTGTGGCACCAGCTCTTTGTATAGTTGCCATGCTTCCACAGCTGATCGCAGAGATAACAGGTGAAAATGTTGTATGGGGGATAGGAGTGACAGATAGCGTGCTAGCCTATGATATCACGGCAGAGCTTATCGGTTTCTGGGGGTTCTTAGTGATGCCAATAGTTCTAGCTGTGATATTCTCTCTCATAAAGAGCAAAAAGGAGGTGTGATATGCTAGATCCTGCAGCTATAGTGATGTTAGTCATAGGTTGTGTTGTGTTTTATGGCGGAACTGCCCTCTTTGTCTGGATAGCTTTACGCAAAGGTAGTGAGTACACCGATTGAAAGAAATATAAAGAGTGCTATTACCAATGTAGATCAAAAGCTCAGAAAGCAGCACTACAAAGCTGTGTCATTTTATACCCAGAACAGAGGGACCAAAGTAAGGCATATTTAGCCAATGAACTCTGCAAAGCAGTATATACCTGGCGAGAACAGGGTTATCCTAAGGTTATTCCACAACACCGCTGAGAAAGAACCTCATAAATTTCATCGTCTTTAACAATAGAGAGATGTTGTTCAGTATCACCTCTACCATCCCACTCGTTAGCTCTATCCGGCCTCAAATGATCCTTGTATTGCATACAAACACCGATCACATCAAGTTTTTTACCAGGAGCTATTCACGGGGGGCACAGAGCCCAGAATCGCCACAACCTTGCTACTACTGGCAGCAGCCTTTATGAGCTCGTTTCTCACATCGATTATCCCCTCTTTTCTGGGAGAACTTTATTGTCACTGACTGTATATCCTCTGGCATTATTGTCTCCATCGTACCACATAGCATCTCCAATGTATCCTCCATTTGGTAAAACCGGTTCCTGAGCGAAAAGAATAACATACCTGGTAATTAGATCACTCTCAGCGCTATCAAGCTCATCTCTTATCCACTCTAGCTGATCATCCATGATATAGCCCTCTGGCAATCCTCCATATTTTTCAGGATTTGATGAGAACCAGTAGTTGTTGAATGCTATAATCTTAACAGGGCCATATTGGAATGAATAGACATTCTCCTTGTATGTTGGTCTTCTCCCATCGCTGGTTTGTGGTCCATTGGTAGGGTTGAAGAATTCGTTGGCAAAGACAGCTTCTGCACTATCTGTACTATATGGCCATCTGTCAAGCTCGGCTCCATACTTAGAACCATCATCATAGATCCTTAGCAGGGTAGACAGGCACTGAGTGCCAGACGCTCCCCACTGCCTGCTTTCATGCATAGAGCTCAGTTTCAAAATCTTCTGTCTCCGGTATATGCAAAGACTACCTCTCCATCTCCTTTTTTCGGAGCTGTTCTGAAGGAACACACCGGAGATGGAACGCCATTAAAAGAGACATAGTAATAGTATTTCGTATCTGGCATCAATCCCTCTATTTTTATCTCATGATTCTTTCTAGCAGCACTCTCTTCATACTCTTTATTTCCTACTACAGCTTTTCCTATCCCCTCTTCAATTGTTTTGAAAGATATCAACACGCTGGTTGGCTCATCACTTCTGACCATATTAACAAATGGCCCCTCAACAATTGATGGCAACTTTAGAAAATTACCTGCAGAGTCTTTAATAAAACTGACAAATATATCGTAAGTTCCAAGTTGTCTATCCTTATTCGCCATCTCCCCATAGAGCTCAAACCTTATCGCTATCGTTCCCCAGTAGCTCCAATCCTCACTATTGTGTCCTTCTTGCAATAGATAACCTACAGGTATCGTTGCCCTACCTTCGTTTATGGATGTGCTCGTTCTGAACCTTTTATAGTCATAAGCGCTCTCCTGTGATTTGAATGGATAGGAACCTATATATCGTTCCATAGATCTCAGCAGGATCAACCGTGCTGCCATCCAAAAGTGTCAAGGGCGCAGAGCCTAGATCAAAGACAAGACCTTTTCCGTCTCCATCTTTTACAGCATTATAGAGCATCTCGGTGGAGAAAAATTCCTTACCCCCGAGATCTTCTCAGGATAACCATATTGTAAAGGATCTCTCATAGGTAACGACTCCATTATAGCCATAGAGAGTTTTGTCTCTATGGCTATAATGGCTATCACAGCAAACACCACACTTTTTTATCATATTGATGTATGCCGTTTTGTATATAAATAATTAATTTAAATCATTTTGGAGATCTTTGGATAATATCCTGAACGAGCAGACAAGAAAAGATAAAGAATGTTTGGACATATAGAGGAACGATAAATATAGCGACTGCTCAAAGTTTACTCAATCAATTTAGCAATATTTGTATTATGGGGATATCCTAATACTGATAAACCACATACCAATAGCAAGGGTTAGGTTTAAGGACTATATTTCATCTACCCTAAGACATTCACCGAGTCATCAAGTGTGGGGTGTGATAAAATGGAATATAGAGAAGAGCATGGATCGTTGGATATAAAGTATTTCAAAATATGGTGGGATGAAACGGGGAAAAAGTGTAAAAAGATAAATATGATTCCCTCCCGAGAGCAATAAAAAATAATATTTGATGAGATCCAAAGATGAGTACCAAGGAGCAAAGGAAAATATCTTTCACTTCTAACCGTGAGTATTCATGGGATCCTCAAACGAATACATCTAAACAAGTGCCAGTATTAGGACGGAGTTTTATGGCTACAACCATCTATGTGAAGATACAGGATGATAAGGAATTTGCCAATTTCCTCTCCCTTTGTCTGTCCTAATATTGTGTGACCGATCCTTTTACTTGAAAATAGTCAAATCACTTAAAGATACTATCTTTCCTCTTTTTCCACTCATCTATACATATATTTGAATAAAAGAAAAACTATAAGTATTATCATTTCAGATAGCAATTATGTTGTTTATATTTCTGCTATCAGTTACACAGAACCTTTGTATCACCAATAGAGGATCTTTCGGATAACATTCTTATAGTTTGCGGAATGCCTGAAAATGACAGGTATGTAAAGTGGGTTATCTATGAGAATATCTCTTGCCCAAATAGATATTGTACAAGATAATAAAAAAGAAAATATCGATAAAGCACTAGAATTCATAAAAACGGCTGATAAGAGAGGATCAGATGTCTGCGTTCTACCAGAGCTTTTTATAGGTAGAAATATAAATAATGCGGAGAGTATAGAAGATTATACTATTAAAACATTAATTAAAAATTCGAATATAGGCATAATCTTTTCTTTTATGGAAAAATTTGGCGGATGTATATACAATACAGCTGTTATATTAGAAAAAAATATTATCTTAGGTAAATACAGGAAGATTCATTTATTTAGACCTATGGACGAAGATAAACAATTTTCTTCGGGATGTAAACCGTTACTCTTCAATCTCAATAATATAAAATCGTCAGTCGTCATATGCTACGATATAAGGTTTCCAGAACTTATCACCAATCTCTGCATTAATGGAGCAAAGATTATCTATGTCGTTGCTAATTTTCCACATCCTAAATTAAATCATTGGAGGATATTGTTAAAAGCAAGGGCGATAGAGAACCAGATATTTATCGTTGCATGTAATAGTGTCGGTGTAAATGATAAAGATGTTTTTTTTGGACATTCTATAGTTATAGATCCCACAGGAGAGGTAGTTATGGAAGGTGGAAAGGATGAAGAACTGTTAACAACAGATATAGATATCAATAAAGTAGATTTTGAGCGAAAAAAATGTTTTTACCTTGAAGATAGAAAAGAAGAATGTTATAAGATCAAAAATAAAGGATCGAACGGACAAAAACTAACGATATCTTAGCTTATTTATAAGGATATAGGCCTGTTTCAGTCGGGTTATCTGGATACGCAGTCCATTCTGTAAACGATCCTTCATAAATTCTGACGTTCGGGTAACCTAAAAACCATTTCAGCACAATAAATTCAGATGTTGCCTCTCTGCTCGTGCCGCATGAGCATATGATCAACTTGTTAGGAGTGACTCCGTTCTCTTTCAGAATAGCCTCTATCTCCTCTGAGGTCTTCAATAATCTCGGATTGTCTTCATCGTACAGTTCAATCCAAGGAAGATTTATCGCTCCCGGAATATGACCGGGCTTACTCCACGGTCCTTGACCCTCATAGACAGCTTTAGGTCTGGCATCGATAAGAACTATATTGGGATTGTCTTTTATCTTCTTCAGCTCGTATATAGAGATTGTATACTCTTTCGATCTATCTTCTACTTTGAAATTCGATCTTCGAGTCTCACCGTATTTTTGTGTTGTCGGCTTGCCTTCCTCGAGCCATTTTTCAAATCCTCCGTCTAAAACATACACCTCTTTCGCTCCATAACGTGCAAGACAGTATGCCACGTGCGTCTGTTCAAGACCATCGCCCTTACCAGAATGCCCTCCTTTTCCACTATATACTACTATGCTATCAGTATTTTTCAATCCCATTTCTTGAAATATTGGTTCTATCGATTCGGGTGGTGCATAAGAAGATGGACTCAAACCTTTATGTATCCTAAATATGTTCTCGTTTAAGTAGATCGCTCCGGGAATATGTAGTTTCGTATAATCCCAAATTGTTGGCTGAGCGTCGATCACCACCAAGTTATCATCGTTTAAATGATCAAGAAGCCAGTCGGTCGAGACCCATTTAATTATACCTTCTTTATTTGCAGAGTAAGGAGAATTTTTTTCGTCGATACTAGATCCTGTTACAAAAAAGACGCTGCCGAATAAAGCGGTTAAAAAACAAGAAGTAATAAAAATTGCTTTATATTTAATATTCTTCATATATCATATAATTAAAATGCTGCTATATATAATTTTTTATTTTTGTTTATATCAAACTAAAACTAAGCATCATACCTTATCTTCTTTACATTCATCTCTTTCAGTTCTTTATCCCAGGACTATAGGAAATCTAGAGAGACGAGGAACTCTTTACCAACTTTTCATTATTCTATACTCTTCCAATTTCTATTGTATATCTCATAGATTATTCTTTTCTCTTTTATCAATGACTCGCCTCTTTTCCCTGATCTTTATAAGCTAACCATAATCATACAGGTGTCAGCACATATAATAAATAGTAAATCTAAAAATTTTTAAAAATATCTCTTTAGAAAAAGTTTTTATTGTAAAAGATCCAAATTAAAAGTGATAATATATGCATAATGAAGAAGATGACTTAAAAGTAGAACTTTTGGATGAAAAAGATGTAGATGAGATCGTTAATGTGTATAAGGCTGTGTGGAGTACTGCAGAAAAATATCCTCTTGAATGGAGGATGTATAGACAATATACGAGAGAACAGGTTTTATCGGATTTTAAAGAGGGTTACTATTATTTTGGTGTAAGAAAGGATGGTAGATTAATAGGGTGTTATAAAGCTATCATAACGGAAAAAGGCTGTTTTGGAGAACAACAGGCAGTCTTACCAGAATATAGAAATACCGGTGCGGCTCAGGCAATGTATGAGCAGTTTATAAATTTTGCAAAGGAAAAAGGTTGTAAAAGAAATTATGTAAATGCGCTTGCCAACGATACGGTTTGTGAGAGAATCTTAAAAAAATATGATTTTAAGCGATGGGGTGAACCTTACGAACAGATAAAGGGAATGCTTGTACAGATGTATGAACGCAAGGTTGATGGAAAGGAGACCAAAGATGAGATAATAGGCATATTAATAAAGAAATTTGATCCTAATCGAGATGAGATATTCGTTGATATAGGGTGCGGTAGCGGAAAAGTCTCCTTATCCATGTCAAAATATTTTAATAAGGTTTATTCTGTCGATTTAGATAAGATCGCAATAAAAAATTTGGATAAAATCAAGATGGATAATATGGAATTATTCAATATGGATGGGGCAGAGTTTCTTGAAGAGTACGATTATGATAAAGTCTTCGTTGGAGGGACTAAATATTATGATAAGATAATTAATGCTGCAGCTGATAAAGCAAAAAAGATTATTTTTAACGCGGCACGGTTGGGTGTTGCTTCTAAAATTGTTGATAAGATGAACGATAAAGAGATATTTGATGAAATTCTAATGATAAATATCTCTAAAAGTTATTCTTTGGCTGAAGATATAGCATTTCATCCAATAAATCCGATATTTATGATAATAGGATCGAGAAAATGTTGATAGGTGTTGGATTGGGTCCAGGAGATCCTGAATTACTCACTCTTAAGGCTATAAAAGTCTTAAAAAACTCAGATGAGGTAATTGCTCCGGGAAGATTGGCGTATAATATTATCAGCCGATACTGTGATCCTCGATTAGTAGATATTCCCATGAACAATAAGGCGGATGGAGTAATCTCTTCCTTAACGGAAGAATTTTGTAGAAGATGTAAGAATGAAGATATCGCGTTTGCTGCTATTGGAGATATTATGGTTTATTCAACCTTCCAACATATAGTTGAAAAAGTCAAAGAGATCAATAACAGTATTAAAATACAGACAATTCCAGGGATATCTATATCTACATCTATATTTTCAAAGATTGGTGTGTTTATCGATCAACCGATGCTTGTTACTACAGAAAAAAAAATTTCCGAAGAATATACTGGCGAAAAAGTCATCGTTGTCTTGAAAGTAAAGAGGCCATGGGATATTATCAACAAGTTTAAAAGATATGGGTATAACGATTTTGCTCTCGTAAAAAGGGCTTATATGGATGACGAAGAGATCCTTTATAATCTTGATATTCCTGAAGAGAGTGATTATTTTACTACATTGGTGGGATGGATGTGAGAAAAATTTTTTTTGTTGGAGCTGGACCGGGAGATCCTGAATTACTCACTCTTAAGGCTATAAAAGTCTTAAAAACTGCAAATTTAATCATATATCCCGGTTCTATCATTAGTAAAGATATTATCTCAGAGTTTAACGGAGAGAAGATAGATAGCTATAAAAAATCCTTAGAAGAGATTGTAGATATAATATCAAAAGCCGTAGATGATGGTAAAACCGTTGTTAGGCTACAATCTGGGGATCCTTCTATTTATAGTGCATTAGATGAACAGATAACGGAATTAAAGAAGAGAGATATAGATGTAGAAATAATACCAGGAGTCTCTTCCGTATTTGCATCATCGGCTGCGCTTAAAAAGGAACTCACAATCCCTGGAATATCCCAAACCGTTGTTATTACCAGGCCTGCTGGAAAGACTCTTGATAAAGATATTATAGAAGAACTTGCCAGGCTTCCAATTACTCTTGTTATTCTTCTCGGCATAGGGCTATTAGAAGAATTGGTCGAGAAAATTAGAAAGAATAGAGGTATCGTGCCTGTATCCGTCGTCTATCATGCATCGAGAGTTGATCAAATTATAATAGATGGAGATACAGAAGATATAATAGATAAAGTAAAGTCTGCAGGTATAAAACGAACCGCCGTTATAATAGTGTGGCTAGAAGGGAATAAAAAACGATCTTTGCTTTATAGAGGTGAAGAGAAGGATGAAGATTAAATCTGAATGTATTCCATGTATGATAAATAGGTCAAAATTTGAGTGCGATTTGGCGTTTAAAGATGATGAGTCTGGAAAAATTAGCACTTTAGCCGAGATATTACGATTTATAGGATCACATTGTGAAGAAGATCTTTCGCCTGCTTTCTTTGGTACTTATAGGGACAGAATTGTTAAATGGAGGACGGGAAATAGGGATTATTATTATTCATTAAAAAAGGAGGCTAACGAGTCGGCTAGGAGACTTTTACCGTTGGTTAATAGGTTATATGAGGAGAGTACCAACAAATTTGAGACACTTATAAGAATTGCCGCTGTGGGAAATTCTATGGAGTATGGTATCAAGGATCATACTTTTTCAAACAAACAGTTCGAGGAAGAATTCTATAAAATTTTTAACGAGAGTTTGATCGGAAATTTAGATAAGGTGGAGAAAGCGATTACAGATAGCGATAAGATACTATATCTACTAGATAATGCAGGAGAGGTCGTGTTTGATAAATTTGTAGTCGATAAGTTAGAAGAGATGGATAAAGAGGTTGTATTATCACCAAAAGATTCCCCTGTTATCAACGATGCTACTATAGATGATGTTAAAGAATTAGGATTTACTTGCCAGATTTCCCCGTCCGGGCATGCCGTAGGTGTTTTGCTGGATGAAGCAAACGAGGATTTTTTGGAGTATCTCTGGAATCCAGAGTATCTAATAATTTCAAAAGGTATGGGTAACTATGAGACAATCTCATCTTTTGAATATAAATTTATAGAAAGATTAATATATATCCTAAGAGTAAAATGTTATTCAGTTGCTTATAATAGTAATGTTCCTAAAGGTTCATTGATTGCTAAATTTATCATCAGATGAAGATCACAGATATTGGAGAAAGGGGGCTGATAGATAAGATCGCTGATAAGGTATGTTATAAAAACAGAAGGGTGATACAAGGAATAGGTGATGACGCAGCTGTCTTGTCTCTTGGTAAGAAGTTTTTAGTAGCAACGACAGATATGCTTCATAAAAAAGCAGATTTTCCTACTATATTAACCCCTGAAGATATCGGTTGGATGTCTGTTGCGGTTAATTTGAGTGATCTGGCAGCTATGGGTGCAGAGCCTTTGTGTATCTTAATGGCATTAGGCTTGGAGGAAGATACCTCGTTTGATTTCTTCGAAGGGATAGTAACTGGAATTTTTGAATGTTGTAAGAAGTATTCTTTAGATCTTGTTGGCGGGGATATAGATAAGCATTTCGAGCTTACCATTGTGGGTACTGCGTTAGGTGAGGCTGAAAAAGTCGTTTTACAAAATGGTGCATCTGAGGGGGATATGCTCTGTATAATCGGTACGTTAGGCGGTGCGGCAGCGTCCATTAATCTTATAAACGAGTCTGCCGTTGTAGTGGATAGACTAAAAGATCTAATGCGGGCAAAAATATCGGTTAAAAACCCTTTTGTTAGAGAAGGTATAATTCTTGCTGATTTTGCAACTTCCTGTATAGATACGAGTGATGGATTTGCAAGATCTATACATAACATAGCACGAAAAAGCAACGTTGGTTTTCTCATAGATTATGATAAAATCCCTATAGATCCGGATTTAGCTTCATATATTGACTTAGATGTTTTGTTATATGGTGGAGGGGATTATGGATTGCTCTTTACTATTAAAGAGGAAGATTTAAGCGAGATAAAAAAAATAAAAGAGTTATCAGGAAAAATTCATGTTATAGGTACTGCTACAGAAGAAAAAGAGATAATTTTAAAAAATAAAGGTAAAAAAGTTACTGTAGAGGATAAAGGCTACGATCATATGGTAAAAACATGAAAGAATCGATGTTCTATGATGTATATGGCAATAAAGTCCAATGTAATACTTGCAACCATCGTTGTAAGATCGGTATAAACAAAAGAGGTATATGTGAAGTCAGAGAGAATATCGATGGCAGATTATACGTGCTGAATTATGGTTTAGTGAGTTCTATCAATATAGACCCTATAGAAAAAAAACCATTATATAATTTTCATCCTGGATCAAGGGTTTTATCTATTGGGACTGTTGGATGCAATTTTAGATGCCTTCATTGTCAAAATTACTCGATATCGGCTGCAAAGATAGATGATTATCCATTAGAAAAATTACATCCTGAAGATATCGTATCTTTAGCTAAAAAGTATAATACAGATGGTATCTCTTGGACATACAACGAGCCTACGATATGGTACGAGTTTACATATGATACTTCAAAGATTGCAAAAAAAGATGATCTTACAGTATCTTACGTTACAAATGGTTATATCACAGAAGAAGCATTAAAAGAGATATCTCCGTATTTAGATGCGGCAAACGTGGATGTAAAAGCATTTAGAGATGATTTTTATAGAAGAGTATGCCATGCAAAGTTAGAGCCTGTATTAACAACTTGTAAATTGATTAAAGAGTTGGGCATACATCTTGAGATAACTTATCTTGTTATACCTACATTCAATGATGATGAAGAAGAGATCAAGGATTTTTGCAGATGGGTAGTAGAATTAGATCCTTCTATCCCTGTACATTTTACAGCGTTCTATCCTCAATATAAGATGTTGGATGTCCCTCCAACTCCTATTGAGACATTAAATAGGGCTTATGAGATAGGAAAGGATAAGGGTATAGAATATGTCTATCTTGGAAACGTTCATAGTGATAGAGATAATACTTATTGTCCGAATTGTGGAGCCCTTCTTATAAAAAGAAGCGGTTTTTCCATTCTTGATAATAAAATAAGGGATGAAAAATGTCCCAGATGTAATTTTAAAATTAATTTAATTATTTAAAAAAAGAGGTGATAGAAATTAAAATAAAATTTTTAGGCGGATGTGGCGAGATAGGTAAGTCGGCAATATTGGTAGATGATAAGATAATCCTGGATTATGGATTACAGACGGCTGGAGACGATCCTTTTCCATTAATGAGTGATTGTGATTATTTACTTATTTCACATGGTCATTTAGATCATTGCGGATCGGCTCCTCTCTTAAGAAAGACAAAAAATGTCTTTACTACAGCGCCAACGGCTGATTTTACGAGACTTCTTTTAGACGACTCGATAAGGTTGAATAATAAAAAATCAGGAAAAAATAGACATATATACTCTACAGATGATGTCGATCTATTGATGTCTAAGCTTAAAACAGTTTGTTACAATGATGAGTTTAAAATAGATGATTATTCATGTACCTTTTTAGATGCAGGGCACATCGTTGGATCGTCTTCTATTTTAATTAAGAAGGATATATCCTTATTTTATTCATCGGATACAAATTCTATCGATACTAAGCTCATCAGAGGATCAAACGGTTTTCCTGGCGCGGATGTTGGAATAATAGAGAGTACCTATTTTGGAGAAGATCATACACCGAGAAAGGAGCTTGAAGATAGATTTATAAAATCTATAAAAGAGACGATGGAAGATGGAGGAAGCGTTATAATTCCCTGTTTTGCAATAAATAGGACACAAGAAATCCTTTCGATATTGGGAGAACACAATATCTCACCATATCTTGATGGGATGGGTATAATAGCGACTAATATAATATTAAACCATCCTTCATTCATAAAAAATTCGTCTCTTCTTAAGATGTCGTTTAATAACGCGTCTCTGGTAAATAGAAAGATTCGAAAGAGAATATTCGATGAACCATCTATAATCGTAACAACGGCTGGTATGGCCAATGGGGGTCCAGTTTTAAATTATCTGAAAAAGATATATAAAGACCCAAAAAGCAAATTGATGTTTACGGGATACCAGGTTGAGGGTACCAATGGTAGGATGATACTGGAAAAAGGTCTTGTCAAGTTAAACAGAAATCTTGTTAAAATAGAAGCAACAGTGGAGCAGTACGATTTTTCATCACATTCGGGAGATAAAGAGCTTAAAAGTATGGTAAAGAGAATGGCTGATAAAGGAGTAAATTTATTCTTTACAGTTCATGGCGAGAAAGAAAAAAGTGAAGCTTTTGCAGAGTATATAAAAGAAGAAATCGGATGTAAGGCAATCGCTCCGTGTACAAACGATACATACAATATATCAGTAGCTTAATCGATGAGTTCTGGCAATCTCTTGGTGGCATTTCAGGGAGAACATGGGGCATTCAGCGAAGAAGCGGTGTTAAAAAACAAAGATGTGATAGCAGAGTTAAGTGGAGTTAAAAGTAGATTAAAAACGATACCATATTCTTCTTTTGAAGACGTTGTAAGATCGGTAGATGAAGGTAGGGTAGATTATGGTATTCTACCCATTGAAAATTCACAGGAGGGCACTATAAGCGAGACGTATGATTTATTAATAAAATATAATGTCTATGCGGTCTTGGATATTAAATTAAGAGTCGTACATTGTCTAATAAGTCATAAGGATGCAGAGATTGAAGATATAAAGAGGATATATTCTCACATTCAGGGATTGAAGCAATGTAGTAATTTTATCGATCGATATCGATGGGAAAAAATTCCTACTTACAATACTGCCGGAAGTGTGAGGATTATTTCAGAGCATAACGATAAATCAGAGGCTGCAATAGCATCTAAGAAGGCAGCGAGCATATACAATATGAAAATATTGGAAGAGGGTATAGAAAACAACGATCGTAATTATACCCGTTTTTTTATTATATCCAAGAATCCGCAAACCAAATTGAGATACCTTTCCGATTATCTCGATATCCCTATCAAGACGACGATCATATTCTCGACGTACCATATTCCAGGTGCTTTATATAGCTGTATCGGAGAACTGGCAAAGAGGAATATAAATATATCTAAGCTTGAATCCAGACCTAACAGAGAAAAAAATTGGGAATATTTTTTCTTTTTAGATTTTGAAGGAAATATGGAAGATAAAAAATGCATTGAGGCGATAGAAAATCTTGGAAAAAAAACATCTTTCTTTAAAACTCTGGGTTCGTACATCTGTTTAGAATCTTAAGAACTGTTTTTGAACGATATTGATAAACAAAGATAATAGGCACGGCGGTGAATAATATGGCGAGTATCGTTGCAGGGATGATCTGTGATGGATCAAAGGAAGGATGTGCTTTAGAAAAGATGGAGGAAGTATGATTGGCATATCAACACTCCCTTATTACGAATCAGATATTTCAGATATTTTAAACTATTTGGCTGACCAGAGATACGTGGAGATAGTAGAGATCTATGCGGAATGCCATGATATACCGAACGATACGCTAAATTCTTTTGATTTTGAATACACGGTACATGCTCCAACAAACGACATAAATATCTCCAGTAATTTAGAAAGGATCAGGACGGCCTGTCTTGACGTTATAGAAGATTACGCTATGAGAGCATCTTTGATAGATGCTAAAAGAATGGTGATACATCCGGGCTACTTTATCGATCCTTTTAAAGAGCGATTTGTAGAGTCTCATAGGCGCTCTTTATCTTATATAACTGATAATATAAGTATCGAATACAGCATCGAGATAGCGATAGAGAACATGTTTTGGCCATTCTCGTTTATACGAACCGCTGAAGAGTATAGAGAGATAAACGAGTTATATGGTATCCCTCTTATCCTAGATATAGGTCATGCGGCAATAAGTGGAGAATTAGAAAACTTTTTATCATGTAATCCCGTCGAATTACATATCCATGATAATAATAGAAGAGATGATGAACATTTAGGCATCGGACTTGGAAAGATAGATTTTTCACAGGTAATACCATTGTTAAAGGATAAGGATGCTATTATCGAGGTTAAAAATAAAGATCATCTCTGTGAGAGTATACAAATTCTGTCCAAATTTTTATAGTAACCTGGATTGTTCAAGAATAAAGATAAAAAATTAAGAATTTATAAAAATTATGCAAAAGGATGTTTTGCCATATCTTTTTTGGACAAAACCTCATCGATGCTCGGTTTATTAGATATTGCCCTCTCTATTGCCAATTTTGTTGCTTTATAATTATAATCGTACACTTTTTTCTTGTCTTCTGCATTCCAATGGATGAATACAGACACGATTATAAGTAGGTCATCCACATCCTCTTTGGGTATTATGCCTTCTTCTACACAATCAGCAACGGCTTTTGCAATCGCAGCTTGAGCAGGACCAAAGATCAAACTAGCCTGTTTTTCCCCTTTAATAGTTACTTTATTGACTATCAAAGTGGCTGGTTTTGGCATAAGGTTTGGTTCCAATACTGCTAAAAGGGGTGTATGACCCATACGCGGCATTGCTAATGATGAAGAGAATGCATAATCTACAGGTCCACCTTTGTATCCGATAACTAGATCTATATGAGCAACTTCGTCGCCTTCACCAACGAGTGCTTCTCCAATAAAGCTTTTTTCTACTGTTGTATCACACATTTTTATCTTATTTTATATTTTATCTATTTATTAAAAAGGTTTTCGATTTATTAAAGAAAATGGATGAATAAAGATAAATAAAAGATTGTAAAGATAGGATAAACATGCGTGTATACAAAGAAATTTATGTAAATATGGCACATAGAATATTGAATTATAAAGGTAAATGCGAAAATGTACACGGTCACGATGTGCGTGTTCAGGTATGGATTTCAGGAGAAAAAGATAAAGATAGTGGGTTGTTGATTGATTTTAGTGAGATAGAAGATATAGTAAATGAGTTTGATCATTCTATTGTGCTAAATAAGAGAGACGATCTTGCGCATCATATAAAAACAAAGTTAATACTAATAGATGGAGAACCTACATGTGAAAACTTATCTGAGTTGATATTTACAAAATTAGAATCTTTAAGAAGGAAAAATCCATCGTTAGAAGTAGAAAAAGTGAGGGTATGGGAGAATCCACGATCTTATGCAGAGTTTTATAAAAGAGAAGAGGCTAAATATCTGTGAATTTTTTATATCTCATCAAGGCGAGGGCAGACTGATCGGAGAGTTGATGTATTTTATACGATTTGGCGGATGCAATCTGTCCTGTTCATGGTGTGATACCAACTATGCTAAGCACGATTTTAAAGAGATTGTTATATTTGATATAATCAAAAAGATAAAAGAAGACGGATGGGATAAAGGCCGATGGATATGTATAACAGGGGGAGAACCCTTGATGCAGAAAGATACAGGATTTTTAATCGAAGAATTGGTAAAAGAGGGCTATAAAATTATAATAGAGACTAATGGGAGTTATCCTATAGAATCTCTAAATAAAAAGATTATGATCAGTATGGATATAAAGTGTCCAAGTTCAGGTGAAGAAAAGAAAAATTTGTTATCTAACATCTCTCTTCTAAAAGAGAAAGACCAACTGAAATTTGTAATAGATTCGGAAGAGGATTACATCTATGCAGTAGATATAATAAAGAAATATAAACCAAGATGTTTATGTATATTCCAACCGCAGCTCGGTAATAACAATCCAAAAGATTTTAAATGGTTGTTTGATAGATGTAAAAAGGATCTTTTAGATGTAAGAGTCATACTTCAACAGCATAAAATTGTATTTGGAGATGTTAGATGTGTCTAAGAGTAAAAAAGCTGTTGTTCTTTTATCTGGTGGGTTAGATAGCAGTACTCTTGCATATTTCGTCAAGAATATGAATTATGAAGTCTATGCAGTCTCTTTTGACTATGGTCAGAGACATAGAAGAGAGTTAGATGCGGCAGAAAAGATAGGTAAGTTAGTTGGTGTGAAAGATCATAAATTTATAAAGATAGACCTTAGAAGTATAGGTGGTTCTGCACTGACATCAGATATAGACATACCAAATAAAAAAAATGTAGAAGAGATATTAGATAGTAAGGATATTCCTATTACGTACGTTCCAGCCAGAAATACTATATTTCTGTCGATAGCGATCGCATACGCAGAAGTGATCGATGCGGATGTTGTTTTTTATGGGGCAAACTGTATAGACTATTCAGGGTATCCTGATTGTAGGCCTGAGTTTATAGATGCTTTTAACAACCTTGTTAAACTAGGTACCAAAAAAGGTGTAGAAGGAAGAACAATCAGGATTGAAGCACCGTTCTTATTTTATACAAAAAAAGATATTGTAAAGACGGCTTTGAATTTAGGCGTTCCCATCGAGATGACTTGGAGTTGTTATGATGACGGAGACAAGCCATGTGGACGATGTGATTCTTGTATTTTACGAGAAAATGCTATAAAAGAGGTATATGCAGAGATCAGGAAGAAGAAATAAGATCGATTATATAATCGACCAGAACTCTTCGCCGTTTATTATTTTTTTTAAAATGAGCCCTTTTGTCCAGAGGCTATTTAGACTTTTTTCTACAGTATAAGGAGATAAATCTAAAATATCTATTATCTCTTCCTCTGCATATTCTTTATTAGATATCAATTTTAGAATATCTTTCTCTTCTTTCATCAAACCGTCTATCTCTTCTATATAGCTATACAGCTCCTTTTCCAGGCTGGCAATACGGGATTCGATCTGATGAATGGTAGAATTTAAGTAATCTTCAATCTCTATCGATTTATTTATCTCTCTCGTAAGATACTTGATCTTTAAAATATTCTCTCTTTTGTCTGTCTCAAGAACTTTTGCCATAATGTCGAGATCAAACGGTATGTATTCTTCTCCTCTCAACCTTATATTCAACGGAACAGCATTTATGCCTACTCTATGTGCTGTTATAATCATATTTAAATAAATGTTGCTTGAAATCTTAAAATATTTTCTATTCTGATCCGTATTGTAATATTCTACAAGACCAGCATCTTCTAAAAGTTTTAAATGCCGTATTACCGCTTTTGGTGCTATGTTTAACCTATCTGATATCTCTGTTACATAACAAGGTTTATTAGAGAGTAATTTAATAATTTCTCTCCTAGTTTTATTTCCTAATATATCGAAGAGTTCAGATACATCGATCGTGTTCATCACTAACATATTGTTAGTGATATTATAGTATATAAATTTTTATCAATATTTAAATAGTAATAATAACAGTAGATGATATTATAGTATATAAATTTTTATCAATATTTAAATAGTAATAATAACAGTAGATATAGATTGTGATAAAATGGATATAGATATCTGTGATATATTGGGAATAAAATATCCTATAATACAGGGTGCTATGGCATGGGTTGCAACAGCTGAATTATCTTCTGCCGTATCAAATGCAGGTGGCCTTGGTATATTAAGTCCGATAACCACAAAAGGATTGGTAAAAGAGATCAAGATTATGAAAGGATTAACAAAGAAACCTTTTGGTGTTAATATACCAATAATGAACCCAAATTCTGATGAGATTGTAAAAATTGTGATAGAAGAAGGGATACCAATCGTTACAACATCTGTTGGTGATCCCAATTGGTTTACCTCTATTCTTAAAAAAGAAGGTATAAAGGTGATCCATGTGGTTACAAATATAAAACACGCTAAAAGGGCTGAAGATGCAGGTGTCGATGCGGTTGTAGCTATGGGTGTTGAGGCGGGTGGTCACATAGGAAAAGAGGAGATAACAACCTCTGTATTAGTTCAAAATATTGTGAATAACGTGAAAATTCCTGTTATTGCTGCAGGAGGCATCGTAAATTCCAATAATTTCTTATCTGTCCTGGCGCTCGGAGCGGACGGAGTTCAGTGTGGGACGCGGTTTATTGCAACAGAAGAGTGTATCGCTCATGATAACTACAAAAGAGCTATCATAAATGCAGAATCAGACTCGACGGAGGTTATAGCCCGAGGTATATTTCCAGCTCGAGTGATAAAAAACGGATTTTACGAATGGTTTGAAGCATTGACAAGGGAAGAGAAAGTTGATAAATCTCTTTTTGATATAAATTTTGCAAGATCTGCCATATTGGATGGAGATATAAAAAACGGAGCTATTTGGGCTGGACAAAATGTTGGTATGATAAAAAAGGTGATAAAAGTAAAAGACGTCATAAAAGAGATGATGAATCGAGAAAATTAATCGTAAGAGGAGTATATCGTTATCTTAAGGCTCAATTTATATCTTATTGTATTTAGGCTCCATCATGACATCTCGATAAAAAATGCTCGAATAAGAAGGGGTCGCTCAACGCATGCAGATGCATGTAGTTTGCAATAACGTTATCACGAAAAAGACCATCTTTTCCGTCTTTTATTCCTTTTCCTCTTATTAATCTATATGCAAAATTCTCGTTGATGGATATCTGTGAATAATGAAACTCATGACCCTTTATCAAATAATTTTTAGGGGCAATTAAAGTATCTTCAACAGTTTCTGCTACAGTATAACCTATCGATTGTAGTTTATTTGTCATATTAGCTTCTGCATTAAAAATACTGCACATTTCTCTCGAATCTAACCTTCTTAAGAGATATAACATGCCTCCACATTCTGCATATATAGGTATCCTACTCTTTTTAATCTGGGATCTTATCTTCTCGTTTTTTTCTAATTTATCGGCATAGAGTTCTGGATACCCTCCACCGATATACAATCCATCTACATCGGGTAATTCATCTTTTAATGGAGAAAAAAATACCAGATTGACATTTCTTTCTTTAAAGAAGTCAAGGTTGTCCTGATAATAAAAAAAGAATGCTCGGTCTAGTGCGACACCAATCTTTATCTTTGAAAAATTCTTGCCTGTGTTTTTTGAAATATTTATCTTGGTGGGATGGTTTATTGCGGATAACTCATATAACTTATCTATATCTAAAAATTCGCTCATCTCATCGAGCATAGTTGTATTAAATGTTTTCTCTTCGGGATTAACCAATCCAAGGTGCCGCTCAGATATTTTAAAATAATCTTTTTTTGGTATAGCTCCTATAAATTCAACTCCTGCCATTTTTGCAGAATCTTTTAACATTCTTAGATGTCCTTCTCCACCTATCTTATTGAATATTACACCACTTATGTTTAAACTTTTATCCAGGTTTTTAAAACCGTGTAATATCGCAGCGGCACTGTAAGACAATTTTTCTCCATCTATAACAAGGATGATAGGAGAACCTATTATCTTGGCAATATGGGCGGTGCTTCCATAAAAATCCGGCCCTAATCCATCGAACAGACCCATTACTCCCTCTATTATCGCGATATCGAAATTTTTAGAATAAAAGGAGGATAAGATAGTATTTTCCGATAGTAAAAAAGAGTCCAAATTATAGGATGGCATACCTGTGATTGCTTTATGATATAAGGGATCTATAAAATCTGGCCCAACTTTAAACGATTGTAAATTTTTGTTTTTTAATAAGTGAAGTAATGCTAATGTTATTATAGTCTTTCCCACTCCACTGCTTGTTCCTCCTATTACTAAACTTTTTTTCATCGTTAAACAAACTATTTTTTTCTATGTCTCATCTTATCTCTAAGCTTTTTCTGTTTATGTTTTCTCATTTTTGCTCGTTTTCTCTTCCTTCCACATGGCATAGTATATATCACCTCACTATCTTATTTGTTATCAATCGCCAATCCTTTATTTATATCTACTATATAAATTTTGATAATTAATCTAATCTATGCATTCTTACTTTATCTAAACAGAGATAAGGAATGATATAGATGAAGATTAAGAATGTATGTAAAAATTGATATATAAAATTACAACAAAATCTATTAAGAGGATAAAAAAAGAAGTTAACAATGACCAAAAAAGAATTTATAAGCAATTTAAAAATAGATCTGTTTAGTAAAGGTGTAAGAATATCTGCAGAAGATAAAGGAAGAAAAGGCGGTGCAGGACCTGCAGGATCAAAAAATATTATATTTGGAAATACTGTAGCAAACGTACCTACTTTTGCCAAGTTTGTAGCAGATTCTCCTTATAGCCTCGATAACAATGTTTTAAAGAAATTTAACGAGAAGATAATCGATGTAAAGATACCAAATCCGCAATTTTACAAATTAAAGACAAAAGATGGCATACCTTATAACAAAATTGCGCTGTTGCACGGGGAAGACTGCCTAGCTACAACCGTAGTTCAACATTGCATCTATTGGGATACTCCTCTTAGATGTAAGTTTTGTGGAATTGATTTATCGAAGGGATCTACCCTTGATATCAAAAAACCGGAGGAAATAGCAGAAGTGGCCGAGGCTGCAAAACGACTGGATAATGTTAAACATGTTACGTTGACTATAGGAGCTTTAAAGGAAGAGGATGAGATAAAGATACTTGGTAACTGTGCATCTGCAATTAAAAATGCCGCTAAAATTCCTGTTCATGTCCAATTTGAGCCATTGAAGGATCTTAAACGTATGGAAAATCTGTACAGTAAAGGTGTTGATACGGTGGGGATACATATAGAATCTTTTGATAAGAAGGTGTTGGAGAATATAGCACCGGCTAAAGCAAAAATAGGATTTGATAGATATTTAAAAGCGTTAGAATACGCTGTAAATATTTTTGGTGAAAATCAGGTAAGTAGCTTTATTATAATAGGCTTAGGAGAAAGCGACGAATCTGTGATCGAAGGATGTAAGACTTTGGCAGGTATGGGTATCTATCCGTTTGTCGTTCCAATAAATCCAATTCCTGGCTCTTATATGGAAGATGCCATTCCACCATCGTTTGAAAGGATGAAAGATATATATGAATCTGTTGCGTCTATCCTTAAAGAAAACTTATCATGGAAGAAGAGTAAAGCAGGATGCGTCAAATGTAGGGCATGTTCTGCATTGGACGTATTTGAATAATTAAATTAAAATATGATCGGTTAGCATATATCTAAAAAACATTTAAGTAAAACAAAATTATTACCTGTATTTAGATGAAAAAGAGCATAGAAGAGATAAACCAAAAAATATCGGAAGGATGTGCCAGGGTGGTTACATCCGATGAGATGCCAAATATTGTTAAAGAGTTGGGGTTAGAATCAGCGACAAAAGAGATAGATGTTGTTACAACAGGCACCTTTGGAATGATGTGTTCTTCAGGGGCTTTTTTGAATTTTGGCCACTCAGATCCTCCAATTAAGATGCAACGAGTTTTTTTGAATAATGTTGAGGCGTTTACTGGAATTGCGGCGGTAGATGCTTATATAGGTGCCGCTCAACAGGCACGAGGACCTACATTAGAGTATGGTGGTGGTCATGTTATAGAGGATTTGATAGGAAAAAAAGAGATAGAATTAAGGGCAGAATCTTATGGAACTGACTGTTATCCGCTTAAAAGCCTTGAAACAGAAATCACAATAGATGATTTAAATCAGGCAATTATGGTCAATCCAAGGAACGGTTATCAAAAATACAATGCGGCTACTAACTCTAGTGATAGAGTACTTTATACTTATATGGGTCCATTATTCCCTAATTTTGAAAATATCTCTTATTCTGGTTCTGGATTATTATCTCCACTATCTAATGACCCTGAATATAGAACCATCGGTATAGGAACGAGAATATTTTTAGCCGGAGCGAAAGGTTATGTGATCGGAGAAGGAACACAGCATGATCCTGAAAATGGGTTTGGTACTCTTATGGTAAGAGGAAATCTTAAAGAGATGAATACAAACTTTATAAGAGCTGCAAAAATCTATAAGTATGGTATATCGCTTTATATAGGATTAGGGATACCCATTCCTATATTGGATGAAGAGATGGCAAAGGCGACTGCTATAGAAGATAGAGATGTCGTGACAAATCTAGTCGATTATGGTATTCAAAGGAGAGATAAGCCTATATTAAGAAGAGTAACTTATGAAGAATTAAAATCTGGTTTTGTAGACCTGAACGGTAAAGAGGTTAAGACGTTTCCAATGTCGAGTTATCTTAAAGCAAAAGAGGTTGCAGAAACACTAAAGAGGGAGATTTTAAAGGGATCTTTTAAATTATCTCTACCGGTGGAATCGCTTCCTAAATCAGGAAAGATCAAACCCATGTACCAGAAAAAAGTAAATCCGATGGTGAAAGATCTGATGGCCAGAAGGGTGGTCTTTATAGAAGAGGATACTTCGATAGAAGAGGCAGCGAAAGTTTTGGTTAGGAACGGGATAGACCATATGCCCGTTGTTTCGGAAGCAGGCAGGTTGACCGGTATAATCACTTCATGGGATATAGCAAAATCTGTTGCAAAAGGTAGCTTTTATAAAAAAGTTAAAGATGCAATGAGTAAAAACGTTATTTGTATCGGTCCGGATGACCTTGTAGATGTGGCAGCTAGAAGATTAGAACAATATAACATATCTGCAATGCCTGTCATAAATCCTAACAGAGAGGTTGTAGGCATGATATCCAGCTCTGATTTAAGCAAATTGGTTAGGGGTTAGTAATATGAAGATGAAGATTCAGATTCCAGCTAATCTCGTCAGAAAACCGATTGTTTCTGATATAGTTTTGAAGACAAAAGTATTGATAAACTTAGAAAAGGTAAATATCGAGACAAACAAGGCAGATATGATAGTAGATGTCAAAGATGGATGGGAAGATGTAAAAAAAGCATTTGAAGAGCGGGGTATCAAAGTAGATCTACTGAAAGAGCCGATAAAAAGAAGATTAGATCGTTGTGTTATGTGCGGTATATGTTCTATGATCTGTCCTGTCGATGTTTTTAAAATATCGGAAAATTGGGAGGTAAAGATGGATTCGTCAAGATGTATAATATGTAAAAATTGCATCGATCTCTGTCCGACGGAATCTCTTACCATTGATTATTGATATATGAGAGTAAGATTTAATATCAAAGAGACGAACGTATCGATATTATCTAACGAAGAGAGAGATATTGATATAGCGAAAAAGGCGATAATCTCTGCCAGAATGGATTTAGAAGATTATATAAAACGGGATCCTTTTTTTTATATAACCTTTGAGCCTTATCAGCCCAAGAAAGATGTGCCGGATGTGGTGAAAAGAATGGTTTCTGCATCTGAAAAAGTTGGAGTTGGGCCGATGGCGGCGGTTGCTGGAACGATCGCCTGGATAGCCGTAGAAAAGATGAAAATGGCTGGATCGAGATATGCTATCGTGGATAATGGAGGAGATATCGCTATTATAAACGATAAAGTATGCTATGTAGGGATCTATGCCGGGTCGTCTCCAATTAGTTGCAAGTATGCATTCGAGATAGAACCACGTGATGATATAATAGGTATATGTACATCATCAGGTAGGGTAGGACCTTCTATAAGTTTAGGAGATGCTGATGCTGTTACAGTTTTTTCAAAAGATGTATCTTTAGCAGATGCAGCGGCGACTGCTTTCGGTAATTTTATCCATAATGATTTCAATAATGAGATTAAAAAGATAGAGAGTATTATGAATGAAAATGATGATATAATCGGATCTCTGGTTGTTCAGAATGAAAAAGTGGCGTTATTAGGTGATCTTCCTCTGATAGTTAGTGCGAATGTAGACAAAGAACTTATAACAAAGCCGTATTAGAAAAAGGCTTTATATTAGATTAATTATTAATTTTTGGGATTGGTGATATGGAATAATGACTACTACTCTTGAATATATCGACATATTAAGAATATTGGTAACTTTTGTTTTGTTGATATTCTGTTCTTATTCTGATATAAAATGGAGAAAGGTCACAAATAAAGTCTGGTTGCCTGTATTATTTATAGGGCTTATTCTTGCTGCGGTAGAATATTCGATAACCTTTAATATTGCAGAAGTAATCTGGTATATTGTATCGTTCATAATAGTCTTTTTCGTATCATACTTTATATTTGCTATCGGAGGATTTGGTGGAGCGGATGCTAAACTATTTATAATCTTATCTGTCTTATTCACTCATTATCCTATTTTTGGAAGATATCCGTTAATGCCATTAGAACCGTCTCTTATGATCAGTCCTTTGACAGGAATCGGAGCGTTTCCCCTTACTATCTTCCCTTTGGTAGTATTGGTAGACACGTTTATCGTCTCTTTATCTGTGCCAATCTATATACTAGTATATAACTTGTTAAAGCTTCCAAGAGACCAAAGAAGCGATAAAGGTTACTATATGTTTATGTGTCTAAAGAAGGAGAAGGATAAGATAGATGAGGTAAAGATGAGAGTTATGGACGAGGATGATGATTATGCCTGGGTTTCACCTAAAATACCTTTGATGGTCTTTATATTTATTGGTTTTATTATAGCATTGATCTACGGCGATTTAATATATGGAATAATATCTATATAGGAGATTTTAAAGATGATTATAAAGAGATTAGAAGAAATAGAAGAAGAAACAGCTATAGAGATTGCAAAATATATGTTAGCATCTATGATAACCGCACCTAAGACGAGAGGTATCAATGATCTGAACGTCTCTATGGTATTTGGAGATGATTTAAAAAAACTCTCCGATAAGATGAGATCATTATCCAAGAACGGAGATAAGAATTTTATACGGGATGCAAAAAGTGTGGACGATGCTTTGGTAGTGATATTAATCGGAGTAAAGGAGGCAAAATATGCTGGATTGGATTGTGGTGCGTGTGGTCTAGATTGTAACGGTTTAGTAGATAATAGACGAAAAGGAAAGGATTTTTATGGTCCTATCTGTGCATTCAAGCTGATAGATATGGGTATTGCGATAGGTTCTGCTGTAAAAATTGCCAGCATGTTCAATATAGACAACAGGATTATGTATAGGGTGGGAGTTGCTGCGCTTCAATTAGGACAGATAGAAGGAGATATCGCATTAGGAATTCCTCTTACCATAAAAGGAAAAAACCCTTTCTTTGATAGATAGCTTAGTGTATTCTTTAATTAGTATTTTATTTATTATTCATCTATTTTTACTTTATTTTGTTCTTACTATCTTTTATACATCTTAAAAGTAGATATATAGCAATAAATTGGGTTATCACTGCATATAATGATACAATCATGATGTTTATACTAAGATCGATGAAGAATCCATAAATCACACCACCGATAAGAAGTCCCAACCCATATATCGTGTTGAATATACCGTATGCCGTACCTCTCGATTCCAACGGTGCCACGTCTGTAATTACAGCCCTATAAACCGATTCTTGTATTCCAAGAACGATGCCAAATAACATTGATGCAATAAGTATCGTATATATATCATGGCTGATTAAAACCATTATAGATGCTAATGCGGTGAAAATAAAAGGAATTATCAAAAATTTTATTCCTATCTTATCATAAAAATACCCAGAAGGATAAGCAGCCAAGGCATCTACACCCATGATTACAACATATATTATAGGTCCAAACCATACGTATTCAGGTAGAATATGTCCTGCTTCAGAGATTACTAATAGTATATTTATAAGTCCCATACTGTTTACGAAGACTGCAAAAGAATATATGTAAAATTTTTTGTTCAACCTTTCCCTTTTTATGCCTGTCCTCCTTGCATTTTTCCTACTTTCCTCCATAATAGGTAGATTCTCAATCTTTCTATATGCATACCCAAGAGCGAACAACAGTATCAAGAAAGGTATGAACAACACTCCAAATATATTGGTAAAATCGATAGCAGAGGATACCAACAATCCGATGATCAACGGTCCAATTATCGCGCCTATTTGATCCAAAGTCTCATGTATACCGAATGCTTTTCCAGAACCGACGCCTTTGCTTACTATTGAGAGAATAGTATCTCTTGAGGGAGCTCTTAATGCTTTACCAACTCTTTCGATCATTATCAGACTTATTGCCATACCTAGCTGCCACTTATTAGGTAAAAAAATTACAAAAGCCAAGAATGGTATCGATATAATCAGAAAATATCCTAAAAATGTAAAAAACCAATATCTCTGGGAAACATCAGCCCAATAACCAGCCAGAGGTCGGATAACATATCCCAAAAAATCTCCTAATCCTCCAACAAATCCTATCAATACTGCAGATGCACCTAAAAACTCCAAAAAGTATGGTATTATCGATCTTCCTCCTTCATAGACGATATCTCCCATCAAGCTTACTATACCCAGCAGGATGATCGATAGATAAGCAGCCCTTCTTGTATGATTCTGCATATTTTAGAGGAATATTTAAGCTATATTCATATTTATCATTTTCTATACTTCTCTTGATTTATTTATATTGGATTTAGATCATATCATTTATTTTTAAACCGCCAATTTAATTAATTATTCTTATCATAGTAAAGTATATATAATGATATATATGGATAATAATAAAGAAAAAGCTCAGCTACTAATTGATTATCTACACAGGATAGCATTTCACCATGTCTTTTGGTTTACAGAAATAGAACATCAATTAGGAGAAAATAAAGCGTATTCTGCATTAAAAGATGTCTATTCTCAGAGTTATAAAATATTTATAGATAGATTTGCAAGAACTTTAGGTTTTGATATCGAAGATGGCATACCTCTACCGCTTTTAAAGATAGATGAAGAGCAGTTGGATTCTCTGATTAAGTCTATAGGAACAAACTGGTTGGCAAACGATGGAGTCTGGTTTCAAACAGTAGAGGCTGAAAGAGGGATGAACGACGCAAAAAGGTGTAATGATTCTTGTTGGTCTCGATTCTCCCCGTTTGAGGCGTATTCTATTAAAAATCTCCTGAAATTAGAGAATCAACCAGGATTGGATGGTTTAGCAAAGGCGTTAAACTACAGGTTATACTCTGTAATCAATAAACAGACCGTAAAAAGGAAAAAAATATGATTTTCCCGAATGGGAAGTAGACGTGATAGCCATAACCAGAATCGATGATGGCATATTCTACATGCCCAAACTCATTCTCAAAAATAGAGATAAGACTCTTTGCGTTTCTTAATGTCTCTTCTTTATCTCCCTCGTAATCTTTTGCGTCGAGATCGAAGAACACATTCCTAATATACAAGACACTCTCTGAGTCTCTTCCTCCATGTTCTCTCTCATTTACACCAACATATACGTTTATTGTCCGCTTAATCTCTCTCCAACTCTTCTGCTATTCTACCGCTTTCATCACGTGGATCTTTAGAGTGGAATCCCCACTCTTCTAAATCGTAGTGTATGCTATGAGAACGACCATTTTTTATGTAACGGACTTCCAACTCTTTTTCGGGTCTGATAATATGTCTTAAAAATTGATCGATCGTTCTTATCGCATTTTGACGAACCGAAAGATTTATATATACTAAACTTGCATTATTAAACAACATAACTCTTTTACAGTGTCTCCCACTGCAGATTTTCACCTCGCTTTTTTTTATTTAAAAATTAGAAATTCATTCTTTTAAGTTTTCTGCGACTTTTAGAACGGCTGACAATTCTTCCGATACTAGAGGTGGCCGCCAACTGCTACGAGGCGGCAAAAAAAAGCAAACGGTCTAGTGGTGGCCGACTTCGGATCCCAAACGTGGAGCGGTTATTCTTCTTTGCCGGGCGCCGCTTAGTATTCACCCAAGGCCAAGCGGAACACCGTGCTTTACCGCCTTTCAAGAAAGGTATGATGCCGCGAGTCCATCTCTAAAAAAGGATAAAATTTATGTGACTTAAATGGTAGACCGTTATTTACAAAAAAATGTGCGAAAACTGTTCCATTTAAATTAAGTATTGATGAATATGAACTTTACGAGGTGATAACAAATTATCTGAACAGGTTTTTAGCAATACAGGGAACTGGGCGAATCAGACACATTAACTAGGACGGTATTCCAAAGACGTCTGGCAAGTTCTACTTATGCAATTTATGAAAGCCTTAAAAGAAGATTACAAAAGCAGAAGGATTTTTTAGATGAACTTGAGAGTATATCAGCTAAAGAGAAAGTCAAGTTATTAGAAAGACGTAGGGATATAGCAATAGATGAAGAGATAGCATCCCTGAAAGATCTTGTTGAGATGGCAAGGATTGTTTATGAGCAGGCAACGGATACTAAATTGAAAGCTCTCAAAGAATGTCTAGATAAAGCAAAATTTGCAGAACTCAAAGATGGCAGAGGAAAACTTCTGATTTTTACAGAATACAGGAATACTCTCTCTTATATAAAAAAGCAAATTGAAGGTTGGGGATTCTCTACATGTAGAATTAACGGCCTTATGGATGTCTATCAGAGTAAAAAAGCTCAGGAAGATTTGTGTTGCCACAGAGGCAGCTGGTAAAGGGATAAATCTCCAATTTTGTCATCTCATAATTTATTATGATATACCTTGGAATCCTGCACGCCTTGAGCAGAGAATGGGTCGAATCCATCGTATAGGACAAAAAAGGGATGTTTACATATTCAATTATGTAGATTTAGCAGAAATTCTAAGGGAAGCAGCCTATAATCCTCATCGGCTTGAGGAATATCTGTAAACTATTGAAGAGATTGATCCTGAGAAACTAAAGAAATATGAAGAGATGATTGGAATTGCGTTAGCTCGTGCATATGTGGATTTCGGCAGTTTTCAGAAGAAGAATTTCGAGGCGGAAGAAAAAAGGCTTATACCTGAATATGTAGAGAAATACTTCCGAAATTCAGTAGAACTAGCTGGATTAAAGGTTGAGAAAAGAGCAGATGGTCTGTTACGGATCCTCCATGTTCCCACCTCTTTCCGCTCCGAACAACTGGAATCTGTAAGGCACTACGGTAAACCAGAATCAGAGTATAAAAAGATTACTTTTCATAAAGAAGACCTGGAGAAAGATACACATGTTGATGCTGTTCTCTAAGTCCCGGGCATCCGCTTTATGCAATGGTTGATGAAAAGTTATTGACAAAATTAAGGAGGTGAAAAAGTGAGCGATATAAAACCATGGACAGAAGTTGTAAGACTACACTCGGATGTAGAATCAGAATCAACCGCAATATCAGCCTACGCAGTAGATTTAGGTGCACTGGTAGAGAAAGACCCGAATATCCCGCCAACCTACAGGGATGCATATTCTTTTTCCGTGCTACCCATCTGACAAGTGATATGAGAATGTTGGTAGAAGAGGTCTATAATAGGCTATACGGTAAAGAGGGCAATTTCTTTCCAACAAAGAGATGATTCTACAAAAAGATACAAAAAGGATAGATTTACATCAGATTTTTGCATCTCATCTGCTTTGTGGTTACTATCGTCATCTGGCATATCAGGTAATAGATTTGTCATATTTCAACTATAATTATTCGTACTCCAACCAAGAACATTTTGTATTTTCTTTATTTGGTTATTTTTGGAAGTACAAATGAGAATATAAGAACTATACCAATTAAGCCCCATAAACCTAAAGCCGATGCCCAGAAGGGATAACCAGCATAACCATAGATGTCTCCTGAGACAAAAAGCCCCCATACAATCTCGAATGTTATTACGATTGGGATCACAAACTTGATAATTATATCTAGCCACCTACCAAAATGTATCGTAGAAATCCTGTTTGTGTGTTCTCGTAGTTTGCTGGGGTCATACACCCAACCAAAGATTATGCACATTACCAAACCTCCTATCATCACCCCATAGTAGCATACTCCCCTATCCACCATATCCAGCCAGTGCATACCAAAGCCTCGGGCAAAGACGAATATGCTGAGAGTCATTGGTATAAGAATTGTTAGTGCTGTGGCTTTTTTTCTTGAAATTTTGAAGTTGTCTATCAGAGTGGTGATAAAGGCTCCCGCTATCCCATAGGCAGAGGTAAAGGCAAGCATAAAGATACTTGTGAAGCACAATATGCCAAAAACTTGCGACATCGCAGGCATCATTGAAATAGCTGTTGGAAGCGTTATAAAAAGCAAAGGTATGCCAGAGAGAGTCACCTCTGAAACTTCTACCCCAAGTGAATACGCCAAAAAACCTGCGCTGCTAAATACTGCAAAGCCTGCAAGAATCGATGTAAACATATTTAAAAAGCCTATTATTAAACTATACTTATTTACGTCCGCTTTTTCTGGCAAATAACTGGCGTAGGCAGCCATTCCCCCACCCAGTGCCAAAGAGAATGCTGCTTGGCTAGCAGCTGATGCCCATACTTCTGGATCGAGCATCGCCGAAAAATCTGGAGTAAGATAGCTTCTTAAACCAATGTCAATACCACCGGGCAACATCGCACCTCTGATTGAAAATATTATTAATAAGATCCATGCTAGAAAAACAAAATATACTGAAACTTTTTCTATCCTTTTTATACCTTTAGAACATATAAGATATATAAAAAACCACACTAAAATTGTAGCAACTACCACGGGTATAGAAAAACCTCCAGCAATCTCAATACTTTCTGATAACCCGATAAATTCATTATAAAAAAAGTTATTCACGCCAGAAACGGCCTCTGCTCCTTCCCCCCATGGAAGATAACTAGAAAACGCAATATAACAGATGGCCCACGCAGTTATCACAACATAATAAGAGTTGAGTATAAGAATACAGAGTTCCTGAATCCAACCAGCCCATTCAGCTTTTTTTCCTACAATACTGCGAAAAGCCCTTGGTGGGCTACTTTTGCCCATGTGTCCGATACTCAGCAAAAGATAGAGCAGGGGTATTGCTATGAGAAGAGCCGAAATCAAATAAGGTATGAAAAATGCTCCGCCACCATATTTAAATGTAAGATATGGAAATCGCCACATATTCCCAAGCCCAGCAGCACAACCCACCGCTGTGAAGACGTAACCAGCCTTGCTACTCCATGTTTCCCTCTTAACCATAAGCTTTATGTATCACCTTATATTTAATTAAATTTATTTATCTACAGATCGCTGAGACTTTAATCTACTCTCTTTTTTTACTCTTTAGAGATATATTCTTTTTTCCTCTTTTCCTATTTTTTCTCTCCTTTAATAATTAGAGAGATTTTTGCCTCTTTTTTAAAATAAGGATTTAACAGAAGAAATATTTCGTTATTCGTAATAACTGCAGGCCGTAAGCGTTGTTAAGTATCTCTCAATCGATACCATGAATAGAGCCTCTTTCAACAATATGTTCGAGAGATCCCGAAGAGATAGTCTTCGACATGAATTTTAGATTTAACAAAAATCCTTTTGTTAAATCTCTATCTGTACACATCAATAGAGGTCTCTTAAACACTTTCTAACCATAGTCGATATAATTTTTATCCTGCATATCGTCTTGCTATCTTTTTATATGTGGAATGTTTTATTAAATGAAATGAGGTGAAATGATTATGTTAGTTAAAGAAAATGCTGAAAATATCCTTTCTGTTCTTGTCAATCAGCCACCTGACTACTATACCGAAGGACCTGAATTGCAAAAGTTAAAAGGTTTAACTCCCGAAGAAATAAATGATGCAGTTGACATCTTAGAAAAATATGGTTATGTGAAAGTGTTTACTGCAATGGGAACAGTACCATACCATTTTAAAAAAATTATTCTACTCCCGAGAGGTAGATATAAATATGAACAAGACAATAGGATAAAAGGACAATAAAGGAATTAGGAAAAATTATGGATAGAACATTAGAGGGTATGCTAAAAAACCTTAAAGTGTGGTGATATATGAAGCGATCAATCATTATCCCACTATTATTGGTGTTCCTCTTTCTTGGCATGGTTCTTTATCCAGTAGAAGCAAAGCATTACGTTACCGCCTCCGGCGAGGTTATCAGGGTAAACCAAGTTACTTCGGATAGTGGTATGCTGAAAGATGGTAAATCTTACACTTACAGACTTGTTGACAATGATGGTAAACAGCTGGCCCTTCTGACATATTCTATCAAAAAATCCACATATAGGGACCAACCATGCTACAGAATAGAGTATAAGGAGGTCTATTCATCAGGAGAAGAAAAAACCTGTTACAGCTACATAAATGAAAGCACTTTAGAGCTCCTCTATCAGAATCGTTCAACTCCTGCGGCAGAGGGATCATCGGTAATGGAGATTTCTATAGATCCTTTGAACAAAGAGCTAACAATCACATCCCGCTATAAAGACCTTTCAATGATAAAAACATTAAAGACGGAAAAGGAAGTAGTGATAGATGATATTAATCTCTATATTGTGATTAGCGGATTGCTGGATGATCTCTCCACTACCCCTTTAAAATGCAAATATTTGTGGGGACCTTCTCTGTATATAGGTCTTTTAGATATGGAAATAACAGGCAAAGGCAAGGAAGAAATATACGCCGACAATAAGAGTTATATGTGCCGCAGAGTTCAGATTGATATTGCGAGCAAAATACCGAATTACGAGTTCGAAATAAAGCATATCGCATGGTACAATGAAAATAACATATTGATGAAAGTAAGCCTTCAGGGAGGGGGGACTATAGAGTATGTTTCCGCGCAGTAAAACAATCGATATTGTGCTCGAGAGAGAAATTGACAGACCTATAAAATCTGTTTTAAGCTTTGTCTCGGTGCTTACACGGTATAAACCTGGTAAAATCTGCTCTCCAAGTCATTCAAACCGGCTAAAACACTTTGAAAGATCTCACAGAGGTGTCTCTTGTAGACATATCCAACTATACTAATGTTCATTGGAGACTTTACTTAACAATTCGCAATCTTTTTATATGCATCTTCGTATCCCAACTCCATAATCATACCCACAAATTTTAAATGTTCTTCTATTAATGTTCTCACCTCTTCATCCTTCAAGAATTTTTTATAAAAGATTTCTTGTTTTATTTTCCTCTTTAATATATTTAACGGCGTGCATGGCTCATCAACTATGATCTCTCTTGTTTAAAAGCCCAATATAGAGAGAGCGGTTAAGAGATCTTCTGATGCATTTATACATATATTTCTCTTTCCTGCTCTACTGGCTATATATTCCGTATCATTTCTTGCTGATTCTATCTCGTAATAAATATCGTCTCGCAGGAGATCCTTTCATTCATCCGTCTTTATCACGCCTATCCTACCTCTTACTGTTAATAATAATAATATCCTTAGGGCGATATCTCTGGAAAGAAAAAGAGATGAATCTTTTTTATAACAGTATATAGTTGTATTATAATTAGCTTTCAACGATGGTAAGATTTCAAATAATGGTTTAGCTGCTTTGTAATCCTGTGCATCTTCAGGCTCCTTCACCAGACCAAGCTCATTCATCTTCTCTATAACAAACTCATAATCGGCTCCTTCCGCTATTGCTCTCATAAAATCCTCCTGATTTCTTGCTAAATCCAGAAAAATACAGTCATAATCATTCTTTTTAAGAATCTCTACCGCTTTTTCTTTTGAATAGCTCGTATTAATTGTTATAAGGTTTGTTAATTCTTTCATTTCATCGCTTCCGTATACCTTTTAAAATTCAATTTAAAAGATTATTGCTTAATTATCTTGAAAGTCTTAAAATCTTGATTTTTGGATGTTACAAAACTTCGACTTTTGAGCAAATCCACCAAAATATGTCTTTAAGATGGAAGATAGACTAAATCGTGTATTTGGTGATATTACATTTAAAGTCTAGATAAAATGATTATAGGTTCAATAGGAGATATAGAGTATTGGAGAAAGCTTTAAGTTGATAAAGTGAGAGGAGGCTGTGCATAGATGATATTCTAAAACCTGTAAATTGAGAAATATTCAAGGAGTTTCACAAAGCCCTCTATAAACAAATATTTGCATATCTCGCTTTGGATTTATCTCTGTGCTACAATTTGAGCAAAATTTAGCTCTTTTCCCATCTTTATAGACGTAATCTATACCATACAAATTTATTTTCCATAAGTCTCCATCTCAATCTTTAATATTCGATCTAGGGGGAGATCACTATAAGAGCCGTGATATTTGATATATTCTATATAAGGTTCTCCTTTATTGTTATATTTGGGTAAGATTGCATCTTTTCTTCCATCAAATTCTACCACTGGTACATCAATCTTCTGGCACATTTTAAGATCGAATGTAGGAGTTGCCTTGATCCATCTCCCTTCGATAAAAAGTTCACTATACCCATGAACTAAGAGATTGGTACCCAAAAATTTAACAAGTTCCTTTGGTGCGAGATGATTTCTGATGGTGGCAAACCCCAATCTGGAGGGAATGCCTACAGCCCTTGCCAAAGTGCTCAACAAAACTGCTTTCTGTACGCAGTATCCTTCCCCACGATTCAAGATCTTGCTTGCTATGAAGTCTTCCGCATCGGATGAGTATAGATAGGGGTCATATTTTATCTCGTCTCGCACAAAATAAAAAACTTCTCTTGCTTTATCTAATTCATGGTCGGTGCTTCTAACAAGCTCTTTGGCTTTGTCTTTAATAAGAAGAGAGTCGCAATCCATAAAATAAGTAGATCTCAGATATTCTTTCATCATGCTATCCCGAATTTTTTCTTCTTGAGCATAGTATATAAAGATGCTTTAGTGTTATACCATTCCTGATAATCTTTTTTGTAGCTGTTAGAGATCTCGTGCGGAGTCTAAGAACGCTCCAATTCGATGGCTATCTGCTTCCTGTGAGAGTCGGTATCCCCAAAAGCAAACTCCGCTGCCTTTGTGCGCAGATAATAGAGCCCAACATCTTCTTCCCTCGTGAATCCAATTGCCCCGTGAATTCTGATACCCTCAATGCAAGTTCGCTGATAAACTTCATTCGCTTTTGCCTTGCCCATAGATATCAGTAAATCGGATGGAGAACCAACATTTATCATCCATGCCGCCTCATAGACGAGATATCGCAGTCCTTCAATCTCAGTAAACATATCGGCCAATTTATGCTGAATTGCCTGGAATGAACCAATAGGGCGATCAAACTGGACCCTCTCCTTGGCATAATCGTTGGCCATTTCTAGTACGGCTTGAGCCCCTCCAACCATCTCGGCGCATTTTAAGACCGCTCCCCTTTGGATGATAAAGTTCACCACATCCCATCCTCTGCCCACATCTCCCAAGACATTGTCTTTGGAAACCTTTACATGATCAAATCTTACCTCACATTGCTTGTCATGTGCCGCAGTAGGGATAACCTCCACCTCCAAGCCTTTGGTCTTTGCAACATCCACAATAAAGACTGTGATTCCATCTTTTGGGTTTTTTTCCTCGCTTGTTCGGGCAACAACCAAGAGGCGATCTGCCACGTGAGCGTATGGAACGAAGAGCTTGGTTCCTTCGAGAATGTACTCCTCCTTTTCTGGAATGGCGCGAAGTTTTATGCCTGATGCTTCATAGGTAACCGATGACTCCATCAAGGCGAGGGTCCAAATCTCCTCCCCCTTGGCTATCTTGGGAAGAAATTTTTCCTTCTGTCCCTCATCACCATATTCCAGGATGGAGAGAGAAGAAAGAATGGTGGAGAAGAAGGGGGAGGGGAGAATGTATCTTCCCATCTCTTCTACCAAGATCATTAAGTCGATGAAGTCCCCTTCTGTTCCACCATACTCTTCAGGAAATACGACACCCATCCACTCCAGCTCCGCCATCTTTTTCCACATCTCTATGTCGTATCCTCTTTCATCTTCCTCCAACTCTCTTACCTTATCTTTGGAACACTCCTTATTCAGAAATTCCCTAACCGATGTTTGGAGTATCTTTTGATCCCCTGAAAGATCGAAGTCCATTTTTTATCCTCCTAATACGATTTGGGTAACCCCAACCCAAATTGACCGATGATGTTCTTCTCGATCTCATCCGTCCCAGCCGAAATCGATATGCCAGGAAAGAGCCAATATAAACTCTCCACGCAACCTCTAAGCTTGGACCATCTGGAATCCCGATGTAATGGATCTATTTGAGAGTACGCTCCCAGGATCTCTGTTCCGGTGATAGCCAGCCGCTCTTGCACCTTGTCATTGAAAACTTTGTCTCTCGATGGCTCGTAAGTGGGCATCTCTCCTTTGCTCATTTTCCAAGTCGTTTGGCTGACAAGCATCCTTTGCATCTCAACTTCAATAGCCATATCAGCCAATTTACAGCGGATCTCGTGCTTTTGGAAGAGATTGGTCTCCTTGGCATATCTAACCAGCTCGTCCAGTATCCTCTTGTTGTACCCATAGCCTGAGGGACCGAGACTGCCCCGCTCGTATGCCAGAGAGGTCATCAACTGATACCACCCTCTATTCTCCTCACCGACCAAGCTGGATTCTGGAACCCTTACATCATCGAAGAAGACCTCGTTGAAGATGTGGTATCCCGCATAGTTCACCAGAGGATTGACTGTAACGCCCTTGCTCTTCATATCCACGATAAGAACACTGATCCGCTGATGCTTTTTGGGGGCATTTGGATTGGTTACAGCCGCAAGCCAGCACCATCTTGCCCTGTGGGCAGCACTGGTCCACGTTTTCTGCCCGTTGATAACATATTCGTCTTCCTCCCTCACAGCCCGGGTCTGAATATTGGCAAAATCGGAGCCAGCATTGGGTTCACTATATCCTGTGCACCAAACACCGTCTGGCTCTCCAGAGGCGATTAACGGGAGATATTTCTCCTTCTGCTCCTCGCTACCATACATCATGAGGGAGGGACCTACCCATGCCACCCCACTTATACCCATCATCGTGCCTGGTATTCCCCAGTACCCAGATTCTTCCAGATATACCAGTTGTTCCCACAGCGAAGCTCCCTTGCCACCGTATTCCTCGGGCCAAGACATCGTGAGCCATCCTCTCTCGGAAAGTTTCTTGGATATAGACATGGCAAACGCCCAATCTTCGTCGCGGCTTTCCTCCTCTAACATGACCGTAAGCCATCCCGGCGGAAGCTCCTCTCTTGCAAACTCACGAATCTCCTCTCTCAACGCCTCTTCTTTCTCGCCAAATTTGAAATCCATCTTTTTACACCTCATTTTTAATCGTTTATTATTTAAAATAATATTTAATTCCTATAATATTTAAATATATCTTTAATAACTTAATTAAACTTAAAATAGAACTTAATTAAACATCTTCTCCGTTGGCGTCTTTGGCAAATCCTCATCTCTAATATCAGATAATTTATTCTTTGTATATCTCTTTAGCCTTAATCAGGTTGTATAGAGTCTCATTAACATCGCAATTCAGCATATAACTTCTACCAATCCGTACAATCTCCCCATTTATCTCGTCTATCTCAGTCTTTTTACCTCTATCTATATCTTGTAACATAGATGATCTGTTCTTTTCAGTCCGTTTTGCAATCATCAATACCTTATCTTCATTCACATCAACGTTAATACCAACCTTATTTGCAACGTTTATCGCCTCTCTAACTACTTTTCTGCTTATATCTCTTAAATTTGTTATTTTATAAATATAACCATTTTCCAGTCCTGTTATAGCACCAATCGCATTTATACCTGCATTAATTATAAGTTTGTTCCATAATTCTTTTTTTATATTAGAGGTTAAAGTCGTCTCAATCTTTGAATTATCAAATATACTCTTGATCTCCTTTATCCGTTTCGTAACCCTCCCATCCATCTCGCCTATGATGGTTTCCCCGTATCCTGTATGTCTTATTTCTCCAGCCTTTACAAGTAAGGCAGCTTGAGATGTTACACCACCCACCACATGATTAGCCCCAATTATTCTGGCAATTATCTCTTCGTTCCTTATTCCATTTTGTAGGCTTAAAACCACGCTATCTTCCTTAATCAAAAGAGATTTTGCTGATTTCTCTGTATCGTACGCTTTTACCGTCATTAATATTAAATCCGACTCTACAGGTTCGGTATATACTTCAGGATATGCGTAAAATTCGTCTGCGTTATGAATGTGCAACCCATTATTTTTTATTTTCTCAATCTGCCAATCTTTTCCTATCAAGATTACTTTATATCCTGCTTTGGAGATCAAACCACCAAACAAACAGCCTATTGCTCCTGCTCCCATTACCATTATATTTTTAAACATAACGCTTGTTTCTATTTTTTGTTATAAATATAATCAGGCAGATTAATAAAAAAGAAAAAGATTTTAAATGATTATAACGGTTCATTTAAGAATATGCACAAATATGATGATATTATCTCTAAATGTATAATAGCAACGTTTAATTCTAATTTAGAAGATTTATTATCCGATATAGGATTTAAAAATATAAGAAGAATAACTCTTATCGATGATAAACGATGCATGAAGAGCACCTTAAAAGGATGCGATGTTATTATAAGTAACGGAGAAAAAGAGGAATTTTTATCAGAGGTATCATCAGAGCTAGGAATACCATTTATAACAGGAAAGGTAGTTACCGTGATTCTCCCAGACGGATATAAATACAAAGATTTGAATTTATCAAGATTTGAAGATATATCACATACCCCAGATGATAGAAGGATTTTAGAATCGATCCAGATTAAAGAGACGATAAACGTTTTAACAGACGATGAAACACCTCTTTTTGCACCTAAAGCAATAAAGATAGAGAACAAAAAGTTAAAAAAGATAAATCTCTTCGATAGTTTAAAAGTCTAAAAATCTGTTTTGACTCTGTATTGATCGA
Source organism: Candidatus Methanoliparum sp. LAM-1 (assembly GCF_020885915.1). Classification (NCBI taxonomy): domain Archaea; kingdom Methanobacteriati; phylum Methanobacteriota; class Candidatus Methanoliparia; order Candidatus Methanoliparales; family Candidatus Methanoliparaceae; genus Candidatus Methanoliparum; species Candidatus Methanoliparum sp. LAM-1. The sequence goes on along the minus strand of NZ_AP025251.1, from coordinate 542,235 downwards.
TCTCTTCCGTATTTAAATGTTTTAAAAACTTTCTTGTCTCACCCTCAACATCTTTAGACGCTGTGATTCCTCGCCCCACGATAAGTATATCTGCACCACTATCAAGTGCCTTTTGAACATTCTCAGGTCTGAGACCGCCTGCAACTCCCACCAATATATTTTTGAACTTGCTTTTAATCTCTTTCACGATAATCCAATCTTCTTTCTCAATTGATTCGTTATCTATCGCCCTATGAATCTCGACAACATTTGGTTTTATTGATAAACTGGATAAAACACTTATAGGGTCTTTTACATTCAACATATCTATAACAGAATAAATACCAGTCTTTTTTGCTTCATAAATAGCTTTTTCTATTGTTTTAATCGGTGCAAGCCCTGAAATTACTATAGCATCCCCTGATGCATCTGCTACGATTCTTGCTTCAAGATTTCCCGTATCCAATGTCTTCAAATCTGCAACTATAAATAGACCCGGTTTTTTCTCTCGTATCTTATCTATAACATCTATACCGTATCTCTTGATTAAAGGAGTTCCTATCTCGATAATAATATGATCGCTGTCCGGCAGCTGTTCTACCACTTCTTGCATTCTACGTAGTTCAGGCAAATCTAAAGCAACCTGAAGATAGGGCGGATTCCACAATCTCTGTACAGAAAATCCCATTATAGGATTTATAGACCGATCTTTCTCGTATAAAACGGTATCGATATCAGGAAACGATGAGAGAGCCCTGTTTATTGCAAGTTTGGTTGCACCGTAGTTATATCTATAAATCTTCTCATAATCTTTCGCATTAGGATGGATGAATACGCTTGCTATGATAACTATCCGTTCTACATCTTTCTTCGGGATAACCCCCTCTTCTACACAATCCGCAACGGCTTTTGCAACGGCTGATTGAGCAGGACCAAATATTTTGTTCGCATCATTCATATCTCTGATAGTAACCTTCGGTATGATTAAAGTAGATGGTTTTGGCGGCAAGTTTGGTCTTATAACGGACAATAATGGTGTATGCCCCTTTGAAAGGTTTACTAATCCGTTAGCAAACGCATCTCCCACAGCCCCCCTTTTGTCTCCTATAATCAGATCGATATGAGCTACTTCGTCACCTTCTCCAACCAACGCCTCTCCAACTAAATATAAGAAATCATCATCTCTTAATTCCAATATAACACCTCTCGATTGTTCAAATCTTAACTCTACTATACTTATAAACACTTGTATATTTTTTGTATATTTCAAGTTCCTGGCTTATAATGCTCGAATATCTTCGCTTCGCAATAGATAAGTCTTATTTTTTTCAATGATATCGTCGATGGTCTTTATAATTTTATCTTTATCCTCAGGAAGTCTTCCTCCTAGTGGGAGATAATTAGATGCATGATTGCTTCTAAAGATACAGTCACTGACCTCCATATTTTCAATTATGCTTCTGCATTCCAAAATGCTCTCTATAGGACTTAAAAGAGTCAATCGTCCAGCTGTAGAAGGAGTGATCATTAAAGTTAAAGCACCGACATAATCCGGATCCATATCACTCAATAATCTTGCAGTCTCTTTTGCATGTGTTTTACTACCTTCTTTCCCGCCTAAACCTAATATAATAGTTACAGATAGTTTAATACCAGCTTTTTTAGCCTTTAATCCTGCATCAAGCATCTCGTCCCGTGTTACTCCTTTACCGATTGATCTCAAAAGATTGTTATCCCCGGTCTCTACGCCAAGATAAACCAGATCCAATCCATGTTTTTTTAATTTTTTAAGATCATCAATATCCTTATCTAATAAGTTATGAGGAGTAGCATACGTACTCACACGTTCTAACTTAGAAAAAGCTTTGTTTAAGTCATCTATTATCTTTAAAAGATAATCTGTATCTAAGACGAGTGCGTCTCCATCTGCAAGAAATACTCGTCTTATTTTATCACCGTAAACCATTTTTGCTGTCTCGATATCGTCTTTTATCTCATCGTACTCTTTTATTCTGAAGTCTTTATAACGATACATCGAACAGAATGTGCACTTATTCCAAGAACATCCCACTGTTGCTTGAATAATAAGACTCTCTGCCTCGCTCGGCGGTCTAAAAATCATACCTTCGTATGGCATTTTTATCTTACATGGACAAATCTTTTATTTTAGATAGATACGGAGAATATATACTGTGTTGTTGTAGGCAACATTTTTCGTAGATTAGCGACATCGTTGGCATATAATATAATCTCGTCATCCTTTTCGTAATAGTATCCTTCTCCCAGTATTCTTTTTACAATATCACAATTTATCTTGCCGACAACCCGTCCAGCACCTCTTCCATAATCCGAATTCATCTCTATATAAATCGGCAAGAATAATCGGTCGTAATCTTCTTTAGGCAGAATCTCCGCAATCTTATCAAGTTCCTTCTTTTTAAATACATGTATCGATCCATCTTTTCCTCGCACCATCGGTCGATTCTCTGACAAAAGAGATGATAAAGTCTTTCTTTCTTCCGGAATGTGACTATTTAGAGACTCTACCATCTTTCTAAATGTCCTTTCCTTCATAGATCACACACTCTACTTTATATTTCAAGTTTCTTTTATTTAATTCGTTTATTATGTTTATAATATTATCGTTCGTACATACAAACAAGGTTTCTAATCCATGTTCTGCTGCATCGCATACAGATGCAATCGACCCAAAAAAAGAGTTTATGTTAGCATTGATCTTTTTTAGAGATACGTAAGATTCTAAATCGTAAGCAGAGATAAAATCTTTATCTTTCACAAAATTCTCCAATTTTTTGTAATCTACTCTTCGGCTTCCACCATCTTTGATGCTTGGCACCTGGAGTATGGTTACCTCTTTAATATCCATCTTAATTATACCTTTTATCTCGCTTATTCCAACATCTTCTCCATTTAAAGCATAACAGACAGCCACCCCCGTAGCTCCACCATCTACATCCCTTCCTGCATAGAGCATCCCTTTTTTCATATATAACCCTACTTTATCTCCTTTTTTGATATCGTACGAAGCAATTGCTGGAGATATAGCGATGGTTTTGACTATGTTATCTAGTATCTCTTTCGTATATGCTTTAAAATCGTTTAAACTGGATATTATATAATCCGTTCCTTCTTTTGTTATCTTGTATTTTCCTTTAGATGGAGAATAGACCAACCCCTCTCTTACCATCTCTTTGATATACTCAGAGACCGCCTGGGGTGTTATCTCTAATCTTTCAGATATGTCTTTCTGTCTTACGTTTGGTTGATTGGCAGCTATTTCGACCAAGATTTGAAATTTAGTACTATTTTTTTTATTTTTCAGCAATATAGGCATTTTTTATCATCACCACGTCTTGTCCTCTCAAATCTAACAACAATGATCTTTTCAACAAACCTTTTAGAAAATATAATGGATAATCCAGTTCTCTACAGATCTCATTGACCGATTTTTTATTCTTACTTATCTTTTTTATTACCTTTGTTTCATACTCTTCAAACGTCTCATCATCCATAATCGCTATATCTATAATCTCGGCTAGATCACTGAAATTTGATTGAAAATCAGCTTTTATTTTAGAGTATATTGCTGTATATTCCATTTCAGGCTTTTCTCCTCTTTCAGGTGTTCTCCATCGACCTGATATCAGATGTCCCGCCTTGAGTAACTCTATACTCTTATTTATATCCATCCTTATTATCTCTTCCAACTCTTTTTCAGTCTTCCATCCTCTCAAAAGCTCATTATAGACTGATCTATGTAGAGCAGAATTGAATATATACAATATTGGAACGAGATCTGTTGGATTAGAAATGATTTTTACTCTTTGATTCATATAATCACCAACAAAGAATAATCCATTAATATAACGTTCTTATGATATAAAGATATAGTTTTTAAATCAAATAATAAGGTTAAATATTACGAATCAAAGATTCGTAGCTCACAAATCGAAGATTTGTGATATCTCTTTTACTTTATATTTCAAATCGGTTAAAGAAGAATCGTTTATTATTACAATATCTGCATCTTTCATAACTTTTTCTAAGCCCCATCCTATCTCACGCCGGTCTCTCTCATCCAAATCTTCGGATGCATCTTCTCTTCCTCTCTTCAAGATGCGTTCGAATCGTGTATTCTTGTCTGCGGTTACGTTAATCAACACGAACTTATCCGTCAGAGACCGGAATAATTCCACCTCTTCTATATTTCTGATACCTTCGATCAATATATATCTTAGGTTATCTCCCTTCTCGTCGATTATTTTTTCGATCTCAGGAATACATCTTTTAGCAATGGTATTCATTCCCTCTTTTTTCCTTAAATAATCGGCATATTTTCCAATATCACAAACCCTTTGATTCGTAATATTTTCTAAATCGTCCATCTTCTGAAACTCTTTTCTTATAACATCACCCATATTTATAGATGGAATACCCATCTCTTTAATAAAGTTGGCTACCTCTGTCTTTCCTGATGCAGGCAATCCTGTTATCCCAATTATCACAAAACCTTGTTTCTTTTTCATAAGTCTCATATAATCTTAATCAAGATAATAATCTCAATTATTATATATTTTTTGTATATAAAAACTATTAAAACTACTCTCTAATTGGGATCTCTCAAATATTTTGGGTTTAGATTATTTTTAATATTTATAAAATTTTATAATCTTACGTATAATAAGCAAATCTTAATATGCCAATAAAACTTTGTGAAGATCAAAATGTTTTTATACAGAATGTAATATAAACAATCAACTTTAACAGGAGGGAAGAAAATAAATGGTACGGTTTCCTGAAGCAGATGCGAGGCTATTCAATAAAAAAATTTGTATGAGATGCAATGCAAATAATCCACTAAAAGCAAAACGATGCAGAAAGTGTGGATACGATAAACTGAGAAAGAAGTCTAAAGAAAGAAGAGCTTAGTTCATTGTTCTTTGTTAAATGGAATATAAACAGACTATAATAATCAGAACGGATTTAAAATTATCAAAAGGAAAAATTGCAGTACAGGTTGCACATGCTGCAGTCTCCTCTTTTCTAAAAGCTAAGTTTACAGTAAGACGGCAATGGATTAAAAGTGGACAGAAAAAGATAGTCCTTAAAGTGTCATCGATAGAAGAGCTATTGAATCTTAAAGAGATTGCTGAAGGATACAAACTACCTTGTTCCCTTATACAAGATGCAGGATTGACAGAGATTCCACCAGGCACGATTACAGCTTTAGGCATAGGACCAAGTAGATCCTCTATTATAGATAAAGTTACTGGTCATTTAAGGATGCTATGATCCCAACACCATACAGTATAGAGAAAGAGGTCGGTATAGACTATTATCTAACGGATACGAAAGGTATCGGTGGTAGGATAAAGACCGTACCTAACGATTTTGTAGTCGAGGAGATATACGATCCAGAGAAGATTTTAAAGATTGTATCAAACAGAATAAACAAGATTTATTCTATAATTTTAGTAAAAAAGTTAAACTGGGATACTCATACGTTGGTGAGAGAGATCGCACGCCGATTAGGAATAAGTAAAAAGAGAATAGGCTTTTCTGGGACTAAGGATAAGAATGCGTTATCCATACAACTTATGAGTTGTGATGTTACAAAAGAGAGTATAGAAAAAATCAAGATAAAAGATGCGGATATAAAATTTGTCGGTTATTCAACCAGCCCGGTAAAGTTAGGTAACCATATTGCGAATCGATTCAAGATAACGATAAGAGATATTAACCACGAATCGGATATATGTGATACAGTAGCAGAGATCGAAAGAGAGGTAGACGATAAAGGTGGTTTTCCAAATTTTTTTGGTATGCAGAGGTTCGGTACGATACGCCCGATCTCTCATAAAATTGGAGAAAAAATACTTAAAAGAGATTTTAAAGGAGCAGTACTGACTTATTTATCTTATGAAAACAATTACGAACCGGAAGATACAAGATATGCAAGAAGATACGCAAAAGAAGAAGATTTTAAGAATGCCTTGAGATATTTTCCACATCATCTGCGATACGAAAGAGCACTGGCAAACCATCTTGTAAGATATCCTGAAGATTATATAGGTGCGTTGAGAGATATACAGTTAGGCGTACGGATGATGTTTATACATGCATACCAGTCTTATTTGTTCAACAAGATCGTGAGCAAGCGTATAGAAGAAGGGATATTTAACAGGGTTATAGAAGGAGATTATGTATATTTCAAAAATGGTGGCATAGACAAAGTTAATCTGAATAAAGTAAAATTATACGAAAATTTGATAGATAAAGGAAGATCAAGCATTACTGCTCCATTAATAGGGTATAATAGCGTTCTGAACGATTTCGAACTTAAAGTGATAGAGGAGTCGGAAGAAATTAAAGGAGAAGATTTGATAAGATCGTTTAAGATAAAAGAATTGCCAGAATTATCTTCAAAAGGGATAAGGCGTCCTATATCTATAAAAGCTCATATAACTTCCAGTAAAATAGATGATGCTCTATCACTAAACTTTTTGTTGGATAAAGGAAGCTATGCAACGTCTATATTGAGAGAGATAATGAAAGAAGATCCATTAAAGGCTAATTTTTAAATCATAAACAAGACGGATACGATCGCTGATATCACACCGGTTATAAAAATTCCGTCAAAAGATCCTGCACCACCTATACTGATCATCGGTGCTCCTATCTTTCGGACCTTTTTTAAATTAAGGATATCCGCCCCTATTAATACGCCTAAAACCCCAGAACTGAAAGATATTCTTCCTAAAAGATCTAATGGGCAATTTAATATATAAGATAAAACCAAGGCTGTTAAGACGGTAACGGTCGGTGGAAGAAAGATCGGCAGTGTTATGCCTATATCTACGATCTTTGCAAATCTGTTAGATACTACGGTAACAACCAGTAACGTTATCAATAAAGTCGTTATAAATTCTAATCGAATATTGGGATAATTCATCAAGGAAGAGATTATAAAGTAGAGAGATACTCCTGCAGGTATAACAGCACCGCCAAGATTCATGCATACGACTGTCTTCTGGTTTACAGCCGGTATTTTAAACCTGACACCAAAAAAAGATACTTCTCGCTCTAAATAATAATTTTCTGGATTGTTATACTCTTTTAAAGGGATGTTTATCGCGCTACCTATCGTTATTGCCATAAATAATAAGAACAACTCTACCAAGCCAATGTCTAGTGCCGTTCCGATGCTCAATGCTGTAAAAAAGAAGAGATAGATCAATATCGGGGCGAAAATTAGGAGTATAATCAATAGAAGTATCAAGATTAATGGAAACGGATAAAATATCGGTCCTCTTCGATTTGTCATATTGTCATAAAACCTCCTCAAATCTTTGATTTGTCATAAACCTTTTTATAAGCATATTCTTGTTCCTATCTCTTCTCCATTTACGGCTCTCAATATATTTTTAGGATCTCTTCCATCTATGATGTACGTCTTTATATTGGATCGTTCTATCACTTTTATAGCAAGTATATCGAGTATCATGTTCAACCCGGCATCCATCTTTGCCTCTCCTATTATCCTCATCAGATCGTTTGTAGTCAAAGAATCGATCTTTTTTGCATCCTTGTATCTATTAGGGTCTTTATCATAGACTCCATCTACCGATGTTGCATTTATAAACATATCAGCAGAGACGTATTCGGCAAGGATTGCACCCACAGCATCGGTCGTATGCCCCGGTTCTGTACCTCCCATGACGACTATATCTTTGAACGTTGAAAAATTTTTTGCATCTTTGAAATTGAGAGCAACATCGTTATATACGCTTTCTTCTGGTAAGGCGGAGATTAAAAGTTTGGCGTTTATTCTTGTCAGGTCGATCCCTATATAATCAGCTTCAGAATTGTTTAATCCGAGATCTTTTGCCACTTTTATGTATCTTCTTGCTATGTGTCCTCCGCCAACGACTATGAATACCTTGTTATCTTTAGAGATCTCGTATATAACGTCTGTATATCTTTTTATCCTTTCTGATGATAGATCGTTGATGAGTATCGATCCGCCTATCGAGATCACTATCTTCATCTTTTTTCTGCTCATCTATTGAATAACCCTCTTGTTATAAAAAGTATTCTTTCTCTTATCGATTGTTATATTAATAAATAAAGTTTTATATTATAAGTTGATGTTGTTCAATTCATTGAAACTTGATATTTATTTGAATTACGTATGCTCTTAATGGAGGATCAAAATGCAAAGGGTATATATGGATCATTCTGCAACGACACCTGTCGATCCAGAGGTACTTCAGGCGATGCTTCCATATTTCAGTGAGAGATATGGGAGTGCTTCTTCTCTGCATACACATGGAAGAGAGGGGAGGGATGCGGTAGAGGATGCTCGAAGAAAAGTCTCATCTCTGATCGGTGCAAAGGAGGAAGAAATATTTTTTACGAGTGGAGGAACGGAATCGAATAATTTGGCCATAATTGGGACGGCAAGAAAGAAGAGGAAAGGGAGGATAATAACGAGCTCTATTGAGCATCCCTCTGTTCTTGAACCATGCAGATATCTTGAAAGAGAGGGATTTGAGATAATTCGTTTGGGTGTCGATAAATACGGGATGATAGATCCATCTGAGATAGAGAATAGCATCACTAAAGATACTATCTTAATAACGGTGATGCATGCTAACAATGAGATAGGTACTATTGAGGATATCAGAGAAATCGGAGAGATAGCGTCTAATAAAAATATTCCATTTCACACAGACGCAGTCCAATCCTTTGGGAAGATTCCTATCGATGTGGAGGATACGAATATAGATATGTTGTCTATATCCTCACATAAGATATACGGGCCGAAGGGAGTAGGAGCAATTTACATAAGAGAAGGAACAGATCTTGATCCGATTATCTTCGGTGGAGGGCATGAAAAAGGAATCAGAAGTGGGACAGAGAACGTCCCTGGGATTGTCGGTCTTGGAAAAGCGTGTGAGATTGCAAAAATGAGGATGAAAAAGGATACAAAAATGCTGGAGAAAATGAGAGACATATTGATAGATGGAATATCTAAGAACATACCTGAATCTTATCTAAATGGGCATCCGAGAAAGAGGCTTCCAAATAATGTTAATTTTAGATTTTCCGGTGTTTTGGGTGAATCTTTGGTCAAAGCCCTGGACAAGCATGGTATATCTGCGTCTGTGGCTTCGGCATGCTCCTCTGGAAATCCTGATGCTTCTCATGTTCTATTAGCGATCGGATTAGATATGGAGGAGGCACGATCATCGATCAGATTGACAATCGGAAGAGAAAACAACAAAAAAGATATCAAGTACGTTCTGGACATACTTCCCCGCATCATCGAAGAACTGAGATTAACTTCTCCATCATGGAACAAGGGATGCTGGTAAATGCTCAAAATGTCTTTGATCCTGATATTCTTTGGAACTTTCTTCTGTGCCGATGCCATTGCCTCTATGATATATTATGGTGGATATAACATTCCCCAGGTCGGTAGGGTTATAAGGGTGATATTCGGGTCGATGCTCATCGCATTTGGCATCTCAGATATGTTACTTGAAGATATACCCCTCTATGTCATCGTCTGTTTTTTCTGTATAATAAGTATTTTATGTGGATATCTCCTCGGGAAAAGTTTTTAGATCGTGAAAGCCTCCCACTTATCGCCTCGACCGGACAGATCTTCTCACATGAGCCACAACCGATGCATCCCTCTCCGATTTTTAATTCCCCTCCAACGATTGTCAAGTTATCCACAGGACAGACCCCGACACAAGCCCCGCACAATACACATTCTCCTTCTATCTGCATCTCAATCACTTTTCCCTTGTTACAGACCAATCCGCCATCTCCAGGAGAACATCCTTAGCGTCAGATTCTGGAAGAATCTTCAGATGGGACTTTGCCCTTCTTTTTATCTCCTCTAACTTATTCTCACAGTATCTGATCGATCCTGTATGATCTAAGATAATCTTTGCCATCTTGACGTCTCCTGGTCTGGGATCTCCCATCAATAGATGCTTTAAGACCTCTCTGTACTCATCTTGTGCATTCTGCAATGCATGAACTATGTATAACGTCCTCTTCCTTCCTTTTATATCTATCCCAACAGTCTTTCCAAGCAATTCCTCTTTTCCAACGATACCCAAAAGATCGTCCTTTATCTGGAACATTACCCCGAAATCTCTACCAAATTTTGAGAGTTCTTCTATCTCCTTTGCATTCCCTCCCCCAAGTATTGCACCACCTCTTGCGGCTAGCCAGTGCAATGCAGCTGTCTTCTTTTCTATCATCACCATATATTCATCTATCGTGACATCGAATCGATTCATAAATGACAGGTCAAGGGCCTCTCCAAAGTAGAGGTCTTTTGCAGCAATAGCAATCGAAACGATCAGCTCCTTGACCACATCTATCCCATGATGCTCCATCCTGAATTCCGGCAGTGTAGATAGTATATTGAATGCCTCGCTAAGTAGAGCATCCCCAACAGTTATCGCAAGAGGAATACCGTATTTTTCATGAACCGTCGGTACATTCCTTCTCTTTGTGTCACCATCTATTATATCATCGTGAATCAGAGATGAGTTGTGAATGAGCTCCACACCTAAACCCCACTGCATTGCATCCTCTGGATATCCTCCAAGCGCATCGCAACAAAGTGTCGCTAATATTGGCCTTATCCTCTTTCCTCCTATGAGTGGGACGTGCCTTATCGCCTCGTAAAATATCTGTGGCTCTTCATCAGAGAGTTTGGTCTCCAAATAGTGTACCAATCTGTTATCAAATCGCTCTGAATATCTATTCAATACAAGCTCAAGATCCATAAAAATCCTTATCCTTAAGAACTATCATCTAACGAATAAATCCCAAATACTGCAATCATAACGCTTAAATTTTTCGAATAACGTTCTTCTTAACTTTGATCTTCTACTTCCAACAAGTTTTTTGAAGGACGCATCCGTGAAGAAACCATCCTCATCCTTTAAGATATGAAAGAGGGAATTTACATCTTCCCTCGATAGATTTTTCTCTAAGAACTTTCTGACATCGTATTCTATATCGTTTCTTGCCCCATGAAGCTTATACCATCTCTTCTCGTATCTTGATAAGAGATCGGAAGAAAAATCATTTTCCTCATACGCCTCCACAATTGTCTCTCCAGCAAGAATGCCAGAATCTATCGCACAAAGCACTCCAAATCTGCTGAAAGGAGATGCACATCCAGCAGAATCTCCAACAAGCATCATTCCATCCTTTATAGTTCCATTGGATCCAAATGGAATCTGGGAACTATACTTCTCTATCACTTCTGCTTCTGGTAAGTTCTCTTTGATGAATAGATTCATCTGCTCTTCGGTAGGATTCGAGGAAAAGAGAGTAATCGCAAATTTGTCTCCCTTTGGAACGATATAGAAAAATTCGAATTTATCTCCTATACTGTAATGTATATACTCCCTATCAAGATCTACATCCTCCACAAGATATTCGATGCACGAATCGACCTCCTTAAAACTCCTATACTTCGATTCGATCCCCCTTGCATCTATCACAAGATTTGACCTTATTTCATCCTTCTTTGTCTTGACCCCTCTAACCCTCCCATCCTCTTTTATCAGTTCTACGACTTCTTCCCCACTCATCAATTGTGTTCCTGCAGAGACAGCAAGTTTTACCAGTTCATCGTTAAATCTCCCCCTGTTTAAAGAGAAGAAAAGTTCAAAATTTTTCGGCTCGTGCATCTCGATTTCTGTTCTATCTGGAGAAATTATCCTTATTCCACGAATCTTTGCATCTAAGAATCGATCATCGATCTTTATATAATCAAATATCCTTCTATGTAAGAGGACAGGTTTTGTCCCTTCTCTAAAGTCTTTTTCTCTCTCGATTAACACGGTGTCCAATCCATGCTTTGCACATGTCTTTGCAGCCATAGAACCAGAAGGACCTGCACCTATGATGACTACATCACAGCTTAATTTTCCATCCGTCATATTAATACATCCATATAATCTTTGATCGTGTCCCATGAGGCAAGGGTCGTCGGAGCAAATAACTGCGATAGATACAAGAAACTGGCAAATCCAGGATAAATCTTCAAAGATTTTGCCAGTAGATAATTTGCTCTGCTCAACGCTCTATGTCCATATTTAGAATTTTCCAACCATCCAAGCATCTTTTGAATACGTTTTGGTTCTAATTTCTTTATAGAAAAAAAATCCGCTGCAAATAGAAGAGGATTCACGATCTGATGGTGTCTGTAAACATCTTTTATCGGTTTCTTGTATTTGTATTTCTTATCAATTATTGCATTCGCTGCTATCTCTCCAGATCTCATTGCCTGATATATTCCTTCTCCTGTCAGTGGATTTGTGAATGAGGCAGAATCCCCTATGAGATATACGTTTCTCCTTTTGAAATAGTTATAAGCGATATTCACCGGTGCTGATCTCTTCTTTGCATACTTCAAATCGATTCCTCTTTCTTTGAAGAAATTCTCTATCTTCTTTCTCTCATTTATTCCTTTCTGACCGAACCTTGGAATATAACCAGAACCGATGGATGCATGGTCTCCATGTGGGAATATCCATGCGTATCCGATTCCTATCTTCTCAACATCATAAAAAATCTCCATATCTCTAAAATGCTCTTCGATATCATAGTCGTATCCGATCATTATATATGTCCTCAATCCTAACCTCTTCAACAGTCTCGAATTCGAACCACATGCGACGATGAGGTTATCGTATCCGATCTCCTCCCCTTTACAGATGACCTTATTCTGCCTCAATTTTACATAGGAGACAGGAGAATTGCCTCTCACTTCAGCGCCGAACTTTTCTGCCTCCCTCAATTGATACTGACCTAAATCTATTCTATCGACCGATGCGACCTTCATTCCCAATAGTTGCGCCGTTGCTTCGATCCCTCCTAAATGTATTATAGGTGTGAATACTCCTTTGAAGAGTGAAGAAGGAACATCCTTCCAGACCCTCTCAGGAAGACCTCCACCACAGACTTTTTCTCCTATCTTATCTTCTGGTTTTCTTTCGAGGAGAAGAACATCCCTATCCTTCTTAGCGAGCTCCTTCGCCGCAGTTAGACCGCCCGGTCCAGCTCCTATAATGACTATCTCGTGTTTTTCCATCTCAATTCAACCTATGAATGTATCGTTTTCATTTTTTATCACTCAAAGAACGTATCCCAGTAATTTCTGTAATACTTTTTGAAGAGAGATCCGAAAGAGAGTAGATCGGGTATTTCCAATCCCTCTTTTTTGAGTTTAAAAAGTATCTTAGAGATGAGCTTCGGTGATTTGATCACTTTAAAAAGTTCATCTGTAAATTTGGCATTATCCTCTTTGAGCCGATGGCAGAATATATTCCAATATTTATCAGGTAAAGCCTGCGCAAGTTTGGCAATGTAATATCCAATCATCTTCTTCTCCCCGTAGGTCCTGTTCCATCTTTTCTCGTATTCCGATAAGAACTCTGAAGAGAAATCTCCCTCTTCGCAAGCTTCTACTGCCCTTTCTCCGGCGAAGACACCAGATTCTATCGCAGTCATAACCCCATCCGCCCATGGCATCATATTTAAGTGTGCAGCATCACCGATGAGCATCACGTTATCAGTCGTGAATCTTTTAAGAGGAACAGCAGGTAATACTCCTCCTCCCACATCTATGATCTTAGATTTTTTAAATAAGGGATGATTCTTCATGAAATAATTTAGAGCATTCTTCGCCTCCCCTTTCTGCCAACCCAATGAATGATATGGCATGGGTTGTAATGCTGTCTTTCCTTCTCCCTTTGGGTAAAGAACCCATGCCGCATTTGGATACGCCATCACTTTACCATCCGATCTCCATCCTATAATCTGATAATATGTATGCTCATCTATATCCGAGTAGTCTAGCAGATTATCGAAGACGACCCATGCGTCATTGGGATCTAATCGTTCATATATTCCAGCCCATCTTCCAATTTTATGTTCTACTCCATCTGCTCCTATCACGATATTTGATCTTATCTCAACGTCTTCTTTCTCGTCGATCTTCGCTTCAATACCCCTTATCTTCCCATCTTCTCTTATCAATCCCGTAGCCCTCGTTCTATTCATATATTCTATATTCTCTTTGAGTGTAATCTTTAATAACTCATTATCGAACGTATCCCTATTCAGCACGTAAGCCACCTCATATCCATCAGGTTCACGCATTGAAATTTCTGTCCCGTCTGGAGCGGTCTGGACTATACCATATATCGGTGCGCTAGTGGTCTTTTTGTCGATGTGGACATACTCAGCTATTCTTCTACTCACCAGACAGCCCATAGAATTCGGTTTACTCGGATACTCTTTCCTCTCAACCAATACCGTATCCAACCCATACTTAGCGCATGTTTTTGCCGCCATAGATCCGCCAGGACCCGCACCTACGACTACCACATCGCATTTTATTTTCCTCATATCTCCCTCTCTATAGACCAATTCACCAAATCAGATAGAGCCTGTTTTGCCTCCGAGGAAGGTAAGATCTCAAGATGAGAGAGTGCACTATCTTTTATCTCCTGAAGCTTCTTCTCACAGTAATCTATCGATCCTGTGCGTTCAAATATTTCCATCTCTAAATCGATGTCTCCTGGCATATATTTTCTCTTCAAGATCTTATTTAATTCAGATTTGTCTTTCTCCGATGCATTATGCAATGCATGAACCATGTATAGCGTCCTCTTCCTTCCTTTTATATCTATCCCAACAGTCTTTCCAAGCAATTCCTCTTTTCCAACGATACCCAAAAGATCGTCCTTTATCTGGAACATTATCCCGAAATCTCTACCAAATTTTGAGAGTTCTTCTATCTCCTTTGCATTCCCTCCTCCAAGTATTGCACCACCTCTTGTAGAAAGCATGTAAAGAGAAGATGTCTTTTTCATGACCATCTTCATGTATTCCTCTTCGGTGATGTCGAGTCGATCCATAAATTCTATGTCCTGTGCCTCCCCGCTATACAATCCCTTTGTGGCAAGGGTAAACGAAACAAAGAGCTCCTTCACTACGGCAAGTCCGTACTTTTGCATTCTCACCTTCGGAAGCATCGCGATCATGTAAAACGCTTCCCCAACAAGAGCATCTCCAACATTTATCGCGATAGGAACACCGTATTTTTCATGAACCGTCGGTACATTCCTTCTCTTTTTGTCCCCATCTATTATATCATCGTGAATCAAACTAGCGTTATGCAAGAGCTCAACTGCCAGTGCAAGCTCCATTGCATCATCGGACCTTCCTCCAACTGCTTCACAAGAGAGAACGGCGAGTATGGGCCTTATCCTTTTACCGGTTGTCAATGGGATGTGCCCCATCGCATCATAGAATTCGTCGTATCCATCTTCCTTAAGTTTGTAATCTATATATTGATGTAAGCGGTTATCGAATATCTCTGAATATTTATCCAACAGCGTCTCCAGCTGCATGTAAAAATTTATGAATAATGAGTATAAAAATATTCTTATAGTATTTAAAATGGTTGAACGTAGTTCTTATTTAGCAAACTTTTAAATAGTATTAATTTCAATTTTTATATAAAGGTGATGTAATGAGATCGTTTAAAGAAATGGTAGCTGATGAGTCAGCGCAAGAGATACTTTTACAGGCAGCCCTCCCACAAGCAGCTGCACCTGCTCTTGCAGAATGTGCTGCAATGATGCAGGGAGCTTTGCCACCAGCTACGATGGCTACCATGGTAGGCAGACCAATCGTTTTTTCTACAGGATCGAGTTTTGCCACGCTATATGTTGAAAAAGGCGAGAGTGAATTCAAAGTAAAAGAAGGTGAACCAGAGTCTTACTCGAAATCTCTAATAATAGAGGCAGATAATCCAGGGGATGTAATGGCTAAGCTTAGACCACTTATGGAGAAGAACCCGATAAAGATGTTACCTCTCCTGCTTTCTGGGAAAGTAAGGATCAGGGGATCGATAAGAACGGCAATCAGGTTCAGAAAGATCATGAAGATTGCGAGAGAAGAGTCAAGACGCCAGCGCAAAGAACTCTATGGATTTTAACTCTTTCTATATTTTTTTCTTTACAAGATAATATCTTTCGAATCATCTGTTTTAATGTAAGGTCATAATAAATAAAGAGTTTGATTAAATAAGCAGAATCGATCTTTAATTTATAAAAAAGGAGGTAATATGAGTTTGATAAAAGAAATAGAAGAGGCAGTAAAAAAATTAATAGATGGCATAGAAAAAATGGTGCTAAAAGCGGAAGAGGCTATAAAAGCATTTTATAAAAGATTTAAAGGGAATCAAAAATAATTTAGTTTTTAGATTATCATCTATAAGGATTGAAATTCCAAAAATTTTAACGCTTCTATCGTTCTTTCATCGCCGCATCTCCTGATTATAGGTGAATAGATAGGATACATCTTGTTATACTCGTCCGTTATCTCTCTCCTGCTTGAAAGGATGGCAAGTTCCAATAAGAGGTTGAATCCTCTGTTTATACCTCTTATCCTTCTATCTCTTATCTTTTTAAAGACCAATCTTAAAAAGAATTTGCTGGATAACTCTTTCTCTTCTATCCGGGTAACAGCAAATTTTAGGACGGCAGAAGCTTTTTTTATGAAAGGAAAACCGTCTATCGTATAGTAATCATCATCGTTCAGATCACCAAATATAGATTCTACGAAAAGCACAGGATCATAGACTAAATTTATCCCTATCTCTCCCGACTCCATCAAGTTCTTATAAGTATGGCTTCCTCGGAATATCTCAACATATATAGCCTCTCTATTGACCAATCCTACAGGTGCAGCGTTGAACCTCAAACCTTTGGTCGTTGATATCGTCTCTGTGATACCTTTTCCAATGCCAACCGCTTTAAGATCGTCTCTCGTAATCATAAAAATCAAATTTTATATTTTATATCCACCGTAAGCCAGGAAGATGTATAAAGCCGATACGATTATATCCGCAGTTGATCCTGGGTTTATCTCCCTCTCTATCAGATAACAATCGAATTTTTTTACTTTATCTATCGAATAATCTTTTATTATATCTTCTGCTATTTTTTTAACATTTTTAGCCTCTTCTAATCCATGTTTGGCAACAATAAGTCCATCTATGTTCTCAGATAAAAGTCTGACGTATTCGTAAACTATATTATCGTTCAAATCAAATTTTTCCGACTTTGAGCTTTTCACCAACCTTTTTGCAACGTTTAAACTCCTTGGATAACCCTCGACCCATTCCCTTGCAACAAGGTTGTACGATGGAGCAAGTGTCATAAGATTAAACAACCCTATCTCTTTGTCTCTGATGAGGTTTAACGATTTTTGATCTTTTACGTTGAATTTTTCCGCTTTTTCTACCTTTATATTCTCTAAAGAGAAAGTTTTGTAAAAATTTATCGAATCTGTATAGTCCGTGTCTCTTAATACACTTTCCGCCTCGTTTATAATCTTGTCTATCAATATGGATCTATCCTTTAATAGGTTGTATCTATCTTCCAACCTTCTTGATGATTTAATCAGAGGAATTAACAGAGTAAACGCACCAAAATGTGTATTTCCTCCCTTCTGCCATTTTGAACTCTCTTTTACCCCCATCTTAATCAATTTGCCTACTCCTTCATCCGTCTTATACGCTTCCAAGAAGACTGGATAGGCTGATGCGGCAGATGCTAAAAACTCTTCGTAACGAGCATCTTTAAAATTGTGATCTCTATCTATATTACCTGGTTTTGGATTTGCAGATACCTCCAACAGCATCGAAAGCTGGGCACAACTCGCATAATAAAATTCGTCCATATCAAATCACGAAAGGTTTAACTATTAAGATAAATGATATTTAAGACAGATGATATATTGTATATTATATTTATCATATTTAAACAATTTGTGGTGGTTTAGTTTATCATGATAAATACAGAAAGGATAAGACAGGTTATTAGAGAAAGAAGGAACGAATTAATAACCCTTACCAAGGATTTAATCAAGTTTAAAAGCATCAGTGGGAAAGAAGACGATATTAGCGAGTATATACAAGATTTTTTTAAATCTATCGACTTTTATGTGAGATCTATCGATAAGAATATAATAACATGCGAAAAAAGAGAGAATAAAGATGCAAAATTGATATTAAATGGTCATATGGACGTAGTACCAGCTGGCTCTTTTTGGGATTATCCTCCGTTCGATCCGCAGATAACAGACGGAAAGATATACGGGCGCGGTTCTTGTGATATGAAAGGTGGTCTTGCATCGATGATGACTGCTATTAAAGTTCTTCACGATCTTGGGATAGACATGGGTAGTGATATCGTCTTTACAGCAACGGTAGAGGAAGAAATTGGCGGTTTGAACGGTACTGGTAGGATTATAGATTATTTAAACGGAGATATGTGTGTTATTGCAGAACCGACCGATCTAAATATATGTATAGGACATAAAGGCTCCAACATATACGAGATAACGGTCAAAGGAAAATCTGCCCATGGAAGCATGCCACATTTAGGAAAGAACGCTATATATTATGCTTCTCGGATGATCGTTGCTTTGGAAGATTTTAAATTCGATATTGAAGACAGTTTGTTGGGAAAACCGACTATTAACGTTGGTAAAATTACTGGTGGTACAGAAGTGAATGTAGTCCCTGATAGATGTATATTCGAAGTTGATAGAAGAACGATCCCTGAAGAGGATGGAGAAAGTGTCTTTTATGAATTAAACCGTATAATAGATAGAGAAAAGGTTGATGGGGTTGGGATAGATGTAAAAAAAGTTATAGAGATGCTACCTGTGAAGGTTTCGGAGGATGAAAAGGTGGTTAAATTGCTGAAAAAATCTACAAAAGAAGTTTTTGGATACGAAAAACCTACTACGAGCATAGACGGATGTACAGATGCAAGATTTTTTATAGATAGAAAGATTCCTACTGTTATCTTCGGTCCGGGCAAAAAAGATTGTGCTCATGTTTCTAACGAGTTCATAAACATAGAAGACCTTATAGATGCATCTTCATCTTTTGCGTCTCTTATATTGAACGTGATTAAAGAAGAGTAATCTTATGTTAGTAGCACTCGGTGGTACTTTCAGCCCGCTGCATAAAGGGCATAAAAAACTCATACAGACGGCTTTCAGTCTAGGAGATGTATGCATAGGGCTCACTTCGGACTATCTTGCAAAAAAAGATAGAGAAAGGTTTGTTTTGCCGTTCTCTGTCAGAAAAGAAAATTTATCGCAATATATCAAAAAAACGTACGGTAAAGATGCAGATATAATTGAATTAAACGATCCTTTCGGTCCTGTCTCCTCTGAAAAAGATTTTGGGTATTTAGTGGTCTCTCCAGAGACGTATCCTGTAGCAAGAACGATTAATAAAATAAGAGTTAGTAAAAGGCTTAAAGAGGTAAAGATCGTAAGGGTAGAACATGTATTGGCAGATGATGGTGTCTATATCTCATCTACAAGAATAAAAAAAGGTGAGATCGATACGGAGGGTCATTTAATAATGGACTCGACGGGATTTGAACCCGTGGCCTCCGCCTCGCGAAGGCGGCACTCTTCCAGCTGAGCTACGAGCCCTTGAAATAATAAAATAAAAATATAGTTAAAAACCTTGTTATAAAGCCTAATCGATCTTTTATCTATATTAGCCCTACGCTCTCAACCATTACGCTCTCTACGTCCTCTAATCTGGATATTGCTCTTTCTATATCTTCGGTGCCTCCTTCTTTATCTTCCATAACGAATAATGCATACAATGCCATTAATCCAAACGCTATAGGTTTCACATCAAAATTTTTTAATTCTACGCCTTTTGGTATCATCTTTTTTATCTCATCTTTCAGTTTATCCATATCTACATCTGGATCTTTAGGCATTATCTTTATCGTTGCAGCAACTCTTCCCATTTTATGGTCCCTCGTATCCACATTTTGGACATTTATATATTACAGCAAGTTCTCTACATTTAACACATCTTGCGATAGTCTCTCCACAGTGAGGACAAGGAAAACGCACAAACCCTTTTTCTACAAGTCTTGTATTACAAGAAGTACAAAACTCAATATTTTTAATCTTCATCATTTCAATATCATCTCATGAGATATTTATATATTAATCTTTCCTTAAAGTATATAATCTACTTGATTCATCGTAATATGTAAGGTGATAACGATTAAAGAAGAGATCTGGATAGAAAAATACAGGCCAAAAAGACTTGATGAGATAATAGGACAAGATTTAGTTATAGAAAGATTAAAAGCTTATGTAAACTCAAAAGATATGCCTCATCTTTTATTTTCGGGTTTGCCAGGTGTAGGTAAGACAGCATCTGCAATTGCCTTAGCAAGAGAACTCTACGGAGAAGACTGGATTTATAATTTCACAGAATTAAACGCAAGCGATGATAGAGGGATAGATGTTGTAAGGGATAAGATAAAAAATTTTGCGAAAGTATCACCGATCGGCCAATCTGAATTCAAGATAATATTTTTGGATGAGGCGGATGCATTGACTAACGATGCTCAATCTGCACTTAGAAGAACTATGGAGATCTTTCATAAAAATTGCCGGTTTATCATAAGCTGTAATTATCCCTCAAAAATTATCGAACCTATTCAAAGCAGATGCGTCGTGTATAGATTTAAACCGTTATCTAAAGAGGCGATAAAAGAGGTTATAAAAAAAATAATTGATAAAGAAAAGATAGATGTTAAAGACGATGCAATAGACGCTATTTTTGAAATATCAGAAGGAGATATGCGAAAAGCCATAAACGTGCTTCAAAGTGCTGCATCATTAAAGAAAGAGATAAATTCAGAGATAATTTATGCAGTCGAAGGTAGTATTAAACTTGATGATATTAAAAAGATTTTTCACCTCGTTTTGAACGGATCTTTCGACCAAGCGAGGGAGTATCTGCATCAGATATTGGATGAGGGAGTATCTGCAGAAGAGATAATCAAAGGGATACATAAGGGCATACATGATCTTGATATACCAATAGACAAGCAGCTTAAGATAATAGATCGATTAGGAGAGACAGATTTTAGGATAACCGAAGGATCAAACGAAAAGATACAACTGGACGCGCTTCTTGCCTATATGTTTCTTGAATTATGAATCGAATAATATAAATTCGTTTTATTCTATATCAGATCATCTTCGGATTAAAAAATTCTCTCTCTATATCTTTAACTTTTTTAATTCGTCTTATATGCCGATCATCTATATCCATCGGATTCAGCCATATCTTTATAATCTTTTCAGCCATCCGTGGTTCGGTTAACCTGCCACTCAGTGTTATTATATCGACATTAAGCTTATTCGCATTTCTTGCCGTCTCTTCATTCCAACAAACGGCTGCCAAAATACCGAAGACTTTATTAGCTGCAATATCCATCCCTTGACCAGTTCCACAGAATAGTATGCCTTTTTCTCTGTTATTCAAGACTTTTTTACATACCTTTAAGGCATAGTCAGGATAATCGTCGTTCTCATCGTAGATATAAGCGCCCATATCTTCAAACTCGTAATTTTCTCTCTTTAAAAACTCTTTTATCCTCTCTTTTAGTTCAAACCCTGCGTGGTCGCTCCCCAAGTAGATCATAAAAAATCGCCTAATTAAAAGTAATATCTGATCTTATAATACCAAGATTTTTATCGGTTATATCCATCGACTTTTCTCCATCCTCCATGCCCATAACCGCTCTTATAGCATCTATGTTCTCTGGAACTACATCGCTCTCTTGGTGTATCGCCTGATAATAATACAAAACGCCATCTTTTATATTCGTTCCATCTCTCCATACCGCAATCTCGAAAAGATCGCCCCTTTTTCGGCCTAAATCTCTTGCATACTCCATTATTTCTGCAGTAGATGCCAGTCTGTCAGCCCCGTTTATTAAGATTACCCGTCGAGCCTCGTTAAATGCATTAATAATATCATCGAGACTGGTTTTTTTATCGATTAGATCTACCGTTATAGCATGAAGGTGCATCAGAGTAGTCGGGACTTTTACTGCCATCGTTGATATATCTATCCTTGGTAGAACGGTCTTAACGTCCGGTCCATGGTGAGATGGTATCTTTAAAACAGGTTCTATAGCGTTTATTGGACCTTTTTTTGAGTCTCCTGGATCGGTTGCTCGTCTTATTATTGTTGCATTTACTTTTTTTATTCCGGCAAGTTCGTCTATCACCTTAAGCGTTCTACATAACCCTGTCGTGTTGCAGGAGACAACCCTAACATAGTCTTTATACAACGCGTCTTTATAATTGGATTGGGCATTAAAGGATACCCCGGTCAATTCATGTGTTTCTCCACCTTGAAAGATTGCCTTAACTCCATGTCTTTCATACATAATTTTATTTTTTGCACCTATACCTTCTGGAGAAGCATCTACGACGACGTCTACATCATCTAATAGGTTATCTATAGTTCCCTCTACCTCTATCCCTTTATTTTTGAACTCTTTAATATTTTCAGGATAAGTAGTATAGAGTTTGTATATTTTGACTGCCATCTTTGATATAAAATCAGGCTTCGTTTTTACTACTCCTACTACTCTCATATCTTCCTGGCATGATACCGCGTCTGCAACTCTTTTTCCTATGGTTCCATACCCATTTATACCTACTTTGATCATCTTAAAATCATTTTTAACTGATCTTTCTCCTCTTATAAATATTATCATTTGCGTATTATATCAAAAAGCAGAATATTAGAAAAATATATATATACGATTTTAAAGAAAAGACCAAATCATGGATACTGAGACAAAAATAAAAGAGGTAATTGATAAGGAAATAAAACCAGCTTTGGCAATGGAGGGAGGATCGGTAGAATTTTTAGGGTTAGAAGATGGTGTTGTCAAGGTAGCATTGTTGGGTGCTTGTGGTGGTTGCCCTTTAAGCCAGATGACTTTAAAAAATTTCGTTGAGACTACAATAAAACAGAGAGTTCCTGATGTAAAAAAAGTGGTCGCTTCCAACGATTTTTTTTAAATTTAACCATTTGATATATTTTATATTTTTTAAAGTATATAAAAAACATATTATACATTTATGCAGCAAGACGATGACGGATCATTTATCGATACTATAAAGATTACCGAATGGAACGATGGTAAAAAGATTAAAAAGACGGATCTCGTTATAAAAGAGGTTAATGTCCTTGTAAAGATTGATGGTAAAGATTATAGACGGTTTTCGTGCTCACCAGGCTATTTTAAATATTTCGCAACAGGTATCTTTATAACGAATGGGTTTGATCCTAGGCTTATCCAACAGGTGGATGTATCTAGGGATGAAAGATCCTACATCGTCGATATTTCTACTGAAAATAAGATCTTCGACTGGAACGATAGCATCTACGAAATTAAACCTAAAAAGATAACTTCCCGACTAACTATATCAAAAAACTTGGTTTTAGATTTAGTAAGAAAGCTCGATGAGAATAGTTTTTTGTTTAAAAAGACAGGAGGTACTCATGTTGTAGGAATTTGTCAAAAAAAAACGTTTATGGCTGTTGAAGATATAAGCAGGCATTCTGCCATAGACAAAGCGATAGGCATGTCTTTTTTAAATGGTATAGATCCTCTATCAAGTATTATTGTTGTATCCTGCAGAGAAACAGAATCTATCATGAATAAGATTATAATGGGCGGTTTTCCCATTATTATAGGATTATCTGCCCCGACAGATGCTGCAATAAATATAGCAAACGATTTTAATGTAACTTTAATCGGGTTTGCATCTAAAAATAGATTTAACGTTTATACCAACGATTGGCGAGTACTTTTTTTGTAGATTATTTTATATTCTGTCAGGAGATCCTTGCCCAATACTCTCACTCCTTTTAATTTAGCAAAGAATATATCAGATAGATCTTTTATACCTTCGCCCTCAACCAAAGATGGTGCATCTCTTCCACCTATTAGTATCGGTAGATGTATTATCTTTATCTCATCAACCAATTGATCCTTTAGAATATTCCATAGAATAGTCGGTCCGCCTTCCACCATCAGTTTTTTTATTCCAATGGCATACAGATTCTCCATCAAGAGTTTAAAATCTACCTTATCTTCACCGCATACCATAACCTCCACTCCTTTCCTACGTATCGCATCTATATTTTTTGCAGGCGCTTTTTTAGATGTTACGATTATAGTAGGTGCACTTTTGTCTAAAACGTTTGAATTTAATGGAATATCGGCAAATGAACAAGGAATTATCCTTATCGGTGATCTTCCTTTGACGTATCTTACAGTAAGGTTAGAATTGTCTATCTTGATGGTGTTACATCCTACCATTATGGCATCCGATGATGCTCTCTCTTTATGTAAAAAGATATTTGACTCTTTAGACATATAATTCATAATAATCTTGCTTGAGACACCCCTTCTTAAAGTAAGTTTACCATCAAGTGTCATTTCAGAGATCACAAACAGATAGGGTTTTTTCATTTAATACACTTAAATTAATTGGATTACAAACCTTTATTATATGATTGGACAAGATCTTCCAATTCTTCCATCGTTAGCGGTTTGGGTATATCTGATCTATCATTCTCCAAGACACACCTTGCCATATCCCTATATATATCCGCTTGATTGGATTTAGGAGCGTATTCAATCACCGTTTTTTTGTTTATCTCTGCATCTTGAACGATGTTATCTCTGGGTACAAAATATATAAGCTTCGATCCTATCCTTCTTGAAAATTCTTCTGCAATCTCTCTTTCTCCATACACATTACGAGAATTGCAGATAACTCCGCCAAGACCGATTTTGCTTCTACTTGCAAACGTTTTAATCGCCTCACAAATATTGTTTGCAGCATATAGTGCCATAAACTCGCCTGAAATAATTATGTATATCTCTTTTGAAAATCCTTCACGCATCGGCATTGCAAAACCGCCGCATACCACGTCTCCAAGAACATCGTATATTGCGAAATCTATCTTATACGCACCAAAGGCATCTAAATTTTTTAATTTTTGAAGAGCTGTTAAAACACCCCTCCCGGCACAACCTACGCCTGGTTTTGGTCCCCCTGCCTCTACACAATATATACCTTCATCCGATCTAAAAACGATATCATCAAGGGATATATCTGTATCCTTTTTTCCGCTATCATGAAACTTTCTGTAAGTGTCGAGCACCGTAGGAATAAATCTACCTTTGGTTAAAACCCGGGTAGAATCACGTTTAGGATCACAACCTATTTGCATTACGTTTAATCCTCTCTCACGTAAAGCCATAGATAAATTCGAAGATATAGTGCTCTTTCCAATTCCCCCTTTTCCATAAATTGCAATCTGCCTCATTTTGATGATTTTTAATTTTTCATATACATATTAAGGTTCCTTAAAGTTTTTGTAAGTTTTGTATATAAGGGTTAAGTATACATCGGCAAAGCCGGCTCTTTTTTCTCCAAAAAATCTTTTTATCATAACCACCCAATCTGCGACTCCTCTTTTATCGTGTCCAAGACGATATAGGTATTTATTCTCTCAATACCGTCAATTTTGTTTATCTTATCGATGATCGATTTGCATTCTTCACGTTCTGTAAGCGAAAAACATTTAAAGCTGGCAATAAGGTCAAAATCTCCGGTTATATTATATACATAGCATGTCTCTCTTAGCTCTGCAATCTTTTTACCTATCTCTCGCGCGCTAAATAAAGGTTTCACACAAATAATCGCGATAAGTGTCGTTATACCTATTTTGGAGGAGTTAAGAATCACACTGTATCCCTTTATCATCCCGGATTTTTCTAATCTTCTCACTCTATCGCTTACCGTGGCTGTGCTAGTTCCAACTCGCTTTGCAATCTTTGTATATGAGAGCCTTGCATCTTCCTGAAGCACCTTCAATATCTTTTTATCAAGTTCATCCATACTATTATCAAATATTCATTGAATTATTTCTATTAATACTTTACGTTTGTTTAATAAAAGGAGCAAAAACTTTATATATGAGTGCATGAATATCTAAATTTTTAGAATTTTGTCGAGATAAGATAAAGGAGGAACAAGAACTATGAATATATTTAAAAAGAAAGATACTTCGAGCGACAGAGTATATAAAAGCATAAAAGATTTTAAAGAGGGAGAATATCCTCACGAACCTCTGTTAGTGACCGATGAGACTATTAATGAGACGATAAGCAGATTTCCCCTTGTCGTGGTAGATTGCTGGGCTGAATGGTGTGGACCATGCAGAAGGATCGCACCTATCATTGATGATCTAGCAAAGGAGATGGCAGGAAAGATCGTCTTTGGAAAGTTGAATGTGGATGAAAATAGGTCAAGCTCGGTAAAATATAGGATAACGGCAATTCCCACACTACTCATTTTTAAAGATGGAAAATTTGTCGATCAAATAATCGGTGCGATGCCGAAGAAAGCTCTGGAGAATAAACTCAAAGGTTACGTTGGGTAAGATGAGTTCTATCGATCAGGAGTCAAAAAGGATGCCGATGGTAGCTGTTTTAGATTGCAAAGGGTGTGGAACATGTGACAATGTCTGCCCCCTTCGATGCGATCGAGAATAAATTACGATAAGTGCACCGGCTGTCTAAAATGCGTAGAATGTTGTCCAAATAAGGCACTGATCGTGATGGATTGAGAATTGATTTCCGTTTTTTAATAATTTAATAATGCCAGAATTAATCGGTAGATGGTGTTGATTAAAATATTATATTCTGAAAATCTATTATGATCCCGCAGATCACCCACAAAACGACATAGAATATTTCTTCTTTATTCATTTTTCACCTTCTCTTCTTCTTCTACGCTCAAAAAAGTAAGCAGTCAAAAATATTGTAACACATGCTAACGCTAACAAGGGAATATTGAGAAATCCGTGAGTGATCCAGTCAATTATTACTCCAGTAGCCACTAATATTCCTCCCACTCCCGTCATCACACAACCAATTTCAGACAGTTTCATATTCAACACATCTTATCCGTGTTTACATTCTCTATTTTTTGATTTTCTTTTCCAACTCATTTTATCACTTCCTTTTTATCATAAAACAACATACAATGGCAGTGCCCATCCCTTTTTATCTCCTCCTCATGATAGACGCAGGGACATATATTCTTCTTATCTTCCGTGGCATCACCTGTTACAATTCTGCAAGGGCAATATCTTCGCCCATATTTGATCTTATTATGAGCCAGCCCGTTTATTAATGTTTCTAAGGTTTCTTTGTCTGGATTAAGCACGTATCCTTTTTTTTGTGCGTATCTCTCTATAAATTTCTTTATTTCATCTTTTATCTTATCTATATCATTTTTGTCATCCATTTAGAACACCATATTTATAGAAATTATAAAGATAAACCTTTATAAAATCTTAATATAGAGAATATTTTAAATATAGAATTTGATAAATTATAGGATAAAATGCTTACTAAGAGAATAGTACCATGTCTTGACGTAACCTTAAATAAGAATGGTAGTGCGGTCGTAAAAGGTATAGAATTTACCAATTTGAGAGAGGTAGGAGATCCTGTAGAATTGGCTAAGGAGTACAACGATCAGCAGGCGGATGAGCTTGTGTTTTTGGATATAACCGCCTCTAACGAGGGTAGAAAAACGATGATAGACGTCATAGAAAAAACGTCCGAAGAGGTCTTTATACCGTTAACAGTTGGTGGTGGCGTTAGATCTATAGATGATATGAATGCAATCTTAAAAGCGGGTGCAGATAAGATATCGATCAACACGGCAGCAGTTAAAGATCAGTATCTTATAAAGCAAGGTTCAGATATCTTTGGATCTCAATGCATCGTAGTAGCAATAGACTGTAAGAGGCGATTTTTCAGCGATCAAGATGTCAATTTATTGGATAAGAACCGTATAGATGTGGAGGGTCGTGAATGTTGGTACGAGGTGATGATCAATGGAGGGAGAGAAAGAACGGGTATCGATGCCATATCTTGGGCAAAAAAAGCGGAAAAATTTGGTGCTGGAGAGATATTACTGACCAGCATGGATACGGATGGTACAAAGAATGGGTATGATATACCTATCACTAAAGCGATAGCCGAGAGCGTGGATATACCGGTTATAGCATCAGGTGGAGCAGGAACGCTTGAACATTTTTACCATGGATTTAAGGATGGTAAAGCCGATGCTTGTCTTGCTGCCAGCATATTTCATTTTGGAGAATACACCGTGGCAGATATCAAAAAATATCTATTCGATAGAGGGATCCCTGTAAGGTTATAAGAATTACCTTATATTTAATATTCAATTCGATTTTTATCTAATTCTCTTTTTTTTAAATTTTGATGACTAAATGCTTTTTTTCAAATTTTGGTAAATCGATATTTAACACTCCTTTTTTAAACCATGCAGTGGTCTTCTCAGGATTTACTTTTTCAGGTAGCTTAATCTGTTTTTTAAACTGGTTAAATATAATCTTTCTTTGAATTGTGCCCCATCTCTCCCAACAAAGAGTTTTTTTCATGGATGCCTCTAATTCTATGGAATCTTCCGCAACGTATAAATTTATATTATCTTTATCTACATAAGGAAGATCAAAAGTTATTAAAAATCTATCATCTAAATCTTCTATCTCGTACAATGGTTCTAAACATCCATTATCCATCCACATTATCTCATTTATCTTTTCAAACATTATCGTCACCTCCCCTACCCATACATGATGGGAAGACTCTGTTCTATATTTTTTTGTATATCACCTATCACTCTTCTAGTCTGTTGCATAAGATCTCTTGCCTTCATTTTAATCTCTTCGCCTTTCACAAATAATTCTTCTAGGTCTATTTTTATATTAATAAGTTTTTGTAACGATTTAAGAACAGATGCAGCTGCTTCTGGGTCAGGGTAATTTGGGAAGCATTGAGAGAGAAGGAGGGTTCCTGGTACCCCTTCTTTTTTACATCTTTTCAATAATTCTGGGTATATTCCTATCAAAAAACCTTCTAACATCTCTTCAATATCTGCATTCTTAAGCATAACTTTTGTCTCTTTTGTGTTGCTTATCCCGATACATTCAGGCTCTTCGATTTCTAAACGGTTAGTTACGGATATACCAGACAATAATATGACCGAACTTGCGTTTTTTCTTTTAAACCAATCTACAAGAGATTCGGCTAAAGGAGATATTATCGATGGTGATATTGCTATTTCAGATAGGATCACAATGATTCCTCCATCTTTATCACTATAAATCCGAACAGGATTTTTTATGTCGCCGTTATGAATCACTACAAGAGGAGGGAAAAGTTCTGAGTCGATATAACCTATTTCTTCAAAATTTAACTTATCGAGCATGAAAGACGTTGCTATAGTACCCACGAGACCAACTTCTGGAAAACCTACTATAATTACCGGATTATTAAATCTTTTATCAGTTTCTTCTATAACCTTTACTCTTACCTCGCTATTCAGATTTTTATCGTTCATATTAGTAATAATAATTTAGATTAATATAAATTTTGTTGATTTAAAGATTAGATATCTTGATCCGATGTAAGAGGAACAAATTTTTATATACAAAAAGTATATTACATAAATTAAAAAAGAAGGTAAAATAATGCAGAATATTGAGTATATTTTCAATCCCAGGTCGATAGCGGTGGTGGGTGTCTCTGAATCGAATTTTGCCAAACTGGCTTTTTTAGATCCTTTAATAGAATTTAAGTATAAAGGAGAGATCTATCCCATAAATCCCAAAGTAAAAGAAATATCTGGTTTAAAGGCATATGCCAGCATTTTAGACGTTCCAGGGCCTGTAGATCATGTTATTTGCTGTATTAAAGCGAGTCTTACTCCTCAATTAATGAGAGAATGTGTAATAAAGGGAGTAAAATCTATTCATCTCTTCACCTCAGGTTTTAGTGAGACAGGAGAAGAAAAAGGAATCCGTCTTGAAAGAGAGATTGTAGATATTGCTCGCGAAGGTGGGGTGAGAATTATAGGACCGAACTGTATGGGAATATACTGCCCTAGGTCTGGAATATCTTTCGATAATTCCTTTCCCAAAGAAGAGGGAGATGTGGCTTTCCTATCCCAGAGTGGAGGAAACTCTGTCGAACTGGTCCAACTTGGGTCGGTTAGAGATCTCCGTTTTAGTAAGGTTATTAGCTTTGGAAATGCCTCAGATTTGAATGAGTGTGATTTCATAGAGTATCTTGCTCATGATCCACAAACAAATATTATATTAATCTATCTTGAGGGGACAAAGGATGGAAAGCGCCTTATTAATGCATTGAAAGAGGCTGCAAAAAGAAAATTTATAATCATACTTAAAGGAGGGGTGAGTGATGCAGGAAGAAGAGCTGTAGCGTCCCACACGGGGGCTTTGGCTGGTGATAGATCCATCTGGAATGCGTTCTTTGATCAGTTGGGCATAGTGCAGGCTCAAGATCTTGAAGAGTTGGTTGATATGGCTTTAGCGTTTAAGCATCTTAAATCGCCAAAGGGAAAACGGGTAGGAATCATCGGTGTAGGTGGAGGTTTTGGTGTCCTAGCAACAGACAATTGTGAAAATGAAGGTTTATCTGTACCTTCACTCCCAGATAAAATGAAGAAAAAGCTAAGAGAGATCGTCCCTGAGGAGGTAGATCCAGGAACGAGTGTACGAAATCCAGTAGACTTGTCAACCTCAGGATGGAATCTAGACATCTTTTCTAGAGCTCTCAAGACGTTGGCTGACTATGAAGGAATTGATTTTCTTTTTGTATACACTACGGTAGCTTTTGGGCTCTACCGTGGAACAAACGTAATGGTAGATATGCTGATCGATACCATCATCGAAGAGAAAAAGAGTATAGATAAACCTCTCGTTGTGGTGGTGCGTTCAAGTGGCGATCCAGAGGTGGCACCGTTTGTTCATGATGTGCAAGAAAGACTTCTCAAAGCTGGTATACCTGTATACCCCTCTACGATCAGGGCGGCACGTGTCATGAGCAGATTTATTTGGTCCTTCCTCAAGAGAAGATAAGTCTTTAGATTGTCTTGCCTGCGTGAAGCATATCGGTTCGATATGATAAGATGTAATAAGTGTTCTTACGAATCGTTTTATTTCCAAAGATATTCAGGAATGCATCTGTGTCAGAAACACTTTAAAGAAGATGTAGAACGAAGAATAAGAAAGACAATAAGAAAAAAAAAGATTAATAAAGGAGATAAGATAGCTGTAGCCTTAAGTGGTGGAAAAGATAGCTCTGTGGCGCTTTATTCAATCAAAAATGTATTTAAAAATTGGAAAAATTTAGAGATAGTTGCTATAACCATAGACGAGGGTATAACTGGATATAGAGACAGATCTATTGAGAATTCTAAATTATTAACGAAAAGATTGGGTATCGAACAGAGGATAGCCAGCTTTAAGGAATATTTTGGATATACTACAGATGAGATCGCTTCCTTGAAACGAGAGAAAGGAATTTGTAGTTTTTGTGGCGTTTTGAGGAGAAAGCTGCTTAACGAGTTAGCATTAGAAGAAAATGCCACGGTCTTAGTAACAGGACATAATTTGAACGATGAATCGGAAACCATTCTATTGAATCTTATTAGAGGTGATATAGAAAGACTTGCAAGATTTTTGCCATCTAAAGTTCAAGAAGGACTTATACCAAGATTAAAACCATTAAACAGCATTCCTGAAGAGGAAGTAGTATTATATGCCAAGTTGAAAGATCTTCCCACAAAAAAAGAGCGTTGTCCATATATTAACGAGGCGATGAGATTCGAGGTAAGGCAGATTATAAAAAATCTTGAAGAAAGGCATCCTGGTACAAGATATGCAATAATGAAATCTTTTTATGAGTTAGAAGACCTTTTAAGAGTAAAATATGGCGAAAAGAACCTGAAAAGATGTAAGATATGCAAATCACCTTGTATTGGAGAGATATGTCAATCTTGTAATCTCTTATTAGATATAAAAAAAGGGTAAAATTAAAATATTTTATAAGGTTTTATAAGTTATAACCACTCTATCGATCCGTCTGCTCTTCTACTTCTGTTTTGATTTTTATAAGAGCTATCTAAATCTAAATCCCTAATCTCATCTGAAGACTTTTTGTCAGGCACTACTTGATCGGATGAAATACCTGTCATTATGGCGAGTACCCTTATCTTTCCATCAAAATCATCCATTACCTTTGCACCCCAGATTATATTTGCATTATCATCTATCGAATAGGTAACCAAGTCTGCTATTTCTTCCGCCTCTCTTAATGTCATATCTTTTCCTCCAGTTAGGTGTAATAGACATCCTTTTGCTCCTGTATAATCTACATCAAGAAGAGGATGACCAACGATCTGTTTGGTCGATCCCACAGACCTTCTTTGTCTCTCTATCTCGTTTACAAGCATTACTGCCAATCCGCCACAGTTCATTATCGTCTTAACATCTGCAAAATCAAGATTGATCAAAGAAGGCTGTGTAATAGTCTCTGTTAATCCCTTTATAGTATCTGCAATCAAACAATCCATAACTGCGAATGATTGATCAAGAGGAAGATTCGGCACATAATCCAAAAGTTTGTTATTATCCAATACTATAACCGTATCAGCGGATTGTCTTAGATTTTCAATCCCATTCTTTGCCACGTTTCTTCTTGCTCTTTCAACCATAAATGGTGCTGATACCATTGCTACCACAATTGCTCCCATCCTCTTTGCAACATCTGCTATTACTGGAGAGGCACCAGTACCGGTTCCTCCACCCATTCCTGCAGTCAAAAAGACAAGATCTACATCCGTAAATATCTTTTCAAAGTCATCTCTTGATAATTCCGCAGCTTTTTCACCGATTTCAACAAATCCTCCTGCACCTAACCCTTTTGTCAACTTTTTGCCTATAAGTATCTTCCGATCTGATTTTATAGCGTTTAGATGTATTCCATCAGTGTTAACCGCTATAGCATCTGCTCCTTTAATTCCCATACTATATAATCTGTTTATTGTATTGTTTCCAGCACCACCACAACCTACAACTACAATTCTCGGCTTTTTCATGTATTCTTTTATACTTTTATCACCGGTATCCTCTATAATATTACCATCTATTCCCGATTCGGTAATTTCACTCTTGTTTTGTTTAAACGCTTCTCTTACAAATGATTCCAACACCCCACCCCCGTATAGTTTTATACGTTTTTTATTTTGTTTATTCTGTTATAAATAGATTTCTATAATATTTTTTATATGCTTAATTCTTTTTATTTCTAAACAAAAACTTATAAATACAATTAGAATAATAGATATAAATATGAATAAAGAACAGAATAAAGAGGTGGCAAGATGGTAGAGATTGGTGATGTAGTAATCTATGCTAATACAGGCACTAAAGGTGTTGTTAAAGAAATAAAAGAGAAAAGTGGAAGAAAATGGGCATTACTTGACAACGGATTATACTATATTACGGACCTGTTAAAACAGGCTAGCATTAAAGAAAGTGCAGAAAAGAATGATCTATCTTTATCAGAGATAAAGACAAAACTTGAGGAGGAGAAGAAGATGGATTTATCAAAAATCTCTGATGAGGTTTGTGGTGGAGGGGGTTAAAACTGCCGTATCGAACAATTTAATAGATCTATTGACAGATAGTCTAAAGCCTTTATCTCAGTTCGGTTTATCCTTGTGAGCATATCATAAAAGAGATGCCGATCTTTACCCGCTTTTCATTATTCTATACTCTTCTCAACCTCTATTTTTATAGAGCATCCCTTCCTGATAATACGATTCTTGGCTTAAAACTTATATTCGATATAGCAATAAATATTCGATATAGCAATAAATATATATATTTAACCATTTAAGAATAGATGACAAAGATGAGATTAGACGACCTTATAAAAGAGATAAAAGAATTCAGAGGAATAAAAAGAAAGAAGAGTATTGGTTTTATCACAAACTATTTGAACGATATATCCAATTTTCCATTGATAATAGCCTCGTTTGGAGAGGATGCCGCCGTTTTAGATCATGGTAAAGAAGTTATCCTTATTTCTGCAGACGGTATTATGGAAGATCTTATAAAGAAAGATCCATACTGGTCTGGATACTGTGCAATACTCGTTAATATACATGATATATGCGCTATGGGCGGAAAACCACTTGCTATGGTAGATATTCTATCTATGCATTTAGAAAATACCTGCTTGGAGATATTAAGAGGAATGAGAGATGCAATAGCGAAATTAAAAATACCTGTAGTTGGAGGGCATACGCACCCAGATACTTCATACAATTCGATAGTTGTTGCGATAGTCGGAATAGCAGATAAAGATTCTGTTATATATAGCCATACTGCATCTCCTAATGACGATATAATTGTAGCAATCGATTTAAACGGAAGAAGATACCCTAGTTGTCCTTTATGTTGGGATACAGTGACTCAGAGGGATAACGATACTTTAAAAAAACAGATAGAAGTTATGAGCGTTCTCGGTAAAAGAAGGTTGGTAACAGCAGGAAAGGATCTGAGTAATCCCGGAATACTAGGTACAACCGGCATGTTGCTTGAAGTAAGTGATATGGGTGCTATCGTCGATCTCGATGAGATACCTATACCCAAAGGATTTAGCCTAGAAGAATGGCTTAATCTCTATCCAGTAGGAGGTATAGGATTTGTAGTAACCTGTAAAAAACAGAATACGGATGAGGTAATCTCCCTCTTCGAGGAGACTACAATGTCTTCCAAGAAGATAGGTAACGTTACAAAAGATAAAAAATTTATAGTTAAAAAAGGAGACGAAGAAGGAGTGTTATTCGATTTTAATAAAGAAGGAATAACAAAAATAAAATCGAGAAGTAAACAGCAATATCTATAAGATTTACGTTTCATCCCTTGAGTACATTTTCCTTGAATTTATCAAATCCTATCTTGTTTATATATTTTCCCAACCTTTGTTTCGTATCGGAATTTTTATAATAGTTTATCACTTTATCGGCAAGCTCTAACGCTTCATCATTGGTTAAGTCTTTCATTAACGTCTGTGCTATCGTTGGCGATGCGGCAGCAGATCCTCCAACAACAACTTCCCATCCATTAGGCCTACCTATAAAGCCTAAATCTTTGATTCTTGATTCTCCACAACAGTTTGTACAACCAGAGACGCCTATCTTAAATTTGGCGGGCATGCTGATTCCATGATATCTTTTATCGAGCTCTATACCTAACTTTACAGAATCTTGTTTTCCTCTTTTACAAAATGTGGTTCCAGGGCAGAATTTTACGCTTCTCACACATAATCCGGCAGCATGCCCTGGTGGCATATCAAGCTCTTTCCATACTTTATCTATATCGTTCTCAGATATACCAACAATAGCAATCCGTTGAGCGGATGTCAACTTTAATGCTTTGGCATTGTATTTTTCTGCAACATCTGCAATCTTTCTTAAAGTTTGGGGATCACATATGCCTCCTGGCAGGTGAGGAGCAACTGCGTACGTCTCATAATCCCTCTGAACTATAGCTCCTTTTTCTAACAGATCTGTTTTTTTATCTTTTTCCATATATTTAGCCTCATTCTATCTTTAATCTTTATTATCTAATTTAAAACTATATAAAATATTACTATAATTTTTCTGTTATAGTAATAGTCTTAATTAAGAGGAGGTATAACGTTGATCAAAGCAGCTGCAATACAAGTACAAAAGGATAAAGAAGTAAAGAAGAATTTTAAAAGGATAGAAAAACTTATAGAAAGAGCAATATCCAAAAATTCAGATATAATATGTCTTCCAGAATATTTTTCGATGGATAGCAATTTTTTAAAAACGTTAGATGAAAATAAAGAAGATACATTGAGTTTTTTAAAAGATATCTCTCAAAAATATGGAATAATAATATTAGGTAACGTTTTAGAAGAGATAGAAGAAAGATATTATAACATAGCTTATATTTATGAAAAAGGATCTTTGATAGGGAAACAGGTAAAGATACACCCCACAAGAGGGGAAAGAGCATTAGGCATAACTCCAGGTAGAGAGATAAATGCATTTGAGAGTTCGATCGGACGTATCGGGGTTTTAGTCTGTGCTGACGTATTGTATCCAGAGATGTGCCGGATATTAGGATTAATGAATATAGATATTGTATTAAATCCGGTAGTATCATTTTACAGAGATACTGATCCAACTAAAGACGCAAGAAGAGCATTATATATATCTCGTGCCTATGACAACAGTTATTATATAATAAAGGCTGGAGGAATCGGTAAGTCTATCACAGGGCTTAAAATTGTCGGAAGAAGTCTTATCGTTGCACCATGGGGGATATTAAAGTATTCAACAGATGAGAATAAGGAAGAAGTCGTTACTGCCGATCTTGATATAGACCTTTTGAAAGAGATACGAAAAGAGAATTATTCCTTAACAGATAGAGTTCCAGAAGCATATAAACTGTTAATCAAGCAGACGGATATCATAAAATAGGATTAAATATGAGAAAAAGAGATATCTGGTCTCATCTTATGTATCACCAAGCACTCGCTTTATAAGCTTACTGCTCCTATCAGACGTATTACCTATCTCTTTTGGCAATGTCCTCTTATAACCTCGGTATATCCTCTATACTGAGAAGTTAAGAATAACAGGCATCTCAATTCCATTCCCATGTATGGCTGTAGTATAATTTAACATTACAACAACAGATTATATAAATTTTTGTTTTAAGTTTCATCATTAGAAAAATTTATATTGAGATAAGAAGTTCTTGAAATCCAAGTGATCTAAAATGAAAAATATATTACTACTGTTCGACACGGATGAATATACAACACCTTTTGACATACTGATATCGTACGATGCAGGTTTCGATATAGTAGTACCATACGCAAAAGTAACCGCTGAGAGTGCTATAACATTAACACAAGATGCTATGTTTCCAAGAGGAGTAAAAGGTGTTGCACATACTACGATATTCGTCGGCGGTAAAGACGACGAAGAGGCAAAAAAAATCCTGACAAATATAAAAAAGACGCTCTTTCCCCCGTTTGAGATAGCAGTAATCGTAGATCCGAGAGGAGGACATACGACTGCATCCGCACTCGTTGCTAAGATAGAGAAATTATTAGTAAAGAATAATTATAGCCTTAAAGGATTAAAAGTCGTTATCTTAGCAGGTACAGGTCAAGTGGGACAATTAGCCGCGATGATTTGTGCATCAGAAGGTGCAGAGGTAGTTATTACATCAAGGAAAAAGGAAAGAGCAGAGAAGATTGTTGGTGAACTAGAAAAAGAGTCAGGTTTCAAGATGAAAGGAGTTCAGGCTTCAAACGATGATGAGATATTGGAATCTATAAAAGATGCCGATGTGGTCATCGCGACAGGCAAAGCAGGTGTATGTCTGGTCAATAAAGAGATGTTAGGGAAATTAGAGAGATGTAAAGTAGTAGCCGATGTAAATGCAAACCCACCATTAGGTATAGAAGGATTAGAGCTTTCTTCTGATGGAAAAGAGATTGTTCCTGGGATATACGGTTTGGGTGCGTTGGCAGTTGGAGATTTGAAATACAAGGTAGAGATCGCCATGTTACAGGCTGCCAAAGATGCTAAGAAAGGAATATTCGATTATAAATATGCATTTAACAAAGCAAAAGAGATCCTAGATCTAAAATGAAGAATTATGATATCAAAAAAAGGAAAACATTGGCTGAAAATATAAAGTTATTTGAGATAGAAGCACCATTGATCGCAAAAAATGCTAAACCGGGAAATTTTGTGATATTACGGATTGATGATCATGGTGAGAGGATACCTGTAACTATAACTGATAGCGATGTTGAGAATGGTACTATAACAATCGTGGTACAAGAGGTAGGAAAGACAACTAAGAAGCTTGGTATGCTCAATGAGGGCGATAAAATCCTAGATGTGGTAGGACCGTTAGGGAGAGAGACTGAGATAAAAAATTATGGCACTGTCGTGTGTATAGGTGGAGGAGTCGGTATAGCATTGATATATCCTGAGATCAAAGCGTTTAAAAAGGCAGGCAATTACGTAATCTCTATCGTTGGATCTCGAACAAAAGATCTGATGATATTTGAGGAAGAGATATCAAAAATGAGTGATGAGTTCTATATAACGACCGATGATGGGACAAAAGGTAGGAAAGGTTTCGTCAGCGATGTCTTGAAAGAGTTAATAGATGATGGAAAGAAGATAGATATCGTGATGGCTGTAGGTCCTATCATTATGATGAAAGTCGTCGCCGATGTTACAAGGCCGTATGGAATAAAGACGATAGTAAGCCTCAATCCGATCATGATAGATGGTACAGGTATGTGCGGTGGATGTAGGGTACAAGTTGGAGGAAATACAATGTTTGCCTGTGTAGACGGACCGGATTTTGATGCGCATCAGGTAGATTTTGATAATCTTATCGCAAGAAACAAAAGATTTCTTGAAGAAGAGAAGGTATCTTTAGAGGGGCTAAAAAATGGCTGATGGTAAAAAAAAGATCCCTAAGCTCTCTTATCCAATGCCGCAACAGGATCCAAAAGAGCGGATAAAAAACTTTGATGAGGTTGCTCTCGGTTATGATATGGAGGTTGCTATAAAAGAGGCAGAAAGATGTCTTCAATGTAAAAGAGAGGAGGGTAAAGAGATATGTATCGATGGTTGCCCTGTAGAGATCGACATACCGGCTTTTATCAAATGTATAAGAGAAAAAAGGATGGAAGACGCCTTAAATATAATTAGAGAGAAGAACAACCTTCCTGCAATATGTGGAAGGGTCTGTCCGCAAGAACAACAATGTCAAAAATATTGTCGGCTTGGTAAAGGAAAAGGGAGAGATCCTGTATCTATAGGTAGATTAGAAAGGTTTGTTGTGGATTATTCTGTGAAAAAACAATCAGTCGATCCTTTAAAGAAAAAAGATAAAAAAGTTGCTATAATAGGATCTGGGCCAGCGGGTCTGACCGCAGCAGGAGATTTAGCAAAACTAGGATATAATGTAACGATATTTGAGGCTCTACACGATACAGGCGGGGTGCTTAGATACGGAATTCCAGAGTTCAGGCTTCCTAAGAGTATAGTAGATCGAGAAGTAGAGTATATCAAAAAATTAGGTGTTGATATAGAGACAAACGTAGTAGTAGGAAAGACGATAGGTATGGACGAATTAATAGACGAGTATGATGCGATATTTGTAGGATCTGGTGCAGGTTCGCCGATGTTTATGAACATACCGGGAGAAAATCTCAATGGTATCTATTCAGCGAACGAATTTTTAACTCGAATAAATCTGATGAAGGCTTACAAGTTTCCGGAATACGATACTCCTATCAAAGTAGGTAAAGTAACTGCCGTGATAGGAGGAGGAAACGTTGCTATGGATGCATCAAGATGCGCGCTTAGAGCAGGTGCTGAGAGATCGATGATAATCTATAGAAGAACCGAAGAAGAGATGCCTGCCCGAAAAGAGGAGGTAGAACATGCGAAAGAGGAGGGGGTAGAGTTCCATATTCTTACCAATCCTGTTAGATATATAGGTGACGAGAAAGGCAACGTAAAACAGATTGAATGCATCAAGATGGAGTTAGGAGAACCAGACGAGAGCGGAAGAAGAAGACCTGTCCCTATAAAAGGGTCAGAATTCTTGATGGATGTGGATACGGTAGTTGTTGCCATTGGAAACACGCCCAATCCGTTGATACCTAATAATACCAAGGGATTAAAAATATCTAAGAAAGGAACCATCGTGGTAGATGATAACGGAAAAACTTCCATAGATAAGGTATATGCAGGTGGAGATATCACAACAGGGGCAGCAACCGTGATATCTGCGATGGGTGCTGGAAAAAAGGCAGCGAGGGCAATAGATAAATTTTTAAGTTCTTAAATCAGAGAGATAGGAAAAAAGTATATAAATGAGAAGATACATGTTTTTTAATCTTGTGTAGTATAAAGGTATGTCGCAAAGAGCGATTGGTTTAACAATCTAATCTTACATTTATCATTTATGCTATGCAGGATTAAAACTTTGATTTTGGAAGGTTTTCATACCAATGAATAATGAGAGCATATTTAATATGACTTGAAAGAGGTTTTAAAAAATGGTAAGACCAATATTTGTTAGATTTGATGTTCCTGTAGAGTTGGAGAAAGAATCGTTGGATATACTGGCCGAGGCGAAAGATACGGGCAAGATTAAAAAAGGTACAAACGAGGTTACAAAATCTATTGAGAGAGGAATGGCAAGATTAGTATACATAAGCGAAGATGTGAAACCAGAGGAGATAGTCGCACATATTCCTCTGCTCTGTGAGGAAAAAGGAGTTCCGTATATTTACATTAAAAATAAAAATGAGCTAGGTAACGCTTGTGGATTAACTGTACCTACTGCAACCGCAGCGATCATCGATCTGGTTAAGAGCAGAGATGCGCTGGATAGATTAATAAAAAAAATAAAATCTTTAAAGTGATGAGATATGGCAGATGAGGGAGCGATGGCAGAAGTGATAGAAATTGTAGGTAGGACAGGAACGCATGGGGAAGCAATTCAAGTAAGATGTAAAGTATTAGATGGTCCTAACAAAGGACGGATGATAACTAGAAACGTTCTTGGGCGAGTGAAGGTAGGAGACGTTCTGATTTTAATGGAGTCATCAAGAGAGGCAAGAAAACTTTCGATAAAATAGATAGATTAAATTAGATTCGTTATTCTTTTTTTACTATCTAATACATCGGGGATTAA
The DNA here is from genome assembly GCF_020885915.1 of Candidatus Methanoliparum sp. LAM-1. Classification (NCBI taxonomy): domain Archaea; kingdom Methanobacteriati; phylum Methanobacteriota; class Candidatus Methanoliparia; order Candidatus Methanoliparales; family Candidatus Methanoliparaceae; genus Candidatus Methanoliparum; species Candidatus Methanoliparum sp. LAM-1. The sequence continues at coordinate 501,542 of NZ_AP025251.1, read as the reverse complement.
GAATTCTCGATTGATATGTTTTGAGGTTTTATAATATGACAGAAGAGTTTAATTGTAATTTTTGCGAGGCGAAAATACCTATAGGAAAAGGGAAAGTTTACGTAAAGAACGATGGGACCGTACTTCGTTTTTGTTCAAAAAAATGCCAAAAAAATATGCTAAAATTAGGCAGAGTTCCGAGGAAAGTAAGATGGGTGAAGAAAAAAACGGTTTAGAAGAGACATTTGTTATGATAAAGCCTGATGGAGTGCAGAGATGTATAGTTGGCAAGATTATTCAGAGATTTGAGCAGAAAGGATTGAAGATAAAAGGATTAAAGATGTATCGAATGACGACAAAAGAGGCGGAGGAGCATTATGCAGAACATAAAGACAAAAATTTTTATAAAAACCTTGTCTCTTTTATAACATCTGGTCCTGTTGTCTCAATGGTCATCGAGGGAAAAGGTGCAGTATCAATCGTTAGGTCTATGGTTGGAAAGACAGATCCAAAAGATGCTGCTTCAGGAACTATAAGAGGAGATTATGGGATAGATCTCGGCAGAAATGTTATTCATGCGTCAGATTCACACGAATCTGCAAAACGAGAGATAGAACAACATTTTTCAAAAAAAGAGATGATCAATTATAGAAGAATCGATGAAGATTGGCTTTATGAATAGATCCAAATATGTTATAAGAACTCCTATCGTCTGTGTTTTAGGCCATGTTGATCATGGGAAGACTTCCCTACTTGACAAGATAAGAGGAAGTAGTATACAGAGTAAGGAGGCTGGATTTATAACTCAACATATTGGTGCCACAGAGATCCCTATCAAGATTATAAAAGACTTATGTGGAGTAAAATTGCATTATAAGGTTCCAGGTCTTCTTTTTATAGACACACCCGGTCATCATGCATTTACTACACTTAGAAATCGAGGAGGTGCTTTGGCAGATTTAGCTATTCTTGTTGTGGATATAACGGAAGGATTTAAACCTCAAACTATAGAATCCCTAAACATCCTAAGAAATTATAAAACTCCGTTTGTTGTTGCTGCTAATAAAATAGATAAGATAGAAGGATGGAGGCCATATAAAAATGCAAAGTTTCTCGATTCGTACGATAAACAATCGGAATCTAGCAGAAAATTATTAGATGATAGGCTGTATATGTTTATAGGTCAGCTCTACGATTACCAATTCAGTGCTGATAGATTCGATAAGATAAGGGATTTTAGTAAGAATATTTGTGTGGTTCCTATAAGTGCAAAAACAGGAGAAGGTGTTGCCGATCTACTTCTTGTTCTGGTTGGTCTTGCACAACGGTTTTTAGAGGAGAGTCTTAAGATATATCCAGAGGGTCCAGCAGAGGGTGTCGTAGTAGAGGTAAAAGAGGAAAAAGGATTAGGAACTACTATAAATGCGATAATATATGATGGTGAGCTAAAGATAGGCGATACGATCATACTTAGTGGGAGAGATAATGTATTTATAGAGACGAAAGTGAGGGCTTTGTTAAAGACAGAACCTGGAACCGATATAAGGTTTGAAAAAAAATTTAAGAACGTTAAAAAAGTCAATGCAGCTGCTGGTATAAAGATTGTTGCCCCAAATTTGGAAAATGCCATGGCAGGATCTCCTATAATGGTTGTCTCTGATGAAAGAAGCGTAGATGAGATAAAAAAAGAGATAGATGCAAGATTAGAAAAGATAATGATCAGTACTGATAAAGATGGAGTAATAGTAAAAGCAGATACGATAGGAAGCCTTGATGCGATTATTAACGAGTTGAGTGCTAAAAACATATCTATTAAGATGGCAAACCTGGGTAACATCTCAAAACGAGATATAATTGAGGCGGATATAGTAGAAAACGACCTTTATGCGGTTATAATCGGTTTCAACGTAGATATACTACCAAACGCAAGCGAATATTTAAAACAATCTAATGTGAAGGTGTTCACTGGAGATGTAATCTATCAACTTATAGATGAATATACAGAATGGATAGAAGAGCAAGAAAAAATTAAGGAGCAAGAAAAGGTTGAAGCTATCGTCAAACCGGGTATCATTGAAATATTGCCTAACTGTATATTCAGAAGTAGCAAGCCAGCAATAGTGGGTGTAAAAGTGTTAGCAGGTAGTATAAAGACCGGAGTAACATTAATAAACAAAGCTGGAAAATATTCCGGAAAAATTAAACAGATACAGGATAAGAATGAGAATTTGAAAATTGCAGGGAAGAATCAAGAGGTTGCAATATCTATAGAATCCGTGATAGTAGGGAGGCATATAAAAGAGAGAGATACATTGTACGTCGATATACCAGAAAAACATGCGAAAATAATAGAAGAAGAATTGTACGGTAAATTATCAGCAGATGAAATCGAGGCTTTTAACCAATTTATCAGTTTAAAAAGAAAAGATAACCCTTTTTGGGCTAAATAAGAGATAGCAAATCAAAAATCTTTAAAAGAGAGTGTATAATTATGACAAAAATTAAATTAGTAATATCGGATAAAAATACAGGAAAGGCGTATCAGATAGATACTGAGAACGTATTTTTGGGTTTAGAGATAGGAAAAGAGTTTGATGGCAGTAAGATTGGATTAAAAGGATACAAATTAAGGGTAACCGGCGGATCAAATAAAGACGGAACTCCAATGCGGGCAGATTTGCCTGGTGGGGATAAGAAAAAAGTGCTGTTCAGGAAGAATGGAGTTGGATATAAACAGAAAAGAAAAGGTGAAAGAAAAAGAAAGATGGTTTGCGGAAGAAGAGTTACAGGAGATACCGTCCAATTGAATACAGTCATATCTCAATACGGGAATATTGATATAGAAGAAGCGGTCGGTAAGCTTAAGACAGAATAAAGACTTTTTTCAGTCTCTGCTCAAATGCCTCTTTTGGAAGGGCGCCGATCATTGTATCTACTTTTTTTCCATCTTTAAAGAATAAAAATGTTGGTATCGCCGTTATTCCAAACTTCATTGCCAGTCTGCTATTTTCATCGGTATTAAGCTTTCCAAAGACCACTCTTCCACGATATTCCTTAGCCAACTCATCTATAATAGGAGCAACCATCCTGCATGGTCCACACCATTCAGCCCAGCAATCTATCATCACGTTAGGATACTTAGAAATAAATTCGTTGAAATTTTTCTCATTTACTATGACAGGTTTGTCTAAATATTTATACTCTTCTTGTTCACTGATTTTTTTCATAATTTCCTCCATTTTCTTCTTTTTGATCTCTTTTATAGTCTTATCTTCCTCAAAATTATCTTTTTTCATCTTTTATTGCATCCTCCATAGCTTTTTTATGAACTTCTCCGGCCAGATGTATCCCTTCTACTTCATTAGCAACATAATTGTAACCTCTTGGTGCTCGGCAAGGATAATATTGAGCAAATAATGCCGCTTGTTGCGGAGCCTCTTCTACAGAACAACCAAGAATATTTTTAGCTACAAAATAAGACGCTCCGCATGGAGCAGATTTAATCGCCTTACAGGATACTATCCGTCCGTTCTCGATCTTACATTTGAATATAGGTATACCAAATAGTTTAGAATATTCCCCTAATACAGGAGAACTCTTCTCACCAAGCATACACATGATCCTGGGAAATGCAAACGTGACACCTGTTTTTTTCAGCTCTTTTACCAAAGCAGATCTTTCAGAATGCCAAACATTCTCCTCTCCAGGAATTAGCAACTCGGTATTATTTTTTGCACACAATTTTGCAATATATAAGTCTAGATCGATATGTAAAGCAAACGAGATTATTAGATCAGAATCTCTGAAGAACCCAAGATCTTTATCTATATAATCTTCAGGATAATCGATAAACGAGGGTAGATCCTCTTGTACCTCAATAGAGACTACATCAAATGGGGAATGGTTTTTTAAAGTATCTATAAGACGTGATCCGTATTTTCCTCTTTTAATTACTCCTATTTTCAACAGGTAACCTCTCTTGTAACCTCTCTTTTATATGTTGTATAGATTTTATAATCTTAGAATCAGAATTAAAATCTAAAATTGAAATTTCTTCCCTATCTGCCTTAATTAGCTCTAAATCAAATGGAATCGTGCCTAATAGTGTTATTCCTGAATTAAAAAGGCTTTCTTCTATAAATTTTTCCTCATCTTTATTAGATATTTTGTTTCCTACCGCAAAAACATTTTTTATACCTATATCACTTGCTAATTGTTTTACCCTTTCTGCTGTCTCAATTGCGCGTTTTCCTGGTTCAACAACTACGATCATCGCATCGACACTCTCTGCCACCCCTCTCCCAAGATGTTCTATTCCAGCCTCCATATCCATAATAATTATCTCATCCCGTTTAGTAACAGTATGCCGCATTAGGGCTCTTAAAAAGGCTGCCTCAGGACAATAACACCCAGAGCCTCCTTTTTTAACTGTCCCCATTACGAGGAGTCTTATATTATCTGGTCCTTCTGTACTGTATCTATCGATTATATCATCCACTTTGGGATTAAGTTTATAAATTCCTCCTTTTACACCCACTCTATCCTCTATAAGTTTTTTATGTTCGATTATAGGCGTTGGTATATCTTTAATCCCTATTGAAGAGGCGAGATTCATATCAGGATCTGCATCTATCGCTATAACAGAGTATCCATCCTCCCCGAATAATCTTGCCAAAACTCCTGCCAACGTAGTCTTTCCAACACCACCCTTACCTGCTATTGCAATCTTCAAAAATTCACCCCTATATTAAAAGATAAAAAATTAAAATAGATAAAAGATCATTTATCTGATTCCCAGTGATCTTCCATCCATTTGGCTATTCTACCAGAATCAGTCGGACCTACCAAAACTTTCATACCTGTTTCGTCCTCCGTTGCACCAGATAATCTAGCAGCAAGCCCTGGGAGTACCAAAGTATTATGTTTTATCACCTCTTTTGCTTTCGTAGTCTCTATAGCATCTTTTATCTTGCCAGTATTCAACTGGCCACCAGCAACCGATGCCTCCACGCCGATACCGTCTGTGTTTACTACTAGAAGATAAGAATCTATATTATTAGACTCCAGATCGCTCTTCACTGTAAAGTATGTAAGTGCAAAGTTTGTTGTCAGGAAGAGAGGAGAATTCTCGTCTGGATTGCCCATCTTGAATAAACCAGCATCAACCTGTACAGGAGATCTCGGGTCTGTGTATATGTTAAATCTTAGATGGATAGCCGGTAGGATGGCGTAAGGTGCGATATTATGAAATACCAATAGATCGCCATACTTTAAAATCTCTAATATCGTCAATATTGATTCGGAGACAGCCTGTTCAAACTCATCTTTATCCTTGCTTATCAATGAAGAGATCGCCGGTATGCCTATGAGTGGAAACGCCACATCTTTGTTACCATCTTTGATAGCACTTCGTCTTAGTTTGATAAACCTCTCAAATGTGCCCATTAACTGTTTTCCAGAAGGATAAGTACCTGGATCAAGTACAAGCTCATCCATCCCCATTTCAACAAACGTTTTCGCTAGAGACGATAGTTTGTCTAGATCTGGCGAGAACAATACGACCGGTACTTTATATTTATCTATAAGTTCTGCAACCTTCTGCCAGTTATCCTCGTTTGCTGCATATACAAGAGGTCTTCTATCCTTAATAATCTCCAACCCAGCATCTAAAACATCCGGATTGAAAGACATAAGTATGATAGGTAACTCTGTCAGATCCTTTACCTTTTTAACGCATTCTTTAAACTTTTCAGGATCATCTGAGACACTACGTATTGCAATCATATCCAGTCTTAAAAAATTGCCAACGTAGAATTTTTTGTAATTGTTAACAAAATTTACTCGTTCTGTGATCTCTTTCTCACTCATTACATCTGTTACGTCATATGCAAACGGTGGTTGATTATAAAAGGTTAACTGGTGCCTGTATAAGACATCTTCACCACCAACCTTCACAGCTTTATCCCCAACACCAATAATTATCTCCTTTATCTCAGGAGAAAGCATATCTTCTAATTTTTCATACTCTTCTTTATAAGCCTCGTCTAAGATCTCTTTACACATATCTAACGTTTTAGAACGATCAATAAGCTTAGAAGCGAATGCCATGCATGTCTCCTCTCCACACTCCTTACAGTTGGTACCTGGAAGATAATTATAAACCTCTAACGGACTCTGTACCTTCATCTTTATACCTCCTTTATCCAATTTGAGATATCTACTTTTTCGCCCTCTATCATACCAAGAAGCGTCTGTGTTGTCTCCTTAAGAACACGGACGGATAAAGGATGCATCATCATAAACAAATCAACCCCTGCAATGGCAAGAGGCAGCCCTGTATATATCTCCCACAAAGGACCTCTGAACTCTCTCGGACCCCAATCAGAATCTTCAGGCATTGGCGAATTTATCATCCATGCCTCTCTTGCCCCCCAAGCGTTGGTCGTTCCTGAAGACATTGGGAAACTTAACTCATCATCGCCGCCTAATGCAGCAAGACGTATCCTCTCCATATTTGTATAAGCATAATCAAGACCATAACCAAGCGCAGCAGTTGTTGGATCGATCACAATCCGATCTCTAGGCATTTCAACCACTTTTAATAATTTTCTGTTCAGTTCTCGCTGGTTGTTCATATCTAGTTGCGTCCATGATAGGATATTATGACCGTATTTCTTGGCAGCGTTCCCAATCCTCTCCCAATCCATATCCAAGTTTGCCGAGGCAATTAGACACCTTTCTCCCTCTGCTACTTCTGCAGCTTTTTCTAAGACTTCTGGATCTTTATCTGGATTTCCAGACCCCCCTATCACAATTGGAACATCTACAGCCTGTAAAACCTCCTCAACAGCCTTAGCAGCCTCTTTTGCCGGTGTATCTTTTATAAGAGGATCTGTACTGATAAGATGGATCGTCACCATATCCGCTTTGTAGTCTTTGACGGCTTTTCTAGCCCAATCCCCTGGATCATGCACAACATCTTCATAATGAACTTTTACAGCTTTAGCAAGAGAAATAGGCATATCGAACACGTCTAAAGCTACTACGGGTCTGTTGGGAATATTGCCATCCCAACAATAGAACGGCATTGCCTGCTCTCCGCCTATCTTTATAACGTTGCCTCTTGTCCCGCCATCTGTCTTTGTTGCACCTAACGTTATCTCTTCTACCTTTAATCTCCATTCGTCTTTGCTAACATTGAATTTTTTCGCTATTAGGTTTTCTAACGGCTTAAACCTTGGTTTTAGGACTTCTTCTGTAACAGGGGCTTGAACAGGCGTTGGTATCGTAGATATATCTTGAAATGATAGAGATAATCCAAACATTTTAAAGAGATTGGATATATGATAAACTGCCTGTTTAGCCTCGTTTGCAACGACCATCGATTGTAGCATCTCAGGTGTGATACTAACCCCTCCTGATAATGGCTCTACCTCGATCTCCAGATCCCCTTCTATCTTAATATCTTTTAATTCTTCTACCCCATAGTTATCCAGCATATTTTGGATATCTTTAAGGCTTAAACTTAGATCTTTATTCTCTGACATTTATTTTCCCTCTTTATAAAATAATTTTTATACATAATCAATAAATTATGGCAATCCGATCTTTTTTGCAATCTGTATGACCTCTTTGTATATAGGAGACTCTTTTGGTATCTCAAATATCGTCTTACCATTTAGATCTATATTAACGATGTTGTCATCTAAAGGTAATGCTCCAATAAGTTCTAAAGAAATCTCAGATGCATATTTCTTGATCAAATCAACGACACTTTTGTTAGATACTTTATTTGCAACAATGTATATATTTTTTATATTCAAATTTAGCTCATCACTAATCTCTTTTATACTTCGTGCGGTATTAATACTATTTTTGGATTGATCCGTTATTATCAAAAGAGTATCGATATCTTTTATTACCTGCCTGCTAAAATGTTCCAATCCTGCACCTGTATCTATAACTACATAGTCATAGTTATCTACTAAATTAGAGATAGCCTCTCTAAGAAGATTGTTTACATAACAATAACATCCAGGACCTTCAGACCTGCCCATAACGAGAAAATCAAAATTTTTCTCTTCTACCAAAGACTCCATTACCTTAGCTTCGAAATGTAACATCTTATCTCCAGGAATATCGATCTTATTTCGCTCCATATACTCTTTTATGTCACCAATAGTCTTATCTACTTTAACACCTAATTCGTTAGATAAATTAGCATCAGGATCGGCATCTACTGCCAAAATACTCTTATTATTTCTAGTATCAATAAGATATCTTATCAGCATGGCAGATAATATCGTTTTACCCGTCCCACCTTTCCCTGATATAGCAACTATCTTCGTCATGTAATCTACCTATCAACAATTTAAACAGTATAAATAAAGGAAAAGAGGAAAGATTATTCCTCTTCTTTCTCCTCTTTTTTGCCTTTTAAGATTACCTGACCTATTTCTATCTTAGCATTCTTTAGAATGATCTTAATGCCTCCCTCAACAGCCTGCGATTGGGGCATACTAAACCCGCCCATCGGTGCTATAGGAGCTGGTTGTTGAGTTGCAGCTTGTTGCGTTGTACTTGTGGGGGGCTCAGTCTTTTTCTCCTTACTAGGCGTTTTAAGTTTTAATTTTAACTTTTTTTTCTCCATTATTTTTCACCTCCAAGTTCAATTACATCTCTATATATCCTTCTTCAACCAATTTATCTACAACCTGCATGAACTGTTTTTCGCTCAATGCCAATTTATCTGCCACATCATCTAGATCTATATCCCCGCCGGACTCTTCTATGTATTTTAAAACATCGTTTTTGATTTTTCCTGTTATCTTTTTAAGTGTCCATCCTTCGGTAATCTGTTTATTATCCACCTTTCTTATAACACCGGTAACGACAGGATGATTCACTTTCAATAAAAACTTCTTTAGTGAATCAATGTCTGGTATGCTCTCATCGGCAATTTTATCTTTTAGATCTTCTGGTATATTCTCTTCTATTCTTTTTCTAAGTGTGGAAGCCAACCATACAGTCCTGTATAACCCACCATCTGCCTGTATAAATTTTTCAGAACCAAAATAACCAATACCAACACCAAGGAAACCAACTATCTGTTTACCACCACCAGCTTGTCCTGCCATGTTAGCAAAGGTTAGACCGTTTGGTGCTTTTCCTGGAAAATCTCTATCCACCCAGCCGATACCATCTACTTCCGGAATATAGAACCCTATAACTTCAAAACAACCACAAGAAGTATGTGGCGCATCAAAGAATGAGTGTAAAGTCATACGATCATAAGCACCACCAGATTTCTCTTTAACCATATCGCTAACACCAGTATATTCTCCAGTTATCGGATTAATACATTCTCCTTTAGGTATAGCAAAATTTGGTCCTTCAGGATCAATTTTAGCTGCAGCTCTTCCATCAGCCCAAGTTATCGCTCCACAAAGGGATATTCTGTCTGGAGATACACAACAGCAGCTTGTCGGTGCAAATGATTGGCATAAAGTACATCCATAAAATGTATCGACATCCTCATCATGAAGTCCTTTTGTTCTCTCATCCCTCTTTTTATATATCTCTTTTGCTTCATGTATCTGTTCATTTACTTTTTCTTCGTCTGTAATATAAATTGCTTCCATTTTTTCTATAAATGGTAATTCGTTTCGGAACAACATCATAGTAGCATCTGCAATCGTCTTAAACGTTACTCCTTTTTTAACATCCTCTTTACTTAATCTTAGCCATATATCGTATCTCTGGTTCAAATGCATGAATCCCTGAATATAATTCTGGAAATCATGAACTCTCCTCTCTAAAACGCCTTCTAATGCCTCTTCTAATTTTTCTCCAGCGACTTTATATATCTGTGCAAAAGCGATACTGGATCCTTCAGGTATATCCGGTACGTCTGGACCTATTAAAGTAAATTTTCCATCTTCCACTTCGTCCATCGGTGCAACTCGTACAAGTTCGAATCCTGGTTTCTTAGGCCCACCCAATTCCACATAGAAGTCTTTTCCTCTTATTCTTTCCCCTTCATACATCGGACTTATATCAAAGGGAAACTCTTCAGCCATCTTTTAATCACCTTTTTATTTTTATTTTAGATACGTTGTTATATAACACTATAAAAACCTTATCATTTCAATCACATAAAAAGCTATAAATAAAATTATCTTTTTACCATCCGAATATAGATGCAACGGATAACCCGATATAAACGAAAAAATACGAACCCCAAAAACTATTAAATAATACTATTGGTGTAAAATAACATAATCTGAATCTAAATAATCCACAGATCAATGCAACAAGGTCAAGAGGAGAACCAGGCCAGATGGCAAAGATTATGAGAAGAGCAAAACCCCATTTATTCCACCAATTTGTAATCTCGTTATACGTCTCTTCTGACACTCTTTTTATAACAAAAGGTTCTCCAAGCAGTTTAGCCAAGAAATAATCGATATGTATACCGATGGTATACCCAAACCCAGCACAAAAGACTGTTGGTATCTTTTCCATACCGAGCATTCCAGCCATTCCAATTGCAATAGGACTTCCCATCGGAATAAAAGTCCCTGCAATCAGTGTAATTAAAAAAAGACCAGGATATCCATACTGTAACAATCTTTCAAAATCTATCCCTAAACTGGAAATGCTATCGGATATCGTCGCACCCTCTGGCATAAAAACCCAGAGCAGGATAAGACCTATAACAACAATAACTAGACCTATTAAAGTAAGGATCAATATCGATCTAAGCAACTTGTTAGATTGCATAACTTTGAATATCTTTAATTCTTTAAATCTCTTCAAAATTATTAAACCATAAAATAGAGTGTATCTCGTCTACGAGGTATCCTACCAGCTTTTAATATAAGTTTTTCCATATCTTCCGGTGAGAGATACTCACCTACCTCGGATCCAGAAGATTTCGATATTTTTTCCTCCATTAAAGTACCACCCAAATCATTTACACCAAACAAAAGGCTTAATTGAGCCATATCAAGACCCAATTTAACCCATGACGCCTGAATATTATTTATAACATTATATAAAAGAACTCTTGATATTGCATGCATCTTCATGTCATCTATTCCACTTCTTTTATCTGCTATTCTGCCTAAAGCGTTGTTTTTACTCATAAAAGGAAGTAAGACAAATTCGGTAAACCCACCGGTCTCTTTTTGAATCCTTTTTATCCTAAGAATATGATCGATCCTATCTTCTATAGACTCTATATGTCCATACATTATAGTAGAAGTGGTAGGTATCCCGTATCTATGAGCTTCTTTAATAATCTCCTCCCATTTATCCGATGATATCTTATGTGGACAAATTTTTGATCTTACACTATCGACGAGTATCTCGGCAGCAGTTCCAGGCATAGATCCAAGCCCGGCTTTTTTAAGTTCTTTTAATACATCTCTAAAATCCATTTCGGATGTTCTTGCAGCATGATAGACCTCCATCGGCGAGAATGCATGTATATGTAACGAAGGGAACCTATCTTTTATCGATGTAACGATCAGTTTATAATCTTCCAATCCCATACCTTCCAACAATCCACCCTGTATGCAGACCTCCGTTGCACCACGTTCTACTGCTTCATCTGCTTTTGCAAGAATCTCCTCGATAGATAGTATGTATCCTTCGTTATATCTGAACGAGCAGAAAGCACAATCATCTATACAGATATCGGTAAAATTTATGTTTCGGTTAATAACGTACGTTACATAATCTCCTACTACTTTTTTCCTCATAGAATCGGCTAATTGAAACAAAATTATTGGATTTACATTATACAGGGCAATAACGTTGTTACGTTCTAAATTGCCTTTCCAAGCTTTATCAATGAGTTCATCTATCTCATTTTTTTTTAAACCCATCTTTGTCTGCATAGTTTTCAATTACCCTCCCTACTTTTTTGCTATACCATCCATACTTTACAAATTTAGGATATATCGGTAATCTCTCTTTTAATATAAAATCTTTTAATATATACTTTAATTCTTTCTCGGTCGGCCAGCGTGATTCTGGGTTTATATAATCTAAAGTAACTGTTGAGATCCCGCCTAGATCATTTGCACCATATCTCATCAATTCAGGTAATAAATTAAGCGAGATAAGGTTTGGTGGTATCTGAATCGAGATATCATCTGGAAGAATACCTCTTGCAATCCTTAAAATCTCTTTTATCTCTTCCACGGATGGTGAATTATAATACTCCATAAAGGTTCCCTTTTTAGGTATAAAATTCTGAATGATCACTTCCTGAATATGGTTGTACCTGTCATGTAAATCTCTGATTATCTTTAAAGACCTTATTCGATCCTCTTTACTCTCACCAATCCCGATAAGAATACCAGTAGTAAAAGGTATCTTTAACATTCCTGCATCTTTTATAGTTTTTATTCTAAGCGTAGGATCTTTACCAGGGCTGTTTTTGTGTACCTTGAGCATGGCCGCTTCTTCTAACATAAGACCCATGCTCGCGTTCACATCTTTTAATATATCAAGTTCATCAAAAGATATAGATCCAGGGTTGGTATGCGGAAGCATATTCGTATCTAACGCAAGAAGGCAGAGGTCTTTGACATATTTTATAAAGTCATCGTATCCTTCCTTTTCGAGCAGATTTTTAAAACCGTCCACCTCGTTGGGATACTCGCCAAATGTGAACATCGCTTCTATACATCCTTCTTTCAGACCTTTTTTTAAGATCTTTTCAACGTTGCCAAAACTAAGTAAAAAAGCACCTTTATCGTTTATATTCTTTTTAAATCCACAGTATAAACAATTATTTCTACAGATATTCGTTACTGGAATGAATACATTTTTGGAAAAAGTTACATATTTCATCGATACGAAAAGAGTATTAAAGAGGATATATTTATTTTTTATTATTTAGAAGCGCATTCAAAATGGATAAATTAGATATAATAATACCATTTAAATGGAAAGGGGCTAAATCAAGGCTTTCTAATATAATGACCTTAGAAGAAAGGGAAGAGTTTGCATTAAAAATGCTTTATGACGTGTTAACCACGCTTGAAGAACTTCATAAGGATGAATATTCTAACCTGCAAAGAAGATTTAGAGATATTAATATATCCATCTTAACGACGACCAACGACCTCCCTGATTTTATCTATAAACGATTTGAAATAATTATCAATACAAAAAAACTGAACGAGGCACTTAATGAGATTATATCTATTAAAAGCTCGAAAAACAACCCTTTGTTGATATTAATGTCCGATTTACCTTTGATAAATGTTACCGTGGTTCAAGAGATAATAAATAGAAAAGAAGATATTGTTATCACTCCAGGACGAAAAGGAGGAACGAACATACTTTTTATTAAAAATCCTTCTAAATTTAAGGTAGATTACTATGGTATAAGTTTTAAAAACCACGAGAAAATCGCTATAGACAATGGATTATCGTATCATCTATACGATTCCCTACTTGCAGGTACGGATATAGATGAAAAAGAGGATCTTCTCGATTTATTGGTTTTTGGAGACGGGGAATCAAAAAAATACTTGGAAAAATTGGGATTTATGGCTGTTAGTAAAGGAGAAAAGATCACCTTGATGAGAGAATAACGTTGTCATAATAATATATATTTATTAAGTATCTTTTTAAATTATAAGTATAGTTACCTTAATATAATTATATGATTTGATGTAAAAGGTGTACCTTCCTTGATGAGAAGAATAGAATATAGAGCATATAGCGTTAAGGATTTGATAAAGAAGATGAAAGATACATCCGAATTGATGATAGATTTGGCATATTACTCGATGTTGTATCATAGTAAAGATATAGCAAAAGAGGTCTTACATCTCGAAGAGATAATGGATTGTTATACATACCACGTACGAATATCTGCAACACTAGGAGCCAGAAACGTAAGTGAGGCGGAAGAGATGGCTGGTGTGTTACAGGTTGCTAATTCTGCAGAAATAATATCCAACGCGGCAGGAGATATAGCAAAACTAGTATTAAAAGATATGAAGATACCTAAAAGTATTATTTCTTCGCTTAAAGAGACAAAAGAGACGGTAACGAGAGTAGATATCAATGAAAAATCTCCTTTGGCTGGAAAAACTTTAGAAGAATTGAGACTAGAAACAGAGACTGGAATGAAGGTTATCGCATTAAGAAGGAATAATAAATGGATATTTAACGTAGATAAAAATACCAGATTACTACCAAACGATATAATAATTTCAGAAGGACCAGATGATGGTGTTCCAATATTATATGAACTTGCAACATGCGTTCCTTATACAACAGATGAGATAATAGAGGAATATGTGAACGATGGACTTGATGACATGACTGAACTTATAACAGAGATGAAGAATCTCTTTGAGTTAGCCGTCAGCCTTGCATATGGAGCATTGTTGTTTAACAGTAAAGATTTGGCTTATGAGGTCAGAAAGATAGAATCTAAAATGGATGAGATGCACTACGAGTTAGAATTGCTCACACTTAAAAATGCGAAAAATACAGACAATTACGATGGATTGAGATGCCTACTTGGTTTTTCAAACTCTGCAGAGATCATATCTGATGCTGCTAACGAGATGGTAGATATCCTCTTCAGGGAAATAGATACCCATCCTGCATTGATATTGGCTTTAAAAGAAGCAGATGAGATAATAACTGCTGTAATGGTAGAAAACGGATCAGAATTAGATGGTAGAATACTTGATGATCTTAATTTGGAGACGGATATTGGTATGGATGTTATTGCTATAAGAAGAGATAAATTATGGATATTTTATCCATCCAATTATTTAAACTTTGTAATAAAAGAGGGAGATATAATAATTGCTAAAGGGACTAGAGAAGGGGAAAAAGAGTTAAAAAAGATGAGTATTAATAAAAAAGGAGGAGATTAAAAAGTCAAATATTTTTAATAAATTCATCAATCTTTCTCTTTAATATATCGCTAATCTTTTTTCCATCTACCTTTCCTCTAAACTCTTTCATAACTACACCCATAAGTGGAGAAAAGGATAAATCTCTCTTATTAATCAATAAATCGCGCTTTTCTTCTATTATTTTATCAATATACTCCTCAATATCTGCCAGATCTACGGTATTTAGGCCTATATATTTTATCGCATCTTCCACAGATTTATCAGGATTTTTTGCTAAAAATTCTAAAATTTGCGGTATTCCCTCTTTAGCAATCTCTTTTGACTGAATTATCCTGAAAAGAGAGATAAAATGATTCTTAGTTATATTTTCCACAGGAATATTATTTCTTTTTAATTCTTGAGGTATTATCTCCAACGTTCGTATTACTAGGGTCGGAGGGAGGTTATACTTATTTACGACATCTTCAAAAAACCTGTAGTTTTTCGATCTCGAAATGAGTGATGCCAATTCTTCGCTAATTAGATAATCCTTAATATATCTCTCGGTTCTATGATCGATCAATTCAGGTAAATTCTCTTTTATTCTTTCTATCTTGTCCCGATCTATTATTATCGGCTCAACATCCGTCTCAGGATACATTCGTGCGGCTCCAGGTAGAGGCCTCATATATTCAGAAGTGTTGTCAGGAAGAGCTCTCCTCGTCTCTTCAGGAACGCCTATTAAAAAATAATCTGCCCGTTCAAGAATAGAATTAAGTATAGATATAGCTTTTTTCCTTTTGTCCCGTACAACAATTGCTAAATCTCCGTTTTTATAGTCTATCTCCTCCTTTAATCCTATTAATTTAGCATCTTTATCGTTAGATATGATGGCATAATAATCTGGATTAAATTTCTTTAACCGAGTATCAAATTCTCTTTCTATCTCAGGAAGATTACCAAATTTTTTTAAATTTATCGCAAAGGTATCATCTCCTGAAACATTAAATATTTTTTTATTAACGGTTGCACATCTTTCTTTAAGCGTTTTTTTTATGTTTAATAAGTTAATTTGTCTAATAACCTCATTTTTAGCCACCTCTTCTAAAGATCTGAGGTCTTGTACTCCTTTTATCTCTACTCTCGCACCATCCTTTATAGAGATATTTACATCCTGTCTTATTGTCCCTAGACCCCGCTTAACCTTTTCAGTAGATCTTAATATCATCCCTATCTTCTCTGCAACCTCCCTTAACTGTTTCAATGACTTTATATCTGCTGCGGTACTGATCTCTACAAGAGGAATACCCAATCTATCAAGAGAGTATGTATCCTCATTCTTATCGGCATTATCTATCTTTTGTGCTGCATCTTCTTCTAAACAAAGAGAAGATATCGAGACATTTCCAAAATTGGATTTTATCATCCCATTTGAAGATATGTAAGCCGTTCTTTGAAAACCAGATGTATTTGATCCGTCCAATACTATCTTTCTCATCGTAAATACTTTATCTACAGGATGCATATTCATAAGAAGAGATATGACTAACGCTATATCGAGTGCTTCGGTATTTAACGGACCTGGAGGCTCTTCATCCGCCTCTACCAAACAGGTGGTATCGTAGCCGATATATCTTATCTTTTTCTCCTTTTTCTCCTCCTCTATTGCAGCTTTGTCTTTTTCTCCTAACTCGCTCTCAGATAGTCTTAGATACCTACTAAAGCTATATTTTGCATCTTTAACATCCTTTAAAATAGGTGGGCATCTACAGAATAATTTTTCTGTAGTATCTAACTGTTGATGAATCTCCAAACCTGCTTTAAATCCTAACAATTCATAATCCAGTTGCATAAATATAACACCTAGAAATTTTAAAATTAGTATTTAAATATATATCCAACTATGTTGATCATAAAACGTTAATTGCTAGTCAGACATTATTACATTATTATAATAGTTTCTTATAATATGATTTTGTAATATGATCACTTATATTCTTATAATAAAATAAAAACAGATATATCTACTAAAAATTTAAATTTATAATAAAAAGATTTAATGATTATTTAAACTTTTTCTTCCATCAGCCCTTGCTATAACCTCTAATTTATCATTATCCGCTATATTTTGAGGGGCAATCGCATAACCACAGATCGGCGGAGTGATCTTAAACTCGGGATAAGCATTGATATCTATATTACCTGCAACTTTATATGCAGCCCAGACAAGCTCGCTACAGTAGTATTTGTCATTCTCGATCTTTTTAGCCGATGGATAAAATATGGGAATTACAAACATCCAGTTGTAATTGTAAGGTAATCCTATCTTACTCTCACAAAACTTCACTGCTTTCTTCTTGATATCTTCTGTGGTATTGACCCTACGAACCTCTACATCATCCGCCGTCCTCAATATTTCTGCATCAACCTTTCTTACACAGGGTGCCCATGCTTCTATTATCTCTCCATTCCCTGCATATATTGCAGTGTGACACCAGTGAGAACCGGACATAAATCCTAAGATCAACTTTGTAATTGGTCGTAATAATCCAGCAACCTCTGGTGAATTGATTCCATGCACACTTATTATATCTCCTACCTCCAAAAGACTCAGGTCAAGATCATTCCCAACTCCGGCATAAGTCGGTTTTTTATCCGGGTTTATAGCATAATAAGTTTTAGCGATTGCACTGACCGTGTGATTAGCAAAATCATTTATTACATCGGAAATTTTTTCAATAGGTGTTTTATCACTCATTTTTTACCTCCTGATCATGGTACGGGTCCAAAAATTGCTTCTAATCCGCTTACAAATTTATCTAATATCTCACCGATCGGTCTAGCCAGAAAATAGATAACCGGGCTTAAAAAATCTATAAAACGATATATTATCTGGAAAAACGGATTCATAAGATCTAAAAACCTACTTATCATCGAGCCGAATAAATCAAGCACAAAATCAGAGATTCCTTTAACAAAGGGAACCAAAGTACTCATAATATATGGAATATTGATCGATGACAGAATTTTTCTCACATCCATCGCTTTTAGTGCATTTGAAAATATATTTATGGTCGATTTTAGCATTTCTGGAGAAATAATAGACTTTGCCATGTTTAGCATCATTGGCATTATATTTTCGGAAATTTTACCGATTATATCTAAAAAAATGTTCGGAGATTCTATATTGCTATAGTCACTCATGATAATTTTTATGATTATTCTATAATATATAATTTTTGTTATTAAAATAAAACGAGTTGATCTTTAACCAAAAAGTTTAATATAGAGAGGAAAGAATTTTTTAATGTGAAAAATTTTATAAAAATATCAATAATTAGTTGCTTTGTATTGTTGATCGTTGCGCTTCCCGGAACTGCTGCATCTATAGAGTATATATCAAAATTTCCAGAAAGTACGTTATATCCGTCAGAACAGGTAAATCTGGAATTTTGTATACGAGATTTATCATTTAACGAAAAATTAGAACTTAATACTCAATTGATAGATCCGGTATGGACTATAGAGATTAAGGATGGCGGAGAAACGATTTTACTAAACGGTAAAGGTCCTACTTTCATTCTTCCAAAATTAGATAGCAAGACTGTTACTGTACATTTAAGTGGTAAAACTCCTATTGATATTTCTGATAAGACGATATCTCTGATTTATATTATCGATAAAGAATCTAACAGAGTAATAGATAGTAGGTTATCCAAAGTCTACGGAACAAGTAGTATTCTTCAAATAATTTATAAAAATGATGAGATTATAAACGATATGAAACTTACAGCAAAAACACTTGAAAAAGACGGTGTTAATGTCACAGATATACAAAATAAATTAAATGAGGCTACCAAGCTCAATACGGAGGCAAATAATTTATATAATAAAGGGGATTTTATATCTGTTAAACGTAACATACAAAATGTTGAACAGATAATATCTGATATAGATGCAACGCTTGAAAAGGCAGAAGGTGAGAGGCAGAGCATTAAACAGGATAAAACAAGAACTCAGGCAATCGTTTCTATAGTTGTTGTATTAGTAATAATAGTTATTGTAATAGTACTATCCATCAGAAGAAAAAGAGTGCCTCCACGAAAAAAATTGTAAATAAAGTTAATATCACTTATTTTTATTCAATCTTTTTATTTTTGGTTTTTTATAGAGCATCTTGGCTTAAAATTTAGAGTATATTCGACATTAACAAAATTAACGAAAGTTTTATATATAATAATATCACTAACTATTTGTTAGGGTCTTTGCAAGTAGGATGATAAGGGAGAAATAACGTATGAATAAAGATGATAAAAAACAGGAAGCAACAATAGATCATAACAAGGACGATTTAGTCTCTAATACAGATGCAGAGGTAGAGATCCACTCATTGAGGAAGGAATTGGAGGAAGAAAAAGCGAAATCCTTGGAATATTTAAAAAAACTAAAATATTTACAGGCAGAATTCGATAATTACAAGAAAGCTATAGATAAAAAGGTAGATGATTATCGAAAAGTCGCGGCAGAGTCGTTGGTTTTGGAATTGATCGATGTTCATGAGAATTTGGAAAAATGTATAAAAGATTGGATAAATACTAAAGAAGAAGAGAGATTAAAAGGTATTAAACTTATCTATGATCAACTTAGTAAGATATTAGAGAGCTATGGAGTAACTGAAATAGAGTGTATAGGACAAAAATACGATCCTTTCATTCACGAAGTTGCTTCTGTTATAGAAGATGATCAAAAAGAAGAGGATATCATCGTTGATATAGTAAGAAAAGGCTATAAACTAAATTCAAAGGTTATACGATATCCTCTTGTTGTAGTATCAAAAAAAAGAGATAAAGAGGTGAATAAAAATGTCTGAAAAAAAAGCTAAAAAAGAAAAGATTATTGGAATAGATTTAGGGACTACTAATTCCGCTGCGGCAGTGATTCTTGGTGGAAAACCAACTATTATTCCGGCAGAGGAAGGTATGACCCCTTATGGTAAAGCTGTCCCATCCTATGTAGCTTTTACAAAAGATGGGCAGGTATTAGTTGGTGAGCCTGCAAGAAGGCAGGCAATAAAAAATCCAGAAGGTACGGTCTATGGTATTAAAAGAAAGATGGGGCTCGACTATAAAGTAAAGATATATGGTAAAGAGTACACTCCACAGGAGATATCTGCTTTTATTCTGAGAAAGATTAAAAAAGATGCGGAAGCATTTTTAGGAGAACCTGTTAATGATGCGGTTATAACTGTACCTGCTTACTTTAATGATAATCAGAGACAGGCAACAAAAGATGCGGGAAAGATTGCAGGATTTAACGTAAGACGTTTAGTGAACGAGCCAACAGCTGCAGCATTGGCTTACGGTATAGATAAAGAAGAAAAAGAGAATCTCAACATATTAGTATTCGATTTTGGTTCAGGTACTCTTGATTGTACAATAATGGAATACGGAGAGGGAGTATTTAATGTAAAATCTACCAGTGGTGATACCAATCTTGGCGGAACAGATATGGATGAAGCATTGATGAACTATTGCTTGGAAGAATTTAAAAAAGAGGAAGGGATCGATCTAAGAAACGATAAAAGTGCTATGATAAGGCTTAAAGATGCGGTAGAGCGAGCAAAGATTGAATTAAGCAGCACGCTTGAGACTGAGATAAATTTACCTTATATAACTGCTGATAACACAGGACCAAAACATCTTATAATGAAGATAACGAGATCTAAATTAGAATCGCTTGTAGAGCCGATCGTAGAGAGATGTAGAAATCCTGTTGAACAGGCTATAAAAGATGCAAAGATCGATAAGGTGGATAAGGTTATACTTGTGGGCGGTCCGACCAGAATGCCTATTGTAAGAAAGTTTGTTGAGGATATCACAAAAGTACCACCTGAAGGTGGAATAGATCCTATGGAATGTGTCGCAATTGGTGCTGCCATCCAAGGTGGAATTTTAGCAGGAGAGGTCAAAGATGTTCTGCTATTGGATGTTATTCCGCTCTCTTTAGGTATAGAAACCCTTGGAGGAGTATTTACAAAATTAATTGAGCGTAATACTACTATTCCTACCAAAAAGAGCCAGATATTTACTACCGCTGAAGATAATCAGAGTACCGTCGAGATACATGTTCTCCAAGGTGAACGAGCAATGGCTAAAGATAATACATCTTTAGGTAGGTTTACCTTGTCAGGTATCCCTCCAGCGCCTAGAGGTGTTCCTCAGATAGAAGTTACTTTTGATATAGATGAGAATGGTATATTACATGTATCTGCTAAAGATTTAGGTACCGGGAAAGAGAAATCGATAACCATTACGGCTCCTCAAAAATTAGATGAGAAAGAGATAAATGAGAAGATAAAAGAGGCTGAACGGTTTGCAGAAGAAGATAAAAAAAGAAGAGAGGAGATAGAGCTCATAAATAATGCTGACTCTCTTGTTTATACAACGGAGAAGACTTTGCGAGAGTACGGTGATAAGATAGATTCAGAATCTCGTGGTAAGATTGAGATTATAAAGAATGAGCTCAAAGAGGCGGTAGAACAAAGGGATATCGCTAAGATACGAGAGAAACAGAAGGAGCTTATAGAGGCGTCTCAGAAGATTGGGGAGATTATTTATCAACAACAACAGCAAGCAACTGGTAGTAGTAAATCAGAGGAGAAAGAAGATACTGGTAAAAGCGAAGAAGATGTTATAGATGCGGATTACAAAATAAAAGATTAAATTTACTTTTTTCAAAAAATAAGAATGAAAGAGGAGATATTATGTGAAATACAAAATATTATTTATCTCCTCTTATTTTTTACTAATGTATGTTGATATCGTTTTCTTGTATCGTAGATAAATAATAAATTTAAAAATCTTGTTATTATCCAAAAGTTATAAAAGATAAGATAATTTTTATAGATTAAAAGATTCTTGAAATAATGGTGATATGGTAATGGCAAAGGATTACTATGAGATATTAGGTGTATCAAGAGACGCAAGTATAGACGAGATAAAAAAAGCGTACAGAAATCTTGCAAAAAAGTATCATCCCGATATTAATAAAGAGCCCGGTGCAGCTGATAAATTTAAAAAGATATCTGAAGCGTATGCTGTCCTCTCAGATGAGGAGAAAAGAAGAAAATACGATATGTATGGAGAAGAGGGTATGAGAGGATATTCTACAGAAGATATATTTAGAGGAGCAGATTTCAGTGATATCTTTAGAGACCTTGGCTTAGGAGACATAATATCCGATTTCTTCGGTTTTGGATCTTTTAGTAGCCGAGGAAGAGGTAGTAACCTATTTGAAGATTTATTTACTCAGCATTTTGAAGATAGAAGCCCGAGAGCGAGACAGAGAAGGGGCGCTGATTTAATCTATCATCTTGAGATAGATCTTAAAGAGGCCGTTTTTGGTGCAGAAAAAAAAATAAGTGTACAAAAAAACGAACTGTGTCCAGAATGTAATGGTACAAAGACCAAGGCAGGCGTACCTCCTCAGACCTGTCCTAGATGTAATGGTACGGGACAGGTTCAAAATATCCGAAGGACTGCTTATGGTCGGATTGTAAATATTATAACCTGTCCGGATTGTGGCGGGAGGGGGGATATCATTACGGATCCCTGTCCAACATGTAAAGGAGAAGGAAAGATAACTCGATCCAAAACGATAGAGATAAAGATACCTCCAGGTGTAGACAACGGGGTACGGTTAAAAATTCCAAGAGAAGGCGAGGTTGGGGATGGTCCAGGATTGGAAGGGGATCTTTATGTCGAAATACATGTTAAAGAAGATAAATTTTTCAAACGAAAAGGGGACGATTTATACTGTGAAATTCCTGTGAGTTTTGGCCAACTGGCACTCGGTGATAAGATAGAGGTACCTACTCTAGATGGCAAAAAAGCCGAGTTAAAGATACCGCCAGGAACTCAATCTCATACTACTTTTGTTTTAAAAGGGTTGGGCGTATCGAGATTAGGAGATATGTATGTCAAAGTAAAGGTAAAAATACCTAAAAAATTGACACAAAAAGAGAAAGAGCTTATTGAAGAATTTGACTCTGCTGTATCTAAGAATAAAAAACAAATATTTGGAAGGATATTCAAGTAATCTGCGATGAAAGCCTGTATATTATGTGGAGGTAAAGGAACCAGATTAAGACCGCTTACATTTGATAGACCGAAACCAATGGTTCCTTTATTAAATAAACCAACAATACAACATTTGGTGGAAAGCTTGGTGGCGAGCGGTTTTGATGATATAGTTATAACACTTGGGTATCAAGGAGAACAGATAAAAGAATATTTGAATGACGGGGCTTTATTTGGGGCACATATAACTTATAGTTTTGAGGATAAAAAACTCGGGACGGCTGGTAGCGTAAAAAATGCAAAAAAATATCTGGATGACGGTGCTTTTTTGGTTATGGGTGGAGATATAGCTTTAGATTTTAATTTAAAGGAAATTTATAATTTTCATAAAAAAAATACGTCCATTGCTACCATAGCTATTACCTGTACGGATGATCCAACCGATTTTGGTATAGTCGAGATAGATGTATCGAACGATATTAAAAAGTTTAAAGAGAAGCCAAAACCGGGTGAGATATTTAGCAATCTGGCAAGTACCGGGATTTATGTCTGTGATCCTGAGATATTTGATTGGATACCCAGTAACAAAAAATATGATTTTGCTAAAGATTTATTCCCAACCTTTCTCGAGAATGGTAAGAAGCTGATTGGCTGGCTTTCACCTGGAAAATGGAGCGATATAGGCAGTATTAAAATGTATAAAGATGCAAACTCATGGAAATTACGAGATATGAACAGAACAGAGATAACAGGTGATTTTTTATCCAATGGAAACATAAGGGGGCCTATAACTGTAAAAAATGGAGTAAGAATCGGTTATAATACTTCTATCGTAGGACCAACGATTATAGGCGAGAGAACGGTCATAGGTAACGATGTCCTGATCTCTCCATTCACTTCTATCGGATCTAATTGCATAATAGAGAGTGACTCACGGATACTCTCTACGATATTCTATGATCATATTATAATCAAGAGCGGCTCAGTCGTCTCAAGTACAATAATTGATAACAATACGACAATAGGCAGAGACTGCGTGGTAGAGACGGGTGTTGTGATAGGGCCGAGGGTGGTAGTAGGTGATAAATCAAAGATAAAATCGTATGTTAAGATATGGCCCGATGTAGAAATACCACCTGGATCTGTCGTATCAGAGGATATATTAAACGATAATTATGATACATCTGTCAATGGGTCATAAATAATCTTGCTGGGGTGGCTGAGCGGACTAAAGCGACGAGCTCGAGACTCGTTGTTCCTTTGGAATGCAAGGGTTCGAATCCCTTCCCCAGCGTTTTTGTATCGAATATAACAACGAAAAGTTTATAAGTTGATATAGGAATTCAGCATTAAAATTAAAAGATAGCTGATATCATCGTTAAAAATTTAAAAAACAATAGGAGGAAGGATAAGTGGGGTATATATACTCGATATTGGGTGTTATCTTCTCACCATTACAGAATGTAATGAAATAATTGAGAGATTATTGATGAGAGAAAAAGATCCAAAAGTTCGGGATGGGCTAAGGATCGTTCAGAGCTTATAACCGATATCTCTTAAAAATTTTTTTCTTTCTTCCACCTCCTCCATTCCTTCAATCCCTTTCGGAGTATATCCATCTATTATTCCTAATATGCCACGGCCAAGATTTGTTTCAACGATTATTACTTCTATCGGGTTTGCTGTAGCACAGTATATATTACATACCTCTGGAACCTCTTTTATCGACCTCATAATGTTTATCGGATATGCATCTTTCAAATATATAATAAAAGAATGACCTGCACCTATTTCAAACGCTTTATTCATAGCGAGTTTTTCTAAATCTGAATCGTTACCAGAATGTCGGATCAACCTTTTAGCAGAGGCTTCACAAAATCCTATTCCAAATTTCACTCCCGGAACAGTACCCACTATAGCCTCATGCAGGTCTTCTACCGTCTTTATAAAATGCGCTTGGCCTAATATTATGTTTACCCCATCGATCGGTTCTATTTTTACTATTTTTAAATCCATACTTATATTAATAATACTTTCTTATAAATTAAAATTATGAACGTCCGTAAAAAACAAAACAGAAACAGTATTGATCTTTCAGTAAAATTTACAAGATTATAAAGATTTACTCGGCTTTTTTACATTCTTTATTCGATTAAGATACCATTTAAAACTCCATTTTGTCCTGGACGGCTTGTTACTTTTGCCTTACCTAACTCCGTCTCAATTATCGCTCCTTTCGTGATAATATTCCTACGAACAAAATGTGGGTTTGCTGAATTTTCTGTTACAGTCTTTATCTCCACATTTTTAGTGATACCTGTCTTTAAATCTGTCACATTTATTTTATTATGCGAAAGAAGGATCAATTTTTCTCCGCCACCACGAACTCTATTTTTTTTCCTCTTAACCTCACCTATAACCAACGGTAAGAAATCTCTACCTTTTTCATAGATTCTTCTCTTCCTATTTTTCTTATGCTTCCCACCAGTATATTTCCTTTTAGATCTACCTTGCCAACTCATTTTATATAACCTAAAAATAAAGTGTTATTCTTCTATATAAATATTTTTACATCTCATATCTTCAAATAAAGAATAAGATATTATGTCCCAGCACGCCATGATCTCAGATAATTTTTCTGTTCTTCTGTCAGTCTTTCTATTTTTATATTCATTGCATCGAGTTTCAGTCGTGCAACCCGTTCGTCTATCTCGCCAGGTGTAGAATATACTTTATTATCCAGTTTTTCTCTATTCTCAACGATATATCTGACCGATAGAGCCTGATCTGCAAAACTCATATCCATAACTTCTGGAGGATGACCATACGCAGACGATAAATTAATCAACCTGCCCTCTGCAAGTAGATATATTCTCCGTCCATCGTTCATCGTGTATTCTTTAACGCTCTCTTTTACATCTTTTACCTTGTTTGCCATCTTTTCTAGATCTTTTATGTTTATTTCTACGTTAAAATGCCCTGTATTTGAAAGGATGGCCCCGTCTTTCATAACTTCAAAATGTTCACCACGTATTACAGAGATGTTTCCTGTAGCCGTGATAAAGAGATCTCCTATTTTGGCAGCCTCTATCATTGGCATAACTCTAAATCCATCCATTACAGCTTCTAAAGATTTAATAGGATCCATTTCTACCACGATCACGTTTGATCCTAATCCACGTGCTCTAGATGCAACACCTTTACCACACCAGCCATATCCTACAACTACAACATTTTTTCCGGCAAAAAGAAGATTAGTAGCGTTCATTATTCCATGAAGAGACGATTGGCCTGTGCCGTATCTATTATCAAACATATTTTTTGTCTTTGCATCGTTTACTGCAATAATAGGAAACTTTAATGCTCCTTCTTTCTCAAGTGATTTTAACCGTATTACACCCGTTGTTGTCTCTTCGCAGCCCCCATATATCTCTGGGATCAGCTCTTTACGTTTTGAGTGTATAGTTGCTATAGTATCCGCCCCATCATCTAGAACTATGTTAGGCTTGATATCCAAAATACTAGATATACATCTGTAATACGTGTCCTGATCCTCTCCACGGATTGCAAATACTTCTATACCATCATCAACCATTGCGGCAGCAACATCGTTCTGTGTACTTAACGGATTTGAACCTGCCAGCCGTATCATTGCACCGCCAGATTTTAATGTTAGTATAAGATTAGCCGTCTCTACAGTAACGTGAAGACAAGCAGCAATTTTGATACCCTCTAATGGTCTCTCCCTCTTAAATTCATCCTGTATCAAGGAGAGTACCGGCATGTTTTTTTTAGCCCATTCTATCCTTCTTTTGCCCTCTTCAGCCAAATTTATATCTTTTATAATGTAATCCATACTGGTTTTATCTTTTTTAATACTATTTATAATTAATTTCAAATAAATAGTAGATTATGCCTTATTCTTTTTATCTATGATTAAAAATAGGTGTCCCGTCTGTTATCACATTCTTAAACTCATCGATCAATTGTTTTGTAATTCTTCCAGGGCGTCCATCGCCTATTATCCTGCCATCTACTGATACAATAGGTGCTACTTCAGCAGCAGTACCTGTTATAAAGACTTCATCCGCAGTATATAGCTCAAATAAACTAAAAAACTCCTCTTTTACAGTATAACCCAACTTCTCTTCTGCAATCTTTATAATTGTTTCTCTTGTTATACCTTTTAGATTTGTAGTCGTTTTTGGTGTATATATGATACCATTTTTGATGATAAAGATGTTCTCTCCCGACCCTTCTGCAATATTTCCATTGACATCCAAGATAATTGCCTCATCTCCTCCTTTAATCTTCGACTCGATCTTTGCAAGGATATTATTCAGATAATTCAAAGATTTGATACCAGGAGGCATCGCTTCGTAAGAGTTTCGTCTGATAGAAACAGTAACAGCATTTAACCCCTTCTCATACAGATTCCCAAATAATGCGTCCCATTCTTCTGCTATAATTACAATGCTTGCCCTTTTGCAACTACTTGGGTCTATTCCAAGATCACCTTTTCCCCTCGTTACAATCACTCGTATATAAGCATTGCTCAGGTTGTTTTTTCTAATACAATCGAGTATATTCTCAATCATCTCCTCTTTCTTTAATGGGATGTCGAGAATTATTGCCTTAGCAGAATCGTATAATCGGTCAATATGCTCCTGTAATTTAAAAACTTTGCCGTTGTATGCTCTTATTCCTTCAAATACTCCGTCACCGTAGAGAAATCCGTGATCTAACACCGATATTTTTGCATCATTATCTTCATAATATTCTCCATCTATAAAAACTAAATTTTTCATACACTTACCCTGAAAACAATAAATAAGGTATCTATTATTAAGAGTTTTCATCGGATATTATTGTTTATCTTTATTTATGATAAAAAACGATTATTTTTGATTTTGAATTTTATTATCTGTTGTCATAAATGAAGCATAATCAAATAAATATACCAAACAATAAATAATAGTAGACATGAACATTAGTAAAGGTTGTAAATATGATTAAAAAGATGATCATTCCCAACGATACAAGTATAAACGATGATGTTATTATATGTAATAGGGATATGATTATTTGTAGTTATTCAGAGATCCATCGTGGTTTAATCGGTGAAAATATATTTATAGGTGATATGGTAAATATAAAAGGAGGAATAAGAACATATAATGATTTAAGGGTGGGTTATTTCTCGATTTTATCTGGGGATGTGTATGTAGATGGGGATGCATATCTCTCAGATAGAATAAAGATAAATGGCAAACTCGTCTTGGGAGGAAACTTGGATATCGGGGATGATGTACGGATTGATGG
Organism: Candidatus Methanoliparum sp. LAM-1; assembly: GCF_020885915.1. NCBI lineage: Archaea > Methanobacteriati > Methanobacteriota > Candidatus Methanoliparia > Candidatus Methanoliparales > Candidatus Methanoliparaceae > Candidatus Methanoliparum > Candidatus Methanoliparum sp. LAM-1. The sequence goes on along the minus strand of NZ_AP025251.1, from coordinate 473,284 downwards.
AGGTTTTGAGTCTAAAGGATGGATAATTATAAGAGATCCCATACCTTTTATACTATTTATATTTCTATACCTATCCGTAATTTTAAGAATCCACAGAAAAAGTATCGATATCGATCTTTCCTTGAACGGCAATTCGTATAAAGATGCTGATGATATTAAAGAATTAAGTTCTTTAGATTTTACAGATGTTGATAAAAATTCATCAAGATTAGACATCTTTTTATGTCCTGAATCTACTTACATAGGAGAGAAAAACCTGATAGTCGATACTTCTTTAGAGATTGGAGAAAGATGTAGTATCTATTGTAGTATCGATGCAGATAATGTCTTTGTTAAAAAAGGATCGGTTATAGATGGAGATATAGTATCACATAACGATATAATTATCGAAGAAGATTCCAAAGTAAGGGGAAACCTTAAAGCATCAGGTAGAGTAATAATAAATAAAAATGCAACAATTTTTGGAAAGATAAAAGCAAAAGAGATAATCATAAATCCTGATTTTGTTGAATCATAATATGTCAAATATTAAACAAAATTTCTGTCCCGCATGCGGTAAAGATGTCAATATATATGATACAATCGACGGGATATGCGTAGACTGTTTTATAAAAAATGCTGATCTTATAGAATATCATGAGAATGAAGAAGTAGTCATTTGTAGAATATGTGGTGCTTTTTACGATAGAGAATGGAAGAATTCGGTAAATGAAGAAGATGCTGTTTTAAGATATCTTTCATCGCGTATTAAAACATCTAACAAGTTAGATGAGCAAGATATAGATATGACAACCGAGAGGATGGATTCTAACAGAATACGAGTTGATGGTGTATTAAACGGAGAAATAAAAGGAAGACTTATAGAGAAAAAGTTTAGTTGTATTGTACATATAAGATATAGCGTATGTTATAGCTGTAGCAGGATTTCAGGAGGGTATTATGAGTCTATTCTCCAGATTCGGACAGACAAAAGAGCTTTAGACTATAGAGTAAAACAGGATATAAGAAAAATCGTCAATGATTATGTTATTAAAAGATATGAAGCAGGAGATAAAAGATCATTTATAACAAAAATAGAAGAATTGGATGAAGGAATTGATTTTTATCTAGGGTCTAAAAGCGTGTCTAAGCAAATATGCAATACTATCAGGTTAAAATATGGAGGAGAGATACAGCGATCATCAAAGTTGGTAGGTATGGATGATGGTAGGAATTTGTACAGGATAACTTACTCTTTGAGATTTTTTAAGATATCTCCAGGTGATGTAATCTCTTTCAAAGAAAAATTTATACATGTTATAAAAGTAACAAAAGATATAGAGGGAAGAGACTTAAAAAGTGGAAAAACCGTGCTCATTAAGGGAAATAAGAGCAATATCGATGATATAAAGATATTTGGTAATATAAAAAATGTTGTAAATACAGATCTGTTATCTATAGGTAAGGAGCAGATAGAAGTGGTAGATCCATATACAAATAAAAATGTGGAGATACAAAAACCGTATTTTATAGACAGAATCAAGGATAATAGAGTACCAGTGATCAAGACAAGTGTTGGATTGCTTGCTATTCCACCAGAATTTTATAATATATCTATCAAAAGATGACATTTTTTTAAAATTTAAATATCAAATATAATACTTCTTAAAAATCTATCATATCACCCATTATTACATATAATCTGTATAATTAGTATTAAAAGATATCTAAAAATAACACAATGAGATAATAAAATAGTATAAATCGAAAATTTATATAAACTATTAAACAACAAATAGGATACGGTATAATAGGTTTTTCCTTATGGCGATCTCAAATATAAGCGGGGATATAGTATTATGGGATTTTATCTTTGCATCGTTATTGCTTATTTTAGGCACGATATTGAGAGCCCGGATAAAGTTATTTCAAAAATGGCTTATACCCAATGCGATAATATCCGGAGTTATTGGCTTAATCCTGAGCAACGGTCTTTTATACATACCATTTTCTGAAAACATGGTATTTTATCCTTATCATCTTCTAAACCTCTGTTACTGTTCAATTCTATTAAGCGCCGTTAAGATATCGTGGAAAGAGTTTAAAACTAGTGGATTGTCAACAGGTTTGTGTATTAGTTTTACACAGGCAATGCAGGCGGCTTTTGGGGTAGGATTGGCACTTATGAGAGTTGTAGATCCTGATTTTAAGTCTCCTTCATTGTTAGATTTTATAATGGGGTCGCCATTAATACTTATTGTCCAATTTATCATTGCGTTAGGCGGTCTCGTAATCTATATTGACCCCTTCGCAATATGGACAAGGGTACTATACTTTTTAATATTGATCGTAATGTGTATAGTAATCTGGCTGATTGGTCCTGCTTTTGGACTTTGGAAAAAATATAAACCATTCTGGAGACTTTGGCCTAAAGATTAATACCCTTGGATCCTTTATCATAGATGTTGCAAAGTGTTTTAATACGAAGATTATCTCAACAATAGAAGTTATAAAAATAATAAAGGGAAAAATATTTAAAACTGATTAAAGCCCGAGAATAGATATAGCCGCAACACTGTAGAATGGGAATCCTCCAAGATTATGTGTCAGCCCTATTTGAGGATTAGGGATCTGCCTTTTTTCTGCTTTCCCCTGCAGCTGTTTGTACATCTCATAGATCATTCTCAAACCAGACGCAGCGATAGGATGACCAAAACATTTAAGACCACCGTCAGGCTGAGCAGGAATTCTTCCATCGAGATCAAAGAACCCTGACTCGATATCTTTTTTTGCCTTGCCTCTTTTCGAGATACCTAAATCTTCATAGGTTACCGCCTCGGTGATGGAGAAACAATCATGAAGCTCCATCATGCTTATCTCTTTGCGAGGATCTGTTATACCTGCCTCTTTGTATGCTCTTTGTGCAGCCTGAAGAGTCGTTTCTACGTGAACACCATCCCAGTTTAATAGCATCTCTTCACCTGAGGAGACCGCAACCTGGAGTGATTTTATATAAACAGGGTCTTCTCTGTATTTTTTAGCATCTTCTGCTCTGACAACAATGGCTGCAGCTGCTCCATCGCTCACTCCGCAACAATCGAACAATCCTAAAGGCCAGGCAATGATAGGAGCATTGATAATCTGGTCTATGCTTGCTTCTTTGCGAAGATGTGCTTTAGGGTTTAACGTACCGTTATGATGGCTCTTACTCGATACATGAGCGAGCATTCTTTTCCCCTCGTCAGGGCTTAAACCGTATTTGTTAAAGTATTTTGTTGCCATCATAGCAAAACCTCCAGGTGCGGTCATATTAGGCATTATGAGCCTATTTTTGCTCCCCATTGCAGATCCGAAATCGGGTAATCCTCCATATCCTGTATCTTTCAATTTTTCCACACCGAGTGCTAAAGCCATATCATACGCGCCAGACGCAACAGCATAGACTGCACCTCTTAATGCTTCTGTTCCTGTAGCGCAGAAATTTTCTACACGTGTAACAGGTATAAAAGGCAATTTGAGCGTTGTAGATAAAGGGAGAGCACTTTTCCCTACATTAACCTCATCAAAACAAGATCCAATCCAAGCAGCCTGTATTTCTTCTTTTTCTACCCCTGCATCTTTGATACATTCTAAAAACGCTTCTACCATTAAATCTTCACTGCCTTTATCCCATAGTTCGCCAAACTTTGTACATCCCATTCCTATAATTGCTACTTTATCTTTTATTCCTTTAGACATAATATCACCTTTCTTATTTAACGTATTGGTACTGCCTTCCAAAAATAACCGTAAATACCTCTATTCTCATCAGCATACTTTCTTCTAAAACTCATTTTTACCGGCATACCTACTTTTAGAGAATCGAGTTCACAATCCGTAAAATCAAACAAATACCGCCCTCCACCATCAAAATCAACCAATCCATATATTGCAGGGGGATTAGGACTAAATGCTAAATTATCTCCTGTATATGTAAAAATCGTTCCTTTTTTATCCGAAAAAGGATACTCTTCCATATCATCGATAGCACCACAATCTGGGTTTACACAGATTCTCTGAGGCGGATATTGAGGAGTACCACATTCTCTGCATTTTGATCCAACAAGACCCAAAACGGTCTTTCTTTCTCTCCATAATGTTGACAGAGACGTAAATGCCTCCTCACCTCGCCCTCCTTTATCTATATCTAATAGATTTTTAAATACAGCATATTTTTCGTAAGTATCTATCATCTGTTTAGATTCTATCATATTTTTCACCCCTTTTACTCTGCCTTTTGCATCTTCTATACCATCGGTTACTTCAAAGTATACCGCATCACTACCGTTTCCATAACTTGCTAAAAGGATTCTATCTCCCGGTTTTGCCTCTTCAAGAGCAGAAATAAGGATAAGAAACGGATAAGATGTTCCTGTATTCCCAATATTCGTAAATAATGGTTCTTGTATCTGCTCAAGCCTAAAACCCATCTTTGTACATATGAAAGCATGTGCTCGTTCATATATACAGGGATAACATACTTTAGAAAAATCGTCGGGTTTAAGATCGTATTTTCTTAATAATCCAGATATAGACTCTATTATAAATCTACCGTATCCTTCATCTCTAATCCATCTATCTTCCCAGCTTCGATTATATTCATCCTTTTTTGTCCTCCAATGGTCTACAAAATCGTAAGAGATGGAAAAACTACCTTTTATCTCTGCTATCTCGTTGTTTTTACCTATAAGCAATGATGCAGCGCTATCCCCGTACATCTCTTCCAAATAACCACCAGGTTTCCCTAATCTACAATCTGATGTACAAATCAAGATGTTATCAGACGTTCCTGCCTCGATAGAATCATATGCAGAGATTAAAGCACTTGTTCCTGCTTTTATAGAATTTGTAAAGTCTCCTGTCTTTATATTAGGAGAAAGATTTAATGCAGTAGAGATAATACTAGAGTTCTGTCTCTCTATAAAAGGTGGTGTTGTAGTAGCAAAATATAAACCATCTACCGTATCTCTTCTAAACCCAGTTAAACACTCGGCACCTGCATTGACGGCCATTGTTATACTATCTTCATCATAATTTGCAACGGCTTTCTCTCCAGGAAGCATAGATGCAGGATTAAGCCATCCCATTGCCATATATATATTCATTCGGTCGATCCTATATGAAGGAATATATGCTCCATAAGATACAATTCCAACCATACTTAATCATCTTTATATATCATAACTAATAATATAGTATATAAATTTAATTGTTGTTTTTATAATGTTATCTTAATTTTAAATATATCAAGGATAAAATATCAAGAATAAAAATATATTACGTAGAATATTATATTAATTATAAGATAGTTAATTATAAGATAGTTAAACGGATAGAAGAATAATAGTAGAAAGGATGTGATACATATCGGATTATCTAATTTATTAGAAGATACATATGCAGAAGCATTTAAGGGTATTTTTATAAGAATATTGGTTACAAGGTGGATCCAAATAGACGAAAAAGACAGAATAAGTCAATATATCGAAAAAGATCCTCTTAGGTTGGCAGCATATAAGGCAACTGCTACACCATCCGTTGTTATGAATAGGGTAGAAGGAGGCATAGAGGGATGGATAGATGAAAAAGACACGCCAGATGGCAACGAGGGAGTGATACTTCAATTTTGGAAGAGTTACGATAAAAAAAAGGATCTAGAAAACCAAATAAATGATTTTTTTCGCGAAGTCTCGATAAGAATAAGACAAGACATCCTATCGGTCCCGTTTACCAGAATCTTTGATTGGAATAAGGAGGATAGTATTCTTGAAGATGTCGCTCTTATAGACACGGAAGAGTTCGTAGGTAGATGTGGTGGAGGTTACGAGTATTTTTCAGAAGAGTATGGACGAGAGGTTATAAATATACCGCTTATGATGGGCTACGATTTTAAGATAGATCGTTATTTAAGATGTGGTATAGGTGTCTCTGGCGGGAACTTATGGTATTTTTGCGACTCTCTTAAATCAGGATGGGATATAGCGTTAAGTAGCATAGAAGCTATAAAAGATGTAGAAGGTGTTATAACTCCTTTCTATGTCTGTCCTAGTGGATCTATGCCTGCAAATTATCCACCAATCGGTCCTCCCACAAATTATCCTTATTGTCCTACTTTGAAGGATAAGTGTAAGAGCAACGTACCGGATGGGGTAAGATCTATCCCAGAGATAGTTATCAATGGAATTACCGAAGAGGCAGTAAAAGAGGCTATGAAGAAGGCAATAATATCTACAAATGATAAAAAAGGATTGTTGAAGATCTCAGCAGGAAACTACGACGGAAAATTAGGAGATTATAAGATCTACCTAAAAGATCTAATCTAAAAATAGATAGCGGGGAGTGGATTTGAACCACTGATCTACGGGTTATGAGCCCGTCGGGATATCCTGACTACCCCACCCCGCTAAAACAGAAGATACCTGTTATAAATATTTACTATAACCTCTATTTAAAACTTTCTTATAATTAAAAAACAACTTTTTCATTATACTTTTGAACTTTGCTATGTATCCGTATTCATCTTAATGGTAATCTCATTATTCAATAAATCCGGGAGTCTCGTCATTAATAATAGTAACAGGATATGATACTTTACTGATATTATCGACATCTTTATCTATCAATCAATCATCGTAGTTCGCACATGACATTTAAATTTAATCGATTTTATCGTGTTTATCATATAAAATTAAACGACTATTTGATAGAATAGATGATCTTTAAAATGTGAGGTTTATTATTATGTTGATCGATCCATATGGAAGGAAGATAAGAAGTTTAAGAGCATCTATAACCAAAAGATGCAACTTAAATTGTATATATTGCCATATGGATGGACAGCTTGCCGGAGGAGAAGAACTTTCATTAGACGAGATTAAAAGAATTTGTAATATCTTTCCAAGACTTGGTGTTAAAAAAATCAGGATAAGCGGGGGAGAACCGTTGGTGCGTAAAGATTGCGTAGATATTATTGCAGGGCTAAAAAATTTTGATGAGATATCTATGACCACAAACGGGGTATTCCTTGCAGATAAAGCAGAAGATTTAAAACAGGCAGGATTAAAAAGGGTCAATATAAGCATAGATTCGTTGAAGGATGATTTATATTCTAGAATAACCGGTGGTGATAGAAAAACGCTTTTGTATGTTAAAGACAGTCTTGAAAAAGCTGTGGAAATAGGATTAACCCCTGTTAAGATAAATATGGTAGTATTAGATATAAATCAGGAAGAGATTCACGATTTTATAGATTATATATTGAAGAAGGGATTGCAAAAAGAAGTAATACTTCAGTTAATCGAGTTGATCGATATTAGGAAAAAATACCCTGATCAGGCAGATTGGAAAAAAATTGAGGCTTTTTTAAATAACAATGGAATCTTAATTGGTGTTAGAAAGACACACAACAGGAAAAAATATCTATACCGTGGTGTTGAGGTTGAATTAGTCCGGCCTATAGACGCAAAATTTTGTATGGGTTGTTCTAGATTGCGGCTTACTGCAGATGGATTTTTAAAACCGTGTCTTTTAAGAAATGATAATATCGTCGATCTAAAAGGCTGCTCATCAGAGGAAGAGATTGAAAGATTGGTAAAGGTAGCTGTTGCCAGGAGAGAACCGTATTATAAAGGAGTTGTGAAAAAACATTTTAGTATTAATGATCTATAACAAAGGATAAATCGTGATCAGAGAAGATATTGAAAAAGAACTATGGCTTTTATTAAAGACTAGAAAAAGGATAGATAAAGAGATAAGAGATTTATTTGAGGAAATATACGGTAAAAAGGGAAAAAAAGCGATAGAATCTATCGAATCAAAAAGAATAAAAAAGTATAACGATTTCTATGTAGTAGTCGGCCAAGAAGAACATATCGTAGTAGAAGATTATTGTAACTGCAAAGACTTCTTTTTTAACGCATCACGAAAGGGGGAATACTGTTGGCATATCTTGGCAGTAAAGATAGCCGATATAATTGGTGGTTATGAGAGGATTGATGGATGGTATCATGAGATAGAGAAGATATTGTAAAATGTTAATTGGATTTGAGTCTAATTTACCTTATAGATAAATCAAACCAAGTAGTATTCAGCTATAAAACTACTTATCTAAGAATGAATCAATCATTAGTTACCTCATAGCTTTAGTTACGTAACTATTTTTACCCCCACCCCTGTGGTAGGTAACTGTACAATTTCAATCCCTTATAGGTAATCTAAAACTAAAGCATCGTTCATTTCAATCCATTATATTTATCCCTTATAGCTGGTTTAATAACGAGCCAATAAACCAAAAACAACACGGCAGTACAGATATTAATAATTCTGACATGTCTATTAATCATATCAGGAGTGTTTGCTAAATACAACTGACATGTTTCCACAGCTAATATGCACATTAGTATTGCTATTAATGTAACGATCAGGATTTTTTTACGTGTCAACATAATCTATTTCAATCCCTTATAGGTAATCTAAAAACCAGCATTCTGTAAGCAACGGGTGGAGGGATCCCTTATTTCAATCCCTTATAGGTAATACACTAACAAAATATGTAAACTTCTTCGTTAATAAACCTTTTATCGATCTCTGAAAAAATAAGAGATTATATATATTAACACGGATCAAGTGATTTTTCCTATTTATTACCGTGTTTTTGCCAAATAATAGAGTCGTCGATCCCCTGACGAACTTTTTTATTGTTACGAACCTTTGTTCGTAGCATCTATCCCAAGTTTTGAAGTTGTCCCATTAGATGATTGAGTCGGATCGAGTGATGACCCTCGAACGTTATTGATCAGCAAGATATCTCTATCCCATCGAACCCATAAAGATATAGCCTCTTCAACCTTTTTCATATCATAAATGTCTACATCCTCATCAACCACTATCACATTCTTTAACGATGTATCAGCAGAAAAAGCAGCCATTATTGCATTCTTTGGATCGCCTTCTGTATGTTTTTTTATCTGAACGATTAGATTGAAGTAATGAAAACCTCCTTCCGTCAGATAGACATTCTTGACGTCTGCAGCATTTAGACATGCATTATATATGATCGGGAGATAAGGTATACCCATTAAAAGTTTGTGTTCTATACTTGCGGGTATTATGGCATGATAGATCGGGTCATCCTTAATATACATATTGGTAACCTCTAAAACTGGTTCGTTGCGTACTACGTCATACTTTCCCGTGATATCTAAAAAAGGTCCTTCTTTGGCTCTTTGTCCATTTTTAATGAAACCTTCAAGTATAATTTCAGCTTCTGGTACGCATACTCCATTTTCTAACTCAAATATCTCAAGCCCACCTTTTAACGATGATGCAAACCGGTACTCTTCATTCGATGGCACCCTACTGCATGCTGCAAAGAGAAACGATGGATCAACACCGATCAATACTGCCACAGGAAGATCTTTCCCATCGCTTTCCGCATTATTGAACAGAGTATAAGTGTGGCGTGGAGCAACAAGACGTATCGCCAACCTTTTTTCATCCAACAATAACATCCTATGCACAGACGCGTTTCTTATTCCGCCATATTCTGATACAACCACTCCGCCAGTTATATACCGACCTGGATCGGCTGGAAAATATTTTAAGATAGGAAGATCGATCAGATTTGCTGGTTTTTTCTTCAAATAAGGCATATCTATCTTTCGAATCTTTGGCGCGTCCCCTCTTTTGAATAGGATATTATGGATCTCTTTTGTGAATCTCTCTTTTTTTAATAAAAGAGATAACCGATCCATCGAGTTGATCAAGTTGACGAGAACCTTTCCTTTTTTTTCTATGTTATGAAATAAAATAGTCTTGTTACCGTATCTATTTGCTATATCTACCACTTTATCATACCTTATTTCATCTTTTATCTCGATGATATCTTTATTTGTCCTCAGTCTTTCAATAGTATCTCTCATTTTATTTCAATTGCAGAACTACGTTCCTGCATCACAAGTTTTCATCACAAATCTTTGATTTTTAATTCCTCATATTCAGATATAGGCAGCTTTTCCTGATCTTCTATCTTTTTTATCAGACCGATCTTACTGACAATGGATGCATATTCCTCAGCAAGAGTACCATAGAAGACCAACGAACCCGACCCACTACCATAAGCACCGAACCCTATCTTCTTGCCAATTTCTAATCTCTTTTTACGATACTGTAGCTCAAGCAGAGAAGATAATGATAAAAAAATAGATGCAGTATAAGTATTGCCTATATTTGTTGGAGCAAACAACGAAGATTCTACTTTATTTTTATATAAATCAGCAAATTCTGGCAGATTAAATAATTTTTTCCTTATCGCATAGTCTTCATCCATCAACTCTTTATTAGAAAAGACATCTTCTATCTTGTCCTGCACATTCTCGACCAGCCCGTTCGATCTTATACCTAATTCTTTACAAATCCTTTCCCATCGTTCTGTTCCTCGTAACTCATGCCTGAAAAGGAATGCTAGCCCATGTTTTGTAATCTTGGGATAAGGGGTATGGAAGACCAAATAATCAAAAAAATCTATTAGGACAGAACTTCGGTCTTTTTCTTCGTATTTTTTCTTGAACCTATCAAACGCAGACCTCATCGCAAAAAGATAAGAGAAATTCGATAATTCTCCGTTGACTATAGGAGTTCTTTTACCAAAAGGACGGTAAAAATCGTTGTTATCTTGTGTAAAGACGCCAAGACATGAAAAATCAAGTCCTATCAGTCGTGGATTATCCTTGACAAGCATAGCTACTGCCCCAGCTCCTTGTGTAGGTTCTCCACTGCTATTAACATCGTATCTTGCCTCATCTGCACATACAACTATCCCCACTTTACCATCGTTCATGTCGGATAATATCCAGTTGCATGTATCATAAAGCGAATAAGACCCGCCTATACATGCAAACTTGTTCTCTAATCCCTGAATATGGTTGAGCTTGAACTCCTGACCTAACTTTTCCTCCATTCTACCAAGCACGAAACATACCAGGGGTTTTGATTCATCCATAGAACTCTCTGTGGCTGTATAAATTCGCCCTATATCCTTCGGGTTTAGATCGTTCTTACGAATAAGATCAATTATAGCATCGGCTGCCAATGAGTCCACCGTCTCGTCTGTAAGAATGGCAATCCTCTTAACACCTATGCCTTCAGTATACTTTTCTGGTGGTATCCCACGAAGATCTGCCAATTCTCTCGTATCTATGTATCTCTTAGGGATGGCAATAGATATATCATCTATGCCAACAACACGCTTTTTATTATTGATAATCATATTTTAAAAATTTATTAATTGTAGTATGATTTTTTTAGAATATATAAAGGTATAGGTATATATACCATATACCCCAACTATGAATCTCTCAAGATGGGAGATATTAATGGTTTAACTTTCAAAGTTGTGGTTGAAGAAGATTTGGAGGACGAAGGATATATTGTCCATTGTCCAGCTTTTAAAGGGTGTTGGTCACAGGGAGACACGATAGAAGAAGCTTTGGAAAACATAAAAGAGGCAATTGTCGGGTATTTAAAAACATTAAACGAGAAAGTGATACAGGATGCTAAAAGCACTGATAAAGCTCTGATCAAAGAAGTGGTGGTATAAATTGTGGATAAACTTCCTCGATGGTCAGGTAAAAAGATAATCAGTGTATTTAAAAAAGATGGTTGGACTGTGGATCGCATCGAGGGAAGAGAGAAAATCTTGGTTGTACCAGTGCATGAAAATAAGCCAATAAAAATTGGATTTCCAAAAGGGTTGATAAAAGATGCTGGACTTACAAACGAGAAGAGGAGGGGATGTAATGATATTGAGGATGAATGAAGTGCTGAAGGGAGAGTTGAGATATAATACGGGGAAAATAATAGGAGCAATTGAATGCACAAAGAAATAAACCAAAAGTTTTGTTTTTATATAAATTATGTAATATCAGATTGATTATTAAAAAAATCCTTGATTTTTGATACCTTTTTTAGAGCTTTCTTTATATAATCGGTAGATTCATCCCGATATATTGTTTTTATTCCTCTTGCATCCTCTTTAAGGATAGATAATCCTCGGATCAACACCGCAGGCGTCATCCAATCTCCTTCACCCATCAATATATTTGCCAAACCAGCCAGTTCATCAACGATAGCTTCTTCAGAGACTCTGAGTATTCTTCCGAAGATATCTTCCTTTCCCTTCCAATCTCTTATTGGATCGAGATTATATGCACCGATTGCAAAACCAACTTGTCCTCTTCTAAACGGTCTTCCGTTCGTGTCGGATATGATTACACCCACTTTTTTATCTTCTATTGCAGCTATCCGCTCCCCAATCTTTCTAGCACTTAAATCCGGATCCTTAGGGAGTAATATGACAGAACCATCTTCTATATTAGATCTATCTACGCCAGCATTTATGCAGATATTGCCACATTTTGCCTTGACAAGAAAAATAGGCGGATATTCTATTATTATTTCTTCTGTCTCGTCTAATATTGCCTGTATAAATCTTGGATCGTCATCACAAATCTTCGATTTGTGAGCTACGAATCTTTGATTCGTAACATTTTTTTTTCTTGAAATCTCTATAGCCTTATCAGTAGGTTTGATATTTTTCAAAAGCCTGGTTCTTCCCTCAGATTTAGATACGGCAGTATGTGCTACGACTATTATGTCATTATCCTCTATACCTGTACCCATCTTTTTAATCTCATCGACCAAAAGTTCTCCAATATCCATTCCTTCTTTTATTATTGGTAATTTTATAGAACTGGCATAAAGTGAAAACAGACGTTCTTCACTACTGGTTGAGAAATCGCAAGGAGGTGCAGGAACCTTGGTTCTGCGTTTTGATGCAAAGATCATCATGACACCTCGGTTTTTATCTTAAATAATAATTTTATATTTTCATCTATATTAATACATCTCCGTCATTAACATCATTAAATCGATATTTTAACTATGGTCCATATATGGTAGGATCGCATATAATTAGCGGTTAACAAAATGGACAAAAATTATTGTATCTCGACAAAAGATTTATTAACGAAGAAGTTTATATACTTTGTTAGTGTATTACCTATAAGGGATTGAAATTCTGTTGGGAAAGGCATAGATATTTTTAACTCTCACCTTTCAAAAACTCCACCATACCTTTTATGCCACCCAAGGTTAGGTCTTCCATATGAAAGATCTTTCTGATCTCTTGAAACGTTCTGCATCCATAACTCTCCCACCTGCTCTTTCTAATAGGGTTTAGCCAGACGCAATACCTGAACCTTTTACTAATCCGTTCTAACCAATAATATCCAGGCTTTGAGTCATCCACTCCGTATTCTATAGATCCCTGGGATAGAAAAAGCTCTTCAGGAGCCATAGACGCATCGCCTATAATTATAATGCGTGTATCTGGTTTTTTAGCCAAAAGTTTCTCCGTAGGATATTTTTTAATCCTTTGCGGGTCTATAAACAGATCTCCATATATACAGTTCCTGAAATAATAGGTAGATAGATCTTTAAACCGATCCTTCATCTTGGAGAATATGAGGCTTACAATCCTTGCATAAGGAGTCATCGAATAACCACCGTTGTCTATCAAGATGACGACATTTATATCGTCTCTTAATTCAGATTTAAAGACAAACTCGATCTCACCGCCATTCTTTGCCGTTTGATATACCGTCTCATCCAGATCGATCTCATCTTTTGGACCTTTAGGCACCATATTCTTTAAAAATCCCAGAGCTTGCCTGATATTCTCAGATTTAAGCCCTGAATCTGCAGAATAATCTATATACCTTCTTTCTCCTATAGTCTTTATTGCAGACATTCTTTCAGACTCACCATAGACTCTTATACCCCTGTAACTTCTACCAGAATGACCGAAAGGGGACGTTCCATCCGTTCCAACCCACCTGTCTCCACCATGATGCTCCTCAGTTTGTCTCATCATCGTCTCGATAAACCGTTTAAAAAGTTCTTCAGGTGATATATTCCATCTTATATCCTCTAGTTTCAGGTCTCCCTTTTTGATCTCTGCATCCAGCCATTCTTTGAATGGTTTGTTCTCTAATAGTCTATACAAATCGGATATATCCTCTATCTTGGGCAGATCTAACCCAAAAAAATACCAGGAAAACGCTCTATCAAAGTTATCGATATCTTCTATCTTTTTAACAAATATAAGTTTCGATACGGTATATAATTCATCAATATTCGATATCAAACCTTTTTCCATCGCTTTTTCGAGTTCCAAAATATTCTCAATAGTAACAGGAATCCCGTAATCTTTCAATATATAGAAAAAATTTAAAAATAGCATTTAAAGATGAATTCCTCTAAATTTTTTATTCTTCCCATCAAAATCGTTGTAGTATCTCTGTATATCCTCGCTCCTTTTAAGGAGTATTCCGATAAAAGGAAGATTATTCTCGTCTTTCATCTGATTAAGCTTAGATGCGGTTATCTCTTCCTTGGAAAGAGCACCGATCCAATCAAGTATCTCACTTGTCGCTGGAGCTTTCTCAAATCCTTGGTCTCGCAGATCATAAAAAATATTTATCGCTATATCGACCAAAGACTTGTTTGCGTCTGGATAATGCAGATTAATGATCTTCTTCATCTCTTCTGGCGTTGGAAAAGAGATATAATGGCAGTAACATCTTCTTAAAAAAGGATCGGATAATTCTCGTTTAGCATTACTCGTTATTATAATAAAAGGTTTGTTCTTTGCCTTGATATTACGATCTATCTCTCTTATCTTGAACTCGTATGCTTCTAATATATCCAAAAGGTTATCCTGAACATCCGATTCGGTCTTATCGATCTCATCCAGCAATAATACACATTTTTTTTCGGAGAGAAAAGCCTTTCCGATAGGTCCATAGTTGATATAATCGTCGAACCTTGCTGGGTTTCTGCCGGTTTCTTTAGATCCAAACCGCGACTCGTATAACCGCGCGACGGTATCATGATCGTAACAGAGTTCTTCACCCTTCATCGTCGATTTACATCGTGCAACATAGATATCCATATCCAACGCACGGGCAACCTCGAAGGCAAGCTGGGTCTTACCCGTTCCTGCCTCACCCATGAGAAGCAAAGGTTTCTCCATAACAAGCGCAATGTTTACTATCGATTCGAGTTCAGGTGATAGATAGTATCTATCCGTGCCTACGAACCGTTCTAACTTAATATCAGAATTAATTCTTACCCGATTCATCTTCTGTGTCTCCTATTACTAATCTTGCTTATATTATTTTTGCATCACAAATATCAGAATATTAGTCTCTTAGAAAACTCTTTTAGACTCTTTACTTTAATATTATCTTCTATAAAGTCGTATTTGTCATCTCTGTCAAGGAGAAATGCTTTAATACCAAGTATTTTCGGTGTTTTATAATCGAATAGATAGTTATCACCAACATGATAAAAATTATCTGGCTTTGTGGAGATTTTTTTTAAAACGTTCAAGTAAAACTCAGGATTTTTTTTAACCATCTTAAAATGAGACGTAGATGAAAATATATAATCAAATAGGTCTTTAACATCTTCTAATTGAGCATCCACAAACTCAATCGTGGCGTTGGTAGATAATACAAGAGTATATTTATCTTTAA
This sequence comes from Candidatus Methanoliparum sp. LAM-1, assembly GCF_020885915.1. NCBI lineage: Archaea > Methanobacteriati > Methanobacteriota > Candidatus Methanoliparia > Candidatus Methanoliparales > Candidatus Methanoliparaceae > Candidatus Methanoliparum > Candidatus Methanoliparum sp. LAM-1. Next base: position 457,670 of record NZ_AP025251.1, on the reverse strand, counting down.
GCTCTTCTAATACCTCTAAAGCGTCTGGAAATATTTTTATTACATCTTTGTACATACCGAAAAGTTTTTTGGGTTCTATACCCAATTTAAACCGATCCAACCAATAGTTTATATCGTACCATCGAATATCTCCGTTACCTATCCGATCGTACTCTCTCTTGAATAACGATACCGCATCATCGAGACCAACACCGTATTTTTCAGAATAAAGTCTTGGCAATCCCACTTCCCATATTATATCCACAAACCTTTTGTCGGTCAGTGTGCCATCCATATCGAAAGATATTACCGTATTTTTTTTATTTTTCATCATCTTCAGCTTTTTCATCTATAATATATAAATAATTCTGTAAAAGTAATCTTCAGTTTAAACTTTCATCATCTTAATCATTTAATAGCTTCGTTGAAGATTATAGCCAAATATTAAACGTTTTTATCTATGTCGAAAGTAGAAAGTTATCCTGAAGAACGCTTTATCTTACAAATCGACCAAGAAAATCCTCCATGGTTCTTGAATATGAATAGTAACGTAAAAAATGGCAAAATATTTAGCTAAAGAAATAAGAATAAAAAATAAGATTTGCTTAAATGTTAAAAAAGCTCAAAAAATATAAGTTACACTATTCCATCTTTTTAATCTTAAGATATAAATCTAATAATAACAAAACAAAAACATCTTTATCTATGATCTATTCGAGTATACAAAAACAGAATAATCGAAGATAAAGATCTATCATCTATTCTATTGAAAAAGGAGGAGATAATAATCAAAAAATTTCTTATGGGCAACGAAGCGATAGCACAGGGATGCTTGGAGGCTGGAATAGATTTCGCAACAGGATATCCTGGAACTCCATCATCCGAGATAATCACATCATTAAGCATCTCTAATGAGAGAAATGTATATGTGGAGTGGTCAGTTAATGAAAAAGTCGCATTAGAAAACGCTATAGGTGCCGCATGGTGTGGATTAAGATCCATATGTGTAATGAAACACGTTGGATTGAATGTAGCCGCAGACCCGTTCATGTCATTGGCGTACACTGGAGTAAAAGGTGGTTTTGTTATTATAGTTACAGACGATCCGTTTCCACATAGTTCACAAAACGAGCAGGATTCTAGAAGGTATGCTCATGCAGCAAAAATTCCGTGTTTGGATCCTGCAACACCGCAAGAAGCGAAAGATATGGTAAAATACGCTTTTGAATTATCCGAAAAATACGAGATTCCTGTAATGTTGAGACCAACTACAAGGATTTGTCATGCTAGATCCGACATAGAGGTCGAGAAGTTTCAAATCGAAGATTTGAAGCCCACAAATCAAAGATTTGTGAAGATACCAAAAGAGAAAAGAGTAGGTAGATTCTTTAAAGATAGAGACCGGTGGGTGCTAGTACCATCAAACGCTAAGATACTCCATAGAGAACTTCAGATAAAACAGAAAAAGATAATAGAAGATCTAAACGGGACGCCATTTAATAAAAGAGTTAAAAATATAAAAGAGACCAAGATAGCAGTTGTATCTGGTGGCGTAGCAAGCTGTTATGTCAAAGAGCTTATTCCAAACGATATACCTTTCTTTAAAATTGGTACGTATCCCGTAGATATCGACCGATTGGGAGAATTTACTAAAAATTACGAAAAAATTCTCGTTATAGAAGAATTGGATCCCATTTTAGAAGAAATAGTAAAAATGTCCACATGTTCGACTGTGTTAGGAAAATATACGGGAGATGTACCGTTTTATGGTGAATTAAACCAAAATATAGTCTATGATATTCTTATTAAGAACGGTATAACCCCTGTTGTTAAATATGATCTTAAAAAACCAGTTGAGGGGCTACCTGCCAGGCCACCAATCCTCTGTGCAGGATGCCCTCATCGTTCGATATTATATCTAATCGAGAAAATTTTTAAAAATGGGATCTATACGAGTGATATAGGTTGTTATACTTTAAGCCCTTTCTCCGTGGATACATGCCTATGCATGGGTGCCTCAATAACAATCGGCAGTGGAATCAGCCATTGTGATAAAAGAGACGTAGTTGCAACGATAGGTGACTCTACATTTATGCATACCGGGATACCAGGATTGATAAATGCGGTATATAATAATGCAAATATCTTGATAGTGATTCTTGATAATAGGACAACCGCAATGACAGGGCATCAACCGACAGCGGGAACAGGACAAAATATACAGGGAGAGTCGAAGGAGTTATCATTAGAAAAAATTTGCCAAGCTTGCGGTGCGGATTTCGTTGAGACGGTAGATCCGTTCGATATCAACCTATCTAAAAAAATACTCGAGCGAGCCAAAAAAGAAAAAGGAGTAAGAGTGATAATCGCACGACATCCTTGCTATATGATAGAGAGAAAACAAAACGTCGAAAAAGCATATTATGAGATAGACGTAAAGAGATGCACTAAATGTGGAGATTGTTTGGATTACGGCTGCCCTGCTATTGAACTATACGATATAAAACCGATAATAAACGATCTATGCACAGGATGTGGTGTATGTTCTGATTTATGCAGAAATGGAGCAATAAGGAGGATAAAATGAGTTTTGATCTCTTGATTGTAGGAGTAGGCGGGCAGGGAACCATTCTTGCATCAAGAATAATAGGTGAGGCATGCATAATAGAGAAACGGCATGTAATCTCTGCGGAAACGCACGGTATGGCACAAAGAGGCGGATCTGTCGAGAATCATGTTAGGATAGACGGTACTATGGGACCTTTGATACCGATAGGCGGAGCCGATATGATCTTATCGCTAGAACCGTTGGAGACGGTCAGATATATTCATTACTTAAAGAACGATGGACTCGTAATATCGAACAATGTTAGGATTGTTCCTCAAAAAAGCAGGGTTCTATACCCTCCGGTAGAAAAAATTATACGTTCAAAGGTATCAAAACCAGAACAAGCGGTTATATGTAACGCAAACGCAATAGCACGAAAGGCAGGAAACGAGTTGTCTTCAAATATAGTATTGATAGGTATAGCATCAAGATATCTACCGTTAAAAGAGGAAAGCTTGATAGAGTGTATAAAGAGGGTGGTTCCTTCTAAGGCAACCGATGTGAACCTAAAGGCGTTCGATTTAGGACGGCGTTGGAAGATATCATAACGATCGTAGTCGACATCTGATCTTCTACTCTTTTAAACTTTTAAGCCAGGTTTAATTCTCTCTCTATTTTTAAAAGCCTCTCTTGTACCAATCGGTCTACATCTGCATATATGTTCCTACCTTTCGTATCCATTGCAACGACCATCGGACCAAAATCCCTCACGTTAAATACCCACATCGCCTCAGGCATGCCAAGATCAAGCCAATATACTGCCTCTACTCGTTCTATAGATTTAACGGCTAAAAGCGCTGCCCCTCCTGTCATTGCAAGATAGACACATCCATATTTTTCCATAGCATTCAGGGTTTCTTCATCCATCCCTCCTTTTCCGATAATCCCTCTTATCTTGAACCTTTTGATAATTTCTGGCTCTAAAGAGTTCATTCTAGAACTCGTTGTAGGACCAGCAGCCACAACCTCCCAGCCTTCATCTGTTCTTCTTACAATAGGGCCACAATGGAATATGACAGCCCCTTCAAGATTTACAGGGCTACTTTCTTCGAGCAATCTTAAATGTGTCTCATCCCTTGCGGTATAGATAGTCCCTGTTATAGATACAATATCTCCCACCTTTAAGTCTCTTACATCTAACGGAGTTGTAAGTCTTTTAATCATTTATCAACCCTCAAAATTCAATTCTACCATCCTGATATATCCGTCCCGTAGCCTGTCTCGCTGCCCAACACTGAAAATTTATCGCTACAGGTAGAGATGCCGTATGAGTAGATGCACACTCAATATGCACATCCAACATAGTCGTATTTCCGCCCAAACCCATTGCACCGATCCCTAAACTATTTATAGCGTCCAACATCTCATCTTCCAATTTAGCAATCTCTGGTTCAGCATTGCGAGAACCTATCGGTCTTAATAATGCCTCTTTCGCAATCTTCATTGCAACATCTGCAGTACCTCCTATGCCAACTCCAACAATCCCGGGTGGACATACATTCTTGGCTTTCTCTGCTGTCCATTCGAGTATAAATTTTTTAACACCGTTTTTTCCTTGAGAGGGATCTAACATATTAAGAACGGACATATTTTCAGATCCAGCACCTTTAGGAAGTACCGTTATCTCCAAATAATCTTTTTGGGGGAGAATTTCGTAATAGATATGAGGCATGCCTATTCCCACGTTTGTGCCAGGGTTCTTTCGCGTCAAGGGATGGACCACGTTTGGACGAAGCGGAATTTTTTTTGTTGCTTCTAAAACGCCCTCTTTGATAGCATCATCGATCAAAGCAAGATCTATCTTCATCTTACTACCTATCTTGACAAAGAAGATATGAACACCAGTATCCTGGCATATCGGCATTTGTGTTTCATATGCTAATTTAATATCTTCAAGTATTGCCTCCAATTGGCTCTTTGTAATATCATTATCCTCTTTTTCGATAGCCTTTTCTAATGCATCCTTTACATCCTTCGGAAAATTTGTACATAATGCAAATTTGAGAAGATTGTAGGTTAGATTCTTTATAGTATCATTAAAATCCAAAATATCACTCTTCTGGTATATTTTTTATGATCCCGCTCTTCATTAATAACGAGATCGTATCTCTTGACCTTTTTATCATCTCTTTGGCTCTCTCGTAAAGCTCGTCTCTTGTCAATTTGATTTTTGCCACACCTTGTTTCATCGCAGTCATACCAACAGCAACAGCCTCTTTAGGATAAACATCCCATTCATCCATATCTGGTATTATGTAATCCTCAGTAAGACCTTTCTCCCTTGCAACCTCTGCAAGCCCTTCCGCTGCTGCAACACACATCTCATCCGTTATACTTTTTGCTCTAACGTCTAAAACACCTCTAAAAATACCTGGAAATCCAAGAGAATTGTTTATTTGGTTTGGAAAATCTGAACGACCTGTGGCTACAATCCTTGCTCCTGCATCCTTAGCTTCCCATGGCCAGATCTCAGGAATAGGATTCGCCATAGCAAAAACGATAGGATCATTGTTCATGCATTTGATCTCTTTTCTCTTGATCACACCAGGACCAGGCTTTGATAAGGAGATCAAAACATCTGCACCATTTAACGCGTCTGATATCCCTCCAATGATTCCCTCTTTATTCGTAGTAACACAGAGATTCCATTTATATGGATTTTTATCTTTTTCGATATAAAGATCCTCTCGGTTGGGATGTAGAGTACCTTTGCTATCCAGAACAATGATATTTTCAGGATTAATTCCTGCAAAAGTAATCAATCTTTCGGTTGCAATGTTTGCCGCGCCAGCCCCTACCATGACAACCTTGACATCGTTTATCCTCTTTCCAACCAGTTCTAAAGCATTGATCAATCCGGCTAAAACCACGGTTGCAGTTCCCTGTTGATCGTCATGCCATACTGGTATTTCAAACGTATCTCTCATCTTATCAAGGATGTAGAAACATTTTGGGTTTGCTATATCCTCTAAATTGATACCTCCAAAAGACGGTTGCAACCACTTGCATACCTTTATTATCTCATCAGGATCTTTCGTATCGAGGCAGATTGGTACAGCATCTACTCCACCTAAATATTTGAATAACATGGCTTTACCCTCCATTACAGGTAATCCTGCCTCCGGGCCGATATCTCCAAGACCTAAAACTCTCGTACCGTCGCTAACGACAGCAATATTGTTCCATTTGTTTGTATATTCGTAAACTAACTCTTTTTCTTTATTTATTGCTCTGCAGGGTTCTGCCACACCAGGAGTATACCATACACTAAAATCTTTTGAAGATTTTATAGGAACTTTGGGAACAATCTCAATCTTACCTTTGTAATAAGGATGTAGCCTCATTGAATCTTCTACCGGCTTTTTAGCCTTATCCAACAATTTTTTTACTGTATCTTCATCCATCTTTGTCGTTTCTCCAATATTTTTATAACTATTTAATCTTTTAAATCATCACTTAATTTCTCTCCTTTTCATTTCATATAATAACGTGGTAAGGATGCTCATCCTTCTGAAACCGTCCATTATCGATCGCTAAACATGCTTTTTGGTTGCTTTTTAGTGCCCATTTATCTATTTGCTCTCTACTAATCTTGTACTCCTTAGCTGCCGTCTCTGCCCAGTTCATCATTGTTGGTAAGATATCGTATCTTTCTTCTGGTTGAGACATAACTCTTGCCCGTTGTAATATCCTGGCAAATAAAGGAACCAACGATATCCATACTTTAATCTTAGGATCAGATATAACCGGCATATCTGCCTTTACTCGAGAATAGGTAAGAATAAGTAGTTAAACAACAAATAAATAACAAAGAGAAAGGATTATAAAACAAGGATCGTTAATTACCATTCGATGCTATATTCTTATTCTGAATAAACCGAGCAAGTAATGCAGTTATTAATGTGGTTACTATCATAACAACGGCACCGATGGATAAAAAGTCTGATGAGAGTGCTCCTATGCTTATTCTATACCCTGCAACGATGATTGCCACCTATCCTTTTGGAGAAGGTAGATCCCTCTAGCGATTGCATTGTATATCGGTGCTTTTTTGATATATAATGGGACAAAACCACCAAAGTAGATGCAAAAGATATCACTAATGCAATCGGAAGAATAGGCAAGATATTAGTGGGATCTACCATCATACCCATAGATACGAAGAATACCCCCAAAGAATAAGTTACTTAGCGGTTTTATATATAGAGAGACATCTGTATAATACTTTGTAGAAGCTATCATAGATCCTGCAAAGAATGCTCCCATATAATAAGAGAGGTTGAGCCAAGAGAATACAAATGCCAAGAGGAAGCACATACCTATTGAGAATAGTACTTCACTCCCAGGGGATACCATGTTAGTAACATTGTAGATGTCGATACCAGCATAGCACCTAAAAAAGCCGCTGTCATCAAATTCCAGCCAAATAAAAGACCAAGCGATAATCCTACTATAAAAGATAATAGAGTACCAAGAATCAAAATGAGCGATGAGGTATATTTTACCTTCTTAAAGACGCTCAAATCCATCTATAGTCCTATGCTAAACATCAAAAAGACCGCCCAAGTTCAGCAAGATCTGCAATGTTTGCTGGATCGATGGATAATCCAGGAGTAAAAGGACCAAAAATGATACCTACAATAAACATTCTAAGAAATGGGGGAAAGTCTCAGTTTGTTGAATAATATACCGCCTATTTCTGCTGCTATTGTGATAACTGCAAGGTCCAAAAGAAGAGAATTGTATACCATTATCTTAAATGCTATCCTTTATTAAATAAAATCAGATAACACTTTTTCTATTGAATTAGAATGTGTCTGAATACCCACAGTTTCGTAAGGATCTGCACCCATTGCCAAAGCTATTAATTGAGCATGATTTAAATAAACCAACCCAAATTTTTCTTTGCTCTCTTCTTCTATCTTCTCTTGATTCCGATCAAAAGTTATTTGGCATCCAGGACATGCAGTTATCACTACCTTGGCTCCAGCATCTCTAATCGATCTTAATTTTCTTTCTGCAATCTTTCTACTATCCCCTCTATTATTTAAGGTATGAGAAAAACCCATTCCACAACACAGGTTCTTTTCAGAATAATCAACTGGAATGGCACCTGTAACAGATACGAGAGATTCGAGAGATCCGGGTATGGCAAGCTCTCTGAACATTTTAGTATAATGGCAACCATAATGGACTGCAACATGTAGACCATCAAACCTGTTAACTATCTTCTTCTTTATTTTAGGGATTAAATAATAAAGAGTCTCAAATATGTGGTTTATATTTACATCACCCTTATATTTTAACCCCATCTCTTTCAAAATTTTATTGGACTCTTCTGCAGCTCCATCGTTCAACACTTTTTTACACTCATTCAATACGCCATAAGAAGTAACACATGCCGTTGCAATGTTATTATACCCTTTTTCTTCTGCTATTGCGAAGTTTCTGGCATTGATATTGACTGTGGTCTCAAATGAAATGATACCAGAATAGTATCCAAAACCGGTACAGGTAGATTGGCAAGAATCATCTATATAATCCACACCTATCTTGTCAAGGATAAATCTGATCGATTCTGTAGCCCCAGGATAATGAGAGTCCATAAAACAACTTTTAAAAAAATAAATTTTATCTGTTTGTATCTTTTTTAAATATTGGACTTTGGCTTCTTCTCTCTTATTAAACTTTGTCTTTTTACTCATATCCACAATCTTCTGTATATCATTGATCGCGTCCTGTGGAATTATACGAGGAAGCTTAAGATTGAATTTTTTCACTTCTTGCCATGCTCTTTCATAACTACTTCCCCAATCCGGAAAATATTTAGGCTGAAGGATCTCTGGTGTTATACATAGACCTTTTTCATAAAATGTCTTGTATATATCATGATCTTGGAAACCATTTATCTCTTCATTCATAATTTTTGCAATATTTGCTGGATTATTTTCTGATCTACATATATCTTTACATGAATAACAGTGAAAACATTTATCATAAGGATAATTTCTCTGATTTATACCGTTTAAGATTCTGTAAATCATTTCTCGAGGATTGTAGTCTGGATTAATAGATGCAGCAGGGCATACTGCGGTACATGCGCCACACTGCATACAATATGAAAACTCTAAACGCGGATCCGATTTTAAATTATTCATTGTTGCTTGTACCATAATAAATTAATTAAGCACCCTTTCATATATATAGTTTCCTATTACAACACTATTTTATCCTTATTTTATAATTGTATGAATATTATTAACCTACAAAGGATAATAATTTATACAATTTCTTTAAAACAGTAGGGTAAACCTACACTGTACAGTCCAGCCTTGTGCTGTTGCAAATCGAAGATTCGAAAAGAACCGAAAGGTTTTCAAAGTATGCCGAAATGCATCAAGATTACTGGGATGATAATACATGCCATGGCGTTTGTCTTCTTGACGTTCATCGATTGGATGATTAATCCGATGGATATAGATAATATAAATAACAAAATTCCGTTTATTCCCGTAAAAAGGAAGATCATACCGCTTAAAAAGATTATAATGAAGTAGTTGAGCAAATTATAATTGATTTTTGTAAAAATGCTTGAAATAGAAGGGGATAAATAATATAAAAAGATAAAAGAGAGGATAGACACAATCACAGAAGATATCAATAGTAACAAGAATTGGTCAAAAGAGATTAATCCTATCATATAATTCAAAGAGTTTATAGTACCACTCCTTGCTATTCCTAAGAGATAAAAGAAGAGGAGACAGTAGATCGCATTGGCAGTATTGACGCTTGATAAAGAGATTATATAATCTTTATCTCCACCTTTTGTGAAGAGACTTGCAATGACTGTTGCAATACCAGAACTCATCCCAGGAAGCCAAGAGACTAAAGATCCCGATATGGTGCCTATGAACGAGTCTTTAAGTATCATACTCGGTTTGTGAGAGATCTCTCTAAAGGTTTGTTCAGGTATTTTTGGCTTTTTTTTAAGGCTAACTATGATAAGAGGAGTCCCAAATAACCCTGTCAGTAAAGGAAACAAAAAAGATGATGGTATGGGGATCAAAGGGATAAAAATATTCTGATATTTATATGCAAAAGTACCTAATAATCCAGAAAGGAGTATTGAGATCAATGCAAAGATCTTTTTTTTGTTTTTAGAGAAAGAAAACATACCTGATCCTGGTAACAGATCTTCTCGTTCAGTAAAGATCATAAATAGCAGTATCAAAACGAGTAAAAAAGGGGTTATCTCATCGACAGTTCTATATAACATTAAAAACAAGAGAGCGAAGATAGGCATAAGCAAAAACGATAAATGTATGGCTAAAGCGCTCCCAACCGCTGATAGTCTTATTACTTCGATGCTCCTCCCCTCTAAGAGTAATTTGTGTGAAGGAAGAACGGCTATGGCTGTCTCTTCGTCTGGTGCTCCTATAAAAACAGATGGGATTATATTAATGAAAGTGTTTGTTATGTAGCTGGAGAATAGAATTATTGCCGTGTAAAAAGTAGGTATTGGAAAAAGAGGGGAAAGACTTGAGAGAACCAGTGCGATACTATTTACGTGGATTCCTGGAAGCAATCCGGTAAATATTCCAAGTAGAAAACCTATCAAAATAGATATTAATAATAGGATGATATCCACATTTTATGCCTGATCTCTTTTTATTTATAATAATATTTATACAATATATGGTTGCAGTAATAGATAATAATGGAAAGATAACAGTGAAAGATAGTGGGAAAACCATCCTATCATCCCCAGTAGAGGTATTGTTCTTGATGGAGAAAGAGAGATTAGAAGTTTTTTCGGCAGACGGTAATAGTCTATCTAAGAAAAATTTTTTAACTATTGCGTCTAAATTCGATAAAAAATTCGAGATAAAGTTTATCGTTTATAAAGACCTAAGAGAGCGGGGATATAGGATAAAAACAGGAGTGATGGGACTTAGGTTATACCCAAGAGGAAAAAAGCCTGGAGAGAGTGAGTCTACTCATTACATAATCACTATATCGGAAAGGGACGTGTTATCGGTAAAATATATAAAAGAGCAAGTAAATTTAGCCAGAAATTTAAGAAAAAAACTAATAATAGGCGTGGTTGATGAAGATGGGGAGGTGACGTACTACAATATCAAAGAGATAGAGTTTGATACAAAACCATCAAAAAAAAATAGACCGAAAAAACCGTATCATGCTGATTTTTTAGAAGAGAATGTTTTTATATGGGATAAAGATGCGGTAGATGATCTCTTCTTGGAAGAATATTATGGGAAGCAATTTTTAGGTGATAGTCTACAATTGTCATTGACCGAGGCAGCGTATCTATCTGAACAAGGGATAATAGATCTGTACAAAGATAACGTTAAATTAACTCTTGATGATTTTATAGATTTATGCACAAGAAAGGTCGAGAATTTTTATAATATATTCTTAGTATACAGAGATCTTAAAGAGAAAGGGTTGACTCTTAAAACGGGCTACAAATTTGGTATCGATTTTAGAGTATATGATAATAAAGATCTATCTTGGGCCACAGATCGAGTATCCACAACCAAGATTGAACATTCAAAATATCTTTTACAGGTCTTTCATATTTCATATGCATTTAAGATACCTGATATGGCAAGATCGGTTAGAATGGCTAATAGCGTAAGAAAGAGGATGATATTTGCTGGTGTTGATACAGCGACAGGAAATATATCTTATATCAATATAAGCTGGACAAAACTTTGACGCAATGATTATCACATCAATACTCTTCCAGTCTGCATATACCATAGGTAGAGGTCCAACTCACCAAGACTTAGTCTTACGATATCAGATATATCTTCTAATATAGATTCTAAACCTAAATAACTTTTTCGTGTAAGACTTTTTGGAATCGATTCTATGATATTATAACTATTCAATACTCGTAAGATATGCCTATCGAGGATAGCAAGATTCATATAACCGACATTTCTTAAAAAATGGCTTGATTCTTTATATCCGATACCTTTAATATTTGATACTAGCCATTCCCTTGCCTCTTTTTTGTCTTCATACCCAATTAACAGATCTTTGATTTTTTTATACCGCCTAGCCTCAACTATATATTCTGCCCGTTTGTTATAAAATCTATGCCCTTCCTCCTTTAAAATCCTTTTTAAATCGTTTAAAGAGAGATTTAAGAATCCATCAGCCCCAATCTTGTTCTTTATTTTGATACCAAGCGATGCAGAAGAGTTTGCAGTCAAAATACAAAAACATAATTCTGAAAACCAACATTCGTTATCTTTTTTCTGGTTCTTTTTAAATAGATCTACCCTTGAATTGACTAAACTTACAACTTTGTTATCTCTCTTTAATCTATATATATTATCGATCAATCCGTTTTTATTCAGTTTTATAGCCAAATTCTGCCTCCACTGCTTCACGTATTATATACCCTGCCTTATGCAAGATCGTATCACCGAGTTCTATATCTCTATCCATACTTGCAGTGCATGGATAAGAATGATGCGCTTCGGATATTATTCCCCTGATCTCATCTTTATTGAGTCTTACACCCTCTAATTTTCTAGCTACAAACCAAGTAGAGCCACAAGGAGCACTTTGATCTACAGATACTCTTACAATAATATCCTTCATAGTCTTTATTTTAACTATCGGCATTCCTATCTTGAATTCATCGATAAATTCTTTTATTACCCCTTTACTTGATGTCAAACTGCAAAAAGGTTTTGGAAAAGATGTCTCGATATTTAATCCCTTACAGATAGTCTCAATTTGTTTTTTAAGGCCTAATGAAATATCATGAGGATCTTCTATAGGAAAAATTAGCCCTTTTATTCCAATGTCTTTAAGTTTATATGGCAATTCTAACAGGATATCTTGATGTATTCCATGTATTATAGCAATATCTGCTGATGGAATATCTTTTGGAATATGTTCTTCAGGATTTTCTATAAATAAAGGAAACGATTCTATACTTTTAAATCGTATTACAGATGTAATATTTTTAGAATAATCATATTTGCCATATCTACAGTCTATACAAGAGATACAAGATGTACAAAAATCTTTATAATTAAGGAGATTACCAACTATTCTTTCTCCAAAATTACTTCCGTATATAATTAATAAATTCAAAAGGCTCATTTATTAAATATCTAATCATTTATAATACTAATTGATAATATTTTTGAGAGAGAGTTATATGTTTGAACGATCGATACATTTATTAAAAGGATTCTGGAGACTGACCAGATTAGAACATGGCATAATCTTGATAATTGCCGTATTTATCGGAGCAATCATTACGTCCAAGAATCTTGTCCCGTTAGATACATTTATTTATGCATCTTTATCTGTATTATGTATTGAGGTAGGGACATTTGCTTTAAACGATTATTTCGATCTAGATGTAGACATTAAGAACAAAAGGATAGATCGACCGCTTGTTAGTGGTGACTTAAAACCACGTACCGCTTTTTATTTATCCTGTTTCTCAATTCCGTTAGGAGTGTTTTTTTCTATCTTTTTAAATTGGATTTGTTTTCTTATAGCAATGGTAAATGCTATAATCTCTATCTTTTATGATTTTAAGTTTAAAAAGTTTAAATTTGTTGGAAATTTTTATATCGCATTTACAATGGCAATCCCTTTTATATTTGGTAGTGCAATGATAACTACTGAGATACCTGCCATAATTTATTTTATATCGTTAATCGCATTTCTTTCCGGTATTGGAAGGGAGATAATGAAAGATGTGATGGATATAGAAGGAGATATATTACGAGATACCCGATCTTTTCCTATGATAATCGGTAAAAAAAGATCCATAAAATTGTCCGTTCTGTTCTATCTGGCTGCAGTAATACTCAGCTTGGTACCATTTATAGTGAATATAGATGAAGTTTTTTTCAATAATCTTGGATACCTGATTATAGTTGCGATATCCGACACTTTATTTATCTACATCTCTCTAAGAATGCTCTTTAAACCAGATTTCAAAAATCTGGAATTTGAGCGGAGATATTCGCTTGTTGCTATGTCTATCGGACTTTTAGCCTTCTTAGTAGGGCCATTTCTTGGATAAATTTTTTAATTAATCTAAATAAAAAAAGAGAATTAACCATAATAGGATTATAATACATAAAATAAAACAAATATATATGGAAAATTGATGACCGAACGACCTTTGTTTTTTATAAAGGCACTATCGATTTTTCTAGTGATTTTCAACTTTTTCACATTTTTCAATAGCCATTTTTTTGCATGTTAGAAGATTTTAAAAGAGAATGTGCTTCAATAACATTTAGAACTAGGTTTTTTCAGGTTGTTTGAGCATTTTAGATTTGTATTTCATCTCCCGTTCAGAGCATTGTCACCAGAAGATCAAATACATATCCTGCTATAATCGCGATGCAAAAAATCGTGATAACATATGCAGCCAGAAACTTCTTTTTAAACATCGCGGAAAGGAGAGACACTTCCGGGACGCTCGCCCCAGCACCACCTATAACAAGAGCCATTACGGCACCGGTGCTTAAACCCTTCTCTATCAGCGCAAAACCGATTGGAATGAGCGTCTCTGCCCGTATATACATCGGAACACCGATATCCCGACGATAAATGTTATAACAATGAACAGAATCGTCAATTCTGCTGCTATCTGAATAAAGAACCAGCCAGCAGTGATTAAATTCTCTACAAACGTCGTATTACTCACCCACCAACAACTTCACCTGATTCATTATCTCGATTACCGCCCCCTCCGATAACCGATAATACGACCACTTTCCATCCTTCCGCTCCTTTACCAACCCGGCATCCTTTAAAATGGAGAGGTGATGAGATATAGAAGATTGGGGCCTGTTCAATGCGATCATTATCTCGCAAACGCAGTACTCCCCCTCTCTCAAAAACTTCAGGATCGCAAGGCGACACGGGTCCCCCATCGCCTTTAAAATATTGACCTCCGCATGCTAAAAATTATAAGAAGAATCGCAGACTTTCAATTTTCCGATGGTGCAGGGGGATACTCTTCCCGGATGAGACAAAGATCGTATTTTCCACGAACGGGAAACCGAGACAGATGCTCTTAAATGACAGAAGAAGTGGCAACACTCAGACCAAAGGATGGATTTTTAACGCTTGGCATATTAGGGGCGGAATCATTGAGGAAAAATTTTCCTTACCCGAGATTCAGGGTGTGCGTGATGAGTGATGTCTCGGAATTCATCGCGGAAGGTAGAAATGTCTTTGCCAAACACGTCATAGAAGTGGATGAGAGGATACAGGCGGGAGACGAGGTGATCGTTGTTAATAAGGATGATGAGCTCTTGGGAACTGGGAGATCCATATTGAGTGGAAATGAGATGCTCTTATTTGAGAGGGGGTATAGCAGTTAAGATCAGGCATGGGAACGAAGCTTCAGAGGATTGATTTTACATCTTACATATCCCTATTCTACAGATCAAAATAATTTAGAAAACAAAATATCTGAATATTCCTCAGAGCGTCCTTCTCCTCAATCTGTATCATAAAAAGAGAAAAAGATTAGGCGGGAACCACGTACGTATCCGCTATCTTGTCGTGCCATCCCTGGTTGTCCTTATCAATCACGATCCAAAGGTAGCCTATACCTATCACCAAAGCCGAAATCATCATTCCCACATATCTTAAAAGTCCTCGTGTATATCCTATTGGATAGGTGCCGTCCGTTCTTGTGAGTTTTATCTTCATCGCCATCATGCCCAACGTCTGTCCCCTGCCGAATAAATATGTGAAATATGCTGCGGATATTATGACATTCATCACACTGGTCAGACTTAAGACGAATCCGACTATCCCCAGTATTATCGCGTCTATTAGGTATGATACAAATCTCTTACCGACGCCCGCCTTCTCAATGATTCCTTCTTCGAAAATATCTGTTATTATCTTAACTCTAACCCCACATTTTGGGCATATCTCAGCGTTTTTATCTATTTCCGCACCGCAGTTCGAGCAAAATTTGTTTCTTCTTTCTTCCACCATTTTTATCTTTCCCTTTTTATTTTCTCGACGACCATATCACAGTTTAATATCACAGTTTATCTTCTTTATTCTCTATCACTCTTTTTCTTTTAAATTTTATTTTATATAGTCTTTCTCTTCCCCTATAGGAAATTATTTTAAATGATATATAAAAGTTTTGACGTTTCTTTGCTCTGTTGAATAATTCTGTTTAATCTATCTTCCTTTATTCAATTTGGATCAAAGTATTTGAGACCTTCACACCTGAAGAATCCAACTATCACATCTGCCCTCTTTCATCGTACTCGAGCTATTTTTGTTTCTGAACATGTATAATCGGTTATCTTCATTTTCGGGCTGATTTTCTTTTCCTCTATCGGCTGAAGATCACATAGATGATCATTAAGTATGGTGGAGGAAACTCAAAGGGCCTTCCCTTCTTTTCTCTATTCATTACTTCCAGTTCTCTATTCCAATAAAAAGTTTAGATCTAAGCTAAGTAAAATTCTCCTCTTCTTACTAACTTCTCGTTATACTCTTTCCAATCCCTGATCCTTTGAATTACAATGGAAGTTTTAATACTTATTCAACACAGCAGAGTGGATAATATATTTATATTGGATGAGTTATAATTGAGATGTACGAATAAAAAATTTGTATTGCTAATTATTGGCATTTTGGTTGTAGCAGGATCTTGCTATGCCTATTACAGTGCCTATTACAGGGGCGACTCCAAAAGTGAGGATCAAGTCATAAACTGGACTTCAAAAAGTGATGATCAACAATTTCTAGACTGGATGATAAGGACTGTAGAAAAATTGATGATAGACGGTGAATTTATATTAAGTGCGCTTAAGGAACATGATCTTGATGGTATTGCGATGGCTGGTAAATGGCTGTATGATGATTGTGATAAGGCATTGAGCGAGATAGATCGCTATCATGTATCTCCAGCATTAGAGCCTTTAAAAAACGAATTTAAGTTATACTTACAAGACCTTAAGCAGGCCGGATATTACTATAACAGATCAGCAAGAAATATCAATCCCGATGATATAAAAAAGGGTAATAATTATCTTGAATCTGCTTTGGGGCATTTTAAAAAAGTTAAGAGATATCTGGAAGAATATTACCAAACGAGATGAATGCTCAAATGTATGGTTAACACCGAGAGATACCCCGGATGGTAGGAGAACAATGATGGATTACTACGAGAAGAGAGAGATTCTAAAGGAAGATATTGAGAGGCTATTGGATTATTATTACGAGACGAGGAGGTGGAATGGAGAGGGGGATACCGAATGAGAAAAAATTGAGAGAACTTGGGCTAAAATGAATGATCGATCTAATCCAAATCTTTTGGTGCGATTAGTGGCTCGGTGGGGTTCTCAGTAAATCTTCTATCTCCTTGTAAGGCACTGTTATTTTTATTGTTGTCTCATTAAAATCAAAGGGGAGGCTTCCCCGGATTCATTATGGCATTTGGGTCGATCAATTCCTTTATCTTCCGCCACATCTCCCCATATCTCCCGAGCTTTGAGGTATCGACCACGGACGGAAATGGTCTAAACCAGCCGTAGATTCCTATATCTACCAGAGATCTCTTTATCTCTTCATGAATTTCTCTGATCTCTTTAACCTGTTCTGTATCGCTCGCATCCCAGAATATACAGGGATCGTTGTATGTGAGTTGCCCATGGAAAGGAGCCACGGGAACAGATTCGTAGTGAAACGCATCGAATCCATGCCTCTTGCTTATCTCACGTGTTACCTCGTAATACCTTGTAACCGACTTCATCACACCGTAAAATGAGCAGCCATACATATTTCCTCCCTTCCATCCCTTAACGGAGGTTCTCTCCCATATCTGATCCTTTATCATCGTATCCCTATCTAACATGGGCACCTCTGGGAGAAAGAACCCATTATATCTCTCCGTTATCTTCTCAACCGCTTCTTTATCCCTCTCCACCTGTCCCCTATCCCCCTCCAAGTATAACCACATCATATAGATGTCTTCCTCCATAAAATCCGTGAGTATCTTCATTGCCGCACCGGTAAACATCATCGGCCAGCAGGAGGCAACAAGATTTCTCCTTGTCATCTCTATGGAGGGCTCGACCATCGATGCATAATCCGGATATAAGGCGATCAGAGGCTCGATAACTTCAGGCATCTCATAAAGTCTGATCACACCCTTTGTTACGACTCCTAATGTTCCTGGGTTCGCTTGGAAAAGCTTGCATAAGTCTGGTCCATTAACGATATTACAGTATGGCAGAGATTGGTTGAAAGCCGCCGAGCCCGTTTGGAGGATCGCTCCATCTGGGAGTACGACCTCTATGTTGATCAGATGATCTATTCCATATCGAGTCGCAGTGCCATAGATACCTCTCAACATATAATTTGCCAAAACTGATGCCGTCGATGGTGCATACGGTGTTATGACCCTAAACCCTTTTTTTCTTGCCTCCTTGACCAACTGTCCAAAACTAACTCCCGGTTCGATGGTGGCAGTCATCATCTCCTCGTTTATCTCGAGGATACGATTCATCCGCCTCAAATCTAATAAAATGCCCCCTTTTGAGGCTATACAGAGACCTTTCCTATTGATCCCCGAGGCAAGCGGCACGACCGGAACCTTATGTCTATTTGCCAATTTTAGAATCTCTTGAACCTCCTCCCTCGTAGAAGGCATGACTACGATATCCGGCCGATGAGGGGGAACGAGCGCAAATTGATCATCCCGCTCAAACGGGATGAGATCGCCCACGTCCGAAGAAACATTCTCTTCTCCGAGAATTTGCACCAATTCTCTCTCTATTTTTTTCGCCCTCACTTTAAAGCCTCCGAAAGGATTTCACTTAAATCATAGACCTTGAAAGGCTTACCAGATTCCTCAACCGCATCCGTGAGATTTCGTACGCAGAACGGGCAGGAGGTAACTATCGTATCGACACCAACGCTCTCCGCCTCCTTTACCCTTTCACCGGCAGTCCATAGCGAGAAATCTGGAAATGCAGATTTAACTCCTCCACCTGACCCACAACACCATGCGTTCTCTCTGTTTCTTGGCATCTCGACGATATCCACCCCTATTTCTTCAAGAACCTTTCTCGGTTCTTCATATACAGGTTCTCCATATACCCCCATGTGCCTTCCGATGTGGCACGGATCGTGATACGTTGCGGTCATATCGATCTTATCATCGAACTTCACCTTCCCTTCATCGATCAACGATGTGAAGAACTGAGAACTGTGAACGACATCGAATGCCAACCTTCTCAATCCCAATAGCTTCGGATAATCGCTTTTGAGCACGCGATAACATCCTGCGCAAGAAGTTATGACCGTCTTTGCACCCGTCTTCTTTATCGCCTCGACGTTGTGTCTTGCCGTCTCCTTTGCCTTCTCCCGCTGTCCTGTTCTCAACAATGGGGATCCACAGCACCATTCATCTTCTTCCAAGACTCTAAACGGTATATCTGCCGCATCTAATGACCTAACGGTCGACTTAGCGATCTGTTGTTCTCTATAAGAGGAGGTGCATCCCGCAAAATAGACCACCCCTTCGTCTTTTGCCAGTCCCTCTTCCAACCACTCAAATCTCGCTTCGTGTGGCTCGTAATATGGATTGTGATTCTCTTCGATGCTCTTCGCAAATCCTATATGCTTTGGTAGTGCGTGGCCCCGTTCCACCAAATTTTCTTTTAAATCCTCAAAAATTTCCGTGTGATTTGCCTTAAACCCGGTTAACTCCCGACATTGCTCGAAACAAGCCCCACATCCAGTACAACTGAATATTATTTGAGCTATACGTGGTGTAACATCATTTATTTCTCTCTCGACGAGCGCCCTGGCGATCTCCACCTTTCCCGCCGCCGAAAACGATTCAAATCCATAATAGGCGAAGGTTGGACAGATCGGCAACCACCTATCCAAGCTATGCCAGTCGGCCACGGTGCACAAGTGGCAGTGGAAACAATGATAAAACTCCCCCAAATAGTCGCTCAGCATCATCTCTCTCACCCTTTTTTTCTCGTCATTTTTCATGATTTTTACTTCCTTCATATGGATGAACTTGGATATATAAAAGTTTTGACGTTTCTTTGCTCTGTTGAATAATTCTGTTTAATCTATCTTCCTTTATTCGATTTGGATCAAAGTATTTGAGACCTTCACACCTGAAGAATCCAACTATCACATCTGCTCTCTTTCATCGTACTCGATAGTGGGATCTCTATTTTTGTTCCCCCTCTGATTGTTCCCCCTCTGAATATGTTTGTATAATCGGTTATCTTCACTTCTGGAACGAGCTGAGAAAGTTTTCTTAAAAATCCCTTATGGGTTGAAGATCACATGGATGATCATTAAGAATTGTATGAACTGTAGAGGAAACTCAAAGGGCCTTCCCTTCTTTTCTCTATTCATTACTTCCAGTTCTCTATCCCAAGATCTTAAAAGTTTAGATCTAAGTAAAATTCTCCCCTTCTTACTAATCGTTATACTCTTTCCAATCCCTGTCATACCTATATCTCATCCCTGATCCTTTGAACTACAATGGAATTTTTAATACTTATTCAACACAGCAGAGCGGATAATATATTTATATTGGATAAGTTATAATTAAAATATATGAATAAAAAATTTGTATTGCTAATTATTGGCATTTTGGTTGTAGCGATAGTCGGTGCGACCGGGAGTTATTTATTCAAAGAAACTACAAACGTAGCACAACCCAGTAGTGGGCTGGAGATAGAAAATTGGTGATGGAATATGATATGATCGTCAAGGTGAATACAGTATATATCCCCGGAATAAATGATGAACACATAATAGAGATCACTAAACGCATAAAAGAGCTCGGTATCTATATGCAGAATCTAATACCACTCATCCCGCAGTACAAATTTGAAGAAATAGAACCACCAACACCTGAAGATGTGGAGAAGAAGCAGGAGGAATTAGGGGAAGTTTTGAAGCAGATGACGCATTGCAGACGGTGTAGGGCAGATGCTATTGGAAGATTAGAGCATGATGTGCAGGATAAAATACAGTTATAGAGTATTGAGTTTACATTTGTAGCAAAGATTCTCCTAAAGCGCTTTTATTAATACAAATGTATAAATAAACTGCTAAAATATGCATTATTGGATAAAAAATTTTATATTTAAAAAGATTATTATAAAAAAAGAACTTAGGGGTTACACGTGCTATCACCTACGATCTGGAACGTGATATGGGATTTTTTGATTCTGAGCATACTTTTGCTGACTGCATCAATAATTAGATCCCGCGTCCCTATTGTTCAGAGAACATTGATGCCAAACGCGCTCATCGCAGGCATGATCGGGCTCATATTCTCATGGCCAGGGATTATACATTTCAGCGCTTATCTGTCCGATTATGTCTTCCACCTTCTAAACATAACCTTCGCGTCAATAGCGCTCTTTTCGCCTCTGCCTTCAAAAGATGATCTCAAAGGAGGGGTGCTGAGCACGATGATCTATATGAATTTTATTTTAGGAATTCAGATTTTGGTCGGATCATTAGCCACGATTCTGTTCTTCAAACGATTGCATCCAACCTTCGGCATCCTGATGGGGATAGGATACGCGGCAGGTCCGGGTCAGGCGTACGCGATTGGAAGCTCTTTGGAGCAATATGGACTGACAAAGGGGGGAAATATAGGAATAATATTTGGAAGTATCGGCTTCTTATGGGCATACTTCGCCGGAATGGCTTTGATACACTGGGGAATACGGAAAAGGAAGGCTACTTTTATATCATCTTTAGATGGTGTTCCAGATGATGTATGGACCGGGATTCTTAAAAGAAAGGAGATAGCAGGATATAAAACCACTGCGGATGAAGCGATAGATTCTCTCGCGATCCAACTCTCCTTCATCGGATTAATATATCTGATCACGATCTTCCTGATCGGTAAGATCACAAGTCTATTTCCTTCTCTTGAAGTTCTCTGGGGTCTAACATTTGCTTTTACGGTCTTCATAGGAGCAATCGTCAGATATTTATTAGAAGGAGTAAAGATGATGAACATCGTCGATTCGGGTCTTCAAAGAAGAATCGCTGGAACGAGCACGGACTACCTCATAGTTGCGGCATTGTGCTCGATACAGTTGCCCGTTGTAAGAGCGTATATCACGCCGATAATCATTATCGCATTGCTGGGCGGAATTGCAACGTTATTCTTCTCGATCTGGTTAGCACCAAGGATATGGGATCACACTTTCGAGAGGATGGTCATCTGTTTCGGGGTGCTCACGGGAACGATGTCCTCGGGCATAATGCTCGGAAGAATCGTAGATCCATTGCACAGGAGCAGAGCAGTCGTGGATTATGCTTGTGGAATGATACCGGGTTTGTTATTCTTCTGGGTACCACTCTTTATAGTTGTTTATATGCTAATATTGAAAGAAAGCATTCTTATCTACTTGATCATCGTAGCTATATTCACGTTTGCCTCGTTCTTAATGTGGAGGATCTTTGGGATATGGACAGGTAAAAATTGGAACGATTTATGATGATAAAACCAACAATAAAAAAGAAAAAATGAAGAGGATTACAAACACGGGGTCTATTTTATCCGTTAGTATTTATGTTTTAGTATTTACGTGCTCTGTTGAATAAATCGTAACTTTTTCATACTGACTAAATATATATTGAGAGTTTTGCAAAACCTCCTCAAATGACTATAAATATAAACACATAAGCAATAATTGTATGATCCCAAGATCGACCATCCGCATTATATTGCTGTGTTGAATAATTCTGTTTGTTAATCTATCTTCCTTTATTCAATTTGGATCAAAGTATTTGAGACCTTCACACCTGAAGAATCCAACGCAATTATCACATCTTCATTGCTCTCTTTCATCGTACTCGATAGTGGGATCTCTATTTTTGTTTCTGAATATGTTTGTATAATCGGTTATCTTCACTTCTGGAACGAGCTGAGAAAGTTTTCTTAAAAATCCCTTATGGGTTGAAGATCACATGGATGATCATTAAGTATGATGGAGGAAACTCAAAGGGCCTTCCCTTCTTTTCTCTATTCATTACTTCCAGTTCTCTATCCCAAGATCTTAAAAGTTTAGATCTAAGTAAAATTCTCCCCTTCTTACTAATCGTTATACTCTTTCCAATCCCTGTCATACCTATATCTCATCCCTGATCCTTTGAACTACAATGGAATTTTTAATACTTATTCAACACAGCAGAGCGGATAATATATTTATATTGGATAAGTTATAATTAAAATATATGAATAAAAAATTTGTATTGCTAATTATTGGCATTTTGGTTGTAGCGATAGTCGGTGCGACCGGGAGTTATTTATTCAAAGAAACTACAAACGTAGCACAACCCAGTAGTGGGCTGGAGATAGAAAATTGGTGATGGAATATGATATGATCGTCAAGGTGAATACAGTATATATCCCCGGAATAAATGATGAACACATAATAGAGATCACTAAACGCATAAAAGAGCTCGGTATCTATATGCAGAATCTAATACCACTCATCCCGCAGTACAAATTTGAAGAAATAGAACCACCAACACCTGAAGATGTGGAGAAGAAGCAGGAGGAATTAGGGGAAGTTTTGAAGCAGATGACGCATTGCAGACGGTGTAGGGCAGATGCTATTGGAAGATTAGAGCATGATGTGCAGGATAAAATACAGTTATAGAGTATTGAGTTTACATTTGTAGCAAAGATTCTCCTAAAGCGCTTTTATTAATACAAATGTATAAATAAACTGCTAAAATATGCATTATTGGATAAAAAATTTTATATTTAAAAAGATTATTATAAAAAAAGAACTTAGGGGTTACACGTGCTATCACCTACGATCTGGAACGTGATATGGGATTTTTTGATTCTGAGCATACTTTTGCTGACTGCATCAATAATTAGATCCCGCGTCCCTATTGTTCAGAGAACATTGATGCCAAACGCGCTCATCGCAGGCATGATCGGGCTCATATTCTCATGGCCAGGGATTATACATTTCAGCGCTTATCTGTCCGATTATGTCTTCCACCTTCTAAACATAACCTTCGCGTCAATAGCGCTCTTTTCGCCTCTGCCTTCAAAAGATGATCTCAAAGGAGGGGTGCTGAGCACGATGATCTATATGAATTTTATTTTAGGAATTCAGATTTTGGTCGGATCATTAGCCACGATTCTGTTCTTCAAACGATTGCATCCAACCTTCGGCATCCTGATGGGGATAGGATACGCGGCAGGTCCGGGTCAGGCGTACGCGATTGGAAGCTCTTTGGAGCAATATGGACTGACAAAGGGGGGAAATATAGGAATAATATTTGGAAGTATCGGCTTCTTATGGGCATACTTCGCCGGAATGGCTTTGATACACTGGGGAATACGGAAAAGGAAGGCTACTTTTATATCATCTTTAGATGGTGTTCCAGATGATGTATGGACCGGGATTCTTAAAAGAAAGGAGATAGCAGGATATAAAACCACTGCGGATGAAGCGATAGATTCTCTCGCGATCCAACTCTCCTTCATCGGATTAATATATCTGATCACGATCTTCCTGATCGGTAAGATCACAAGTCTATTTCCTTCTCTTGAAGTTCTCTGGGGTCTAACATTTGCTTTTACGGTCTTCATAGGAGCAATCGTCAGATATTTATTAGAAGGAGTAAAGATGATGAACATCGTCGATTCGGGTCTTCAAAGAAGAATCGCTGGAACGAGCACGGACTACCTCATAGTTGCGGCATTGTGCTCGATACAGTTGCCCGTTGTAAGAGCGTATATCACGCCGATAATCATTATCGCATTGCTGGGCGGAATTGCAACGTTATTCTTCTCGATCTGGTTAGCACCAAGGATATGGGATCACACTTTCGAGAGGATGGTCATCTGTTTCGGGGTGCTCACGGGAACGATGTCCTCGGGCATAATGCTCGGAAGAATCGTAGATCCATTGCACAGGAGCAGAGCAGTCGTGGATTATGCTTGTGGAATGATACCGGGTTTGTTATTCTTCTGGGTACCACTCTTTATAGTTGTTTATATGCTAATATTGAAAGAAAGCATTCTTATCTACTTGATCATCGTAGCTATATTCACGTTTGCCTCGTTCTTAATGTGGAGGATCTTTGGGATATGGACAGGTAAAAATTGGAACGATTTATGATGATAAAACCAACAATAAAAAAGAAAAAATGAAGAGGATTACAAACACGGGGTCTATTTTATCCGTTAGTATTTATGTTTTAGTATTTACGTGCTCTGTTGAATAAATCGTAACTTTTTCATACTGACTAAATATATATTGAGAGTTTTGCAAAACCTCCTCAAATGACTATAAATATAAACACATAAGCAATAATTGTATGATCCCAAGATCGACCATCCGCATTATATTGCTGTGTTGAATAATTCTGTTTGTTAATCTATCTTCCTTTATTCAATTTGGATCAAAGTATTTGAGACCTTCACACCTGAAGAATCCAACGCAATTATCACATCTTCATTGCTCTCTTTCATCGTACTCGATAGTGGGATCTCTATTTTTGTTTCTGAATATGTTTGTATAATCGGTTATCTTCACTTCTGGAACGAGCTGAGAAAGTTTTCTTAAAAATCCCTTGTCGGTAGGGAAGTCTGAAGATCACATGGATGATCATTAAGTATGATGGAGGAAACTCAAAGGGCCTTCCCTTCTTTTCTCTATTCATTACTTCCAGTTCTCTATCCCAAGATCTTAAAAGTTTAGATCTAAGTAAAATTCTCCCCTTCTTACTAATCGTTATACTCTTTCCAATTCTCATCTTTATATCCCATCCCTGATCTCTTGAACTAGATCGCAATGGAAGTTTTTAATACTTATTCAACACAGCAGAATAATCTCTACGGTAAGCATTATACCGTAAAAGAGATGATCTTAAAAACACAGAAAAGCTTAAGAAGAGTCATGAATTGTAATAAGCATTGATCTCATTTATTATAGCTAAGCTTTTTTCGCTTTATCTTTGCTCTGCAAAGATCTACAGAACGCAGTAAGCAACAATCCTCAACGATAGAATAGATCAACAGATGCTCTTCTAGCCCCTTCCGTCCATCAACGTTTCCTCATCGATCGGTTGTTTCTATTCCTACATTTTTCAACAGCTTTAGATATATATACTAGAGCTAAACCTTAACCCCAGACACAGGTTAATGTGCAATAATTATTATTTAAACTCTGGAGATTTGTCGGCTAGGAAAAAAGGAATAGTAAATTATAAATAGGAAAAATGGCGCACAGGAAAACTATATGTTTCCAGAGAATAATAGGAAAATTTTGATAAAGAGTATAATCGCAACTATTATAGCCGTTTTGCTAATATCTTCTTCAGCTTTTGCAGATAGAGGAATGATAGCCGCCTATCCAGACATTTCGGTATATGAACCGGGACAAAAAGCTATTTTGGCGTGGAATGGAGAAAGGGAGGCGATGATACTCTCAACAGATGTAAGGGCCAGTGGAGATACGAAAGTTTTAGAGATCATACCTTTTTATTCAGAACCAGAGATTGAGAAGGGATCTTTTGAATCGTTTAGTGCTTTAGAATGGATATTTATGAAAAATGCACCGATGTTCAGGGGACTCGAATCGAGTGGGCTTGGAATTGAGATTGTAGCTCATAAACGCATCGGCCCGCATGATCTTACCACGATATTTGTCAACTTTTCCGAGACACCAGCTATAGAGTCTCAACATGCTAGGGAGGAAAGATATGCCAAGGAATTCAAAGAATTTGTTACTCCATATCTGGAAGGAATTGGAATGAGCTCCATAACATTTCCTGATGAGCTCGGCGCGATACTGGATCACTATTCTACCGGTGGCTACCGTTACACCGGCAGTACTAACAGGGGTTTTTATTGCGTTCTCGATGTTATAGACATTGGTGATAAAGAAAAAAGTGTAACTCCACTGGTCTATACATTTGAAACAGATATGCTTTACTACCCTCTCGAGATATCCAGGCTTGCAAATGGTGAGACAAATATTCAGCTCTATTTGATTATGGAAGGTATTCCGGATTTATTTCATGTGTTAGAGTTCTATTATAAGGAGGATCCCATCGACCAATTTGAACTCGGGTATTATTCTTCTCCTTTTATGGATAAAACACCCATGATAATACAAGTTGATGAGGATGACTTGAAGGAGATAGATGCACGAATTGCTGATCTATTCTCTCAATCTCAAGAACAAGTATATATCACAGCAATCAAATTTACTGGGGATATAAAAGAACTCCATGGAGATATTGGGATAAATAGAGTACTTAGACCTTTTACGATACAATGAGGGCGAAACAGGCGATATCCTCCCCCCACTAAAGAGGTTGTCTGATAATCCTCCTTACTATCTAGTTTTCTATATAAATAACAGGGGTTTTGCGTTTATGCTTGCGGGGCTGGCACTGATCTTTAAAGGATTGGTGCAATCTTTCAGCTGGTTCAATGGTTCCTTCTCGGTTGCGTTGTAGCATCTGCCAGCAATAGCTCTCTGGTTTTCAAGCAATACGTTAAAGTGGCGAAAAAAAGAGGAATTCAGGGGTATATCAGAGAGTTGTTCCTTCCAATAGGGGGCGACTATCCACATGGATGGTTCATGTTTAAGTGGAGTTCTTAAAATTGCATTTGCTTTTGGAGTGCTCGGGATTCCTTTTACACCACGTAATATGGGAATGGCAATATTTATTGCAGTATTGAGTGGAGTAGCTCTTTCAGGAATCCCTATGGGGATATGTCGGTGAGATGTTAATTATATCAGTATACGGCTTCCCACTGAGGTGCTGCCCCTTATGATAATGATAGCGACATTGGTTGATCCACCGGCTAAAATGATAAATGCTACCGGAGATACGAATGCAGCAATCATAGCTGCAAGAATACTCGAAGGAAAAGACTGGTATGCTAAATCTATAGAGTGACATCTTTTTGATTTAGATCTTCCAATCTTTGAAAAATTCATAAACCATTGGGATCTAAAAAAGCTTTCATGCAATATCTTTACTATCTTTTCACAACCTGCTGTCTAAATCCAGGGCGTGGTTTAAGCTCTATTGAAAAGGTTAAAGAAAATTTAAGTAACGGAGAGAATATAAAAAATGCGGGTATGAACTTTCTTATCTTTCTGATGTCCTTATCTAGCTGCGCCCTCTGCGGCTGGGTTCAGGTTCGGGCTTGTTGCCTACCCTCTGCCTCATGGCTCCTACAAGCCTGTAGAAGAAGACTTTGATAGAATGGCTGAGAGTGGTATCACATGGATCTCCGCAGACTTTGCATGGATGGATATTGAAAGAGAAAGGAGTGTTTATAATTTCTCTTACTTCGATTTCGTGGTTGAAAATGCTGAGAAAAAGGTGTACGGGTAAAAAAAAACATAGATCTAAAGTTAACTTTAAATATGCGAGAAAATATAACAATTTATGAATAGAGTGATATTGTTCATAGCAGCCCTGCTGATAGTGGGCTGTGTGGAAACGCTTGAAGGGCCGGAGGAAGAGAGCATAAAAGCTGCTGTTAATGCGATGAACGCTGAAGCGCTTGCAGAAAACACAAAGGCTTTGTCTGGTGACGAAATGAGTAGCAAAGCACGGCAGTAGAAGAGAGGAAATGGCTACGGATTATATAGCGGAAAGATTCGAATCCTTCGGGCTTTTGCCAGCCAGCAATGGAAGTTATTTTCAAGATGTGCCTGTGGTGGGCATGAAACCTGAACCGGGCGATCTGGTAATGCGCGGAAGATCAGATCTCACACTGAAATAGAGAGAAGTTATGTATGGAATAGACCATAAGCAAGAGACTTGATAGATTCTCTCTACCGCGAATACTCATCGGGTCTTATCCTTCTGTGGAAACCTAAGGAGCTACCCAAACTACGAGGCACAGCTCTTGACGAGAATAGCAAAAAAGTGCCTGATTTCTTAATTCTAGATTTGAGGCAACTATCCACGGAAGGTTCACAGGTAGCCAAGAAACAAAGATTGATCAGGATTTGATATCCATAGTATTTACTAATTCGATTAACAGCATGGTTGCTAATTTAAGAAAGTATGTTCCCAGTTTTGACATAACACCTGAGATGATAGAAGGAAAGTACCGGTGGCATTCATTTCTATCTCTAATATTTGCTATTTCACGAAAGAAGAATGCCAAAGACTGGTTTACAGGAACCATTATAAGTTCTACTAATGTAGGCCCTGAACATCAACTTGAACTATACCATATCTTTCCAAAAGCAATATTGAAAACAAGCGGGGATTTCAAAACACATGAAACGGATGATATTGCAAATATCGCATTCCTTTCACAAAAGGCAAACAGAACAATTTTGAAATCCAAACCCGATGACTATTAAGCAATATCGAAGCAGATCGCTTGAAAGCTCAGCTTGTTCCATTAAATACAGAGTTATGGAAAGTAGATAAGTTTAAAGATTTTATCGTAGAACGAAGAAAACTCATCAAAGAGGCTATAAATGAGTATATGAGAGAAATCGGAAAGGAATATTTCAATACATAACCAATTCGCCTTCGTCCGACAGCGTATAACACAGCATAAAAAGTTTGTGCCTTACGGCACTCACCCAAATTTTTACTTCGCAAAAACTTCTTTTATGCTTGGAACGTTAGGCGAAACGGTGACTTTAAGTAAGACAAAAACATTTGAGGATATAAGATGAAAACGATACACAAAATAATAATCGGTGATTCCCGAAGAATGAAAGAGGTACCAGATGAATCAGTACATCTTATCATTACATCCCCACCTTATTGGCAATTGAAAGACTATGGAAATGAGAATCAAATAGGTTTTAATGATACTTATGAGGAGTATATAAACAACCTTAATTTAGTGTGGAGTGAATGTCATAGGGTTTTACATAAGGGCTGTCGTTTATGTATTAATGTTGGCGACCAGTTTGCTCGTTCTGTATATTATGGAAGGTATAAGGTTATTCCGATAAGAACAGAGATAATCAAATTCTGTGAAAGTGCAGGATTCGATTACATGGGTGCTATTATCTGGCAGAAAGTCACTACATGTCATACAACTGGGGGGCAACTGTGATGGGCTCTTTTCCTTATCCAAGAAACGGGATTCTTAAATTAGACTATGAATTTATTCTGATTTTCAAAAAATATGGAGATTCTCCAAAAGTGAGCAAAGAAATCAAAGAGCAATCAAAACTAACACAAGAGGAATGGAATCAATACTTTACTGGACACTGGAATTTCCCAGGTGAAAAACAGGATAAACACCTTGCAATGTTTCCTGAAGAATTACCCAAGCGACTTATTAAAATGTTCAGTTTTGTTGGAGATACTGTGCTTGACCCATTTCTTGGAAGTGGAACTACCTCTTTGGCGGCTAAGAACCTGAGTAGAAACTCAGTGGGATATGAAATAAACGAGGATTTTTTACCTATCATAAAGAAAAAACTTGGACTAAAACAAAGTACTATTTTTCAAAATGTTGAATTTGAGATAATCAAGCAAGAAAATGTGAAAATAGACTTTAAAGAAGAGATTAAAAGACAGCCTTATATCTTCAAAGATCCTATAGGATTTGATAAAAAGATTAATCCTAAGAAATTAAGATTTGGCTCTAAAATAGACAATTCTCATCTGAAAGGGAAACATATTATACTGTGAAGGAAATAATCTCATCAGAAATTTTGATTTTAAATAATGGATTAAAAATCAGGTTATTGGGTGTAAAAGAAAGACCAGAAAAGAATGGAGAGGCTATTCAATTTTTAAGAGAAAAAGCCTGTGGACAAAAGGTATTCATAAAGTTCGATACTACGAAGTACGATGAGAAAAATAACTTGCTTTGCTATCTCTATCTGTGGAACAAGATTTTTCTAAATGCCCATTTGATTAAAAATGGTTTGGTTGATGTGGATGTTGCAAAAGATTATAAATACAAATCTAAATTCTTAACTTATATGGGGACAAAATAATGGCAAAAGAATGGATATTAAATCAAGCGAATATGAGATGGGGACTGACGAAGAAAAACAAAGTTGGTCCGGTTTCGGAATTGATAAGAAAGTGTTCCCCTAAATCTTTGAAGGATTGGGAGAGGTATTATTATAACAATGTATATCCCAAACAGCATTTGGAAGAACTTGGAAGAAGGCTATACATAAAGATAACCGAAGTATGTCAAGCAGAAATTGAAAGCATAACAGAGGAAGATTGTATTGATTTTATCACCAATTTGGTAATTGGTAGAACCTACGATGGCTATCAGTCTGAAATACAAACCATTTATGGGCAATTACAAGAGGCGTTAGGTGTTAAAGTGGAACCTGCCCCGGATGAATGGGATAGGGGATACAATGTTGATTTCTTCATCAAGGTGAGGGAGAAATATATTGGGCTTCAAATTAAACCAGCAGGGTACGCTTACATTACCCAAATCATCAACGAACTAAAATTTCAGAAAAAGACACATGAGAAATTTACTGCCAAATATGGAGGTAAGGTGTTCTATGTTATTTCAGTAAAGGAAGGTAAGAAGAAAATCATTTACAATCCAGAGGT
Source organism: Candidatus Methanoliparum sp. LAM-1 (assembly GCF_020885915.1). Taxonomy (NCBI): domain Archaea; kingdom Methanobacteriati; phylum Methanobacteriota; class Candidatus Methanoliparia; order Candidatus Methanoliparales; family Candidatus Methanoliparaceae; genus Candidatus Methanoliparum; species Candidatus Methanoliparum sp. LAM-1. The sequence goes on along the minus strand of NZ_AP025251.1, from coordinate 426,463 downwards.
CATCGAAGAAATCAGAAAAGAAATTAAGAGGCTGGAGAAGGAATGACGCCACCGCATCGCCTAACACAGCATATATGCTTCGGGCTAACTAACGCCCTTGCCCTTCGGATCGCCTAACAGCATATACGGCTCGCTCCCGTTGGTCGCTCACCCAAATTCCGCCTTTGGCGGAACTTCGCATACACCGATGACGTTATACGCCATTGGCTTAAAGAAGGAAAATAAAAATGGTTGAGAAAAGAAAACTGTCTGTCTTTGAGAAGTACCTGACACTCTGGGTTTTACTTTGCATTGGTGCAGGCATCTTTTTAAGGAAGATAGCACCTGAGGTTGCAGTCAAATTAGACTCCCTTTCAATAATGTATCGATCCCCATTGCTATCTGTCTATTTTTATGATGTATCTAATCATGGTGAAGATAGATTTTGCAGAAGTAGTAAAACGACAAAAACGCCTAAGCCTGTGGCTTTAACATTGTTTATCAACTGGGCGATTAAGCCGTTTATTATGTATCTGATTACTTCATTCTTTTTGGGACACCTCTTTAATGGATTCTTGCCTGGGACCGAGATTATCAAGACAGGGTAAGAAGTTGAGTTATGGAGAAGTTACATCTCAGGCGCTATTCTTTTGGGGTTGCTCCCTGCACGGCAATGGTGTTGATGTGGAGTTATCTGGCAAAAGGTAATGATAGGCTTACTTTAGTCATGTGTGCCATAAACTCTCTGACAATGCTTGTACTTTATGCACCTCTCGGAGGATTTTTACTTGGTGTAAATGCAATGCCTATACCTTGGCAAACAATCTTGCTTTCAGTAATGATTTATGTGGCTTTGTCATTGGTTGTAGGATACTTTTCACGGATGTGGATTATCAAATCCAAATGATTAGAATGGTTTAATACAAGGTTTTTGCATCGGCTCACACCGATTAGCATAGTAGCGCTCCTTGCCACGTTAATCCTCTTGTTCTCTTTCAAAGGGAAAATTATAATGAACTATCCGCTAACAATACTATGGATTGCCATCCCGCTTTTTATCCAAACTATATTCATTTTTAGTCTGGGATACTTTGTTTTAGCGAGATTCCTAAGATTCTCCTATCATGACGCTGCCCCGTCTGCAATGATTGGTGCATCAAATCATTTTGAGATTGCAATTGCAACAGCAACTATGCTTTTTGGATTGTCTTCGGGTGCAGCGTTAGCAACAGTAGTCGGTGTTTTGATTGAAGTTCCAGTAATGCTTATGCTTGTTTCGATTTGTAAAAGGTACTGTTATTTATTTGAAGAGTGCCATTTAGATTTACTACAATGCAAGGCTCGTTATAGAGTTGCTGAAACAGAGGGGATACGATGAGAGAATATTGTTTAAAAAATGAACCAACGGCGTATAACACGGTGTTTGTAGGAAACTACGCTTCCTCAAATTTTGCTTTGCAAAACTTCACAAACACCGAGCCCGTTATATACAATTGGTCGCTTGAAAAAGGAGAGTTAGAATATGAACGAAGAAGAAAAACTTGAATTTGAAGATCAAGAAGAAGAGCAACCGATTGAAATCCTACCTAAAGAACGACGGGTCTATTCAGATAAACCTGATAGGAGTATTTTTGAATTATATCGCCAATATCAAAAGGGGAATTTAGAGCTACGGCCAGAGTTTCAAAGGCTTCAGGTTTGGGATAATCGAAAATCGAGTCGCTTAATAGAGTCAGTTTTATTAGAGGTTCCTATACCTGTTATTTATTTAAGCGAAGAATCGGACAACAAGTATTCAGTCTTAGACGGACAGCAAAGACTTAATGCTTTTATTAAATTCCTTGAAAATAATCTCAAATTAAGCGGTTTGAGAATTTTAGCGGAACTGAATGGGAAAAGATTTCAGGATATTCCAAAGAATCTTCAGGATAAATTTGAAAATGCTACCATTCGTATTATTGAAATTAGAAAAGAATCACAATCTGACATAAAATTTGAGATTTTTGAACGATTAAATACAGGAGCAGTCCAACTCAATGCACAAGAATTGCGAAATTGTATCTATCGAGGAAAATATAACGAGTTGCTGAAAGAGTTATCTGAAGATAAGGATTTCCAATTTTTGTTGGGACTTAAAAAACCTCATCATCGTATGCAAGATAGAGAATTAATATTGCGCTTCTTTGCCTTTTACCATAATACATATCTCAAATATACCCCTCCAATGAAACGCTTTCTGAACAAGGAAATGGAGAAATATAGAAATTTAAGCAATGCTGAAGAAAAGGAACTTAGAAGTGTTTTCAAAAAGAGTGTTAGATTGTCAAAAACAGTTTTTGGAAATAAGGCTTTTCATCGATTTGCACTCGGTTCTAATAAAGACCCAAATGGATACTATGATAAGAAAATAAACAAAAGCCTTTTTGATATTATGCTGTTTGGTTTTACAATGTATGATGAAAATCAAATTATTCCAAACAGCGATGCTATTAGAGAAGAATTATTATGGATGATGACACACGAAGAAGACTTTGTAAATGCAATTTCTGGTAGTGGAACTGACAGCAAGGAGAAAACTATAACGCGCTTTGACAAATGGCTTTCTGCTCTTAAAGAAATCGTGGGAATTCCCATGACCGAACCAAGAACATTCTCCCATCAATACAAAAAGCAACTATGGGAATCTAATTCCACTTGTGCGATATGTGGACAAAGGATTCAAATTGTTGATGATGCGGAGGTTGACCATGTAGAGCAATATTGGCGAGGGGGAAAGACGATACCCGCAAATGCACGATTAACACATCGTTATTGTAATAGAAGTAGACCACGAGATGATATACAACTTGACACCGAGAAAAAGGTTACTACTTCTACTTTTCACACATCTCAAAGGAAATCAAAGGCTAAATATCCCAGAGTAATATCTAGGGGAGAAAGAACCCCTCGTCAAGCATTTCGTATTCCTATATTGGAGGTACTTATAGAACTTGGCGGTAAAGGTAAAGTACATGAAGTATTAGAGAAGGTTGAGAATAAAATGAAACATATTCTTAATGATGTTGATTATGAAAAACTACCCTCTGGAGGTATGATAAGGTGGCGGAATACTGCTCAATGGGAGAGACTCGTAATGGTGCAGGATGAATTATTACGTTCAGATTCTCCCAGGGGAATATGGGAAATTACAGAAAAAGGTAGAGAATTCTTGAAGGACAACAAATGATAAAAAGCGACCTCCCAGCGTATAACACAGCATAAAAGGTTCGTGCCCAATAGCACCCAAATTTTTATTTCGCAAAACTTCTTTTATCTGCAAAACATTAGGCGAAATGAGATCGAATTTGACCTCCATAATATCGCAAATTTAAATAAAAGTAGGATATATTCGGATAAGTGAAAGAGCAAGATGAAGGGTATGATATAATGAAAAATGGAGACGAAAGACATTCAAGCGTAAATTGGAGGAAAGTTTTAGATAATTATCGCAGCAATTATAATTATGCAGAAACATGGGAAATAACAGTTTTAGAACTTCTTGCTAATGCTGTTGATGCAAAAGCCACAGATATCAAATTTAGATTTTATAGAGATGAAAATAATGTAACAATTATCTGTATGGATAATGGAAAAGGGATGAATTACTCTCAGTTCATAGAATATCATAACTTGGGCTCTTTATCAAAAGATAAAACGACTGGCACTATTGGATTTGCTGGAATTGGGGCTAAACTTTGTATCGATCTTTGCGATAAAATATATTCAGAAACTAGCAATGGGAAAGAGGTATATTCATCTGAATGGTGGTATAAAAAGACCGATATAGAACCTCATTACAGATTAGTATCGCCTCAAGAATTGCTACCATGGCCAACAGGAACCTATATAAAAATTATTAATTTAATCGCCCCATCACTCAACGCTGATTCGATAACGAAATTAATAATAGAGAATTATCAATATTCCATTGAACCGTACGGCCCTTTGTCAATTTTCATCAATGATAACAAAATTTTAAGCCATAGACCAACAGACACTCCCCATTCTTTCCAAAAAACGGTACGTAAAAATAAAAAACTTAAGACGACTCTTCACATGAATGGAGAATTTTTCTTTGTGGACGATGAATATATTAAAAATACAGAAAAGATTGAAGGGGAATATAGTTCAGGTATTAATATTGTTGTTTGCGGAAAAACTATTGTAAGAGGAGAATTTTTCAACATTTTGCCTCAAATAAAACCTGGCCACCATGCCTATATAACAGGATATATCAGATGTGATGAGCTCATTGAGATTACTAAGACATCTAAAGATGATTTTAATAGAAGGACATCTATATGGTGGCATTTTATTACTAATGCCTCACAAATATTTGAAAGCTGGTTAAAAGAAATAGATAAATGGTACGAGCCACCAAGAAGAGAAGAAGAGTATTTACAAACTGTTATGAACGAAATTGAAAAAAATTTAAATACCATCATAAACAATTATCCCGAACTTATTAAGAATCTTCCTTTTCTGTCAAAAATTAAAAAACCAACTCCGATACCGGATATTGGTGGTAACCAAAAGGGGAGTGAGATAGATGGTGGCCAATTAACAACAGGAACATTTGGTGGGGATTCCATTGGATCGGAGGAGGAAATACCAACACTTGGGCCTGATGAAGATACAAAAGGTGTAATTGTTGATGATAAAGGAGATAAAAAAGTTAAAACCCCTCAGAAAAGAGTGAAAGGACTGAAAATAATCCTATTAGGAGATGAAAATCGCAAGGAAGAAATTTGGTTCGATCCATCAGCGGGTGCTTTTATTATAAATACTTCACACCCAGCATATATAATTGCAAAGAGAAATGTTGAAGCTTTAGATATATATGTAACATACATATATTTAAATTACCTACTTGAATTGCAAGGTGGAATTAATGATGACGAAAAGAAGACATACCTATGGAATATATATAGCGATTATTTAGGTCAATTGAGGTGAATATAAAATGATTTTTGCAAAAGAAGACATCAATACGCCCATTCCCGCAATGATAAAGAAGATTAAAAAAACAAATGGATATACGACTGAAATTGTTTTTTCCCTTCAAGATGTTATGAATAACAAACAGCTTTTAATTATTAAAGAAGAGGTAATAAATGAATTTAACAAACTATTAAGAAAAATAAAAAACATCGTAGGCACAAACATCCCATCAAAAATACCGAGAAAAAAGATATGGGAAATAGGGCATACAATTCTTGAAGAAAGGAAAAAAATTGGTAAAAAATATGGGGTGGATATCACTAATATTATTCAAGCAGTTGCTGAGGAAATAGGTCTTTCTAAGAGTTCTATCCAGTATATGGTTCAATTCAGTGCTATGCTTCCCAAAAATAAAGTAAGGGAGGAAATTAGTTGGGGAAAATATCAAGAGGCTATACAACTTATAAATAAAACAGATTTTAATCAATGTATTACTCTCATAGAGAAGGGCGAATTAAAAACCACTAAGGAGATAAGAAATTATGTGAGACAAAAAAATAATGAGAGGAGGACTAAATGAATACTCACTTCAGTATAATTGGTGCCCTTTCACCTAATAGGCAGTCAAATCCGACTCTCTGCTCTTTTCGGTCGGTACGGTGCTATCGCACTCACTTAACAGAGTATATCTGTATCTGGTTCGGGCTACGCCCTCCCCCAAATTCCTCGCCTCGCTCGGAACTTCAGATATACTCAAAACGTTATTCACCATTATCTGAAACATAACGATGAGGAATATAAAAAATTGTGTAAAATATGTTTTAAAATCTTCTAACATGCAAAAAAAAATGGCTATTGAAAAATGTGAAAAAGTTGAAAATCACTAGAAAAATCGATAGTGCCTTTATAAAAAAGTTTATAAAATAGTTATTGAAAGATAGATAATCTCTGTTTTATAAACAAAACAAAAGGAGATCGTTTCAATGAAAGAAATAAGATTTCATGGACGGGGAGGACAGGGTGCTGTAACCGCGGCAGAACTTTTAGCTGTTGCAGCATTTTACGATGGATATTTTAGTCAAGCATTTCCTGCTTTCGGTGTTGAAAGGCGTGGTGCTCCAGTATTAGCCTTTACAAGGATATCAGATAAGAAGATAAGGTTAAGGAGCCATATTTATAATCCTGATTATGTAATTGTACAGGATTCTTCATTAATAAGCTCGGTAAATATAGCGGAAGGGTTAAAATATGGAGGAGTTATCGTTATAAACAGTACAAAAGATCTTAGAGAGTTAGGCAATGTAAGAACTATCGATGCCACCAAGATCTCTTTGGATACGATAGGCAGACCTATAACAAACACAACGATGCTTGGTGCATTTGCAGGCGCAGTAGATCTCATTAGCATAAACTCCATAAAAAGAGCTGTTGGAGAAAGATTTGTAGGAGAGCTTAGAGAGAAGAACATCCAAGCAGTGGAGATAGCATACAATCAAATGAAGGAGTTGAATAGATGAACAAGGCAAAGAGAAATGATATAAGATTGATTCCAGGAGGAATAACAAGACCAAAAACGACCATTACAAACAAGACCGGTTTCTGGAGAACTTTTATTCCAATCTTTAACGAAGAAAGATGTAACAAATGTGGAATATGCGATATATTCTGTCCAGAAAACTGTATTATCATAAATGAAGAAGGATATAGGCATCCAAACTACGATTTCTGCAAAGGATGCGGAATCTGCGCAGAAGAATGTCCAAAAGATGCTATAAAAATGATACTTGAATCAAAGGAGGGATAAAGATGAATGATAATATAAAGATTTTGGAAGGTTCTATGGCGATTGCATCTACCGTAAAAACCTGTAAACCAAATATTGTCTCTGCTTATCCTATTACACCCCAGACACATATTGTAGAAAATATAGCAAAGATGGTAGCTGATGGGGAGATAAAAGCAGATTATATAAGAGCTGATTCAGAATTTTCTGCTTTATCCACGCTGATAGGGGCTAGTGCTACTGGAGCTAGAACTTATTCCTCTACTACATCACAAGGTCTTGCATTGATGTTCGAAGCTCTATTTAATGCATCAGGTATGAGACTGCCTATCGTAATGACAGTAGTGAATAGAGCTCTCTCTGCTCCATTAAACATATGGAACGATCAACAAGATTCAATATCTGTAAGGGACGCAGGATGGATACAGCTTTATGCAGAGGATAATCAAGAGGCATGCGATCTCTTACCGATAGCATACAAGGTTGCAGAAGATAAAGAGATTCTTCTACCTACTATGTGTTGTATGGATGGTTTCATCCTAACACATACCTTCGAGCCTGTAATAATCCCTGAAGAATCCTTAGTAGATGAGTTTCTCCCTCCTTTTCGACCGGATTTTATATTAGATCCTGCAAACCCATTAACTTTTGGTGCCTATGCTGGACCGGAGATTTATACGGAATTTAGATACCAACAGCACAATGCAATGATAAAAGCCGAAGAAAAGATAGAAAAGGCAATGAATGAGTTTGGAGAGGTCTTTGGGAGAGAGTATGGTCTGATCGATGAATATAGATTGGATGATGCGGATATCGTTATCATATCGATGGGGTCTCTGTTAGGCACCATTAAAGACGCAGTGGATGAGATGAGAGAGGATGGGATAAAGGTAGGTATCTTAAAGATAACCAGTTATAGACCATTCCCTAAAGAGAAGATCTATAATAAGATTAAAGGGATAGAGAAAGGAATAGTCTTTGAGAAAGATGTAAGTATTGGCACGGGTGCAGGACTTTTGAACGATTTAAAAGCTGCTTTATATGGTAAAAAACAAACACCATTTTTATATGGTTTTGTTTTAGGATTAGGTGGTAGGGATGTGGGGATGAATGATATAAAAGATGCTGTAAAAAAAGTAAAAACTCTTGAATTAGAAGATTTTGGATTTATAAATCTTAGGAAGGAAGTATTATGAGTTCGCAATTGTTTGCACCAGGACATACTGCCTGTTCAGGTTGTGGTATGCCTATAGCTATTAAGCTGATACTGGAAGGTAGCGGAAAAGATATCATTGTTGTATCGCCTACTGGTTGTTTAGAGGTTACAACGACCCGTTATCCTACATCAGCATGGGGTGTCCCATGGATACATTCTCTATTTGAGAATGCTGCAGCAGTAGCATCAGGGATTGAGAGAGCACTAAAAGTTCTTAATCGGGATGCAAACGTTATAGTTATAGCAGGAGATGGTGCCACTGTAGATATAGGAATTGGCGCTTTGAGTGGAATGTTTGAACGAGGAGATAATGTAACATATATATGCTACGATAATGAGGCTTACATGAACACAGGGGTTCAAAGATGCAGTTCTACTCCATATGGTGCATCAACAACCACGTCTCCTGTAGGTAAACTCTCATTTGGAGAGGATCGTCCAAAAAAGGATCTACCTGCGATTGCCGTGGCACATGGTGTGCCTTATGTTGCAACAGCCTCTATTGGATATCCTAAAGATGTAATAAGAAAAATAAAAAGGGCAAAAGAGATTGTTGGACCAAAATATATCCACATTTTGACACCTTGTCCAACAGGATGGAGATTTGATGAAAATAAAACAATAGAGATTGCAAAATTGGCTGTTGAAACTGGATTGTTTCCTATATATGAGATAGAGGGTGGAACACTCATAAAAGTAAAAAAGATAAAGAATAGGAAGCCAGTAGAGGAGTATTTAAGATTGCAGGGAAGATATAGACATATTTTAAAAGGATTTAAAGATCAATTAGAGATAATTCAAGAGATTGCAGATAAAAATGCCGAAAAATTTGGCTTAGATGGATAATTATGTACATAGGTCGAGCGGTAATAGCGGGATATACGAATGAAAAAAAGGTTTTTTTAGGATATATTCTTGCATCTATGTCTTTTCCAAAGAGGAGAGCAAGGATAGACGAAGAATCTATCAAGATAGAGCCTTTAAAAACTGCCGATTATAATAATCCATATATAACTTACAACTGTATGAAAAAAGTAGAGAAAGATAAGGCTGTAGTATCTAACGGCATACATACAGACGTAATTGCAAACAAGTTAGATTCTGGATATTCTGGAAGAGATGCGATCGCTATATCTTTATTTGCTATGGATTATGAGAAAGATGAATATAATACTCCAAGGATTGCAGCGTGTTTTGATAATAGATCACTATATATCGGTATTATAGAAAAAGAAAAAATTATAATCGATAAAGTCAGAAATGACAGATGTATGCTTATTTCTACATACAATAAAACTGTTCCAGAGGAAATATCTATAAAAAGATCGACCGCTAAAGATATAGCAAAAGAGTTGTGCATGCTAGATTACGAACATATTATCTGTTCGGCCGTTGTATGTAGAAGAGAAGAGAATGATTTTGAGTTTGCAACAGAAGAAAAAAATAGGTTGTGATGAGCAATAAATAAAAAGTATAAATATTAGAAATAACATTAAGATAATAAAATGAGATTAAACAATGTTGAGATAGAAGAAACATTTGCAGAAGTTTTTTCTATGAAATGTGCACGAGTCTTGATAACAGCGCTCAATGAAAGATGGGCAAAAGTTGCTGCAACGGAAGCAACGGGTTTTGGAACGTCTATAATAGGTTGTCCATCTGAGGCAGGGATAGAAAAATATTTAACACCGGAAGAAACACCCGATGGAAGGTTTGGAGCATATATACAGATTTATCATGGAAAAACGGAAAAATTGGAGGATCAGATCTTGGAAAGGATTGGACAGTGTGTCCTAACTTCTCCTACAACTGCTGTATTCAACGGTCTGCCAAACGCAGAAAAACAGTCAAATATAGGGTTTAAACTAAAGTTTTTCGGGGACGGATTCGATGAAAAGAGAGAAATAAACGGTAGAACGGTTTATTCCATCCCTATAATGGAGGGTGATTTTATTATAGAAGAGAAGATAGGGATCGTAGATGGTATTGCTGGAGGAAACTTTTTTATAATGGCAGAGAACCAGATGTCAGCATTAAACGCGGCAGAGGTTGCTGTAGATGCTATCTTTAACATAGAAGGTTGTATTACACCGTTCCCAGGAGGGATCGTAGCAAGCGGTTCAAAAGTTGGATCTAACAAGTACAAGTTTCTAAAAGCTTCTACAAATGAGAAGTTCTGCCCGACGTTGAAAGATAAGATAAAAGACAGCCAAATCCCAGAAGGAGTAAACGGCATTTATGAGGTCATTGCCAATGGTATGAGCTTAGATCTGGTCAAAGAAGCGATGCGAAAAGGTATAACTGCTGCAACAAAGGTTCCTGGTGTTGTAAAGATAACTTCAGGAAACTACGGAGGAAAATTGGGAAAATATACGATAGATCTTAAAGATCTTTTTTGATCTTCCTATTTTATTACATTTTTTAATTTTTTAATAAAAACATAAATTTAAAAATTAATATTTATAGTTTAATACCGTTCCCAGTGGATTATCTCGTTTAATTCTCTTCGTTTTGGTGCCTTCGGAACTCTTGCAGGTCTGCCAATTGGTACTATCACCACAACCTCAACATTATCTGGTATATTTAAAACCTTTGCAACATACTCGGCATCGAAAAATCCAAGTATAACGGTACCTAGACCAAGTGCATGTGCCTGTAAACAGATATTTTGGGTAGCGAGCGCGGTATCGAACATCAACCAGTCTCCCTTCGTCGTTACGTATTCACCACCCTTGACACCAGAGACTTTCTTCTTGCCGCAGACAACAATGATGGCTGGTGCTTTCTCTACGCTTTTTTTTCCAGGATTAGTCGGACCAAATGCATCTAAAAGTCTTTTTTTCATCTCGTCATCCTTTATTATTACGAAGTCCCAACACTGGGTATTTGCCCAAGATGGGGCCCATCGTGCCGCGTCTATCACCGTCTCTATCTCTTCATCACTGACATCTTCGTCCGTAAAATCTCTAACACTTCGCCTCTCCTTAATTATATCTAAAACCTTCATTCATCAACCCCTCTGTAAATTATTTTAATGTTATTTAAACATTGTTTATTGTTATATATATTAATTATTTGATTATAGTTAGGAGTTAGGTTATGAGGAAAGAGTGGAAGAAGATTTCTTTCCACAGTCTCTCAGATAGACGTCTCTGATCTTCCTTTGTTAGCTGATATCCATGTGCATTATTTTTTTTGTATCGCCCTCTGTTTTTATGCATTTAAGTGCTGTTTTTTTGAAACAATAGTTGTATTTGTTACCACATAGATAGATCATAACTGCAGTTCAGTGGAGGTGCGATAAAAAACTGTTTTTAAATATGTGGATATATCGATTTTAAAAGGCGTTAATTTTGTCAGTGCGATAGAACTTTTTGATTTTTTTGTAAAGTGTCATACAACAAAAAAGGTAGTTACCTGTAGTTACTTACTTAGGAGAGTCACCTAAGGAGGGGTAGTATAGGTGAGCTAACCTCTGTTAGGCAACTTACCTTTAAATATCCGTTCGATCCACGTATATAAAAAGAGGATGATATTAGATGAGAATAATTGAACAAATATCAGATTTTCTAAATCCATTAAAGGGGATCTTTTCTTTACTGATCATCAGTTTTATCTTGCTGACCATTTTCACCTCTGTTGTCGCTGATGCCACTATCGTTGATGGGGGCATTGCTACCCTCACTATGGGCATCCGTTGGTCCGGTTGAGTGCATTGGTACCCTCTTGGGGTGCTTACAGATTCTTTGACATTATCCTTGATGGTGTTTAAAACAAACACTATATATTGTGGAGATTGTAAGAAGGTGCTTGCTCAGTTTCCAGATGAGTCAGTTGATTTGATCTACGTTGACCCACCTTTCTTCTCAAATAAGCAATATGAGGTTTTATGGGGTGATGGATACGAGAAAAGGGCTTTTGAGGATAGATGGAAAGGCGGGATAGAGAATTATATCGCTTGGATGGAAGATAAGATAAAAGAATGCCATAGAGTTCTAAAGGATATAGGTTCCATGTATCTACATTGCGATTATCACGCTAATGCTCATTTAAGAATTTTGATGGATGGAGTATTTGGAGAGAACAATTTTAGGAATGAGATAATATGGTGTTATGGTGGTGGAGGAATTCCTAAAAAAGATTTTCCAAGAAAGCACGATACTATCTTCCGTTATGTTAAAGATGTTAGAAAATTTAAGAAAAATGGGGTATTTAACAAAATATACCGTCCTTATGGAGAATGGACTAAAAAGCATGAGCCAAGACGTAACTTAACTGCTGGAGGTGGAAAGTTAAATATGGAGAGAGGAATACCGATTAACGATTGGTGGTCGGATTTGAAGTCCTTGACAAGTTATCAAAAGGAATGGTTAGGCTATCCTACTCAAAAACCAGAGAGTTTGCTTGAAAGAATTATAAACGTTTCATCAAATCCAACAAATATCATCTTAGATCCGATGTGCGGCGGTGGAACTACCATAGCCGTAGCACACAAACTTGGAAGGCAATGGATTGGTATTGATGTATCACCAACTGCATGTAAGCTCATGGTAAATCGAATGAGAAAATTAGGAGTACAAATATCAGAAAAAGACATAATTGGACTTCCAAAGACATTAGAAGAATTAAAAGCAATGCAACCTTTTGAATTTCAGAATTGGGTATGTGAAAAGTTATTGGCGAGGGCATCGGTTAGAAGCACTAGGGACATGGGCATTGATGGTTGGCTCATAGACGGCAGACCTTTACAGGTCAAGCAATCCGAAAAAGTGGGTAGGAATGTAATTGACAATTTTGAGACTGCGCTTAGAAGGGCGAAAAAGGAGAGGGGTATCATTGTTGCTTTTAGCTTCAGTAAAGGTGCTTATGAAGAGGTGGCAAGATCAAAGTCACATGATGGCTTAGCTATTGAACTAAAAACAGTCAAAGAAATATTAAAAGAGGAATGATTTTACATGCTTGATAATCATGTGTTGTGTGTAGATGCATCCACCTAAATAGGGGGTAGGTGTGAGATGACTCACTTGTGCGTTGGATATCAACTAACTACCTTTCCTCTGCGATAGATAAAGAGAAGTAAAACAAAAAAACATTTACAAAAAATTAAATAAGCCAGTGTCATACTATTTACAAGTATGATAGCCTCTACCCAAGAATGGACATCTGTTTTTGAATCATTAAGTTTATACCAGACCTATTGCATAACTCTTTATTGGAGGTAGGAGGTGTTTGGGTAGAGGCTGGTTCCTGTTCTTATCCTGCCTCCAACATTCCGAAACATAGGCATATTAACTATCAAGCTGCATATATTATAGCCTCTCATCCCTACATCCCATTTAAAGAGATTTTTAAAAACGAGGGCGTCTCTTTCATCAGTGATGCTTATTCTCTCGTGAAAAACTTCGAAAACAACCCACCTGACCCTAATATCTATAACCAACCAAATAATCCACAATCAGACCTATACCATATCCTTGAACCTTTTGAATATTGCGGAATCTTCTACAAGGAATTATTCGATCACCCACCCGACATAATTACTGACGAATGGCTGTGGGAACATCGTTACTATAGGTATCGCATAGCTTGAAGGATAATCATCCCTATTGCATTCTCTCGTCTTTTTTCATCGATGTATTTATATATGCCTATATGGAATAAAATTATTCTGATAATGATTAGAGAAAATTTAAAGATTATAGTTGATGGGTTGATAATAGGCATAATAATTAGCTTGGCAATTCTTGGATCTTATTTTTCACCATCTGTGATAGATTCGAAAGATTTTCGTCTCATAAAAGCAATTATTTGTATTTGTCTTATTATTTTGGGTTGTTGGCGTATTCTGTGCCATCATCTAATTCAAAGTAGGTAGCTATCTGCCTTGTTGTATGTGTATCATGTGGCTGGATGAAAGAGATGAATAATACATAGTATGAGAAAATATAAATACGAATCCGACTGTCCATCTGAAGTTCGCCCTCATATCATCTTCTATCCGTCCAAGTCTGCCGTCTATCTGCGTAAATTTACCATTTGTCCCTTTCTCATATCACCCACCTCTGTTCCAAAATGATTTAGCCTCTCGTATTCGTGGTCTTCTCCTCGTCTATTATTTTATCTCCCGAAGAATCCGATATTTTTGCCAATCAGCTATGGTCTTTTTCTGCTTTTTATTTGCCACACGTCAGAGGCGCAGGCCATACAATTTCAATCCCCTGTCCATCTATTATAGGAATTATCTCAGGCGGAAAAGCGATCAGGCGGGCGATTATACATGGAATACTCAAAACCATCATCAGTATTAGTTCACACGGGATAAGTAAACATCCCATAATTCCCCCGATGCAAAGAGCCGTCGGAACCAAGCATGGGCTTATTAAAATTAACCAAATTGATCCCAGCACCACCCCCAATGTCGTTCCGGTTATACATACCATAATTTCATCCTCCTCTCTTTACACTCTTATCTTTGATAATATGATAACCTATCTCTTTTCTAATATTAAACTATTCTCAAAGATATTCCAGTCCACCTTTGAGATGATGACAATTAACGATATCCTACCTTTCTGATTTTAAAACAAGATACCAACCAATTGGTTTAATCAATACAACTTTAGTAAATCCACCACTTAGACTTATTACAAAACATGGTTATTGTATCATCATGATAAATTCCTTCCTTTTTTAGGGTGGTAGGTGGGGTAGTGGTTGTGACTTAATCATTTTTTGCTTCATCTTTTTTGATAATTCTGATTTTGATTTACTTGTTCTATGCATGCAAGTACCGATATGCCTTGATTCTTATCATGTTTCTGTATTATCATCAGAATAATTTCAAAGAATCTATAATCACCACAAGATGCTAGAGATGCACTCAACCGAACCAACAATGCCCATACAGAGGGTAGCGATGCACCCAGCGAGGGTACTGATGCCAGATAGGAGGGTAAAGATGCCAAAAATGGGGGTACCGAAGATGCACAGTGCAATGGGGGTAAGGAACGTAAAAAGGGTAATAATGCACCAAAGGGGGATACTGAGGCATCCAGCGAGGGTAACAAGAGCCGCAACAGGGGCACCGATGCAACAAGCAGGAAGAGAGACGATGCCCATAAAGGGGGTACCGAAGATGCACATAAAGGGGATAAGGATGCACAGAAGGAGGGTAGCGATGCACGCAAGAGGGGTAATAAAGATGCCCAAAATGGGGGCAAGGATGCACGTAAGGAGGGTAGCGATGCACGCAAGAGGGGTACCAATACCCATAAGGAGGGTAAGGATGCCCGAAGCGAGGGTAATGATGCACACATCAACGGCATTGCCCTCATCAACGGCAGTACCATCAACAACAGGAGTGAAAATGGCCAGCAAGATAAAACTGATGATCAGTAAAGAAACAATCCCCTTTAATGGATTTAGATATTCCAAGAGCTCTTTCCTAAAGTCATCTTCCGATATTTGTTCAATTATTCTCATCTAATATCATCCTCTTTCTTTTCGATTTCATTAAATAATCTATCATCTACTCTTTTTGATTCTGTCTTTGATTTTTTCTATCTCTTCGTTTACTTTTTTAAGCTCGTATTCCAAATCTGCTTTGTATCTCTCCAATTCATGGAGTTGATCTTCTTCTGAAGGATATTCAAACCCGAAGTAGAATCCGGGAAAACAAAAGCTAAATCCACCATAGAATCCACGTCTAAACATTTTTCATCATCTCCATTAAACCATTTCTTGATGATCTATAATTTCTTTTCTATTATCATAATTGAAAGAAAAGACGATCATTCTATCAAAAAGCTCTTTATCATCTCTTTGAAGTATGTATCGTTCGCCTCCTCGAATGCCTCCCTATTTGCTATAAGAGTTATCACATACATTCTTCCATTTTTCACTGTTATGATCTGTTTTTGCGTGATACCACCAATACTGAAGTTTTTAGTAATTATCTTCTCCGTCAGATTATCCGGGCCTTCCGTCTCGATTATTGAAATGCTCACCACAATATTCTCCGTTTTTGGCCCCGAGAATGTAACGGCTACGTACATATCTCCACTGATTTCATTCTTATTCCAATCATCCGGGTATTTCATCGAGAAATTGTATTTTTCGTTCTTATACGTCTTCCACTTCACCGATTGAGCCGTTGCTACAGACGAAGCGAATAGAAGTACTCCAATAAGAAAAATGCTCAATATCTTTTTGTTCATACAGCATCCTCACTTTGGTATCTTTGATCTGTCGATCTTATAAATGTTTCTATTTATTTATTGGTACACTGTTTACTGATCCAGACGCATGGATTGTTTAGTCAATCTTTCAGGTCTTTTACACATGAGCTGCAGATGAGAAATGTCTTTTCGCCGTGCCGCCACTCATGATCTAACCATTTTCTTTCTCCACAAAGCTCACAAAAACCTTCCTCAACCTGAGATAAATTTTTAATGGTCTCTATGTCTGTCTCTTCCTCCTCAATGCTTCGTTCACGTGCAAGCTCAACAACTCGCTCTATATGTAAGTAATATTTCTTACCGTGTGATGTATCTTTGGCTTTTTTGATCAAACCCAAGTTCCGCAAGGCATCAAAGATATTCTGCCACCACTTAACGTTAAGTGCTTCAGTTAAGTCTTTCAAATAAATAGCGTTGCCTTTTGATTTGATTTCATCTCTGTGTGTTAGCAAATAACCTAAAACACGATTTTCTATCTCAAAGCTCTTCCTTTCTACCCCCAAAGTAGCCTCTTCTGCATACTTAATCATATTTTCATATCGTTCAGGATATGTGACTTTGCAAATCGATAGAATGGGTGCCCATAACAAAAAATACCGGCCATATAACCGCTCTGTTGGTTCAATATTGTGATAAGCCTCATATATTTCCTTCCAATTCATTAACGCATAGTTTAAGAGTGTTTCTTGGATGTTATCCAGCTCAGTGTCGGTTTCCAGGATTTTCCGTGCTAGTGCATATTTTCTGTCATAACTCTTATACATAATAATCGTGATTGATTTTTCTTCCAATTCTAACGGTTCCCGTGATGCGAGAGCTTTGGGGCAGTAAGTATTGAAAAAACAATCTTATCATGATTGTCAGGATCACAACGATGTACACATCCACCTTGCTCGTGCCCTGTTTCTAACAAAGCCTGCAAGATCGGTCCGTAAACTTGATGCTTTAGTAATCGGTGTGCTTCGTCAATAAGCATTGTTGGCTTTGCATTATGGATCATTCTGAAAAGTGGAGCTTCATTCGGGAGAGAAAGTTTTTGTGTCGGATTCCAGCATATTCGGGATAAGAATGTCAGTTGTCCGCTTTTGTTTGTGCCTTTTTCACCTTCAAAAATAAGGAATGGATAAACAGAAAACATAGGGAAGAGATAAGTTCCGATAGCCCAACAAGAGATAAGATAACTTTCGATATTATTATTCATCTTAAAATACAATATATGTTTACTAGCAGGTAGTAAGTCTATATCTCTTCTATCGAATTTGCACCGAATTTTATTCGTTTTCAGAAGAGTGAGATATAGTTTGAGTATTTGCACACGTTGGCTGGATACCAAGTATAACGGCACTCCTTCAATCCGTCTAAAAAACTGTGCAAAAACTCCATTTATCTGGTCCTGCTGTGCAAACCTTTCTACTATTATCTCACTCAAGGGAGAATCCCCAAAATCCTGTGCAAATCTCTCTAAAGCTGTGCAAAAAATAGGTTTGTATAGGGTATATGGGGGTATTTTTTAATGGAACTGTAAAAAATATACCTAAGCTTGGGTCAAAATTTATAGGTCCGTAATATTTTATTATCTTTTCATCCTCAATTGATGCCTCTACATCAGCCAACAAGTCAAAATCGCTCTTATTCTCTCCATTCGATGTTTTCTTCTTTCCCTTTCTCCTAAGTGTTAACTCATCTGTGATAAACCAAAATTTTGGGTCGTGGGAAAAATAGTATTTGTACAGCTTTGACTTGTAGTGATAATCAAGCCTATACAAGAGTTGAATTCTACTTAAGGTCTTGTTTTCAAAAAATATCTAAGGCTTCCTTCAAGTGTCTCTTGTGTGGATGTAGTGTGTGTCTGTCTTCATCTTCTTCAAGTGTCTCTTTTATTATAGTGGTGTGGTTGTGGCTGTGGCTTAATCATTTTTGATAATTCTGATTTTGATTTACTTGTTACTATCAATCCATGCATGCAGGCGCCGATATGCCTTGTTAAGTGTGTGTTATGTGTGTGCTGTGTGGCTGTTGGCTCTGTTGATAAATCTTAATAATTCAAATTGTTGATTATTCCAATAATGATTAGAGAAAATTTAGACATTATAGTTGACTGGTTGATAATAGGTATAATAATTGGTTGGGTAATTCTCGGGGTGTATCATCTGTGTATTCCACCATCTGTAATAGATTTCGAAGATATTCGTTTCTTGATAAAACATATTTGTATTTGTTTGTTTTGTATTGTTGGCGTATTCTGTGCCATTGGTATACCTAATTAAGGATAGTATTTTATCTTTGTTATGTGTGGCTTGTGTGTGCTATATGGAAGAAAATAGTAATAAATTCATCTTCTGATAATTTGCAGTTCTTCTATCATAATATCAAGGATAGTTTTGTAGTGTGCGGGTGCTTGGTGTTAATCACCTAAAGAGGGGGTACCCAAGGGGTATCTTAGGCAACTTTCCTATACGTTGAATACCAACTAACTACCTTTTTCTGCTATATATTGTATTACAAAGAGAAGTAAAAAAAAAAGAATATTGACAAAAAATATAAATGCTGGTGTAGACAAACTAATATAAAATGCCCGTGCTAATGATAGATCCTGTTTTAGAAAGCATAAACTTATATTACATAATTGCCATTCTTTTTATTGGAGGGAGGCGGCACTAAAAAAATAGCTGTGGCATTCTTCCACCTCTCTCTAAAATTCAAAACCACAGTAACGTTCCATATCCTAACTCTTCTAACACCTGCGATAACCACCAGTCAGGACTGACTAATTGGGTTGGGATACAAAACGGCTTTTATGATGATATTACTATTACATTTCCTCGTCATCGTAATGAGTTTTTTAAACTTGCTTTCAATATAGCATATGATCCTGTGATCTCACTAAAAGGTATTCGATATTCTGATTCTGAGACTATTATCTTCAAATATTTTATAGTTTTCAACAAATAGCTCCATTGATTTGCAGTAATCATTAAATGGGGGATGAATTTCAATAACCTTAGGAGGGTCATTAGTATTAACTAATGCTTTTATAAAATCGCTAAACTCTTTACTCCATTCTTCATTAAACCAAAGCTGAGGAACACCATTTTTTTTGTGAGTTTACAATGGTTTGAAATTTTCCTATAAGATTAGAATTCATATTTCGTTTTCTAAATGAATATTCTGTATGTAGTGAATATGACATAGTAGGTCGAATAACTATAATATCAAAATTTCCCGCAATTTCCTGTATTTTGGGGATTATATTGTTGGGATATTGCGTTCTCCCATACTTTACTGGTATTAAATAGTTGCTATTCATTTTATTTTTGTTCAATATTTTTCATCATTCTCACTATCGCATCACCAACCTCTTTTGTCGTAGAGTCTCCACCAAGATCGCGGGTTAATGCAACTCTTTGAGACAAATTCTCTTCAATTGCATCTAAAATAGTTTTTGCCGCTTTTTTTTCTCCTAATGTCTCTAAAATCATCGATCCTGCCCAAATTGTTGCGATCGGGTTTGATACATTTTTTCCTTTGTACTTGGGAGCAGATCCATGTATCGGTTCGAACATGCTCGTCCCGCTCGGATTTATGTTTCCTCCCGGTGCTAATCCCATTCCTCCTTGTATCATTGCGCCAAGGTCGGTTATGATGTCGCCAAACATATTTGGTGTCACTATAACATCAAACCATTCTGGATTCTTTACAAACCACATCGTTATCGCATCGACAAAATAGAACGATGTCTCTACATCTGGATAACCTTTCGATACTTCGCCGAAGACGTCTCGCCAGAATCCATATATATCCGATAAGACGTTTGCTTTATCTACGCTTGATAAATTTTTCCTACGTTCCATCGATCTTTCAAACGCGTACTCAATGACCCTGCGTGCCCCCTCTTTACTTATAACTCCGATCTGATATGCGATCTCATCCGCATCGTGTTCGATATCTAGCCCAAATTTTATACTGTAAAGATCTCTTGCCAGCTCTAGTTCCTGTTTTGATTTTCCTCTCTCTACTCGTCCGCCTATTCCCACATAAAAATCTTCTGTATTCTCTCTTATTACAAGAAAATTGATATCTTCTGGTTTTTTATTTTTTATGGGAGTTTCAACACCTTTTAATAATTTTATTGGTCGTAAATTGATATATTGATCAAAATAAAACCTAATCTTTAGAAGAATTCCTTTTTCCAATATGCCTGGTTTTACTTTAGGATCTCCTACTGCACCAAGATAAATCGCTTTGTATCTTGATAGCTCTTTTAACTCTTCTTCTTCGATCAATTTTCCTGTTTTAATATATCTCTCTGCTCCTATATCAAAATCTATCCATGAGATATCAAACTGGAATAATTCTGCAGCAGCCTCCATAACTTTTTTACCTTCTGTTATTACTTCTGGACCGATGCCATCACCAGGAATCACTGGTATTTTATATGAACTCATAATTTTCCCTCTCTATATTGATTATTGATAAAACTATGTTTATAATTACAGCAATTAATACAAAATATTTTAATATGATGATAAAAATTTTAATATGATGATAAAAATAATAATTTATTGAATATCTAAAATGTATATTAACTAATTTTGAACATTATTTAGAATAGCTAAAAAAACAAAGGAGTGAGACAAATTGGCAAAAATCGATTTGGTTGTTTGGAAGGATAAAATTGGTGAAGAGTTAGATAAAATATCCGTAGACATCTATCCATACGGATATAGCGTAGGACCGAAAGGACAATGGGAGATGCTTATTGCAGCAGAAAATAAGATAGTAAAAGCAAATGAATTGACTTATATTAAGGTAAGGGAGATCACGATACCTGAAAGAGCAATAGTATTACCATGTTTTTTTTCTAGACATGCGCTAGGAACCGTAGAGAAAGCAGTAGGTGTTGGTGTGCCTAAAAAAGCAGAAGAGAAAAGATATATTGATACGGTTATATTCCATCCTATTTTTAATGGAGAGATCCATACAGGAGAACTCTTGGATGTTATAAATATATTTTATGCAACATTCGAACGTAAACTTAATGCAGACGTACTTGATCGCTGGCTAAAGAGTAAGACAGGTTAAAAATAAATATGGATAAGGATGAGCATATATACCAAGATGAGATAATAAAGATATCTGAAAAGGTAATAAATGATGGATACGTCTGTAACAGATGTTTAGGCAGGCAGTTTGTCAACTTATGGGGCAATATAGGTAACGAAGAGCGAGGAAGAAGAATAAAGAATATTCTGCGGGATTATTACAAGATAGATCATATATCAAATGTTTGTTGGATCTGTGGCGGTTTCTTAGACGATCTAGACGAATGGGTAAGAAGATGCATAGATATCTCAAAAGATTATGAATATGATACATTTTTGGTTGGAACACATATATCAGGTCTATTGCATGAAACGGAAGAGTATCTATGGGAAAAGACGGGTGCAAGATATACAGAGAGCATAAAAGCGGAGATAAATAGGGAAATAGGGAAGAGAATAGAAAAAGTTACAGGAAAAAACGTAGATTTTGTAAAACCAGATATCCTTTTTTTGATAGATATTCCGCTGGATAAGGTGACAATAAAAGTAAAACCGGTTTATATCTACGGACGATACAAAAAATATGTACGAGATATACCACAGACAAAATGGCCGTGTAGAGCTTGTGGTGGTGTTGGCTGTTACGTCTGTAACTACACCGGAAAAAAATATTTAGAGAGTGTGGAGGAATTAATAGGTAAACATGCCCTTAAATCATTCTTGGGAGAATTTACAAAGTTTCATGGTGCGGGAAGAGAAGATATTGATGTCAGAATGCTGGGAAATGGGAGGCCATTCGTGCTGGAGATAATAAACCCAAAAAAAAGGTTTTTAGATTTAACACAGATAGAGAATGATATAAATAAATATGAGAAAGATAAGATCGAGGTTAGTAACATACGGTTTGCGGATAAAGAAGAGATCAGTTATCTAAAGTCGTTAAAGGTAGACAAGATTTATAAATGTGATGTTACATTTGATAGAATATTAGATAAAAAAGATATCATAAAGGCAATAGGGTCTATGAACGGGGTAATTTTGAAGCAAAGGACACCAACAAGGGTATTGCATAGAAGGAAAGATCTTATTCGGGAGAGAAGAGTAAATTGGATAAAATTGGTTGATTACACAGGGGATTCTGCAGTCTTAGAGATATCTTGCGAGGGCGGAACTTATGTAAAGGAGTTGATTACAGGAGATTATGGTAGAACAATACCGAATTTGTCGGATTTACTTGATGTAACCGCTACTGTTAAGACATTAGATGTTATCTCTTTTAAATAAATTTACTCAAAAAACAAATTTTTATATGATATCTTCTTTTTATCATTCTTAAATTAATAAAAAGATCAATAAGAGGTAGAAAAATGCCAAAAACAAAAGGATTTAGAAAGAAGACCAGAAGTAAATTAAGAAGAAAGCTAAGAGAAAGAGGATTGTCTCCTCTAACTCGCGCTCTACAAGAGTTTGAGGAAGGTGATATCGTATATATAAAGATTGATTCTAGCGTCCATAAAGGAATGCCATATCCGAGATATCACGGTGCAAATGGAGTAATAAAGCAGAAAAGAGGAAGGGCATACCTTGTAGAGATAAAAGATGGAGGAAAGAAGAAGATACTGATATCTCGACCTCAACATCTGGTTAAAATATAGGGGCGATCAATTGGTTAAGGTAAAAAAGATAATTGAGGAAGAATTTATATCAAATGCAGATGCTAAAGAGCTATTAGATAAGTTTTTAGATGTTAGC
The DNA here is from genome assembly GCF_020885915.1 of Candidatus Methanoliparum sp. LAM-1. Taxonomy (NCBI): domain Archaea; kingdom Methanobacteriati; phylum Methanobacteriota; class Candidatus Methanoliparia; order Candidatus Methanoliparales; family Candidatus Methanoliparaceae; genus Candidatus Methanoliparum; species Candidatus Methanoliparum sp. LAM-1. The sequence continues at coordinate 403,474 of NZ_AP025251.1, read as the reverse complement.
GAAGATAACAAGATGTTTTACGAGCAGAGACGGGCAGTATATCATATCACTAAGTTTAATAAATTGAGCGCGGATGAAGCAAGAAGATTAATTGAGGAGTTGCTCTCTTTAGATAAAATAAATAAGACTATAGCGATTATTATTGCCAATATTCTTCCCTCTACAAGAGGAGAACTGAGGTCTATATATGCGAAAGAGAGATACAATCTATCTGATAAAGAATTTGATGAGATATTAGATATTGTTGCAAGATACAGATAGCCATACAACTGTTCAAAGGGAGATATATATGCAGGATTATGAAAAAGAGGATGCAAAAGATGAATATGTTCGTGTCTTAGATTATCTCCCTTATGGACATCCTAATGATAATAGACCTGTTTATCAAAAAAGACCTATAATACAGGCTATTGGAGAAGAACACCTCTCTCTCTTAGAGGTCGTGCCAAAAAAAGGTAAAAAAGCAGATCCGTATGATCGATTATATATAGGTCGGGGGATGAGAGATGTAGTGGATTACGTGAAGAGGCGTATATCTTACGAGGATCTGACCAATGCTGCGAAGATGGAGCTATTAAATGTGATTGAAGAGATAGTAAAAGATAACGAAAAAAGATTTGTCGAATTTTTTAATAAATCAGGCTCTATAACTTCCCGATTTCATCATCTGGAGATTATACCAGGAATTGGTAAAAAATTAATGTGGAAGATTATAGAAGAGAGAAACAAATCGCCTTTTACCAGTTTCAAGGATATAGAAGAGAGAGTAATTACGTTGTATCATCCTGAAAGATTAATAGCAAGACGGATTGAAGAAGAGATCAAAGAAGATAACATAAAATATAGAACGTTTGTAAGACCTTTTATAAAGCGTGCCGAATTTAAAAAAAATAGATATGATAGATAAAAGACGATACGTAAAGAACGGTCAATATTTTTTAGTTGATAATCGCATTTTAAATAGAATTATAGATTATGCCGATCTAAAACAAACAGAAACGGTTATTGAGATTGGTGCAGGATCTGGAAACCTGACGGAGCTCTTAATAAAGAATAGCAAAAAGGTCTATGCGATAGAAAAGGATAGATCCCTTTTTAAAATATTAGAAGATAGATGTTCATCCTTTCCTTCGGATAAATATGAACTGATCTGTGGTGATGCGTTATTACTTGATTTTCCAAAGTTTGATAAGGTTGTATCTAATATACCATATTTCATATCATCGAAAATCTCATTTAAACTGCTGGAATATGATTTTCTATCTGGTATTTTAATGTACCAATTGGAGTTTGCACGACGATTGGTGGGAAAGATTGGAAGTAAGGATTATGGACGATTAACGATAACATTTTCTTACAGGGCCGATACCGAATTTTTAGAAAAAGTTCCAAAAAGTGCATTTTATCCTCGCCCAAAAGTAGATTCCGCTCTTGTTAGGATTATTCCTAAAAAACGTAGTAAAGAGAAATATAATGATTTAGAACAGTTTTTCTTCAAATTTTTAACAGCAGTCTTCACACAGAGAAGGAAAAAACTTAAAAATGCAATGATGAATTCCGCCCATATAGTCGGAGAGCAATATAAAAAAGAGATAGATACTATATTCTACTTATTAGATGAGAGATTTGGTGATCTTATGGAGTTGAGACCTTATGAGATCTCGTTTAATAGATTATACGAACTTTCAACCGCCATTTATTCTATCTTGGGCTATGAAAAGAGTTAAAAATAAAATTAAATATAAAGAAGTTAGAAAAACTTAATACTCAATAAAAATTGAGAGAAAAAAGATGCTGTAGATATAAATTGCAATAAACTTTGTAATGAAGGTTTTTCGATGCTTTATAAAAATCTTTCAATAAACTCTTTAGCATGATACGATATTATAATATCCGCACCTGCTCTTTTTATCGATGATAAGATCTCTTCCATAACCCGGTCTTGGTCAAGAGAGGATAACTTTAGCATAGCATACTCTCCACTAACGTTGTATGCTGCTAGTGGGAAATTGAACATCTTCTTTGCACGATATATTATATCTAGATAAGATAAAGCCGGTTTAACCATAACGATATCTGCACCCTCTTTTATATCTAGATAAATCTCTCTCATCGCCTCATCTGAATTTTTGTAATCCATCTGATAGGTAGATCTATCTCCAAAACTCGGGCTTGAGTCGGCTGCATCTCTAAACGGGCTGTAAAAACCTGAGTTATACTTTGCAGAATATGCCATTATTGCAACATCGGTGTATCCTTCATCGTCCAGTCTTTTTCTTACAAATCGAACCGTTCCGTCCATCATACCTGATGGTGCAACGATATCTATACCGCTTTCTGCATAACTCTCTGCTATCTTTCCAATAACATCGAGCGTCTTATCGTTATCTATATAATTCTCCTCTGTCAAGATGCCACAATGTCCGTGCGATGTATATTCACAAAGACATACATCTCCAATAACTATAATATCCGTTATCTCTTTTTTGATTGCTTTGATAGCTCTTTGAACCACACCATTTTTATTATATGCCTCACTTCCAACCATATTCTTTTTAGATGGAATTCCAAAAAGTATTACCGATCTTATTCCAATCTCTCGTAAACTCGTGACCTCTTCTACTATCTCTTTGAGAGGGAATCTGTACTGGCCTGGTATAGAGGCAATCTCTTTTCTCTTTTTTATATTTTCATCTATAAATAAAGGATACACAAAATCGTCTTTTTTTAATTGTGTCTCTTGTATTATCTTAAATCGTCTCAACCGTCTCATCCTATATGCAGGAAACTCTGGAGAACAATACATCTTTATTTCAAACCTCTGCAAATACTTTTATTAAGTCTATATCCCCATCTTTTGATATCTGTCTCATTTTCTCTGTAAATTTTGCCAAAATTTTATTTTTTATAGCTCTTGTCATATCGTTCAATATCTTCTCTATATCCCCGTTAGAATTTATCATCTTTAATGCTGTATTCATCTCTTTTATACGTATCTTTTCAGCATCAATGTATATCTTTTCTATTATATCGTTTATCTCTCTCTCTTTGAACTCTTCATACAATCTATCGATCTCTTCTTCTATGATCGTCTCTACTTTTTTAATCTCTTCTTCTCTCTTTTTTAAATTAGTTTTACAAACATTACGTAAGGAATCAATATTATAGAGTCTTACATTTGGAAGAGATGCAATCCTCTCATCTACATTGCGTGGATTTGATATATCTATCAATAACAAAGGTTTTTTTCTTTTATTTATTATACTGGCAATCGTATCATAATCTAAAATTATATGAGGCGCAGACGTGGCAGTGATTACGAGATCCGAATCGATGATATACTTCTCCTTTTTCTCAAATTTTACTGCAATCCCTTTAACTTCTTCTGCTAATAATTGTGCATGTTTAAAGGTCCTATTGGCTATAAAGATGATGTTGCTTCTCGATCCGATTAAAGATTTTGCTACCGATGTTGCAGTCTCACCTGCGCCTATTACCAGCATTTTCTTATTATCCAGATCTCCCAATATATTCTCAGCTAGTTTAACAGCAACGCTTCCGATAGAAACAGATCCTTTGTTAATTTTGCTCTCAGTTCTTGCTCTTTTACCTGCTTTGATAGCTCTTTCAAAGATCAATTTCAATCTTTCTGTTAGGTGGTTTTTCGCCATTGAAAGCAGATATGCATTCTTAACTTGTCCTAATATTTGGTTTTCTCCCAAAACAATGGAATCCAATCCGCAAGTAAGACGCATCAGATGTTCTATAACATCATTTCCCTCCATTAGCTCATATTTATCTATATCTCTAAAGTCTGCATAATCTTTTAAAATAGAAGATGGGTCATCATGATCTAAATAAATCTCGAACCTATGGCATGTCTGTAATATTATAAAACCGTCCGCATTTGCAAAATCATCGAATGCTTTATCGATCTCCTTATAAAGCAATGGCTCGATATCTTTTATCTCTGCGATCTTATGTGATACCGATAAAAGAGCAATCATTATAAAGTCACTCCTCTATGTATTTAAACGCGATCTTTATCATATCGTCTTTATTCGACAGATTCCATAAATCTTTATTCGCTAATATATTTGTCAATATTTTCTCTCTTTTATCCTGATCTTTCACATGATCTATTAAAATTTTACGAATATAAGATAAGGCCTCTACCATCATGTTAAATCTCTCATCGAGCATCTCTCTTATTTTTAATTTTAAGTACCGAGAGAATGCCGGGCTAAGACCGAGCGTTGATATTGCAATCACGATATTATCTTTACGTACAATCGATGGTAAAAAAACATCTCCAGATTTATAATTAACTAATATACCCATTTTTATTGCTTTATTTGTTATATCTTCATTTATTTGTTCATTATCAGTCACAGGAACAACCATAAATGCTTTTTCAAGCAGATCCAAAAATCCCTGGGTAAGGTCTCTCTTTATAAATCTAATCTTACCTGTCTTTGCCAATTCTTCAAAATCTTTCAAAAAAGAATTACTGGCTACTACTATCTTAGTACATCCCTCTTCGATAAATTTTTTAGATTTTCTATAGCCGACTCTTCCCGCACCAAAGATTACAATTTGTTTATCTTCCAAATTTACAAACAAGGGCATCATTTTAGCAATATATTTTGTTATTCTTATAAATAATAATCCTATTTAAAATTTTATAAGATAGTATATATATGCTCTATCGAACAATTTAATAGATCTACTTCATACTCCTTCACCACGACCATCCATTGGACTCTTAATACTTAAAACGCAATTTCTTATTTTTTCATAATTTTTATGCAAAGTTCTTAAATAGTTTTTTAAAGAGGGGTGCTTTAGTAACGTCAGCAAAAATGAGGGTGGTAAAAATTAGAAGAGGAACATCTGCCATTTATGCACTCGTGTTGTTGAGCATGATACTGGCACTGGTACCATGTGCAATGGCAGGAGATCCAACAGGGGCAAGGACGCTTAAAGAGAATCCAGAAGCGCCAGTAAACTACATCTGGATTTTAGTCTGCGGGTTCTTGGTGATGTTCATGCAGGCGGGATTTGCAATGGTTGAAACTGGATTTTGCAGGGCAAAGAATGCAACAAATCTGATGGCAAAGAACTTAATGGATCTTGTCATCGGCTCTCTCTGCTTCATGGCAGTAGGATTTGCTATTATGATGGGTGCTGACATGGCTGGACTAATCGGGACGACTGGCTGGTTTCTCTATGGTGAATATGATGTGAGCAGGTATCTAACGTTCTTCTGGCAGCTTGTATTCTGTGCGACGGCAGCGTCGATTGTAAGTGGAGCAGTTGCAGAGCGATTAAAAATCCCTGCGTATCTCATTTGTAGCGCAGTCGTGAGTCTGCTTATCTATCCTATCTTTGGTCACTGGGTCTGGGGAGGGGGATGGCTCTCCACATTACCATTTGGCATGGGGCATCTTGACTTCGCAGGCTCAGGTGTAGTGCACACAGTAGGAGGGATGGTGGGTTTAGCTGGAACGATTGTCTTGGGTCCGAGGTTTGGTAAGTTTGTGAATGGTAAACCAAGAGCTATTCCAGGGCACAGTATCACTTTAGCTGCTTTAGGGGTGTTTATTCTCTGGTTTGGCTGGTTAGGTTTCAATTGTGGCAGCACTTTCTCCGCAGATCAGCTTAGGATTGCAGTGATTGCAGTGAATACTACTTTATCAGCTGCTGCTGGAGCATTTGCTTCACTAATGGTAATATTCCTGAAGACACGTAAGTGGGATGTTGGCATAGCATTGAACGGTGTCTTAGCAGGACTTGTAGCAATAACTGCTCCATGTGCATGGGTAGAGGCTTGGGCAGCAGTGGTAATAGGTCTTGTCGCAGGAGTATTGGTAGTAGCGAGCGTTTATTTCTTAGAGTCAAGGGGTGTGGACGACCCAGTAGGTGCGGTTTCTGTGCATGGGACAAACGGTCTATGGGGCTTAATAAGCGTTGGCTTATTTGCTGATGGCACCTATGGTTACTATACTACGGGGGGCGCTCATGCAATAGGACTTTTATATGGAGGTGGTGCGGGGCAATTGATTGCACAAGTCATTGGTGCTTGTACTGTTGTTTTATGGGCGTTTGGCCTCGGTTATCTTCTCTTCAAGGCAATGGACGCCGCTTTTGGCATAAGAGTCTCGCCAGAGGAAGAACTACAAGGATTAGACATCTCTGAGCACGGTACACCTGCATACCCAGATTTCTACATCAAGAATGGTGGAGGTGGGTAGAGATGAAAAAAATAGAGGCTATCGTTCGAGTAGAGAAGTTGGACGAAATAAGAGAAGCTTTGAAAGAAATAGGTTATCCAGGGATGACGATCACACGTGTTGAGGGGCATGGTCAGCAAAAGGGCTTAATAGAGCAGTTCCGTGGTAGGGAATTCAAGGTGGAGCTAATTCCAAAGATAAAGATAGAGGTAGTTGCAAGCGATGTAGATGCCGATAAGATCATTAAAGCTATAACTGAGAGTGCATATACGGGCAATATCGGCGATGGTAAGATATTTGTGCTGCCAGTCGAAAAGGCAATACGAATTAGAACAGGGGAGATGGGTGACGCAGCTTTGTGAGCAGACCACGTACGAGCATGAATTGTATATAATCTTATCTTTTGAATATAAATTTATATAAAAAGCCATATTAGCTTAGCGATTTAAATCATGTAGGACAAATAGATAGTTGAAGTTAGGAGGGATAAAAACATGGAAAAAAAAGCAAATGCAAAAACGAGGGAAGAGGTATTAGAAGCGGTGGAAAAGAACGATGTGAAGTTCATCAGGCTCTGGTTCACCGATATCTTGGGACAGTTGAAGAGTTTTGCAATAACTCCAAGAGAGTTAGAAGGCGCCTTTGAAGAGGGCATGGGCTTTGATGGATCTTCAATAAAAGGATTTGCAAGGATAGACGAGAGTGATATGCTTGCGAAACCAGATCCTGCTACATTTCAGATTCTGCCGTGGCGACCAAAGGAGAACACGGTTGCACGGATGTTCTGCGATATCTTAAAGCCTGATGGCAGTTCATACGAGGGCGACCCGCGATACATCTTGAAGAGGAATCTGGAGAAGTTGAAAAACGAGCATGGCTATACGTTTTATGTTGGTCCTGAGCTGGAGTATTTCTATTTGAAGAACAGTAAGAACCCTGAAGTGCTGGATGAAGGTGGCTACTTCGACCTGACAACACTGGATGCAGGAGGCGATTTGCGAAGGGATACGATTCTTACCTTAGAGGCAATGGGGATAGAGGTTGAGTATAGTCATCATGAGGTTGCACCTTCACAGCATGAGATAGACCTTCGTTATAGAGATGCACTTACGATGGCAGACCAGGTAATGACATATCGAATTGTGGTAAAGGAGATAGCACAGCACTATGGCTTTTATGCCACATTCATGCCAAAACCCATCTTCGGGGTGAATGGCTCGGGGATGCATACCCATCAGTCGTTATTCCTCGGCGATCGAAATGCATTCTTCGATCCAAATGACGAACATCATCTCTCCGAGGTGGGTAAGAGATATATCGCAGGATTGCTCAGACACGCACCCGAGATCACCGCGGTTACGAACCAATGGGTAAACTCGTATAAACGGCTCGTCCCGGGATACGAAGCACCTGTGTATATCACATGGGCTCGCAGGAATAGGTCAACGCTGGTAAGAGTGCCGATGTACAAGCCAGGGAAAGAGAAAGCGACAAGGGTAGAATTCCGCAGTCCGGACCCAGCATGCAATCCTTACCTGGCATTCTCTGTGATGCTTGCTGCTGGAATGGCGGGGATAAAGGACAAGTATGAGTTGCCACCACCGACGGAAAAAGATGTTTATCACTTGAGTGAAGAAGAGAAAAAGAAAGAGGGAATAAAATCGCTACCCGGTAGCTTGATCGAAGCCCTTGCACTGACAGAAAAAAGCAGTTTAGTTAAGGAAGCTTTAGGAGAACACATATTCTGGAATTTCATTATTTCTAAGAAGGTAGAATGGGATAGATACCGTGCGAACGTAACGGAATGGGAGTTAAAGGAGTATTTGTCGGTGTTATAAGGATGGGAAGGAAGATTATTTGCTGCAAAGAAGAAGTTTGCATCGGGTGCAGACTTTGTGAAATTTGGTGCACAGTAGAGCATTCTAAATCGAAGGACATAATAAAAGCATTCCTTTATGAGAAAGAACGGGCAATCTCTAGGGTGCAAGTGGAAGAAAGAGGACCTGTTTCTTTTGCTTTACAATGTAAGCATTGCAATGAGCCCGATTGTGTTTATGCTTGCATTAGTGGTGCTCTTCACAAGGAAAATGGCATCATAAAGCTTGATGCTTCTAAATGTGTTGGTTGCTGGAGTTGTGTGATGGCTTGCCCTTATGGTGCAATAATACGAGATGAAGTTCGTGGGAACTCTGCGGGTGGAATTGGCGCAGTAGAAGCGATTAGAGATGTTGATAAAAAAGGAAAAATTATTATGGTCTCTGATGAAGAATATCACGCCTATTCAAGGGCACTTATCCCATATTATCTCTCTGAAAAGACTTCATTCGCTGATATTTTTATAAAACCATCAGATTTTTACCAGAGCAAAGATATTGTACTGATTTTAGGGAAAAGGGTAATAGATGTAGATGTTGAAAAAAAAAGAGTGATAATTTTAGACGACGAAGATGTAATAGGCTATGAGAAAATTCTGATAGCTACCGGCAGTAAACCCATCATTCCTAAATTTGTGGGAGTTGAAGATACCGAGTTTTTTGCTTTTACTACTCTAAATGATGCTTTAATTATAAAAGACGAGATAGAAACAGGGAAATACAAGAAGGCTGTTGTTCTTGGTGGTGGTTTAATAGGCTTAATGGCATCAGAGGCTTTGAAAAAGAAAGGTTTGGACGTAACAGTTGTAGATCTTGCGGATAGGGTGCTGGCACCTGTTTTAGATAAAATAGGGTCTTGCATTGTGGAGAACCATTTAGAGGAAAATAACATTCATATAATAACAAAGCACACAATAGACAAGGTTTTAGGTGAAGGTAGCGTTATTTTGGACGGTGGCACTGAGCTTCCCTGCGAGATGCTTATTTTGGCTATAGGCGTTAAACCGAGATTAGAGCTTGTTCAGGGGAAGGTAAAAGTAAACCGAGGATAGTTGTAGATAGATGAATGAGGACTTCTGTAAAGGACGTTTATGCGTGTGGCGACTGTGCAGAGGTTTATGATTTCGTACATGATGATTTCAGGCTCACACCTTTATGGCCCACTGCTTATGTTGGAGGAAGAATTGCAGGCTTCAATATGTGTGGCGTTGTGAAGGAGTATAAATGGGGAACAAACATGAGTTCAATGCATTTCTTCGGGCTTCCGGTCATAACAGCCGGGATTAGTGCTAATGATGAAGGGGATTACGAGATTTTGAAAGTGGTTGACGAGAAGAAGAAGATTTACAAGAAGATAGTACTCAGGGATAATCGTATGATTGGCATGATTTTCATGAATAAAATAGACAGAGCGGGGATATTCTTGGGCTTGATGAGGAATGGAACGGATGTATCTTCGTTTAAAGAGGAGCTACTCAGCGACGATTTCGGGCTTATTAATCTTCCTGAGCGGAAGTGAGTGTTGAAATATGACTAGGATAAAGAGAGAAATTTATGAGAAAGAAATAAGTGCTTGTTCTCTGTTCGGCGCGATGAACAGAAATAAAGAAAGATTTACAGGTGAAGGTGTTATAAGCGCGATAGCAAACATGCATGTGCGAGGAAACGGTCTTGGTGGTGGATTCGCAATATACGGGCTTTATCCGAAGTATAAAGACTGTTATGCATTTCATATTATGTTTGAAAGGAGGAATAAAGATGCAAAGAAGGAGACTGATGCATTCCTAAGCATGAACTTTGATCTGGTCTATGATGAGGAGATACCTCATGGCGATGCTAAAGTTGTGAATCCACCGTTGGTATGGAGGTATTTTGTGATACCTAAAAAGAGAAGAGAGGAGGAGAATTTTTCTGACGATGATTATGTTGTGCAGAAAGTAATGCACATAAATACGAAAATAGAGGATGCTTATGTCTTCTCATCAGGTAAAGACATGGGTGTTTTTAAGGGCGTAGGCTATCCTGAGGATGTTGCGGAGTATTTCTTTCTTGATAAGTATAAGGGTTATATATGGACTGCTCATGGAAGATTCCCTACGAATACGCAAGGCTGGTGGGGAGGTGCACATCCTTTTTCTATACTCGACTGGACGGTTGTTCACAATGGTGAGATCTCCTCCTACGGAACAAATCGGCGCTACTTGGAGATGCATGGATATTATTGCACGCTGCATACAGACGCAGAGGTAATGACATATGCAGTGGATCTATTGATGAGGAGGCAGCATCTTCCAATGAGCCTGGTGGCTAGAATTTTTGCACCACCTTTTTGGGAATTGATCGATCGCATGGATGAGAATGAGAGGAAATTATTAACCGAATTAAGGATGGTCTATGCTCCTATGCTCATAAACGGACCTTTTGCTGTGATAATTGCTCATCATGATGAGATGATAGGTTTAACAGACAGAATACGATTGAGACCGCTTATTGCTGGCGTTAGAGGAGAAATGTTTTATCTGTCTTTAGAGGAGGCGGCGATAAGGCTATTGTCACAAAAATTAGACAAAGTATGGACACCAAATGGTGGAGAGCCTGTTATAGTGAGGATAAACAGATGAAGTCATACCTTTTGCCTGAATTCATCATTGAAAGGAATGAGGAAAGATGCATTCGGTGTAGAGTTTGTGAAAGACAATGCGCTTTCGGTGTACATTACTATGATGAAGAGCTTGACAAGATGTTTTCAGATGAAGAGAAATGTGTAAGCTGTCAAAGATGCGTTGTTTTCTGTCCCACGAATGCTCTTGTCGTCCGCCCCAATCCCTCTCAATATAAGCTAAATTATAGCTGGAATAGAGAGAAGATAAGTGACTTGATAAAGCAAGCAGAAACAGGCGGCGTTATACTCACTGGGAGCGGTAACGATAAGCCTTATCGCATCTACTTCGATCATCTAGTATTGAATGCCTCACAGGTTACGAATCCTTCTATTGACCCATTAAGGGAACCTATGGAGCTAAGGACATTTTTAGGCTGTAAACCTGATGCTTTGGCTTTAAAGATAAATTCAGAGACGGAATTTATACCAAATGTAATGATAGAGACGCCAATTATTTTCTCAGCGCTTTCTTATGGTGCGATAAGCTATCAAGCATTTAATTCGCTGGCAATTGCTGCATCTAAGTATGGAACGCTTTTTAATACTGGAGAAGGAGGTCTACCAAAGGAGCTGCGTAAAAAATATGGGAGGAATGCAATTGTGCAGTGTGCATCTGGGAGATTTGGTGTTGACCCCGAATATTTAAACTGTGCAGCTGTAGTTGAGATAAAAATAGGGCAAGGGGCTAAGCCTGGCATAGGAGGGCACCTTCCCGGCGAGAAAGTTTCTTATTCTATTGCTGCAACAAGGATGATCCCAGAAGGCACGGATGCTATTTCGCCAGCACCACAGCATGATATTTATTCGATAGAAGACCTTTCAACACTTATCTATACGCTTAAAGAGGCAACGAACTACGAGAAGCCTATCAGTGTGAAGATTGCTGCGGTTCACAATTCTGCAGCAATAGCCTCTGGAATGGTTCGTGCAGGCGCGGATATAATAGCTTTGGATGGCTTAAGAGGTGGTACAGGCGCAGCTCCGAAGATAATAAGGGATAATGTTGGCATACCAATAGAGCTTGCCATTGCATCTGTTGACAAGAGGCTTCGAGAAGAAGGGATAAGAAATAGATGCTCTATCTTAGCTGCTGGAGGTATAAGATGCAGTGCAGATGTGGTCAAGGCAATTGCTCTTGGTGCAGATGCCGTTTATATTGGGACTGCTGCTCTTGTTGCTATGGGCTGCACACTCTGCCAGAAGTGCTATACTGGAAAATGCAATTGGGGAATATGTACGCAAGACCCATACCTTGCGAAGCGAATAAATCCTGAAATTGCATCCCGTCGCCTTCTCAATTTGTTGAGGGCTTGGAGCTTGGAGATAAAGGAGATGATTGGTGGCATGGGAATAAATGCAATTGAAAGCTTAAGAGGTAACAGAGACCATTTAAGAGGAGTTGGACTACATGAGTGGGAGCTTGATGTTTTGGGTGTAAAAGGTGCGGGGGAGTAACGAAATGGAAATAGACGCATCTAAACTGACGCAAAAGGAACTGAATGATGCCATAATGGATTGTATGCATAGTGGAGTGAAGAAAATTATACTGCGAAATGTTTATGGTCAGAGGTATATAGGGACTAGGCTTTATTCTCCAAATAATAAGGTAGAAATAGAGATCTTTGGCACTCCTGGAAACAATTTAGGAGCTTTCCTCGATGGACATCGAATAATAGTGCATGGTAATGCGCAGGACGGCGTTGGTAACACTATGGACGATGGAGTAATAATAGTTGATGGAAGAGCTGGCGACGTGGTTGCGATGTCAATGCGTGGTGGAAAGATTTTCATTCGTGATAGCGTGGGATACAGGGCAGCACTGCACATGAAGGAGTATTTGAGCAAGAGACCTGTTCTTGTTATAGGTGGTACAGTGCAGGACTTTTTCGGGGAATACATGGCTGGAGGCATTGTTATTCTTCTCAGGCTAAATCTTGGGAATACATTACACGAAGCAAACTTCATTGGCACCGGGATGCACGGTGGTGTGATTTATATAAGGGGAGAGGTAGAGAGGCATCATTTGGGGAAGGAAGTAGGAGTATCAAAGTTAGATGAGAAAGACGAAGATATTTTAAAGAGGTATGTAGGTGAATTTGCCCATTATTTTGGCATGGATAAAAAAGATATTATAAAGGAGGATTTCACGAAGCTGTTGCCGGTTTTGAAGAGACCTTACGGAAGAATCTATACGTATTGACACTACCAAAATATCTTAAAAAGATATATATACAACATATGGTTACAAAAGTCATAAAATTTGGTGACTCGAATGATTGAAAACTATATAAACAGAAAATCTACAAACGATACAAGAACTAGATTAAAGGACGTATCTTCTTTTAGTGGAATGTGCCCATTATGTACGGAAGATTGTAATGTTTTATGCGAGATCGGGAAATCCTCTTTTAGAGGGAGAGAAGTGTTATATCCTAGCCCAGAATATTTTGGTAAAAGTACTTCTGCATCAAATAAAAACTACCCTGTCGATTGGAGCGATATTCAGATAATGACTGATATATCAGGAGCAAAAGGTATAGAGGAAGATATAGAAAGGATAATATTTCCAAATGTAGATATAACCACAAAATTTGGCGGTGTTCCGTTAAATATTCCTATGATTATTGCCGGAATGGGATCAACAGCTGTTGCTCAAAGAAATTGGGATGGTCTTGCAAACGGTGCTGCAATAAGCGGGACTATCCTAACTATCGGTGAGAACGTATGTGGAATGGATCCAAAAACGAGGTTTGCAAATGGAAAAGTAGAGTATTCTGAGGATTTAACATATCGTGTAGAGACATTTAGAAGGTTATGGGATGGAAAGACGGGAGATGTTGTTGTTCAGACTAATGTAGAGGATGAAAGGTTCGGAGTCGATGATTATGCACTCTCCAAACTTGAGGTCAATATCATAGAGAAGAAATGGGGGCAGGGAGCCAAGGCTATAGGTGGAGAGGTGAGAATAAACGATCTTGATAAGGCAAAGATGCTTAAAAAGAGAGGGTATATAATAATACCAGATCCTGAAGATGTTAATATTCAAAAATTGTTTAAAAATGGTGTTTTTAGGAGTTTTGAGCGCCATAGCAGGGTAGGATTACCAAAACTGAACGATTTTGTAGAGAATGTAGAAAAAGTTAGAGAAAAAGGTGCAAAGAAGGTTTTTATGAAAACTGGTGGTTATAGGCCGTCAATCGTTGCTTTTACATTAAGATGTGCATCAGATGCAAAGATAGATGCTATAACCTTCGATGGTGCTGGTGGTGGGACAGGTATGAGTCCGATACCGATGATGCAAGAATGTTCTACGCCTACCGTATGGTTGGAGGCACAAGTTCTTGAATGTCTCAATATATTGAGAAGACACGGCAGGCATATACCGGATGTTGCAATGGCAGGGGGGTTTACAGATGAGACACAGATCTTTAAGTCTATAGCAATGAGCAATTTTTCAGATAGACCTTACATAAAGACGGTTGCGATGGCACGAGCTCCTTTAACGGCGGTTATGAGGACAAAACACTTCGTCGAGATGGCTAAGAAAGAAAAGCTATCGAAAAGTTTTATAGAAAGTTATGGAGACAGTCCTGAAAAATTTTTGATCTGCAACGATGAGATCAACCATAGATATGGTGATAAAGTGCCATACGAAGCGATCGGTCTATATACATATCTCATGGATAAGATAGGAGTAGGACTTAGACAACTCATGGCAGGGTCCAGAAAATTCAGATTGAATGAACTGGACAGGAACGATATAGCATCTCTAACAGATAAAGCATCGAAGGTTACAAATATACCACTTTTAGAAGACCTTGATAAAGATAAAATGGAGAACATACTCCTTGATTAGAAGATAAATACCAATACCTTCTTTACTTTTATTTGCCAGTTTCATCAAAAACTATATATAGAAATTGATACTAAAAATGTTAGATATAGTAAGAATCTAATGCGCTGGTAGTGTAGTGGTTATCACTGGAGCTTGCCAAGCTCCAAACCCGGGTTCAATTCCCGGTCAGCGCATTCTTGTCTTTATTAATTATTTTTATGTTTTTATCATTTAAAGTGTTAACATGGTGATAGATATAATAAATCTTTTATTATTAAAAAAAGAGTAAATGCCAGAAGTTAGAATGAATCCAAATAGAATAACCATTGCAGTAGATGATCAAACGATAGATATCTTAAAATATATGATCCAAGAGACGAATGCATCTCAAAGCGAACTTATACGGAGAGCCATCCGATTTTATCATGAATACAGTAATTTATTAAAAGATAAAGAGAAGATTGAGAACCAGATAGAGATGATGTCAAGTAACGAGCATATAATACTTGACGTGGACCATTGGATCTTGTTTCTCAAATTTATAGAAGATCATCCTAATAAAGAGGAGTTTTGGAATAAACATGAGAAGATAGCATTATCTCATGCAGAACAGCTGTCTTATAAAATAAAAACAGCAAAAGATCTTCTTAAAAGATTGGAATCATGCGGATTTTTTAAATTAGTAGAAAATTCTAACAAGGAATTTACATTAGTTCTATTCTCCGAATTATCAAAAAAATTTATTAAAACGTTTATAGAAATATTTTTAAGTTATATTGGGTTAAAGATAGAGATAAAAGAGGATATTGAAAAGTTAAGAGTTAAGATAAAGTAGGCATAGATGATTCTTAAAATTATATAAACGATCTTACGAGACGGATCAATGAAGATAGAAAAAAAGGTGTTAAAGAATAATAATGGCGAGATAAAACTTGTACCTCAGAATTTGGATGATATATGGCATCTAAAACATATAATAGATAGAAATGATCTGGTATCTTCTTATACATGGAGGGATATAAGCAATTCGACGGATAAGATAAGACCTGATAAACAAGAGAAAAAGAAAATCTGGTTGGGAATAGAGGTAGAAGAGACAGAATTTCATAAATTTTCAAATAGATTAAGGGTAACCGGAAAAATACGTGTAGGAACAGATTTAGCCCAGTATCATACACTAAATATAGAGCCAGGAATCGAGGTAAGTATCTTTAAAGATGAATGGAAGAAGGATCAACTGGAACGAATAGATGATGCGGTGAGAGCATCCAACCAACCAAAAGTTATAATAATTACTATTGAAGAAGGAGAAGCTTCTGTTGGAATTCTTCGACAGTATGGAATAGACGAGTCTTTTAATATCTCGTTATCATCTGGAAAATCTGGCGGAGAAAGTAAAAGAGCAGAATTTTTTACAGATTTATTAAAACAGATCATAAACCTTTTTAATGATTGGACAAAGATAGTTATAGCAGGACCAGGTTTTACAAAGAACGATCTTTATCAGTTTATAAAAGAAAGATATCCACAGTTTGTAGATTCGATTACATTGGAAAATACATCATCTATAGGAATTTCAGGATTTCAAGAAGTTTTGAGACGTGGTGCTATCGAGAAGATAATTAATGAAAACAGGTTGTCCAAAGAGACAAGGTATATAGATATCTTGTTGAAAGAGATAGCAACGGATGGATTGGCCACGTATGGTATGAACGATGTTAAAAAAGCCAACGAGTTTGGAGCGATCGATACCTTGCTGATCTTAGATGAATTTTTGAGAGAAGAAAGAGGATCAAATGATATAGATTCTTTTTTAAAAGAGGTGGAGGAGAAAGGAGGCAAGTTAATCATATTCAGTTCTGATTTTGAACCAGGAAAAAAATTGGCAGGTTTAGGCGGAATTGCAGCAATTTTGAGGTATAAAATTACCTAATATTTATCGTTTAGACGGTCCAGATACTCTTTATATCCCACCATACTAGATAAGATATGTGCAGCATCCATCGGAGAACTATAAAATGGTATGCCATTCTCTTCAAGGTACTTAACGCTTTTAGACTCCAAGCTTCTGGATATATCAATAGCAACCAATGGTTTATTGTACTCTTTCAATCTGACAAAATTTTTAACAAGCTCTGTCTCTGTATCCTTCATAAAATCGACAAGCCCCTCTGCATAATATCTTGTCTCCTCATTCCTTTCAAGAACTGATCTGAATAATGATGTAAACAACGGAATCATACATATAACCGCATCTATATTATCATCGGTGAGTACAAGTTTATTCACTTCTATAAAGAGATCCCAGCTACCATAAATACCTGCAGCAGTCATATCGACAGGATTCTGTCTACTCCAGAATGGAGGTAACAACTCGTTAAGCAAATCTATCGTTTTTTTAGAAAGATTAGGTATTTTTAACCCCTCTTTTGCGCATGAATCCGCCGCTAAAACTCCAATACCTCCCCATGCGCTAACTATACCTATATTTCTGCCTTTTGGTAATGGTAACATATAGAATCCTTTTGCCAGGTTAATTAAATCGTTCATGTCTATGGCAGATATTATTCCTGTCTGTTTTGATAAAGCGGCATAAATTGATGAGGAGCCAGCTATAGATCCTGTATGGGACCTTGCAGCCTTCGCGCCCTCTTCTGTAATACCTCCTTTTATTACTATAAACGGTTTCTTCTCACATGCCTTTTTTGCTATCTTTAAAAATCTCTTACCGTCTCTAAGCCCTTCTATAAATGCCAATATTATCCTTGTATCCTTATCTTCTGTAAGATACTCGATCAAATCTTCTGTATGTATATCTGCCTCGTTTCCACTGCTTACAAATTTGCTAAATCCCATCCCTTCAACAGATCCAGTAGCCATTGTAAGCGATCCTATCGTTCCACTTTGAGAGACTATCGATACATTTCCCTCTTTAGGAACTAGCATGTTCATTAATGCATGTAAATGAACTTTAGAGTTCGAAATACCCATACAATTCGGTCCTATTATCCGCATTCCACCATGTCTTGCGATCTTTACGATCTCTTCCTCCCTTTTTCTTCCCTCTTCTCCTGATTCTGAAAAACCTGCAGATATTATAACTCCAAACTTTACTCCCTTCTCGATACATTCCTCTATAACATTTTTAACACCAAGGGCAGGAATGCATATTATCGCTAAATCTACTCTATATGGAACATCCTTGATCGTCTTGTAAGATCTTAAGCCGAATATCTCTTCCTCTTTATTATTTACAGGATAGAGACGATCGGTGTTGAACCCACCGATAAGAGTACTGAGCATCATCATCCCGCCTACTTTCCCAGGATTGTTTGACGCACCGATTATTGCCACCCCTTCGGGATTAAAAAGAGGATCGAAGATATTATGTTTAGACATATCCTTCTCTGACCAATAACTCTCCATTTAAGATCGAAGCTCCTGCAGCACCTCTTATTGTATTATGAGATAGAGCTATGTACTTTATTCCGTCAAAATCGTTTCGTACTCTTCCCACAGATACCGTCATACCTCTTCCTATATTTCTATCCAACCTTGCTTGAGGTCTATCTTCCCTATCATGTAAGAAAATTACTTTTTTAGGTTCTGACGGTAAATCTTTTAATTGTGGATCAAACGTTAAAAAAGCCTTTTTTACATCTTCAGCATCTATCTTTTGATCTGTTTTAACCCAAATGGATTCGGTATGCCCATCTATAACACATACTCTATGACAACTTGCACTAACCTTTATCGTAGCAGGTTTTATTCCGTCATTATCTATGGTACCAAGCAATTTGAGCGTTTCAGTCTCCATTTTTTCCTCCTCGTTCTTTATATATGGTATTACGTTATCCAATATGTCCATCGAAGATACTCCATCGAACCCCGCACCAGATACCGCTTGCATCGTTGCTACCCTTACTTCTTTCATACAAAACTTCATTAACGGCTTAAGAGTAACGACCAATCCGATAACAGAACAGTTCGGGTTTGTTATTATAAACCCTTCCCATCCTCTTTTTTCTTTTTGTAAATCTATCAAGTATAGATGCTCTTTGTTTACTTCTGGGATAATCAATGGGATATCCTTCTCCATCCTATTAGCACTGGCATTACTGGATACGGCAATACCTTCTTTTGCAAAATTAGTCTCTATCTCTCCAGCTACATCTGCGGGTAATGCCGAAAATACGAGATCTGCATCGATCTTCTTAGGATCCATTGGCAAGATCTCGTACTCTCCAATCTCTTCAGGTAACTGTGTATCCAATCTCCATTTTTTTGTATCTTTATACTTTTTACCAACGTTACGTTCCGATGCTGCCAGGCCGGTAATCTCAAACCACGGATGTTTGTCTAATAATTGGATAAACCTCTGTCCAACAGCACCGGTTGCTCCCAATATAGCGACTTTCTTCTTATCCATAATTTTTATCCTGTTTAATTATTAGATATCATCGTAGAAATCTTTGCTGCTACGGCTGAACCTTGAGAGACGCTTAACGATATATCTTTCAATCCTTCCGCACATCCACAGATTAAAACTCCTTTTTTGTTAGTCTCTATCGGCGATAATCTGGAATTACCAGTAAAAAATCCATAATCATCTGTAGTTATGCCAAATATATCTGCCAGATTTTCTGCATCTTTTGATGGTAACGATGCTTCGGCTAATACTAACAAGTCTAAATTTAATTCGATACTTTTGTCGATAAACGTTTCAAAAAACTTAACTTTAATCTTATTATTGTTCTCCGTTACTATAGCAGGCTTTCCTCTCAAAAAATGAAGCCCCTTGGTTCTAGCATCAATATAAAGTTCTTCTGTGCCTTTAAAAGGGGTTCTTATATCCATATAAATTATATAAACTTCTTTTTTTTGATCTTCGTCTTTCAACTCAAGAGCATTTTTTATTGTGAAAGAGCAACAATAATTGCTACAGTATCGATTATAGTTTATATTTCTGCTACCAACGCATAGTATAAATCCAATTTTTTCCGCCTCAACACCATCCGAAGGTCTCAGTACCTTGCCTTCTGTCGGTCCATCCGGGTCGAGCATCCTAACCAATTGCATAGATGTTATGACATCTTTAATTTCTCCATACCCGTAAAGCCCGTTGGGCTTAAATAGATCGTACCCTGTAGCCAGAACTATCGTTTTTGCCTTAATATCCTCCTCCTCATCATTCATATCAAGATCGATAGCATCATCCCCGGCCACTTTGACACATTCGCCACATTTATTACAATGTTCTGCGTCTATGGCAAACAATCTTGGAACGGCATTAGGATATGGCATATATATCGCTTTTCTATTATCTAAACCTTCATTAAACTCGTTTGGTATCTCTACAGGACAGACTTCTACACATTTATTAAAAAAATCGCCCATCTTTTTTACAAATCTTGCTTTGTGGATAACCTTAATGTTGTATTCTCCAAAATCACCGGTGCATTCTTTAATCTCTGAATTGGTCATTAATTCTATATTTTTATTGATCGATAACCTCTCCATCTCGTCTGTTAAAACCTTTCTAACATCTTCAAATTTTGGAAAAGTTTTTTTTATTTTTGATACTTTTCCACCAATAAAAGGGGTTTTTTCTATCAGTCCGACTTTATATCCCATATCTGCAAGATCTAACGCCGATCTTATCCCAGAAACCCCACCACCAACAATTACTGCATCAAACTCTCTCAAATCAGACCCCTCCTTCCATTTTATATTCTGTATCTTTTATATTTGACTTGACATTATCTTTTTTATCATCTTGAAATATTGATTTTACAGAACTAATCGTCTTGTTGAGACCTCTTACATAAAGTTCTTTTGTATAAGATTCACCGTTAGTAAGTCTGTCTAGTGCCCTAATCCATGTTCCTGAATGGCCATCTTCTGCAAATATCTTATCTCTTTTAATAGTTATTGCATCCTCTGGGCAAGATTCTTTACATGCTCCACAAAGCATGCAATAAGACTGGTTTACTCTTAACGGAGACCCATATATAGCTTTACACGGGCAGACATCCATACAGACCCTACAATTTTCAGAACAGAGTTCATTTTTAATTGATACTGTACCTATGTATATACCTTCTTTAATTATTGCACCGTTTGGACAGACCCCTTGGCACCAACCACATGCTATACATTTTTCTTTATCGTAATAAAAAAATCTGCGATATCTATCTAATTTATTAACCTTGACGGATGGATACTCTTTAGCCAATTTTATGCATTCGTCGTATCCTTTATTTAATGCATCACTGAAACGGTTTATTAATGTTTTTGATGCATCTTCAGGTAGATTAATCGTTACTATCCCATACTGCCTATCTTTATCTTCGCCTAGTTCTATAGCCTTGGTTGGACAAGACATCTCGCATAAATTACAGATCGGATCGCATAAAACCTCGTTCCACTCCACTCTTCTTATAAATCTTGGAAAATCGTCTCCCAATACGTTTCTACTGACCTCTCCGTCTATTTTAAACGTTATTGCATTAAAGTAACATACTTCAGAACAGACACCACAAAATGTACATTTTTTCTCATCTATAATGGCAAGCGCACTCTTCTTTAATCTTCCATCTTCTATTACAGCAGGTTTTAGCGATATCGCCTCCTCTGGACAAACTTTAATGCATGTACCACATCCTCTACATATCTTTGAGTTTACAATTACCTCATGTTTACGAAAATACATCTCTCTCTTGACTATCGACTCGTTACCGCGTATAATCTTAACAGGTTCTCCTCTCATTATTCATAGCCTCTTTTTATTTTTTCCTTATTCTTTTATATAAAAATATCATGCATGAAGTTATATATAATATTTTTACAAGGATAAAAAAAGAAATTTATTTATGGTATAAATATTTTTACAAGGATAAAAAAAAGAAATTTATTTATGGTATAAAATTTATTTGAAAGTAAAAAGAGACACCCGTATTGTTAAGAGGTACTTCCATGAATAACATAGTTTTATTAATAATCGATTTGGATTCTGGAGAAAGATATACCGAGAAGTTAGATGACGATTATATCGCCGGTTATTTGGGAATTAAGTTATTAAAAGATAATGTTGGAAAAGATGTAGAACCATTAAACCCAAAAAATTTATTAGTGATTACTACAAGCCCATTCGCCGGTTTACCTGTTCCTTTTGCTGGTGGGGTAGGTATATATTCCAAATCTCCTTTATCCGGTTATATCGGAGAAAGTTATCTATTTGGGACGTTTGGAGATAGGATGGCACGATCCGGTTACGATATCATTGCGATTAAAGGCGTATCTGAAAAACCTGTATATCTGTATATCGATGACTCATCCTCATCCATACTCAGGGCAGATAAATTAAAGGGAAGAAGTCCCTGGATGACTGAAAAGATGATTAAAGAGTCGTTAAACGATCCGTCTGTTGGTGTGTTATCGATTGGCCCTGCAGGAGAGAAAAAAGTAAGGTTTTCGACGATATATAGCGATTTTCAATATACTAGGTGTGGTTTAGGTGCTGTTATGGGATCTAAAAAATTGAAAGCAATCGCTATAAGAGGGAGTGGCGATATAAAACCAGAAAATCCTAGCAAAATTCTTGAATTATACAAATCGTTAACAAGTAAGATTGCAAAGACTTATGGTAGTATCGATCTTTTAGATAACTTTGCCAATTACGACCTTCCTGGGCATAACTTTAAAAAAGCGTCTGCAGAAGAGAAAAAAAGTTTTATGGATCTTATAGATCAAATAAAAAAATATAAATTTAAAAAAGAATCGTTTCAACAATTTCCGATCTCTTTTTCAACTTTATACCAGATAGATAGCATAGTAACACCGATTACGCTTGGTGGTATAGCAATTGGAATACTAAATGAAATATATAACGTTGATACTATTATAAAAGCAGAACATCTCTGTTATAGTCTTGGTATTGATCCGTTATCAATGGCTGTTATCATTTCGTTTGCAAATGAATTAAAAGAGCGAGAAAAAACGATATTATCCAACCTTGGATGGAAAAAAGATAAAGAAAGTTTAGATTTTATAAAATCAATCGTTGATGACGATAATGTATTTGCTAACGGTGTAAAGTATGCTGCAGATAAATTTGATGCAAAAGATATTGCTATGCATAGTAAAGGTATAGAACTGAGCATAGATGCATTTATTGACAAAGATTTTGCTTTTAATACGGCAGTATCTCCATCTGGAATCTATTCTGGAGTAAAAGATTTTGCTAAATCTCGTTTATACAATTTTTTGGGTATACATCCGGCGGTTCATGACTTTTATTCTAATGAGGACATTTATCATCTATTTACATCAATTACAGGCGATCGAGATTTTGATATTGAACTGTTAAAAATAGATGTTAATACTATAGAAAGGGAGTTTAACATACAACAAGGATTTAACGAAGATGACGATATGCTCCCAGCACGGATTATAGATGAACTTTTTGGTGATAAGGATAGTTTCCTATCGAGAAGACAAGATTTTTATTATTTTATGAAATGGGATAAAGATAACAAAAAGGAGTGATATACTTGGCAAAGTTCATATTTTCGGATACGATGAGATGTAACGGATGTGGCATCTGCGAACTTATCTGTTCATGGTATAAAGAGGAAAGTTTTAATCCGTTACTCTCTCGGATAAAAAAGGCGCGAATAGGTCTTGCAAACGTTGCTACAGCGTGTAGATTTTGTAAAGAGCCACCTTGTGTGGTTCAATGTCCTACTAAAGCGTTGACACAAAAGGATGGTGGAATCATAGTCGTAGATAAAGAAAGATGTAATGGATGCGGATGGTGTATCGATGTATGTCCGTATGGTGCAATAAGTATCCACCCTGAGAGATTTCCACTTATATGTGATCTGTGTGATAACGACCCTCAATGTGTGAAGATCTGTCCAACGGATGCATTAATTTTAGTCGATCAAAACGAGTTATCTGATTATATAAATTATGATCTTATTGAGAGAGAGCTAGGGGGTATTTAAATATGCCTTTATTAAACAAAGAAGAGATGTTATTATCAGAGTATTGTTACAAATGTGGAGGATGTACAAGCATCTGCCCGGTATCAAGCAGCGGTTTTAAACCGCATAAGTTTATAGCGGAGGTATCTTTGGATATAAATTCAGGTAACGAGGTTTGGCGATGTTTGACATGCAAAGAATGCATGGAGGTCTGTCCGCAAGGTGTCAATATACCTGAAGTAGTGCGTGAGAGACGCGTTAAAAATTTAAACGTTCCGGTGGCACACAAAGGGATATTTCAAAGTCTGTTTAGGTTAAGTGCAGATAATGCTCCGTTGATAGACAGATCGAGTTGGTTGGCTGAGAGTGCAAAAGAGGGGAAGTATAGTAATGAAGGAGATACTCTCTTCTTTATAGGATGTCTACCGGTTTGGGACTTGTATTTCAAGGATGATCTAGGCTTTGATGGTAAGGAAATATTCGACTCTGCACTAATCTTATTTAATAAACTTGGTATAGAACCGATGGTGATCAAGGATGAGTTGTGCTGCGGACACGATGCAAGGTGGGCAGGAGACGAAGAGACATTCAATCAGCTAAAAGAGTTGAATGAGGAAAAATTTAAGAAATTGGGGATAAAAGAGATAGTGACGATCTGTCCTGAATGTGCAAAGACGTTAAAACAGGATTATAACCTTGAGGGGATAGAAGTTAAGCATTTGACGGAGTTATTGAGCAAGAACGATCTTGGATTTAAACATCTCAACAAGCCGATGACATATCATGATTCGTGCAGGATGGGGCGGTATTTAAGATTGTTTGATGAGCCGAGATCGGTCTTATCCAAGATGGGCGATCTTTCGGAGATGCCAAGAACGAAAGAATACGCGTTGTGCTGTGGTGTAAGCAGTTGGGTATCATGTGATCCGTTTTCAAAGAAGATAAGATACGATAGGCTTGATGAGGCGGAGAATACAGCAAAAGGCGGATATCTGGTAACGCCCTGTCAGAAGTGCCAGATCCACTTCAAATGTGCTATAAACGAGGGCACAAAGGATTATAATCTTGAGATCATCGATCTGGTCTCCCTTGCCAGAAAGATGCTCGAATAAGAATGTTAAAATATAAATTAAAAATTATAAAAAATAAAAAATGTAATTATGAACGATAATAATAAGATCGTTGGTTCTGTATTGATCGTTGGTGGTGGGATTGCTGGTATGGTATCAGCCCTTGATCTGGCTGATAATGGATATAAAGTCTATCTCATCGACAAAACCCCATCGATCGGCGGGACCATGTCTCAATTGGATAAAACATTCCCTACGTTGGATTGTGCTATGTGTACTATGGCACCAAGAATGGTAGATATATCAAGACATCCAAATATCGAGCTGATGCCATATACTCTATTAGAGTCGGTAGATGGTAATGTAGGTTGTTTTAAAGTAAAATTAAGAAAGATGGAGAGCAGAGTAAACGATAATTGTATTGGTTGCGGTGATTGTTCATCTGTATGTCCTGTAGAGGTACCAAATGAATATGATGAGAACGGTGGTATAAGGAAAGCGATCTATTCTCCTTTTCCTCAAGCAGTTCCCAAATTGTTTGTCATCGATACAGAACATTGTATAAAATGTTACAAATGTATAGAAGCAAGTATAGGTAAGAATTGTATCGATTTTAACATAAAAGATAAGATAATAGATCTAGAAGTAGGAACCATAATCCTTGCTCCTGGTTTTGATCTATGGGATCCATCGTTAAGACCAGAACTTGGTTATGGAGAATATCCCAACGTTTTGACTGGTATAGAGCTTGAACGTATTATAAATGCGTCTGGTTTTACGAGCGGAGAGATTTTCAGAGCGGACGACAAGGAGGTCCCTAAAAGAATCGGTTTCATCCAATGTGTGGGTAGCAGAGATGTAAAAGCAGGACAGCCATACTGTTCAAGAGTCTGTTGTATGTATGCGATCAAACAAGCGATACTTGTCAAGGAACATCATCCAGAGATCGATTGTACGATCTTTTATATGGATATAAGGGCTTTCGGCAAAGGCCAAGAAGAGTTTTATAACCGCGCTAAAGACGAATATGGGATCAAATTTATAAGAGGAAACCCAGGAGAGGTTTTTCAAGATGGTAGAGACCTTATTGTGAGGTTTGAAGATACTACTGCAAGCGAAGTGAGAGAAGAAAGGTTCGATATGGTAGTTCTTGCTAATGCTATAAAGCCTAACAACAAGAATCTTTCTGAAATCCTTGGGATAGAATTGGACGATGATGGGTTTGTAAAGGAACAGAACAATAATCCGATGATTACATCAAGACCCGGTGTTTACGTTGCAGGTGTAGCTCAAGCTCCGCGAGACATTACTGATACTGTATCGATGTCCAGTGGTGCTGCTGCTCTTTCTGCTGTGGATCTTTTATCAGCAAGGGGCAAACTTGCAAAAGAGAAGGTTTTTCCGCCAGAATTTGACGTCTCGGAACAAGAACCTAGAATAGGCGTCTTTATCTGCCACTGTGGGACAAATATTGCATCAACGGTGGATGTAGACGAAGTAAGAGATTATATCAAAACGCTTCCAGATGTCATATTCTGTGATGACGTGATGTATGCCTGTGCAGAAGATTCCTGTAGGAGAATATCAGAGGTGATAAAGGAATACAAATTAAATAGATTCATCGTTGCATCCTGCACGCCGAGAACGCACGAACCATTATTTAGAGAGACCTGCCAAGCGGCTGGGTTAAATCCTTACCTTTTTGAATTTGCAAATATAAGAGAACATTGTTCCTGGGTTCACCGTAATGAGCCTAAAAAAGCAACAGAGAAGGCAAAAGAGATAATAAGGGCTTCTGTTTCAAGAGCAAGACTTTTAAAGCCTCAAAAAGCAGGAAAGATAGGCGT
The DNA here is from genome assembly GCF_020885915.1 of Candidatus Methanoliparum sp. LAM-1. Lineage (NCBI taxonomy): Archaea > Methanobacteriati > Methanobacteriota > Candidatus Methanoliparia > Candidatus Methanoliparales > Candidatus Methanoliparaceae > Candidatus Methanoliparum > Candidatus Methanoliparum sp. LAM-1. The sequence goes on along the minus strand of NZ_AP025251.1, from coordinate 376,966 downwards.
TACACAACGTGCGTTGGTAATAGGTGGTGGGGTTACAGGAATGGAGGCAGCTTATAATATTGCACGGTTAGGATTTGAAGTAATCTTGGTAGAGCGAGATAACGAGTTAGGCGGTCTTCTTAGAAGGATGCATCATATGTTCATTGATATCGATCCTAAAGAGATATTGGCCGAAAAGATTAGCAAGATAGAGTCTGAAAAGAATATATCCGTCCATCTCGGGACCACGGTTGAAGATTTAAGCGGGTTTGTAGGTAATTTTGATATTAAATTAACGGATGGTACAGAAACAACGGTCGGTGCTATCGTTATAGCGACAGGATGCGATGAATGGAGACCTAACATATATGGTTATGGCCAGAAAGATGTATATACTCAACTGGAACTACAAGAGGTGATATATAACGGTGAGATTAACGATGGTGAGACCATAGTTATGATCCAGTGTGTGGGTAGCAGGGAGAAAGGTGAGAGAGAGTATTGTTCCAGAATTTGCTGCAGCGAGGCTATCAAAAACGCGTTGGATATAAGAGAAAAGTATCCAAATACGGATGTTTATATCTTATACAGGGATATAAGGACTTTTGCAAAGAATGCAGAAGAGAAGTATAGAGAGGCTGCATTGAAAGGTGTGCAGTTTATACGATACGATGTAAATATTAAAAGACCAGAAGTCGATGAAAATAATGTCGTACATGTATTTGATACCATTTTACAGCAAGATACGGAGATAAAAGCGGATAAAATTGTTTTATCTGCAGCTGTCGTTCCAAGAGAAGGATTTGAGGATTTATCTAAATTGTTTAAAGTGCCTTTAGGCCAAGATGGATTCTTCTTGGAAGCGCACTTAAAGCTTCGTCCGTTAGATTTCACATCAGACGGATTCTTTTTATGCGGTACTGCCCAAGGTCCAAAAGATTACATCGATAACATGGCACAGGCGGTAGGTGTTGCATCTAGAGTTGCCCGTATCTTAAGCAAAAAAGAGATGGATACAGAGGCTACAACTTCAAGAGTAGATGAAAATATCTGCATCGGTTGTGGTAGATGTGTTGATATCTGTCCTTACAACGCAATTAAATTGGTTCAAAGAGGTTTTGGCGTATTTAAATCGAGAATTAATGACGCTCTTTGTAAAGGCTGCGGTGCGTGTGCTGCAGAGTGTCCTACTGGTGCTATAGAAGCAAGGCACTTTGATGATAAAGAGATATCTGTCATGATAGATGCTTTACTTAAAGAGGAGGTATAATCTGATGTGGGTTGAAGAGAGAGAAGAAGGATTTGAGCCTAAAATAATTGCTTTTATCTGTAATTGGTGTACATACGGTGGTGCAGACCTGGCAGGAGTTTCAAGGATACAGTATCCACCGAACGTTCGTATTATAAGAGTGATGTGTTCCGGTAGAGTGGATCCTTACTTTGTAATAAAAGCGTTTAAAGAAGGGGCGGATGGTGTGATAATATCTGGATGCCATCCAGGAGATTGCCATTATGTATCTGGAAACGAACAAGCGAAGAGGCGGGCGGAGTATCTAAAAAAGATACTGCCAATGATAGGTATAAATCCAAAACGGTTCAGGTTACAATGGGTTTCTGCCTCAGAAGGTAAGGCTTGGGCGGAAAGCGTGGCATCTATGGTTGAACAGGTAAAAGATGCATATAAAGAGGATAAAGAAAGGTTGATGTAAAGTTTTATATTGCTTCTTTAATCTATGCCTTAATCTTTGAATTTATTTATCTATTTTTTTAGATATCTTTACTGCTGTTCCATAACATAGGATCTCTGCCACTCCTTGTGTTATAAAGCTGGTCATAAATCTTGTTCCTATTATAGCATCCGCACCCATATCTTTTGCGTTATTTATAGCTCTGTTTAATGCTTCAAGCCTTGCATCATCGAGCATATCCTTATATTCTTCTATCTCGCCACCTACTATATTTTTAAAGAATGCCATGATATCTTTTCCTATATTTTTCGCTCTTACTGTACTGCCATCAACCAGACCAAGAGTCTCGGTAATATCGTATCCCGGTATATGTTCTGTGGTTGTTACAATCATTTTTTCACCTCTTCTATCTTTTTTTCTCTATTTTTAAATACTATTACAAGAATTCCTATAACCAAAGGTATAGTTCCTAACCATAGACCGGCTAAAAAAAGTGTTATCGCGATTAATATAAATAATATTCCTGCAAGTATAGCATATAAGTCTTTAGCCATATTATATCTATAGATATTTTATTTATATAAAGATTGTTATTAATTTAATTTTTAGTAAGTTTTTTATACAAATACAAACTATCTTTAAATAGACATGATTTTTTATTAAATAAAGGGTGGTGATGCTTTTGGAGTCGGATATACCGGTAAAAGAAATAATGAGTACGAGTATAATTGGAATATCCCCAGATGATCCTGCAGATATTGCAGCAAGGAGAATGAGCCGTCACGACGTTGGGAACTTGATCGTTATGGAGGATAAAAAAGCGATTGGTATTGTCACAGAAGAAGATTTTGTCAGAAAGATTGTTGCTAAAAATTTTCTTCCAAGATCTGTTAAGATACGAGATATAATGACATCCTCTTTGATAACGATATCTCCTAATGCTGATGTAATATCTGCGATGGAGATCATGTTTAAGAGAAATATAAGGCGGTTGCCTGTTGTATCTGATGGTGAGCTGGTAGGAATAATAACTTTTAGAGATATACTATCTATCTCGCCGGAACTAAATAGAATCCTAATAGATATGATCAAGATCAACGATATCTATTTGGTAGAGAGAAAAAAAGAGAAAGAGATCATACAGGGAAAATGTGATAAATGTGGTAGTTTTTCACAATCTTTAAATGAATATGATGGTATGCTGATCTGTGATGATTGTTATGATGCCCTTTTTTAAAAATTTAAGAAAGGATTATTTTTATTTCAAAGGATGAAAAATATGAATAATGTGAATAATAAGAAGGATATTTTCAGAATAGCTACAAAGAATGTAGTTAGCGTACCGATTACCACCAGTATCATCGATACTGCCAAGATTATGGAAAGATATAGTTTTAGACGAATTCCAATAACGGATGCCGGGACTAATAGGTTAAATGGTATTGTTACGACAGTAGATATCGTTAATTTGCTTGGAGGAGGATCCAAATACAACCTTATAAAAAATAAATACCAAGGAAACCTTTTAGCAACTGTTAATAGCGAAATAAAAGAGATTATGGAGAAAAATGTCATATGCCTAATGGAGAATGATACAATAATAGATGCTGCAGAGATGCTGATAAAAAAAGGTATCGGTGGTCTTCCGATAATAGATAAAAAAAAGATTTTAAAAGGGATTGTTACAGAAAGAGATTTTATCAAGATTTTAGTCGGCAATAGTATAAATACTGATAACAATCATTTTAGAGAGATCTCTTACAAAAAAATAAAAGATTATATGTCTAAAAAAGTGATATACGTAGATGCGAACGAGACGTTTGGTCTAGCATTGCGTAAAATGTTGGATAATGGTTTTAGAAGATTGCCTGTTATAAAAGATAATGTTTTGATCGGTTCTTTAACTGCAACATCCGTAATGAGATTTTTAGGTAGTGGAAAGATTTTTAATAAGCTTGTTACAGGTGATTTTGACGAGATATACAATTTGGAGGTAAAAAATGTAATGTTGAATGAATTTAACACGTTAGACATAGATATGAATGTTATAGATGCTGCAAAGAAGATGTCCACTACAAACAGTGGTGGTTTTCCTGTCTTGAACGGCGATAGGATGGTTGGTATCTTTACGGAAAGAGATTTATTAAGAGTGATCTATGATCATGCAAGAGATTATATATATGGTTAGATATATATGGTATTGACAAAAAAAATAATCTGTTTTGATCTTGAGGGACCTTTATCCCCCCAAGATAATGCTTATGATGTAATGAGTGAGATTCCTTACGGTAAAGAGCTGTTTGAGAAGATAAGTAGATACGACGATCTATTAACGTTAGGTCCATCTCCATTAGATCGGTATGAGGCAGGAGATACCCTTGCATTGATAGTTCCTTTTTTGTCTGCTCATGATATATCAAATTCGGATATATCAAGGGTTTCTAAACTTTCTGTTGTGGTTCCTGGTGCTAAAGAATTGATCAATGTATTGTTTAGAGAGGGATGGGACGTATTTGTGATCTCTACAAGTTATGAATGGCATGCCTATAATATAGGTAGCATGCTTGGAATACCAAGAGATAACATATTTTGTACAAGGTTAGACCTTTCAAAGATAAAAAAAAGCATAGATAACGATACAAGAAGAATAATACTTGATGCAGAAAAAGAGATACTTAAAATAGAAGATGATAAAAAATTAAAGCAATTTTTAGATGGTTTCTTCTTTGAAGATCTTCCTAGATCGTCATACGGCAACGTGCTTGATAAAGTCAAGGTTATCGGTGGGCAAAAAAAACTAGATGTTCTAAACTCTATCTCGGATAAATTTAATACTCCTTTAAGCGATATTATTGCTGTAGGGGATAGTATAACCGATTATAAAATGTTAGAAGGAATAAAACGAAAAAATGGCGTATCGATCGTCTTCAATGGAAATGAGTATGCTATTCCTTACGCTTCTATAGGTCTAGCTGCTTTGGATATAAGATGGCTGCATTTGATCACCTCTCGTATGGGCGATTTTGAAAGAATATTCGACTTGGTCGATCTATTGGAAGAATATAGATTTTCTGATTTAACATTTATAAAAAATAATTTAACAACCGATTTAACTAGGGATTTAGATGATATTCCCTTCTTTCATAACCTTCTAAAGAGAAAAGGAAGATCTTTGGATGATATAATTGTTCTTCATAAGAAATATAGAAGATTGATCAGAGGATCAGCAGCAAGATTAGGCTAGAGTTGTTGGTTATCAAAGATGATTTATATGTTATTTTGAATATGTTTTATCAAGATTAAAATTAAAATGGTGAATAAAAATGAATAGGATAACAATAAGCTTGATTAAGGCGGACGTTGGTGGATATCCTGGTCATGTATCAGTAAATCCTCAACTTATCAAGATAGCTGAAGAATCTTTAAAAGAGATAAAAGAAGTATCTGATCTGCTGGTCGATTACAAAGTAATGGCGGTGGGTGATGATTTACAGTTGTTGTTGAGCCATAAAAAAGGTATAGACAACAAAGAGATTCATAAACTCGCTTGGGATATCTTTAAAAAAGCCACAAATCAAGCTAAAAAGCTTAAATTATATGGTGCTGGTCAAGATTTATTAAAAGATGCGTTTAGTGGAAACATAAGAGGGTTAGGCCCAGGTGTTGCCGAAATGGAATTCTCAGAACGAGAAAGCGAGCCATTGATCGTATTTATGATGGACAAAACCGAGCCAGGATCGTTTAATCTTCCGTTATTCAAAATTTTCTCTGATCCTTTTAATACAGCAGGTTTAATAATCGATCCCAGCCTGCATAATGGATTTAGATTTGAGATAATTGATATTTTAAATCATAAAAAGATAATAATGCATAGTCCCAGCGAGATGTACGATATCTTGGCGTTAATAGGATCTCGGAGCAGGTATGTCATAAAACATGTTTTTCCGGCAGAAAACTCAAAATTACCAAAAGATGAACCTGTAGCGGTTGTGAGCACAGAAAAATTATATCAGATAGCAGAAAAATACGTCGGTAAAGATGATCCTGTTGCACTGGTAAGAGCTCAGAGCGGGCTACCGGCTGTTGGAGAGGTTTTAGAACCTTTCTCGTTCTCGTATCTTGTGGCAGGATGGATGCGAGGAAGCCACAATGGGCCAATAATGCCTGTATCTTTCAATTATGCAAAGTGTACTCGGTTTGACGGTCCGCCAAGGGTAATAGCAGCAGGTTTTCAAATATCAGATGGCTTATTAATCGGTCCTTTAGACTTATTTGATGATCCAGCATTCGATCTAGCAAGAGAACAGGCTATAACTATTGCAGATTATATGAGAAGACATGGGCCATTTGAACCACATAGATTGCCAATGGAAGAGATGGAATATACAACGTTGCCTAATGTATTAAAAAAGCTTAAAGATAGGTTTTTGGATGTGGAATAGATGCTCTTAAAACCTCCTTTTATTATTTTAAATATGAAATCTTATCAAGAGTCTTCTGGAGAGAATGGTCTAAATTTAGCAAAAATTTGCGAAGATTTAGCGAAAGAGAACGATGTTAGCATAATGATCTGCCCTCAACAAGTAGATCTGACATACATATGTAAAAATGTAACTATTCCTTGTTTATCGCAACACGTAGATCCTATCGAGTCAGGAGGGTACACCGGATGGGTATCGATAAATTCTGTCAAAAATTCTGGTGCTAAAGGCTCTTTAATAAATCATTCTGAACACAAAATGAATTTAGCAGATACAGACCTTATAATAGGAGTATTACGCTCTTTTAACCTTATATCCATCGTTTGTGCAAATAATGAAATTACCAGTAGAGCGGTTGCAGAATTGAGACCGGATTTTGTGGCTATAGAACCACCTGAACTAATCGGGACGGGTGTTTCTGTATCTTCTGCAAGACCGGAGGTTGTATCCCATACTGTAGAATCAGTTAAATATATCGACCAAAATATAAAAGTACTCTGTGGTGCTGGTATCTCAAACGGAGAAGATGTCAGATCTGCGGTTAATCTGGGAGCAGATGGTATCTTGCTGGCTTCGGGAGTAATAAAGGCAAAAAATCAGAAAAAAGCACTTTTGGATCTAATATCTTATATTTAATTAAAAGAACGTATCATCGATCCAAAGTAATTTATTCGACATGTTTTGTGTTTTATCGGTAACCATAGTTTTATTGATATATTTGGTTGAAGGATTCTCGACGTTTGCTAATTTGGCTGCCATCTGTATAGCATCCTCCAAAGTCCCTACTTCATCGATTAATCCGAGCTCTTTTGCTTCTTCTCCCCTGTAAATCCTTCCATCGCTCATTTTTTTAACGTCTTGTATAGGTATTCCTCTATAAGATGATATATCATTGATAAACCTATTAAACGAATCATTGACTATCTTTGCCATATATTTCTCTTCCCATCCATCCAATTTGCTCCAACTTGCGCTCATATCTTTATATTTGCCAGATTTTACGATAGTATAAGTCAGCCCACTATTTTCTATAAGCTCACTCTCGTCTTTATGTACCCACATAACGCCTATGGATCCAGTAATAGTATCTGGTAATGCATAGATGTAATCTGCTGGAAGGGCAAGATAATAGGCAGCAGATGCAGCGGTATCAGCCATGGAGACCACGATCGGTTTCTTCTCCTTAGCTTTTTTTATCACATCTGCGACTTCTTGGGCGCCAGCAGGAGATCCTCCTGGGCTATTAATGCGTAGAACGATTGCTTTAATTGATCTATCCTCTAATGCTTTATTGATCTCGTCTATTATATCTTCCGATCCTATATATCCGTCTCCTCCTCTCCCTGCAATTATCTGTCCTTCTATGTATATAACACCAACATTATTTCCCAGGGATAAAGACTCCTCCGAGAATAAAGCAATAAAGATTATAGCCCCTATCAAAATGCCTATCAGTAGACCAATAATCAGGTAAGAAACTCTTTTCATATTAATGTATCTATCTGTTTAACATATTTATAAATTCCTGTTGCTACCTAATGCACCAAGCATGGTATAATAATAAAAGTAACTCTTAAAAGATACTCTATGTTTAATCATTCTATATCATACTAATAATCTTATACTCCCTCCTTCGTTGTATTTATATCCAATTTTCTTAAAAATTAAAATCGGATAAATTATACTCCTTCTTTATCCGTCTTCAATTTTTTGTCTATTTTTGTATCCTCTTTCCTCTGTATAAGGACTATTATCGCTACAACAAACAGCGCTATCGCACCTATTATCAATAAGAGAAAAATACCGCCTGTAAAGACTATTACAAAAGCCTCTTTCGTGATTGGAACGAGTATGTATAACAAAAATGCTAATATTGCCAACAAGATTGCACCTAAACCTGCTCCTATTGCATCATGTTTATATTTGACCATATTTTAATAATATTTCTTATTTTATTTAAATCTTTCGTTAACTTTACTAATGTCGAATATACCGTAAGTTTTAAGCCAAGAAGATCGTATTTAGACTATCAGTATGAAGTATATCTATTAAATTGTTCGACAGAGCATGAAAAACAATAAACTTAAATAATAAAACAAAAAAGCTTTTTGAGATGGAATTAGATCTAAATTTATTTGAGACGACTGCAAAGAATATAAGAGAAAGGGCAATAAAAGAGGGTAGATTATTGCATAATCCTTCAGACTCGGTACTTAGAGATCTTGTCTTGAAGGAGAAAGATGCAAAATTAACCAAATATGGAAACATAGTCGTTAGAAGTGAACCATCCTCAAGATCAGAGATGTTTACTAAAAATTCGGTGGATTATCCTTTCGGAGATGAGGAATTCAATCTTCTGAAACTTTGTGAGAAGGAGTTATCAAAGGAGAGATTAATCTCTATAGACAGAATCGTAGGAGAAAAAGAGAGTAATATTACCGTAAGATTAACCATTCCTGAAAAATTTGCCCATGTTGCATATGGTGGAGGAAATTTGTTTTATCCTGCAGAAGGTGTTGAGGACACAACTTATGAGATCATAATGTTTTATGATGAAGAGTTTGAAAGAAATAAGAAAAAAACCCTCTCAAAGAAAGATATAACGATAAGATTAGCAATGCTCGACAATGGAAGAGTTATTAAGATAGTACGAAATAGCAATTATATAGGAGAATACAAGAAAGGCGTCTTTGCATGTGAAGATTGGGCTGCTAAGAAGCGGGGAGGAATATTTCTCCATGCAGGATGTAGAGAGGATCATCTACAGTCCGTCAATGGAGATTATAATACATCAAGATCTTTGTTTGTTGCTCTTAGCGCTAATGGTAAGACAACTACCGTATCCAAAATATTAGCACGAAAAAGTGGTGAGGTCTCGTGGCTTGTTCAGGATGATGGGGGTACTCTTATGCCTGATGGATCATTTCACGGGTTTGAAGGTGGTGGCATATTTGTAAAAACGGAAGGAGTAGATGTAGAAAACCAAACAGAGATATTTTATGGGCTATTAAAAGAGAATACATTATGCGAGAACGTTTATGTAACCGATGATGGAGACATGGATTTTTATAATTACGAGATGACATCTAACGGGAGAGCAGTAATCTGCAGGCGAGACTTCATGCATGCATCCCGACACATCTCTGTCGATCGTATAGATAATTTCATACTAATCACAAGAGGTGCTATCATCCCTGCAATATCCAAGATGAGCTTAGAAGAAGCGATGGCAATGATGGTTTTGGGGTTGTCGATAGAGTCCTCAGCAGGAAATCCTGAAAAAGCCGGATCGGTAAGAAGTGTCTTTTTTTATGATCCGTTTATGTCGGGTGATAAAGGAGAACATGCAAACAGGCTGTATAAAATTCTGTCTAATCTCCCCCACGTGAATTACTATCTTTTGAATACTGGTGGTATTGGTATAGGCGAGAAATATAAAGATATATCTCTAAATTATACGATAAGCATATTAGATTCACTTATTCGTGGCGGTTTGACAAATTGGATAGAGTCTCCTGCCGGTTTTAAAGTTCCGGCGTCTGTACGTGGTGTAGATTCTATATATTTCCATCCAGAAAGGCTTTTCTCTGTAAAAGAGTTTAAAAAAAGAGTAAATACTTTGAATAAACTTAGATCAGAGAAACTTAATGCAATTGATGGATTGGATCCTAAAATAAAAAATGTGTTCATTTAATGGTAAGGTTTTTATTAAGCAAGAAAATTTATAATTGTGAGAGCTGATAAAGATGATGGAAGTCGAAGAGACTAACTTTGATGAACTTTATGAAGTATATGCATGTATGCAATGCGGAAAATGTACAGGTAGCTGCGCAGTATCATTAAGAAGTGATTTTAATATAAGAGAATTAATGAGAATCGCGATACTCGGCAATAATGAGGATGTTAAAGAGCATGAGGAGATTTGGGACTGCACATCCTGTGGAATATGTACAGTACGCTGTCCTCGAGATCTTAAACCATCAGAAGTTATTGTAGGGTTAAGATCTATATTGGTAGAGGAAGGAGAAGTTCCTTCAACAATCCGGGATGCTCTTGAAAGTATAGGAAACAATAACAATCCATGGGGAAGGCCAAAATCTAAGAGAGCAGATTGGATGAAAGATCTGGATGTAGAAGTTAAAAACCTTTCTGAAGGAGACGAGGCGGAATACTTGTTGTATATTGGATGTACAGCATCTTACGATACCCGGATACAAAAAGTAAGTAGAGCGGCAGTACATGTTTTAACAAAACTGGGAGTAGATTTTGGTGTTTTGGGTGAAGAAGAGCCATGTTGCGGTAGTGAGGCACGAATGATGGGAGAATCTGGATTATTTGAGATGCTTGTAGAGGACAACATGAACCTTTTTAAAGATTTCGGTATCTCTAAAATAATAACTCTATCACCACATGCATATAATACGTTTACAACAGACTATAAAGATTATAAGAAGAGACTTGAGGAAGAAGGTATCGAGATTCCGAATTTAGAATTAGATGTGAAACATTATACCCAATTTTTAGCAGAGCTTATTGAAGAAGGACGATTAACAAGCGATATGATGAATGAGTTTAATAAGACAGTAGTGTATCACGATCCATGCTACCTCGGTAAGAGAAACAACATATTCAATCCGCCACGAAAAGTATTGAGTATTATACCTGGTATAAACCTTGTTGAGTTCGAGAGAAGAGAGGATCGGAGTTTATGTTGCGAAGGAGCCGGCGGAAGGATGTGGTCTGAGGGCACAGGAACTGGCGAAAGAAACGCTGTTATACGAGTAAGAGATGCAAATGCTTTGAATGCAGAAATAATAGCAGTAGCTTGCCCTTTTTGTCTATCTACCTTAGAAGATGGCAGATCAACGGCAGGATATGAGGAGAGTATGGAAGTAAAAGATATATTTGAGATATTGGATGAAGTTTTGAAATAAACTATAAAATAAGAAATGGAGGTAAAAAATGGATGTTATAGTATCTGTAAGAAAAGTTCCCGATACTGCAGAAGCAGATGTCATGGTAGAAAAAAGCGGTAAAGATATAGAAAAGAGTAGGTTAACCTTTACTATAAACGAATGGGATAACTATGCAGTGGAGGAAGCAATACAGCTAAAAGAGAAATATGGTGGAACCGTTACAGTTATAACGGTCGGACCAAAAGATGTAGAAGATATATTAAGAAGAAGCCTTGCAATGGGTGCAGATAAAGCAATACGTGTCGATATGGAAGATCCAGAGGACGCATATATTCTTGCAAATGTTTTATCTGCCGTCATAAAAAATCAAAAATTTGATCTTGTGTTATTTGGTGCACAATCAGGCGATTTTAATAGGGGTGTCACCGGGGTATTAGTTGCTCGGATGTTAGGAATAACTCATGCAGCAATGGTTAATGGTATTGAAGTCTTAGATGGAAGCATAAAAGCAAGCAGAGAGCTTGAAGGGGGATTGAACGAGATTTATGATATAAAGTTGCCTGCATTGTTTACAATACAGACAGGTATCAACGAGCCGAGATACGTATCTATTTCAGGGATACGTAAAGCAAGACAAAAGCCATTGGATGTATTAACTCAGTCTGACCTTGGTATTGGCAGTATAGAACCGATGGTTAGATTGGATAAGATGTATCTGCCACCGCCAGGAAAATTGGCTGAATTTATTGGTGGCTCCACAGAAGAGGCGGCGGCAAAACTTGCTTCTGTATTAAAAGGAAAGGGGGTATTATAAATGGCTGTATTTGTATTTATTGAGCACAGAGAAGGGAAATTGATGGATATCTCGTTTGAGGCTTTATCTGCGGCTCAGAAGCTGAACGATGAGGTAATAGCAGTATTGAGCGGAGAAAATGTGAGTGATTTGGCAGAAAAAGTGGTAAAATATGCTGATAAAGTGATTATAGTAGAAGATCCTAAGATAGATACCAACAATGAGGCATATACTAGAGTTTTAGATGAATTAGTAAAAAAAGAGATGCCTAAGATCGTGATTATGGGTCATACATCTATGGGTATGGATATTGCTCCGGCAGTGGCAATAGATCTTGGTTTACCAATCGCTACCGACGTCGTCAATATCTCAAAAGATGGGAATATAAAAGTTACGAGATCTATCTATAATGGGAAAGTTTTAGCAGATTACTACTTAAAAGATGCAGAGACCTATATAATCACAATACGGACAGGAGAGTTTTCTGCAGAAGAGTTGAGTGAAAAAAATGGCAAAATTGAGAGAGTAGATTCACCATTGAAGGAAGAGATAACCAACAAGAAGTTTGTAGGATTTGTACAGCCAGAAGTTGGTGGGGTGGATATCACCCAAGCAGATATCTTGGTATCGGTTGGCAGAGGTATAAAGGATAAAGAAAATATACCATTAGTAGAAGAGCTTGCAAAAATAATGGGTGGCGTCCTTTCATGCTCCAGGCCGATAGTAGATTACGGTTGGCTTCCAAAAGAAAGACAGGTTGGAACATCTGGCAAGACCGTTAAACCAAAACTGTATCTGGCTCTCGGTATAAGCGGTGCTTTTCAGCATGTTGCAGGGATGAAAGGGGCAAATATGATTGTAGCAGTAAACAAAGATCCAAAAGCACCAATATTCTCGGTGGCACAGTATGGAATAGTAGATGACGTATTGAAAGTTATTCCAGCATTGACACAAAAAATTAAAGAGATAAAGGGATAAAAATGAGAAGTCTTATTATAGGCGGCGGTCCTGCAGGACTACAGGCATCGCTTGATCTGGCAGATGCTGGATATGATGTCTATCTGGTAGAGAGATACTTCTCTTTGGGTGGCCATGCAGTTCAGATAGCAAAGAATTATCCTAATCTCACGGACATCAAAGATTTTATGAAACCTCTTATGGAAAAGGTTTATAATCACGAGAAGATAACCGTACTTACAAACGCGGAAGTTCTTAGCGTAGATGGCGAGGTAGGTAATTTCAAAGTAAAGGTAGAAAAGAGGCCAACCTATGTAAACGTTGAAAAATGTACTGATGATGCCTGTAAGAAGGCAATGGAGGTTTGTCCTGTAGAGGTTCCAAATGAGTTCAACCTTGGGTTGTTTGATAAGAGAAAGGCTATTTTTATTCCTTTCTCCTATTCTGTACCTTATGGTTGCGTAATCGATGAAAAATCCTGTTTACATTTCAAGGATGAGGGCTGTAGTAGATGCAATGAGGTCTGTGATGGTATCAACTTTGAGGAAAAGAGAGAGATAGTACAAATAGACGATGTAGGTTCAATAATAGTTGCTACTGGGTTTGATCCGTTTGATCCTAATCTCAGACCTGAACTGGCATACGATAAGTATAAAAACGTTATAACATCGTTAGAGCTTGAAAGAATGCTAGATGAAAATGGACCAACAAAAGGAAAGATAATAATAGATGGTAAAGAGCCTAAATCGATAGTCTTTGCCCATTGTATTGGTTCGAGAGATAAAAAAGTGGATAATCCATATTGTTCAAGAATCTGTTGCATGTATACCGCTAAGGAAGCATACATGGTAAAGGAGAAGATACCTGATGCTACCATATCCGTCTCTTACATAGATATGAGAGCGTTTGGAAAAGGTTGTGAGCAATTTTATGAAGAGGTGCAGAAAAAACAGGTTTTATATAGAAGAGGAGTTGCAGCAGAGATATATGGAGCGGGTGACCAAGTAGTTCTTAGGGCGGAAGATACACTTTTATCAAATGCGTATGAATTTAATGCTGATTTAATTGTCCTTGCAGTAGGTGTTGAGCCGAGATCAGATTCTGCAGAATTATCCAAGGTGTTAGGTTTGCAAATTGACGATTGTGGATTCTTTGTTGAAAAGAGTATATATGATACATGTGAGACAGAGAAAGATGGGATTTTTATAGCAGGTTGTTGTCAGGGTCCGAAAGATATACAGGATTCTCTAATGCAGGGTAGCGCTGCTGCTGTAAAGGCTATAGGTGTCATGAAGAGGTGTAACAATTGAGTCTTTTAAGTGAGATAGAAGAGTGTGGTGAAGTAATCGGTAAAGATACCATAGATAGTTTTTTAGCATGCATGCAGTGTGGTAAATGTACCGGTAGCTGTCCTTCTGGTAGAGTAACATCATATAGGACAAGAAGAGTGATCAACAGACTACAAGCAGGTGATCGGTCTGTCTTGGCTGATCCGAACCTTTGGATGTGTACAACATGTTACACATGCTATGAAAGATGCCCGAGAGAGGTAAGGATCACAGATATAATAAGAGCGGTAAGAAACTTGGCAGCAAAAGAGGGATATATGTCAAAATCTCACAGAGCTACCGCTAGTTATGTTATAAAGACCGGCCATGCTGTTCCTATAAACGATGAGACAAAAAAATTGAGAAAGGAGCTTGGATTATCTGAGGTTCCACCAACAACACACAAGTTTCCAAAGGCGTTGGAATCTATCCGTAAGATAATTAAAAAGACCAATTTTGACAAATTAGTTGGATTTGATTGGGATACGATGAGTTTAGAAGAGAGGGGGGAAAAATGAAAGAATACGCTTATTTTCTTGGGTGTATAACACCTAACAGGTATCCTGGTATAGAAGCTTCTACTATTAAAGTTTTAAAGAGATTTGGAATAGAGACAAGAGACCTTAATGGGGCAAGCTGTTGTCCTGCACCCGGTGTTTTTGGATCTTTCGACTTGAATACATGGTTACTTATAGCGGCAAGAAATGTTACATTGGCAGATATGATTGGTTTAGATATATATGTAACGTGTAACGGTTGTTACGGATCCCTCCAAGAGGCAGATCATCTTTTAAAAGAGAGACCTGAACTTAAAGAATGGGTAAATGAGATTCTTTCAGATGAAGGACTTGAATATAAAGGAAGAATAAAGGTGAAACATATCATTGAAGTTCTATACGAAGATATTGGTGTAGATAAGATAAAAGATGCGGTAGTCTCACCGATCAATGCAAAAATAGGGGCACATTATGGATGCCATTTTTTGAAACCTAGTCTAGTTAGAGGTCATGGTAGTCCTGAGAAGCCAACCATCCTAGACGAGCTTATAGAAGCAACATGTGCAGAGAGTATCGATTATAAAGATAAACTTATGTGTTGTGGCGCTGGTGGCGGATTAAGATCAAGGGATCTTAATACTTCTCTCGAATTTACCAGGCAAAAAATTGCTAATATGAAGGATGCAGGAATAGAGGCCTCTGTAGATACTTGTGCATTCTGTCATTTACAGATGGATAGAGGACAGATCGAGATAAAAGAAAAGTTTGGTGAGGAGTATAATCTTCCTATATTGTTTATCACGCAATTGATCGGGCTTTCTTTTGGATTTAGTACAAAAGAGTTAGGATTAGATAAACATAGTATTCCAATGACTGAGAAATTTATCAGATAGATAAAAAATGTATATGAATGGTACAGTAGTAAAAAAAGGGGATACAATAGAGCTATCCTATACAGGCATGGTAGATAATGAGATATTTGATACTACAGATGAAGAGCTGGCTAAGAAAGAGGGGATTTACAAAGAGAATCTGAAATATGGACCAATTACCATCATGTTGGGTGCAGGCCATATAATAAAAGGACTTGAGGAGGAGTTGATCGGTAAAGAGGTAGAATACGAAGGTAATGTGGAGATACCGCCAAAAAAAGGCTTTGGGGATTATAAAGAAGATTTAAAGATGCTTATACCGATAAACAAGATTAAAGAGGATGCTACACCTGGAATGAGGGTGATGGTTGATGGAAAGATTGGTACGATAGAGCGGGTGGTAGGAAGACGTGCCTTGGTAGATTTTAATCTACCTTTAGCGGGTAAAGTGCTCAAATACAACTACAAGATTGTTAGAAAAATAGAAGACCCAATAGAACAGATAAAATCTCTAATTAAAGTCTACGTTAACAAAGACGTCGACGAAGTGGAGATATCCGAAGATAATATAGCATCTATCTATGTTAGCTATGAGTTATCTATAGATCGGCAGTGGATGGTATTTAAAAAGAGTATTGCAGATGATCTTTTAGATAATCTCGATCTTAAAGAGGTTAAGTATATAGAGAGGTATCGAAAGACGGAGAAAAGCGATGAAAATGATGAGTAGTCTCTCTATAATACCATCTTTTAACTCCTCAAATATTTTAATTTTTATTTTTTAATATTTTTCAATTGTATATCTATCTCACTACTTATATTTCTATATACCTTTATAATCTAAATATCTCAGCAAGTCTCAGATTGTATCCTCTAGGGCAATCGATATTGGATAGCTGTTTTTGAATTAAATAACGACCATTATTAACAACCCCCTCTGGATGACAAAAATCAAAAAATTCGCAATCCAAATTATCGCATTCTATGAAATTATATTCTATTTTAGCCCCTTCTAATGCCTTTTTATGATCTAACGAAACGATTATTTGTGCCTCTTTAACTGCAATTGCTTTAACTCCACCATCATGCAGATAACAGTCATGTACAGTATCGTTACATATTTTTTCTATCTTGTATCTTTTATTCCTTTCCAAGTTCATACAACTATTTCTTAATTTACAATTTTCGCATTCTTCCGTGCCATTACCAAAAAATATAAATTCATTACCAACGGTTGCAAGTTTTGTGCCAATTAGTGTAACCTTTAATTCATTATCCATCTTTATCTCACTCTCCTACTTTTGTTATATTTACAAGTTTTTTTGCTGCCTTTATAGTTATACCATTTCCCAATATAGAATACCTCTCAGGACGAATTTTATAAGCATTAACGAGAGCATCTATTATATATTCTACATCTATCCCAAGCTCTGTGGCGGATACGGGACATCCTATAGTCTTTAAAGTATCTCTTATCAACTTCCAATCACCTCCGTGGAGGTACATCATCATGATACTACCCACACCGCATTGTTCACCATGTAACGCCGGTTTTGGTGCTATCTTATCCAACATATGACTGAATTTATGTTCTGATCCACTTGCAGGATAAGAAGACCCCGCTATACTCATAGCAACACTACTGGAGACTAAACCTTTCATTACAATCCATGCAGACTCTTCTAAGCGTTGTTTTATAATACTGGCAGACTCTACTATAATCTCTGCAGCCATATGAGATAATGCAGCCGCATAACTACTATATTCTACATTTTTTAGTTTGTTGGCAAGTTGCCAATCCTTGACTGCAGTAAAATTAGATATAAGATCACCACATCCAGCTGCGAGCAATCTATATGGCGCTTTATAGATAATCTCGGTATCTGCAATTATAGCAATAGGAGCATTTGCCTCTATCGATACATGCTGTTTTCTTCTAGATAAAGATGATCTTGATGAGGCGATACCATCATGAGATGCCGCAGTAGGTATGCTTATAAATGGTTTTTTCAGCTCAAAAGAGCTTAGTTTTGCAACATCTATCGATTTTCCGCCACCTACACCAATTAAAAAATTAGCATTAATCTCTTTAGCAATTTTTTTTACGTTGTTGACCTCTTTTATGGTAGCCTCATCGACTATTTTTATTTCTGTATCTATATTGTTATCCTCCAATAAGTCTTTAACCAATATACCTGCCACATTTAAAGTATTAGGTCCACATATGATAAGAGCATTCCCATCAAGTTTTAACTCGTTGCATACGTCTATGATATCATATATCTTATTATGACCAACTACAACAATCCTGGGAAGATGCATCCATTTTGATTTATGCACACTCTCTCCGATTACTAAATCTGAAAGGTCCATTATTAGAACATCTCTTATATGAAGTTTTACAAGGTTTGGTTTATATCTTTATTTATAGCGAGGATATATAAATATTAACAATAACCAGTATCGATATCTACTGTAGATAATCCTTTATAATTTTGATATTTAATAATATTGAACATACCTTGAAATTAAGAAGAGAAATTATTAATATATGTTCAAAAGATAGGAAGATAAGATGGAGAAATTCATTATACAGAAATTATTAAAATTTATTGAAGAAGATGCACCATACGGTGATATTACTTCTACTTTGATAAGTCCAGATGTAAGTATAACTGCAGACATTTCTTCAAAAGAGGCGTGTATTTTAGCAGGAATGGAAGAGCTTATTATATTATCAAACTATTTTGGTATAGATATCGATCCGATACATCACGATAGTGAGAAAATTTATAAAGATGAGAGAATATGTCATATGAAGGGTAATGCAAGAGATATTTTACTTATAGAACGATCCGCTTTGAACCTTTTATCAAGAATGAGCGGCATAGCAACTCTTACTAGAATGCTACAAGATAAGATCGATAAAACTGGATTTAATATTAAAATATCGTCTACTCGGAAAACAGCACCTGGATTAAGATACTTTGATAAAAAAGCTGTGATGATCGGTGGTGGATATATCCACAGAATGGGTTTAAGCGACTCGATACTCATAAAAGACAACCATATCGCTATATTGGGATTGGATAATGCTATTAAATCTGGAAAAGAAAAATATTTTACTAAAAAAATAGAAGTAGAGGTAGAAACTCCTGCTGATGCTATAAAAGCAGCACAATCTGGTGCAGAAGTTATTATGCTGGATAATTTTGCTTCCAACGATATAAAAAAAGTGATAGATATATTAGAGAGAGAAAATTTAAGAAATAATCTTATTTTAGAGGTGTCTGGAGGAATAACACCAGAAAATATACTTGATTATGCTATAAAAGGTATAGATTTAATTTCGGTAGGATTTTTAACACACAGTGTCAAAGGAATTGATTTTTCGCTCAGCATAAGCAGTATAATATAAAGAATTGTCTCATCAAAAACTTAATATATAGCCAACAAAGACGGATTATAAAATGATTCCGTCTAAAATATTTTTTACAAAAGGTGTAGGTGTTCATAAAGATCTACTTGCATCGTTTGAGACAGCATTAAGAGATGCAAGTATAGAAAAATACAATATAGTAATGGTATCGAGTATATTTCCTCCAGGTTGTAATATACTGACAAAGGAGGAAGGATTAAAGTATTTAAAACCAGGACAGATAGTATATAGTATTATGGCAAAAAATCAGACAAACGAGCCGAACAGGCTCATATCTGCCGCAGTTGGTTTGGCAATACCGAGTGGTAATAATCATTATGGATACCTATCAGAGTACCACGCTTTTGACATGAATGAGAAAGAGACAGGAGATTATGCTGAAGATCTAGCTGCAACGATGCTTGCTACTACGTTAGGAATAGAATTTGATCCTTCTATTGCATGGGACGAGCGGAAAGATATATACAGAGCAAGTGGTAGAATCTTCAACTCTATGAATATCTGTAAATCTGCCTATGGCGATAAAAACCATCTTTGGACTACTGTAATAGCTGCAGCTATATTTATTATCTGAATAAGGTCTTATTTTATCCTATCTTGTTTAAAATTTGAAATTTCTTCTTAAGTATAAAAAAAATTATAAATAGTAACAAAAAGTAACACAAATATCGATAGAAAATAATATTAATGAGTAGATAGTACCATTCGGTAGGAGGAATTTTAATGAGAGAAGATATCGGATTGCTGGTGGTGGGACATGGCAGCAATTTAGAATATAATTCAAATATAATAAACAAATTGGCTGAAGAATTATCTAAAAAAATTAAAAATGTAGAAGTAGCTTTTTTGAATATACAGCAGCCAAGCATATCAGATGGTATTAAAAAACTATTAAATACCGATGTGCATAAAATTGTTGTATTTCCGCTCTTTTTAGCTAAAGGGGTACATGTACTTGAGGATATTCCTAAACAACTCGGTATTAAAGATGGTAATACAGCAGAGATAGAAGTCGACGGAAGAAAGGTTGATCTTATCTATACAAGACCATTAGAGTACGACGACAGACTTTTAGATATCGCTCTTGATAGAATCAACGAGGCTTTGTCGTGAGGATAGAAAGTATCGATAAGATATATCTATTCGACATAGTTCATGGTGCTGATAGGTTTAGAGAAGATCTTGTAAGTCTTGGTTTTAATTGTGAGGTGATAGATGTTTATAAACAAGGTGAGCTTAGATACAATATATCTAAAAAAGATTTGGTGGTCGCTCCGGTACATTTAAGCAGAGATAACCCATATTTAAAAAAAGCGTTAAAATCCGGATGTACGATAATAAACCATCATCAAATGTTGAATTATATCTTTAAGTCTAAAAATTATTTGAGGGATTCCATTAAGATAGAAATAACGGGTACTATAGGTAAAACAAGTACTTTATCGATCTTATATTCTATTTTAGAATCATCAAATCCAGATTATAGAATTCTATTGCATACAAGTATTGGAACGTTTTATCTTTATAGAAACAAGATTAAAGAAGTGGGAAGGTTAAGCATAGCACCTGCAAGTATATTACCTGTAGTAAGACAAGCACTATTCGATAAATTTTATCCAGATTTTGCTATCTTCGAGATATCGTTAGGTTTTTCTGGTATAGGAGATATAAACATCGTTTCTTCTTTAAAAGAGGATTATACTATCGCATCAAATACAAAATGGGCTAGTATTGTTAAATTAGAATCCATACAGAATATAAACGATGGATCTACGGTAATAGTCCCATCTGATATAGATAAAGATTTGATAAATTGTTTTGATAATCTAAATATTATTAGATTCGGTGTTTATCAAAATGATTATGATTACAATCCTGATCTAACAAATAATATACACAGAGATGATTTAAGTAAAAAAGATGAAGGTATCGTCTATATAAAAGATAACAATATAGGAGATTGTGATGGTAGGGTGATCGTCTATAACAATATAAAGATACTTGATACATCAAGATCGAATATAAGAAGATCAGGATCTATCAATCTTTCTCTTATGAATCTATTACCAATACAAGAAGAATTTTATATCCAATCTTTACTCTCATCTATCACGGCAGCGTTATCCTTAAACGTGGACGATACCGATATAACAGATTTTTTGGTTAATTTCTCAGGTGTAGAAGGCAGAATGGATCTTAAAATGATAGATGGAATATATCTATTAAACAACTCAAACTCAGGTGTAAGATTGATCCATCTTGATAAAATCTTGAAAGATCGTTCCATCTTTGTAAATCCATTAACAAATAATAGACGAAGGCTTGTCTTGATTATAGGGGAAGAGACCAAATACATCTGTAATGGTCTTGATAAAAACGATTTTTATAGAATATTAAACGATTACAAAGAATGTTTTGACCTTATCTTGATTATAAAAGATAAAAATTGTGATGATGATCATGAAAAAGATGTTATTAGCGATTATACCTTATTCAAGACGATGAACGACGGAATAAAATATGCTTTATCCTTGCTGGATAAAGGAGACATGATAATCTCTTTTGTTAAAAGATGGGGATAGATATGGCACTTACATTACATCCAAGGCCTAATGCTATAGCTGCTGCATTATATACTCTAAGAGATCTAAATATAGATTTAATTGTGGTTCATGGGCCACCTGGGTGCTGTTTTAAACATGCAAGACTCTTAGATGAAGACGGTGTCAAGGTAGTTACCACAGGGATGGGCGAGGATAAATTCATCTTTGGCGGCCATGACGCGCTTGTAGAGACGATATATAAGGCAATAAAGATGTTTAATCCAAAAAATATGGCTATCGTAGGGACGTGTGCCAGTATGATTGTTGGTGAAGATATCGATGGTGCTGTCGAAGATGCTGGTATAGATATACCCGTCTTGACCGTAGATATACATGGAGGTTATGAAGAGAATACTGCAGGCGTAATAGCAGCTCTAAAATCTGCAGTTTCGTCTGGTATTATAACAGAAGAAGAGTTTAAGAGACAGGAATATCTGATGAGGGAGGCAACAAAGTTAGAAGAAAATTTTGGGGCGGCGTATAAAGCATACATCGAGCCATCACAGGGAGACTCTAAATACCTGGTTGGAAAACGACTTTTGGAGTTAATAGACGAGGGAAAACATGGTGCATGCATATTAAATTCAAAGAAAGAGACTACTTACATATTTGCAGATATAATGCGCGCAGTAAATGAAGTATCCCATGATATCAAACCCATAAATATCGCCAATTTATCTAGCAATCTTGGGCTTTCTAAAATCAGGAATGATGCAAAGATTATAAAGAGAGATCTTGAAAAGAGCGGTGTGAAGATCGATTACATAACGGGTGGATTGGATGAGTATGCAATAACCGGAAAAAAAGCTGCGGAAATTGTAAAAAAGCTAAATGTAGATTTTTTGGTTATTGCTGGTGTACCGCATGCTGTTCCTCTCAAAAATATGGATTATGAGATTTTTTCTATCACTAATGGGTTAAGACAGGTAGAGCCGCTTAAAAAAATATTAAAACACCAGTACGTGATTGTGGAAGTAGATCTTCATCCAAAGACTATGGGCGTACGATCTATAATCAATTCAGAGTTTGGGAATATTTTGAGAGATATGCATAATGATAGGCGTTCTTGAACAGATATTATATTTTAAAATGGTGTTTTAAAGATGCCGATAGATTATAGAACAATATTAGATAAATTTTATGAAAAGAGAGTAAAAGATGTTATGGAGAGCCGGCTATCGGTTATTCCCATAATAGATCAAAATATGGGAATAATGGAGACTGCCGCGTTTATTGCCGTAAATAATCATGCATGGGTCGTAAAGAGCAGAGATAGCAGAAGACTTGTTGGTGTTATAACAGAGAAAGATTTTCTAAATATTCTCCGTCCAGGCAAAAAGATCTCATATTTTGGGGTACCAAATAAAACATCCTTAAACTACGAATTCTTTGAAAATGCGGAGAATATAATGTCGAAAAATCCAATAATATGTACGGAAGAGGAGAAAATAAAAGATGTATTGGATAAGATGACCTTTCACAACGTGAGGAGCCTTCCTGTATTGAAAGATGAAGAGATAGTGGGCGAAATAACAATCCATCAGCTGATAATCAAATTTTATAACATTATAAACTCATGGTAATAGACAACATTATTCTATCCGTTGGTATCATACTCGCTTTTGGTTTTCTCGTAGGAATGATAACCAATCGTTTAGGGCTTACAACGATCGTTGGATATATCATTGTCGGTATAATTTTAGGACCTGTAATCCATCTTGTAGAATTAAGTCCTCATCTTATAAATATAATAACTAGTTTTACGCTCGCATTTGTTGCTTTCATGATTGGGAGAAGTTTTACAATCGATTTTCTTAAAAAAATGGGAAAAGATGTTGGAATAATACTAATTTTTGAATCGCTCGCTGCTTTTATTTTAGTAACACTTGGAATATATCTATATACCCATGATTTAATCCTTGCTTTACTTCTTGGTTCTTTAGCTCCTGCTACTGCTCCTGCTGGTACTATGGCTGTGATTCACAGTTGTAAAGCAAGAGGCAATTTAAGTAAGATTACTACGGTGATCGTTGGATTGGATGACGGGATCGGAGTAATTATATTTACTGCTGCTATCGCTATGGTTGGAGTTATGCTTGGCAGTTCTTCGTCTATATCTGCTACAATAGTCGGTTCATTGATAGAGATCGGTGGAGCGATAATACTTGGTATTATCTGTGGAATAGCATTTTCCTATGTTGCAAAGATGATAAAAGATAGAAGTAATCTTTTTATAATTTCATTATCAGCCATTTTAATCTGTGCAGGTTTGGCAGAGCTTTTAGACATATCATTGATACTTGCCTGTATATCATTGGGGGTGGTGTTCGCTAACTTAGCTCCAAATGTGAGTAAGATGTCTTTTAACATAATAGAAGATGTTCTTCCTCCTATTTATACTATATTCTTCATTGTGGCCGGATTACAACTACGTCCGGATCTATTTATCAAGATGGGAGTGGTAGGATTTATATATATAGGATGCAGAGTGGTAGGAAAGATGATCGGTGCATTCTTTGGTAGTAAATTGGCAAAATCAGAACCTGTTATTCAAAAATATCTGGGATTTGCCTTACTTTCTCAAGCTGGTGTAGCAATCGGGCTGGCATCTATGGTTGCAAAAGAACTATCCGCTTATGGAGAGATTGGACAATATCTTGGATCTTTGGCAATTACGATAATCACTGCAACTACTGTCATATTTGAGATAATTGGACCGATAGGAGTAAAATACGCAGTTGATAAGGCAGGAGAAAGCGGAAAAAAATATAAAATAATAAACTTAACATAATAGGGGTAATCATGCAGGCAGAGATTAAAATAAGATTAAAAAACGGGATATCAGATCCTGAAGGGGATAATATTAAGAAAGCATTGTTACTTCTCGGATTTGATAATGTTATAAGAGTAAAAACGTTAAAATCGTATATAATAGAGATTGATTGTGAAAAAAAAGATGATGCTATCGAAGAAATAAAAGATATATGTGATAAATTACTTGCAAATCCTGTAATACACGATTATTATATAGAGATCATCGAATAAAGAGAGATATGTACTACCTATCAAACGTAAAAAAGATAGACCTCTCTGTCTCAGAAGATCAACTAGAGCAGATTGGAAGAGAGATGGGGTTGGGACTTAATAGGTACGAATTGGGTTTAATAAAAGATTATTTTAAAAGGCTTAACAGAGACCCAACCGATATAGAACTGCAATCGTTAGCTCAGGCTTGGTCTGAGCATTGTTGTTACAAGAGCTCAAAAAACCTTCTTAAGAGGTTTATATTATCCGACTCATCTCAAGGTATTCTTCTTGGTGAGGATGCAGGAATAATCGATTTCAATGAAGAATATGCATATGCAGTGGCATTTGAGAGCCATAATCATCCTTCTAACGTAGAACCATATGGTGGTGCCGCGACAGGTATTGGTGGTGTAGTAAGAGATATCCTATGTATGGGTGCCAAACCTATCGCTCTTATAGATTCGTTGTTTTTTGGATTACCCGACAGAGATAAAAGATCTAAATTTTTGTTTAACGGAGTAATATCCGGTATAGGCGATTATGGAAATAGAATAGGCGTTCCAACAGTTGCAGGAATAATCTATTTCGATGAAGGATATAAAAACAACTGTCTAGTAAATGCTGGCTGTGTTGGAATTGTAAAAAAAAGCCAGGTAGTACCGAGCAGATCAAAAGAAGGTAATTTATTCGTCTTAACCGGCGGAAAGACGGGGCGGGATGGAATACATGGTGTTACATTCGCATCAGCAGAGCTTTCAGAGAGATCAGAAGAAGATCGTAGTGCCGTACAGTTGGGAAATCCTATCTTAGAAGAGCCTCTTATCCATGCATGTCTGGAAGTGACAGATAAAGGTCTTGTAGATGGGATGAAGGATTTGGGGGGTGGAGGGCTCTCATGTGCCATTGGTGAGATGTCTTTTGCGGCTGGATGTGGGGCGTGTATAGAGATAGAAAAAGTTCCTCTAAAGGAAGAAGGGATGCATCCCTGGGAGATTCTTGTCTCTGAATCTCAAGAGAGAATGATGTTATCTATAAGTCCGGATAAAGTAGATGAAGTATTAGAAATATTCGATTACTGGGACGTTCCTGCAACCATTATAGGAAGATCTCTGCCAGGAAATTTATTTATAATAACATATTATGGTGAGAAGATATATGAGCTGGAGTTGGATTTTTTGATAAACGGTATAAGATACGATAGGGAGATAAAAGTAAGAGAGATTAAAGAGGAAAAAGAGTATTTTGATGAACCGAAAGATTATAACAGTATGTTTTTATCAGTCTTATCAAGTTTGAACATCTGCAGTAGAGAGTCTGTAATAAGGAGATACGATCATGAGGTGGGTGGCAGAACGATCCTGAAACCTTTAAATGGAGGTATAAAAAATCCTTCACATGGAGATGCAGCCGTTATAAAGCCTTTGGAAGATTCTTACAAGGGGCTTGCGATATCCGCAGCTATAAACCCATCTTTTATGGGGATCAATCCTTATAAAGGGGCTCTCTCTGCAGTGGATGAGGTTTGTAGAAACTTGGTATCAGTAGGAGCACGACCGCATTCTCTTGCAGACACTCTTAACTTTGGAAATCCTGAGAAGCCAATCGTTATGGGAGATTTTTATGAATCCGTTCGGGCGCTAGGTGAGATTGCAAAAGAACTAAAAATTCCTTATGCATCGGGAAATGTCAGTTTTTATAATGAGAGATCGCAGATTGAAGATTCGCAAATAGTACCGACACCATCTCTCTTTGGTGTAGGTATCGTAGAAGATATAAGAAAGGTTGTTACGTCAGATATAAAAGGAGAGAACTTGCTTTACCTAATAGGAGATACGTATGAAGAATTAGGAGGATCTGAGTATCTGAAGATTATAGGAAAGAAAGGCGTGGTCCCTTCTGTAGATGTTGATAGATTGAGAAGGTCTATAGAAGCCGTATTGAATGGTATTAAAAACGAGATTATAATCTCGGCACACGACGTTTCTGAAGGAGGTATTGCTGTTGCTGTTGCAGAGATGTGTATGGGCGGAGGTATCGGTGCTGATCTAGATATATCTGGTATTAAAGGTATGAGAAGTGATATAAAACTATTCTCTGAATCTAACACGCGTTGGCTCGTTGAAGTAAAAAAAGACGATGAAAAAGATTTGATTCGAACTTTTATGGAGTGCAGCGTGAGTATTATAAGATTGGGAGAGACGAGAGGAGATAGGCTGGTTATAAAAGATGGCAATAAAGATCTTTTAAATGTTTCGCTGATTGAGATGTATGATACGTGGAGTAGAATGTTAGAAAAGATAATTTTATGATTAAAAGATATTTAAGAAAAAATTATTTAAATAAGGGTTTAATCATGTCTTCAGAAGATCATAAAAAAGATGCAAAAAAAGATTTGAAGTATGGAATAATTACGGTTAGCAGCTCTAGATACTCAAATTACAAAAATGTATCCAATCCAAGCGATGCAAAAGATGTTAGTGGTGAAATAATGCAGGATCTGATAGAAAAAGCAAAAAGCGATCTTGTTTTATACAAATTGGTACCAGATGACATAGATATGATAGATAATGCACTATCTTATGCAATAGAATCGGATGCAGAGGTAATCTTGATTAGTGGAGGTACAGGACTTGCTAAAAAAGATCTGACCATTGAGACGGCATCAAAATATTATGAGAAGAAGATAGATGGTTTTGGTGAGTTATTCAGATATCTAAGCTTCGAAGAGATAGGATCCGCTGCTATTTTATCTCGGGCAAGTGCCGGTATCGTAAGAGATAAGGTTATCTTTGTCATGCCAGGATCTCCAAACGCCGTGAAGTTAGCCATGAAACAATTGATTTTAAAAGAGGCTCCTCATATATTAAGACATATAAAAAAGGGATGATATTTGTAAAGTATTGTTATATTCAAAGGTTAGATTCCATATTTAAACCCATATTTACCAATCAATGGAACAAAAACTACGCCACCGGTATTTTTTTTTGTTATATGTCCATATTCATCCTTATCTACAACAAAAAGTTCCTGAAAATATCTGCTACCTACCGGTATTACCATACGACCACCAGGCTTGAGTTGTTCGATTAACGGTGGAGGTATATCGGGTGTTGCACAGGTTACACATATCTTATCGTATGGTGCCTCATCTTTGTATCCTAGCGATCCGTCACTAATTACGATCTTTACACCAGTTATTCCAGCTTTTTTCAAATTTTCCTTTGCAAATCTTGCCAAATCTGCAAATCTTTCTATGGATACGATCTTTCCATCTTTACCAACGATCTTCGATATGATGGCTGCTTGATATCCCGATCCTGTACCTATCTCGAGCACCTTATTACCCTCTTGTAAATTTAGAATCTCTGTCATCATGGCAACCATATGTGGTGCGCTGATCGTCTGTCCTAATCCGATCTCCAAAGGTTGATCTTCGTATGCATACATTATCTTATTGTCAGGGATGAATAGCTCTCTTGGAACAGATAACATAGCTTCTTCTACTTTCTTACTTATTATATAGCCTTTAGCCTTTAACTCATCTATTAATTCCTTTCTCTTCTCTTCTGAACCGAGTATCCTCATACTACACCTTATTACATAGAATTTACCAAAAATCGATCTGTTTTACTGTTTCTCGTCCTTTTATCATCTTTTTAATCTCCTGTCTCTGTTTTAAATCCCGTATGGGTTCGACCTTTGATACAAACAGACTATTCTCCCTTTTATATTTAAAGTCAACGATATATCCGGGCACTATAGCATATCTACATCCAGCAACTCCGCAACAAGAGTTATCTAAGATAGCACTACCGATCACGTATAAGACTTTTTTATTGTTAAAATCAAGGATTTTTTCATCTAATGGAACATAACTACCAGATACGAATTCTATATCAAGACCTATTGGAAGATGTTTATAATCGATCAGGCATTTACTAGTTGGTTTCATATCTTTATTTTTTAAAAAATTGTTTATCAATTATTTATTTTTATTATTAATATATCTTTCGCCATAGTTTAAATACTTATAGTTTTAAATTGAACAGTTTAATATATGAGTAGAAATATCAGTCCGATCCTTGTGAAAAAAGAGGTATCTTTTGAAGATTTGGCCAATAAGAAACTTGCAATAGATGCGTATAATACTTTATATCAGTTTATATCGATAATAAGGCAGAAAAATGGCACTTCTTTGATAAATAGTAAAGGAAATATTACTTCCCATCTTTCTGGCGTTTTTTATAGAACTTCTAACATGTTAAAAAAGAATATCAAACCGGTATATGTATTTGACGGAGAGCCACCTCAATTAAAGTTTGACACGATAGATAAGAGAAAAATTATCCGTGAAGAAGCATTTGAGAAGTATATAATTGCAAGAGAGAATAAAGATTTTGAAAACGCCATAAAATATGCTCAGATGTCTACAAGATTAAATCATAAGATAATAGAAGAGACAGTAATTTTATTAAAATATTTAGGTATTCCTTCTGTCTTTGCTCCATCAGAAGGAGAATCACAGGCAGCATTTATGACTATAAAAGGCGATGTAGACATTGTAGCATCTCAAGATTATGATTCTTTATTGTTTGGTTCTACTCAGCTCGTTAGGAATTTAGCTGTGGGTAAAAAGAGAAAATTACCTAACAAGAAGGAGTATGTTGATATAACACCAGAACTATATATATTAAACGAGATTTTAGAAAAGCATGAGATAGATAGGGAGGCATTGGTAGATATTGCCATTCTTGTTGGAACGGACTATAATGAGGGAATAAGAAATATAGGACCTAAAAAAGCATTAAAATTGATAAAAAAATATGGAAGTATAGAAAAAGTATTGGCGGCTATTGGTAAAGAGATAGAGAATTTAGATGATATAAAAAATATTTTTCTCCATCCAAACGTTACAGAAGAGTATAGGTTGGTATGGTATAAACCAGATAAAGAGAAAATAATCGAGTTTTTATGTAACGAGCATGATTTTTCCAGAGAACGAGTGATAAAAACCTTAGACGAGATCAATCTTTCGAAAACGGATCAGCAAAGAACGCTTGGCGAATGGTTTTGATATCTATTATTTAATATTTTTTATTATCAAGGTCTTCCATGATTCTCTTCTTTCCATTATTTATTATCTCTGTCCACCATTTATCACCGTCTTTATGACTGATGATAGCCTTGGCAATATTGGGTCTCTCCTTAAGCAATATATCCATCATCATTTCAGGAGTTATAATATTAATATACCTTCTAATCAAGGTGTTATATCTGTCTTTTAACGTTGCTAATTTTTCTTCGATATCTGGAGTTATATAATTCCATGGATCATCCCAATTATCGATAGCAGTAGATATATCTTGAGGTGTTATCTTATCTATTTTTTTAGATAGAGACGGCCAAATAAGCTCAAAAATCGCTGTTACTTCCAATTTTTTAATCGAATCGCGTATATTTTTTACCATTATTATCCCTTTTTATATTGTTATATTGATATATATTTAATAATATCTAAAAGGTTCTTTGAATATGAAGAAAGAGAGATCAGCAGGATTTATAACATATAAAGAATATAATAACGAAAGAGTCTATCTTCTTCTTAAACATAAAAAATCCCATTGGGATTTTGCAAAAGGGCATATCGAGCAAGGAGAAGAAGAGATAGATGCAGCTATCAGAGAAATTAGAGAGGAAACTGGAATAACCGATTTGGATATAATAGATGGTTTTAAAGAGGAAATAAATTATACCTTTACTAAAAATGATCAAATGATAAACAAGAGTGTTACTTTATTTCTTACAAGGGTAGAGACGGATGAGATAAAGATTTCAGATGAGCATACTGCTTATACATGGGCAACATACCAAAAGGCATATAAATTGTTGACTTATGCTGAATCGAGGGGTGTCTTAGAGCATGCAGAAAATTTTTTAAACGTCAGAAAACGTGGCTACTCTCCGTCTCTACAAGAGAGTAAAGATAAATGATTTATAAAGATAATCTATACCTATATATCTAACAATATTTATCATTATACGTTTCATTACAGAAAAAGTTCATTTAAGATTATCAACAAATTATATATAGTATTTCATTTTTAGATAAAATACTATATATAAAGAGAACATATATAAAAATAACTTTTATATGATAATAAAAGAATAGAAATATTTAAAGAAATAATAATAAAAATTAATAAAATAGGAGGTATTCTCAAATGAGTTTGAAATTAACACCGATACAAAGAGAGACTTTGATGGCCTTGATAACTCTACAGAGAAAGAAAGGCGAGGCAATTAGAGGAGAAGATATTGCCACATTTATAAAAAGAAACCCAGGAACAATTAGAAATCAGATGCAGACAATGAAGGCATTAGGTTTAGTGGATGGAGTTCCAGGTCCAAAGGGTGGATATAGAGCAAGAATAAAGGCATACGAAGCATTAGGTATAGATTTATTACCGGAAGAGGCTATAATAAAAGTACGGGTAAATAATAAATTGATAGAAGAGGTAAACGTAGAAGAGGTATCTTTCACAACTGTAAGACATCCCAACATATGCAAAGCAGAGATACAAATATTGGGTAATATAGAGATATTTAAGATAGGTGATAAAATCACTGTTGGGCCAACCCCAGTAAATAAACTTCTTGTTAGTGGAGTAATAGAAGGGAAGGATGCTGTTAGTAATAAGATATTAATCGACGCCGAATATATAGAGACGTTGCCAAAACATCCAACAAAAGATTTTATGACCGAATTTGTGGTAGTAGAGGGTAACGTTACGATAAAAGATGTTGCATTAAAGATGAAAAATGAAAAATTATACGCGGTATCTGTTTTAGAGGAGGGAGAACTTAGAATTGTCTCAATAAAAGAGGTTTTTGCGGCAATTTTAGATGGCAGATCCGACGATAAGGTAGGATCTATCTCAAACAAGGCAATAAATATAAATGCTGACGATCCTCTATATAGATCTATTACTAAGATCATAGAAGATCCTAATGCAATTGCTGCTTTAGTAAATAAGAACGATAGAAAAGTGGGAATTGTAAATAAGATCGTTATAGTGGATAGGCTTACAGACCATATAATTGAACTTCTTGGTAACAGTGTCGATTAGGTGGTAAGGTAATATGTAAAAAAAATAAATAGGGCAATCATACTTCCTTATCTCTTCATCAGAGAGATATAAATAGCATAAAAAGGCTGGTATTCTCTGCGATCGTTCCATTACATTATTTTATATAGAGACTAATATGGCATCATGGATTCCTTCTATCTTTCTTATCTCTTCAAGTATATGGTCAGGAACAGGGGAGTCCACGCTGAGAACCATTATCGCTTCGCCTCTAGGTTTTTTTCTCCCCAGTTCCATGGCTGCTATATTTATATCTTCATCTCCCAGCAATTTCCCTATTTTTCCTACTATACTCGGTCTATCCGTATGATTGGAGATCAGCATATATTTTGATGGAATTACGTTTATCTTGAATCCGTCTATGCCTATTATCCTCTCCTCGCTCTTTCCAAATATAGTACCGATAAGCACTTTTTTCATAGAGTCTGTCTCCACTTCTATTGTGATAGAATTGGTTAAATCCTCAATATCTTTGCTTTTTTCTTCTGAAATGTTTATTCCTCTATTATTTGCGATAACCGGAGCATTTATTAGATTTACATGCTCATTCAAAATATTGGAAAATATACCAACCAACGCAGATTTGGTTATATATTCGGTATTATATCCGGCTATATCTCCTTTATAAATCATCTTCACTCGTAAAATAGTCCCATTTACCAATTGTGAAGCAATCTTTCCTAATTTTTCAGAAAGAGGAATATAAGGACGGATTACGACTATTGCATCCTTAGGTATTACAGGCATATTTACAGCATTCATCACTGGTTCGTTTTTTAATGCAGCTAGAACCTGGTTTGCTATAATAATAGCGACGTTCTTCTGTGCCTCGATTGTAGATGCAGCCAGATGGGGCGTGACAACGACTTCATCAAGATCCAAAAGAGGATTATTCTTAGGTGGCTCATTCACGAATACATCTAACGCCGCGCCTGCAACTATGCCATTTTTTATCGCTTTATATAAAGCAGTCTCATCTATTATTCCTCCTCGTGCACAGTTGATAATACGAACACCTTTTTTCATTTTTCTGAACTCATTTTCTCCTATTAAACCCGTAGTTTTCTTGTTAAGAGGAACATGAACCGTTATAAAATCTGAATCTTTCAATACTGTATCAAAATCAACCTTTAATCCGCCAGTTTTTTCAATATTTGCTGGAACTACGTATGGATCGTAGGCTATAACATTCATTCCTAATCCGTGAGCCATTTTAGCAACGTATGATCCTATCCTGCCAAACCCGATTATTCCTATTACCTTTTCTCTTACCTCAATACCGATAAAATCACTCTTCTTCCATTCTCCTTTTTTAACAGATGAATTGGCAAGCGGTATCTTTCTTGCTAGACTGAGAAGCATAGCTATCGTATGTTCTGCTGCAGAGATGGTGTTACCCTCTGGTGCATTTATCACGATTATGCCTTTTGCAGTAGCTGTTTCCACATCGATATTATCCACACCAACACCTGCTCTACCAATAACTTTTAGTCTTTTTCCTCTGTTTATAATATCTTTTGTAACTTTAGTTCTGCTTCTTACCACCAATGCATCGTATCTATCTATTATCTCTAATAGTTCATCCTTTGTTATATTAGTTAAGACATCCAAGTTTGCATCTTTCTGCAATCTTTCTATACCTTCCTCAGATATACTGTCTGCCACCAAGATATTTGGATAATTAGGATCCATATCAAACAACTCTGAATATTTTTTAATTTAATTTTTACTTTGATGAGAATCTTCAAAATAATCTTTAATATACTCTCTCTCGACTTCTAATGCATCCCAAGTAGGATATACCTCGCTTATATATGCAATAACATTCTTATCTGCGAATAGAGATGCTACCCTTCTGAGAAGATACGCGTTCATATAAATCTTACCATCTACTTCTTCAAAAGGTAATCCTCCTATTATATCTTTTATATCCTTAATATCTCCCTCTATAACGCCTCTAACAATAGTACCATCCTCTGTAATAGATTCGTAACTTTTTACGATATTTTTTGCCGTTCTTATCAGTCTTCTACGTAGTTGAATCCCATCTTTAAACGCGGCCGTGCAGAAATTTATTGGAATCCTTCTTTTATATTTATCTATAATCTTATTTGCAAATTCGGTACTCTTTTTTGCAGATATACCGTTTTCGGTCTCTATCTGCATTTTTTTCATATTTATATAATTCGTCTCTGAAAACTCAAGTTCGTTCAGGTTCAAAAAGTCTATATCGAGGCATTTTATAATCTCAATGATCCTATTCTCCATAAATGGTAACGGTACGAGCGGCATTTCTACTCCAACACATACTCCGGCATTTTTAAGATAGGATATGCCATCTCTATATCTTATTGGTTTATCCAAGATATGAAACCTTATCTCATCCAATCCGCTCGAACTTAGTTCATCAGCAACCTTTTTATCGATAACTTGGGTGGTATAGAGATGAATATGGTACTTCTTGCCGAATTCTCTCTTTAATAATTGTATATAGTAAATAGTCCTATCTAAGACTAATAACGGTTCTCCACCAGTTATACTTGCTCCTAACGCCCTCATCTTTACACTCTCATCCAATACGTCCTTATCACTATAGGCCGGTCTCTCGTTCGCATAAACAACATCTTTTTTAGACCTTTTTTCAGATAATGGGCAATAAAAACAGCATCTATTACATAGACCCGTGACAAATAGGACCATCTTTGCCCCTTTAGCACATAACCTACATCCTTCAGCAGATCGCATATTATTGTATAATCTTTCTCATCAGCTTAGATATTTCATCCTTTAACTACCCCATAGGGCCTAATCTTAGCCACTTTTTTAGATATGCCCACAGAGTCCACAACATCGACGATATCATCGCTCAATTTATAAGCCAGTGGTGCTTCTTCTGCAAGAACAGAATCAGATACCGCTTTGGCTATGATCCCATGCTCCTTAAGTTCTTTTTTAACGTTCTCTCCACGATACTTTCTCTTAGCACTGCTTCTGCTTAACACTCTTCCAGATCCATGGCAGGTGCTTCCAAATGTCTCTTCCATCGCTCTATCCGTCCCTTTCAGAACGTAAGAATAAGTTCCCATACTTCCTGGAATCAGCACAGGTTGTCCTATACTACGATATTCGATAGGTATATGCTCGTTATCTTTCGAAAACGCGCGTGTTGCCCCCTTTCTATGGACTATTACCCTCTTTTTCTTCCCGTCTACTATATGTTCTTCTATCTTTGCTATATTATGAGCAACATCATATACGATCTTCAAATCGTTATCTCCTAAAATTTTATCGAATACTTCCCGCATCCAATGTGTTATTATCTGTCTGTTTGCCCATGCATAGTTGGCCGCTGCACACATAACTCCGTAATACTCCTCTGCCTCTTTGCTTCCTAATGGGGCACAAGCGAGCTGTTTATCAGGAAGTTTTATACCGTATTTCTTAACGGCACTCGCAAACACCTCCAACTGATCCGTACAGATCTGGTGCCCGGCACCCCTTGATCCCGTATGTATCATTATCGTGGTCATCCCTCTCTCTAAACCGAATACTTTAGACGCGTCCGTATCAAATATCTCTTCTACACATCCGATCTCTAAAAAATGATTACCAGATCCTAGAGTTCCTAATTGTGATAATCCTCTACTTATCGCCTTTTTGCTTACTTTATCCGAAGTTGCATCCTTCATACAACCATTTTCTTCACAAAAATTTAAATCTCTTTCAGTGCCATATCCGTTAGAGACAGCCCATCTTGCCCCCTCTTCAAAGACTTTTTTCAGTTCATTGGCATCCAGCTTTAATCTTCCTTTTGAACCAACACCAGATGGTATCGTTTTAAATATATCTTCTATCAGCTGATCCAGTTTTAAAAGCAGGTCTTTCATAGGTATCTTAGTAACTAAAAGCCTAACACCACAATTTATATCAAATCCAACCCCGCCAGGGGATATTACTCCATCATTTCCATCCAAACCCGCAACGCCACCAATAGGAAAGCCATAACCTACGTGCATCTCAGGCATAGCAATTGAATATTTTAAAATACCAGGAAGTGTTGCCACATTAGCATTTTGTTTTATCGCGTCTGGCTCTAAATTCTTCATCAATTTTTCTGATGTATAAATCCTTCCCGGAACTCTCATCCCTTCAGTGTATCCGATAGGAACTTCCCATATATTATCCGTAATTTTTATTAGATTCATTAAAATCACCTAGTTTTTAATCTTTTTCAAGATTATAATAAATTTTGAAAATCCTATAAATATTAAACGTCAAGTACAACCTGACACGTGTAGATATTATTATCTCTCTTCACGTACAGATCATGAAGCGTTACAGCCTTTATCTCTATATCTATATAATGAGTATCTTTTACCGACTCGCCATATAATATACTATCCAGCGTATAACCATCCTTATCTCTAATTATACTTATTTCAAATTCAGAAAAAAGTTTGTTCTCACCATAAAATAAATATAAAAGCTCCGAAAGCCATTTATAAAGTAAAAAATCCAAATTTTCTGCTTTTATCTTAATATTCTGTCTCAACTCAATATTTATCTTATTCAAAGGAACTATAAGGTTAAACATCGCCTTTGCAGCATTAGCAAAACAATCTTCTAATGTTTTTCCATATGCTTTAAATTTTACATCAGCCGTATGATCCAGATAAATATAGTTATCATACATATTATTATCATATATATAATCAGACTATTAAAAATTTATAAATGCTTGAATGTAGATGAGGAATGTGATCGAAAGTTTTATATAGAACAACTAACCAATCTTTAAACTAAAGGAGGTATAAGATTATGGCACAGTTAGGAGGAATGCCAATATTAGTTTTAAAAGAAGGGACTGAGAGAAGAAGAGGGAAAGATGCTCAGTCCGGAAACATAATGGCGGCTAAAGCCGTGGCAGAAGCCGTTAGAACTACGTTAGGTCCTAAAGGTATGGACAAGATGATCGTCGATTCGTTAGGCGATGTGACCATCACTAACGATGGGGCAACTATACTTAAAGAGATGGATATAGAACATCCTGCAGCCAAGATGATGGTAGAGGTCGCCAAGACACAGGATGATGAGGTAGGCGATGGTACTACTACTGCAGTTGTATTAGCCGGTGCTTTGCTGAAAGGAGTAGAAGAGTTGCTTAACCAGGATATCCACCCAACTACAATCTCTAAAGGTTTTAGGTTGGCAGCAAACAAATGTTATGAGATCCTGAATGAGATTGCAACGGATATCTCCAAAGATGACAAAGAGTTGTTGAAAAAGAT
This sequence comes from Candidatus Methanoliparum sp. LAM-1, assembly GCF_020885915.1. Taxonomy (NCBI): domain Archaea; kingdom Methanobacteriati; phylum Methanobacteriota; class Candidatus Methanoliparia; order Candidatus Methanoliparales; family Candidatus Methanoliparaceae; genus Candidatus Methanoliparum; species Candidatus Methanoliparum sp. LAM-1. Next base: position 339,953 of record NZ_AP025251.1, on the reverse strand, counting down.
TGCATTAACATCGTTAACCGGAAAAAGTGCTGGAATGGCATCAGAAGCTATCTCAGGTTTATGTGTTGATGCTGTATTAGCAGTAGAAGAGAACGGGTCGGTAGATGTCGATAATATTAATATAGAAAAGAAAGAAGGCAAAGAAATAGAAGATAGCATACTTGTAAATGGTTTAGTAATAGACAAAGAGGTCGTACATACAGAAATGCCGAAAAAAGTTAAGGATGCAAAAATAGCTCTTGTAGATTCCTCATTAGAGATCGAAAAGACCGAAATGGATGCAAAGATACAGATAACATCTCCTGAGCAGATGCAGGCGTTTCTTGATGAAGAGGAGAAGATCTTAAAGAAGATGGTTGATAAGATCGTCTCATCCGGTGCTAACGTCTTGTTCTGTCAGAAAGGTATAGACGATCTTGCACAGCATTACCTGGCAAAAAATGGAATATTGGCAGTTAGACGTGTAAAGAAGAGTGATATGGATAAATTGTCAAAAGCCACCGGTGCTAAGATCGTATCAAATATACAAGAGATAGCATCTGAAGATTTAGGTTATGCTGGATTGGTAGAAGAGAGGAAGATTGGTGATGACAAGATGGTCTTCGTTGAAGATTGTAAGAATCCCAAGGCAGTATCGTTGCTATTGAGAGGATCAACCGAGCACATTTTGGATGAGCTTGAGCGAGGTGCCAATGATGCACTTCATGTGATTGCTGCTGTAATAGAGGATACAAAGATTGTATGCGGTGGTGGTGCTACAGAGATAGAGCTATCTTTGAGGTTGAAGGATTACGCTCCATCTGTTGGAGGTAGAGAACAGCTTGCCATAGAAGAGTTCGCCAAAGCATTAGAGGTTATACCGAGAACTCTGGCAGAAAACACCGGATTGGATCCTATAGACGCGCTCGTTGAACTCAGAAAAGCACATCAAGAGGGTAAGAAGACATACGGCCTCGATCTTGATACAGGTAAGGCTAAAGATATGGTAGAAGCTGGTGTTATAGAACCATTGCGTATCAAGACACAGGCAATAAGCTCTGCATCCGAGGTTGCAACGATGATAATAAGAATAGACGATGTCATTGCTTCCAAGAAAGGTGGAGCAGAGATGCCTCCAGGTGGAGGAATGCCTCCAGGTGGCGGAATGCCTCCAGGTGGCGGAATGGGTATGTACTAGATGGAGAGTTGTTTCCTCTCCTTTATTTATTTTGCTTTTTTACTCATCGCCGAGAAGTCCCCTTGTGATATGGAGGATGAGAGGCGGAAAAAGGGAAAAGTATATAAAAGTAGTAGAATAATGTATTATGTATGTACCGATGGGATAGAGGGAATTTACGCTTGTTGAGATCGAGTCTGGTCGATGAATCAAGAAGCTCTTTCTGTTAGGGAGGAGTAGTCCACTAACAAGGTATATCAATAAAAAGAGCAAAAGAAGAATAGAATGCAATTCTTTAGAGTTGGTATAGCTCAGATTGATAGTACGGTAGGAGACCTTGAAGGCAATACTATAAAGATATTAAACGGCATAGATCGGGCACGAAGATTTGGTGTTGATCTCTTAACCTTCCCGGAACTTGCAATATCAGGATATCTTCCAGAAGATCTGGTGTATAGATCGGAATTTATAGATAAAGAGTTGAGATCGTTGGATGATATTATAAACCATTCCGATAATATTACGTTAGTAGTCGGTCTCGTCGATATTGATAAGAAGAATGACAGCCTTTACAATGCTGCTGCCATCGTTCATAATAAAAAACTGGCTGGCATGTACCATAAGAGGAGATTATCATTATTTGGAAAGTATGATGAGAGTTATTATTTTAAAAAAGGTGAACAAGGCTCTATCTATCAGATATCAGGTGTGCCTGTCGGTATCAGCATAGGTAACGATCTGTTATCGTATATTAGCTATAATCGGGCAAAAGTCATCGTAAATATAAGCTCCTTTCCTTACTATATAGGAGAGACGGCTACCAGGGAGAATATATTGATGGCACGTGCCAAAGATAGTATATCAGTAATACTCAATAGCAACATGGTCGGTGGACAGGACGGGATTATATTTGACGGATATAGTAAAATAATAGATGAAGATGGGAGAATAATTGCAAAAGGACGACAATTTGACGAAGATTTTATCGTTGCAGACATAGACATAGATAAAATATCTAAAAAAAGGATGTATAGTCTTGAAAAGCGAATAACAGGAGACGGTGATCTCACTTTTAAAATGATATCAGATGCCCCAATAATTTTGGATAAACCTAAAATACAGAGTAGGGATGATGAAAGGGAGATAGAAGGTTTATCATCGATAGGAGAGATATACAATGCATTGGTCTTAGGAACTAAGGACTATGTTATTAAAAACGGGTTTAAAAAGGTAGTTCTGGGTTTGTCTGGAGGAATAGATTCCAGCCTTGTCGCGACTATTGCCGTCGATGCTATTGGTAATGATAACGTCATAGGGGTAATGATGCCATCGGTATATACTTCATTACAGAGCCTAAACGATGCAAAAACTATTGCCAATAACCTTGCAATTGAATTGCTGGAGATACCGATAGATAAGATTTATAAAGAGTACTTAGACCAGATGGAGCCTTATTTTAAAGATTATGAGAAAGATAAAACTGAAGAGAATATACAATCCCGTATAAGAGGGAATCTGCTTATGGCGTTATCGAACAAGTTCGGTTGGTTGGTCCTGTCAACGGGTAACAAGAGCGAGGCGGCTGTTGGTTATACTACGCTCTATGGAGATATGGCTGGCGGATTCTCAGTAATAAGCGATGTATATAAGAGTATGGTGTATAAATTGGCAGATTACAGGAACAGTATAAAAAAAGTGATACCAGATTCTATACGGGAGAAAGAACCGTCTGCAGAGTTAAGCGATGGACAAAAGGATACGGATATTTTACCGCCTTACGATGTTTTAGATCCTATCTTAATAGCATATTTAGATGAGGGTAAAAGCGTGGAGGATATTATCAGGATGGGATTTGAGCGGGATACAGTAAGATTGGTCGTTGATTTGATAAGGAAAAACGAATTCAAGAGGAGGCAGGCACCAATAGGCATAAAGATAACAAGAAGGGCTTTAAGAATGCCTCTGACCAACAGGTTTAAAGAGTTTTGATTTTTTCTATTTTTGTGAGATTAGCATATTTTTAAATATCTTTGTATTTAACATGAAGATATGAAAAAAAGTTTAAAAAACCTCTTCAAAGAGGAAGAAGCGATGACCATAATCGGATCTTGCTTAGGTTTCTTACCAGGCTTATCTTGTCCGTGTTGTTGTTGTTGTGGTCTTACAAGTTGTATAGGCGGATTGATGGGATTACAGGCAGATATGCGTTATATTTCTGCTCTTGTGGCAAGATGGATCGATCTTGCATTCGCACCGTTCTATCGATGATCTGTTTTAAATTTTAACTATGGTTCATAGGTGGTCTACATAATAACAAAGTGGTCCAGGTATATTCATAAGTGTCCCATACTTGGTTCAGTGCTGGTTCAGCAGGGGTCCACTCTACCCCCTCTCTTTTTGTAGTATTCCAGTAATTGGGACAACCTTTAGATACGCATAAAAGGATAGTATATGACCATTGGTTAGCAAAATTGAGAAAATTTATAGTTTTGATGTAAATTATAGTTGGAATTTGACAAATATATTATCTAAACTCCCTGATAACGATAACAACCATATTTTACAGGCAGATGAGAAATCTTGAGAATAATTAGCAGAAAAAACGGAGAATGAGGACGTATAAAAGAGGACAGAGACAAATATAGATTTTGGGAGTATAGATTTAGATAAACTTGATAGTATCAAGCGTAATAAAAATTTAACCAGAGCTGATTACGATAAAAACAAAATAGTCGTTGAAATATCGCAGAATTTAACAGACGAAGCGTTATCACACAGTCAAAATGTTATGAATTATAATATATATAAAAATATTATATATATAAAAATATTATATAATAGATAAAAAGCAAAAGTTTATATAGTTAGTGTTTCGTTGTTTGATCTGAAGACACTAATACGGAGTTACGTTTTTTGAGATCTCGGTAAAGTATGCAATAAAAGAAAAAAGGAGGTAAAAATGTTTAAAAAGATTGGAAAAATGTTGAGAGATGAGAACGCTATGCCCTACGTTATGGAAATGTTTAATCAGATTTTTACATGCTGCGGAATTATTCCCTGTTTAGCAGATATAAGTGATGTGTGCATCACCGGCATGTTCGATACGGTAAATATTTGTTTTAGAACATGTTTCGGAATTATTCCGCTAACACAGATATGTCTTGGAAAGTAGATAAAAGATGAAGATAGAAAGGGATGATAGGTGCCCTCTTGTGTGACTCTGGTGGATGCCTGTGTAAGCAATGGATTCGGCTGTGCACCGATTATAAGAGCTTGTACAGGAAAGTGGTAAATTATGGGATACTTTGCTTTATGGTCTAGTTGGTGTGCCGAGACGGGGTATGGTCTTGCTCCGATCGTTATGGCATGTACAGGAAAAGGGTATTGAGGTGATGAGATGTTCTGTCTGAATCCGATAATATATGCGTGTCTGCACACGGGGTACTGTATCGCTCCGATCGTATCGATCTGTTGCGGGACTTACTACATTTAAGAATTTAAAAGATAAATAAAAGAGGGGGATTAAAAATGAGAACGGTAAAAAGGATGTTTGAAGAAGAAGACGCCCTTGGTGCTTTGGGAGAAGCTGTAGAGTCGTGTTTAGCTCCTTTTGTTAGCTGTTGCGAGTTGACTTTTAGTGGTTGTGCGAGATTTTTTGGAAAGTAAATAATAAAATAATAAATAAAAATAAAATAAAAAATAGAAAAGGAGGTGATTAGATGGTTGATATAAGGAAGGATGACCAGGCGTTCAGTGGTATTGAGGCGGCTATAGTCTTGATTGCATTTATTGCCGTGGCAGTAATATTCAGCTATGTCTTTATGGGGTTAGGACAGAATGCTGCTGAAAGTGCTAGAGATCAGACGCTTAGCGGTATAGATACGATAGCATTCGCTCCTGATGGAGTAAAAGGGTTGGATACCATGGGAACAGGTGAGAGTATAGATCTTATCAAATTCTGGATGTATGGTGGCAATTCATCGATAGATATGACCAATGTCTCGATGGATTTCATAACTAAAGATGAGATTTATACTATAAGCGCCGCGGGTACTGACTGGAATCGGGTATACAGGGAAGGAAAGGTTCCGAACCCGGGCGAGTGGCTTGTTACGACATACGTGGGTGATGGAGATCAGCTACTTGAAAAAGGAGAGAGGATGGAGATTGCTGTAATGCTTGCTGGAAAGAACAGAGGCGTGTTGCCTTCTGAAGATTTTACTTTAAGGATGATGACTGCTGAAGGAATAGCACATATAATATCTGGTAGAGCACCTGCATATATAGATCCAGTAAACCAGATATCTCTGTTATAGATTAAACGTTGAATAGTAAAACATTAAAACGGTATTAACGAAAATTTTTTTCTTTTTTATTAAAAACATCCGAGAGTGATAAAGATTGGATTATGATCTTAAAAATGATAAAGCGGGTGAGATAATATCAGAAATAGAGGCAGAAGAGCCTGAACAGAGGATTAAAAAGTTAGAGGAAGAGATTAATGAGATAAAGGGGTCTATAAAGAAGTTGTTGTTGGATTTAAGAGAACAGATGAGCAATATAGAGAGTCCGTTCAGAGATCTAAAAGGTTTTACAACGTTGATTAATGCACCTGCAATAAGTAAAGAAGAAGGGGAGACCGAAGAAGAAGAGGCTGAAAAAAAAGAGGAAAAGAAGGAAGAAGAGAAGAGAAGAGAGGCTGCTATACCTTTACCAGAAAAAAGAGAGGAGAGAAAGACAAGAGAAATCTCTGAGGAAGAGTTTAAAATTGAAGATTTTATGGATCCGTTTTTAGTAAGCAACCTTGTCGATTGGACGAGGGATACGCTGAACAAGTATGGACGAAGAAAATTTGAAGATATTTTAGAGTTATCCCAGTTAGTAGGATACGTTCCTGAAGAGAATATCAAGATTATCCATAAGATATCACATCTATTCCCTGATACAATGGCAGGAGTAAGAGAGATAAATACTAACGATCTTGTGGCAGATCTGTATAAGTTATATACGATCGTAAAGGGGGATACAGCAAAAGGAAGGATTCTTGATATCCTCTTGAAGAGATATTAAATGTGATTTATAATGCCTGGCAATGTGATTACCACCGCAGTATTGATTATAGTAGGGGTTACTGCCGCAACGCTTTTATTAACTCAGGTGATGTATCCTGCGTTGTCTGATATAAATGATGCTGTTAATACTTTATCGGATAAAATAAGCGATAATACACTGACAGATATCACTCCTATTTTTACGTACGTTACCGGTAAAAACAATATCCATATTATGTTAAAGAATACCGGCAAGGCAGATATTCCATTTGATAGGCTAAAACAGTCCGAGATATATATTATATCACGAGATGCTGAAAAACTAAGCGATAAAAATGCAAAGACTGCGTTTATTGGGATAAATCATAAAGATATGTACAAAAATAACTATTGGAAGTATAGCCTCCCTGCAAGAGACGAGGATAAGAGGACGTATTGGAAACAGGGAGAGACTATATATATAGATGCCTTCATGACACGCCCGTTAGAGCCAGGAGAATACACTGTAAGGTTCGTTATGTATAATGGGTACACGATAGACGATATCATAACAATATCGAAATCAAGATGGTACTGAAAAATGGGGCTGGATACTGTATTAGTAGTAGGTATTTTGACGGTAGGTATAGTCGCTATGATACTTATGTTTAGTGGTAACTTTGTCAAAAATATGAATACGGTGTTTGAATCCTATAAAATAATGAACGATGACCAGTTTGATAAGCTTAATACGAGGATAGAGATAGATGATATAAAAAAAGATGACATAGGTTATCTTATAAGAATACGTCTAGAAAACACCGGTTCGGTTAAGATAAATGATTTTGATAATATGGATGTAATAATATACGGAGATGGATGGATAGAGAGATTAAGATATAACAATGGTAACGTTCCAAATCCGGGTGAATGGTCTAAAACCATATTAAAAGATGTTTTAAATCCTGGAATACTCGATCCTGGGGAGGTAATGGAGATAGATCTCTATCCGCTGCATATATCCTATCTGGTTCCAGATGCTGCCACTTATATCAAGATCGTTACACCTAATGGGATAGAGGCTACAGAAAGATTTGGTTTGTAATATTTTTAAGATTTTAAAGGGTGATAAATTATGGCAAAGAAGGCTAGTATCAGTAGTATAGTATCCACAGGAAATAAAGAGATAGATAAGATTATAGGTGGAGGAATACCGAGTCGAACGCTTAACCTGATAGAGGGAGAGAACGATACAGGCAAGAGCGTATTGTCTCAACAGTTTAATTGGGGCGCATTAAGACAGAACCATAATGTGGCATACTACACATCAGAGAATACTATAAGCAGTTTTTTAAGTCAGACTACGAGCTTGAGTCTGGATATGGTCGATCACTTTATATGGGGATATTTAAAAATTTATCCTTTACAGATAGAAGATATAGAATGGTCACAAAAAGAAATGAAAAGGATATTAGATCTGATCTCTACACATATCTCTAAAAACAAAGAAGATGTAATAATGATAGATTCTTTGACTGTTTTTACTACTTATAGTACAGAAGACGACATAATGGATTTCCTGGCAGATTGTAGATTTATCTGTGATTCAGGAAAGACCATGTTCGTAACGTTGCATAAATATGCATACGAGGAAGATACATTGGTAAGAATTAGATCCATCTTTGATGGTCATCTTGTACTTAGAAAAGAACAGATAGGTGATCGATATATAAACATATTAGAGGTTGCTAAGGTTAGAGGCGCAAATAAGACGACAGGTAATATTGTGTCATTTGAAGTGCATCCTGGATTTGGACTAAGGGTGATACCTATAACTCAGGCTCAAATATAAGATCAAAGATCAAAAGAATGGTAAAAATAAAAAATATGAATGAGAGAAAGAGTGAAGAAGGACCATATGTAAATCTTCCGTTTAAAAGAAGAGTCATAACGGATCATGAAGATTTTAATGAAAAAGAGTTACAGATTTGTGGGATATATAGGTTATTACCAGATAAAGTAAAGACTTATGCAAGAAAAGATCCTCATCTACACGAATATCTTCATATAGTCCCGATAGATAAAGTGGGTATCCCGCGGTTTTATCCCAAATTAAGTCCTAAATTAAGAAATATATCAAAACCAAATTTGATATATCCTGTTGGGGACAATGTATATATTCACATCTATTATGATGCTAACGATCTAAGAAACTATTACATCCCAATAGAACCAATGCTGCTACATTCTGTCGAGAAATACGTCAAAGTTGCAGAAGAGAAGATGGTAGATTATCTAAGAGATATAACAGTAGAGACTTTTGAAGAGAAGAAAGAGATATTACAAAAGGTGCTTAAAAGTATATGTGTAATAGAAAAAGAGACTTCTTCAAGAATTACAAACCCTTGGTTTGTAAACCACGAATCTCCGATTCGTGAAAACACAAATGCTACCTTTAATCTACCATATTTTAGAAAAAATTTAAGTTTTGCAGTTGTAGGAGCCAAGATATATAGCTTACTCAATACGATAGGCGCTAAAATCTCAATACCATTATCTTTTACAAGAAATAAAGACGATGGGTTGATACATATATCGCCCCACGAGTATAACGTCCTCGAGTATGCCTTGTTAAGAGATAAATTATACTTGGGAATACTCCATCCTTTCGTTCTTGATCCATATCTAGAGGATGTAACGGCAGACGGAGTGGGACCTATCTATATAGAGCACAAGATATTTGGATCGCTTAAAAGTGTTATAGAGTTTAAAAAGGAGGAAGATATAGATAATTTCGTAGTAAGATTGGCTGAACGGGTTGGAAAACCTATTACGTATAAAAACCCGATAGTAGATACTACATTGCCAGATGGTTCGAGATTGAATATCGTCTATGGTGACGATATAACACTTAAAGGGAGTAATTTTTCGATAAGAAAGTTTACAGAGGTTCCATATAGTATATTAGACCTTATAGAGAGAGGAACACTTAATTATGAGATGGCTGCTTATCTATGGCTATTAATAGAGAACAAGATGTCTTTTTTCGTCTCTGGAGAGACAGCATCTGGTAAGACTACTACGATGAATGCTCTTACTACGTTCATTCCATCTCATTTCAAGATTGTCTCTATAGAGGATACACCAGAATTGCAGGTTCCACTGCCTCATTGGACAAGAGAGGTGGCACGAGTGAGTGAGAGGGGAGTGCAAATGGGGGAAGGTACTGGATCAGATGTGACGATGTTCGACCTTTTGAAGGCGGCATTGAGACAAAGGCCTAACTATATAATTGTAGGAGAGATAAGAGGTGCAGAGGGTAATATCGCGTTCCAGTCTATACAGACTGGGCATCCTCTACTCTCAACGTTTCATGCAAGTAGTGTCGAGAAGCTCATACAACGTATAACCGGCCCACCAATAAATATCCCAAAGACGTTTATAGATAATTTGAATGCTATTATCATTCAAAGTGCGGTAAGACGACCAGACGGCTCGGTTGTTAGGCGAGTTTTGAGCGTAAATGAGGTTATAGGGTACAATCCCCAGAAGAGCAGTGTATCTTTTGTTAGAGCGTTCCAGTGGGATCCTACAACAGATAGGCATATATTTACTGCTGCAAACAACAGTTATCTGTTAGAGAGTAAAATTGCTAGAAACCTTGGTATTCCTGAAGAGAGAACATACATTATATACAATGAGATAGAGAAGAGAAAGAGGATGCTGGAGAGGATACACGAGAGGGGTATAACAAACTTTTACGATCTGTATCATACTATATCCAGGATACACAAAGAAGGTATCCTAAAAATAGAATCTGTGGCATAAAATGGATCTTGATGAAAGATATAGGGATAAAATAGAACTTATGCATCATCTTCCGAACGTTGAAGATAAAGTAAGAAGATTGATAAGTCGTATTAAAGAATGGTATTACGAAAAATATTCAAGAAACGACCTTCTTTATATGCTGACATATATGGCATCTATATCAACGGCCGATCTTACACGGGACGAGATTTTTAAAAAAACTGGTAATAAAGAAGAATACTATACATCAAAACATATCAAATATATAAGCCAAATCGTCCAAGATTGGAATTATGATTATGCAACTGCCTGTGATATAGAAGCAAAGAATACAAAAGATGAGATGGTTAAAAGAACATTAGAACGTATGGGAAACGCAATAAAAGCTGGAGAGATCGATAAAGAGTTTTTAGAGAGCGAGTTAAATACGATCAAGATAGTAACCAAAGATAGATATGAGAGTGATATCGAGACGCTTAAAAAGGCGATGGATGCGTTCACATCTCTTATAATTGCAACATCCGTTATATCAATCGTAATGTTATTGGCTGCGTCGTTATATGTTTCAGAGAGAATCAATATAGTATTATATCTCTCTGTAGTCTTAGAAACGATGATATCTATGTTTGTAGTCTTTTTATTGTTTGATGCAGTACCGAAAGAGTTTAAGATGCATCCATTACCTATAAAGTCGGATGAACAAAACTTTATATTTAAATGGCAGAAGATATTAGTCCCTTTTGCTTTTATCACTCTGATATTATCGTTTATTCTGCTACCTTATATCATGACTGACCCTCTCTTATTAATAGATTTTCCATATCTGACAGAATCCATCGGTTTTATCTCTTTTGGTGTGTTGATCCTACCGCTTGGTGTGATGGCAATAAAGGACGATAGAAAAATTAATAAAAGAGATATGGAATTTACTGCGTTTATAAAAGGATTGGGACAAATTATGGGATCTACCGGGCAATCTATCTTAAACTCATTATCTAAAGTCGATAAAAAGTCTCTTCCGAATATTAAAGATAGTATCGTAAGGCTCGAAAATAGGATCAAGTTAGGACTCGATATGGATATATCATGGAACAGGTTTATCGGTGAAAGCGGCAGTAATATCTTCTATAAATTTACGAACATATTTACAGATACGATAAGGTTGGGCGGAAGACCGGATAAAGCAGGCGATTTGGTGGCCTCATCAAGTCTTGAGTCTGTATTATTAAGATCATCGAAAGAGCTGGAATCTAACCAATTCGTAATGTTAACCATACCTCTGCATATCGTAATGCTTCTGACTTTCATTGCGATAAGCCAGATATTGTTAAACTTAGCAGGTATCGTGAGTGGAGTATCCAGCATGACCGTTGGGATCGGTACGACATTCGGAATATTTTCGATGTTATCGATAGAAGTTTTACATAACTATGTCATAGCTATCACTTTTGTCCTTACGATCGTATCGGCTCTCGCATGTAAAATAAGCAAAGGAAGCAATTTATACGATTATTATATATTTGGTTCTATCTTTTTTATAATAGCAGGCGTCTCTCTGCTCTTAATGCCATTCTTTTTAAATTCAATACTTCCTACTTTCACGTTACCTGTCAGTCCAGGATTAGAGGGTGGATTATAAAATGGAAGAGATAGCTCTTATATTGTCTACCGTATTAGTGGTTGTAATAGCTATATTAGTGGTGATATATTTGTTTGCAAGAAAAAAAGATAAAGAAGATGAATCTAAAAAAGACAAAAAAATCTCCAAAAAAGAGATTAAAGAAAAATTAGATGAATTGGTGTCTAAAAAAGACGATGAAGAAATAGATACAGAGAAAGAAATAAATAACGTAGAGATCGATGAAGAGACAAAAAATCTAGGAAAAGAGCTTATAAAAGAAGGAGTGATGGACGAATCGGTGTTAGATGATGATTTGGCAGGAATAGATGAGATGTTTCTCGAAGATAGCGATGAAGATATAGAAGAGATAAAAGATGTGGTAGATAAGGAAAAAGGAGATAAGCAGGTCAAAGAGAAGATGGGAGGTAACGACTCGGATACATCTCTCTTTAAAGAGCTGGAAAAACTTTCGAAGTATGAGAAGAAAGACGAATATAACATAATGAGAGATCTGAAAGGAAAAAATTTTGATCTTAAAGATCTGAAGAATGAGTTAAATTCGGTCATAAAAGAGATAAACAAAGTTAAAAGAAAAAAATCAACGAGGAGATAATTAAAATCTCTTCTTACTACCGTATCGTATATTGACAGCGACGCCTATATCGAATAGCAGCATCTCTTCAGCGCTTAAAACAGATCTTCCTGTGCCTAAGAGGAGATCGTCCTCGTTCACGACTATAACCTCCTCCTCTCCTTTTATATTCTGATCCGCTGCGATAACATGCTTAGCAAAGACGTTTTTTCCATCTGAAATAAATTCAGACACCTCGTTCATCACTACAACCCTTAGCGAAGGATAGGAAAAATGCTCTTTTAAAAGTTCTGCACCTAATATGCTTAGAGTAAACAACCCATCTTTTGGTCTAATCGTAGCGACTCTCTCTCCATTTAAAAAAACCTGTCTTGGTTTGCCTGTTTTTGAATATAGTATCTTAATATTATCAGGAAATAATATCTCTCCCGCATTGATGACAAATTGAAAATCTGCTATTGTACGAAGATAATTTAAAAAGGTGGTAATATCTCTTGAATCTTTTTGCATAATAATAATAATAATAGAAATTTTAATGTAATATTAATATAACCATATTGCAAGGTATATATAGAGAAGATGTTACAAATCAAAAGATTTTCAATGGTCGATATCGGTGAGAAAAAAGATGTCCAGCGGAGAGCTGTCGCATCAGGCCGGATATACCTGAAAGAATCTACTATAAAGTCTATAAAAAACGGAGAAATAAAAAAAGGAGACGTATTAGCTGTTGCAGAGGTATCAGGAATAATGGCTATTAAAAATACGTCAAACGTAATCCCGTTATGCCATCCAATACCTATAACGAATGCAAGCATAAGCTTCAATATAAATAAAGACTATATTGAGACGGAGGCAATGGCAGAATCATTCTACAAAACTGGTGTAGAGATGGAAGCGTTGCATGGATTAAGTGTATCTTTATTGACTATATGGGATATGGTAAAATATCTCGAGAAGGATAGCAAAGGAGAGTATCCTACTACAAGAATATCGGATATAAAAGTGGTTTTTAAGGAGAAAAACGATAAATGAACGTGAAAAAATGTCATATCAAGCATTTGGACGAGCGTTTTTTTGATAGAAGATCTATCATTGAAGATGTATACGAGGATGTAAAAAGGATAATAGATGATGTCAGACGGGGTGGAGATGATGCTATCATAAGATTGGAGAATAAATTTGATGGCGCAGATATCGATAATCTTTCCGTCACTGATGAAGAATTTAATTCTGCATTCGATAACGTCGATCAAAAAACGATCGATTGTTTAAGTTTAGCTTATGAACGGATATATTCGTATCATGATAAACAAAAGAGAAAAAATTGGTTTATAGAGAAAGATGGATCGATATTGGGAGAAATTTTTGTTCCAATGGAAAATATAGGTTGTTATGTCCCATCATCGTATTTTTCAAGTTTATTAATGTCTGTTATTCCTGCAAAGGTCGCAGGTGTTAAGAATATTTCTGTTTGTACTCCTCCTAATAAAAAAGGAATAATAAACGACTTGGTTCTCATCGCTGCAAAGATGACCAACGTCTCTGTTTACAAGGTTGGAGGTGCACAGGCAATAGCAGGAATGGCTTATGGAACCGAGAGCATCCCCAAGGTAGAAAAGATTGTTGGGCCTGGAAACAAGTATGTTACTGCAGCAAAGATTCTTTTAAGAGACAGAGTAGAGATAGATTTTCCGGCAGGACCGAGCGAGTTATTGATTATAGCGGACGATTCTGCAAATTCATCATTTTTAGCGCTTGATCTATTGGCACAGGCGGAGCATGATTACAGTTCTATAGCAGTATTGATCACGACTTCACAGGGTCTCATAGAAGCGGTTGAGAACGATATAAGACGGGAAGATGATACGAATCGAAGGAAAGGCAGTATATACCTGATAAAATCGGATTCTATAGATGATTCTATAAGGATAACAAACGATTTTGCACCAGAGCATCTGGAGATAGTAACAAAAGATTCGATATATGTATTAAAACATATAAAAAATGCCGGATCTATATTTATAGGAAATTATTCCCCGGTTGCTGCTGGTGATTATGCTTCAGGAACCAATCATATCCTTCCTACCGCAGGATACGCAAAAGTTTTATCTGGGTTATCTGTAGATGATTTTATCAAACGGATCTCTGTTCAGATGCTTGATAAAGAGGCGTTAAAAGTAATAGGAGGAGAGGTAATATATATGGCCAAGAAAGAAGGACTAAAAACCCATGCAAGATCAATAGAGAGAAGGATATTATGATGAATTCGAAAAATACTGATATGGTAGAGATTGCAGGATGGGTACATGAGATAAGAGATCTAGGCGGAATAAGGTTTTTATTAGTACGTACCAGAGACGATATAGTTCAGATAACATTTTCGAAACGTAAAGTATCGAGCGAGTTGATCGATAAAGTGAAGACAATATCGAGAGAGAGTGTTATCCGTGTAAAAGGGATAATTAGCAAAGACGAGAGAGCACCAAACGGATTTGAGGTTATTCCTAATTCTTTAGATATATTAGCTATTGCAAAGTCTCCGCTTCCGTTAGATCCGACTGATAAAGTAGTAGCTGAGCTTGAGACGAGATTAGATCAGAGATTCTTGGATATGAGAAGACCAAAGATTAAATCGATATTTATGATACGAAGCCTTGTTGTGAGGGCTATACGAGATTTTTTTTATAAGAAAGATTTTGTAGAGGTTAACACGCCAAAGATTGTCTCAATAGCAACAGAGGGGGGAGCAGCGTTATTTCCCATATCGTACTTTGATAAAGAGGCTTTTTTAAACCAGAGCCCTCAACTTTACAAACAGATTCTTATGTCAAGCGGTTTTGAGAGGGTTTTTGAGATAGGTCCGATATTTAGAGCGGAAGAATATTCTACCAGAAAACATCTAAACGAGGCGACTTCTATAGATATTGAGATGAGCTATGCGGATGATAACGACGTAATAAGATTGCTAGAAGAACTGATTATTTATATATATAGATATATAAATACTAATGCTGATAGATACTTAAAAACGATAGGTATCGATCTTAAAATTCCAACACGACCGTTTAAACAAGTATCATACGACGAAGCAATAGAGATCGTGAATCTTGAATGGGGAGACGATTTTGGATCTTTAGAAGAGAAAAAACTGGGAAGTGTTATCGGAGAGCATTATTTTATAAGAGAGTGGCCTCTCAAATCGAAACCATATTATACTATGCCGTTGGAGAAAGATAGAAAAATCCTATCTAAGTCGTTCGATTTGATGCATCCTCGTGTGGAATTGGCATCAGGTTCTCAAAGAATCAATGATTATGAATTACTTAAAAAGCAGATTGAGATGAGAGGATTGAACCTGGATAATTTTAGTTTTTATCTCGATGCGTTTAAATATGGAATGCCGCCTCATGCGGGATGGGGGCTTGGCTTGGACAGGCTTATAATGACCATGCTAGATCTTGATAATGTTAGAGAGGCTGTAATGTTTCCCAGAGACAGAAGAAGATTGGTTCCATAATTGATTTATGATAAAAGGAAAAAATTATAAATGGAAGAACAGCATAACAAAAGGGATATATAGAGAGATAGAGATAATAGACAGACACATTAAGGTTTTAAAAGAGATTATTGTAAGCGAGCCTATAGGAATAAAAAGATTATCAAAGAATCTGGGTCTATCTTTTTACATGACTCGATACTCGCTAAGTGTGTTAGAAAAAAAAGGTTTGATCAAGCCGTCACCTTCAGGTGCGATCACCACAGAAAAAACAAAGGTATTTATGCAAGAAGTTGGTGAAGACTTGGATAAAGTGATAGAAGAGATACAATCTATAAGAAGAGATTTACCTTAGCCATCATAAGCCGCCGTAACTCAGTTGGTAGAGTGCCTGGCTGTTAACCAGGTTGTCACAGGTTCGAGACCTGTCGGCGGCGTATTCTTTTGCAGAACCAAGGTTCCTGCACCTCCTTGAGCAGTCCAGCCTTGTGCTGGACAAGAGTGAAGAACATCACAAATCTTCGATTCGTAACATTTGTTTTCAAGTAGAACTACGTTCCTGCATCACAATATTTAAATCCTATAATCTTATTTTAGTTCTTGAGATGAGTAATCACTGGGCGGACAGAATTGCAGAAGAATGCTTAAAAAAAAGTAAAAAAGTTATAGCAACAGGTATAACTCCATCGGGAGAGATACATATAGGAAACATGCGCGAGGTCTTAACTGGTGATATGATCTATAAGGCACTTTTAGATCTCGGTGCTGAGGCTGAATTCCTATATATAGCCGATACTTTCGATCCGTTGAGAAGGTTGTATCCATTTTTGCCGGCTTTATATAAAGATTACATAGGCCAACCACTATATAGAATTCCAGATCCGTTTGGTTGCCATGAATCATATTCAGAGCATTTTTTAGACCCGTTTTTGAAATCATTAGAGATATTGGACGTACATCCAAAGATATACCGCTCTCATGAGTTATATAAAAAAGGGTTGTACGAGGATGCCATAAAACGAGCAATCGAGAATAGGGATAAGATTGCTGAGATATTAGAATCAAAAAGTAAAAGGAAGGTATCAGAAAATTGGAGTCCTTATGCGCCACTTTGTAAAAATTGTGGCAGGATCAATAGTACAGAAGTATTATCCTTCAGCGGGCATTATGTGCAATATAGATGTAATAATTGCGGTTACGAGGGTCGATCCGATATTAGAAGAGACGAAGGAAAGTTAGGATGGAGGATAGATTGGCCAGCCCGATGGAAGATTTTAAATGTTACAATAGAACCATTTGGAAAAGACCACGCAACGGTTGGAGGATCTTACGATACAGGAAAGATTATATCCAGAGAGATATATGAATACGAGCCGCCGTATCCTGTTATATATGAATGGATATCATTAAAAGGTCATGATATGTCGAGTTCCAAAGGGATTACGATATCAATATACGACGTATTAAAATCAGTTCCACCAGAAGCGCTTAGATATCTAATATCAAGTTCTAGACCCAATAAACATTTAAATTTCGATCCAGGTTTATCTACCTTAAAACTTATAAACGATTTAAACATGCTCGATGAAAGAGACCCACTAAGCAGCAGGGAACTAAGGTTTTCTCGTATAGAAGGGAAAACTATGAGGATAAAAGTACCTTTCGAGCATATGATTAACGTCGTTCAGATATCTAAAGGAGATTTACAAAGATCAAAGGAGATCTTGGAGAGAGGCGGTTATCATCTGGATGAAGACGAGCTCAGAGAATGGTCTGAATATGCAATAAATTGGCTAAAAAATTATGCTCCCGAATCTATTAAGTTTAGTGTGCAAGAGAGTATGCCAAAAAGTGCTTTATCCCTTGATAAAGATTTAAAAGAAGGATTAAAACGTATAAGCGAGAGATTATCGGATGGATTATCCGGTGAAGATATCCATTATATGATATATCAGGTTGCCGGAGAGCTAGGCATCAAGGTCTCCAAACTTTTTGAAGCTGTATATATTGCATTATTGGATAAAAAATCTGGCCCACGTGCTGGTTTATTCATACAAACGGTCGGAATAAATTTTGTAAAAAAAAGATTTAAAGAGATAGCAGGGTCATAAATCTTGAAATTTACCTAACAATCTTATTTATGTTTAGCTCCAATATATCTTCCGCACCGGATTGTTTTAGTTTTGGTATCAGAACATTTATCTCTCTTTTGCTAACCACTGTCTGAACAGAGTAATAACCTGAATCATAAAGCTGAGAGATCGTTGGTTTTTTCATCGCTGGAAGTATATTCATGATCTCATTGAGTTTATCATCGGGAACGTTCATAACAAGATAAACATTTTCTCGCCCTTCCACGACACCCAGAAGCAGTGTCTTGATATCATCTATCTCTTCTCTCTTAGAATCGTCTTTTATACTGTTTTTATTGGCTATTAAAACAGTATATGATGTCATGATCTCCCCTATGATCTTCAACCTGTTTCTCTCTAAAGTAGATCCTGTCTCGACTAAATCTACCACTACATCCATAATCTCAGGAACTTTTGCCTCTGATGCGCCGTATGAAAAAAATAATTGGATAGGAATATTCAAATTATCAAAATATCTCTTTGTAATATTTGGGTATTCGGTAGTTACACGGCTACCGGGTTTTATATCCTTTACATCATTTATACCAGAATCTTCTGCTACAGCAATAACTATCCTCACTTTATTCTTAGTCTTTTTTGAATAAGGTAGCTCTGCAACCTCGATAACATCCGCACCGCTCTCTACAACCCAGTCTCTTCCAGTAATACCAATGTCAAAATAACCTAATTCGATATACTTTGGTATCTCTTGGGGTCGTAATATTTTTACTCTTCCTATTCTCGGATCATCTATAATCGGATTATACTCTCTATCTCTCCTTATAACTTCAAGATTCGCCTCTTTGAATAGTATGAACGTAGGTTCTTCCAAACTTCCTTTAGGTAATACTAAATCTACCGTATAATCATCCCCTATCGCTGTTATTCTTACTATATCAAGATTTTATATATATATGAATCGAAGATTTGTAATGATTTATAATATCGTCTCAACATTTTTTAAATCGTTCAGATAGATATGTGCAGAGATGCTCAGTATTGTAATACCACCTTTTTCAGCGTTTGTCTCTTTAGCAACGTATTCTAATAATCTAGATAGGGCATACAAGTTATAAGGATATGCACCATAAAAATCATGAGATCTAAAGACCGCCGTTAATTCCATCCTCTCTCTTAATTTAAAATCAATCAGTACCATACAGGGAACTTCTTCACTATTAAAATCGATAGATGGGATCCAAGTAGTGGCAGTCGCCCGTCTCGTATTCTTATTATTCTTCAACCGTCTTATTATTAGTTCGATCTGGTCTAATCTATCACGAACCTTCGGTTCGTGGTTTACAAATCTACTATTTGTAATATCACAATTCCAATTTCTTAACCGTTCTCCATACGTATAGGAAAAACCTTTATTATCTGCCGTCAATAATGTATCACCGTATGTTTCTAACATTTTTTCTCTTATCTCTTTAGGATACACGCCAAACGGGTTCTCTACCCTACTCATCAAATTTAATAATTCTTTTGTACTGTTTCCCCGTTCATCATCTACTAGCGAACCTTTCTCTAATATAAGGCTTAATCCTCGCTTCCAGACATTCTTAGGTTCTATTCCATAGATAAAATAATTACTTGATCTCATGCAGAAAATTCTTTGGCGGCTTTTTCGTCTATAAGAGCATAACCTATTAGTGGATCATCGAATGATATTATATTCAGCCAGGCAGGATCATCCCCGAATTCCAACACATTTCCTCCACCGATCATTCTCATATTCTGAACATGTCTTGGGCTATTGATCGGGTCGAGTATTATCCATTTTCCATCCATATTATTCCCAAAATCGTCCTCTTTAAATTCATGTCGTCCTATACCCCAGCCTTCATCTTTGAGATATACACATACGTGATAACCTCCCCAAGTAATCGATCCATCCTCGTTTACAGTACCGATAGATGGTGCGGTACCTATTGCAACCTCATATCCATCCATATAAAGCAATGTTGCTAATAAGAGAGCTTGATCTGCACACGCACCTACTCCTGTCGCAACGGTCTCGGTAGGAAACCTAACTCTCTCACGTGTAGTACTAACTAGTAAATTAAAACCAGGTATATTATTTGTTACTCCTCCTTCTTTACTGGAATGTGGGAAGAAGATGTGGTCTCGGACGTAGTAATAATAAAGTTTGGCAGTATTTAGCCTATCTAAATTTTTGAATTTTAATGTCTCACCAGTTTGTAAAGTTATGCTTTTTTTACTCTTTAAAGGATCAATTACATTATCATTCAAGTATTTTTCAGCAAGTTTGCTTGTATTTGTCTGTAATTTTCCAGTATCGTGTACTATTATATAATTACCTATTGAGAAGAAATCTCTCGCTATTTTTTCTATATTACTGCTCCATGAACCAGCCAAGAGAAACTTGATAAGTTCTGGTGTATGTTTTTGTCTAAAATCGTTATAAAATTTTTTAAGTTCGTCTGGTATCGGTGGTATATTCTTATCTCGCGGATCATATATTTGTTGTGCCTGTACACTAGAGATAACAGGATAAATTGCCAATGTTACTATGACAACTATAGAAACTATCTTAAGATATTTTTTCATATCATATCTCTCCTTTTTTATTAGTATAAAAAATTAATTATGCTATAAATCATTTAAACGATGAATCTTTTAATCTCATTATTTTTTGAAAGTAACACAACACGGCTCTTGATAGATTCATCGATCACTTCATAATCTGTTTTTTTGTCAATAACATAAGAAAATTTCTCGATATCCTCTTGATCAAGCATCCTATCTCGTGCCAACCTTTGGCGAGAGTATCCCAGATGCATATATGATTTTATCTCTATAAAATCGGGAGACGCCATGTTTATCAAGGGAACAAACTTTTCTGGCTTGGTATTCAATCCTTTTATAAGAGTTATTCTTAAAACTGTTCTACAATCTTTATCACTCAAAATTTTAAACGATCTTAATACATTATCCCATTCATCTTTTATAGGACGGCATAATTTTTTATACATCTCTCTGTTAAAAGATTCAAGGGATAGATAAAGCTGTGTCGGATTTATCCTCTCAATCACTTCTGGTCTTGTTGCATTCGATACAACAAACGTGGTAAATCCTTTATTTTCATAAATATTTATAAGCTCGTCTAAATAAGGATAGAGCGTTGGTTCGCCTATAAGACTTATGGCAACATGTCTCGGTTCTACGGCCTCCCAATATTTAGCAATATCTGTCCGGTTAGATCCTTTGTATCCAGTTAAAAGTCTCTTCTGCTCTTTTATAGACTCTTCAACGATCTCTTCGGGTGAATCGAATCTTTCAAAAGAGAGCGACATACCAGTAGGCCTCCAACAAATTATGCAATTCTGGTTACATCCTATAAACGGAGTCATCTGGATGCATCTATGAGATACAATTCCATAAAATTTTGATTTATAGCATTCATCCTCTCCTCTAACACTTTTTTTTAACCAATGGCAGAGTTTTACTGCAGAATGGTTGTTGGAACCTATAATATGATCTCCCTGCTTTTTAAGGAGCTCTTTATATCTTTCTATCATCTTCTTTCTCTCTATATTTTCTAAAAGCGGTGGTCAAGACTCCTGTCTTCGCCATTAATGAACTTATCAAGATAACGTCTAAGATCTCATCCCTTGTCGCACCGCATTTTAACGCTGCACCTCATAATGAACGGATACGTATCACTCTGATTTGTTAGCAACGGCTGATGCAAGAGTAACAAGTTCAGCAGTCTTTGCATCAAGGCTCTTTGGTCGTGTAGTAGAATATACACTCAAAAGTTCTGGTCTTTTTTCCACCTCTTTGATTATAAAAGGGACCATGCCTAACTCTTCTTATATATTCTTCTCTAATAGATCGATCACTTCTTCTTTATTAGCTAACATCTCATCAAATTCTTTAAAAAATTTTTCTATCTGGCTCATATAGAAAGATAAATGATTATAATATTTATAAATATTATGATACGCGGAGAAAATATCAGAATTTAGGCTTTCTTTCCTCTATCTTTGCCTGAAAACCTTCTATTACTTTATCCATATCACCGAAGATGATGCTTTGAACTATGCCTTCCATCTCGAGAGAAGTATTTTTATCAATATCTCTGCTGAGATCTATTACCTTTTTAGATAAACCTACCGCAGTCGGAGAACAATTATCTATAATCTCCTGTGCCAGTTTTATTGAAGCATCTAGTTCTTCTCCTTCTGGTGTTACTTCATTGACCAAATTTATTCTGAACGCTTCATCGGCAGATATCAGTCTTCCTGTCATTATCAATTCTTTTGCCTTGATTACTCCTATCATCCTTGTCAATCGTGTTGTACCACCAACATCTGGAATAAGCCCTAATTGAACCTCTGGGATGCCTATACGTGTATCTTTAGATGCAATTCTAAAATCTGCTGTTAATGCCAACTCGAGCCCCATTCCTATAGTATGACCATGGATTGCACATATAACCGGTTTTTCCAGCGATTCTATCTTATTTAAACTATAATGAAGATCCGTAAGATAATTTCTAAACCAGCTCGTACCTTTCTCGTTGATATTCTCTATAAACATTGATGGAAACTCGAAAAGATCTATTCCTGCAGAAAAAACCTTCCCTTTTCCTGCCAAGATTATCACTTTAACTTCTGGGTCTACTGAAGCGATTGAAAAAGAATTTTCTAGATCTACCATGATTTCAGGATTTAAAGCATTCCGCTTTTCAGGCCGATTCAAATAGATCGTCATTATGCCATCTTTTTTTTCGGTCAAGATAAGATTACTATCTGTTTTTTTATTCATGCATATTTATTAATATAGACATAAGATATATCTTTTATTGATCTATGTTATTAACAGTAATATAAATCAATATGAGATTGGATACCTATTCAACCTAATATTATAAACCAAGGGTTTATAAACCACAAATCGAAGATTTATGATATTTAAAATATGAGATCATATTATTAACAATTATTAGAAAGAGGTAAGATAATGGAATACTGGAATCCAAGGATAGAAAAAATCCCTGCAGACGAATTGAGAAAGATGCAATACAAGTTACTAAAGATGCTTGTATATCGCCTGTATAATTTTTCGCCATACTATCGAAGAAAATTCAAGAAACATAATATCACCCCAGATGATATTAAAAATTGTGAAGATGTCTCCAAACTTCCATTTACTTATAAAAAGGACTTGAGAGATAACTATCCCGATAAAATGTTTGCTGTACCACAACAGGAGATTGTTAGGTATCACGTATCATCAGGAACAACTGGAAAACCCACCATTGTGGCATATACTCAACAAGATATTAATTTATGGACGGAATCTCTTGCAAGATCCTTGACAGCTTGCGGTATCGGGCGGGGAAATATAATCCAGATAAGTTATGGCTATGGTTTATTTACAGGTGGATTAGGATTGCACTATGGTGCAGAGAGAGTAGGAGCAAGCGTAATTCCTACAGGTACCGGAAATACGGAGCGGCAGATAGAACTGATGCAAGATATGAAAGTCAATAGTATTGCATGCACCCCTTCTTATATGATACATATGGCAGAAAAAGCCGAGAATCTTGGCATAAGTATAAAGAACGATACTAATTTAAAAATTGCAATTTTAGGAGCAGAACCATGGAGTGAAAAAACCAGACAGAGAATAGAAGATGAATTAGGTATTGATGCGTACGACATATACGGAATGAGTGAATTTAACGGGCCCATGTTTACAGAATGCTCTGAAAAATCTGGAATTCATATTTGGGGTGATCATATGCTCGTAGAAGTAGTAGATCCAAAGACTGGAGAGGTATTAGAAGAGGGAGAGGAGGGCGAACTGGTGGTTACTACTCTACAAAAAGAGGCTTTACCATTAATAAGATATAGAACAGGAGATATCACCGAACTATATCAAGATTTATGCGAATGTGGTCGGGCTCATCAGAGAATAGCCCGAATCAAAGGACGAGCCGATGATATGTTGATAATACGAGGAATAAACGTATTTCCATCACAAATTGAATATGTGCTCATGCAAACGAGAGAAGTCGGTAAACATTTTCAGCTAGTAGTAGAGAGGGATGGTGCGCTCGATAAGATGACCGTCAGGGTGGAGGTGAGCACGGAGGCATTCAGTGATAAGATAAACGATATGATAGCATTAAAAAATCGTATAAAAGATAGGCTTAAACACTTTTTAAATATAAATACAGAGGTAGAGCTGTTAGAGCCGGGTAGTCTTCCCAGATTCGAAGGAAAAGCAAAAAGGATTATTGATAAGAGAGAGTTTTGATTTTTGAAATTTTGTTTTTAGGATGAGTGAGATCGGGATGAAAGAACATGCAATAAAACAGATATCCATATTTTTAGAGAATAAACCAGGTCGGTTAGCCAGATTAGCTAAAGCAATAATAGATTCTGGTGTGAATATCTTAGCTTTAAACATTGCTGAAGCGGGGGATTTCGGAATAGTTCGAATGCTGGTAGATAAACCAAGGATTGCTTATGAAGAGTTACAAAAAAAAGGGTTTACAGTATCCAGTACGGATGTACTAGGTATTAAAATAAAAAATGAGCCAGGAGAATTGTATAAAATCTCAAAGGCATTAGGAGACGCAAATATAAATATAGATTATGCATATGCGTATTCAAGTAATTCTGAGGCTTATTTGATATTAAGAGTAAGCAATTTGAACGAATCTATACTCAATATACAAAAAATAGGATTAGAATTGATGGACAGCTCTGTTTTTGAGTGATGGGTAATAATAAGGATATATTTAATTAATATTATAGTTAAATAGAATGAGAATCAAGGTAAAAGTTATTACAAATGCAGATAAAGATGAAATAGTCGAAAAAGATGATATCTTAGTTGTAAAAACAAAAAATCCTCCAATTAAAGATAAAGCAAATAGAGCAGTAATAAAATTACTTACCAAACATTTCAACGCAAGAGTAAAGATTGTGTCGGGTCATAAAAATAGAGAAAAATGGATTGAGGTAGAAGAGAGATTCTCAATTTAATCTCTTCCATGCGTAAAAAAAACGTTGTATCGCAGTTATGTTACAGACTATTGCAAAAAAAATCATCATGAACGTTAACATATCTATCCCACCGATCTCTCCGATCAAAGCCTGGAGGATTATAAATATAGATAAGATAATTATCCTATCAGAACGTCCAAGAAGGCCGCCATAATTTCTCTTTAATCCGACAGCCTCTGCCTGAGTTGCGACATAACTCGTAAGCAGTACGCCTACTATTGCAGATATGCCTATTAACTCAGAAACCAGATAACCAAGAGTCTCTGGAGAACAGTATCCAGCAAAAAATACTCCTGACAGCATAAAGATATCAGAATATCTGTCCAGAATATGGTCTAAAAAATCTCCTCTACGGCTCTCGATATGTAGATATCTTGCCAAACCTCCATCTATTATATCGAGAAAACCGTTTAAAAATATAAAAAATAAGGATATCCATAGGAAGAAAACGTTCAATCTCGATATAAATATGAGCAATCCGGCAAGAAAGGCACATAAGATAGATAACAATGATATCTGGTTTGGTGTAATCCTATCTCCAATAAATCTTACAATTGGTTCGGTCTTTTTGTATATCCAATCTTTATACTTATCAAGCGTCAAAAAAACTCCTCGCTCCAATCTATCTTTCCTGGCTCATATCCTTTCTCATCGTCTAGTATGATCCTTTTTATTTTTTTTGCGACTTTTTCGCTTTTTAGATTGGTAGTATCTATCTCTCTGACTTTTTTTCCATGAAGATCGAGTGATTCTATAAGTATGACATCTAACGCCTCTGCTTCTACGTTCTCCTGAATCTTTTTAGAATCGTACCATCTTTGTTTTAGCCTCTCCTCAACAATCTTTGGATGTGCTCTCAATACAATAACGATGTCCACATCGAGATAATGAGATAGGTGACTCTCGAATACGACGTTATCCTCAGAATAAAAAATTTTTTTTATAATTCTGTTTAATTTGTTAACATCTACAAGATAACTATCCGTCTTTTCATCTATATCATCGTAGATATTCTCCATCTTTATAAAGTCGTTCAAATGGATTATCTTGAAATCTTTTAAAATCTTTTTTAAATCTATCGTAACGGTCGTTTTTCCAGTACCTGGCGTTCCTGTTATAGAAACTTTCATCTATGGTCTATATTCCTTTTAAAATATAGTTGAATGCATCCACTAATCTAACATTATCCTCCTCTTTTCCGACAGAGACTCTTATAAACTTATCTCCCATCCCTTTGAATGATGAACAATCTCTTACGATAAACCCCATTTTAGCCAATTCATCGATCATAAAAGATGATTTAAAAGGGGATACATCGACTAAAACAAAATTTGCATATGATGGATAAGTCTTGAACGGTATGTTCTCTCGTAGATAATCTCGTCCATCTTTTATTTTTTGAATCGTATAATTTATATAATCTAAGTCATTTAATGCTGCATAAGCCGCTTCGATGGATAAATAGCTTACAGCAAAAGGTGTTGAAACCTTTAAACAAGCTTTCTTTATTTTTTCAGATAATACGGCATATCCAACCCGCATTCCTGCAATACCGAAAGCTTTAGATAACGTTCTTAAAATTATTATATTATCATATTCATCTATTAGACCTGTATAGTTCTGATCTGCAAACTCTGCATATGCCTCATCTAAAATCACAACCCCGTTAAACTCGTCTAATATTTTAATCACCTCTTTTTTGGGATAAGTATTGCCGGTAGGGTTGTTTGGTGAACATAAAAATATCATCTTTGTTTTATCATCGACGCTATTCAAGATGGTTTCTGCAGATATAAAAAAATTTTCATCCATCTTTACTAAAACAGGAACTGCACCATGTGTTATGGATGTTAATTCATAATAGCTGAACGTAGGAATGGGTATCAGAACTTTATCGTTACAATCGATAAATACCCTCATTAATGTATCCAGTACGCCATCCACTCCAGAGTTTATGTATATATTGTCTATAGGTATGTTAAGATACAAAGATATTGCACCATAAAGCTTTTTTGGGTGAAATTCTGGATAGTAGTTTACTTTATCTGCAGAATTTCTTATAGCATTGATAACCTTGGTACTCGGTGGATAAGGATTCTCGTTGGAGGAGAGTTTTACTACCTTATCTTTTGCAATATTTACAGAAGACGATAGATCATCTACACTCTTTCCTGGAATATACTCGGCTATACTATCTATAATTCTCCTAATCTGCAATATAAGACACCACCCGATCGATCTCGTCTCTTGTTATCACAAATGGCGGTACTAATCTGATTATCTTATCAGATGTTGCATTGATCAGAGCTCCTTTATTTAAAACGGAAGAGACAAGAGCGTTTGCATCTTTGTTCAGTGATAAACCGATCATCATACCTTTTCCTCTCACATCATCTATGAAATCTACGTCTTTTTTTAGCTTTATAAGTTTTTCTTTGAAATATCTGCCATCTTTTTCAGATTTTTCTATCAAGTTATCTTTATTAATTGCTTCTATAACCCCTAGTACAGCAGAACATGCAAGCGGGTTCCCTCCAAACGTAGTTCCATGATCTCCCGGCTCAAAATCTGCCACATCATTTTTTGCTGCCATAGCCCCTACTGGAAATCCACCCCCCATCCCTTTTGCCATAGTAATTATATCGGGCATTATACCTTCATGTTGAAAGGCAAACCATCGTCCTGTTCTTCCAAAACCTGTTTGAACTTCATCTACTATAAGAAGTAGATCGTTTTTATCACAAACTTCTCTAACCGCTCTTAGATAGCCATCAGGTGGGACAATTACCCCACTTTCTCCCTGTATCGGCTCTAAGATTATTGCTGCCGTATCTTCATCTATCTCTTCCTCTATCTTTGATACATCACCATAATTTACAAAACATGCATCGGTTAAAAAAGATTCGAACGGTTTTTTAAATTTTTCCTTGTATGTTACGCTCAAAGCACCGATAGTTCGTCCGTGAAACGCGTTTTTCATTGCTATAAATTTATTCTTGCTTGTATGTTTGATTGCAAGTTTTAATGCCGCCTCAATAGCCTCTGTCCCAGAATTACAAAAGAATACTTTATCCATGCCCGATATTTCAGCAATCTTCTCCGCAGCATCTACAGAAATATCTGTATAATACAGATTGGATATATGCATAAGACGATCAAGCTGATCTTTTATTCTTTTAACCACGAAAGGGTTTCTATGTCCTACACCACAGACGGCTATACCTCCAACACAATCTATATACTCTTTTCCATTGATATCCCATACTTTAGAGCCTTTTCCCTTTGTTATTACAACAGGCTGTCTATCGTATGTATGAAAAATATACTTCGTCTCTCTTTCAAATATATCCATCTTATCCATTCAAATCCCTCTTTAAAGAACCGAAGGTTTTCATTCGTACTCTATTGTAGCAGGCGGTTTAGGTGTTATATCGTAGACCACACGGGATACGTTATAAATCTCGCTTATAATTCTTCTGCGGATAGTATCCAGAATATTCCATGGTAGTTTTAAATAATCTGCGGTCATACCATCCCTGGATTCTACCGCTCTGATAGATATAATCCAACCATAGATCCTTTCATCCCCTCTTACACCAGTTCCTTTACCGATTAATGCTGCAAATGCCTGCCAAGGATTGTATTCTTTTAGTTCATCCTCTACAATCATATTTGCTCTCTTTAGAACGTCTAACTTCTCCTCTGTAACCTCTCCTATTATTCTAACAGCAAGACCTGGTCCAGGATAGGGCATTCTTCCACATATCTCTTCAGGTAAAGACAATGCTCTTGCAATAATCCTGACCTCATCTTTATACAGATCTTTTAACGGTTCGACTACTTCCTTAAATTTGTATTTTAGAGGCATCCCACCGACATTATGATGAGATTTTATCCCGCCATGAGACTCTATTATATCAGGATATATCGTTCCTTGAATTAGATAATCGGCACCAATATCTTCTGCGACCTCCTCAAAAATTTGGATAAAAAGTGCACCTATAATCTTTCTTTTTTCTTCCGGATCTGTAACACCTTTTAATGCAGATAAAAATCTATTTTTTGCGTCTATTATTTTAATATTCATATTTTTAAACGTTTTTTTAATTTCATCTACCTCATTTATCCGCATTAGTCCTGTATCTATAAAAACAGGATATAAATTATCGGATATTGCTTTGTATGAAAGATACGTGCATACTGAACTATCCACACCGCCGGATAGTGCAATTATACCTTTTCCTCTCACTTTATCCTTTATAAAAGAGATCGTATCGTTTATGAATTTATCTACATCCATGTTTATCCTCTTTCTCCTTTTTATAATCGATCATTGCATTGACAAAACCAAGAAAAATAGGTGATGGATTATCTATACTAGATTTAAACTCTGGATGATATTGTGTTGCCAAAAAAAATCGTTTATCAGGAATTTCTAATATTTCCACTCTTTTGCCACATCTACCAGAAAATTTCAATCCATTATTTTGTAACATATCTAAATAATCAGTATTTACTTCATACCTGTGTCTATGCCTCTCACAGACCCTCTCTTGCTTATATAAAGTATAAGCTAGAGAATCTTTTTCTATATCAATCAAAAAATCTCCTAAACGCATCGTTCCGCCCTTGTAGTTCACAGTTTTCTGATCTGGAAGCAAATCTATCACAAAATCTTTACAGGAAGATTGATTATTCTCTTCAAATTCTCTACTAGTGGCATCAAGCTTTAATACATTTCTTGAAAACTCTACAACGGCCAATTGAAAACCAAAACAGATACCAAGAAATGGAATATCCATCTCTCTTGCATATTTTATAGCATTTATCTTTCCTTCAGCCCCTCTTATTCCAAAACCTCCTGGCACCAATATTCCGTCTATCTCGTCATATTTTAATGTTAACTCTTTTTCTAAATCTTCTGCATCTATCCATTCTATATCTATCTTATAATCATGATTACTATCTATGCAAGAATGCTTTAATGCTTCTTTTATACTTAAATATGCATCTTCAAATCCATATTTGGCTACTATTGCTACTTTTATCTTTTTTTTATTTTTAACATTATCGTAGGACTCAACTTTATTATACCATTCTTGATCTACTTCTCTTTTTTCAATATTCAGTTTTTCAACGATATAATCTCCTAATCCTTCTTTTTCAAGCATCATCGGAACCATATAAATGTTTTCTGTATCATAATTGCTTATAACTGCATCTTCGGATACATCACAAAATAAGGCTATTTTGGATTCAGTATCTCGAGTCAATATATCTTTACATCTCCCAACAATTACATCCGGTTGTAATCCTGTACTTTTTAACTCTCTTACTGAATGTTGTGTGGGTTTTGTCTTCTGTTCACCGATATCATTGATAGGAATAAGTGTCACATGGACTAATAACGTATCCTCCTTATTCTCTTCTCTTCTGATCTGTCTTACCGATTCTAAAAAAGGCATTCCTTCTATATCTCCAACGGTTCCTCCCAGTTCTATTATACATATATCGGCATTACTTTTGTCTGCCACCTTTTTTATTCTTTTTTTTATCTCATCGGTAATATGAGGAATGATCTGAACCGTATTTCCAAGAAAAACACCTTTTCTTTCCTCCTCTATGACTTTTAAATAAACCTTACCGGTGGTTATATTATGATCACCTGTCAATTCTATATTTAAAAAACGTTCATAATGTCCTAAATCTAGATCCACCTCCTCACCGTCTTTTAAAACATAAACTTCGCCGTGTTGAAATGGATTCATAGTTCCTGCATCTATATTGATATAAGGGTCTATCTTTAAAACCGTGACTTTATAAGCCCTATTTTTCAGCATTCTTCCTATTGATGCCGTGGTTATACCTTTACCCAGTCCGCTCAGGACTCCTCCTGTAACAAAAATATACTTCATCCAAGTAGAAATAAGATAATAATCTCTTTTATAAAGTTATCATTCTTGTAATAGAAATAGCATCTTATCAATTTATCCTTATTTATTCTTGTATAATTTGCCAAAAAAAGCTTTAATTCTGTTTGATATAATGTTATTCTTCATAATCTGTCTTATAATTGATGCAGTGGGCACATTATATTGCGTCTCTTTTTGGGATATCTCTTCTTTACGTTTTAAATTTTTAGACACAGCCTTTATAGAAAATTTTTCGTTGATCAATCCGTAAGATGCGGTTATAATAAGGTCTATATCATAGATATTTTTCTCTAACGGAAGTTGTATTATCAATGGTATCTTTACCTCGTCCTCTACATAATAATTGGCCTCGAAAAGATACGCTATATTTTTCATCTTCGGATCGACCGAAAGGTATACGTGGGTAGGAGGTCCATAATTTTTTATCGGAATGTAAATGATATCCTCCTTTCCTACCTCTACATTCACAGATACTTTCTTATTCAACTCGATATAGCCTTTATCGATCCTATTTATTATGATTGTATCTATCTCTTCAGGCATTTTTACCTCTGATCAAGCGGAAGCAAGACTGGGATACCATCTTCGATAGGATATCTCTCGTTGCATCTCGAACAGTATAGATATCCTTTTATAACATCGTTGTCTTGCTCTTCATCAACAATCAGGAGAAGATCTTTTTTACAAATTGGACACGCCAATATTTTAACAAGATTCTTCCACATAATCTATTTTGCCTCTTTTACTTTTAGGTATCGGATTATTTATAATATATATATTTAATTAATATAAACGAAGAACTATATAAATTTTCTTTTTTGTATTGTTACGAATCGAAGATTCGTGATGGCTATCTGAATGATATAGTTACTATTTATATGATTACTACCAAGAGCGACTACCGTCTTGGTTATTTTATATATGTTATCTTGTTTATGTGTAATATGCAAAAAAAAGGTGATAACAATGCATCAATGGTTAGACAATTGTAAAATATACAATCAAACAGATGTTGCCCCGACGATAGCTAGATTGTTGAATATAAGTTACGATGCAGATGGAAACCCTATTAATGAGGTAATAGACGAGTTTGGTGGCGAAAATACCGATGCGGTCGTGCTCCTTATAATAGATAGTCTTGGATTCAATATATTTAAACGGTATCTTGATAACTTTAAATACATATCAAGTATGCTTGAAAATAAAAAAGATAGAATTATGATTTTTAAATTAAAAGCAGTCGCAAGATATACCACTCCATGTATTGCAACCCTTCTCAACGGAAAGAATATAGATAAACACATGCTCTTTTCGACGGATGATGTTTATAAAAGCAGTATGAAATCTATATTAGAGGTTGCCACAGAAAAAGGATATATTACAGGAATAGTCATGGAGAAGATGGGTGCATTATCTTTTAAAGGCAGATTAACCTATATAGTCCCGATAGACAATCGTCCAGATATTATATATTTTGATAAAGAGACCGTAAGAGGTGTTTTAAACCTTATTCCAAAGACAGATCTTTTGGTTGCTCACTTAAGGACGATAGATGTTATAAAAGATTACGATTATGCAACAAGGTTAATGGATGGTTTTATAAAGGATATCTGTGAAGAATTTGATAAAATCGGTAAAAAAGGGCTTTTTCTCCTCTGTGGCGATCATCCAGTCCACGAGGATCTATCCGAGGATAGCGTTGCATTGATTGTATTTATGTTATAAATATCAATATATATTGATATAAAATAAGCAGATTTAAATACTAACAAATCGAAGATTTGAGGTGATTAGAATGAATAAAAGATTGTACAGATCAAAGAAGAATAAGATAATCGGTGGTGTCTGTGGTGGAATTGCAGAATATCTCGATATAGATCCTACGGTTATAAGAATAATTTATGTCTTATTAACAATTTTTACAGAGTTTTTGCCTGGAATTATAGTATACTTGCTTCTCTGGCTAATAATCCCCAACGAGCCAGAAAAAGACGATGAGATAAAAGAGATAGAGAAAACCGATGATATCAACCAAGATAATACCAGTAAAGCGTTATCTATTGCAATAATCGTGCTAGGTGCAATCTTTCTCATCTATGGTATTTTAAGATTTATTATAATCAGTGGCTGGTGGACTATAAATCTACACTGGCACATCTTTTTTGGTCTATTCTTTCCGATTGTCTCGGTTATTCTGGGCGTCATACTGATATTAATAGGTTTAAAAAAGTTGTGAGACTTATCATGAATAATTCTCATTCTCCAGATCTTTTATAAAAGGTAATCCTGCTCTAGCACCGCTCCTCGTTATGGATAAAGATGCAACTTTGTTTCCTATTCTTGCACAATCCTCGATGGAACGTTTTTTTAAAATCCCATAAAGAAAGCCTGCATTGAACGCATCACCCGCTCCTGTAGTATCGACCACATCTACGATGAACGGTTTTGAAAAAAACTCTTTATCATCTCGCTTGACAAAACATCCCTTATCCCCAAGTTTTACTATTAATGTTTCTACATAATCAGATAAAACATTACAAGCGGATTTGAAATTTTTCTCGTTTGTTAATACCATTATCTCTCTCTCGTTGATAAATAAAATATCTGTATATCTTAAAAAATCAATCATCTCGTTCAATCCTTTTTCTGCATATAAAAAACCAGGATCGAACGATACAACAGGATTATTCACCAACTTCAAGATTTTTTTTTGCGTCTCGAACGAGTCTCTGGACAAGAGTGATACAAAAGATGTTAGATGTATTATCTTGAATTTTTCGACATAATCTATATCTATCTCGGAGATTTTGATGAAATCGTTAACCCCTGAATCTACAATAATCGATCTTCCACCTTTTTTATTGACGAATACTTCTGCAACTCCGCTTCTGCCTTTATTTTCCTTTATTATACCTGTTGTATCTACCTTCTCGTTTAATAAATCTTTAAATATTATTCGTCCCGCATCATCGTTTGCTATCTTTCCTATGTATCCTGTTTTAATATCTAGTCTAGTTAATCCTACAATGGTGTTTGCAGCCGATCCACCTGGATATTCTTCCATCCTCAGCACAAATCCTTCCTCATCTTCGCGAGGAATTTTATCCACGAAGCAGATTTTATCTAAATTTAATGCACCAAATCCAATAATGTCCATATCTTTTCTTTACCCCTATTTTTATTTCCTGAGATCACAAAAAATAAGAAAGCTTTTTTTGCTTTGTATCATCCGCATTAATCGTATTTTTGTCTTCCAAATCGTTTAAACTCTTAAACTCTGACTTATGCAGAACTACGTTCCCGCACCTCCTTGAGCAGTCCAGCCTTGTGCTGGACAAGAGTGAAGAACATTTGTTTTCTGATATTTCTATTTTAGATGTATCGTTCTGGAAAAGAGAATCTATCTCTAATTTTAAGAGGTAGATTCGTTGTGTAGTATATTTGGATATCTTGAAATCTTTTATAATATTGAACGAATCTTCAAGATATTTCTTTATGGATGCCTTATATACAGTTAAAATTATATTTCCGTTACATATAGGACAAGTCTTTGAGAGAGGAGTCCTTCTGAAATTTTTATTACATTTTACACACCTAAAATTTTGGGTTGAAAAGACACGAAGGTTACCGATTATATCCGGTATAAAATGAGATTTTAATATTCTTTCTGCAACATCATTCTCATCTACAGCTCTCGTCTTTTTGGCAATATCCAGTTGTACATCCATCTTATCGCGCATCTTTTTTAATACCTTATACGAACTCATCAACGGACCGGCAGATATATCACTCACCATATGAGTAAATTTGAAATTTTGATATGGATTATTACTATTTAAGCGATCTGCCACCCTCTCTATCTTTATCTGTTTTGGATCACCAAACTCAGATGCTTTTAAATAAAATTCTAACGGATATTTTTCGGTTATATCGATATTATGTGCCTCACTATCTATCTCTTTTGGATTGATCTTTTTAGTAAGTACTAAGGGCGAATCCATTAATCCTCCTCGAGTCTCTGGCAAAAACTCTCTAGAAAAATTGATAAGACCATCTAACAAAAGAGTGATAGAGTCTTCATCACCATCACAATTTCTTCTTTTGGCAGCATGAAAGAAAGGATGTGCATAACAGACAGAACTTCTTACAAAACCTATTATCCGGCCGACGACACCAGCCGATGTATGAGGTGCTAATCCTATCACTAGTTCTCCAATAAGATCGTTTTTATCTTTTATATTATAAAAAGGGGGTAGATCATAAAATTTTATCAGCAGATCATCTATATAATTAGCCACTTTTACCATATAATCACCACAGTCTTCAGATACAATAATATCCTGCGGAAACAGCTCTATGATCTGTTCTTCTCTACTTAAAGGATTATTTTCATAATCAATAAAATATCCAAGATCTTTAACTTTATCTACAGTTAAACCAATTTCTTTTGGTTTAAAATGAGTTAATGGCAGATTTGTCATATCATATCTTATTGTACCATCTCTAAAAACATAAACATCATGCTTAGCACGTAATATTCCTTTTTCTATTGCTTCTGGTATTTTATTTTTTGATATTAATCCTTTAACACCTTTAACTTCTATTTTTTCGCTTTCTTTAATTCTTTTTAAAGCAGAACGATACAATTGATCTATATTTAGATCTACCTCTATTTTGTTATCCGTATCATCTATAATCTCCGTTCTTCCTCCACATTCACAAAAGTTAAAAACAGATTTTTTGCCACAATTTTTACATCTTCTAAGCCCGATATTAACTTTTATAACTTTTTTTTGAGCAGCGTATTGTATTGTACGTTTGTTATTTTGATTATGCCCTACAGGAAAGATTACATGTGTGGTTGGTGACATCTTTCTCTCTTTTGATTTTTCAGGTCTTCCCATCCTAGAACCAATTCTGGTTGGTGATTTCTCTCTTATTATTAATCCACTTCTTTTGTTTACTA
The DNA here is from genome assembly GCF_020885915.1 of Candidatus Methanoliparum sp. LAM-1. Lineage (NCBI taxonomy): Archaea > Methanobacteriati > Methanobacteriota > Candidatus Methanoliparia > Candidatus Methanoliparales > Candidatus Methanoliparaceae > Candidatus Methanoliparum > Candidatus Methanoliparum sp. LAM-1. The sequence continues at coordinate 304,168 of NZ_AP025251.1, read as the reverse complement.
ATTTAAGCGTATTTTCCTCATTTTCATAGATATTGTATTCTTTGCTCTCTTCTAGTTGTTCGTTCAATCCAAGAGAACGTATTAAAGGAGTGGCGTCTTTTATTTCTATTTTATCGTTTTTAATTTTGTGTAAAACGAGCAGATCTTCTAATATCTTTTTTATATGAATATCTTTAATATTTAGCAGATCTTTATTATTATCGAACGATCCATACTTTTTTACAGCATATATTAGTTTTTTATAATCATCTACAGAAATATCGTTCCAATTATATGTAAAATCAGGATGTAAAGGCACGTTATATTTTTCAGATAATCTTACTGCATCTTTTCCAGTTATCTTGATAAAGGTATTCTGTAAAAGGTTATCAAAATCGTCTTTTTCCTTTAATTTTTCTTTTAACTCTAACATCCACCAATCTTCGCAGTATGTGGATGGCAATAGAGAATGATTGTTCTCTAAAAAATCGCCATAGTTTATCAAGATCTCTCCGTTATCCAAGATCTCCTCTATCTTTCCTAAATTGCTTTTTGCAGCTTCTATAGTATTTATTTCGATTACATCCCCACTTATCAACCGCACCGTTGGTCCTTTTATCGAATCTACCGGAACGATACCGGCGGCTTTTCCCGGAATGTCTATCTTCATCTGTGTGCCTGGTACGATCATCTCCTGGAATACAAACATGGTAGCAGGGTTTATTCCTATCGTTGCAAACCCTGAATTTCTGCTTCTGCCATACCTTAAACGAAAACTACCTTTTGCATTTGAATAAGAAAAAACGGGTCTTCCTGCTATTATCTCGCTTAAAAAAGCATCTTCTTTATCATCTTTATTATCTTGAAATGTATTTTTATTATTGATTAACTCGTCTATCCAACCCCATTCATCGAGCCCCATCTTCTCGACATATTTTTTTATTTTAGGCGCTTTTAGATATATTCCTTCTGATATAACAAGGATCATTCCCCCCCTCAACCTGTTAGTCTTCACCCTTTCTAAATTCCTGTTGGAAGACACTTCTATACTCTCCGTTGGTTCTCCATCAATACAAACAGGGCAGTTTAAGACTATCTTTCTAACATCTTCAGGCGGAGGCATACGTTGAAGATGTGCAACCCGTTTATATAATATTATCTCATCTAAGCAACGTTTAATCTCCTCCTCTCGTGGAATGTATCTATTTAGTCCCACCTCTCTTCTAATATAATCCGCTATCACAACTGATAACGCTTGAGCAGACCCTCCAGCACTTCGGATAGGACCAGCATAATATAATCTTATATACTTCGATCCATCATCATTGCTATCTATCTTTATATCGGCAATCCCGTCTATTGGCGCAGCAACAATACCTTCAGTAAGTATAGCTACCGCTGTTCGTATAGCAAGGTTTATTCCTTTTTCTAACGGTCTTATCCGATGAACAATCTCTTTTGCGATTTTAAATGCAACCTCTTCTCGTGTCATATCCTCTTCTAAATCTCTTATTTTATCGGCAATACCATCAAATTTTATCAAAGATTCGACTCTATCTGCCAGATCTTTGGCAATATCTATCTCAACATATTCGTGAGGATCATACCCTCTAGATCGAGCTTTTTTTGCTACATTCAAAGATTTTACGAGTTTTTCATCGAGAAATGAAAAATAGTCCTCTATATTCATTCGTTCTGTCTATCCTCCAAAATCTAATAGTTTTATATCCATAGTCTCCAAGTCTATTATTGGGAATTTTCCAACATCCGGCACAATGTTTCTTTCGTACTGAAAAGATGTTTGCTCCTGCCATCCACCAGTATTGAACAATAATGTACCCCTGTATTCTCCTATACCAAAAGTATGGACATGGCCACAGTGTAATATGTTAGGGACATCATCTATCGTAAGAAAATCTTTTCCCGCCGGAGTCATAGGAACTTTACCATATGTGGGAGAAAGATGTCTCATTTTTAGCATCTGGATCATAGGAGAGATAGGATTTTTATAATCCGATCCAGAAAACTCTTGAATTAGATAATCTAAGGATCTACCATGATATGATAAGATACTTGTCTCATTTACGTATATGTAACATGGATTCCCAACAAACTTTATTCGTTCTCTCTTATCCAAAAAGAAATCTTGAATAAATTTAGGGAGAGGAGGCTGTGGTTCTGCCTGTCTAATCGCATCATGATTCCCTGGCAAGATAATTATCTCGATATCTTCGGGTATTTCGCTCAATAAAAAAGCGGCCTCTTTATATTGATCTAAAATATCCGTTATGTTCAGGCTTAATTCTTGGTTCGGGTATACTCCAATACCATCGACACAATCGCCCGCAATTATTATACAATCTAAATCTCCTGCGACTTCTTCGTCTTTTCTTATAAAATCTATAAACTTACTCCATTTTTTTGAGCTAAACATCTTGCTTCCCACATGTATATCCGATGTTAAGCCTACTTTTCCACGAGATCGTGCTTTTTCTCTGTTTAATGGTATTTCTGGCCGATAAAATTCTTCTGAAATCAAAATTTTTTCATTAATAAATCCTCTTATCCCTATAACCTCATCTAGTAATATATTTTCATTTTTAGTCTTTAAATCTTTCGAAAATAATACATTAATCGTACCTGTCTCATCTTCTATCGTTATAATCTTATTTCCATACTTTGTATGATTGATATCTGATACTATCCCTACCACAAATACATGCCTACTTTCGTTATTCATGACATTCTTTATCGGTGTTACAGACAATCTCTTCTTAAAGATACTGCTAAGCCTTTCAAACCTATCAATAAAAAGATTAGAAAAGCCGGTATAACTCTCTTCAGCATAACATGTACTATATTTTACATTAATTCTATTATTATACAAAAATTTGAGATGCCCGGGCATGATGACTGGAGCTGAAGAATCCATTTTGGAAGAGATATTATCTATAACCTGCCTTATCTTTTTATCATCTTTAAAATCTTTAATAAGGTTTAAAGCATCTTCATTTATAAGAAAACCTCTGTCAAGCACCAATTTAATTATTTCATCCTCATCCATCTTATAGTTAAATTTTTATAACGAAAGGATATATAAATGTTGATGAACCGACGAGGAGTCTTACCACGATCTATTATTGGTGTTATATTTTGTCTGCTCTTGATTTTTGGTATTTCTTATATCGCAACCGGTTTTGCCACCCCGTTTGTTGCAGTGCAAGGATCCAGTATGGAACCTCATATACATGAAGGGGATCTTATCATAATGATATCGATAGATCGTTATGGAGATCCTATATCATATATAGATGGAAGAGAGATGGGTTATAAGATGTTTGGTGATTATGGTGATGTAATTATATATAGACCAAATGGAGATAACGACCAAGCACCAATAATCCATAGAGTAATTGCTTATCTTGAAGAGGGTGAAAGTTTGTTCATCAAGATAGATGGAGATATTTATGTATTCGAGGATATGCCTTATGATGGATATTTGACAAAAGGAGACAATAAAGCGACAAATCATATGCTTGATCAACCTTTTATCTCAAAACCTGTAAAAAAAGAGTGGATTATTGGCAAAGCCAAATTTAGAATTCCTTATCTGGGTTATTTAAGTATAATACCTCGTGAAATTATATCAGATCTGTTTTAATTATGTCAAAGATATAAGTTATCCAGAAGAACGTGTTATCTATCGTAGATTATTCACTATGATCTTAAAAACGTACTTGCTGGATTAATAGAACGGATAAATTCCCGTTCAGATGATACTAAAAATGTTAACTCCATTACCAAGAGGCGAATGGAATAGATTTGATATAGATTAGATAAATAATTAATAAATAGAAAAACATAGATTTGCTGGATCAATATATGGATATAATAAACGAGTTTTTGTTGGCTTTTATCCCTCTCTTTATCGTAGTTGATCCATTTGCAGGATTAACTTTTTTTTTTAACGATATGCCCACCAAACGAGCCTCAAAAAGTAAAAAACAGATTAATAAGACAATCTTGCACATTTGCTTTTATATTACTTGTTTTATTTGCTTTTTTAGGGAATATAATACTTAATTTTTTAGGAATTTCTATATATGCACTTAAAATAACAGGAGGAATTTTGTTATTAGAGATAGGTATGAGTATGCTCTATAAAGGGGATAAATCACTATTTCAAAAATCGTCTGAGGCACCTCCATCCTACCTAGATGATATCGCTATTGTACCATTAGGAACACCTATGTTGGCTGGACCTGGAGCTATATCTTTGGTGATTGTTCTTATGCAGACGACGCAATGGTATATAACGATAACAGCTATCGTCTTAACGATATTAATCGCTGCATTTATGTTCTATCTGGCTACTAATATATATAAATTGCTTGGAGAACGAGGAATACGTATATTAACTAGAGTATTAGGATTTTTAACCGCAGCATTGGCGATAGAGTATATGTTGTCTGGATTGAAGATGTGGATCGATACATGGTAGATTACCAAGTTATATATACTAATATTGATAAAATGTAATCTATGGATAAAGATGAACTATCAATAGAAATAAAAAAATGGGCAGAAAAGATGAGAAAAGAGGGCAAGATGGAAAATCCAACAAAAGATCATAAAATAGCATTAGATGCCCTTCAAAACCCGTTAAGGAGAGATTTGTTAAAATTTATTGGTACGTCCAGTGGAAAAACCATAGATGAGATAACAAAAGAGTTTAAGATGGATCTTACGCAAACAAAGTACCATCTCGGTATGCTTGAAAAATCGTTATTTATTGAGCATAAGGATGATCTGTATATATTAACACCAAGAGGTAAAGGTTATATCAATGCTGTCGATTGGTGGGGTTATGATATAGAATGAGATAATAAGCCAAAATTATAAACGATATTTACGGATATCTATTCCATAAAAGTATAAAAATCCCTCATTGGAAGGCGTTTAATAAGTAAACCTTTACACTTTAATAACTCAGATATCCTCTCTTTGATATTATCAAAAGGTACGTTTATCAATCTTGATTCATTAAACAATTCGTTGAAGACGATCTTTCCTGCATCGTCATCCTTTTTAACGATAAAAACTTCTGACTCTTCGTGAACATGTACATTATTCAACAATTTGTCGCGATCCTGGTCTATTATTCCAATAACAGGAATTTTAAACCTATATGCAATATCGGATACTACAGAGGTGGTATCATCGCCAACACTTATCAATCCTTTACAATTTCTTATAATACTATATATATCATATCCGGCATGATCTAAAAAACCGATTCCCATTTGGTTAAGATCTTTCTGATCCAAAACTCTCGGATGGTAGTACATATCATAATCTCTTAAAGATTTAGTCGTATCTATTTTTATTTTATCCAACTCGATACGCATATTACTTAATTTTTCTAAAGACTCTTTTTTAGGCGATAAATTCTTAATCTCGACTATCTTTCCTCCTTTCTCTACAATGATAACATCATCGGAGATTGCTCTACCTACATTTATCCCATTGATCAGGACGAAATCACCTGGTTCGACAGCCAAAACTTTTCTAAATGTTTCCTCTCCGACTTTCCATAATACTTTACCAAACTCTGGTGGATCTTTTATAATTAGAGAAAAATTGGTAACGAGTTCTTTTATTACATTATCTATATCCTTTTTATCATGATTTATAAACCATGGAATTAAAAGACTGCTAGAAAACTCTATCTGAATTAAAGAGAGAGTGGACGGTATATCTGCCCTATTTATGACATGCCAGCAGTAAGCAAGACCACTATTAGGGTTCTTAGAATAAGTAGCGATTATAACAAGATCGTTCTTTTTTGCAAGTTTGGATATGCACAAAGATGATCTTAAATTTTCTACATGCACAATATCTTCCAAAAAATTGTCAAAACATGCGGTAGAACCCATAGGTCCGTTTACTAATGCTTCTAATCTACCAAGAGATGCTGAAAATTTTATTAAATCTTTTGCTAAACCCTTATCAAATATCTTCGAACCATGAAAGAATATACCGATATTCATCTTATATTAAAAATAATTATAAAATCTTTAATTTATGGGGTAGGGCAGATTCGAACTGCCGTCCGAGCGTCCCAAACGCCCGAGGATCGACCAGGCTACCCTACTACCCCATTAAAACCGTGCTATCTTCCTAGCAACCACTTTTATTGCATTATGAATACTTTCATGAGGTACTATCGTAGCGATAGGTATCGAGACGATCTTTTCAATGGTTGGACTTATTATAGGCGCACATACCAATCCTGCTGCCCCGTCTCTCTCCGCCTTTATTGCAGATATGATAGCATCTTCCATCGTGAAGGCTGCATATTCCCTTATTTTATAAGTAACATCGTTGATAGTAATCCCGTCCATTATTGCCTCGTCTAATACCGATCTTGCAGCAATCACCGCGATGAACTTTCCTTTTTGTGTTTTGCTTTTTTCTAAAGCAAAACAGATCTTTTGCAACGTCTTAATACTCGGTTTTCTCTCTCCTGACAGTATCTTATATAAAGTACTGGCAGATGTCTCAGATATCTTGCTGAATTCTAAGATGCTATTATACTTTTCTTTTATTATACTATTTAAAGTATTTCTAAACTCCTCATCGGATATAATAATACTCCTTAAAAGTCTATCGATATCATCCATTATATCATCCATTATTACATATAATCTGTACAACTAGTATTAAAAGATATCTAAAAATAACACAATGAGATAATAAAATAGTATAAACATCAAAAATTATATATTATATAAACTATTAAACAACAAGCATGAATATGAATAAAAAATTGATATTATCGTTAGCTATAATAGCCGTAGTATCTCTTATATTAATCTTTTTATTAATTGGTTTGCAACCGGACAAAAAGACTGAGATAGTTATAGGCTACCAACCTAGCACACATCATGCAGCATTAATGGTAGCAGCAGAAAAAGGTTGGTGGGAAGATGATTTAAAACAGTTTGGTATAGAGAGCATCGAATTTAAAAAATTTGCATCAGGTCCGCCAGAGATGGAAGCATTACAATATGGTAAAATAGATGCTGCATACACAGGATCAGCACCTGTTGTATCACATCTATACGAAGGAATGGATGCAAAAATTGTAGCTGCAGTGCAGATACAAGGATCTGGATTGGTCGTTCGTTCTGAATTAGCAGAAAATTATACCGGACCGGAATCATTGAGAGGTATGGTTATAGCAACTTATCCACCAGGATCGATACAGTATACTATTCTTACAAAATGGTTGTCAGATAATGGATTGAATCTAAATAAGGATGTTATAATAAAAGATATGGGTCCTGCTGAGGCAGTCTCGGCACTTATATATGGACATATAGATGCTGTCTTTCTTCCATCACCACATCCTGAGATAGCAGAAAAACAGGGTGCTGGAAAAGTGGTAGAATGGTCGGGCGATATGTGGCCCGGTCATGCGTGCTGCTGTCTTGCAGTATCGGAAGAATTAATAAAAAATGATTCGGAAATCGTAGAACAGATCGTAAAAACACACATTAGGGCTACAGAATATGTAAAAGACCATCCAGAAGAAGTTGCTGGTATTATAGCTAAATGGATTGGAACGGATGAAGATGTTGTGTTACAGTCTATACGAGAGAGTGATATGGAATGGATATATGATCCATATAAACAGGTAGAATCGGTAGAAAAGTATGCAGAAGTAATTTATAATTTAAATAGGGATCGATACGAGCGAAGAGGATACAGTTTGTTAAAAGAGCATGATATTTTTGATTTTAGATTCTATGACAATATGACAAGGTAATTGATAAAAAATGATGGGGAAGATGAGAAAAAAATGGGTATGGCTAATACCACTGATCATAGCAATCATTCTCTGGGAAGTTATAGCAATTATCATAAACGATCCAAGTCTACTCCCTAGATTTTCAATGGTTATCATCTCTTTCTATGAGCTTGCCATTAAAGGTTATCTGCATCCGGATATATCAATGAGTCTATACCATTTTGGTATTGGATTACTGGCAGCATTTTGTGTAGGTGTTCCGTTAGGTATTTTAATGGGTTGGTTTAAAAAGATATTTATATTATTAGATCCGGTAGTTGAGTTAATAAGACCTATTCCTCCTTTGGCATGGATACCTTTAATTATTGCATGGATTGGTCTAACTCACCATGCAGCAGGGTTTATTATATTCATAGGAGCGCTTTTTCCTATAATGATCTCTACTTATACTGGAATCAAGGATACACCAAAAGTATTGATAGATACAGGTAAAGTCTTAGGATGTACAACAGATCTTAAAATGATAAGATATATCGCTCTTCCCTATTCTCTACCATCGATCGCTACCGGAACAAAGATGGGAATGGGAGTAGGATGGATGTGTGTAGTTGCAGCCGAGATGTTTGGAGTCAGTGAGAGCGGGCTTGGGTATAGATTGTTTTCAGAGTTTTATCAATGGAACCAGCTTGATTATGTCATAGCTTATATGCTACTAATAGGGATTATTGCTCTTATTTTAGATCGTTTATTCAGATATTTTGTAGAGGATAAACTCTTTAAATGGAAAAAAGGGATCGTGAAGTGAGGTAGATGAGTAGATATCTTGTACTGGATAAAGTAACAAAGATATACGATTCGAATAATGAAAAAGTCCATTCTTTAATCGATATTTCTTTAGAAGTAGAACCTAACGAGTTTTTATGTGTTATCGGTCCTTCTGGATGTGGTAAGACAACATTATTGCGATTGATTGCCGGTTTAGATACTCCGACTACTGGGAAGATCATGCTTGACGGAATGAATATTGATGGTCCATCCCCCGAGAGAGGTATGGTATTTCAAGAGTTTTCTCTATTTCCATGGCGGAATGTCTTAAAGAACGTAGAGTTCGGATTAGAGATTCTCGGATTTGAAAACAAGAGAGAGATTGCAGAGCATTATTTAAGCCTTGTCGGATTGAACAAAGTAAAAAACAAATATCCTTATGAACTTTCAGGTGGAATGAAACAAAGAGTAGCGATAGCAAGATCTATCGCAACGAATCCATCTATATTATTGATGGATGAACCTTTTGGTTCTTTAGATGCCCAGACGAGAAATATTATACAGGATGAGTTATTAAAAATATGGGAGATAGAAAAAAAGACTGTCATCTTCGTAACGCATAGCGTTGATGAGGCACTTTACTTGGCAGATAGGATTATAATCATGTCTAGAAGCCCGGGAAGGATTATAGAAGAGATAAAAGTAGATGTGAAACGACCAAGGGAGAGGACGGATCCGACAATCGTCAAAGAGAGATACAGAATATTAAAATTACTCGGTGTAGAGATCAAAAAGATTGCAAATGTTTAAAAATAGTAGTAATTTTATAATATGAGATCTATGAATAATAGAACGATCTGGTGGAATTATTCTGTAAACTGTATCGAGATGATAGATCAGACGAAACTACCATTAAAATTAGATATAATAAAATGTTTAACTATAGATTCTCTGATAGATGCAATAAAATCTTTGTCTATAAGAGGAGCACCTGCATTAGGGGCAGCTGGTGGATATGGTGTAGCTTTGTCATCATTTTCGTATGATGGGGCGAATGTAGAAGAATTAAAAAATATATTGATATCTGACTCTTTAAAGATAAAGAACTCCAGACCTACAGCTATAAATCTCTCTTGGGGTGTAGATAGAGTATTAAACAAAATTTTAAGAGAAAAGAAGATAGAGGAGATAAGAAAGGATGCTTTAAACGAGGCTGAAAGGATAGCCGATGAAGATATCGTAATAAACAAGATGATAGGAAGGAATGGTGCCGCCTTGTTGGAGGATGGGGATACGGTATTGACCCATTGTAATGCGGGTAGGCTCGCATGTGTCGGATGGGGGACTGCTTTGGGTATCGTTAGAAGTGCTGTAGAGATGGGTAAGGATATAAAAGTTGTTGCATGCGAAACAAGACCTTTAAACCAAGGAGGTCGATTGACTACATGGGAATTAATGAATGATGGGATAGATGTGAGATTGATCACGGATTCTACTGCAGGAATGGTAATGCGAAAAAAGATGGTAGATAAAGTGATAGTAGGTGCTGATAGGATTACAAAAGATGGTGTATTCAATAAGATCGGTACATATACCCATGCTGTATTGGCAAAGGAGAATGGTATTCCTTTTTATGTAGCCGTTCCATTATCAACATTCGATAGGAGTAAAAGGGAGGAAGAAGTAATCATAGAAGAACGAGATGCGGATGAATTAAGGATGATCAACGGGAGTTATATAGCACCGAAAGATGTTAAAGTATTCAACCCAGCGTTTGATTTTACCCCCATTAAATATGTCAAGGCGCTGATAACTGAAAAAGGCGTATTCAATACGTGTAAACTTGTTGATATTATTAAAAACGATTGATAGGTTATGCAGAATACCAAAAAAATAAAAAAGATTTAATAATTTTAAATTTTAAAGATTAAATCTGTTTACTCTCTTGCCATGCTGAATATAGCCTTCAATGCGACTACCAAAGCAGCTGGAGCGACAAATACTGCTATGTAGTTGATGATAGATTCTATATAGCCACCTACATACGGAATAAGAAGCAACAATCCACCAAGTGTGTTGAGGATAACGAGAGCTACTGATGCTATCAAAAAATCGGCTACTTCTTCTTGTGCTATATTTAATAGACCGACGATCAGGCCTAATATTACTAATGTTAAGATAACCCAGCCATATGTATCCATTGTAATTATCTCTGCACCTGTAAGCAAACCCATTATTATGGCTATCACGAAAGCTACCAAGAACGCTATTCTTCCTATAAAATTCAATGTTTTTCTCGTTTCCACCATTTATATAACCCCCTTTTACGTGTCAGTATTATTAAATAATACCTAATTATAAAATATATATTAGTCTTATTTATAATTATCGTTTTTGATAATATAAATAAGTACAAAAACTATTTAAGTTATAATTAATATCAGGATTCGTTAAATCTTATAAAAGTTTGAAATCTTTAAGGGGGAATATTTTGAATGCAATTTTGGCAATGGAGGATGGTACGATCTATAATGGTAAGGGGATTGGTAATAGAAAATTAGTAACAGGTGAGATTGTTTTTACAACTGCTATGACTGGATATGAAGAATCTTTGACAGATCCTTCGTTTAAAGGACAGATCTTACTTTTTACATATCCTTTGATAGGAAATTACGGAGTTAATAAAGATAGATTTCAATCTGATCGTATCCAAGCTGAAGGAGTGGTGGTTAGAGAGTTTTGTGATACCCCTTCAAATATAAAAGAGTTGATAAGAGAAGAAGGTAAGTTAGGAATATCAGATATTGATACGCGAGACATTACCATAAAAATTAGAGATCAAGGGGTTATGAGAGCTTGCCTTGCGATTGGTGATTATAATGATGAGGAAGTATTGGATGCCGCAAAATCTGCGCCTTATATAAGTGATCTTGACCTGATTGAGCAGGTTTCTTGTAAAGATAAATATAGGGTGCGAGGAGATGGGAAGAAGATAGCCGTATTGGACCTTGGTATTAAGAGGAGTATAATAAAATATCTTGCAGATAATGGATTCGATCTTTATATTTATCCACATAACACGACCGTAAAAGAGATTGATGAATGTGAACCGGATGCTATCTTCTTTTCCAATGGTCCTGGTGATCCAAAAAAAGCAAAAAATGCAATAAATATTGTCAAACATTTTTTAGGAATTAAACCTTTGATAGGTATCTGTTTAGGCCATCAAATCGTATGTTTAGGAGCGGGTGGAGATACATATAAACTCAAGTTTGGGCATCGAGGAGGAAATCATCCCGTCAAAAATCTTAAGACAGGAAACGTATTTATTACATCACAAAACCATGGGTTCGCGGTAGATGAGAATTCTTTTGATAAAGATAGCAAGATAGAGATAACAGAGATCAATGTAAATGATAATACGGTAGAGGGATTACATAGCAATTATTTAAATATTTTAACCGTTCAATACCATCCAGAGGCTACTCCTGGCCCGCAGGATAGCAAAAAAAAATTTTTATATGATTTAAAAAGAATAATAATGTGAGAGAATATGGAATAGATATGCCGAAACGAAGCGATATAAAGAAGGTATTATTAATAGGATCTGGGCCTATACAGATAGGACAGGCAGCAGAATTTGATTATTCTGGATCGCAAGCATGTAAAGTATTAAAAGAGGAGGGGATAAGCGTTGTCTTGATTAATTCAAACCCTGCAACGATCATGACCGATCCTGATATGGGAGATAAGATATACATAGAACCTATAGATGCCGATATAATCTCAAAGATTATTGAAAAAGAGCGGCCTGATGGATTAATTGCAGGTTTTGGAGGTCAAACGGCTTTAAATGTTTCTGCAGAACTTAAAGAACGGGGAATAATTGATAAATATGGCATAAAATTTTTAGGGACATCATTTGATTCTATTTTAAATACAGAAGACCGAAACAGGTTTAAAAATCTTATGATGCAGATAAAAGAGCCGATTCCGAAGAGTAAAGCGATAAATTCTATTGAGGAGGCGATAGCCGCATCTGAATCTCTTGGTTTTCCAATAATTATAAGACCTGCATATACTTTAGGTGGAACGGGAGGAGGCATTGCTAATAATTTAAAAGAGTTAAAAAGTATCGTGAGAGGCGGATTGAACAAATCTAGGATACATCAAGTACTTTTAGAAGAGAGCATCGGTGGTTGGAAGGAGATAGAGTATGAAGTGATACGGGATGCAAAAGATACATGTATCACCGTATGTAATATGGAGAATATAGACCCAATAGGGATACATACGGGTGAATCGATAGTAGTAGCACCGTCTCAAACGTTGACAGACATGGAATACCAGATGTTGAGAACCGCATCCTTAAAGATAATAAGAGCTTTAAAGGTTGAAGGAGGATGCAATATTCAATTTGCTCTTAAAAACGGAGAATATAGGGTAATTGAAGTAAATCCTCGTGTATCCAGATCTTCAGCCCTTGCATCAAAGGCAACAGGTTATCCTATCGCAAGAGTCGCTGCAAAAATCGCGATAGGCTTGAATCTTGACGAGATCCAGAATGATGTTACTAAAACGACATTTGCATCTTTCGAGCCTGCAATGGATTATATCGCTGTAAAAATACCAAGATGGCCATTTGATAAGTTTCCTCAGGCAGATAACAGATTAACAACACATATGAAGAGTACCGGTGAGACTATGGCGATAGGACGAACTTTTGAAAGTGCTTTAATGAAAGCGTTACGGTCTTTGGATATTTTTGAGAATATATTGACAGAATATAGTAAAGAAGATGCAGAAAGACATATAAGTCTCCCGACAAACGAGCGCATCTTTGCAATATTCGATTCGCTGAGGAAAGGATACTTTAGCATAGATGAGATAGTCAATATGACAAATATCGATCCATTCTTCGTGGAAAAGATTAAAAAAATTATAACAATGGAAGAAAATCTTAAAAAAGATCTTAAAACGAATTTTGCCAAGGCAAAAAGGATGGGGTTTGCCGATGAGACAATAGCAAGGATAACCGGTAAGAAGATAGATGAGATTTACAGATTAAGAGAAGAAGATATCAATATTACATATAAAATGGTTGATACCTGTTCGGCAGAATTTGAGGCAAAAACGCCTTATTATTATTCTACTTATGAGAAAAGTTGCGAGTTAGTTCCATCCGATAAAAAAAAGGTTTTGATAGTTGGATCGGGTCCTATAAGGATAGGGCAAGGTATAGAATTTGATTATTGTACCGTTCATGCAGTAATGGCATTAAAAGAAGAGAATATCGAGACACATATTATAAATAATAATCCAGAGACGGTCTCTACAGATTATGATACATCGGATAAATTATTTTTTGATCCGATAAGTGTAGAAGATGTCATAAACATCATCGAGAAAGAGAGATACTATGGAGTAATGGTACAGTTTGGCGGACAGACATCTGTCAATCTTGTAATTCCGCTAAAAGAAGAGATTGAGAGAAGAAGATTGGATACTAAGATATTAGGGACTTCTCCTGAAGATATAAACATTGCAGAGGATAGAGATCTCTTCAGTGCATTTTTGAAAAGGTTGAATATCAATCAGCCAAAGAACGGTATTGCAAAATCGTTTGAAAATGCAAAAAAAGTTGCAAAAGAGGTAGGATATCCTGTTCTTGTTAGGCCGTCTTACGTTCTTGGCGGAAGGGCTATGGAGATTGTGTACGACGAGGAAGATCTCGAGAAGTATATGAAAGAGGCAGTGAAGGTAACGCGAGAACATCCCGTACTGATAGATAAATTCTTGGAGAATGCGATAGAGATAGATGTTGATCTTGTCTCAGACGGATCAGATGTCTTGATTGGTGCCATAATGGAACATATAGAAGAGGCAGGAATTCATTCTGGAGATTCTGCATGCGTGATTCCATCACAATCTCTTACAAAAAGAGAGATAGAGGAGATAGAACGGATTTCTAGAGAGATTGCATTAAATTTAAAGATAATCGGTTTATTGAACATACAGATGGCAATAAAAGACGGCGAAATTTATGTTTTAGAGGCAAATCCGAGAGCTAGTAGAACCATACCATTTGTTAGCAAGGCAACGGGTATTCCTCTGGCAAAAATTGCGGCAAAATGCATGATAGGTCGTAATCTGAGAGAGATGGGATATTTGGATAAAAAAGGAGATATAAAAAGGCATGTTGCAGTTAAAGAGGTAGTCTTACCTTTTGATATGCTAGACGAAATAGATCCTGTATTAAGCCCTGAGATGAAGAGTACAGGAGAGGTAATGGGAATAGATTATAAACTTGGTCTAGCCTTTTTTAAAGCAGAGCTTGCTGCAAATAACGAATTACCAATAAACGGCACCATTTTTATATCTGTTTGTGATGAATTAAAAGAAAAAATAGTAGATTTAAGCAAGAGACTAAAAGATTATGGATTTTCTATAATAACAACAAGAGGAACTGGAGAATACCTATATGAACACGGAGTGGAGACTATTAATGTTAAAAAAGTAAATGAGGGCAGCCCTAACATATTGGATATGATAGAAAGAAGAGATGTATCACTTATAATAAACATACTATCGTCTAAAAGATCGAGAAAAGATGATTACTCTATTAGAAAGGCTGCGATAGGTTTAAAAATACCATATATAACGACAGTACAGGCAGCAAAAGCAGCAGTAGATGCTATCGAGATACTAAAATATGATAAGATGGCGATAAAATCTTTAAAAGAGTATATCTCTGATTTTTAATCGAAAGGTATTTATTTTTATATACTGATCTATATTTTGTTTTATGATCAAGATAGGTATAGCAGGCAAACCGAATAGTGGGAAATCGACTTTCTTTAAATCGGCTACGCTTATCGATATAGCGATAGCAAATTATCCGTTCACGACTATAGATGCAAATCATGGTATCGCATTTGTAAGAAGTATATGCCCTTGCACCGAGCTGGATACAAGATGTGGACATTGTAAAGATGGAAATAGGTTTACCCCTATAGAGATGATCGATGTTGCAGGGCTGGTACCGGATGCACATCAAGGAAAAGGATTGGGCAATGAATTTTTGGACAATCTTAGAGAGGTTGATGCCATTATTGATGTAATAGATGCGTCCGGATCTACGGATGAGTATGGAAATATCGTAGGAATTGGCAGATACGATCCATTAAAAGAGGTTGATTTCATAGAGAGAGAGCTTTCTATGTGGTTATATAATATCATACACAGGGATTGGAATAAAATTAGCAGAAAGATGAGGATGGATGGATTAAACGTTTTTTTTGATAAATTGGCCAGTCTCAAGATAAATAGACAAGATACGATCGATTTAATAAATAAGATGGATTTACCGGATGAGGTTTATCGATGGAGCGACGAGGAACTCATGCGCTTCTCTAATCAGCTTATAAAAAAGAGTAAACCTATCTTGATAGTGGCAAACAAAGTTGATATAACACCCGAAGAAAATATTGAAAAATTAAAAAGACTTAAGGATAAAGGATATAATGTCGTATTAACAACGGCAGAGGGAGAATTGGCATTAAGGCTGGCAGAAAAGAATGGTATAATTAAATATATTCCAGGTGATAAAGATTTTGAGATATTAAATATAAAAAAATTGAATAAAAAACAATTGAACGCTTTAAATTTAATAAAAGATATAATGAGGAAATTTGGGGGTACCGGGGTACAAGAGGCTATTAATACCGTGGTATTTAATCTGAATATGATAAAGGTATATCCGGTGGAAAACGAGAAAAAATGGACCGATAAAAATGGTAATATTCTTCCAGACTCGTTTTTGTTAAAAAGAGGATCTACTCCGAGAGATCTGGCATATCAGGTACATAGTGAAATAGGAGAAAGCTTTCTTTTTGCAATAGATGCTAGAAAAAACGTGCGAGTGGGAGAAAATTATGAATTGAAAGAGAACGATATTATAAAGATCGTATCGACAAAATGAATGAGAACAACGACCGAGGTTTTCATCCTACCTTAAGGATAAAAGGGACAAAGAGCAGAGCATTGATAGGAAAGAAGATAGTAGTAGGTGTCACAGGTAGCGTTTCCGCGGTAAGAATAGTAGAGTTATGTAGAGAACTGATAAGGTACGGTGCAGATGTCTATGTTGCTATGACCGATGATGCAAAAAACATTATTCATCCTTATACACTTCATTATGCATCAGGTCACGAAGTAATTGAAAGACTGGTAGGTAGAATTGAACATATAGAGTTTTTAGGGATGGACGGAGAGGCTGATTTGTTATTAATAGCACCTGCAACATCTAATACGATAAACAAGATAGCAGGGGGTATAAGCGATACTACGATCACACTTTTTGCAAATACGGCGCTCGGGTCTAATATTCCTGTAGCAATAGTCCCTGCGATGCATGAATCTATGTATCGAAATCCTATTCTGCTCGAAAATATTGAAAAATTAAAAAAATTAGGTATAACTTTTATAGGACCAAGAATAGAGGAGGGGAAGGCAAAGATAGCAAAGAACGATGAGATCGTTCTTCATGTAGAACATATCCTATCAAAGAAGGTACTTAAAGGTAAAAGAGTTTTGATAACGAGCGGGGCAACGGTAGAGCCGATAGATCCTATACGTATCATAACAAATCGTGCATCTGGTAAGACCGGAGAGGAATTGGCTAAAGAGTGTTTTAAAGAGGGGGCAAAGGTTACGGTAGTACATAAGGGAAATATCGATATTATCGGCATAGACGAGATATATGTGGAGAGTGCAGAAGAGATGTATGATGCAGTCATTAATGAATTAAATCTTAAGAAATATGATATTTTCATAAGTGCGGCTGCCATATCTGATTATATTGTAAATAAATCAAATACAAAAATCTCTTCTAATAAAGAAGTTATATTACGGCTCAAACCGGCAAAAAAATTAATAAAAGATGTCAAAGAGAGATTTCCTGAACTTATAGTAGTGGGATTTAAAGCAGAGACGAATTTGGAGGTAAAAGAATTGATCGACAGAGCAATTGCCAAGAAAGATGAGACAAAGATGGAGTTGATAGTTGCCAATGATGTAGGAAGAGGAGGTATGGGCACACCGGATAACGATGTGTACATCATAAAGAGCAGAGATGATATAAAACATGTCCAAGGTCCTAAAAAGATAATAGCAGAAAAAATAGTATCAAAATTATCCGAGATCTTGAAAGATGACCGAGTTTTCTGAATCATACTCTCCGTCTCACATAACCGGATTTTTTTCGGCGGATAACAATTTAAACCCGAAAAAAAAAGGTGCAATGGGGGCAGGAATAATTTTGAAGGATGGATGTATCACAAAAGCAGAGAAGAACAATAGTGAAGAGATAAAAATATACATTAATGGTGTGGAAGACGAGGCAAAAACGTCCCGTTATGTAGCACTTAAAATTTTAAAAAACGAGGGAGTAAAGATTAGTTCTAATTTTGATGTTCCCATTAAAGGTGGGTTTGGTGCCAGCGCTGCTGGTGCTATAAGTACTGCGCTCGCTTTAAATAAACTTTATTCAAAAAATTTAACTTTCAACAAATTATCAGAGATAGCACATATTGCAGAGGTAGAAAATAAGACAGGACTGGGAGATGTAGATGCAATTTCTGTTGGTGGTGGGCTTGTTATGCGTAAAAAGGGAGGATCGGTAAATTATGGATCTTTCGATATAATACCTGTTGAGGAGAAAAAGGTTGGTTATATCCTCATTAAAGAGATCTGCACAAAAGATATTCTTGAAGATGGAAAGATTATGGGTATGATTAACAAGGTGGGAAAAGAAAAGCTAAAGAGTCTTCTTAAAAGACCGACTTTAGAAAATTTTATGAAGTTATCTTGCGAGTTTTCATCTGAAATAGGGCTGGTAGATGGAAAGATAAAAGATGCGATCGAGGACGTAATAACAAATGGTGGTCTTGCGAGTATGGCTATGATCGGCGGGACGGTATTTGCAATTAACAAGTACGACTGTCTTAGAGACCATGGAGTATTGCACGAGACAGAGATAATGTTTGGAAGATCACATATCATCAGATAAAAAAGATTAATATAGACGATTATCAAACAATTTTAGGATAAATATGGCTAATATACCATTATCTCACCCTAGATACAGATCTATGATTGTTAGAGAAAAATTAGTAAAAGCATATGAAGATGATTTATTAAATGATAATGATTTGATAGATTTTGGTAAAGAAGAGGCAGTGGATTATTTTTTAGGTGAAAAAACAACAAAGATAGCATATATATCCTATATTGTTGCTATCATTGATATGATATTGGCTAGAAAGCCTGCTTTGATCTTGGATAATGTATCTTTTATATTGGCAGAAGATATCATCGTAAAGTCTGCTTCTACAAAGTCTTTTTGGGGCGATACGCTTTTATTAGGTTTTAATGAGAACAATTTTAATGAAAGATTATTCAAAAGAGTAGATCTTCCTTATTTCAAATATTCGAGTACAGAAGATATATTTGATCTGGGTATCGACCTATTATTTTGTCATAAAATGGACGGGTCGTTAAAGAATTTAAAAAATGTTAAAAAGATATATTTTGGTTTAAATTTGTTCTCAAATGATTATTATTACTTTAATATTGTTATATTAGATAATATAACTAGATTTTTTACAAATATAGAAAGATTATATCTTAAATTGATTAAAAAGGATAAGAAGATATTAAATAAGATGAGGGTAAGATACAGCAATATAGATTTTTTTAAGGAGTATATCAGAGAGATGATTAATATTAGTATTAAAAAGATGAACGATGATCAGAATATTTAATAAATTCTGAATAAATCTATTAATGATCATAAACCGTTCTCTTTTACGTTAGCAAACTTTTTAAATAAATTCTTTATATGCAATATTTGACAGATCAAGATAGATAAATATAGTTGAACGACGAATTCTTGATGTATTAGACCTTTTGCGTAATTATAGCGCTTAAAAGTTGGTTTATAACGGTAATCATGCGAATTAGGAAAATATCGTAGCTGTATGAGATGGAATATTTTAAAATTAATTTGAGGTTATAATAATGGAAGAATTTTCGGATACTGAGAGATATAGGTTTAAAAGGACTTTAGAAGAGTTAGAAGATATGAAAGGGCAAGGAACAGAGTTATTATCCATTTATATCCCTCCAAACAAACAAATCTCGGACGTTACATCCCAATTGAAGGATGAGATGGGATCTGCCTCTAATATAAAATCAAAATCAACTAGAACAAACGTTCAATCTGCTTTATCATCCGTTATATCTAGGCTTAAATACCATAGAACACCTCCAAAAAATGGGATGGTTATATTTTGTGGTACAATCCAACTTGGAGGAGATAAGACGGATATGAAAACCATAATTATAGAACCTCCTGAGCCTATAACATCATATAGCTATCAATGCAGTTCTGAATTTTATATCGAGCCTTTAAAGGATATGCTAAAAGATAAGAAGACATACGAGCTTCTAGTTTTGGATAGGCGGGAGGCAACCATCGGTATCTTAAAAGGCAAAAAAGTCGAGATATTAAGATATTTAACATCAAATGTACCTGGAAAACAGCGTAAAGGAGGACAGAGTTCTGTAAGGTTCTCAAGATTGAGAGTTATCGCGATAAATGAGTTTTACAAGAGGATAGGCGATGCAGCAAGCGAGATCTATCTTAACGAGAGCTTAGAAAATTTTCAAGGGATCTTTATAGGTGGTCCGAGTCCTACCAAAGAAGATTTTATAAATGGTGAGCACTTGCATTATGAGCTCCAACAGAAGATTTTAGGCGTGTTTGACGTTGCGTACACCGACGAGTCCGGAATCTATGAGCTTGTGGACAAAATAACAGATAGTATAGAAGGATTAGAGATAGCAAAAGATAAGAAGATCGTCAATAGGTTCTTGAAGGAGGTTATAAAAGAGAAAGGATTAGCAACATACGGTGAGAAAGAAGTAAGAAGGAATCTATTGCTAGGTTCAGTAGATACTCTATTGCTTTCGGAAGGATTGAAGAAGGAGAAAGTAACGTTTAAATGTAGTAACTGTGGTAAAGAGGTTACTGAGACGGTGCCGTATCAATCTGTTGTAGAGTCAAAAATATGCGAATGTGGTTCTAATATGGTGATTAAAGATAGAATAGATCTGATTGAAGAGCTGATAAATCTTGCTAGCTCGGTTAGTACTGATGTTGAGATAATATCTTCTGAATCAGAAGAAGGTGCACAATTTTTAAATGCGTTTGGGGGTATAGCAGCAATCCTGCGATATCAAACGGAGGGATGATGTTTCAAAAATTCATTGAAGAGGTATGCGACATTCTCAAGACGGTTGCCAGGGATATGGGTTGGAGTGGTGAAGATCTTTCGCTCGATTATTATGACAAGATTTCGGATGTATCTTCCTCTTTAGCATTCAAGATATCTAGAAAAGATAAAAAAAATCCAAAAAGTGTGGCAGAAGAGATTTATCAAAGATTATCTCTTTTAAAGGACAAATATGATTTAATAGGCGATATAAAACTCATCGGTCCTTACATAAATTTTTATGTTGGTGATAAATTTATATCGGATACTTTAAAAGAGGTCTTGAATAGAAGAGATGATTACGGCTCTTTAAATTACAAAGGGTCCATCGTACTCGAACATACTTCTGCAAATCCAGACGGTCCTCTCCATATAGGCCATTTACGTAATTCTATACTTGGCGACTCTCTTAGAAGAATTTTAAAAAAAGCTGGTTATTCGGTCGACGTTCAATACTACGTTAACGATCTGGGAAGACAGGTTGCAGTGGTGGTATGGGGTATCGAGAATTTAAAGATCACGAACAATAATATAAAGGTAGATCATTGGATATCACAGATTTATATCAAGGCAAACAGATTAATCGAAGAAGACAATGACTTCAGCAATAATAATAAAGATATAGATATCCTCTTAAGAAAGTTTGAGGACGGAGATAAAGATGTTATTGAAAAGTTTGATTTTGTCGTTGTTCAGTGTTTAAGAGGAATCGAGCAGACATTGAACGAGCTGGAAATATATATAGATGAGTACGTACGAGAGAGCCAATTTATATTCAATGGCGATGTTGAAAGGATAATATCTCGTTTAAAAGATACGGAGTATGCTTATTTTGATAATGGTGCTTTATTGTTAGATTTAAGTTCTTTTGGATTTGAGAAGGATTTTGTTGTTACACGAAGCAACGGAACATCGCTGTATTCTACTCGAGACCTTGCATATCACGCCTGGAAAGCAAGACGATACGACGATATGATCGATATATTGGGAGCCGATCATAAATTGATATCAAGCCAATTAAAGACGGTATTGCGTATTTTAGGATATAAAGAGCCGAAAGTAGTAATATTTGAATTCATCTCGCTACCTGAAGGATCTATGAGTACAAGAAGAGGAAAATTCGTATCAGTTGATGAATTATTAGAGAAAGTAAGGGAGCAGGCGTATTTAGAGGTTAGTAAGAGAAGAGAAGATATAACAGAATTAGAAAAAAAAGAGATCGCTAATATGGTAGCTATCGGTGCGGTAAGGTATGATATCATTAAAATTTCTCCGGATAAACCAACTACATTTGATTGGCGGGATGCTTTAAACTTTGATAAAAGAGGGGCACCATTCATTCAGTATTCTCATACCAGGGCTTGTAGCATACTTAAAAAAGGTGGAGATTTCAGTAATCCTAATTTTGATCTATTAAGAGATCAAAACGAGATCGATCTTATAAAACTCATATCACGTTATCCTTTAATTATAAAAGAGGCTACAGATAACCTGAGACCAAATATCCTTGCCAATTATTCCAGAGAATTGGCAGAACAATTCAACCAGTTTTATAAGGATGTACCAGTACTTAATGCTGCCACCGAAGAATTAAGGTCTGCACGGTTAGCCTTAGTAGACGCTTTTAGAATTGTGATAAAGGATTCTCTAAGCCTTCTTGGTATATCTTCACCTGAGATTATGTAAGTCGCAAATATTATATAAAGATAGAGATATTTAATCGGTTTAAAAAGTGATATATTATGAGTGATAAGAGAATAATTACGTTAGAAAAGGAGAAAGAGACTAAAAATACGATACGATACAAGGAGATCGAGACGGAAGGGTCTCCATTAATTATGAAAACAGCGTATATACAGAAAGAGACATTTAAACAAGGAAAAATCCCTGAAAAAATAAGTATAACGATAGAATGGGAGTAAAAAACGAAGGATGTAGATAATATGATCAGTGTAAACGAAGGTGCATTGGAGATAGTCGAATCTATGTTAGATTGGGAAGAAGAACTCAATCTTTCAGTAAATGAGATGAAAAGTGGATCTATAGTTATAGATTGTGGTGTAAACGTAAAAGGGAGCTACCAGCTTGGTACTATGTTCACCGAGATATGTATGGGCGGACTTGGAACTGCAAACATCGTCATGGATAAGATAAAAGATATACCTTTTCCTTTTATTAATGTAACTGTAAATCATCCTGCTATATCATGTTTGGCATCTCAAAAGGCAGGATGGAGCATAAAAGTCGGTAATTATTCTACTATGGGTTCAGGACCTGCCAGAGCATTGGCTTTAAAACCAAAAGACGTTTATGAACGGATAGATTATGAAGACGATTCAGATTATGGTATTATAGCTTTGGAAGCGGATGCATTGCCAGATGATGATGTTATGAGATACATTGCAGATGCCTGTGATATAGATCCGTCTAACCTTTATGCGATAGTTGCACCTACAAGAAGCCTTGTCGGATCTATACAAATATCTGGTCGGGTGGTAGAGAATGCTCTTCATATACTTGACGAGTTTGGATACGATGTGACGAAAGTAGAGAACGGTGTAGGTTTTTCTCCTATAGCTCCTATTAAAAAAGATGCGATGGGTGTTACAAACGATTGTAACATCTACTACGGATCTGTTTATATAACTGTAGATGGTTACGATGAGGTCTTTTCAAAGGTTCCATCCATCAATTCTAAAGACTACGGTAAACCGTTTGCTAAAATATTCAAAGATGCCGGGTATGACTTCTTCAAAATAGACGAATTCTTATTTGCACCAGCGAATATCGTGGTAAACGATAAAAAAACGGGTGAAGTGTACCATTTTGGACGATTAAATCAGGATATAATATTAAACTCGTTCGGAGTAAAATGATTAATCGAGATTTGAAATTTTTAGGTGAGAACGATATAATTCATGCTACACTTTATGAGAGGTCTTCAGACAAAGGGGTAATTCTTGCCCCCCCTCATCCTCTCTTAGGAGGATGCCGGTGTGATATGCGTCTTGTAGAGATAGCAGGAAACCTTTATGATGAAGGTATATCGGTATTGGCGATCGATTATAGATCAGAATATAGCGGAGGTTTAGGTGAAATTAAAGATGTTAAATCTGCGATAGATTTCGTTGGATGGAAAGAGATATCTTTAGTAGGATACTCTTTTGGAGCGACTGTCGTCTCTAATATAGTAGATGATAGAATAAAGTCTCTCGTCTTAATCTCGATAGTAAAAAAGATAGGAGATATCGAGGCGAAAATTGATACATATTATAGAAAATTGTTTATACACGGTAATAAAGATAACATAGCCCCTTTCGAAGAATTTTTAGAGTTATATAAGGAAGCTGCTGGAGAAAAACGATGTATTGTCTATGATACAGACCATTTTTATTTAGGATTCATAGAAGAGGTCGCAAAAAGCGTCTCTGATTACATTATGAACGTTTTTGATGATTTCCAATCTAATAATATCTAACTATTCGACGTAACATAGTAAGTGAACGTGTCGCGAGTCAGCTCTTCATAATTGCCTTGCATATTATATCAAAATCTTCCTTTGTTATTCTTATCGAGGATTATAATCTAAAATAGTAAGAGTGGTGGGTGTATAGAGCGGCAAGAGGATTGTGACCTAATAATCTATCTTTTGCTGCAAGAACCGTCGTTGGCGCATTGCTATACTTAAAGAACAAAGAATCATGCCCGACGCAAAGCCCTAAAACGATGTTAAATTCGCTTTTTTCATTATTAAGTATAGCCGCCTGTGTTATGGGGTTACACATCGATTCATGTCTTCCAGGTACTATCTTATCTTCATCGTTCAAACCAACGTATTCTTTATCAAACGCACCACATTTACAACAGACGGATAGGACGTCAAAACCCCTATCTTCCAAAATCTTTGTAAAATTCGATGTCTCCTCCTTTAGCCCGATACAAAATGCGATCCCCAACCTCTTATATCCCATCTTCTCCGCAAATTCCATGATCTCTTCAATCCTGCACTTGATAGGATGGATCACATCGGATGGTCTTAAGTATCCATCCTTTTCTTGCTTTGCAGATGCTTGGTAAAATTTTAATAACTCTCCACTGTATTCTTTCATCGCTTCTTCTATTACTTCTTTCTTGTTTATCATCGGACAAAATTTTGGTTTCTTTGCATCTGGATCCGAATAACATGGATTTTTTAAACATTTTGCACACATAGATTTGATCTCTTCTTTCATATTTTTTCCTCTATATTTATCTATATTGTTATCCGATAAGATTCATACATCGTACCTCTTATTTTTGTCGTATTCATCTACAAACTTTTTTGCATATTTCATATACTCTGTATTCTTACCCAATTTTATCGACTTTTTTATATTTTCTACTATATACCTCTCTTCAGACGGGACAATTTTCTCTATTAATCTTTCCGCATCTAATTTTTTGAACGTATCCATATCGTATCCAAAATCTTCCTCAAAAAGTGGACTTATGAATCGGATTGTATCTTTTTCATCCAATACTAATAAAGTATCAGGATAAAATTCTAAAACAGATTCAAGATAGTTTACCATCCTTTTGATCTTTTTCCCTCTTTTTGAGCTCTGTTACATCCGTGGCAGTCATTATAATATTTGTTACGTTTCCTTTTTCATCCTTCAGTGCTGAGAAGTTAAGAATAACAGGCATCTCAACTCCATCCCCACGTATGCTTACTACCTCACAACTCGAGTATTCTTCTTTTCTACAACGCTCTAGAGCCTCCCTTATGGCTGATATAGAATCCTCTGTATGTGATTTTTCTACTGATGATCCTATCACTTCTTCTCTTGAACACATATGGAAGCGCTCGAATGCCTCGTTCACATCTAAGCGTTTTCCGTTTGGATCTGAAATAGACATAGGTACAGGAACTTTTCTTACCAGCTCACGATTAAACGATTCTAATTTTTTGAGCTCTTCTTCCCGCTCTTTTGTAGTAGAGATCATTTTGTTTATATTCTCTCCAATCTGTCAATATTCACTACTGACAGCATTTAGATCAACCTCTGCTTTTAGATCTCCAGAAGCAACTGAAGAAAGAACAGAACCAAAAACAGAGATTGCTTCTTCAAGCTGTTCTATATTATTCTGAATTGTATCAATCATTCTGTTAAAGGTTTTTCCCACGGCATCAAACTTCGTTATATCAATTTCAAGTTCTATTCTCGAAGAAAGATCGCCTGCATCGATTTTCTTAGCAACATCCGAAATTTCAGTAACTGGTTTAACAATTCTAACAGATAAATAATGCTCGATAAAAAACGCTATTCCTACCGATATAGCAAGTGTAATAAGAGTAAAACCACCTATCAATTTCATAGGTTTAGTAAACTCATCAAGATTTATTGCACTGCCCACGATCAACTCTCTAGGCTCATAAAAATCATAAACGGTCACTTCATGATAGAATTCGCCAGCGACGGGATCTATCCAGGTAGATTCATAAACACCGCTCCGTGTATTAATCTCATGCTTAACTGTCTCAATAACTTTCTCGTCCGTGATTGTATCAAAGACATTTTTACCTTCCAGATCCAAGTATCGGTTTCCTATTTCGTTCCCCCTCAAGGTCCATTATCCAGATAAAGCCACTCTCCCCCTTATGCAAAGCTTCCTTGTAATTTCTTTCATCTCCAACTTCATATCCTATAAAAATATCCTTCACTAGCTTAAGAGCTTCCTGATCGCTTAATTTTCCCTCTTACTTCAACCTATCAATTGCATCCATTCCGTGAATAACTGCTTGAGTCCTTTCCTCAAGATCCTTCTTGCTGAGTTCTTCAACCATATCTGCCACATACATATAGACTGAAATTCCTACAGTTAATCCTGGGATAAGAGTAAAAATTACTACCAAGACTGTTATAACTGTTTTAATCTGCACAATATTTAATACAGTATTTAAAATATATAAATAATATTATAATTAAGAACCTAATAAATTAAAATTGCTTTTTATCCATCTTCTGGCAAAACTGAGTTACGTTTTATAGATGATTTATCAACAGAATGCCCCTTGATCTCTATGAGACGGCATTGTTACTTTGGTATTTGACTATGATATGTGCTTATTATTTATCCGACATTTTTTACTTATTTTTATATTCAGTATAACCGCATTTGCCGCAGGAAAATCTATCTTTATGCTCAGATAAAAAGACACCTTCTCCGCATCTAGGACATATCTTTTTAAGACGTTCTATCTTATTATCTTTTGTTATATTGTAATACTTATTTATAGCCATTATTATCTTTCCTCTGTCTTTGATCCTTCTATTCTTTTTAAGACATTTAAATCATCATATAGTTTTGCGTATCCTATAGTCTCACTCAGTCCTTTTCTTGATCTCAACGAAGAGATAACCAATAGTTGCTCGTTATCTATGTTCAATCGTGATGCTAATTTTTTAGCCATCTCATCCTTTTTAGGCGTTGGCCCATTTTGTTTTACCTTGAATTTGATCTCTTCTCTGCTTAATAACTTGTTTTTTTTCCTATCCAATAGCTCTATCTCCATTTTATCTCACCTACTCAGTAAATAATCTTTTAATTCAGAACCTTTCATAAGTTTTAATATACTCTTAACTCTCTCCTTTAAATCTTTATCTATCCTTACCAATACAACACCCTCATCTGGTTGACCATATAGAACGATAGAAGATATAGGTGCAAGAATGATAACAGGTATCACCGCTAGATCCTCTTCTCCTTCTACAATAATACCTGTCTTTTTATTTAATCCATCCTCGATCGCATCTACCAGATCTTTGGATATCATTGCAGGAGGATTTTTAACTTTAATGTATTTATACTCCTCTTTTTCCAAAATTTTATCTAGATTCTCTGATACCGACCCTCGTTTGGTACTTTCATCTATGATATAAAGATCCGGCGAAAGATCTGCCATGAACGAATAGTAAGAGGTAATATCACCTACTACTATTAATTTGGTATATTCTTTGATATCTTTCCTCACTTTAAAGATGCATTCAAGTTCTTCTCCAGCATCTCCTCTATATAAAATACCAAAAGGATCTTTTAATAACGGTCTAACCGATTCGGGTAACTCGATCATCTTACTCGGATAGCATACCTTCCAGGACTATCGATATTCAATTTTTTTGATATGTTAGATCTGGAAGGATCGATAATTATTAGATATCCTTGCCATTCATTACTTAAATCGGTTGAATGGCAAAAAGGACAGATATTACCCTCTATAATCCTATGACATATCTTGCATGCTGGCATCTTTTTCCAACTCTTCTTGTATCCATTCTAATTTTCCTAAATAGGGTTGTCTCATTGTTAAATTTATCTTTGTACTCCTTACATCGAATTCGTTTATGCTAACTGTTGTGATCCTCGCTCGAACGATATCTCTCACAGTAATAGACCTTTTGCTATCTTTCTCAATCAATCGGGCATTCTTCTCATCGTACGAAATGTAGCCACCCGAGATCTGACTAATATGTACAAGACCATCAAAGGGTCCTATATTCACAAAAATACCAAATTTCACGACATCTATGACCTCACCCTCTACGATCTCTTGCTCGAGCGGTTCGTATGCCAAGGCAGAAAACTTAACGTTGAAATATACCCCTGCATCACCAAACAATATATGCCCGTTATCTATATCTAAGATCTCATTTATCGTCAGTATCAATCCAGCGTTCTGTTCAATCCTCCCTTCCAACTTCTTTTTTAACTCTTCTTTAATTGCGGTCCTTGTATCACCATATATTCGATCTGGAGGGACTCTTATTGCGTCCAAGAGTATGAGCTTTTTATACATGTATAATCTATTCCTCTATTAAAAATTTTTTTTGTCTTAATCTAATCACTTTGATCCCTCTTTTTTTAAGATCTTCGATTAACTTTTTATCGTTAGTAGCAACAGCCCCAATATCATCTGCCAAATATAGTATGTCATCATCTGCGATTGCATTTTTCTTTAATTGTCCAAGTTCTATATCATCTTTTCTCTTTATAATTTTACAACGATCAGCCAAAGACATTGCTACATTCACTGACATGATCTCTTTTTTTCTCTTGTATTTTTTGCTTAATATTAAAAGTTCATGTATCACAGATTCTGTTGTGATAAATTCGGTATATCCTAACCTTATAAGCTCATCAAATATATCTATCTTATACTTGCCGGGTATCAAGAAGATATTGGTGTCCAATATGATTTTCATATCGGCAGGTTTTCATCATTTTTTAATCTACCTACGCCTATCAATCGCCATATCCCTGAAACTCTTTTACTTATCGCAATTCTAGAACCTTCTTCCGCACATACAGGTCTTTTTAATTCTACTTCCAATAAATTTTTTTTAACTTTTTGGACGATACCTACCGTTGTTGCGGTACCTACATTCAACATCAGAGGTTCGCCTATTTTAATATTTTCTACAATATGATCATCTTTGGATCCGATAACCCTATCAAAAAGCTCCGTTTCTATAGAAAATCTTTCCCATACAGGTGGTAATGTTCCAACCTCTCCTGCTACCTGACCAACAAGGGCATCGCTCTTGACTATGGCTGGATCAAGCATAGTAGATATACCTAACAATCCACCCGGAGTAGCCTCTTCTAATTGCATTTTATCAGACATAATCTTGCATATTTTCGTGCGTAAAGGTATCCATCTTCCTTTTCTACCGGATTTTAAAAAATACCCAGGCCTTATCTCAATCTCATCTCCACTTTTTAAAACACCAAAACTTAAAGATCCTCCAATAACACCACCAACTAGATCCTCTATTGGTTGACCTGGTCTATTAACATCGAACGATCTGGCTATAAACAATCTTGCCGAGGCATCAAGTCTACGTTGTGGGGTGGGAATATGTTCTTCTATCGCTTTGATTAGGTACTCTAAATTTATCTTTTGTTGTGCAGAGATCGGTATTATTGGAATATCTTTCGGAGAAAATCCCATGCTTGTTAAAAAACTTTTAATCTGTGTATAATTCTCGTAAACCTCCTTTTTAGATACCAAATCAATCTTATTTTGAGCAATGACTATGTTCTTTATACCAACGATACTGAGTGCCATTAGATGTTCCTCAGTCTGCAGTTGTGGACATGGCTCGTCTGCAGCTATAACCAAAAGAGCACCATCCATTATAGCAGCCCCGCAAAGCATCGTTGCCATCAATGTCTCGTGACCTGGGGCATCAACGAAAGAGACCGTTCTTGATTCAACAGTCGGTGATCCACATATAGGACAGTTTTCTTCGACAGTATATCCATCTTCACAATTTGGGCATTTTCTAAACGTTGCGTTTGCATACCCTAATCTTATAGATATTCCTCTTTTTATCTCTTCACTATGACGATCAGTCCAAGTATTGGTAAGCGCGTTAACAATAGTGGTCTTTCCGTGATCTACATGCCCTACCAATCCAATATTAACCGAAGGTTTACTCAATTCCAAAATACCTCCCGATTGCTTAAAAAATTAAGTAAGATCATATTTACAATATTCTTGTCGTTACCTCACAACCATCTTCTAACACGATCATAGTATGTTCCGCCTGCGCGACTAACCCTCCACTCTTCTCCTTTAAAAGATTAAAAGGATGTAATATACCTTCGTTTACTAATCTATTGATCAATGGATCGGAGGAAGAACTCAACCATCTTCTTGCAAAAGGTAACGTCTTGTATTTTTTCTCTATCTCATTCATTATCTGTCTCATACTCTCAAGCCTTACAGGTTTAGGCCTGATTAATTGATAAATCTCTATAGAACTGCTTTTTTTTGTTTTTCCGATACCATCTGTTGCGAATGGTTCTATAGCTATTACCTGCCCAGATTTTAAAATAACACCATCTTTAATGCGTTTGTTGGGTATGCTGGGATCAGCATGAGCATTGTATTGTTCTAAACCATGACCGGTCAGATCTGATACTGGTTTATACCCATAACTCGATATAGTCTCATCTATAACACGGGATATCTCTTTAGTGGTTATACCAGCACGAACAATCTTTATCGCCTCATTCAATGCATTTTCTGCAGATTTTTTTAAATCTTCCGCTTTTCCAGATAAATCTATCGTTACTGCCATATCTGCAATATAGCCATCTATATGTGCACCGGCATCTAACTTAACAACCTCATCGTTGAAGACGGTCTCTTCCTCCAAAGAAGGTGTTCTGTGCGCCGCCTCATCATTTAACGATAAATTACATGGAAAAGCCGGATTTGCCCCTTTTCTTTCAATTTCTTCTTCTAGAA
Organism: Candidatus Methanoliparum sp. LAM-1; assembly: GCF_020885915.1. Classification (NCBI taxonomy): domain Archaea; kingdom Methanobacteriati; phylum Methanobacteriota; class Candidatus Methanoliparia; order Candidatus Methanoliparales; family Candidatus Methanoliparaceae; genus Candidatus Methanoliparum; species Candidatus Methanoliparum sp. LAM-1. Next base: position 272,979 of record NZ_AP025251.1, on the reverse strand, counting down.
ACGTAGCTACTGATAAGAGTTTCTCACCAGGTTTAATTAATTTAACCGCATCGTTCACGACAGACGATAATATCTTGCCTGCCTCTCTGTATTTATCTAAAATCTCATCCTCCTCTTTCAATCAAATCACCCTATGGTATAACAAAATCTTTGCTTGCATTTGACAGGTTAACGAAACCTTCTTTTTTTATGAATACTATATCTTCTATTCTAATACCACCAATATTCTTATAATAAAGGCCGGGTTCTATCGTCACAACGTCTCCCTCGATCAAAAAATTGTCATTATCTCCTATAAATGGTGGCTCATGGATATCCAGACCAACTCCGTGCCCAGTGGTATGAATAAAACCTTCATTTATTTTTTTATTCTTTTTTATTGTATCGTATCCCAAAGATTCAAAATATTCACAGACGGATAGATGAATATCCCTACAACTCGCATTAGGTTTTAGCATTTTAAAAGCTATATTTTGAGCGTCTAATACCACGTTATACATCTCTATAAATCTATCGTCCGCCTCACCTTTTACAAAAGTTCTTGTCATATCTGAAAAATACCTTTCAGTCATTAATCTAGGAAAGATATCTATAACGATAGGTTTTCCACATTTTATGGGTCCTCTTCCGACAGAATGAGGATCGGCCGAATCTACACCAGAAGAACATATGAGTCCTTCGCAAAAGGCATCGTTATCTAAAAGTCTCTTCTCTATGACAGCTTTAATATATTCTGAAGTTAATCTGCTATGGTTATAATAAATATAATCTTTCTTGATAATTGATCGTTCTAATATTTTTTTAACAGTAATTAAAGCATCTTCTGCAGCTTTTTGTGCTTTTAAAATATATTCTACCTCCTGTTTTGTTTTTTTTCGTCTTATCATTTCAAATGGATTTTTTATTGTATCTATAGAGATGCCTTCTTTTTCTAATATCTTATACAAAAAAGATGGAAAATTCCTCATAACAGAGACGATATATATACCTTCTTCATGCAGAATGTCTGTTATCATCTTTCCGAATGCAACATCAGCATCTTTATATTTTTTAAATAATTCATCCAAGTTATAATTATTGTAGCTGCTTATTTTATCAAATTTCGCCTCTTTTTTTGCTCTATCTATCTCCATCTCAGGTAAATAGACAAATTTTCTCTTAAAATTGTTGGATACGATACATAAAAATGGATCGTTGGATAAAAATTTCGTCATATAATAAATATTTTGATCAGAGTAGCTACTTCCATAAAGAAGTAGAAAACCGTTCTCTCTTTTCATTTTATTTCTCAATTTTTATCTTTACAATATAATCTTTCTAATATAAAAAGGTTGAAGCTTATCAAAATCTATAAATAATAGTAGTTAAAAGATATTTAACAGGTGACTTAAATGAGTGAAGTAAAAGACATGATAAAAAAATTTGCAGATGCGGCTAACCAACTGGATGACGCAACAAAAGCATCTTTTAAAGGATGGGCAGGAAAGAGTATCGGTTTTGAGATAGATGGAGAACAGTTTTCGGTAGCATTTGATTCCGCAGGTACAAAGGCAGAGTTTGTTGATGGAAAGATAGAAAACCCGATCTTTACGGTAATTGCTGATGGCTCGTATTGGATAAAAGTAATGAAAGGAGAGGAAGATCCGATGAAAGGCTTTATGCAGAAGAAGTATTCTATAAAAGGAAACGTGATGCAATCGACAAAACTGGTGCCTCTCCTGAAAAAAATAAAATTATAAAGCAAGAAACGATCTAAAAAATTATTTACAATATTTTTTTAATTTTTTATATTAATTTTTAAGGCTATATGGGAAAGATTATTTCTGATGAGATAAAAGATTTGTTAAAACCCTTTTTTATCGACCTAGATCTAGACGAGATAGTTTTGATAGATGGGGTATCAATCTTTGCAGGATTGATATTAAAATTGTTTGATGCAAGTGCAATAACATTTGGTAAGAGGATTTATCTCTCCAAATCATTAAATCAAAACGATCCAAGTGCTATCCTTTTAATAGCTCATGAATTGGCTCATGTAGAACAATATAAAAAAAATGGCATGATTTTGTTCCTTTTGAGATATATAGGAGAGTTTATACGAAATTTAATAATTTATAAGAGCTTTATAATAGCATATCAAAGGATATCCTTTGAAGAGGAGGCATATAACAAGGAAGATGAGATATCGAATGCGATCATTAGATATGAAAATATTGGATTATAATTAAAAATTTTAAATGTTCAAATCAATAATAAGATTTTATAAAATAAATATTGATTAATATTGTTCCTATACCTTTTAAAAGATCAATATTAGATTTACCAGTTTTATATCTCTATTAGAGCCCTCATTGATTAATTTTATCTTTATTTTATCCGTTCCCCACAGACCGATAGAAGTACCAATTCTTGTTTTTGGTTTTTTAATACTCTTTCCAGTCTTTTTAGCATCAACTATCTCTTTTTTACCTATTCTTCTATTGCTGTCTATACGATAATATTGCACAAACTCTTCATTCTCGTGGTTATAAATATCGATTATAAATTTGTCATCCTGATCTTCCTCAATAAAATAATTAACTATTATAGACATCTCGTCAAAGTAAAACACATCTATAGGATCAGAAAAAACTTCGGAGTTCGGTTTTAGCAATATATTTTCAAATATAGTCAATTCCATCTTGATCATTCCATTTTGTAATATCTTTCAACTTTAATAATTAAAATAATTAACTTTCTATTTATATCTGTATCGCATATGATTACCACAGTTGAGACAAGTTACAACAGCATACCTTCCACGAAGCCTTACACGACAATTTACACTCGGAACTAAAAAGCTGTAACAATGATGACAAAACTTCCTCCGTTCTCTCTTATCCAATCGAACATTACATCTCATTGAAATGTTCCTTGCGATCTCTACATAACGATTTGCAAGAGACATAGATTGTGGATATATTTTTTCAGCCAGATTGAATAGTATTTCTATTCTTTGTTTAGCCATATCCTTTCTAAGTAATTTTTCGTATCTCATGGTCTGGTTTAACATTTATCGTTCTTGTCTTTTTATAATTATCCATTTTAATTAGAAATTTTTGATAATATACTGCAAAGTTGATCGTAATATGATCGCAATATATATAAGAATAAAATAAGATAAATTTAAATTTAAGATAGAGAAAAAACTTAAGAATCATTGTGAAATAGAAGATACCAACCTTATGAAAAAAGCTTTTGATTTTTTGGATAGTATTGATAGAGTGGAAAAACCGAGAAATAAAGGTATTACAATGGTATTAGATAAAGGGATGGGATTTAATGCCGCAAAAGATCTAATGGAGTATGCAGATTATATCGATATTATAAAACTTGGATGGGGTACTCCTAGATTTTGTTCTGAGGAAAAGATCAAAGAAAGGATAAAACTTTACACGAAGAATGGGATATTGGTGAGCAATGGAGGTACATTATTTGAGATAGCACATTCTTTAAACAAATTTGACCAATTCCTGAATTATGCAAAAAAAATTGGTCTTACTCTGTTAGAGATATCTTCTGGAATAACCGAGATCTCAAAAGAAGACAAAGAGAAGTATATTAAAAAAGCTAAAGAGTTGGAATTTAATGTATTCGCCGAGATTGGTAAAAAAGATCCAGAAAAAGATATAAAACTAACAATGAAACAAAGAATAGACGAAGCAAAGATGGATATAGAATTAGGTGTATCTAAAATTATAATAGAAGCAAGAGAGGGGGGAAAAGGGATAGGTGTATTCGACCAGAATGGAAATATAAAAGAGGATATGGTAAAAGATCTAGTAACAGGTATCGGGCTGGAAAACATCCTCTTTGAGGCACCGTTAAAGAATCAACAGGTATATTTTATCCTTAATTTTGGACCTGATGTAAATCTCGGTAACATAAGATCGGATGATATTCTTGGGTTGGAAACTTTGCGACGGGGGTTTAGGGGTGATACATTCGGCAGATTATGATGATAATTTATCGATAACGATAGGTTATCCTAAAAAAAATAGATTAAACGTGATTGTAGACGTTCTTAGGGCATCGAGTACTATAATCACAGCATTGGCAAATGAAATAGACGAGATAATATTTTTGGATAATGAGAAAGATTTGTTAAAATTAAAAAATGAAGGATTTTTGCTAGTTGGAGAATACAAAGGTTTAAAACTTCCAAAATTTGATATAAATAATTCTCCTGTCGAGCTGTTGGATGCGATAAGCAAAGGAAATTATACAAAAATTGCGTTAAAGACGACGAATACAACAAAGAAGCTGGCTAATACAGGTGGGATTTTCATATTTTCGTCTACGCTGAATATGTTTGCCACGGTCGATCTTTTATCTAGCCTTTATAAGGATGTTAAGATTAATTTAATGGCTGTCGGTGGAAGAAACGGATTTACAGAAGATTTATCGCTCGTATTTTCTATATATGCCTTTTTAAACGATGATATTTCAATAAATTACGAATTTTTAAAAGATTGCTTATCCAATTCTAAAAATGCAAGATATTTGAGTAGTATCGGATATTTAAAGGATATAGAGTTCATATCCAATATAAATATGTATGATATAGTTCCTATAATGGTAAATGGTGTTATAAAACGGTATGAAGATACGGATAAAGATTTTATAAGTTAAAGGTAAGAATAGAGTATGAAAGAAAATTTTTCCAATCTAAATGCAGAACGATATGTGATTCAGATATTGAAAGATGAGAGAATAGAATACGTTGCCACCTTACCATGCGAAAAAATCAAAAATTTGCTATGGCTTCTACCTTCTTTCTTCAAAGAGATAAAATTAACGAGAGAAGAGAACGGAATAGGGATATGTTCTGGGGTACATCTTGCAGGAGGGCGCTGCGCAATGGTAATTCAAAGTACAGGATTAGGCAACTCTATTAATGCTATTATGTCTCTCTGCAAGACTTATGAGATACCTTTGCCGATACTGGCAAGCTGGCGAGGTGTTTATAATGAGAAAATTCAAGCTCAAATACCGTTTGGGCGGGCTCTTCCAGCAATTTTAACTGCTGCAAATATACCTTACGAAACAATAAATAATATAAACGATATAGATAAGATTAAAGATGCTATAAGAGATGCGTATGATAATAATACACCGTATGTTACATTAATCTCCCCTAAAGTTTGGGAAGATTCTAAAAAAACTGATCTCGAGATGTTGAGTCTCAACAAAAGAGAGCAAAAACCTGAAAGAGAGATAAACGTATCACTTAATTACAAAAGTCGAGTAAAAAAACCCGAGATGACTCGGTATGATGCAATATCTATTTTATCCGAGTATTTTAATGAAAAACCGGTTGTATCTAATATAGGGATTCCTAGCAAAGAGTTATACTTTATCAAAGATCAGCCGACCAATTTTTATATGTTGGGGAGTTTAGGGCTTGCATCGAGTATTGGATTTGGTATTTCACTTTATTTGGATAGAGAGACTATATCTCTTGATGGAGATGGAAGCATTCTTATGAATCCTAACGCCTTGATAGATACTGCTAATTATCAGCCAAACTTAACAATATTTCTTTTGGATAATGGAGTACATGGATCTACTGGAGACCAGGTTACATCCGCATACAGTACCATAGATCTAGAGCTAGTAGCTAAATCTTTTGGTATTAAAAACACTTGGAAGGTTTCTACAAAAGATGATATTAATCTTGTTCTTAACGAATTAAAAGAGGTGAAAGGTGCAAAACTGGTCCATATTATCATAAAACCAGGTAATAAAGACGTACCTAATATTCCTTTGGATCCGGTAGCTATTAAAAAAAGGTTTATGAATAGGATTAATGAGATCTACCGGCAGAAATAAAAAGATTACTATAAAAGATAAGATCAAAAAATAAAAAAGCGTCCTTAAGGTATTCTTCCGAAAGGTTGACTCAAGTTTGCATAATTTCAAAATTATAGGCTTAATTTACGCATAGTTTGCTCTCCTTTTTTTGGCTATTTGAACCTTCTGTTCTAAATGTTGTGTCGACTATTTAAAACCTCTATATCAATCTATTTTTTGTATTCACCTAGAATTCAAAAAGTATATTTCAACACACTATATCAATGATAAAGTTTAAATTTACGTATTGTATCTCAATGATTAGGTGGATTAAGATCTTTGATAAAAATATCCAAGATATTCTGGATGCAGTAAATTCTCATCAATCATACTGGCGAGATGCCCTTCCGATGATCGCAAGCGAGAATATTACCAGCCCGCTTGCGAGATGTATGCTCATTACCGATCTATCACATAGATACGCAGAAGGCAAGGTCGGTCACAGGTTTTATCAAGGTTGCAGATACATCGATGAGATAGAATCAAAAACAATAGAGCTTAGTAAAGAACTTTTTAAAGCAGAATATGTGAATGTTCAGCCAATATCTGGAGTAAACGCGAACATATCTGCTTTTTTTGCTCTATCAAAACCAGGAGATAAGATTCTTTCATTAAAAGTATCTGATGGTGGTCATATAAGCCATGCAAAATATTCTGCTGCTGGTTTAAGAGGATTGAAAGTATATAATCATCCGTTTGATAACGAGAGAATGAATATAGATGAAGAAAAGATGGTAGATACAATATTAAAGGTAAGACCAAGAATAATACTCTTCGGAGCAAGCCTGTTTTTATTTCCTCATCCTGTTAAAGAGGCAGTAGAAGCTGCTAGAGAAGTAGGTGCAGATATTATTTATGATGCTGCACACGTATTAGGTCTGATTGCAGGGGGAAAATTTCAAGACCCTTTGAGAGAGGGAGCAGATATTATGACCGCATCGACACACAAGACTTTTCCAGGACCTCAGGGTGGAATAATTTTTTGCAAGAAAAAATATGCTAACGAGATCGATTTAGCCGTCTTTCCAGGTACTGTGAGTAACCACCATCTTCATCATCTGGCTGCGTTGGCTATAACAACTGCAGAGATGATAAATTTTGGCAAAGAGTATGCTGAGCAAGTTGTTAATAATGCAAAATATATTGCGAAAGATTTATATAATCGTGGATTTGATGTACTCTGTAAAAAGCATGGCTTTACCGAATCTCACCAGGTTGTTATAGATATTTCTTCTATATTTAGCGGGAAAGATGCGGCTACAAAGCTTGAAGATGCTGGTATTGTTGTGAATGCCAATTTGCTTCCAAAAGATGTCAACTCTAATGTAGATGACGTATCTGGTATAAGAATTGGTGTACAGGAGCTTACCCGTCTTGGTATGAGAGAGAAAGAGATGAAAATGGTGGCAGAATTTATAGAACGGGTGTTATTATTAGGAGAAAAACCTTCTATTCTTAAAGAAGAAGTAACAGAGATGAAGAAAAAATACCAAAATGTCTTTTATTGTTTCGATTTTGGTAAAGATAATGCTTATAGTTTTGATCTTTTTAAACTAAAGATATAATTATTGTGAGTTTTATTATGGTATTAGTCAAGATAATGTTAAAAATAAAAATGGGGGCGGTCATCAGTTGAGAATGATCGTATTTGACTTAGACGGAACTTTAATAGATGGCGAGATAATAAATGAGTTTGCTAAAATGGTTAATAAAGGAAAAGATGTTGCAGATATAACTAAAGAGGCGATGGACGGAGATACAAATTATGAGATAGCTCTTAAAAAAAGAGTAGGGATGTTAAAAGGTCTGAAAGAGGAGGATCTAATCAAGGCTATAAAAAACATTCCATTGATGCCTGGCGTAAAAGAGGTTATACAAGAGGCTAAAAAAGCAGATTATAAGGTAGCTATCATAACAGGTAGCTTTAAAATCGCTGCAGATTATTTTGGAAGGTTGTTAGGTGCAGATTATATCATATCTAACGATCTTATAATGAAAAACGGCGTTGTAACGGGGAAATTAAGACAGCCTATTGTTGGAGAGTTTAAAGATAGAATATTAGAAGATCTTTGTAAAAAAGAGGGAATATCTCCGGAAGAATGTATCGTTGTTGGAGATGGAGCAAACGATATAGAATTATTTAAGATAGCTGGTTTATCAATAGCGTTTAATGCTGTACCATCTTTGAATAAAGTAGCCGACATAATCATAAGAGACAAGAATCTAACTAAAATTATCCCTTTCTTAGAGAGAGAGCAGCAAAAAGTTATTGATAATTTAATTCAACATAAAAAAGCACTTGAAATTGAATTAGAAACTTTCAAACGAAAACGAGATCAATATAATGCCGAAAAAAGAATATATGCCGAAAAAAGAGACGAATTGAACAAAAGGAGAGTAGAATTATTAAAAAAGGCAAAAAATTTGAGAGAGGATAGAGATAAAGTCAATGATGAAGTACAGATGTATAAAAATAAAAAGTATGATCTGTTAAAGGAATTGAGCGTTGTTTCAAAAAAGATTGATAAATTTAAAAATGTAAATAATATGGATGGAAAGGATATTAATCAGATTAAAACAGAGATAGAACGGCTCAAATTTGAGCAACAGACAAGAGTCATGACAATTGAAAAAGAGCGAGGGGTAGTAAAGAGAATAAGTGAGCTAGAGAATGAATATTCACAAAGAAGAAAAGAGATAGAAGATAACGAAGAGCTAAAATCTTTATTAAGCAATTATAAAAACATTAAAAATGAACTGGATCAGTATAACAAGATTTTATCCGAAGATGTAAGCAAAGCACAGGAACTTCATCAAGAAATGATAACCTCTTTCAAGGAAGCAGAAGCTATACGAAACGAGGCGGACGTATTACACGATGCTTTTATCAATGCACAAAAGATGGCTGATTATTATCATCATAAATATATATCAGCCGAGAAGGATTTAAAAGATCTTGAGGAGATAATAAACTCTTTAAATAAAAAGAAAACTTATTCTAAAAAAGAACGTGAAAGATATAGAGCTAACAAAATTACAGAAAGTGTCTTTGAAAATTTCAAACGAGGAGAAAAGATTACCACAGACGATATTCTATTATTTCAGAGAAATTATTACGACTAAAAGATAATGAGCGTTGCGATTTTATGTATAGATCGTGATGACGATATAGGTATCAAGGCAGGGTTTAAAACACCTGTAATCGGAAGAGAGAACAACTTAATTCTTGCAGAGAGGTTAGGGCTCGCAGATCCAGAAGAGTCTGACTTAAATGCTTTATATGGGGCTATCAAGATCTATGATGAGCTGGTAAATGATGAAAAAGATGTAATATTGATTACGATAGCCGGTGATCAGGATGTTGGGTATAAATCAGATAAGAAGATAAAGGATCAGCTTGATAGTATATTAAAGGAATATGATATAGAAAGTGTTATTCTTGTCTCAGATGGGATAGAAGACGAGTTTATACTCCCTATAATAGAATCAAGGGTAAAAATAGATTATATAAAAAGAATTATTGTAAAACAGGCTAAAAATATAGAGAGTGCTTATTATATTCTGAAAAAACTTTTTATGGATCCAAAAATTACTAAAAGAGTTTTTGTTCCAATTGCTTTGATTTTGCTTGTTTATGGAATATCTCTATTATTTGGGAGACAAGAGCTTGCATTTGGAGGCGTGATCTGTGTATTGGCAATTTATATTTTATCTATAAATTATGGTTGGAGTGTATACTTTGAATCGTTTTGGAAATCTATAAGTGACTCTTTTATTGAGGGTAGGGTGCCATTCGTAATCTATGTTTTAGGCATTATACTATTTTTCATGGGATTGATTCAAGGCGCTATATCGACGATCGATATTTCAGGCAGTACTCTGCTTATTGTGATGATGTTCATCAGTTCTTCTATATGGTGGTTTGTCGTTGGTGCCATTTTTTTGATTATAGGAAGCATACTGGATTATTACTTTAAAGAAGGTAAATTTGGAAGAAAATTAGTATTTCCGTTTTTTGCTCTGGCTATAGGTATAATATTATGGGGTATGAGCAGATATATAATATTATTAGAAAATTATGGAAGTTATACTCAACCAACGGCACTAAAAATTCTGATTATATCGATCATTGGATGTTTATTAGTCTCAATTTTAGGAATAAAGCTATCTTTTTGGCTTGAGAATAAAAATATCATTAAATAGTGAAGTCTTTCCTTGAAACAAATTTTTATTCTTAATCAAATTTTAAACGGTCCGATGTTATTATCTCTGTATTGAAAACGTTTTTCATATGGTATAAGGCATATTTTTCCTCATAAGGTGATGGAGATTTAACACAGTCTGATAAGACTATGGTACGATATCCCAGCATAGAAGCGTCTGCTGTGGTATGAAGAACGCAGATATTTGCCATAACGCCCAATATCACAACATTCTTTATCCCTAACTCTCTCAAAAATAGGTCGAGATCTGTAGCATAGAAAGAACTGTATCTTCTCCCTTTTACTTCGTATTCATCTTCTTTCTTTGATAGTATCTCTATTATATCAGATCCCCATGTATCTTTAACACAATGTTCAGGCCAGATTTTAAACTCAGGATCATCCTTCCTATGCCAGTCTTTCGTAAATACTACAGTTACACCAGAATCTCTTGCCTTTTTTAATGCTCGTTTTACATTTTCTAATATACTTTCCACTTCATCTATATATAAAGCCCCACCTCTTTCACAGAAGTCGTTCTGCATATGTTCGACGATCATTGCCGTCTCGTTAGGGTTTAACATGATCTAAACCTCCTTGGATCTGTAATCTCACCTTTTATTGCTGAGACTGCAGCGACCGCCGGTGAACAGAGATATATCTCGGCATTAGCACTTCCTTGTCTGCCTCTAAAGTTTCTGTTAGACGTAGAAAGTCCCACTTCACCATCGCCTAAAAGCCCGAAGCTTCCACCAAAACAAGGTCCACAACAAGGTGCCTCAACCAACGCGCCCGCCTTTATAAACCGATTTATCAATCCTGTATCTAATAATTTTAGATACTCCGTTCGGGAAGCAGGAATTATTATAACTCTAACATTCTTGTTTATCTTATTATTACCCATCAGCTCAGATACTACTTTAAAATCTTCAAATCTACCGTTGGTACAAGATCCGATAAATATTTGATCTATCTTTGTCCCTTCCACCTCTTCGATGGGTTTAACATTATCCACGCTGTGTGGACAAGAGATCTGTGGAGATAGATCGGAGATATCAAATTCAAACCTTTTAAAATTGGCAGAATCATCTGTTTTATAATACGGATCCAGTTTAAAATTGCCCAAACGCTCTTGTATGTATCTCTCTGTTATCTTATCCGCAGCGATAATGCCTGATTTGCCACCCATCTCTATTACCATATTGCATATAGTCATCCTATCGCTGATGGTAAGCTCTTTTATCGTATCACCACAAAACTCTACTGTTTTGTACCTTGCCCCAGACGACCCCATCTTGCCGATTATATGCAGGATTATATCTTTAGAATAAACACCTTTTGGCATATTTCCCATCAGCTCTATTTGAAACGTCTCTGGAACTTTAAACCAGAGTTTTCCTGTTGCTAAAACAGCAGCCATATCTGTAGAACCAACACCTGTAGAAAATGCTCCTAGCGATCCATAAGCACATGTATGGCTATCTGCTCCTATTATTAGATCTCCAGGTTTTACATGGCCATGTTCAGGCATTACCTGATGGCATACTCCCTCTTTTATATCATAGTTTACGACACCTTGCTTTTTAGAAAAAGTTCTGAGCAATATATGATTTTCTGCTGCGTTCAAAGAGTCTGCAGGGGATTGATGATCGTATACAATGATTATCTTACCAGGGTCAAAAACCTTATCTGTTATTTTATAAAACGCCTTAACTGCCAGAGGTCCTGTTATATCATTCATCATAGCTTTATCAACCTTTGCATACACGAAATCTCCTGCAAAAACATCTGAATTACTAGCCCGGCTAAATATTTTCTCTGAAATTGTTTTTGGATCTTTTTTAGTAGTCATTTGATCTATTCCTTCTATAAAATCTTATGTTTGTTAAGTAATATATTAAAATTATTTATTTGTGCTTCTTTCTTTAAAACCTCAAACATTTCTTTCTGGGATTTATTCATATCCACAATTTTGAATGTCTCTGCTGTTGTAAGTTTTAATATTGGAATAGGAGTAAATTTTTCATTGCCAATTTTTACATCTTCAAGATTGGTAAAAAGAATCATCTTTAACAGCCCATCTTTAATATCCTCTAAAGATGGAAGTTTATTCTCTTTGGTATGTTTTGCATCAATCAGATAAATATTTTTATCGTATAACTCAACCTCATCAGAAGTAAAGTAATAATTTCCACCAAGATAATTGGTTATCGTTATTGTGCCTTTTATCCCTTCTAAATGTTCTTTGGGTTGTATTGTTACACTTTCCCTTTTTTGGGCCATTTTTGCGAGATTTCTGGATAACTCCATAAATGTATTTTTACCTTTTTTCAGTTCGGCTATTCTTTTTTCTGCTGATTCTTTTGAGTGCATCTCGACTCCTAATTTTTGAGAAATTTTAATGTAAGAATCTAATGCTTTCTTTCCAATTTCAGCAATATTATCAATTTGCGATAAATTCCAATGTAATGCATCAGATTGATAAGAAAGCAGTTCCTTTATCTGATTTTTCAAATAATCAATGTCAAATCTCTGTTCTGTTATCTTATTTTCATATCTTGATTTTTTGGTAGCATCGTTATAATAAGCAATTATTACATAAACACCGAGCAAACTCATTAACGAAACTGTATCCCATTGCAAAAAATCTCTATCACCATCTTTGCCTTCATCTTTGACGATCGGAATTATCGTTACCTTTTTACCAGCAAAAGATAATGAGTCATAAACTCTTGCATACGGATACGACCTTGTTCTTTTTGCAGATACCCACCAACTTACAGCGATTTGATTTTTATCGTCAATCTTTAGAATAAATGTTGCTTCTTTTGAGAGTGCTTTATCCAAATCGCTAAAATTGAAGGTATGCAACTTTCTACATAAAAGAGGAGTGTATTTTATGCCTTTGATTTTTGCAGTTATGCTATTCATTCTATCCATCCTTTCTCTCTTTCTATCAATTCAAAAGTATCATCATTTTTGAATAAACTTTGTTGCCCATTAAAACCGATTTTTTCTTTTATTATAGGAATTAGTGATTTTTTGATCTCAATTCCTATACTGTTTCTTCCTAATTGTCTGGCTACTTTCATAGTTGTTCCAGAACCAACGAATGGATCTAAAACAGTTTCATCCACATAAGAAAATAATTTTATGACCCTGTATGGCAATTCTTCTGGAAATGCCGCTATGTCCTTTTCTAAAACCTGATTTGGAAGAACATTCGTCATTTCCCACAAAGTCATATACCATTTTTTGTCTTGGATCTCTTTTATATCAACTTTTGATTTTTCTTTAATATCTTTAGGGACAGATTTGTAATCAAATTTACCTTTTTGAAAAATTATAATACTCTCCAAAAGATTATCCGGATAAAAATACATAGGATAGGGGTTTTGTAAAATAACACCGCTTCTTCTGCTAATTCTTAAATATCCCTCTGGCTTTTTCCAAATGATTCTATCTCTATATCTAAAACCTGCATTTTGAAAGATTTTTGTCGCATCTGCAACAATTGGAAATTTCTCACCATTAATTAACATATCATCAATGTTTAGAACGAAAATTCTTCCTTCCGCCAAAACTCTAAATAGTTCTTTTGAGACTCTTCGAAGAAGCTCTAAATATTGATCATAGTTTTTAAATAACTCCTTGTAATCAAAAGGAGCATTAAAGTAAGGTGGAGATGTTACGGCAAGATGGACGCTTTTGTCTTGAATTTCAGACATCTCCATACAGTTGCCGATTATTAGTTTATGATGTGTCCCCATATTTGTATCCTCTTTCATATGATACATATTCTTTGTTAAATAATAACTCTATCGGTTTATTTTTTTTACTTTTATGTTTATATTTGTATCTATCTGTATAGATTATCGAAAATATTCCATTTTTTTTAAAAGCATATCATTAATCATGGATTGTGTATAACTCGTAGAGTCTTACGTTCAATCTTTCTATCTTCTGTTGAAACCTACAAAATTTTTTGTTTGCGTATTCTACCAAGGTAATAATATAATAATCATCGGCCAGAACATAACCATTTTTAGAGATTATCGTCTCAATCATCTCGGTGCTGTTTATCTCTACTGTTATCTTATCTCTCTTGATAGATTTTATCCCAGATCTTTTAAAACCACATTTTATGGCGATCGATAGGATCTTTTCCGCATTTATAATATCGTCGGATATCACATGGATTATTGGTGGATTTAATATAAACCATCCTTCTTTGGTACATTCGCTTATAGCGTTTAATACCTCATTTTTTTCCACACATCTATGCCATCTTCCCCGGAATACTGCACTCTTTTTATCCCCCACCTCTGGAAGATCAAGGATTATAATTCTACCAGAGCAACTCGATACGGTATAGTAATGAGGCAACCCATTTATCAGATTTAAAGTTGGAAGTATCCTATCATCTATCAATCCTTCTTTTAGACTTTCATCAAATTTTGAAAGGATCTCTTCTTTTCGCCTAATCCAACTACTTTTTATACCATATTTAATATCTCTCAACATAATCGATAATAGATTTAAAAAAAAGGAGTCCATCTCCACGATCTATATCTCTGTTTCTCGTCCAATCAGGATGCATATAACGATAAAAAACTCGTTCAGGATGGGGCATGAGACCAAAAACGTTCCCTTTGTTGTTGCATATTCCTGCAATATTGAATATAGAACCATTTGGATTCCAAGGATAACCAGAATAATCCCCTTTATCATCTACATATCTAAAAACTATCTGATCGTTTGAAATTAATCTATTTAAGGTCTCTTCATCCCTAAAAACAATATTACCTTCCCCATGTGCGCTCGGAAATAACAACACATCATCTTTTTTATATTTTCTAGTGAATAGGCACTTGCCATTATTCACGTGTTTTACCAGCGTAGGCCTACATTCGAATTTATTTGAACTATTTATTATAAAAGCCACCTCTTTTTCATCCGATATCGTCTTTTTAGTGGCAGGTAATGCACCCAACTCTACTAAAACTTGATATCCGTTGCATATTCCTCCTAACAACTTGTCTTCTTCTATAAATTCTATAATCTCGTCTTTTATCTTGCTCAATCGCGATGCAAAGATGGCACCAGCACGGATATAATCCCCTGAAGAGAATCCGCCTGGTATTATTATACAAGTGTAATCGCCTATAGACCTTTCATTCTTTACTTCTCCAAGTATCTGTTTTATATGAACTAACTCAGCATCTCCTTTCAGTCTTTTAAATGCAAAAAAAGTCTCATATTCGCAATTGGTTCCTTCCATCGTAAGAATTCCTATCTTCTTGGACATATTAAATCACTATAAAATTCCGGCTATTTAATACATTTATAATTTTATCTTAAAGATAAATCTATTAATCAATCTTCTTCTCCTATTTTAATACCGGATGGACATACATGTACTATGACAGATGCTATCCTACCCGAATCCTCTAGTTTTTTCTCTACCGCATGCGATATTTTGTGTGCAGTAATTAGCGAGATAGACGGATCTACATCGATATGCATATCGATTATAAAATTTCTACCCATACGTCTTGCTCTTAGTCTATGAACGCCTAAAACGCCAGGTATATTTTTTATCTCATTATTAACCAGATCTATTATCTCCTGAGAGGGAGATTTGTCCATTAATATATTTACGTTTTCCCTACATACCTTTATACCATAATAAAAGATCATGACGGCAAGTATAAACCCAGCTACAGAATCTAAAAGATAGATACCTAAAATAGCACCTAAAACACCAACAAATGCCACTATAGAAGATAAAGCATCGCTTCTGTGTTCATATGCGGCTGCTTTAATAGCAGGGCTATTAAGTTTATCTGCAATATAGAAACAGTATCTCGCCATAATCTCTTTACTTACAATAGAAACTGCTACAGCAAAGAGAGCTATGCTTTTTGGTTGTTTTGTAGTAATATTTGTTATAGAGTTATATGCTAATGATATACCTATACCTAACAAGAATAATGCAACGATAAAACCAGCTATCGATTCGGCTTTTTCATAACCATAAGGATGAGATTTATCTGCAGGTCTGATTGAGGTTATATATCCTACGTATGCAATGATCGTAGATAAAAAATCGGATAACGAGTGAAAAGAGTCGTTGATTAATGCTATACTCCCTGAAAACATTCCGATGATAAACTTAAATATAAAAAGAGCTATATTTCCAAATATCCCTAAATAAAATGAAAATATTCCTTCATCTCTTTTTTTCTTACTTCTCATCTTTATATCGATCCATTTTATACAATAAATGAAAAATCAACATCATTTATCAAATCTTGAAAGAAACGATTGTTGCCTTTAAATAACTTCTCCTTTATGTGCTGTGTTGGCTAATTAATTTTGAAAACCATTATCTCTTCCTCTTTTTACAATCAAAAATATACTTCTCTAATCAGAAGAAATAATCACAATGCTTCTTTATGTCTTTAAGGATTTATTTTACCGCTCTCCATGAATTATTCAACACAGCACCTTTATGCTAAAATACTCATAAATGTAAATATGTTGGTTTTGCTTACTTAAAGATTATTGATGCTCTAGATATTTAGATAAAATCGAGAGATAGAAGAAGAGATAAAAAGAATATAAAGTTTAAATCGTTAATACGATGTCTTCTGTATTATTACAATATTTAAAAATCTGCCTATCATCACTATCTATTATAATCCAACAGATTCTATAACTACTTACTTATTCTACAACTCACTTCTACCCATCTTAAACACCCTTTGGGATCTCTTCCTTTTTGAATGGAAATCTTTTTTTAATCTCTTCTAATATAAACGTACATGCATTCAAAGCTCCCCGTCGATGTGGCGCACCACATACTATTAACAATAAATTTTCACCTATAAGAAGGTCACCGATACGATGTATTATCTTTATCAACTCTACATCGAACCTTTTAAACGCTTCTTCTTCTATTTCGTTGAAAACCTTTTCTGTTAAATCTATCGGGGTTATACGGAGTCCTTTTATATTATCATCCCGAACTACGCCTAACCATATTGCAAATCCGCCTATGCTCCTTTTTTTCATTGTATTAATTACATCGTCTATAGAAAAATCCTCTCTTTGTATTTTTATCATATCTTTTACAAAAATCTTTTATTATTTAAAAATAATTTTTAATAGTTTGTTAAATTTAGTTAAATAAAAACCTTTATTAACAATTAATATAGAACAATATATTTGTAATACAATCGGAGGAATACAATGAGTATAAAAGAAACATCGGCCACCATCATGGTGGTTGTTTTGTTGTTTGGTCTTTTAAATCCTATCTTGATGGTTGCTGTCGCACAGAGTGATAATTCAGGCAATGGATTTTTAGAAAGAGTCATAGGAAATACAATCGATATTGGATTAAAATTGGTACCGCCAGATATTGCAGCAGATTTAACAAATTATCTATTGAGTACACACCCTGATACTATATCAGGATTATTAGTCGACCTTATATCAAGAATGGATGCAAAAGCATCTGCTGATGCCGTAAATACGATAATTAAAGATCTAGGAGTGGATAATCTATCTAAATTCTTGAATACGTTTTTAAACAGGTTGGATACGGAAGCATTAACGAATATGCTTAACTCTACGTTGGATAAGAATGTTGATACCATAAGTGGATTCTCTTCTGAATTGGTCGGAAACCTTGACGCTGAGCCGATAGGAAAGATAGCAAATACATTACTAGCAGATAACCCAGCACTTCTATCAGATATAGTAAGTAAACTTGATACAAAACCATTGGCAGCATCTGTCAATACACTTTTGAATGATAATCCGAAATTCTTGTCTAACTTGGTAGGGGGGATGGATCCTAAGCCATTAGCAACCTCTGTCAATATGTTATTCAACGATCATCCTGCAATTGCAAACGATTTGATGGCATACTTGGATCCTGAAGCTGCTGGGATTATGGCAAATACCTTAGTAAGCGATCCTGCAACATCTGAATTTGTATTAGAGACGATGGATTATATAGACAATCCACAGCTTATAGGACTGATCAACGATATATTCGGAAAGGTGTTCGAGAAGAACTATGCTGGTACTGAAATAATAATAGCTAAAGGTCTACCTATAACTATAGAATTACCATCACCATTAAAAGAGATGCTTGGTACAGACACGTTAACGATAGAGACACCTGTTGATATATATGCTAAAGCTTATATAACTGGTTTATGGATGGAAGAGTACCCAATGAGCTTTTAAATAGATAAAAAGAGGTGAATATAAATGCAACCAATGTCTTGGGGAGAGATTATAAAGTTCTGGCTTACTGGGTTGATCATGATGTTAATCCTGGTTATAATCTTTTTAGGAATACTTGCCATCTAAGGAGGATAGAATGACGGATAGAGAAAAATTAAAAGGAGAAGAATACTGGGATTGGGAAGATTGTCTTAAGTTCTGGGGTTTTCCATGGATCGTTATATTGATCATAGGCATTATTGTATTGATAATACTGCGATTAATGTAACCACCTATATAATTTTAAAATAAAAAATTTAACAAATTTATTTTTATCTTTGTTTTCTCTTTTTTAAAGACGTATCCTAAATATTTTCATATTTTATTATCTCCAGATTCTGTTCGGATCCATACGTTTCTTCTATCGTTCGCCAGATCTTCAGCTACTTTTTTTATTTCTTCCTCTCTTAATTCTGTTATTTTTTCCTCATTGCCTGGCGGTATCCTTTCCACATATCCTTTTTGTATAATCCAGTCTATACCTTCAGGTATATCTTCTTTGATATCGGGAAGAAAATTTACAAATTCTTTGTATATGGTCGTTTTTACTTCTAATTTTGTCTCATTAACGAGATCAAAGATCTTTTTGATACTTTTTATAACCGTTTCTGCAACTTTTTCATCGATTCCGCAGATCCTGCTATAGGTCTCTTTCCTCAAAGGTGCTTTTATATCCATTGATATTACATCTAGATAGGGTAAGCATTTTTTTATCACACCATACCTATATCCGTTCGTCTGTATCTCTGTATCCAATCCTTTCTGCTTGGAATATTTTAGCAGATTAAAGAGCTGCTTATCTTGAAGGGTTGGCTCACCTCCTGAAACGACCACGCCTTCGACGAACTCTTTTGCCCGATCTATCATCGATTTTATCTCATCCAATTCAACCAGGTTTTTATAGTCCAAATATTCATAATTTTGGCAGTATATACATCTAAAAGGACATCCGGCAAGAAAGAATACAATTGCAGTCTTATCACGTAGATCGACCGTGGAAAATGGGACGATACCCGCAATATTTATCTTTACACTCATAAAACCGAAGGTCTTTATCTACACTCCTCTCTATAATTTTTTATAAACTCTTCATCGCTACTTGCTATGATAGACAACCCTTCGGCAGTTACAAGATCGTTTATATCATCACCATTCAACCCTATAAGATAACCACCGCTTTCTTTTAAGATTAGTTGACCTGCCGCAATATCATAGACACAAAGTTTGTTTCTTGAGTCTAAAACGATATCCAATCCGCCTGTAGCAACCAAACATAATTCCAACGCAATACTACCGAGAGTTCTTAAGATAATCCTTTTTTCTAAATCTTCTCTGGAAAATGGTGGTAGTTCGTATGCATGAATAGATATCAGTATCTTATCATCGTAATTTTTGTAACTTAACTTTTTACCGTCGATGAATGCACCTTTACCTCTTACTGCATGATAGGTATGATCCAAAAAACTTGCAACGACACCCATACTTATATCGTTAAGCCGGACATCATCTATCTTATCGGAGTATGCCAAAGATGTAGAATAAAACGATATTCCACGCACAGCATTTGTGGTTCCATCTACCGGGTCAAAAACGAGCATAAATTCTGGATCATCCCCTATAACTCTTTCACCAAACTCTTCAGATATTATCTTTGCAGATAAATCTCGCTTTTCTAAAGCCTTATCTAACGCTCTTTCTGCGAAAAGGTCTATACTTTTAGTATCATTCTTGCCTTCTGGAACGTATCTGCCAAAATTTAGATCTTCTTTCATAAATTTTTGTGTGTTTATCTTTATCTCTTCTGTTATCTCAAGCAAATCTTCTATTGAAAGCATTTTATATCATTGCAGAACCTAAGGTTCCTGCACCTCCTCAATAAATTTTAAAATAGCCTTTGCTGAATCTTCTATAGAACATTTTGAAGTATCTATAATAATCTCCGGGTTTGCCGATACTTCATATGGAACATTTATGCCTGGAACAGTATCAGATTCTTTTTCTATCCCTTTTTTATAGATATCTTTTGGTGAGTATCTCGTATCTCTCTTCATCTCTCTTTTGATACATATATCTAACGGGCATTTTATATAAACTTCTATAAAGTTTGGGATTAGTTCTCTTGCTTTCTCTCGATATGCGAGCTTGTTTCCCGTAGCATCTATAATAACGTTAGTTCCACAATCTGCAAGCAATTTTGTCATATATACCAACGAAAGATATACGATATCTCTTTCTTCATCAGTATATTTTGGATTTGGCGTTATTACTCTTCTTATCTCATCCAGCTCTAAAATTTTAGATTTTACTCCTTTATCCAATAATTTTTCTTGAACTTTTCTGGATATCGTACTTTTACCAGACCCAGGAAGCCCTGTAATCCATACTACCCACGATTTTTTATTATCCAAAATATCTTCCGGCATCTTCATACTCGAATCTATCACATTCAAGCATATTATATATAAAATTAAATAATTTTCTTCGGACCAGATCGGATATACTTGGATACCATACAGGGCTCGCAACAACTAAAGTTCTAAATATATAGAATAATTGAACGGTCTCTAAAATTTCTAAATCTCCCGTTTTTTCCAGATATACATTAAAAAAAGTATCGAAGAGCCTTTTAAAACTACCTTTAATCTCTCCTTCTTGTAATAATGAATAAAACAGATAATTTATCGTTAAAGAGGTTACATCGTCTGCTGCCTCACCCCACTCGCCTCTACTTCTATCTAATAAGGTAAAATCATTATTCTCTTTGAAGAGGATGTTCCACGGATGAAAATCCCCATGAACAAGACATACTCTATTTTTTAGTCTTTTGAGTTTATATCTCAACTCGATACAACCTTTTTCTATATCACAGAGCTCTTTTGGTGTTATATAATCTAAATCATCAGGATAATTGTCTATTATACCAAAGATGCATTCTCCATGCCCCACTATATCTCTCACCTTTCGTATATAAAGATCCTTATCTTCGTCTTTTCCTTTTACAGAATGAATATCTGTCAAGTATGATGCCAAAATTTCTGTTCTCTCGATATCCAAACCTTTTAACCGTCCAGTATCTTTTATCCTGTCCAGATCATTGGCATAAGCCGATCCTTCCACCATCTCTGTCACTATAAAGAACTCATCCGCATCTCTTGCAGATATCAACTCGTTTTTATTTGTGAAAAAACCTACGTCAAAGGATTTTACATGTTTAGGAAGTTTATTAAACGTATTATGCTGCCATAAAAGTATCTGTGCCCTGTCTGAAAAATGATCATGACCGAAGGTGTTTTTTTTCATTGTAGAAAGAACGACATCTTTCCGCTCTCCATCTATATCGAGCTCTATATGCAAGGGTCTTCCATATCCAAAACCCTTTATGCTATCTTTACCTCCCAGTTCGTCTCTGTTTATTATAGATGCATCTTCCCCAAAGAGCTTTTTAAAATATCGATCAAAATTCATTAGAGGAATTATCTCTTTAGTATGCATTTAAATATTATGATTTGCTATAGTTATCGCAAAACTTCTCTTTCTAGGACCATCCAATTCGACGAAAAAGACGGATTGCCAGTGTCCCAACCATAATCTACCGTCTTTAACAGGAATAGTGACTTCTGGCGATAAAAAAATCGATCTAATATGGGCTGAAGCGTTGTTATCAATCTTATTATGTTTGTAATTGAAGATATCGTCTGGGATTAGCCGCTGAAGTATTTGAATGAAATCTTTTAATAAGCCCTCCTCATCCTCATTTATAACGATGGCGGTGGTCGTATGTCGTGTATAGACGTTCACCAATCCCTCTTGAATTCCAGATTTTTTAACTTCCTCTTCAACCTCTTTTGTGATATTAACTATATCAATACGCCCTTTTGTATCTAAATCGACGATTTTCATATTTATTGTTATTTATTATTACATCTTATTATAATACTCTTTTCCATACTCTAAAATTTTTTTAGCCGTGTTTTTGTCTAATCCAGCACCCATTAATACCATCATTGCCATATCATCATTTATCAAATCGTTTGGAGAGTGAGCATCTGAATTAATAACAACGTTAGCACCTATTTTTTTTGCTAAAGATGCAACATGCCCATTTGTCAAAGAATGACCTGTTCTTGCCGTAATCTCGAGCAATACATCGTTTTCTCTGGCTAATTCTACCTCATCTTCGGTTATAAGTCCGGGATGAGCGAGAATATCTACTTTTTCATTGGAGACGGCGGCTTTATTAGTTCCATTAGCAACAGGTTCTACAATACTCTCACCATGAACTACTATAATCTCCGCACCAGCTTTTTTAGTCTTTTTAACTAGTTTATCTATTTTATTAGGAGGAACGTGTGTTATTTCTACACCAACTAAAACAAATATCTCCCAATCATCTTTTAATTCGTTTTTTGCATTTAAAAGAGATCTTAAGATAAAGTCATAATTGGAGAAATCAACATGATCCGTCAAAGCTATCCCTTCATTGCCAAGTTTTGTCGCCCTTTTCACTAATTCGCTTGGTATAAGATCTCCGTCGCTGAATATGGTATGGGTATGATAATCAAACATAAATATCACTTATTTTTGTTTTTAAGCCCTTCTGCAATCTCTTTAATAATATTTGTTTTTGATTTTTGAGTATTATTAATGATTATAACTCTTCCGCTTTTTTCCCACCAAGATTTAGGATAAAACTTATCCTTTTCTAAAATTACGTCAAAACCAAGTTTCTTTGCTATTTCACCTATATCATCGACAATCGGGCGTTTAACGCTTAATCTTCTTGGTACTCTTCTACCATCATTTCTTGCTTTTGTAGAATCAAAATATATTGGCCATAAAACAATATTTTTATCTTTTTTCATCTTGAAAACCTTCGGTTCTGCAAATCTTAGATTATCTTAAATCAACCAGAAACCCATCAAAAACTCTAAACGCATACCCTTCTAAATAGACAAGATCACCATACATAAAGATCTTAAGTTTTCCACCAAGGTTTATAACTTCTACCTCTTCATCAACAAGGTTTAACTTTTTTGCCACCACAGCTACTGCAACAGCACCAGTACCGCAACCAAGAGTCTCATCTTCCACACCCCGTTCGTAAGTCCGTATAACAATCCTGTTTTTCTCAACCAATTGAGCAAAGTTTACATTACACCCACCTGTTATCGAGTATCGAATCTTCGGTGCAATTTTTTTCAAATCTACACTCTTTACATCGTTTACAAAGATCACTGCATGAGGGACGCCTGTATTTACCAAGGAGATAACAAGATCATCAAACTCTCTGTTTAGAAATATAAATCTTGGTACGTTTAACCTCACCCTTACAACCAGATCTTTTCCCTCAAAATTATAATAAGCCTTTATACAACCTGCCAACGTCTCAACGAAGAGAGGATTTTTATCGGTGTATCTTGCATCTATAGCATATTTAATCAAGCATCTTATCCCATTTCCACACATCTCAGCCTCAGATCCGTCTGAGTTGAAAATTTTCATCTTTAAATCAGCAGATGAGGAGTCCGGTTTGGATAGAAAAAGTACTCCGTCTCCTCCTACACCAAAATGCCTGTTGCATATCTTAGAGGAAAAACTACTCTTCTCGTTATCTGGTACGATCTGCCTGTTGAACTCGTCTATCAGGATAAAATCGTTACCATTTCCATGCAGTTTGCTAAAAGATATCATAAAAGTCGTGGAGGAATGACCATATTACCATAGATATCCGAATAAGTCTCTCTACTTCTTATCAAATCTATTTTATCTTCGTTAACCAATACCTCAGCAGGTCTCCTTCTTCCATTATACTGAGAAGACATAGAAAACCCATAAGCTCCAACATCGAATATAACAATGACGTCCCCTTTCTTTACTATAGGCAACCATCTATCCTCGCCCAATATATCACCACTCTCGCAAATTGGGCCGACGATGGTATATTTATCCTTTACCTTACCGTCCATATTGTTAGCAACAGCCATCTCGTGATAAGCATCGTACATAGCAGGCCTGATAAGTACGTTAAATCCAGCATCCACCGCAATAAATTTTTTATATGCATCCTTGACGGCGTTTACCCTTGTAAGTAGTATAGTCGAATCTCCTACAAGGTATCTGCCAGGTTCTAAAATCAACCGTGGTTTTATCCCTATCTCTTTACATCTATCCTCAAAAATAGGCGTGATGAGAGATGACAGATCTTCCGGATTTGATGCCTTTTTCTCATCTTCCGTATTATATGGGATACCTAAACCACCACCTATATCTATAAATCTTATATCTATACCTATTTTTTCTAATTTACCTACTATATCCATTATTCGTTCCATAGTCTCTTTATACGGGGATATATCTAATATTTGGGAACCTATATGAGAATGAATTCCAACAGGGATTATATTATCAAACTCCAACGTTTTTTTATACGCATCAATGATCTTTTCGGTGGGGATACCAAACTTGGATTTCTTCAATCCTGTTGCTATTTTAGGATGGGTATTGACAGATATACCTGGGTTAACCCTAAAGAATACCTCCACCTTATCATCATCGGTAATAATCTCTGAAAGTGTAAAGAGTTCGTCTTCTGAATCAAGCGATATCTTTACGCCTGCTTTAATAGCCATGCTTAACTCTTCCGGCGTCTTTGAATTACCGTTAAATAGGATTTTTTCTCTGTTTATTCCGGCAAGCAATGCTATATACAACTCTCCGTCAGAAAAAACATCCGCACCAAGATTTTCTTGAGCCATTATCTTCAATATAGAGATATTCCAATTGGCTTTGGTAGCATAAAAAATATCCGCAGACGGAAAAGATCTTTTAAATTTTTCTATCTTATCTCTTATTATTCGTTCATCGGTGACATATAATGGTGTATCAAAACGATCTACCAAGTCCATAGTATCTATATTACCGATAAACAGGTTTCCCGATTTGACCTTGAAGTTTTGTCTCATATTAAAGACCTTCACCTTTTAAAAGGTTAATACGGTTAATACACTCCTCAATCCGTTCTATGCTCTCTGTTAGAGCAAATCTTATGTAACCTTCTCCATATTCTCCAAACCCGACACCAGGTGTAACGACGATGCCTGCATTATCGATCAGAAATCTTGAGAACGAGATCGAATCGTATCCATCAGGCACTTTAGCCCAGACGTAAAACGTTGCAAGAGGATTTTTCACATCAAAACTTAGATTCTTCAATCCTTTTACCAAAACGTCTCTCCTTTCTTTGTAAACCCTTCTGTTATCTTCGACACAGCTTTGATCACCTAGTAATGCTTCTGTAGCGGCTATCTGAACTACGTTGAATATTCCCGAGTCTATATTAGTCTTTACTTTCCCTAATCCTCGGACGATATCTTCGTTACCAACTATGTATCCTATCCTCCATCCAGTCATATTGTAGGTCTTTGATAAAGAGTTGAACTCTACTCCGACATTTTTTGCGTTCTTTATTTCTAAAAAACTTGGTGGTCTATATCCATCAAAATAAATCTCGGAATATGCATTATCGTTACAGACGATAAGATCATTATCCATCGCAAAATCTACCACTTCTTTATAAAAATTTTCATCTGCAGTGGCAGAAGTGGGATTATTGGGATAATTTATAAAGAGAATTTTTGCAGATCTTCTCACTCTCTTATTTAATCTTGATAAATCCGGTTTAAAATCATTCTCTTTTAAAAGTGGCATCGAAATAGGTATTCCGCCAGCCAAGATAGTGCCTATTTTATAAACGGTATAAGCAGGATCTGGAACAAGAGCAAGATCGTCTTTATTCAAAAAAGCCAAAGGTAAATGTGCTATTCCTTCTTTCGATCCTATCAAAGCCAGTACTTCTTTATCTGCATCAAAGGATACATTAAACCTATTTTTATACCATTTTACAATAGCTTCTCTAAATTCCTGCATACCGTTGTATGATGGATATTTATGGTTTTTTGGGTCTCTTGCCGCTTTACAAAGAACATCGATTATATGTGAAGAAGTTGGTAGATCAGGATCCCCTACACCCAAATTTATAACATCGACTCCTTTTTTAATTTTATCCTGTTTTAGTTCGTCCAACGATGAAAAAAGGTATGGTGGAAGCAGATTTAATTTATCTGAATACATATCTTTTCTATGATTAACCACTTGTATTTAATAAGCATTACTATATAAAACCTATTAAAATACTAACCTCATAATTTAGAATTATGAGCGAATAAGATAGCGATATAACAAAAATGCCAAAACGAAGGATTATGGATTATCCATCTCGGCAATAATAAGATTTTAAAAGACTAAAAACCTTATTATTAATTACCTAATAGGCACGATTATATAATACCTTCTATTGGTAGCAGGATTTTTACGTTTGGTTATTCTGCATCTAAACGGGATTTTACTTTCTATTTTATTGATTTGATCCATTAAGACAGAGGAGCTAGTGGTTACAACGTATAGCTTGCCATCTTTTTCAACCTGGATGATTGCATAATCCCCTTCATAAAAGGATGATGGTCTCGTCTTTATACCTTTTATTAAAATGTCCTTATCAAGAATCTCTTCTATGTCTATCCTCTCTCCTTCAAACATCTCTCCTACACTTAGATCTTCATCTAATATTGTATAATACCTTCTATTGGTAACAGGATTTTTACGTTTGGTTATTCTGCATCTAAACGGGATTTTACTTTCTATTTTATTGATTTGATCCATTAAAATGGAGGAGCTAGTGGTTACAACGTATAGCTTGCCATCTTTTTCAACCTGGATGATTGCATAATCCCCTTCATAAAAGGATGATGGTCTCGTCTTTATACCTTTTATTAAAATGTCCTTATCAAGAATCTCTTCTATATCTATCCTCTCTCCTAAACCCAAGTCCTCTTCTGTTAAAATGGTAACTTTATCCTCTTCTGGAATATCACGAATCGAAGATTCGTGGTTTACAAACCCCTGGTTTGTAATATCCTCATCTTCAAAATTAAATTCTTCATCCTTTTCGTCCTTATTGACAAAATTATTAAAAGATTTATCTTTTTCCTTAGTCATAGTCTTTACAACCTTATATTACTATATTTCATTAAAAATATATTTTATATTATATTTAAATCTTTTGTCTTAAATATATAGACCAGTCTTAAAAAATAAAAAGATATTCAGATAATAAAATTATAAACAAAAATACGAACGAAACCATTATTTACTTATCTTTAGATTAAAAATATAATGAATAATAAACTCGACGTGAAGGCACTGGAAAACTGGCTTTGGGATGCAGCTTGTAAGATCAGAGGTCCTATTGACGCACCAAAATATAAAGATTACATTTTGCCCCTCATATTCTTAAAGAGACTTTCTGATGTTTTTGAAGATGAATTGAATGCACTTTCCCAGAGATATGGAAATAAAGATATTGTTGAACAATTATTGATGAAAGATCATAGTATAGTCCGATTCTATCTCCCTAGGAAAGCAAGGTGGAAAGAGATTGTAAAACAAACTACAAATGTTGGGGAATATTTAACCGATGCCGTCCGTGCTATCGCTAGAGAGAACCCTAAACTTTCTAACGTAATAGATATAGGAGATTTCAATGCCACTGCTGCAGGGCAGAGGATCATCGATGATGAGAGGTTGAAAGCACTAATAAATGTTTTAGGAAGATACAGGTTAGGATTAAAGGATGTTGAGCCAGATATTTTGGG
Source organism: Candidatus Methanoliparum sp. LAM-1 (assembly GCF_020885915.1). Taxonomy (NCBI): domain Archaea; kingdom Methanobacteriati; phylum Methanobacteriota; class Candidatus Methanoliparia; order Candidatus Methanoliparales; family Candidatus Methanoliparaceae; genus Candidatus Methanoliparum; species Candidatus Methanoliparum sp. LAM-1. The sequence continues at coordinate 244,874 of NZ_AP025251.1, read as the reverse complement.
GAGAGCTTACGAATACCTTTTAAGAAAGTTTGCAGAAGGTTCTGGACAGAGTGCGGGAGAGTTCTATACACCCAAAGAGGTAACTATATTGATGTCTTATATTCTAAATCCTGAGCCTGGTAATGAAGTGTATGATCCGTGTTGCGGCTCTGGCGGTCTGTTGATTAAATGTTATCTACGGTTTAGAGATAAATATGGTGCTGACACCTCTATCGAGCCTCTCAGACTCTACGGACAGGAGATTTTATCTTCAACTTACGCTATGGCAAAGATGAACGCTTTTATTCACGATATGGAGGCAGAAATCGCTCTTGGAGACACAATGAACAAACCAGCATTTTTAACATCTGAAGGATCACTCAGAAAATTCGACTTAGTAACTGCAAATCCTATGTGGAATCAAGCATTTGTGCAATCTGTTTATGAAAACGATCCTTACAATAGATTCGTTTTTGGTTATCCTCCATCAAACACCGCAGACTGGGGCTGGATTCAGCACATGTTTGCCTCTTTAAATGATCATGGAAAGATGGCTGTTGTGTTGGATACGGGGGCTGTTTCAAGGGGAAGCGGTAATGTAGGAAAGAATAGAGAGCGCGATATAAGAAAGGAGTTTGTTGAGAGGGATTTTATAGAAGCGGTTTTATTGCTGCCTGAAAACATGTTTTACAATACTACCGCACCGGCGATTATCATCGTTATCAATAAGGCAAAACCCATAGAGAGAAGGGGACAGATACTTCTTATAAACGCTTCAAAGCTCTATGAGAAGGGAAGACCTAAGAATTTCTTGCCTGATGAAAGCATAGAAAAGATAGCAAGTATTTACTTGAACTATCAGGAGGAAGAGGGAATAAGTAAGATCATAACGAAAGAAGAAGCCGTAAAGAACGACTACAACTTAAGTCCATCACGCTATGTTATCCAGAATGGAGAGGATGAAACGCTGCCTTTGGAGGATGCTGTGGTGCAATTAAAAGAGGCTGAGGAAGAGAGAAAAGAAGCTGATGAAAAATTAATGGCTATTTTAAAAGAGATCGGATTATGGAAGTAAATCTTAACCAAAACGAAGAATACAAAGAGACAGAATTGGGTTTGTTGCCGCAGGATTGGGAGGTTGTGAGGCTGGGGGATATTGCTAAAAAAATGAGGGCTGGAGGAACTCCAAAAAAAGGAGTTAAGGAATATTGGAATGGAGAAATACCTTTTGTGTTAATTGAAGATATGACTTCTTGTGGATTATATTTATCAAAAACAAAGGAGACAATTACGGAAGAAGGATTAAAAAATTCTAATGCTTGGTTAGTACCAGAAAACTCACTTTTGTTAAGCATGTATGCAACAATTGGAGAAACAGCAATAAATACCGTTCCAGTAGCTACTAATCAAGCAATATTGACAATAATTCCAAAGAGTAATTTTGATAATGTTTTTGGGGCATATCTTCTAAAATTTAATGCTGAAAGATTGAAAATGCAAAATATACAAAGTACGCAGAAAAATGTGAATAAGGGTATAGTTGAGAATTTCAAAATCCCTCTTCCTCCCCTTTCTGAACAAAAAAAGATCGCCTTTGTTCTCTCTACAGTGCAAGAGGCAATAGAGAAGACTGAAGGCGTTATAAAAGCTACCAAAGAACTCAAAAAGTCCATGATGAAGCACCTCTTCACCTATGGGCCTGTGCCTATTGAAGAGGCAGAGCATGTGCCACTCAAAGAGACGGAACTGGGCTTGTTGCCGAAGGATTGGGAAGTTGTGAGGCTTGGAGATAAAGGGCATTTTCAATATGGATATACTACTTCTGCTACAGAAGAAGACACAGGAACAAAATTTCTTAGGATAACAGATATAAAAGAAGATGGTGTTGTAAATTGGGACACAGTTCCTTATGGAATTATTGATGATAACCTACAAAAATTCAAGTTATTTGAAAATGATATCCTTTTTGCAAGAATAGGTGCTACCACTGGTAAAGCGTGCATAATTGAAGGAAAGATTCCAAACGCTGTTTTTGCTTCTTATCTTATAAGATTTATATCTAACAAAGAACTGAATCCAAAATATGTATTTTACTTTACTCAAACTAGAGAGTATCAGGAACTTGTTAATGCAGGAAAAGAGGGAAAATTGAAGAAAGGGCTGAGTGCTACTGAATTAAAAAACTTTAAAATCCCTCTTCCACCACTCTCAGAACAAAAAAAGATCGCTTCAATCCTCTCTGCTATTGATCAAAAGATCGAAGCCGAAGAGAACAAAAAGAAAGCCCTTGAAGATCTATTTAAGTCAATGCTTCATAATTTAATGACTGCAAAGGTTAGAGTTAATAATCTGGAGGATTAGCATGATAGGAGGGGAAAGAACCGCTGTTCAAGACCCTTTGATAAAGTATGCTACAGAGATCGGATGGGAATACATAAGCCCGGACGAGGCGCTAAGGTTAAGGGGAGGAAAAACTGGCTTTATATTTAAAGACATATTCATAAACCAATTGCAAAGGCTCAATCCGTTCATGAATCATATTCATGCAGAGGAGATCATCAAGAGCTTGGAGAGGATCCCGCCAAATATAGAGGGCAATTTCATTGCATGGGAATACCTCAAAGGTCTCAAAACTGTATTCGTTCCGAGTGAAAAGCGGGAGCGAAACGTAAAGTTTTTTGATACTGAGAATATAAACAGGAATATATTCCAGGTAACGGATGAGTTTACATTCACAAACGGAACAAAGACGATTCGGCCTGATATTGTCTTTCTCATAAACGGCGTTCCTGTTTTACTGATTGAAACAAAAGCTGCTCATAAGTTAGACGGTATAAGCATTGCTTTAGAACAGGTTAAGAGATATCACAGGGAATGCCCCGAGCTTTTAGCGATCCTGCAGATCTATGCTCTAATAAATCTTTCAAAGTTCTATTATAGTGTAACATGGAACGAGTCGGAAAAGCTTCTTTTTAACTGGAAAGAAGAAGCGGAAGATAACTATGAAAATCTCGTTAAAACCTTCTTGGAGAAAAGCAGGATTATCAAAGTTCTTCTTGATTTTATACTCTTTACCAGACAGGATAATGAGCTTAAAAAGGTTGTTCTAAGGCCGCATCAGATGAGGGCTGTTGAGAAGGTGATAAAAAGAGCAGAGGATACAGAAAAGCGGAGAGCACTCATATGGCATACCCAGGGCTCTGGAAAGACCTATACGATGATAGTCGCTGCACAGAAGATCATAGATAATCCCATATTTGAAAACCCGACGGTCATCATGCTAGTGGATAGGAACGAACTTGAAAGCCAGTTATTCGGGAATCTGCGGTCTCTTGGTATTGAATCTGTTGAGGTTGCAGAAAGCAAGAAACATCTGCAGGAGCTTCTTGAAAGTGATAGGAGGGGTCTTATTGTCACGATGATCCACAAGTTTGATGGAATACCCAAGAACATTAACACCCGAGAAAATATTTTTGTCCTGGTGGATGAAGCGCATAGAACTACTGGAGGAACACTCGGTAATTATTTGACTGGTGCGCTTCCCAATGCGACATACATCGGCTTTACAGGAACTCCGATCGATAAAACCAGTTATAGCAAAGGGACCTTTATCGTATTTGGCAGGGATGACCCACCCAAAGGATACCTGGATAAATACAGCATAGCAGAATCTATAGCTGATGGTACAACTGTGCCCTTACATTACACGCTTGCTCCAAATGAATTAAGAGTTGATAAAGAGACGCTAGAAAAAGAATTTTTTGATCTTGCAGATGCGCAGGGTATAAACGATGTTGAAACGCTCAATAAAGTTTTAGATAAGGCAGTAACGCTCAAAAATATGCTTAAAAATAAGGAAAGAGTTGAGAAAGTAGCTAAATATGTTGCAGATCATTACAAAGAATACATCGAACCTATGGGATACAAGGCTTTTCTAGTAGCCGTAGATAGAGAGGCTTGTGCTCTTTACAAAGAAGAATTGGATAAATACCTGCCAGCTGAGTATTCAAAGGTTGTTTATAGCCCTTCTGCTAATGATCCTCCTGAGATATCTAAATACCATCTATCCGAGAGCGAAGAGAGAAGAATAAGAAGAGCATTTAGAAAGCCTGATGAACTGCCCAAGATATTAATTGTAACAGAGAAATTGCTCACAGGTTTTGATGCCCCTATTTTATATTGTATGTATCTAGATAAGCCGATGAGGGATCATGTCCTTTTACAAGCTATAGCAAGGGTTAATAGACCTTATGAAGATGAGGGAAGAAAAAAGATATCCGGTTTTGTTCTCGATTTTGTTGGCATATTTGATAACCTTGAAAAGGCTTTGGCATTTGATTCTGAAGATATTGAGGGGGTTGTCCATGATGTTGAGGTTTTAAAAAAGAGCTTTGCTAAGTGTATGAAAAAGGCAAAAGAGGATTGCCTGGTGCTCATCAAGGATAAAACAGGAGATAAAGCTGTTGAGGCAGTACTAGAGCATTTTAGAGCTGAGGAAAAACGACAGGAATATTACAAATTCTTCAAAGAATTATCAAGCATGTACGAGATTATTTCGCCCGATGCGTTCTTAAGACCTTATATCAAAGACTATGAGACACTTGCAAGAATATATAGAATCCTTAAAGAAAGTTATGAGAGAGGGATCTCAATTGATAAAGAATTTACCAGAAAGACAGCTAAATTAGTCCAAGAATATACTAAGAGCGGGGAGATAAAACCTACCATAGATATCTATGAAATCAATGAAGAGACATTAAGAAAACTTGAAGAGAGTAAAGCCTCAGATATAGAGAAGATATTCAATCTTTTAAAGAGTATTGAAAAGGCAGCGGAGCAATGGGCTAAAGAATCTCCCTATCTTATATCGATCGCGGAAAAAGCTGAGCACATAGTAAAACTATACGAAAACAGACAGAAAAACACGCTAGAAACACTGGAAGAGCTAAAGAAGATGATCGAGGAGATCAATTCGGATAGGAAGGAACAGGCTAGAAAAGATATGTCTGAGGACATATTTACAGTTTACTGGGTCTTAAAAAATGAAGGTTTTGAGGCTGCAGAAACCATGGCAAACCAGATGCTGGAGGTGTTAAAGAAATATCCACATTGGCGAAAGAGCGAAAAACAGGAGAGCAAAATTAGATCCAAACTTTACGAGGTTTTATTTAAATATGGTCTCACTGACACAGATAAAGCACCAGAGATCGTCCAAAATGTAATAAAACTCTTGAGAGGTGATGTTGGAGAATGGTAACGCCTACAGAGTTCAAGGAAGATGTTCTAACATTGGCTAAAGAGGTGGGCATTGAACCAAAGGAGATTCATATACGTGTAATGAAAAAGAAATGGGGTAGTTGTTCAAGCAGAGGCAGACTAACATTCGATAAAAAATTACTCGATGAGCCAAAAGAAGCGAGGTTCAAAGTAATTTTACACGAACTACTCCATCTGAGATATCCGAACCATGGCAGAATGTTTAATTCCATGCTAACCACTTATTTAAAAAATATCGACAAAAATAAATAACAGCCAGAATTTATAAATAAAACAAAAATCATCTTCGTTCCTATGAAAGTGTTTATAGGTGTTGCTTGGCCTTACGCAAACTCGTATCTTCATCTAGGGCACATAGCCGGAGCTTATCTACCTGCCAGCATATTCGCTAAATATCAGAGGCTTAAAGGAAACGATGTTTTAATGGTAAGCGGGTCAGACGAGCATGGTACACCGATAATGGTAACAGCAGAAAAAGAGGGTAAAAAACCTAGCGAGGTTGCTAAATTCTATCACAGAGAGAATTCGATGGTCATGGAAGCTTTAGACATCGGCTTTGATCTTTTCACTGAAACATCAACAGAGAACCATAAAAGAGTTGTTCAGGATTTTTTAAAAAAGCTCATTGAAAATGGCTACACTTATGAGGATTTTATGGATGAGCCCTACTGCACAAACGAAGATCGATTTTTGCCCGATCGTTATGTTGAAGGCACATGCCCTTACTGCAGTTATGAAAGTGCAAGAGGGGATCAGTGTGATAACTGTGGTAAGCTTTTAGATCCAAAGGATCTTATAAAGCCTAGATGTAGGATCTGTGGAGGCACGCCAGAGATAAGACAGAGCAAGCATCTATTTTTCAGGCTGAGTGCTCTTGAAAAGAGATTGATAGATTACATCGAATCGATAAAGAGAGATCTAAAGCCAAACGTCTACAATTTCACAATAAATTTTCTGCGTTCAGGGTTAAAGGACAGGGCGATAACAAGGGATATAAACTGGGGCATTGAAGTGCATCTCGAGGGCTATGAGGATAAGCGCATATACGTCTGGTTTGAGGCTGTGTTAGGTTATCTATCAGCAGCTGTAGAGTGGGGAGATTGGGGGCGGTACTGGAAGGATAAGGATGCAAAACATTATTACTTCGTTGGCAAAGACAACATTCCTTTTCATACGATAATATGGCCGGGAATGCTTATAGCTCATGGAGGGCTAAAGCTTCCAGATAATGTTCCTGCAAATGAGTATCTCTTGGCAAGCGGGGAGAAGTTATCAAAATCTAGGGGCATAAGCATAAATGTAAAGGATCTTTTAAAGGTATATGAGCCGGATGTCATACGCTACTACCTCTCATCAAACATGCCTGAAGAAAAGGATAGTGAGTTTAATTTTGAAGATTTTATAAGCAAGAACAACAACGAACTTGTGGCGAATCTCGGCAACTTTGTGCATAGAGTTTTGACATTTGCCAAATCGAATTTTGGATCCGTGCCTTCCGGTTTTCTTGAGCTAAGGGTAAAAGAGGAGATAGATAAAGCATTTGAGGATGTACAAAAAAGTATAGATACCTTCCATTTTAAGGAGGGGATAAGAAGAATAATGGCTCTCAGCTCTTTCGGTAATCTATACTTTTACGAAAAGGAGCCATGGAAGAAGATAAAAGAGGATAAAGATGAGTGCGCTAATACAATCTACAATGCTGTGCAGATAGTTAATGCTCTCTCTATTCTCCTTGCACCCTACCTGCCATTCACTTCCAGAAAGATAAGAAGGATGCTGGGGATAAGGGATGTTGATAGATTTGAATTTTGCGAAGAGAGAAAGGAAGATTTTACGCTCGAAAAGCCAGAGATCCTGTTTAAGAAGATAGAGGATAAAAAGTTCTCATTAGAGGGGATAGAGCTCGTTGTTGGTAAAATTGAAGAGGTAAAGGATCACCCACAGGCTGACAAGCTATATATTTTAAAAGTAAATATAGGCAACGAAAAAAGACAGATCGTAGCAGGTCTTAAGGATTATTTGAGCGCAGAAGAGCTCCTGGGTAAAAGCATAGTTTTAGTATCAAATCTAAAGCATGCAAAGCTTAGAGGCATAGAGTCACAGGGCATGCTGCTTGCTGCAGATGCAGAGAAAAGTAACAAGGTTGTGCTTATTCATCCGGAGAATGAGAAGAAGCCCGGTACAAGGGTTGGAGTAGGTTATTTTGGACTGAAGAAAAGTGTTGGAATAGAAGAGCTCAAAGAGAAAGGTTTGCATGTAGAGAAGGGAAGGGTTTTGTCCTTTAACATTCCTTTAAAAACAGAGGACGGTGCGCAGATAATCGCAGAGATAGAAGATGGGGCTGAGATCAGGTGAGCTTTAAAAAAAATGATCCTTGATTAGCAAAGATAGGAGGGAGCGATGCGCATCTACTGGAGAATGTCTGTTCCTGCTGCACCAGACTCAAAATAAGATGGCTACTGTTCTATATTAATCTTTCTAAGCCTAATTTTCTCATTATCTAAAAATTTATATACCACACCATGTGGCATTCCTTCTATCAACATACTTATCGCTTTTTTAGCCGTGTTTATCTCCTGTGGATAGCCGATTATAAGGATGGTACTACCATACACAGATATCATAGCTCCGGTCACATTCTCGATGTAAGACCTCATGCTACCATTCTTTCCTATTATTCTTCCTTTTATACGCATAATATTTTTTTTAGATAGGTGACTCAGATTGATGGTGTCATACATAACCATATCGTCATCAAGTATCCTTATTGCTCTTGTAGGCGAAAAACCTCTTCCTATTGCATAGATAAAATCCCTTGCTTTTAAAAAATTAAGATCTCCTTCCTTATAAAATATTTTTATCATCCCATCGTTACTATCTATCTCTAATTTTACATTCATCCGATCTTCTATCATCTTTTTAGTCTCACCATTCTTTCCGATCACTACTCCGACTCTATCGAGAGGGATTTTGATACTTGTTACGTTATATGCTTCCATCTTTATTCTCCTATAATTATTTTAAGCAACTCTTCTTCGTCTGGGCTCTTCAATCCACTATCATTAAAAAAACGCGTTATATTTTTAATATCTCGTCTTAAAAACTTAATTGCATTAAAATGAGAATTCAGAACGGACTGACCCATATCTATTAAAACAGGACCCTTATAATACAAGATGTTATACTCGCTCAGATCAGCATGAACAAGCTTAGCATCTTGGTATAAGGTTCTCATATAATCGATTATTTTTCTAAAAGATTTCTCTAACTCCGTCTCACTCAATTCAATATCTTTAATTTTAGGAGCAGGTTTTTCATTATTTCCTATAAATTCCATTAGAAGAATATTATTCATAAACGCTATCGGTTTTGGAACGCGTACACCATTTTCAAAAGCTCGTTTAAGATTCTTATGCTCTTTTTTCGTCCACAAATATATCAAACCATCTCTTGATTTCTTTACCTTTTCAAACCTTGGATCACCGATTATATACTTATACATATCTCTAAAATCCCCCGTCTCTATTCGGTATATCTTTATCGCAATCTCTTTATCATCTTCACCATACCCATGGAATAGATTTGCCTCTTTCCCGGTAGAGATGGGTCCACCTACAGAAGATATTAAACCACGTTTTAAGAGCTTAAATAATGTTACAATGGTTCTCTCATCTAATACGCTCTCCCAAATCTTGCGCGATTCTAAATCCTTATCTTTTATCTTTAGTTCCGTCAGCCTTTTGTCGATCTCTCTAAAATTAATATTCATTTTATCCTTTTATAAACTTTTTAACCTGTTCAAACTCGTCTATATTTGTAAAGATAATTACTTCATCACCAGCATTTATCTTATCGCTTCCTCTCGGTATTATGATTTGTCCTTTCCTAATAATCGCACCAACAATCATTCTCGCAGGTAATTTCAAATCTTTTAATTTATCTTTCACAATAGGCATAGTTTCATTGGCGATAAAATCTACAACTTCTACATTATTGTTTATATTAACAATGGAGTTAAATTCCGTAGTTATATAGAATTTGATGGCACGTATAGTTTCTAATTTTGGACTAACATCGAAATCTATATCAAGTATCTTATAAAGATTTGTGTAACTATACTTATTGGTTCTTACTATGGCTTTTTTAGCCCCCATCTTTTTTATTAAAAGGGAAGATATCAGATTTGTCTCATCATTGTCCGTTACAGATATTATTACATCGTAATCAAAAGCATTTTCTTGTTTTAACAAATCAAGATCGGTTCCATCCCCATTTATCACAATTGTATTATTCAGTTTAGAAGCAATAAGTTCGCATCTTTGTTCATTTTTTTCTATAAGTTTTACATCTATATGGCTCTCTTCTAAATACTTTGCCAGGTAGAAACCAACCGTTCCGCCGCCTATTATCAAGATTTTTTTAAGATCGAATAGACCCATGTTTTTTATTATTTCAAAGATGTTATCCCTTTTGCCCATCAAGATAAGTTTATCTCCTTCATGTAGGACATCATCTCCTGTGGGTACCATAATCTGATCTTTTCTTCCAATTGTTGCTATAATTGTGTATTTAGGGAAAATACAATCTTTTATTGCTTTTCCCACAAAATCGTTATCTTTAGAGAGAGTTATTTCAAAAAAACCAATCAGGTCGGATGCAAGAAGAGTAAAGTTCTTCGAATTTGGAATAAAAAGAAGTTGTATTATCTTATACGCGGTGATTATTTCCGGATTTATTATTGCATCTATGCTGGTACTCCTTTTTTTATTCATAAACAACGATGTATATTCTACGTCTTTTACCCTTGCAATAGTCTTTTTTGCACCGAATGATCTTGCAATTATAGATAATAAAATGTTTAACTCATTGTTATTCGTCGTGCATATAACAAAGTCCGCTTCGTTCACTTTTGCCTCGTTCAACACATCAATGTTTGCCCCGTTCCCATTTATCACCTTAACATCCAATCTATTGTCCAGTTTATTACAGAGATCATAATCTGTATCTATCAACACTACATCGTTATCCTCACTTAATTCTTCTGCCAGAGAACTACCAACCAACCCCGCACCAATTATAATAATATTCATATCAAGACTGATTGAAGATAATACAATCGTCTAATATAACTTTTGGACAATATAATCTTTTGTATAAAAAATTATAAATAATCATAAGAAAAGTACAATGGCAAGTGGTTTATACAAATGAATTATTTAGGTGTCGATGAGGCAGGAAAAGGACCTGTAATGGGGTCAATGTTTATCGGTGGAGTGTTGATCAATAAGATAAATTATCTAAAGATAGAGGAGCTCCTTATTGGAAAAAACAGTTTTAATGATTCTAAAAAGATAAAAAATAAAAAAAGAGAAGAGTTTTATAATATATTTAAAGATTTTGCAAAAATAGAAGTTTATGAGATATCTGCTAGCGAGATAGATAAATTAAGAACCAAATATACCATGAATGAGATTATGGTGATAGCTCATGCAGGATTGATTAGAAAATTTGAGAGAGAGGCTGATGTGATTTATCTGGATGCTTCGGATGTTAACGAAGATAGATTTGGTATGTATGTAAAAAAGCTGATTGAAAAGTTTGTAAAACCAGATTTAAAGATTATATCTAAACATAAAGCAGATGAGACATATCCACTAGTTGCCGCAGCATCCATAGTAGCTAAAGTATGGAGAGAGAGACATATTGCAGATTTAAAAAGAGTATATGGAGATTTTGGAAGCGGGTATCCATCTGATCCTAAAACAATCAAATTTTTGACTGATTTTTATAAAAAATATAATACTTTTCCAGAAATAGTCAGAACATCGTGGAAGACGTGTGAAAGGATTAAAAATGCCGTTAATCAGAGAGATAAATCGATTTTTAATTATTTTTCATCCATTTAAATAAGTATTTCTTTTTAACTATTAAGACTTAACAAAAAGTCTAGTAGATCTGAAAGTTATCTATTGTAATATAGAGCATTCCAGGTATTTTCTTATATATCTTTACTTAGATGAGAATAACAAACTATATATAAAAATTAAAATATCATTCATTGAGAAAATTGAGAGGGATCATCAGATTCGTAGCACCTTCTGTCTGCACTATGCAATCCAGTTTTACACTGTTGCAAATCGAAGATTTGAAAAGAACCGAAGGTTTTTAGGATGAATTATAAGGTAATCTTCAGTGACCTTGGATATGTAATATTCATGATAGGTCTATTTATGTTATGTCCTCTGCTTGTAAGCGTGTACTATAAAGAGGATATTAAATATTTTGTGATCCCTATTCTAATATCTATTATAACAGGATCATTTTTAATCTTATTTTTTAAAAATAGGCAAAATAAAGAGAGTTTTTATGATAAAGAAGCTATAATTATAGTTGTCATAGGATGGCTTTCTGCATCGATCTTTGGATCCATGCCATACCTTTTTGCATCTGTTTCCCCATTGGACGCGTTATTCGAGGCTATGTCTGGTTTTACTACTACCGGATCGACAATATTGTTAGATATCGAATCTTATTCTCGAGGTCTGCTTTTTTGGAGAAATATGACCCAGTGGCTCGGTGGAATGGGAATAATAGTCTTTTTTTTTACTGTTCTTCCTAGTATATCCCCAAGTAGTCTGCATCTTATCAAGAAAGAGGCATCTTTCATGACTATAGAAAAGATAAGGCCAAGAATAAGGGATACAGCCAGAATATTCTGTGGGATTTATATGCTATTTACTGTTATAGAGACTATATTATTGCTCTTCTGTGGATTACCTCTCTATGATGCTCTATGTACGACATTTACTACGGTATCCACAGGCGGTTTTCATCCAAGAGCGGAAAGTATCGCATATTACAATAATCTGACTGTAGAGATTATAGTGATGGTCTTTATGTTCCTCTCGTCTATAAACTTTGCGTTGCATTATAGAGCATTAAACGGCAGAATCAAAGATTTTATTAAAGATGAAGAGTTCAGATTTTATTTATCGGTTGTTTTACTATCGATAGGTATAACCACGATTAACCTGGCATTAAAGATTAATAACGGTGATTTTTTAGTATCTCTTAGGTATGTATCCTTCAATGTTATCAGTATAGTAACAGCAACCGGTTTTAGTACGGTTGATTTTTCCAGTACAACGTTCTGGACACATTCATCTATGTTTATCTTACTGATTTTAATGCTTTTGGGTGGATGTACGGGCTCTACATCTGGTGGTATAAAAGCAGGGAGAGTATATCTTACATTTAAATTTATTGCCAGAGAATTTAAACATATTCTTCATCCAAACGCAGTTATTCCATTAAAGTACAACGGGCGGGTAATATCGGACGGTATAATAAACAAGATCTTTAGTTTCGTATTGCTTTATCTACTTTTGTTTGTATCTATAAGCTTTATCTTGATGCTAATGGGATATGATCCAGCAACATCTCTTTCGGCTGTTGCTACTACTATGGAGAATTGCGGGCCTGGTTTAGGTAGAATAGGACCATTTGAGAATTTTGCATTCTTTAATCCTATTGCAAAACTGTTGCTAATATTTAGTATGCTTGCAGGTAGGTTAGAATTGTTCATCGTCTTGGTACTATTTATGCCGGCATTCTGGAAGAGATAATTAATAAACCTGTGATTTTTTCATAACATATTGAACGGATCTTCCAGATTGTTTTTAAATTCATTCATAAAATTTGTAGGAATCTTTGCCAACATGGCATAATGATCTATCGAGAGAATACAGTTCATCATCTTTCTAATGACGACCTTACCAGATTTTGCCACAGGTCTCTCTTTTATTGCACATACGATCATGAGACTAGTAGCAATAGGCCGTGGAACGGTAAATCCAAACTCAACCCCCATCATACCCGGATTTGTTATCTCAAATAATGGTCTGAACCTTCCCTTTTTATCTTTAGGCCAAGGATACCCTACTATCCCTTTAGATTTTATCTCTGATACCTGTTCTCTCAATTCATCTGCAATCTCTAAAATCGTTTTTTTATTGGCATTCTCTATCAAAAAAAAACTGCCTTGCTCGCCTACCTCGACAGGCCCCACAATGCTAATCTCATCGGGATTTGTATATCTAATTTTGTCTTTTCCCTCCCATACACCAGCCAATACGGGATAATTCTTCAATGCCAGTGCTGCAGATCTTATAATTAAAGATGTGAATGTGATATCTCTCTTGTATTTTTCAGCCATTTTTTTTTTATATAAATCTGAATTAGTCATATCTATAGATATAGCTCCAAACGTAGGCCTAGCATGATAATTCGCGTAAGGATGCCTCAAATTATCGAAAGAAAAAGGCAATTTGTAATAAAAATCCCCATTATCGTCTTGTTTGATATCCATATTCAATCACTCTTCCAACGTATAATCTATCCTTTATTTATAATATTTTTTATTTTTGTTATCAAAGTTTGTACCTTATTCCGGCGTGGTTTCTTTTATAGATTCCTATCTCTGAATCTATGATATCTGTACCATAAAAGACGGGACCGTCTCTGCAGACTCTAAGTCCCTTTGGATCTATAGAACAAGACCCGCATATACCAAGGCCGCATTTTATAATCCTAGATACACTGAACTGTGTCTTTTCTAATATATTTTCCATATTAAAAAAATCTAAGAGAGATCGTATCATTTTATCCGGTCCACATGCATATATCATATCATAAATATTAACATTTTCTACCGATCCTTTTAATAAGTCCAAAACATTACCCTTTACTCCAAAGGATCCGTCTTCTGTAGATATATGTACCTTTGCCATCTTTCTAAATTCATTATCAAAAAAAATTTTTCTTTTATTCTTTGATCCAATCAAGACGGTTATATCGTTATTATTATCTTTTAAAACGTTTGCCAAATATAATAAAGGAGCCAATCCTATCCCGCCACCTATTAATAGAACTTTAGATTCTTTTATAATCTCAAATCCATTCCCGAAAGGTCCCCTTAATCCTAAAGAATCATTTTTATCAAGGTTAAACAAAGTACTTGTTGCTGATCCAATCTTTTCAATCGTTATCGCGTTTTTATAAGAGAGAGATATTGGTATCTCATCTATACCTCTTATCCAGACCATCAGATATTGACCGGGAGAGCCTAAAGCGGTATCTTTATCGAAGAAGAACGTCTTAATATCTTTGTTCTCGTTCTTCACTTTTTTGATTATTACATTCTTCGGTCTCTCTTCTATGTGCCAATCCAATTAATTCCTCCAATTTTATACCTTTTTTATTTAGATACAGATCGAGCTCTGATTTTATTTCATTAAATATGTTTATGTTATTATAAACACCGCTTCCTATCTCCACCGCTCTTGCACCTGCCATAAAGTATTCTATAGCATCTTTATAATTTTCAATACCACCTACACCAATTATAGGTATCTTTAATTTTTTATAAAGCGAATATACAGAGATCAGACCTATTGGTCTGATCATTCTTCCAGATAAACCTCCATAAACGTTTCCAAGCAGAGGATAACCAGATTCTGTATCTATACCCAATCCTTTTACTGTATTTATAGCAACAACGGCATCTGCGCCACCATTCTCAGCAGCAACTCCTATTTTTGTTATATCCTCCACGTTAGAAGTCAGTTTTACCCATAATGGCTTATTAGTAATTTTTTTGATCTCTCTGGTGATATTTTCAACGAAGATAGGATCTTTTCCTATATCCATACCGTAACCTTTCACGTTAGGACAGCTTAAGTTCAGCTCGAAAGCGTCTGCATATTCTTCAAGATTCTTCAAGATCTTTACTAATTCCGATCTATTCGCCCCAAATACACTTATTATTAAAGGACAATACCTATTAAAATCGTTCAGTTCTTCTATAAAATATTTGTATGATGGGTTTGGTAATCCGATGGCATTTAAAAATCCTGTATCTGTTTTTATTAATACAGGACCAGGATGCCCCTCTCTTGGTGTGGCCCCTATCGATTTTGTCACTACTGCTCCAGCTCCTAATTTAGCAATGCGATTAAGAGACGATCCTGTGCTTCCTAAAATCCCAGATGCCAAAATTAACGGATTTTTAAGATCTATTTTTCCGACATTCATAATTCCTACTCAATTTATTTATACAAGGAGGTATAAGAATGGTTACTTTAACTTTATCTCCACCCACCTTTTCCACGAATTCTGCGAGAGGAGGTATGCTCACGGCAACCTTCATTTTTTCACTGCTATCGTCATGCGGAGGTGCAATACAGCCGCATGAAGAGAGCAGGATTAAGAAGATTACCAGTATTATTATAGAGATTATAGACTGCTTAATCTGATCCCCACCTCTTTTTTATTCAGTCCGTGCTTTATTGCTCTATCTGGATATCAAAAACTAAAAAATCTTAGGTATATTGGCCCCCCATAATCCAAAGACCTACATCTCTCTTTACATTCTTATGTTTCTATGCATTTCCTTCTTATTAGCTTTTCTTATTAGCTTACTTGACCTTCGAATGATTTGATTCATACTTATATAGGGAAAGTTAAATAATAGAGTGATAACATGTGAGGCGGCTCTTTTATGAAAGAACTATCTTGTTATTCATCATCCCTGCTGCTGTGCTATTTCACATTTTTTAGTATATAACCAGCCGTCTGATCACGGCTCAAAAACCTCCTGATGAAGAAGTAATAAAAAGTTTTCAAAGCCATGTTTTTAAACCGACATGCCCCCGGGTTTATTGACCAGTGCTTCTTCACAGGATTGGGAATCAATGTCAATCCCATAGAAGAGGACTATATTGATTCAAATGGATTCCAAATACATATGGACACGGCTGCAGCACCGGTTCAGGAGGAGATTATACCATAAATGAGATTGTTGATGATATGCTTGCAGTGATTGATTATGCAAAAAAGCGGTTTGGAGGAAAAGTAGCCCTAGCAGGAGGCAGCCAGGGATGGATGGTAGCATTCTATGCTGTAGCTTGCTTGCAGCAGCGGTCTGTCATAATATCGCTGACTTTAATGGGAAAGATAACCTCATTCTATCCACATTAAGAATACCTGAATGGTCTGTACCATTCACAAAGTTTATGATATTCATTTATAAGAGCTATGCAGCCCCAGTATTACCTTATCTTAATCTATCAAAAGAAAAATTGAATGACGGAACCAATGCAGCTACTTCTGTGAGAAGAGGTTCGCTGTGCATTATGGATTACTCTAAAGGCTCCGGGTTCCCTGCTGAATACAGGGCTTGCAGAACCTGTTGAAAAAATTATTGAGCCTATACCTGGGTGGCTGAAGAAAATTAGCTATACAGCGCCTTAGTAGGTCTTAGTGGGTAATTTGGCTCCGTAGAGATCCTCCCAGCATAAATTAAATACTTTGTTTCATATGTCTATCTATGTTGTATATAATGAGTTTTATCCGGGTTTCTTTGAGTTGGTTTCGGTATTTTCTTTGATTGACCTCCTCTCCATACTGACTTTGACCCTGGTTCTTCCCGCACAAGTTTGTGAATATCCTCTGAATCATATCCCTTCCACAATCTAGGTGTTGCTGGCCCTAGCTCTGTTAGTGTTTTTCAGCTAGGTTCGTGCACGCTTGACATCGTGCACTGGGGTTTTGCTGATTTTGCATACCAGAATTAACTGGCTTTTAGTGTCAGCAGATATACCGGTCTCTTAAGGAAACTCTTCCTGTCTTTCCCCATTCTCTGAGAGTAATAATGGCTGGCATGGTCACTGGTGAAACCAGCTGATGTTGGTTATAGGTTTTCTTAGAGTATTTGCAGGAGTACAAAGGAACTCTTGCACTCCTCACGACATTCGCGGCTATTTCAACAAAATATATGTACCTGCTCTTACAAACTAACCATCCATCCCCGGTGGTGTTTTTATTGGTTGTATAGTAAACACTATTGGAGGATTGCAACTTAAAACAATCGACTACAAGAAAAGGCTAAATCAGACAAAGGTTTTTACAGAGCCCATGTTTTAATAGGTTATATTGCATGGTATTATAACTGAGACTGGGGCCCGAGAGTGATATCTGAATGACATCAGATTCAATAGACTCTGCTGACGACATAGGTAGTATTCTATCCCATGGTTTCAGGGTCTGGAAGAACAATACCAATATATGTATTCCATATGTGCTGGGAGCCGGATCGATCTTTGCATTCGCTCTTCTATTGTTATATCTGATGCTGTATACCAGTGTTGAAGAGGTCACTCCGGGAGGTAGCCCATTATCCCTGAATTCCCATATTGGGGTGAGTACTGGCATGATGGGTATGTTACTACTTACTGCTGCCGTAATACTGCTCATAATCATTCTTCTGATTGGATCTTTCTTTATTGGAAGTGCTGTTGGCATGGCTAGGGCAGCTATAGATAGAGGTAATGCCACTATAATGGACATGGTAGATAATGGCAGGCACTCTGTGGTTAATATCTTCCTGGCAGATATTGCAATCGGTCTTGTAGTGAGGCTTGGTGTAGTATTTATACTTCCAGAATATGTTGCAGTAACATCACTTCTTGAAGGCGAGCCCAGCATGATTAATATTTCTGGTGGCGGCGCATTCGCATTAGTCGATATTATGCTCAATACTATGCCTTTTGTTCTTGGTTTATTGACCTGGCTGATTTATATTGCAGTTATCAGCCTGATACTTGTTATGACGAACTATGTTATTGTGCTGGACGATGTTGGCCCCCTTGATGGAATTCGCAGGGCATTTTATTTCTTCATGAGCAACAAGGCTGAGGTAACCATTGTATGGCTTATAATCATATCACTCTATGCAGCACTTTATGTAATGACTGCGTTATTTGCATATATTCCATACATTGCACCAGTTCTGTTTGCTCTAAATTTCGCAACATCCATTATAATCATTGAGCCGCTTGGGACAGTATGGTTGACCGACCTATACCTCAGCAAAAATGTCAGAAAGTTATCTAGGAGGGTATAATTATAGCAATTGCCAGGAATAATGGAGAGAACATTCGTACCCTAATACACGAGGGTTTCAATACGTGGAGGCATAATCTCCGCATAACAACTCCCGTCGTGTTACAGCAGCTTTTCTCTTTCGCAATGCTTGCATCAATATTCGGTTACATGCTCACAGGTTTTATCGACAGACTCCCGGAAAATGCTGATTATATGACTCTCTTTCTGGAATCACCTGCATTGTTATTTGATGTAGCGCGCATATTCATCTACGCGTTTGCATTCTACATAATAGCATCAACAATAATAAACTCTTTTTTCATACCAAGCTCTATTAGTATGGCATTAAAGGCAACTGAATCCAGAAAAGTAACTATCAGGGACATAGTTACTTATGGAAGAAAATATTACACCAGGATAATGTTATCGAATGTTATCATCAACACCATAACTTTTATGGGCGTAATAGCTCTTGCACCTGGCCTGAATGCTGCTGACGAATCATTTGACAGTCTCATGCTGCTGGCATCGGGACTGTTGATATGGGGATGCTATATATTCATAATCAGCATTGTGTGCTCAATGGTCAAGTACGCGATTGTTATTGAAGATCTTTCGGTGATTGAAGGCTTCAGGGGATGTCTGCATTTCTTCAAAACTCACTTCCCTGACATATTCATAATATGGTTATTAGGGTTGATACTGATAGTTCTTATGAACGTGGTAATCATTCCAATGAGCTTCTCACCATCTACACAGATGATAGGGCATGGAATCAGGACTATCTTGACTATTGTAATAATGACTCTAACGATTGTATGGTTTACACGGCTCTATCTTACGCGCATGCAAGATGTGTTGGAACTGCGCGCATTGAGTGGAATAAATGAAGTATGAGGCATGGAGGCGCAGGCGGAATACTATAAGTTTGAGAGGATCACATGGATACACTGCACAAAATAATAATTGGCGATTCAAGGCAGATGAAAGAAGTCCCAGATAGAACTGTCCATCTCATTATCACCTCTCCCCATATTGGCAGTTAAAGGATTATGGAAGCGGGAAGCAGATAGGTTATAATGATTCTTATGAAGAAATATTAATAACCTTAATTTAGTATGGAATGAATGTCATAGAATTTTACATAAGGGCTGTCGTTTGTGTATTAATATAGGTCTTCAGGTCATATAACACGGGCCATATGGCTCACTTCGTTCACCCAAATTGCCTTCGGCAACTTCTCATATCCCCCGCCCGTTATATGAAATGCCAGAGCCCGCTGGTCTTATGCCTTCGCCCAGGTCAAATGATTAATCACGCATTCGGATAGATCTCCGGCATATTCTCCTGTTCTCCTGATACTCTCTGCTATATAACCCACTTGAATTGCTATTGCACTCTTCTGTTGCAATGCGAGAGTATTAATTTCTTCGCAGAGAGATGCAAGCTTTGTTAAAGACTCAATGTTTTCATTGGATGACCTCATATCTCTTTTAATGAATGACTCTATACTTTTATCGAAATCTCCAAAGCAAGATTGCTAGCTGATGCAATAGTATCAATAATTTTCTTGTCTACTTTCTTGTCAGTGAAATCGGGAATATTCTTTACTATTCTAACTGCATGGTCTCCAATGCTCTCTATAGCCTTGCTTATTAGAAAGTAGTTTTCAGCCATTTCTATTGTAACACCCATCTTTTTAGCAAGGTTTACATTTCTTGACACTATGTTGTGCTGGCGTGCAACCAACCAGTGTAATCTATCTACATCATTATCTCTAGATAAAATATCTTCAGCTAATATTTTATCCCTATTCTTTAATGCACTAATGGCGTCTTCGTGCATACTTTTTACAATAACATACATCCTCTGAATAGTGCTATTAAACGGCATCTCTACAGGATTGAGTAAGTCCTTTACTGCAATGTAAGTACTTGTTTCTTCCACGACCTCTTGTCCTATTGTCATCTGTGTAAACTTTCTGACTGCTGTTCTCACAAATGGAGGTATTGTTTTACTCGATTTGATTTTGATGAGGGTATACCCCGCTATATATGATCCAATTAAACATCGGAATAAATAATTCAGCGTATTTATATTATCTACATTGAGTTCCTTTGTTGTTTGTACTTGCTCTCCGGTAATTCTCGTTGTAATCAGCAATGTCCCATCAGATTGGGTGATTAATCCTAATGGATCATTTTTCTTTATGTTCAACGATTTTGCCCAAACCTTAGGGAGTGAGATGACATAAGACGATCCACCTGTGATCTGAACTTTTCTGATTTCCGTGTTATCACCTAAGCGGTGTATATCACTATAAGTTTTTAAAGTTTTATATATAACATATATCGATATAGAGATATATTGTGATTATGTAGTAATGTATAGTTTATGTCGAAAAAGTATATATATGCAGTGATGTATAGTTTATGTCGAAAAAGTATATATTTCGCAAATGACTTACGGGTAAATGATGATAAAAAATGGAAACGAAGATTAAAAGAATAGCAATCGGTGCGACAATAGGCATTATTGGAATAATCGTTATTGCAGCGGTGCTTGGCGGATGGTTTGGCAGTAAAGATATACAATCAAACCCAAGGGTTCTTAACATCGGTCTAATACCTGCGGAAGACAATGAGGAAATGGTTAAGAAATTTAAGCCGACAATAGAGTATCTTGAAAAGAAGCTTGGCACTAAAGTTGAGCCATTTGTCGCAACCGACTACTCAGGAGTAATAGAAGCAATGAGGTCTAAAAAAATAGATATAGCATTTTTAGGACCATTTTCCTATGTGCTTGCTGTTGACAAGGCAGATGCGGAAGCTTTTGCCGTAGGAGTAAGGGATAATGGGAAATCAACTTACAAGAGCATTATTGTAACTCACAAGGACAGTGGAATTAAGAATTTGGAAGACTTGAAAGGAAAGGATTTTGCATTTGTCGATCCAGCTTCAACATCCGGCAACCTGATACCACGGGCCATGTTTAAAAAAGCCGGTATCGATCCCGACAAGGATTTTAAAAGCGTTACCTACGCCGGAGGACATGATGCAGCAGAGCTTGCAGTAAAGCATAAGAAGGTTCATGCAGCCGCCGATAATGACATCACATATGGAAGAATGCTTAATGAAAAGTTGATTTCCGCTACCGAAAATGTAATTATTGCTGAATCCGATCCGATACCCGGATCTCCTGTCGCGTATCGTAGTGACTTGCCTGCTGATTTGAAAAAGAAAATCAAGGATGCTTTCCTGCAAATGCATAAGGAAAGCAAGGAAGCTCTATCGGGCTATGGAAAAATAATCAGGTATGATGAAGCCAAGGATAGCGAATATGACCCCATCAGAGACGTGGCAAAAATTCTGAACCTTGATTTATCCAAAATGAATTAATTTTTATATTTTTCAAATGGGGTTGATTTTTAAATTCCGAAGATTAGCCCCGATTACTTTATTAATAAAATGGAGGGCTTAAGAATGATCAAGCTTGAAAATATACGTAAGAAATTTGGCAATCTTGAGGTTTTAAAAGGTATAAACCTTGAAATCAAGGAAGGCGAATTTGTCATACTTCTTGGTTTGAGCGGTGCAGGGAAATCAACGTTGTTAAGAACTATCAACGGACTTGTTGCTGTATGCGATGGACAGGTAACGGTTGATGGCATCAAGGTATCGGACTGCAAGGACACTGTACGGCAAATCAGAAAAAAGGTGAGTATGATATTTCAGCAGTTTAACCTTGTCAAAAGGTCAAGTGTTTTAAGAAATGTACTCTGCGGAAGGCTGGGACATTCAAATGTATTGAATACCTGTATCAATATTTTTGAAAAAGATGATCTGGAAAATGCAAGAGAATGCCTGAAAAGAGTAGGCCTTCTTGATAAGATTCACGAACGTGCTGACAAGCTTAGCGGTGGACAGCAGCAGAGAGTAGGTATTGCAAGGGCTATAGCTCAGAAGCCCAAAATCCTGCTTGCTGATGAACCTGTTGCCAGTCTTGATCCCAAGATCTCAAAAGAGATTATGGGACTATTAAAAAAAATTAATAGAGAAGACAAAATAACTGTGATCGTTAGCCTGCATGATTTGCATCTGGCTTATGAGTTTGGTGAAAGAATTGTGGGTTTGAACCACGGCAGGATTGTTGTTGATAAGTCTGTAACCGAACTGAATGAAGAAGATATTAAAAAGATTTATGAAAGCTGTGATGTTGCCGACCAAGGTCCAATGGATATTTTTCAAGTAGACACAGGAAAGGCAGAATATAAATATGTATAAGGTAAAAGATTTTCTCCTTAAATTGAGCCAAAAGAAAGCTGCGTTTACTCTTGCAGTTATTGCTTTTTATGTTTGGAGCGCCTTTGGGGTTAATTTAAGCATCATAAATATAATAGAAGGTATCCCAAACATCGCTGATTTTATCTCAAGAATGATTCCGCCCGATTTCAGCATTTTGGATAAAATGGTTGAGCCCACTCTGGAAACCATACAAATATCGGTATGGGGAACTACTCTCGCAATATTTTTCAGTATCCCTTTGGGGTTGCTTGCGGCAAAAAACATTACACCCAACAACTTTTGGTACACCTTGTCAAGACAGATACTGAACTTTTTAAGGGCAACCTCGGAGCTGATATTTGCGCTTGTGTTTGTCTCAGCAGTAGGTCTTGGCCCGTTTCCGGGAGTACTTGCGCTTGCGTTTCACTCGACAGGGATGCTAGGGAAATTTTACGCCGAAGCCATAGAAAATGTAGACAAGGGAGTTATTGAAGCGCTTGAGGCTACAGGAGCTCATAAACTCCAAATCATAGTTTTCGGTATAGTTCCTCAAATATCGCCAGAATTCTTAACCTACAGTCTCTATAGGTGGGAGCACAATTTAAGACAAGCTACTGTGCTTGGAATAGTAGGAGCTGGCGGTCTGGGGTTTGAGCTTATCACAAGCTTAAGGCTTTTCAAATACAGAGAAACCGCTACCATATTGATCATCATACTTGTAACTGTCACTATCATGGATTATGTGAACAGCAAAATCAGGAATAAAGTCATTGGGGGTTGATAAATTGGATAACAAGGATATTAATCAAATTGCATGCCATGGTCGGATCAATATATTGAAACGGCTTGCTGACGAAATAGCCGACTCATACGAGATTGAAATCGTAAAAGAGCCTTCGCCTGTCCTAATCATGATGAGAGTCGAGGAAAGCGTTGAAAATACAATTTTCAATGCAGGAGAGATTTTTGCGATAGAATGCGAGGTAAAGGTAAATGGTGTTTCCGGCTTTGCATGTATTATAAATGAGAATGAATACGAACGGGCATATTATGCAGCTCTGCTCTCAGCGGTGTTTAAAACAAACAGTCCTCTCAATAACAGGCAATTGAAAGCCTTAAAAAAAGAGCTGGATAATATAAACAGGAAAAGATGTTTGGAGTTTGGCGCCATTAAAAGTACAAGGGTTAAATTTGAGGTTATGAAGGCATAAAAATGCTAAAAGATTTTGAATCATGTTTTAATTGTCAAAGAATTTTCAGAATGGTTTTGGACAGCATGTCGAGACCTGGAAAAATAAACAATATTAATGATTTCTCCGGGATTAAGGATGGGTATCAGTATGACAGCATGCTCAAAATACTCATTACCCTTCTGGATAATGAAGTAACTTTCAGTATGTCGGCACAAATGGGCGAGCAGTTTAAAAAGGATGTAGCCGAATTTACCGGAAGTATTATATCGGAAATTCAGTCTGCCGACTTTTATATAGCCAGGGGAAATGAATTGAATCATGAAATTCTCCGGTTAAAAAAAGGTACACTTCAGTTTCCAGACGACAGCTGTACCGTAATAATGGCTGTTGATTCAATTATCAGGGCTGTTGCCGAGCACAGCTTATCTGCTTCCAGACTGAGGCTTCAGGGACCGGGAATAAAAGATTACTCCTTTGCAGCAGTTGAAGGCTTGAATTTGCAAAACATTGATCTGATAAAACAGAGAAATGCTGAGTATCCCCTTGGAATAGATGTCATTCTTATAGATGATTATGGGAATGTGCTTTGCTTGCCAAGGACTGTCAAAATAGAAGTGGAGGTTGACTAAATGGGTTATGTAGCAGTAAAAGGCGGTCTGGAAGCCATTGAAAATTCAGAAAAGCTCTTGGACTTTTTCAGGCTGAAAGGCGGATCAAGCCCTGTACAAGTCCGTCAGATACAGGAACAATTCAGGCTTGCCGTTGATAAGGTAGTTGGTGAGGGTTCTTTATATGCTCCCTATCACGCAGCCCTTGCTTTAAAGCAATCAGAAGGGGATACTATAGAAGCATCTTTCATATTAAGGGCTTTTTCCTCAACAATTTCACGCACACATTATTCCCTGCCTGTAAAAACGACTCAAATGAGGATAATTAGAAGGATTTCAGCTGCATTTAAGGACATACCGGGTGGACAGTATCTGGGACCATCAAGAGATTATACCCAGAGGCTTTTAAATTTTGAGCTGGATAGCGAGAATAAATCTCATATAAAAAGGTTTTTACACGAAAGCGAATTAGAGTATAAAAAGCTGTCGAATGAAGATATAGGAATGTTTCCAAAGGTAGTCGATCTTTTGAGAAAAGAAGGACTTGTTATTGACAGTAAAAAACAAGAATTTGAGGAGCCTTTTGATATTACCCGTGAGGCAGTTGCCTATCCCCTTGCAAGAAGTGGAAGACTTCAGGCCATGGCACGCGGTGAAACAGGTGGGATGCTGATGATAGCCTATACCAGTATGAGAGGTTATGGTGATATTCATCCGACACTGGGTGAATTACGGGTCGGTTATGTACCCGTTTATATAAATAAAAACGGTGAAGAGATATACGCCGGTGAAGTTCTGGTAACAGAAGCAGAGGTAATCGCCCGTTTTATTTCAAAGGATAAAACCGACAAACCAAGATTTACCATAGGGTACGGATTTTGCTTCGGACATAATGAGCTGAAAGCCATCTCCATGGCGATTCTGGATAGGACAATGCAGGCTGAAAAACCAAAGGTTCCGGCGGAGGATCAGGAGTTTGTGCTTTCCCATATTGATGGTATAGAATCCTCCGGCTTCTGCGCACATTGGAAGCTTCCCCATTATATTACCTTCCAGTCCGATCTTGACAGGATAAGGGCAACCAGGAAGAAAAGAGGGGGAGATGAATGATATGAATGATGTTTTGAAGAGAAAAAATCGTAAATACAATTTTGGGTTTATAGACGAAAATTCAAAAAGGGAAATACGCCGTAAGATTTTGAAGGCTGTAGCCATACCCGGCTATCAGGTTCCGTTCGGCTCAAGAGAGCTGCCTATTGCCAGGGGATGGGGCACTGGAGGGCTTCAAATCACATTGTCCCTGATAGGGCCGGATGATATTTTAAAGGTAATTGACCAGGGATGCGATTTCAGCGTAAATGCGGTTAATCTTAAAAGGTTTATCCAAAAGACTACCGGGGTGGAAATTACGGAGGATACACTGAAAGCCACCATTATTCAAACCCGGCACAGGATACCGGAAGAAAAGATGGGCGAGAACCAAATATTGGTTTTTCAGGTTCCATATCCTGAGGTTTTAAGGACGGTTGAGCCAAGCGAAGCTGTTACGAGAGAGATGCACGCCGAAATGAATTACAGCAAGCTATGGGTGTATTTATATGAAGAAATTGTCAAATGGGGTGAAATTACCATAGGAGCCAGGTATCCGGTAAAAGTAAACGGAAGGTATATTATGGACCCTTCTCCAATTCCAAGATGGGATGTTCCAAAGCTGCATATGGCAGAAACCTTGTATTTATTCGGCGCAGGCCGTGAAAAAAGAATTTATGCGATACCTCCATATACAAGGGTAGAACCGCTTGAATTTGATGATTTCAAATTCAATGTTGAAAGCTTTGATGGTAAAGCCTGCTCATTATGCGGAAGTACCGATACATTTCTCGATGAAATATTTAACAGCGAAACGGGGCAAAAAACATATATTTGCTCTGATACAAGCTATTGTTCCAAAGTCTCGGCACGAAAGAAGGTAAGCCATGAGTAAAAAGAAAATATTAAGCGTAAAAGACCTGAATCTTATACATGGAAAAAAACCGTGCGGCCGTTGTCTGGAATTAACCGGACCAGAGGTAGAGAGTAATATTTGCCCTGTCTGTGGTTCAATCGTTGCGTGTGCTGATATTAGTTTTGACCTCAACGAAGGCGAAATACTCGGTATTGTGGGTGAGAGCGGATCGGGCAAAAGCACCATTGTGCAATGCCTGTATTTTGATGTTCGGCCTACGGGCGGTGAAGCATATATATCATGCTTTGAAGAGGGAAAAGTGAATATTTTTTCGGAAAGCTCCCAGAAAAAACGTTACATGCGCAGCAATCTGATGGGTATAGTGTACCAGAATCCTCAAAGAGGCCTTAATTTTGATTTTTCCTGCGGTGGGAACATTGCAGAAAAACTTCTGATGGCAGGCATTTATAATATAAAAAAGATACGTGACCGATCTACGGAGTTACTGACAAAGACTGAAATATCCACAGAAAGGATAGACGACCCTCCGGGAAATTTCAGCGGAGGCATGCAGCAGAGAGTGCAGATTTCGAAGGCACTTGCAAATAATCCGGCAATATTGTTTTTGGATGAAGTTACTACCGGATTGGATGTATCCGTTCAGGCAAGGGTTTTGGACCTTATCCGGCAGTTGCAAAGGCAGCTGGGAATATCGATGATTATTGTATCTCATGATCTGAGGGTTATAAGGCTTCTGGCCCACCGCACAATTGTTATGAAGAATGGAAGAATTGTAGAAATGGGGCTGACAGACCAAATACTTGAAGATCCTCAGCATAAATACTCTCAGCTCCTTGTAAATTCGATGCTCTAAGGAGGAAGTGATGGATAAAATATTAAGCGTTTCTAATTTAACAAAGCGATTTATAATGCACTTATTGAATGAAAAAGTAATCCGCGGATGCAGCAATATCAGCTTTGACCTTTATAAAGGAGAACTATTGGGGATAACAGGCCCAAGCGGAGCAGGCAAATCTTGCATACTCAAATGCATTTACAGGACTTACATGCCTACAGAAGGCAAGATACTCTATAACTCGAATTCCGAGGGAATGGTAGACCTTGCTTCAGCTCCGGACGATATGATTATAGAATTAAGAGAAAAAGAAATTGCACATGTAACCCAGTTCCTGCATACCATTCCCAGGGTTACTGTACTGAATTTGATTGCCGGGGAACTCATCAATAAAGGAGTACCTGAAAATGAAGCAATGCTTGAAACCCGAAGCCTGCTTGCTGAAATGAGAATTTCGGAGAATTTGTGGGATGCATATCCTTCTACCTTAAGCGGTGGAGAACAACAAAGAATTAATATTGCCAAATCCTTTATTTCAAAACCGCGTCTCTTGCTTTTGGATGAACCGACTGCCTCACTGGACAGCAAATCAAGGGATATTGTCGTAAAGCTTATTAAGAAACTTAAAAACAGCGGTACGACAATCATAGGAGTATTTCACGACATCGAAACAATGAAAATGGTTGCAGATAAAGTATTGGATGTTACTGAAAAACAGATTAGAGAAGTAACTAAGGAGTTAGTTGTATGAGCAGACTTATAATTGCTAATGCAAACATAGTAACTCCCAAAAGAATTATAAAGAACGGCTGTATATATGTTAAGAATGGCTTGATAGAAAGTATTTTACCTTCTGCAAAGGAAATTTCCGAAGAGTATTGTAAAATTATTAATGCAGATGGATGTTATTTACTCCCAGGATTTATTGACCTTCACAATGATGACATAGAAAAGAAGGTTATGCCAAGGCCAAATGTCTACTTCCCTATTCCAATTGCGGTTAAGGAAATAGAACGTGTAATGGCCTGCCATGGGATAACAACAGTTTTTCACTCTATTTCCTTTGAAGCCGTTGATTTTGGTTTAAGGTCAATTGAATTTTCAAAAAAGATGATTGATGGCATCAGAGAATTGAATAATGGTTCAGGACTGATTAGAAACAAGATCCATTTAAGATTTGAGGTATCCGCACCCGACATTGCCGAGACGGTCGAACAGCTTCTGGAAACGGGCGGTATTGACCTGATATCCCTCATAGATCATACACCTGGACAGGGGCAGTTCAAAACCGAAGAGGCTTATAAGGATTACTACAGGAAAACCTTCAAGCTTAACGAGGAGGAACTGAATAATATTATTAGCAAAAAAACTACAGGTGTAGACTTGAAGAAAATTAATATTGAGAAGATTATAAAGGCTGCAAAAGAAAAGAATATTCCGCTTGCTTCCCATGATGATGACTCGGTGGAAAAAGTTTTGTCAAATAAGGAATATGGCATTATGATCAGTGAATTTCCGGTAAACATGCAGGCGGCAGAGAAGGCTCATAAAGAAAAGCTATTTATTTGTCTTGGTGCTCCCAATATTGTTAGAGGAAAATCGCAAGCTGGAAATATAAGTGCGAGGGAATTGCTTTTGAATGGAATAGGAAATATTTTGTGCTCCGACTACTATCCTGCATCAATTCTTCATGCTGTGTTCAACCTGTCAAGCGATTTGCTGACCTTGAATGAGGCGGTTAATATGGCTTCTCTTTATCCTGCAAGAGCAGCGGGAATTGATAAGCAGACAGGTTCGCTGGAAGTAGGCAAGGAAGCAGATATGCTGCTGGTTGATACAAAATCAGGCATACCTGTTATAAAGCAGACGTTTGTAAAAGGTAACAGTATTGCATGTTTTAATTATATTGATTAGCAGAGAGGATCAATGGAAATGAGGAAAATTGGAATAAATGCAGACGCAAGACGGATTGATGGTAATTTTAAGACACTTGTTCATGACCTTGAATATTTTTCAAAAATAGGCTTTGACTGTGTAGAAATTCCCATACACGGGATGGAGGTTATAAGAAATGCGGAAATACTTCCATATCGGATGAAGGAATTAAAAAGTATTTTATCAGGGTATGATTTTATATACTCCGTTCATGCTCCAAACCCATTAAACCTAATGTCGATGAATGACTACGACACGCATGTGAAGCTTTTTGATACTTGCTTGGAGTTTACAAGCGAAATCAACTCTGAGATTTTTGTGTATCATGCCGGGAGGTATATACCCGAGGAAAGATTTTTATCGAAGCATGATATTCAGCTTACCCAAGATGCAAAGGAAAAAATGTTGAATAATGAGTTAGAGCATTTAGCAAATATTGCAGAAAGCTTAAAAGACTCAAAGATAACCATATGTATTGAAAATGCGAGACCCTATCTTGATTGTAAGGATTATTGCTATGCTGAGAATATTAACCAATTGAGCAAGATAGTGAAATTGCTTAATAGTGAAAATATTGCCATCACCCTTGACGTGGGACATGCTTTTCTGGCATCAAAATTCTATGAAATACCTTTACTGGAGTCAATCAGAAAAGCTGCTCCGTATGTAAAGCATATGCATGTCCATGATAATTACGGCAAGCTATGCTACTATTATGAAAAAACTCAGGTTGATCTTGTCCCGCTCGGCAAAGGCGATATGCATATGCCGATAGGCTGGGGGGCCGTACCGTTCAAGGAAATACTCACGGAGCTTAAAAGCTATTCAGGCATTTTCCTGAATGAATTAAGACCGAGATATATGGACTGTTTTGGTGATGTATATCATACAATGCAATATGGATAATGTCATTGTGTTGTATCCGTCAAAAACTTCACACATAGGAATGAAACAGGGACGATGAGAAAATAAACCTGAACACAAAAACAAGGAGATGTTCAGGAATGCTGGAAAACGATTTGCGCAGCCTGTGGGAACAGCGTCTGGCGGAGTTTGAAAGCAGTGGTAAAACAATTAAAGCCTGGTGCCAAGAGCAAGGAATCAGAGAAAACCGGTTTTATTACTGGCGCAGAAAACTGAGATCTAAATCAGATAAAAAAGAACAGCCTGTTAAATGGCTTTCTCTGGCTTTGGATAATAAAAATCAAGCAAATTTAAATCCCGATTCCATAGCCGTTCATATTGGTCAGATAACTATTGAGATCAATAAAGGTTTTGATAAGCATCTTCTCCGGGAGATTGTACAGGTTCTGCAAACAATATGATAAGCGAAATATCAAACCGACAGGTTTATCTAGCTTGCGGCAGCACTGATCTTAGAAAATCCATAGACGGATTGGCGGTACTAGCTAGATTCTGCTGAAAAAAGCAATTTCTTGATTACTCTTCTATAAGTCTCTGGGACACGTAGCCCAGTCTCCCTTTGGCTTTGTAGGGAGGGAGACCTAAGACGCGGACAGTTCCTGTAGCCGGTTTTATAAGTCAGAGGATGACTTTGAGCAGTGTACTCTTGCCACTGCCGTTGGGGCCGATAATCCCTAAAAAATCTTTATTTTTTACAGTTAAATTTATGTCGGACAAGGCGCAGACATCATTGTAGAATACACTGACATGGCTTAATTCAATAACATTTTGCATCCCGGTTCTTCCTGCCCCTCCCTTTTACTTTAGTGCTGCAGCCAGAGCTGCAGCTATTTTTTCCAGGTTTTCTATGTAATCTGGAGCCAAAGGGTCAACCTGCTCGGCATAACCTCCGATTTCTTCAGCGATTGTTTCTGCCTGTTTGCTGGTGATTGATGCTTGATAGAAAATGACTCTGATATTTTGTGCCCTAGCAAGGTCTATAATCTGTTGTAGATTTTCAGCGGTCGCTTTTTTGCCCTCTTTTTCTATGGAAATCATTTCCAGACCATAGTCTGCTGCAAAATAGCCGAAGGCAGGGTGAAATACTATAAATGTCCTATTGGGTAAGCCCTGCAGCGCTGCCTTAATTTTTTGATCCAGCTGATCAAGTTTTTCCCCGTATATCCGGGCATTTGCCTGGTAAATATCTTTATTTTCGGGATCTATTGAGGATAGTTCGCGAGCGATTACGTTGACGATTACTTTTGCCCGTTTAGGCGAAAGCCAGATATGCGGGTCAGGGTTACCAGGTGAATAATATAGCAGCGGGCAAACTTTACTTACTTCAGCGGCCAGGTCAACAACTTTTATGTGTTGGTTAATGGTTGGAAGCTTTGGCAAGATATTCGCTTCTTCAGCAGGAATACCTATTGAGAAGTATAGATCTGCTTTACTGAGCTGCTCCAGTTCCCGGGGAGAGGGAGCGTAATTCGCAGGGCTAGCTCTTGGAGGAACCATCACTACTGTATCAACCAGGTCACCAGCTACGGCCAGGTAGGCCCGCTGTTCCGGTGTCACCATCAGTTCTGGATCGGGATTCCGCCCGATGGGAATATAGTGAAAGAACCAGCCGTAAGTAACTCCTTTGTCAACCAGGAAGTCGATAAAGTCGTCGATAGTGACTTCCATTACATTATCCCGGGTAATGGTAATCGACACCCCGAATATGACTCCCCTTTCCTTAAACAAGTCCATAGCACCTATTACTTTGTCAAAGGTGCCGGCGCCGCGGCGGACGTCGGTGCGTTCTCGCCGGCCTTCCAGGCTGATGGTGGGTGACAGATTCCCTACCTCCACGATTTTACCGGCCGCCTCCTCGTCGATTAGCGTGCCGTTGGTATAAACCATGAACGCCATGTCGTTGTGCTTACCGGCCAGTTCGAACAGGCATGGATAAACGAACGGCTCCCCGCCGGACATGGCCGCCCAGTAAATGCCCAGTTCCTTGGCTTTGGTAAAGAGACGATCCAACCTTTCGAAACTAAGCGAATTTTTTTCGCGTACTTGCCGGCCCAGCAGCCCTCGCAAGCCAGGTTGCAGGCGCTGGTCGGATCCACAAGTAATAAGTTTGGCACATGTACTCCGTGTTTTTGCGGCATCTGCGCCTGTTGTGGAATGCCGAAAATCATGGCGTTGATGAAAAAGTTATAGATCAGGCGGTGCTTGATGTTGGGATGTGTCGCGACGAACAGCCGGTTGACGAAGGTCCTGATGGCCGGGTTTTGCTGGTAGGCCAGGGCTGCCTGCTCCACCTGTTCCTTGTGTTTCTTCTTGATGGCAAGCAATTTTACCAGGTTTAGAATTTTCGGCATGTTTACTTCGGGGTCTTTTTCGATATAGTCCAGAGCTTGGCAGAGGATCTGTTCCTGTACAAAGTTTTGGCGAAGTTGAGATTTGCCGTTTTCCACTGCATTCCTCTTATACCTCCTTATTAGTAAAATTTTCTCTTCCTATTGTGGGTGTTGAAGAAAAATTATATGTAAGGTCACCTCCCTGACGCGAGTTTGGTAAAGATGCACCCATATATCTTTGAGGGCTTACCAATAAAACATAAAACACCAAAAAGACCAAACTACTACCCAAAAAAATTTTATATTGACCGCTCTAAAGCATCACTCAAAAATTTTACCAGTAATTTATTTTCTCTGGCGCTAAATTCCGAGATATATTTTTGGAGCCGGCCCACTTCATCAGTCAGCCGGCCGTTTATGACGTCCTGCATATTTTTGACCGTTGCTCCCAACACCGTGCCCGCGAACAGGCTCAGGATCAGTTCGGGCCTAAGGGCAGGCTGCAGCAGATTGTTTATCATTTTTACGGTTTTTGTACCCAGGTTTTGAACGTAAACAATCAATACGGCTATTATATATGTGCTGATTATTATCGGCGCCTCGATGGCCGGCATCTATTTCAGGAGGTCATCGATAATTTTTTTCGAGCCGTGCTTTTTAACATTTTCAATTATTTCGAGAAGTTTTTCCCGGGCAGCGTGCCATTCTTCCATGTGAATAATTCCCCGGCTTTTGAGGTTGGAAGAAATAGAAGAACCGAACGTCCCGAGTACCTTTCTTCACGGCTTACGGAATATTCGCTGCGCAAATAACCTTCTTTCTCCACTTTCTTTAAGATGTCGTATGCTGTCCACTTGCTGACCCGCAGCGCTTCGGTTACGGTGATATAATGTATGGGTGTACCAGTATTTTCATATATTTTTTAATCGTGTATAAAAATTCTTTTCTCCGCCGGGTCAAAGTCATTTATCTCACTCCTGTTATAAATATTGCCCCAAAAGACCAAAAATCTATGTATAGAATAACCCGGTTTATAGAAACCTGTCAAGTGGGATTTACGGGTGGACTGTGTCGAGATTTAGTAGGTACCCACTCCAAAAATTTTTGCATACGTTGACCTTATGCTCCGCAAGGGATCGGTAAGGTTAAATGGCTAGATTAAGGGCTTTTAAAGCCAATGGTGGTGTAGTGTATGATCTGTTATTAGCCAAAAAAAAGAATTGCATTGAATAAAGCAAGAAGCCTAAAAATGGATCAGGAAATCTTAAAAAAGAGAAATCTGGTTGCCACAAATGAAACTTTCGGAAATATAACCATCTTAAATAAAGGCAAGAAAACGGCAACCTTGCAACTGTTAAGATCTATCAGAACGGCCTAAATATTAAAGGGGATTTTTTTATTTTTTAAAACCCCAAAGTAAATTGACACGATCGAACATTGAAAAAACTTGACAATTTTATTTATAAGCAGTAATCTGTAGTTAAGTTAATTTTCATTTCCCGGAGGGCTTTTAAGCGAACCGGAAAAAATGTGCAAAAATAATTTGCACAAATAATCGGATAGTTTCTAAACAAACCGGTAAAAATTATTTATACTGAAGACCACAAATCCCATTATGTGCTTGAAAGCGTAATGGGATTTTTTTGTGTCTTCAGAGAGAAAAAATGTTCAAAAAACAAAGGAGGCTGATAGATGGAGTTAACCAAAAAGCTACTGTCTCAATGGTGGCCCAAACTCGGCTACCGTGAGCGGGTCAGTGTAATCCAAGGTATCCGGTCGGTCAAACCGGATCCGTGCAATCCTGGAATATATATTATTAATAATCATTTCCAGGTTGCATACAAAAATCCCCGGTACCCCGATAGGACGGTATTGGAGTAATACCTCCACCCGGAACCGGGTGGTCCTCTCCTGGGCCATCCGGTCTGGGAGAGTGCTTTAACACTCAAAAAAGGGGGTATCCAAATGTTTGTTAAATTCCGGCAAATGCTGGATGTGCCGACATCCTACCGGGCATATCGACCAAAAGCCCGCACTAAAAAATCTTCTTCTCCTATTCCTTCTGTTCCTCCTGAAATACTTTCCCGTAAGCAGCAGTTGGAAGAAAAAGGTATTTCACCTTTATTGAAGTACCATAAAGAATCAAACTCATATTTTTTGCAATACAACAGCGAAATGTCGGTTAAATGGAATTCTTCCAGGTCTGCTGCGGACGTATGGAAGGAGGCGATCGGATTATGAACAGGCAAGACCGCATAATCCTGGAGGCAGTCCAAAATTCCCCAAGGGTAGTAGCAGGGCTAAAAAAAGCAGCTGAAAAACTCGGCTGCTCTTTTTATTCCACCAGTTATAGATATCATACTTATTTGCGTCCCGCTAACCGTAAAACAAAGCACTTGCGTTACCACTCGCGTTATGACATAGAACAACCTTATGACGCCGAGAGAATCAAATATGACCGGTGGTACTTCGCGGACGTGTGCAAAGAAATGGCTGATAAAGGAATATGCATAGATAATATTGCCAGACAGTTTGGGCTGGCGTGCAGGACGATCAACACCTGGATACGCTTAGCCCGGACATTTCCTTCAGAAGAACGCTGCACAGAGTTCGCCCCGTCTTTTTATCAAAGGCTGCTGAAATACAACGATCCGGTTAAAGCTCTCCAGATATGCAGGGAAATCCATAAAATAGACCCGGACATAATTTGGTGGGCAACGGGAAACGATTGGTCCAGGAGATTGTTTGACCAAAAAGTTCCCGTTTCCAAGCTTCAAAACGTATTGAACCAGCTGGAAAAAGAAAATTCCGAAAGAACTGAACAACCCGCCGATTTTATCGACCCGGAATGGCTTAAGGAAATAACCATCCGGCTCGCTGAGCTGGAAAGGGAATTGCAGGCAGCACGGAGGCTAAATCAAACCTGCCTGAAAATGCTGTGCAATCCTGTATACAAAAAAACGAATTAAAGGAGGTACAGCTCGTGCATTACCTGCATGCCATTCTAATTAAGTTTGATACTGTAACAAAAGAAAAAATAAGGGAAAGAGAAGAATTTTCTCCTGAAGAAATAGACTCTCTCCAAAAGATGGCCCGGTGGAGGGCCATAGGTGCAATAGAACAGTACCAAGGTCAAGTTTTCGATTGGTTTGATGAATATACCGCGGGAAGATGGAAAGAGAAATATCCCGGCAACGGAGTGATTCTTGGACTAATTGACCCGGAGCTATTTTTGAAAGAGCTCGAATATTTTCGAAAACTTCCATTGAAAAGTGCTTTGGAATGGTTGGGCTTGCTTAACCACAAGGACCTAAAATGGAGGACTTTGCAAGAATATCAGGAAGACCCGGGATTGAAAAGAGTTCCTTCAGATTGGGAAGATTTTCTATTTAGTGAAGAAGACCCTCCGAAAATATTTTCCGGGTATCCGGAAGATCCCGCCAAAATCGACGAAAACTTTATCCGCAATTTATGGGCTTCAGATTACTCTTCAAAAGGATTTTATTTATATAAAGCAATTGCTCTGGCAAACGGGTACTACGAATGTGAAAGTTGCTTTTACAGTATCCCGGATGATGGCACCAAGTTATTATTTGAAGTCCTAAAAGTGTAAGAAAGACCCCCAGAGTATTTTGCTTTGGTAATAGTCGACCTGCATTTTTAAAAATTAAAAGCATTTATATAACTTTAACATACCTTAAATTATGCAAACCTATAAAAGAGGTGTAATTAATTTGACCAATCTTCCAGATGTTCAATCTACAAGACCCGATGTTGCAATAAATTTAAACCGTGTCGGTGTCACTAATGTTAAAAAATTGGTAGAGATCGCTCGAAAAGGAAAAAGACCTATCGTATTAATATCCATATTTGATATGTTTGTAGATCTCCCATATAACATAAAAGGAGCAAACCTTTCTAGAAATTTTGAGGCGATGAATGAGGTATTAGAGGACGCGATAAAATCTCCGGCATATATTATAGAAGATCTATGCGATGAGATAGCAAAAAGACTCTTAGAAAGGCATGAGTATGCTACTAAAAGCGAGGTAAGAATGAGAAGCGAATATGTGCTTAAAAAAAAGACCAAGATTACAAAACACCCATGTCAAGAAGTGATTGACATATTCGCTGATAGTAAATTAGAACGTGGTAAAAAGACAAAAAAGACAATTGGTGCAGAAGTGGTAGGTATGACTGCCTGTCCTTGTGCTCAAGATATGATGCAAGATATGGCAATAGATGAGTTAAAAAAGATCGGTGTAGAAGAAGAGAAGATAGAAAAATTTGTAAACAATTTCCCAATGGCAACACATAACCAAAGAGGTAGAGGAATAATATCGATAGAGGTTCCTGAAGAGTATTATGTATCCTTGGATGATATAATTGCGATAATAGAAGAGTCAGTAAGTTCTCCAATCTTTGAGTTTTTGAAAAGAGCAGACGAAAAGGATCTGGTCTATACCGCACATAAGAATCCCAAGTTTGTAGAGGATTGTGTGAGAGATATGGCTAAAAAGATAGTAGAAAAGTTTGGTTACCTTCCTGATGAGACCATCGTGACTATAAAACAAATAAATGAGGAGAGTATTCATAGACATAATGCGTTTGCAGAACGTGTTGCTACGCTCTCTGATTTAAGAAAAGAGATAAATAATAACTCTAATGAGAAAATGATTACCACCTGTAAATGATCCGGACCAATATTCGGTGGCATAAACCATATCATCTTTATATAAAGTGTATTACTAAATTAATCGATAGAGATAAAACATAAAGATATATTTATTAAACAATAGATATATATTATTGGAGATTTAAATGAATGCATGGTTATCCGTCAGAGAAAGATTTTGGTCGTTTATAAATAAAATCTTTGGGAAGAAAAAAGTTAAAATCGGGCTATACGGCCCACCAAACGTAGGAAAAACAACTCTTGCAAATAAGATAATCAAGGATTGGACCGGTGAAGAGCTGAACGGTATCTCTAATATACCGCATGAGACGCGAAGAGTATTAAGAAAAAAGGATATAACCATCAATGCTGATAGATCATCTTTGAAACTGGATATCGTTGATACCCCTGGGCTGGCCACAAAATTGGATTACCATGATTTTTTAAAATACGATTTAAGCGAGGATGAGGCAAAAAATCGGGCAAAAGAGGCGGCAGAAGGGGTTATAGAGGCAATAAGATGGTTGGACGATCTAGATGGTGTTTTACTTATTATGGATTCGACTGAGAATCCATATACACAGGTTAATATAACCATAATTGGAAATATAGAAGCTAGAAAGCTTCCGTTGCTTATTGTTGCAAATAAGATCGATTTATCCGATGCAAAACCTTCAAAAATAATGGAAGCGTTTCCCCAACATACCGTTATACCTATCTCTGCACTTAAGGGCGAGAATATCGAGATGTTATATAAAAGTATATACAATCATTTTAGGTGATGATATGGTACATATAGATCTAATATCTGAAGAGATGCTATCAAGTATGACATCTTATGAAAAGATAAGAATGATCCTAGACGGAGTGAAAAATGGAAGGATAATTGTGTTGGAGAAAGGACTATCTCCTGTCGAGGAGACAAAGCTTATAGAGGCTACCATGGTAGAAATATCTTCTGATTTTGTAGGAATAGAGATGGAGAGTTATCCTTCTATGGATGAAAAATCTATCTTTTCTAAATTGTTCAGAAGATCTAAAAATCCAAAAAAGATAACTATAATAGGTTCACCAAATCAGATTAAGAATATTGAGAAGAATAAAGGACGTATATCAGCTCTTATATCTGAGATATAAATAATCATGAATTAAAGATGGGAGATTTTTGAATGCCACATAAATG
Source organism: Candidatus Methanoliparum sp. LAM-1 (assembly GCF_020885915.1). NCBI lineage: Archaea > Methanobacteriati > Methanobacteriota > Candidatus Methanoliparia > Candidatus Methanoliparales > Candidatus Methanoliparaceae > Candidatus Methanoliparum > Candidatus Methanoliparum sp. LAM-1. The sequence continues at coordinate 206,744 of NZ_AP025251.1, read as the reverse complement.
TACACGTTGTGGAAGGGTTTATGATGACGGGGATGTCCAGATATTGAAAGGATGCTCGTTTTGTGGTGGTAAGAAATTTTATTATATTAACACTAAGAATGAGATAAGAGATCTACTTTCTAATATTGATATAGATAACCTAGATACCCGCAAAAAAAATTTTAAGAAGAGTATAATAGATGATAGAGAGATAGAAAGCATCAAAATAATCGATGATGGATTGTATCAGTTAGATTTAGATATTCTTATGCGAAGAGATGAGATAATTATAGAAAAAAAAGATGGATCTTACGCATTATATATACCTTCTCTTTTTAAAAATATAAACATTAAAAAGAGATGATGTAAGACTGTTTGTCTATATTGCTAACGCCTTAAGGATCGATCTTTAACAATATCTTTTTCGATTTTAAATCGCTTACCCCACAATAGACCCTGTTCAATACTTTTTTCTGATTATGGCTAACTTTGATCCTATATCTCTTAAATCTGTCATACAATCTGCAACAATATTCAACTTATCAATTTTATTCTTCCAAGATGATGGAATACCCTTTAATCCGACCATTGCACCCAAGATGCTACCAGTCATAGCAGATATCGTATCTGTATCTCCTCCTAAAGAAACTGTCTTTATCAATGTCTCTTTAAAATCCAAACCTTCATTTAACGACTTAAATACTAAAGGAACAGTATCTACAGTATCTATCGATAATTTATATTCAGATGATTCTTCTATGCTTTTATCCGATTTTAATATGGACTCTATTCTACTTATCAACAGAAAGTTGCTATGGTCATCTTTTATACCATACTCACTTCCGATCTTTGCTGCTTGTAACGCGTTTCTCAGTATCTTATCAAGATCATATCCGTCTATTGCTGTTGAGACAGCTTCAGCAATAGCACAAGCGCCGGATATCGCCACCGATATACCATGCGTGATAGAAGAGGAGATATAAACATTTTTACAAATCTCTTTTATATTTTTACTCTCGATAATATATCCTATAGGTGGACTTCTCATAGCCGCACCGTTAGTCGTTCCTTCTTTAGAAATATAATTTAAATTACTTCTTTCAAGATGGGATATAGCTGATAAGGTAGTAGGACCAATTCTGGGGATATAATCACGGTTTTTTAATATAGATTTGGCAATATCTCTCCTGCTAACACATTTGTTTCTTATTAAAGATGATGCGACTATCAAAAAAAGAATGGAATCGTCTGTATACTCTATTCGATCGCCAAGATCTATCTCAATTCCCCTGATCTCATCTTTTGTTAATCCTTCAAATGGTTCTCCCAGAACATCTCCAATGATAAAGCCGTAGATGGATCCTAAAATTCTATCTTCAACGATATTTAACAATTCTAATCCTCCATATTACAATTGCAATAATCAAGAAGAGAAGAATCGATAAAAAGGTAAATAAGATGCCATATATATATAAAAGGATGGACGAAATAATGACTGTCATTATAAAATACCATACAACGATATCTTCCCTTTCTCCAGTCTTTATACTACCTCTTACGCTAAGATTACTGAAAGGCTGAAACCAGCGTATCCCTGATCTCGTAAAACTGTCCTCAAATAGATGACATAAACCACCAAAAAACATCCCGATAGGATATATCAGCATATAAAATAATAGATCAGGTATCTTTAAAATGAAGGTGTTTATGATATAATAAATCGATAAGATAATAATAAACCATATTAGCGATATCAAAAAAACGCCAATGATAGAATGAGTAATACCTCTATGTCCATCGTTGATGCCACCATCTGTTATTTTTTGCATAAAGAAGAGAAAGGGTTTCAACATGACCTTGGTAACCCTTGATATTACTGGGTTGACAAATGTAAAAAAGACAAACTTGTTCATACTTTTATCGTTAATTTTTGTATGATATATGGAGGCGTAGGTAGCGTCTATATCAGGAATTAAAGAGCCTGTCATCGTTCCAAGCAAAAAAATAAGGAGAAATATCCATTCTATCTGATAAATATAATAAACGATCAATATGAAGAGTATTCCAAAGAACAAAGAGATAATAAAATGATTTTTACCATGCATGGACAGTAGAATAAAGAGAATGTAGGCATAAAAAACTTATCATTAAGATGGGGCTGGTGCGATTCGAACGCACGATCGGCGGGTCTCCCCGACAGGTCATCATAATGAGATCAGAGACCTTTTTCATCATACCGCTGGAGCCCGCCGCCCTTCCGGACTAGGCCACAGCCCCCTTCTCTATAATATCTTCTAATTAAATATATAAATTTTTGTTTTAATATTCAATGGTACCTTATTTAAAAACATTACCATAGTAGTGCAGGTTATTATATCTCAGACATCTATCTAATAAACTTCCAACGGAAAACGCTGGAAAAATAGAAGATATTTCAGTTCCAAAGAGATCGGATAGATAATTTATATCGTACAGACCATTAATCCTTTTTAATGCTTCTCTTACAACAAATTCTCCCGATCCGGCTACAAAAATCTTTTTTATCTTGTCAGTCTTATTTAAAAATTTTGTTATCGTATCAAAAAGCATCTTAATCTCTACCATCTTGATCTCTTCTGCTATATTTATTAGCTCCTCGTTTGTCAAATCATCATGATCACAACAAACTATACGAGCCAATCTTTTTTTAGAGTCTTCAATAGATTTCCCTTTGCCATCAGGAGTCTCACATGTGTAATTTTCCTCGTTTATATCACCCAATATATTGTAAACATCAGCCATCTGAGCGTATTGTTCTTTGGCAATAGGACAGTATCTATTTCTGCTTAAAATTCGAACTTTCTCGACCATAGTAGAGACATTTGTTCTTAAAGATCCAATATAGACCAATGTACCATCTAACAACCGAGCAAAATCTGTTCTCTCTGAACATATTCTACCATTAATCACTGGGATTATATCCGTGGTAGTACTGCCCATATCTATAAATAGAAAACTCTTATCAAAATCCATAAGTTTAATCACAGATGCTATCCAGTTAGCAGAAAAAAACTTCTTTTCATCCGTTATTTCTCTCTCAAAAGTTCCATCTATACTGAAATAATAAACATCATCGAAGATCGATTCTACTCTTTGTTGGATGTAACGTATGCCGAATCTTTTCTCTGAAAAACTATCTGCCCCCTCTCCTGTCATAACAACGGCGACTTTTTCTACGTTGGGATAATCTTCTCTTATCTTACTTAATACAGCTTCCAGTCTGAAATCTTTCCAGATAGGAAGGTAGACAGATTTTGTATAACATCCATCCGAAGACGATGCTTTTGTATTTGCTCCACCGATATCTAGTCCTAGAATCAATTTAAACCTCTAACAGAAATTTGTATACCCCATTAATCTTGACGCTAGATGGAAGCATGGTAGGATCAAATTTATTATTCATTAATAAATATGCAAGCTCATAATCTATAACATGGTTTATACCTAGTATAGATGTAGTAGGTCTCGGATTGATATCAACCACATACGGCTCGTTTGAATTATTCGAGATTACAAAATCTATCCCAAGATAGCCCTTGCATCCCATAATCTCTGCCACATCTTTAGATAATCTCATTATTGTATCCCATTCTCTTTTTGATGTCTTATATGGAACCATTCCTCCCAAATACGTTACTTCTTTATTAAAACGGATCAATTGTTCGTTCAAGGTTAAGAATAGTGATCTTTCCTCGCCCATAATCAGACTTGAACTTATATGTCTTCCTTCTATATACTCCATCAAGATACTATCTTCTTTTATATTTTCTGATAAATAACCATCGTTATCAACCAATTTTACGCCTTCCGATCCGCAGCCAAACCGCGGTTTTAGGATAAATTTAGTCTTAATATCGTATACTTTTTCATGATCTAATATACATGGTGCCTTGATTTTTCTATCCATCAAGATGTTCGTCGTAATTAATTTATCAGAACAGAGTTTTATCGCATCAGGAGGCGATCCAAGATTGATCGTTGAGTCTTCTATTATAGAGGTTAGAAAATAAAGAATATTATCTTTTTCAGGTGCAATAACCAATGCGGCATCATACTTACCGGCTATCCTTTCCAAAAAGTCAAAATAATCCCCTTTTACATCGATGGGTCTCCCTTTAATCCCGTCTATTTTTCCTTTCTTAGATAAATAATAAATATCCTGATTTATGGAATAAAAACTATCACTTAATGTTTTTAACATCGTATATCCTTCATTCATTATCTTTGGATCCTCTGTCAAAGTGGCATATTCTAATAATAATATCTTCAATTTGATCGATCCCCTTCTTCAATTTTTTAGATGAATAAAAAAATTTAATATCTTATTCATAAAGATAATCCTAAAGGTGGTAAAACAAAAGATTATAATTAAGATCGAATGTTATAGATTGACAATGGTGAGATAATGGATATCAAGATATATCCCAACCTATCAAAGTTCAAAGATTCAAACATAAGCGCACCACCATCCAAGAGTTATACTCATAGAGCAATAACTGTTGCTGCATTATCTAAAAATAGTTCAAAAATATTAAATCCGCTTATTTCAGAAGATACTAACGCGACAATCAGTGCTTGCAGGCAGTTTGGTGCGGATTTAAAAATCAATAAAAGAGATCTCGAGATATACGGTTTTGATGGATCAAAAAGGATAAAATCTCCCGTATTGATAGATGTAAAAAATTCAGGCACTACACTTCGCTTTTTTACGGCAATATCTGCATTATGCGAAGGATGTGTAAGATTGACAGGGGATGATTCTTTACTAAATAGACCTAATACTCCGCTTTTGAACGCATTAGAAGACCTCGGTGCTAAAATTTTCTCTAACGATGGTAAAGCACCTATAGATGTATGCGGACGATTAAAAGGAGGTAAAACAGTGATAAACGGATCTATGAGTTCTCAGTTTATATCGGCATTGTTACTATCTACACCGTTTGCAAAAGAAGATACAACTCTCTGTCTAAAAGAGGTTAAATCAAGACCATACATCGATATGACATTGGAAGTTATTCGAGAAGCAGGAGGAAGAATCATCAGGAACGAATATGGTTATTTTATCCCATCAAACCAGGTGTTCAATTTAAAAAGTTTTTCAATACCAGGAGATTTTTCATCAGCGTCTTACTTCTTGGTTGCATCATCCCTTATAGGTCTCAACCTTGTAATGACCGGATTGAAAGATTCTGCACAGGGGGATAAGATCATATTAGATATATTAAAGAATATAGGAGCACAGATAGAATGGAATAAGAATGAAGGACGTATAAGAGTCTCATCTACAGATAAAAAGTTTGCAAGATTAAAAAGTTTTAAAATGGATATAGGAGATACACCAGACTTGTTTCCAACCCTTGCTGTCTTAGCAACAAGATGTGATGGTGTTAGTGAACTCTTCAATGCACAACATTTAAGGTACAAAGAGAGCGATAGAATATCTAAAATATCTAAAGAGCTTAGAAAGATGGGTGCAAAAATAATTGAAAAAAGAGATGGAGCTATAATAGGACAATCTAACTTAAAAGGTGCCGTATTAGAGAGTTATGGTGACCATAGACTTGCTATGGCGTTATCTATTGCAGCATTATTGGCAGACAGACCAAGCATCATCAAAAATGTAGAATGTGTCGATGTATCGTATCCTCATTTTTTCGATGATCTAAAAAAGATAGGAACACGTATGGAGGTTGTAACTTAGATGGGTAACACGTTTGGCAATCTTTTTAAAGTTACCAGTTGGGGTGAGTCTCACGGATATGCTGTTGGTGTGGTTATAGACGGCTGTCCAGCAGGATTATCACTGACAAAAGAGGATATTCAGAACGAACTGAACAAGAGACGACCAGGAAGGAGCAAGTTATCCTCCCAAAGAAGAGAGAAAGATGAGCCCCTCATACTCTCAGGGATATTTGATGGAAAGACAACAGGGATGCCGATATCTGTCATCGTGAAGAATGAAGATATCGTCTCTGAAAATTACGACGATATAAAAGATATATTAAGGCCAGGTCATGCCGATTACACGTATTGGAAGAAGTATGGGATCAGAGACTATCGGGGTGGAGGAAGATCATCTGGCAGAGAGACTGTGGCAAGAGTGATTGCTGGATCAATAGCAAAGAAGATCCTTCTTATGAATGGAGTTGAAGTTGTGGCACATGTTGTACAGATAGGTAAAATAAAGGCAAGACCGATGAGTTTTCAGGATATAAAGAGCAATATCGAGAAAAACTCTGTCAGATGTGCAGATCTCGATGCTGCAATATCCATGACGGATGTGATAAACGATGCTAAAGATAAAGGGGATAGCGTGGGGGGGATTGTAGAAATAATATGTAGAGGTGCTCCTCCTGGATTGGGCGAGCCGGTATTTGATAAATTAGACGCCGATCTGGCAAAATCTTTGATGAGCATAGGGGCAGTTAAAGGCGTTGAGATTGGTTTAGGGTTTAATTATAAAGACAAATTAGGAAGCATGGTAAACGATGAGTTCTTTTTAGAAAACGGAGATATAAAGACCAGATCGAATAATTCGGGAGGGATACTGGGAGGCATCTCAACAGGTGACGATATCGTGTGCAGAATTGTTGTCAAACCAACCCCGTCTATATCTAAACCACAAAAGACTGTTGATATATCAAAGATGAGAGAGACAAATATTGCAATCAAAGGAAGGCATGATCCTTGTATATGTCCAAGAATATGTCCCGTTGCAGAGAGTATGGTCTCTATCGTCATTGTAGACCATATGCTTTTAGCTAATAAGATCGAAAAAGGAGGTATTTAATGAAGGGGACTGCCAGGGCTTGTGGTGCAGGAACTATTATAAATGCAATATCTACAGGATTTGGTGGTGCTTTTGCAATAGACCTGTTTACAGAAGCGACTGTAGAGATAGGAAGAGATTTTAAAAGGATCAATGGAGAGATTGAAGGAGGCGGCGATACTACCCTTATCAAAAACTGTGTAAAATTAGTATTAGATCGATTTAATTATGATTTTGGTGCGTATGTTAAGACTAAAAGCAATATACCTATGGCAAAGGGATTAAAGAGCAGCAGCGCAGCATCAAACGCGACCGTTCTCGCCACTTTGTCGGCATTAAAAAAAGGTGGATATATAGACGACGATGAGATGTTGGATGATAAGAGCATAATCGATATAGGTGTAGACGCATCTCTTTTATCGAGAGTGACAATAACAGGAGCTTTTGATGACGCATGTGCATCTTATTTGGGAGGTATCGTTCTGACAGAAAATTATAAAAGAGAGATAACCAAGAGGCTTGTTTTAGATAGGAACGTATTGATACTGGTCCCTGACGAGTCGATATATACTATCGATATAGACATTGATTCTACAAGATATATCACCTATTTTGTAAAATTGGCATATAACTTGGCGATGCAAGATGTATTCGAAGAGGCTATGACATTAAACGGTATTTTATATACGTTTATATGGAAATTAGATCAACGTCCTATTATATCAGCTCTTTCTATTGGTATAAACGGTGTTACTTTATCAGGGACAGGAAGCGCCTATGTTGCATGGGTAGACCAAGACGATATGTCAGAATTGATGGATAAATGGAAGGAGTTTGATGGACAGATTATCTCGACAAAAATTAATAATAAGGGGGCAAAGATCATTGATTAAAGAAGAAGATACACCATCGATAGATGATGTAAGAGAAGAGATTAAAAAGATAGACGATGCAATCATCCAATTGATAGTAGAGAGGGTTAATCTTGCTGAAAAGGTGTTAAAAGCAAAAAAAAAGGCTAATCTTGAGATCAACGATGAAAGACAGAGCAAAATTGTGCTAGAAAGAGTTACAGAGTTGGCCAACAATTACAATCTGGATGAAGATACGATAAGAGAGATATTTATCAAGCTCATTGAGATGAATATTCAAAAACAGTATGATTTATTGAATAAAATAAAATAAAAATAAAAATAACATAATTTTAATTTTTTATATTTTTGTGTTTATCTTTTTCTGACCACTAAATAGGCAACTGCAAATAGACCGGCTATTGCTACGAAAATGCCAAATCCTGGTGTTTCCTCTTCAGCAACTGGTTCTGGTGGTGCAACTAGTTCTGGTGGTGCAACTAGTTCTGGTGGTGCAACTGGTTCTTCAAGAAGAATCTCGAAATCTGCTTGAGCGTAGGATATGTTATCGATGTCTCTGGCCGTTACGCTATACGTTCCGGCTAAACCTCTCTCTTTGATCGGGGCAGGAATATTAGCATCAGGGAAGACCACCTTAAATTGGCCATTTTCAACTTTTGTGTTTTTTATCAGCCCCATCGCAGGTATCTCTACTAATACAACCGTCTCGTTAGCCAGGTTTGTAGTACCGTTGACGGCTATATCCTCACCGGCTATTACGTTAGGTACATCCAGCTCCATATACGGAAGCTCTATGTTGAGCGGCTGGGTAGCAACTATATCGTCTCCCTTCACCGATGATACAAATTTCGTATAATCATTAGCAATTAGTCTACCATTGATGATTAAACTGCCGCCTACATATTCCGGTGTTGCAGCAGAAGATGGATAAGCATATCCGTCCACTCCTGGATGAACGACTAGTATTACGTAATCGGTTGCAGGAGTAAATTTGTCTTTAGGATCTATCAATCCTCTATCACTAAACCACGGTGAAAAATCATTCGCGCTCAGTTCGGCCTCAAACGTGTTGTTCTCGACCGGTACTTTGACAACAGCAGCAGTTTTTGCAGATTCGTTTACCAACCAAACCATCACAGAATCTGGGTTACCTGTGGTCTCACCTTTTATTCTTATATCTCCAATGGTAGTTACGGTATTATTTTCAAGCTCGAACGTGACTGTTGGCATCTTCAAGTTAATCGTCACTATATCGCTTGAATCGCTCTTCTGGTATCCTGGCAACCCCTGATCAGCATAGACTATCATTGTATATACATCTGGGTAGAGATTAGACCTTAAGAAATCAACCCTTTTAGATGTATCGATAGTAAACTCGAATTGTCCACCAGTGACTCTTGAGGGTGCAACTCCCAGTTGTACATCTGAAATCTCTGATAAGTATGTGCCTTTAAGTAAGAACCTTATCGGCGTACCATCAGAAATTCCTTCCACAGTTCCTTTAACTATTATCGTATCTCCCAATGCATACTCGTCCATACCTTCTATAGCGTTAGAAACACTTTCTACTCGGACGTTAGCCGCCGTACTGACAGGTGCTCCCTCTCTTGCTCCATAAACAGCAGGCTCATCTCCATATACTGGAACAACCTCTTTTACTTCTTTCAGTTGTACCCAGAAATCGTCGTACCTTCCTAACAATCTATCAATAAATCCAACTTTTTCTACAACATGGTAATATCCTGACTTTAAATTAGAAGTATCCCATTCTTCCCCAGCAGCAACTTCTGCCTTGTATTCCTTGATAACAGATCCATTTACTTTATCATATACACCGGTAATTGTTACATCATAATCAAATGTTACCTGCTCGCTTATCACATAGGTTTTTACGTTTTTATTGTTTTCTGCCATGGCAATAAACGGTGCGCTCACAAATACCGACATTACCAATATCATCGCCATAATTAGTGGCATCTTTTTAACATTGCTCATAGTTTTCTCCTCCTGTTATTATCCTTTCTTACCTCCATAAATTCTTTTATGCTTTTTCTATATAAACTTTCTCTATTTTTCTTTGAACAAGGTCTCTTTAATCGATAAAAATACACCATCCCCTTTTTATTATCCCTCCATCAAGGTATTTATTTTTACAATTTATAAATTTATCGATTATACAATATGATTTGTTATTATATTTATTTGTATTATATAAAATATAAGATTAGAAATTAATAGAAATCTTAAATAGCATAACATCATTCAGAAAGATTTAGAGAGTTTATATTTGACAAAGTTAGATACAAAGAATAATAATCCATTTAACAACATCTTTTTCGTCGGCGGTAGATGCTTAGAAAGGTCTTTTCTTACTCTAAACGCGGTCTCTGCAGTTTTAATTAATCCTTTTTTTATCAATTCCATCCTAAAAGGATCGTTTAAATAATCATCAACCAGGATAGAACCAATCTTTCTTAGTCCCCCATCAACACGAAAGGCAGTACAAAGAGGAAACAATCATATTTAGCCAATTTTTCTACTAATTCGAGACTCTTTATAACATCATCATCCTTCTCTTCTGGAAATCCTGTTATCATCGTTTCGCATATGTCCATCCATTAGCGTTGAGTATCCCGGTGGATTCTTCTACTAAATCCTGCCAACCTTCTGCATCAAAAGGTTTTGGTTTTCCAGCCATTATATCTTTTGATAATATTAGGAGAACCTGTCTCTATGCCTATCTCTATTACTTTTTTGTTTATATCCGTACTAAATTCATACGAGACCTCTTTAACCAAATCTGGTGCATGTAAAACGGATGAACAGGTAAAAAATCTGTTCTCTACGATTCCGCCTCTCTAAGGAGTGTGTATTATAGGTATCTCATTTTGTATCTCTTCCTATAACCTTATCTAATTTGCGTGGGTCTGCTATTATGAGATCATCCCTTGTAAAGCCATTCTCTAGTAGGGATGCTTCTACCTTGCATAATCCGTATTGAGCGGTGAGCATCCTTCCCTTATCATCGCTCTTAGTAGGAAATAGTCTATCGGCTAACCATTCAGGCATATAGTTATATGGTAACGCAGACATAAATCTAAAAACCGAAGAATCATTATAATCGCTCATTAAAGCGATATCTGCAGTTAAAACTATAGGTATCCCTCTCAATCTTAAAGATCTCCTCTTATTTTTAATTACGTTATTTAGAAAGGTTAATTGGGAAGTATATTTATATAGTTTATTATTGAAAATATCTGGGACATATATATTTACTGTTTTAAAAATTTAGAGGTATAATCGATTTAAATCTGGGATAATATTTTTGGACATAATAGAGATTATTGCTTGGTCATAGAGGATTCTTGATTGATCATAAACACCGGTTAAGAATAAAGCATCGGCATGATAAAAGTAGTACTGGTGTTCTCTAATCGGATATTTGCTATACTCTCATAAGAAAATAGATAAATCTTCAAACATGAAGCATTTTGCTATTTATTTTTATTCTTGGTTAGTGTTAGTTAATGTTGGTGGTATATATCCCATTCATCTTTAAAGATAAATAGTATTTTTAAGGATAAAGAGTATTATTTATAAATAATATATAATGATAAGTTAATATATAATGATAAGTTATATAAAACGATTAAATGATATTTTTACAAAATATCTATTAAATACCAGGTAATTTTTTAATTTGATATGGTTTCCATTGTTTAAACCTTTAAAACATAATAAAATCCTATAAGAAAAAGGACAATCGGAGATTTACTGTTTTATTCGATATTAAAAAGCTATAAAGTACTCAAACAATAAAAATTTAAATTTTTATAAAGAAGGTTGATAAAATGCATAAAGAAACAAAATTTAAAAGTATAGATGAAGTTACCGATATAATCGTAAAGAATACACGTCCAGGAGATAGAATTTTTATAGGTAGCGGTGCTGGACAGCCACAATTATTGGTTAAAAGTTTAATGGAACGTGCAAAATGGTTGTCCGATACAGAATTTTTAAACACCCTCGCACTAGGTATGGAGACATTTATGGGTGATGAATTTACAAAAATTCTCCGACATAACTCTTTTTTTATTGCTCCAAATCTAAGACAGGCTGTTTTTGAAGGAAGAGCAGAATATACGCCTGCATTTTTGTCTCAAGTTCCTGGATTATTCAAAAGCGGAAGATTACCGATTGATTTAGCCCTAATACAGGTATCTCCTCCGGATGCACATGGCTACTGTAGTTATGGTGTTTCTATCGATGTTACAAAAGCTGCCACAGAGTGTGCAAAAAAGGTTATAGCGGAGGTAAACCCACAGATGCCGAGAACGTTGGGTGATACATTTATACATATTGACGATATAGATATCTTAGTCGAGAATGATACACCCATCCTTGAATATAAGGCTCCAGAATTGGATGACGTATCAAAGACAATAGGAAGATATGCCTCACAGTTGATTGATAATGGATCTACCATTCAGGTAGGTTTGGGTGTTACAGCCAGGGCAGCAATACCGTTCTTAGAAGATAGAAAAGACTTAGGCATTCATACAGAGATGTTTACCGATGATTTGATAAATGCGATAGAAGCGGGCATCATCACCAATAATAAGAAAACAATTCATAAAGGCAAGATAATCGCATCGTACTGTATGGGAAGCAGGCGGTTATACGATTTTGTAGACGATAATCCATTATTCGAGTTTCATCCGATAGATTATACGAATAATTTGTTTATTATAGCCAAAAATGATAAGATGGTCTCTATAAATTCTGCGTTTGAGGTGGATTTGACAGGTCAAGCATGTTCTGACTCCTTAGGGTATAGAGTTTATTCAGGATTGGGTGGACATGCAGACTTTTGTAGGGGTGCATCTCTTTCAAAAGATGGAAAATCTATAATCGTTCTACCCTCAACAGCATTAAACGGCACAGTTTCTAGAATCGTACCTCATATACAGGAAGGATCTGGTGTTACTGCCACAAGAGGTGATGTTCATTATGTTATAACAGAATGGGGAATAGCCTACCTCAGAGGGAAGAGCATAAGGGAGCGTATAATGTCTATGATAAGTATAGCACACCCTAAATTTAGAAAACAGCTTTATGAGGATGCAAAAAAACATTTACTCATATTTCAAGATCAAAAGTATCCTACATACGAGATCTATGATCAAAGAAAATATGAGATGAGCGTAACACTTAAAAATGGACAAAAAATCTATTTTAGGGTAATAAAACCTTCTGATGAGCCATTACTAAGAGAATTTTTCCATACGGTATCTGAGGAGACGATATATAAAAGATTTTTTACACCATACAGAATGACAAGAGAGAGACTTGAAAGATATCTAAATGTCGATCTTAGAAAAGAGATGCATATTATAGGTACAATCTGGGAGAACGGGACAGAAAAAGCTGTCGCTATTGGCACGTATATCGTAGATCAATCTACCGATATGGCAGAGTTTGCTATGTTAATCCATGATAATTGGCAAAATATGGGAATAGGAACGATTCTATTTCATTATTTAATAGATATAGCAAGACAAAACGGAGTAAAAGGCTTTGTTGCCAGCGTGTTGCCTCATAACAAAAGAATGCTAGACATAATTTATAAATCTGGATATAAAGTAGAGAGCAAATTAGAATATGGGGTCTATTCAATCTCGTTCAGGTTTGATTCTAAAAAATAAAAAGTTTATTATATATACCTATAAAAACAGGTGTTGGATGGTTCAATATGAATAAATTTATTTTTTCTATCTTTACGGTCTCACTTATTCTAATTTTAAGTATAATTACTTTACCAACAACGAATGCATTAAGTATAGAAGAGAGCAACTTGAATGGTCCTGTAGCTCCGGATACTAGAATAAACATCTCAATCCCTATAATCAACGATAATAATCAAAAAAAAGATGTTACAATCGTTTTAAAATATGCTGAAAAACAGAGTAGTTCAAGTTCTCCTCTCTTTGGATCATCTCCTTTTGGATATCCTTCCAATTCACAAAAACCATCTTCATTTGAACATATCGGTTTGATGAAGAGTTCAGATTTTATAGGTGATCTAAACCGGGGCGAAAAAGCTTATGCCAATTTTGTGATATACATAGATAAAGATGCGCCTAGTGGAATTTACAATTTAGAGGTTACTGCAAGATATACGGATTTTATGATTGTTCCAATGACAGAGACGATAGGGGTTTTATCTATCCCCGTAGTCAACAATCCCAGTATAAACATAATCGGTGTCTCTAAAGGCATACTAACTCCAGGGTCTGTAAACAATCTAACCATAGATCTTAAAAATGTTGGAAAATATCCTAAAAATGATATATCAATAAAGATAAACCCAATGTCATCGTCTCAGCCAGAACCAAGCATAATACCAGAAGATTTGACAAAAATATTAGGTGTTACAGATGAAACAGAGCAAGATTTGAATAAGACAAAAGAATTAATCTCTCCGGTCGGTTCCGGAAATACGTTTTATGTCGGAGATCTCCTTCCTGGTGAGTCTAGATCGCTAAACATAAAACTTTTTGCAGATTATGATATAAAGAAAGGGGTTTATTCTCTACCCGTAACGATATATGCTCAAGGTATATCGTATGAAGAAAACATTCCTGTATTAGTAATGGCAGGGGCTAAACTTTCTATACCCGTGGTCGAGACAAATCCGAGAGTTATAATGCCAGAAGATAAGATTACTATCGTTGCAACAATCGAGAACAGTGGTGGAGATGCTGCCAGATCCGTCAGTGTAGAGATATTGGATAACGGATATATAACCGGTGAAGGTAATATGTGGAATGTTGCATATGCCGGAATTATACCGGCTGAAGATTCGAGTTACGTGATATTCCAAATTTTCGTCGTAAACGGAGCACCAGAACAACTACCATTATATATGAAGGTTAAATATACCGATGATCTAGGTGATCACGAGATTATAGAAAAGGTGGAACTAAACGTTGTATATTCTCAAGAAGATGATTCATCATATAATACAAGGTTGATAGGTGTTATTGTTGGCATTTTGATAATAATAGCCGTATTAGGAGTTTATTTATATAAACGAAGAGCTAAAAGATAATGGCACGCGAATATAAATTAAGGATGCATAACGTTGCATATAAAAATCTTTTTGGACGTAAGTTTAGATCCATTTTGTTATTATTTGCCATAATGATCGCAGTAGCACTGTTTTTTGGTCTTTCCTCTTTGACTGCTGGAATGGAAGAACTTATGATGGAGGCAACAAACGATTCCGGCATAAAAAATGCGATAGATGTGGTGGATAGCAGTAGCGGCATGTTTTATGGTACTATAGATAGATCAGCAATTAAGACTATAGAGAGCATACCTGGAGTAAAATATGTCATTCCAAGAGTATTTGCTTTAGTACAATTAGAAGATGTAGATTTGGTCACACCTTTGTCACAGATAGAGAGAACAATTACGCCTGAGATGGATATGCTGATGCAGCAGATGATAAGAATGATAGGAACAATAAATATTGGAGAGACTGATTTTTCAGATCTATCCAATCTTATCAGTTTGGTTGGTATAGATCCAGATTTGGAATATATTATGGGTGGTTATCCTTCTAAGATAACAAGAGGATCTATCTTTACAACATCGGGAGGAGCGATTTTAGGTGAAATGCTTGCCAAAAATTCAGGATTAGATGTTGGAGATAAGATAACCGTTATATGTGATAATAAACAGCGTACGTTTTATATTTCAGGGATTTATAGCTCTGGAAATCCGATACAAGATAATTCTGTTGTGGTAAGCATAAAAGATGCACAGTATCTCAAAGGATTTGGTAATAATGAAGTATCCTTATTAAGAGTGATTAGCGAAGAAAATATCGATAATAGCATAATTGGTATGCATATAAAAACAAAATTGCCTGGAAAAGTAAATATAATCGATCATAGTCTTACTGCATCGGTCATAAATGAACAATTCAACCAATTCAAGGTTTACGAGTATATCGTTATAGCTATAGTCATCCTAGCAAGCATAGGTTTTATCTTGGCGATAACTATGAGATCGATCACTGAGAGAACAAAAGAGATAGGTACGTTAAGAGCGATTGGATGGCAGAAAACGGATGTGTTAAGATTAATATTTATAGAATCGCTTATAATAACGATAATCGGATCAATATTAGGAGTTATTCTTGGTATCCTGCTACCGTATATATTTCAAACAATAATACCGTTTTTCTTCTCAGATTTGATAATACCACCTATGAGTGAACTTGTTAAGATCACCCCATTGATGGTTGTAGAGTCTATCCTTATAGGATGTACTGCAGGTGTAATCGGTGGGATGATTCCATCCATAAGAGCGGTTAGGATGAGCCCTGTAGATGCTTTTAAATATTAATTCAAATTTCAAAAATTGATTAAATGCTTAAAAATTATGCCAAAATAAGCCAATCAGGATGAAAATGATAGAGGATAAATATGATAGAGACGAGAAATCTAACCAAGATATATCGAAGAGGAAATGCTGAAGTGGTCGGATTAAAAGATATAAACTTAAAAATAGAAGATGGTGAATTTTTGAGCGTGATAGGACCATCTGGATCTGGTAAAAGCACTCTTCTGCATTTATTAGGCGGTCTCGATAAACCTACTTATGGAGAAGTTCTGATCGATGGAGAAAATATCGAAGATTTAGAGGAGAAAGAATTATGTCAATTGAGAAGAGATAAGATTGGATTTGTATTCCAGGATTTTAACTTGATTAATACGCTCAACGCGATAGAGAACGTTGTTATTTCTCGTATTCCTACCGGCGTTCCTCACGAGATGATAGAACGGGGTATCAACCTTCTTAGCTATTTTAGAATGGAAGACCGATTGGATCATCTTCCTACGCAGATTAGCGGAGGGCAACAACAAAAAGTTGCGATAGCGAGAGCTCTTATCAATATGCCACAGATAGTATTGGCGGACGAACCTACTGGTGAGTTAGACTCTAAGAGTGGCGGTGAGATAATACGTCTTATGAGAGAGATGAATGAGATAGAAGGTGTCACGTTTGTGATAGTTACACACGATTTAAACGTCAGTGATCAGACGGATAGAATTATACAGATACAAGACGGAGAGATTATAAAAGATATTAATAACACTCCTCACGGCTAAAGCCTTTCTTGAGATTTTTAGCAAATCTCGAACACGATTTATTCTTTAAAATTATCCGGTTTTGCTATACAGAATCTACACAGAGCAAAGGGATCGTATTGATGTTTATCTTTTACAGGACAATAGTAAGAACCATCTCGTTCATAAATCTTTTTACCACCGGGAAAACGGATATTTATCGGATGGATAGGTATCTTTTTTATGACAGAGTATAATACCGTGATCATTAAGATCTTTTTTAGGATAAAGTTATCTGAGGGATAAAATACCGTCTCCTTAAAGAAAGAGATTAAATCTCTTATTGTTTCCTTATCTAAAACATTAAAAACGTTTTGAATATCCAAATTTCTAAACCCCATCCAGCATTTGAAAAAATGATCCAGGCTTTCTCTTATAAAATCTCTTTTAAAATTTTCAGGAAGATACTCACCCTCTTTTTCTAAATAAGATATCAACTTAGAAAACTGAAATACATCAAGAGACAACGACTCATCTTTCAACTTTTTTAAAATATCCTGTCCTTTATCCAGTGTGCTTACAAAACACCTATTATTCATCATTTTTAGATATCGATATAAGTAAAAAAAATGCCCTGGCCCGGACTTGAACCGGGGACACCCAGGTCTTCAGCCTGGTGCTCTCCCAACTGAGCTACCAGGGCATCTTCTGTTCTAACAGTGGGCTCGCGGAGATTTGAACTCCGGAACTCCGCCGTGTCAAGGCGACGTCATAACCAACTAGACCACGAGCCCTCATATAATCTTATCTATTATTGCAAAATTTTAAACGTCTGAGGATTAGGAGGCTTTTAATATAGTTTCATCTGTCCTCGATCAACCAGAGTTTATTCCCAATTACTATAAAAAACTTTTCATATTTTAAGTTTACCTTTGGTATCAAGTTCAATAATTCTTTTAGTATAGTTAATATACTATTATATTTCTCTTTTGAATTATCACGAATCTCCGATTCGTGGTTTACAAACCTTGTTTGTATATCTCTTCCCCTGTTATCTCTTTATCTCCCTTAAAATTAACTATATCACCTTTTACTATCAGTGTATCTCCGATAGATATATCTTCGATCGTATTCTGTTTGATTATTATCTTTTCAACTCCTTTCTCGGTCTTTAGATAGATTATTGCACCATTATCTATATATTTTATAGATAAAACACATCCTTCTATCGTCAAAGTCCTTTCTGTTGATATGTAAACCACAATTAATAAGACTAAGATGAATACAAAAGATAATAAAAGTAATATGTTTATCTTCATATATTAACGAGTTTAAAGTAACCTGGTCTTATCTCCGCGATCTCTCCATCCCTTTTTAAGATAGATAGATCCCGTTCTACTTTTTCTACATCTAATCCTTCTTCTTTAACACGATCCATAAGATCTAACTCCGATGCGATGCCATCCCCGGTATTCATCAATTCTTTTATCAAATTTTTTAACACCCATATCCTATCTCTTTGACTTTTACTAGTTCCGACCATTAATACGTCTATATCAAATTTTCCTGTCTCTTGATCCACACCAACCTGCTTCAGGCTTTCTTCGACTATTTTTAATACTCTATCTACATCTTTCACCGAGATAGTATTAGAGAGCCTCATCCGGGCACTTGCCTCAGCAAGTCTAACCAAAGCATCTAGTTGTCGTGCAGTGATCGGTATTGGGCTATCTTCTCCCCCAGATCTCATAGACGTATAAAAATCCTTGATCTTGTTTATCGCCTCTTTGGTTAGTACCGGAAAGATATTATCCCTACTATATGCTATATATTTTCTCAGAAAATTCGGAGGTATCTCTGGTTCTATCCTCTTTATATTCTCGATTAATTCTTTATCATCGTCTTTAAATCTGCTCCTTTGCATCTCTCCTACATAATGAGATCTCAAAATATGCTCGGCCATGGCAAGATCCTGTTCTTTATTAGGCCTGTCCGTCATTATAAATATCAAATCAAACCGTGACAGTAGGGTAGGTGGCATGTTTATCTGTGTCGCTATTGGTTCATATGGATCAAATCGTCCTAATTTTGGATTAGCAGCACCCAATAAAGCACATCTAGCCTTTAACGTGGCAGTAATACCGGCTTTTGCTATGCTTACTGTTTGCTGTTCCATAACTTCATGTAGAGACGTCCTTTCATCTGATCGCATCTTATCCATCTCATCTACTGCTGCAATTCCATCATCTGCCAAAACCAACGCTCCAGCTTCTAAAGTCCATCTACCATCTCCAAAATCGTCTTTTACTGCAGTTGCCGTTAATCCTGCAGATGTTACACTTTTTCCGCTAGTATAAATACCTTTAGGAGATAAATCTGTAATGTACTTCAACAATTGAGATTTTGCAACTCCAGGGTCTCCAATAAGTAGAATGTGAATATCACCACGTATTTTAGAACCATCTGGTAAATTTTTCCTCACTCCTGAGAATAGTTGCAAGGATAATGCGCTCTTTATCGTCTCATATCCATAGATGGACGGAGCTATAGATCTCGCAATCTTCTCGTTTATTAAAGGATCTTTGGAAAGTTCTAATATCTCTTTTTCATCCTCTTTGCTTATATTAATCTCTTCAAAATCTCTTTCTTTAACTTCTATCGAGTTACATACGACATATATATCAAAAAATAGACTTTTAATACCGTGTACCTCTTTTTGATACGATTTAAGGACTCCATTTATTACAACTCTCTCACCTGGCAATACTTTGCCAGCTAGATCATCATCAACTGATACATCTATCGTTTGAGGCTGTTCTCCACTTTTCAATCTCTCTGAATATTCCTCTAATCTTATTTTTTGAGCATCGACAAAACGAGATTTTTCATAAATCAGTTCAAACGGCACATTTTTTTTGCAGTTCTCACAATACGAGATCTCTATAAATTTGTTGCCCTTTTGATTAATTTCAGATGTAAAACCACAAAGTTTACACCTAAATACGGCTGTGATTATCTTTGGCCTAACTTCTGTAACCTTTTTAACGATTCCTTCAATAGAGACAAATTTAGATATATCCGTCCCTCTTATATCCCTGATATTGATCTTATTTATAATATTGATAAATCGGATATTTAAGTTATCTATCTCATCATCCGTTAATCCTGTTGTCTCTTTTATATTTTGAACATAATTTATTAAGGCTTTTTTAGCTGAGTGTATAACTTCAGAGGGTGAATCAATCAATTTATCTGCTATATCAGGATTTCTAATAAGTAGATCTTTGTAATCGATAATTAAACTATGATCATCTTTTTTATAATTTTCTATGATCTTAGATATCTCGATACTGTAGTATTGCTGATAAAAATCAATCCAAAACTCCTCATTCAGCTCAATCATCAATATCACTCGTATTTTAACAATGTTAAACTATTAACTTAAAGAAGTTAAATCTTTTCTTACATTAAATATTTATATACTTAAACAAAACTCCGATAATTGTGGTATCAAATAATCTTCAATAATGCTAAAAAAGGAGTGTGACCTTTATCAGGATTGTAATGAAATTTGGTGGCAGTTCCATATCAAACGGTGAAAAAATAAAGAATGTTTCCAATATTATTAAAAAATATTATGAAAACGGAAAAAATGAGGTTGTAGTGGTAGTTTCGGCATTTTCAGGAGTTACTGATAGTTTAATATCTGTTGCTAAAGATTTGTCAAACGATTTTTTTGATGAAACAGGTATTAAAAACAATATCTCTTATAAAAAAGAGAAAATAGAGGATTTTATCCAAAAAACAAGGAAAATACACATATCCGCTATAAAAGATGCTATTTTTGACGAAGATATACAAAAAAGTGTCATTGATAAGGAAGAAGATATTTTACGAGAATTAAAGAATGTTCTGCTTGGTATATCATATATAGGCGAGCTAACGTTAAGATCGCTGGATTATATAATGTCTTTCGGAGAGAGAATGAGCGCACCGATAGTATCAGCATCTTTAAGATCTTTAGGGATAAACTCAATGTCATACACAGGCGGCGAGGTGGGTTTAATTACAAACGATAAGTTTGGAGATGCTAAACCATTATCTTCCTCTTATAAATTAATCAGATCGAATGTTGAGACGTTTTTGAAAGAAGGAGTAATTGTAATAACCGGTTTTATCGCGAAGAACAAGAAAGGTATAATCACCACTTTGGGTAGAGACGGATCCGATTATACCGCATCCATAATTGGAGCTGCGATCGATTCTGATGAAATCTGGATATTTACTGATGTTGATGGAATTATGACAGCAGATCCTGATTTGATTCCAGATGCCCAGACGATACCATTGCTTTCTTATTTAGAAGCTATGGAACTATCATATTTTGGATCTAGTGTTATTCATCCTAGGACGCTAGAACCAGCTATGAACAAGAATATATGCGTTAGGATAAAAAACACGTTTAATCCGTTCAAACCTGGAACAGCAATTGTCAAAGAGTATGAAAAAAGCGATAAGATTGTAAAAGCTATATCTTGCATAAAAGATGTGGCATTAGTCTCTGTGATTGGTACAGGAATGATAGGAATGCCAGGTGTGGCAGCAAAAGTATTTTCTGCATTGGCTAAAAAAGATATAAACGTTATAATGATAAGTCAAGGCTCTTCTGAGGCAAATATCTCGTTCGTAATCAAGGAGAATCATGTAGAAGAGGCATATAATTGTTTAAAAGAGGAGTTTAAGGATAATTTGATCAAAGATATAGAATATAAAAGAGACGTAGGAATCATAGCAGTAGTAGGTGCAGGAATGATAGGAACGCCTGGTGTGGCAGCAAAAGTATTTTCTGCATTGGCTAAAAAAGATATAAACGTTATAATGATAAGTCAAGGCTCTTCTGAGGCAAATATCTCGTTCGTAATCAAGGAGAATCATGTATACGATGGAGTTAGAGCACTTCATAAGGAATTTAAGCTTGAAATTGCTGAGAAAACAGATTTTACGTCATAAAATAGGTAGATACTTTTTTAGTTCCCATTCGGTCACTTGGGTACGATAATTATCCCATTCTACCTTTTTAGACCTGATGAACTTGTTGAAGATATGATCGCCTAGGACATCATGGACGAGCCTGCTTTTTTCTGTCAACGTGATCGCTTCTATCAGACTTCCTGGCAGTACCGTTATTCCTTTATCAGAAAGATCGGACTTATTCATGCAATAAATGTCTTCTTCTATCGGCAAGGGTAACTCTAATTTCTCTTTTATACCAGCCAATCCGGCAGCAAGCATCACTGCGAAAGCAAGATAAGGATTACATGCAGGATCTGGGCTTCTTAACTCTATTCTTGTCGATTCCTCCTTTCCAGGCTTGTATATAGGTACTCTTATAAGAGTAGATTGGTTTCTACGTGCCCAAGAAACGTATACTGGGGCTTCGAATCCTGGTACAAACCTTTTGTAAGAGTTCACCCACTGGTTTAATATAGATGTAATCTCTGGAGCATATTTCAATAACCCTGCTATATACCACTTTGCAGTGTTTGATAGATGATAAACATCATTTGAATCGAAGAAAACGTTTTTTCCGTTTTTAAATAGTGATTGATGAACATGCATACTGCTCCCGTTGACTCCTATTAACGGTTTTGGCATAAACGTTGCATAATATCCATATTGCCTTGCTATCTCCTTTACCACAACACGATAAGTCATTACTATATCTGCCATCGTAAGCGCATCCCTATATCTAAGATCGATCTCGTGTTGAGACGGTGCCCCTTCATGATGACTATATTCAACCTCTATCCCCATTGCCTCTAAGGTAAGAATCGTATCCCTTCGCAAATCGCTTCCTGCATCCAGTGTCGTCAAATCGAAGTATCCACCATTGTCAATAGGTTCTGGGTTTTTATCGTTCTTAAAATAAAAGAACTCTAATTCTGGCCCTACATTATAAGTGTAATTTCTTTCATTTATCTTATTCAAACATCTTTTTAACGCATATCTTGGATCTCCTTCGTAAGGTTCTCCATCCGGTTTAAGAATATCACAGAACATTTTAGCAACAGGATGCTCTTTCAGTTGCCATGGTAACAGAGAAAACGTCTTAGGATCCGGTTTGGCAATAAGATCACTCTCGTCTATCCGTGCAAAACCGTGTATAGACGATCCATCAAAGCCCATACCTTCGTTAAATGCCTCATCCAGCTCTTTTGGTGTGATTGAGAAACTTTTTAGTCTGCCTAAAACATCGCTAAACCATAAATAAATAAATTGTATCTTATTTTCCTCTACATAACCGAATACTTTATCTAGAACATCTTTATTGTTGCTCATATCTTCCTTTGATCTCCGTTTACGCTGTTATTTTATTTTATTTAAATTTTTCTAATTTTAAATGATATCGATTGAAAGTTATTTATACCGTTGAATACTAAATAAGGATAAAAAATTTACTTTCAGATAAGGAGGGCTAAAATGAATAAAAATACCATGAATCCTGTTTATTTTTATAATTTTGAAAAAAGAAATCATTTGGTAATAGAAAGGGCGATAAAACGATTGTATGAAAACTTGAATTTTATAATTGATAAAGGAGACATAGTCGGAATAAAGGTGCATATGGGAGAAGAAGGAAACGAGACTTTTTTAAAACCACAAAACGTCAGAACTTTTGTTGATATAGTTAAAGATCATGGCGGAAGACCGGTAATATTTGATACAACAACATTGTATAATAAAAAAAGGAAGGATGCTTTGGGTTATTTTGATGTGGCAATGAAACACGGATATACCTACGCTACTGTAGATGCACCCATTATAATAGCGGATGGGTTAAAAGGAGATAAAGGACGGATGGTTAGAATAGAAGATGGTATTATACAAGAGGTAGAAGTAGCGATGGATCTATTCAGTATGGATTCTTTGCTAGTCTTGAGCCATTTTAAAGGGCACGATCTAACCGGATTTGGAGGTGCAATAAAGAATATAGGGATGGGATGCGTAACAAAGAGGGGTAAGATAGTACAACATATCATCCTCTCACCAGATATCGATGAAGAAAAGTGTAAAGGTTGTGGCACATGCGTAAAAACCTGTGGATTTGGCGCACCGTATCTTGTCGATGGAGTGGCAAGAATAGATAAAGAAAAATGCGTCGGATGCTCCGATTGTTTTTTTATATGTCCTGAGAATGCTATACTTTACAAAAAAGAAAAGAGAGACGAGCTGCAGGAGAGATTAGCTGCGGCATCATCTGCTGTAAAATCGCTTTTTATAGATGAAAAAATCTGTTTTTTTAATTTTTTACTTGATATAACGGCATCTTGTGATTGTGCCAATATGTATATGAGACCCATTCTACCAGATATCGGGATCATGGCATCGATGGATCCTGTAGCAATAGACCGGGCATCTTTAGATGCGATATATAAAACAGGAGGTAAAGAGATACTATATAATCTTCACGGATTATACGGAGAACGCCAACTTGAAACGGCTGAAAAGTTAGGGATGGGCAATATGGAGTATGAACTGATAGAGATCTAGTAAAGGTAAATATAAAAGATTTATAAATATTAAGATAATACAAAACAAAAATAAGAAAAGGTTTTAAGATGTTTATAAGTTTGAAAGATGGGAAGATTGCAGTAAGATTGGCTAGAGATACTATTGAAAAATATATAAATGAGGGTATAATCATAGAACCAATAAAAAAGCCACCTTTTGATAAAAAAATGGGAGTTTTTGTTACGATAAATAAAGGTGGAGTTCTTAGAGGCTGCATAGGCTATCCGTATCCGATAAAAACGTTGGGTGATGCTATCATAGATTCAGCGATAAGTGCAGCAACGCAGGATCCGAGATTTCCACCAATAAAAAAAGATGAGTTGGACAAGATAAATATCGAGGTGACGATACTTAGCGAGCCACAGCGGATTAACGTAAAGAATAGAAAAGATCTTCCAAAAATGATAAAGATTGGACGAGATGGGCTCATCATAAAGAAAGGTTTTTATCAAGGATTGTTGCTTCCTCAAGTACCTGTGGAATGGGGGTGGGACGCAGAAGAGTTTCTCTGCCAGACATGTTTTAAAGCAGGATTACCGCCAGATTGTTGGCTAGATGAAAATACAGAGATATATAAATTTGAGGGGCAGGTATTTGAGGAAAGTTTAAACTAGATTAAGTTTAGAGTCGTAAATGGGCTCGTGGTCTAGTTGGTTATGACGTCGCCTTCACACGGCGGAGTTCCGGAGTTCAAATCTCCGCGAGCCCACTTCATTAAAGGGAGTTTAAATTGAATGGATAAAGTGGTATTTGATATAGATGGAGTGGTAATAGATATTCTATCAATGATTCTGGATATATATAACGAAAGATTCAACGAAAATTATAAATGTAAAGATATAAAAGAGTGGGATTTGTCCGATCTGTCTCGGTCTAAGGAGGAGATATCGGATCTTTTTTATGATGCGTATAAAACTTCTGAGGATAAATTAAAGTATTATACGGGTGGAGTAGATTTACTAAAAAAACACCAAAAAGATGATATTTTTTTTATAACAGCGAGAGATAAAGAATACAATTATTATACAAGACGTTCCATAGATTTTGTTCTTAAAGATAACTCATTAAAGATCGATTATTCATTATGCAACTCTAAAACAAAATACGATGATTTTGAAGATATATACAGAGAATGTATAACCTATTATGAAGACTCGCCTTATATCTTTAAAAGATTATACAAGATAAATAAGAAAGGCTTTTTAGTGAGACACAATTATAACAAACATCTATGGAGTGAGTTTCCAACCATAGACGTATGCAATGAAGAAGATAGTTGTTTTAATCATAGTAAGGAGGGCTATATCTGCACGAGCAACCAGATGAAAGGATATCTAGACGGAAGATAGAACATCTCGAGATATGTTTAAATGATCAAGTAGATTCATCTTACAAAGCGTTAGACGATATGGTTCTGATTCATGATGCCCTTCCCGAGATAGATAAAGATGATATAACGATCGATAAAAAATTTCTCAGTCATGATTTTAAAGCTCCGATAATCGTAAACTCAATAACAGGCGGCCATCCTGAGACAGAAATTGTGAATAAGAATATAGCACGAGCTATTGAATTACTTGGGTTAGGAATGAGCGTAGGAAGCCAAAGATCGGCAATAAAAGACCCCTCAATGGAGAGAACATTCAAAATTGCCAGAAAAGAGGCGCCAACGGCTTTTATCTCTTCAAATATAGGGGTTCAACAATTAAAAGAGCTAACAAAAACGGATATCGAGCAGATTATAGATATGATAGATGCCGATGCAATCTTTGTCCATCTGAATTTTCTCCAGGAGTCAATACAATCGGAAGGAAACAAAAATGCGGAAGGATGCTTGGATGAGATAGAAAAGCTGTGTGATATGGTAAATATCCCAGTGATAGTTAAAGAGACGGGTGCTGGGATAAGTAGAGAGACATGCGAAAGATTAAAAGACACAAAGATTAGTGCCATAGATGTAGAGGGTAGCGGGGGAACAAGTTTTTCTGCTGTAGAATACTATCGTGCAAAAAAAGAAGGTAACACAATTTTGGCAGATTTAGGGAAAGATTTTTGGAATTGGGGAATTCCGACACCCATTTCTTTGTTAGAGTGTCATGATATCATTAATATTCCAATAATAGGCGGAGGAGGAGTAAGAAACGGTATCGATGTTGCAAAAGTGATAGCATTAGGGGCAGACATAGCAGCGATAGCCCGACCGGTAGTAAAACCTGCTTTAAAGAGCGATAAAGAGGTCTTAGCTTTATTAGAAAGATATATAGAGGGGCTAAAAATTACGATGTTTCTTACCGCGTGTAGAAGATTGGATGAGTTAAGAGAGATCCCGATAGTTATTACAGGTTATCTTAACGAGTATTTAACTTTAAGAGGGATAGATGTTAGAAAATTAGCACAGAGGAAGAGATCACGATATGGACATTGATTTTTATAAAGAGTTGATCGAGGATAATTATCCAAAATATTTTAATGGAAAAGAGCCAGAGATACATTACGGTCCGATGAAAGAGTTATTGGCAAGAGGAGGAAAAAGACTACGCCCGATCTTGTGTATGCTCACCTGTGATGTTTTTGGTGGGGATGTCTATAATGCGATACCTACAGCTATAGCGATAGAGTTTTTTCACAATTTTACGCTTATTCATGACGATATACAGGATAACAGTCTATTAAGACGAGGAGAAACGACACTTCATATGAAATATGGAATCCCACTCGTTTTAAATTGTGGAGATGGGCTTTACGCTTTATCTTACCAGCTGTTGAAAGATAATGAAGATTTACTCGGTGTAAATCGAGCATGGAGGATATTTTGTGAGATGATAGATATGAACGTTCTTCTCGTAGAGGGGCAGGCTATGGATATAAAGTTTAAAAGAGATAAAGATTTGGATGAAGATGGTATGATCGAGTTAATGAGAAAAAAGACTGGTGTGTTGTTCGGTGCGGCGGCTGGTTGTGGTGCAATAATAGCAGATGTTAAAAATGATGTGAAAGAGTCTATCGTGCGTTTTTGGGAGAATTTAGGGATTGTATTTCAAATCAGGGACGATATTCTCAATCTAACGGGAAAAGAAGAAGAATACGGCAAAAAAATAGGTGATGATATAGCAGAAGGAAAACCAACCCTAATTTTGATCCATTGTTTGAATAATTGTAACGATGATGAACGAGAGTTCATAATGAATCATCTAGGTCTTGAATACGATTACGATAAAGTCAAGGAAGTGATCGACCTATTTAAAAAGTATGGATCGATAAATTATGCGGAAAAAATTGCAGAAAAAATTTTGACAGATTCTTATGCGGCTATAGAAGATATAGATATACCAAAAAAAGAAAGGATGTTATCTTTTGCTAATTATTTTATAAAAAGAAATAAATGATCTGGAAGGAAAATTAATGGAGAGCAGATTTGAATATATTAACAAACTTATTAAATTATTCGCGTTAGAAAATGCTATAAAACATAAATCAGCTCCTAATTTAAACTCTGTTGTTGGTAAACTAGTATCTGAGTATCCAGCGGCTAAAGATAATATTAAAGATCTATCTCAAATTATAAAAGATATTATTGAAGAGATTTCTACCATGGATGAGGGAGAGAAAAGAGAACGATATGCGGTTCTGGTAAAAAGTCTTGGTTATACAATAGATAATAATGAGAAAAAGAGAAAAGATGCTGTTCTACCACCTTTACCTTTAAAAAATAAAGATCAGCCAGTAGTAATGCGTATAGCACCAAATCCAAACGGTCCTGCAACAATAGGACATGCACGGGGGATAATTACAAATGGTGAGTATGCAAGGATGTATAAAGGCAAATTTATACTTCGGTTTGATGATACAGATCCAAAAACAAAAAGACCTTTGATTGATGCATACAAATGGTACGCGGAAGATTGTAGATGGCTGGGTTATAATCCTGATGAGATAGTTATTGCATCGGATAGAATACCCATATATTACGAATATGCAAAAAAGCTTATAGAAATGGGTAAATCTTATGTCTGCCTCTGTGAAAAAGAAGATTTTAAAAGATTTAAGGATAATAGTAAGCCTTGCCCTCATAGAGATCAATCTGTAGAAGAGAACCTTGAGTATTGGAGGGGTATGCTCTCAGGGGAGTATAAGGAGGGAGAGGTAGTATTACGTCTTAAAACGGATATTAACAATAAAAATCCTGCATTAAGAGATTTTGCCATATTTAGGATAATATACGAAGATCATCCAAGAATAAGCAATAGATACTGTGTCTGGCCAATGTTAGATTTTGAGTCAGGGATAGAGGATCATCTATTAAGAGTGACTCATATAATTCGTGGAAAAGATCTGATAGATTCAGAAAGAAAACAGAGGTTTTTTTACGATTATTTTGGTTGGGAGTATCCGGTTACCATATACTGGGGAAGAATCAAGATACACGAGTTTGGTAAGATAAGTACCAGTTCTATTAAAAAAGGTATAGAGAATGGAGAATATACAGGATGGGATGATCCACGTCTTCCTACCATAAGAGCGTTGAAAAAGAGGGGAATCGATCCGATAGCAATTAAAAATTTCGTAATAAGCCTAAGAGTGAATATATCTGATATAACAATAAGCATGGAAAACTTATATGCGGAGAATAGAAAGATAATAGATGATAAGGCAAAGAGGTATTTTTTTGTGGACGATCCTATAAAGCTTAAGGTAAAAGGTATAGATAACTCCGTTGAAAAGCATGTTAAAATACCAATACACCCTAATTTTCCAGAAAGAGGCTATAGAGAGCTGAATTTCAAAGATGTTGTTTTCATAACAAGTAAAGATTATAATAAATATATGAACTCAATCGTACGATTGAAAGGGTTGTTCAACGTAAGAATAGATAAAAACGAGGTTTATTATGCAGGTGATGAGATAAAAGATCTTCCTATAATTCACTGGTTGCCATCAGGTTTAAAAATGAGAGTAATATCACCCGAGGGTACCTATAATGGATTAGGAGAAGAAGGATTGGAGAATTCGATCGACGAAGTCGTACAGTTAGAACGGTTCGGCTATGCAAGGATTGATTTTGTTGATAAGGATGGAGAGATCATCGCTTATTTTACACATAAATAAATGGATCAAAGAGTATTGATTGCAGGAGATAGAAGTTCTGCTGGAAAAACCACCGTTTCAATGGGTTTGATGGCTAACTTGAAGGATAAAGGATACGTGGTCCAACCGTTTAAAGTAGGATTAGATTATATAGATCCAAGCTATCATTCTCTCATTACAGGTAGGCCATCTAGGAATATAGATGGATTATTAATGAAGGACGAAAGAATAAGAGATATCTTTTTCGATGCAACCAAAGATGCAGATATATCTATAATAGAGGGGGTTAGAGGATTATACGAAGGCTACTCTGCATCGAATGATATAGGAAGTACAGCTCAGATTGCCAAGGTACTAAAAACTCCTGTTATCTTGGTCATAGATGCACGAAGCATTACACGAAGTGCATCAGCACTGGTTAAAGGTTATCAGTTGTTCGATCCAGAGATAAATTTTAGCGGTGTTATCCTAAACCATCTTGGAAGCAAGAGACATAAAGAGAAGGCAGAAGAAGCAATAAATAGATATACCAACCTAGAAGTATTAGGATCTATACCACGAGATAGTTTTACAGGAATCAAAATGAGACATCTGGGATTGGTACCGGCTAAAGAGGGAGAGAAAACCGATAAAAATTTTTTTAATACTATTGAAAATATCAAGAGACTTATAGCGGATTATGTAGATATAGATAAGATCGTATCTATTGCTAAATCCTCAGAAGATATAGAAAACTTAAAATCATCAAATACGATCTTTTTTCAATCGTCACAGCAAAATACGGTAAAAATCGGGATTGCTATGGATGAAGCATTTAATTTTTACTATTATGATAATCTATATCTCTTAGAGAATGCCGGTGCAAAACTGATATATTTTAGCCCAATTCATGACAAAAAACTGCCAGAGGTAGATGGGCTATATATAGGTGGGGGATATCCTGAGTTTTATGCAGAAGATCTAGAATCCAATAAAAGCATGCTAACGGATATTAAAAGATTTTGTGAGAGAGAAAAACCAGTTTTTGCAGAATGTGGCGGTTTAGTCTATTTAATGGATAAGATGGTAATAAAAAATGATGAATATTCATTTGTTGGATTAATAGACGGATATTCATCAATGAATAGAGATAGAAGAGTAGTAAACTACGTTTTAGGAAAATTTACAGAGAATTCTGTTATAGGTAGAGAGAACGATAAGTTTATAGGGCACGAATTTCATAAATCGATCGCTTTTTGTGGAGGAAAAAACTATACAATAAATCTTACCCGCGGCGAAGGTATAAAAGACGGAAAGGATGGCATGAAGGTTTATAATACGCTCGCAACTTACACTCATTTTCATGCAGCATCTTTTCTTCCATTTGCAAAAAATTTTGTCGAAAATTGCAAACTTTAAATTGCCTTGGCAGCAAACTCGACTTCCCGAAGGCTCGCGCACTTCAGTACAATGGAGAACGTGATAAGCTTAACTTCCGGGTTCGGAATGTTACCGGGTGTTTCCTCATCACTATGGCCGCCAAGGCAGTAGGTAAGCATAGGTTTATCAGTATACGCCAAGAAAATAGCAGATAACAAAAACGGCTCGGGTTGTTAGTGGTTGCAGGCTGAACACCTCGTTACCTTAGTGCTTACACCCCAACTCTATCAATCCTCTCTTTTAGAGGTACCCTTAAGAACATCTATTTTTGAGGTCAGTTTCGAGCTTAGATGCTTTCAGCTCTTATCTGGTGGTGCGTAGCTGCCCAGCATTGCCCTGTCGGACAACTGGTAAACCAGAGGCACCGTTAGAAGGTTCCTCTCGTACTACTTCCAACCTCCTCTCAGATGTTCGTGCATTCCCAATAGATAGTAACCAACCTGTCTCGCGACGGTCTAAACCCAGCTCACGATCCCTTTTAATGGGTGAACTCCCCCACCCTTGGCCGCTGCTGCACAGCCAGGATAGGAAGAGCCGACATCGAAGTAGCAAACCGCCAGGTCGATATGTACTCTTGCTGGCGACAACTCTGTTATCCCCGGGGTAGCTTTTCTGTTGTTTTTAACCCTCACTAAGAGGGATTTAAAAGTTCGTTAGGCCCACCTTTCGGTTTGTGATTCCCTGTTATCCAGAATCACATCAAGCCGGCTTATGCCCTTACACTCTACGGTAAGTTTCTGACTCACCTGAGCCGACCTTTGGGCCCCGCCGATATCTTTTCAGCGGGGTGGCGCCCCACCCAAACTGTCCACCAATCGTTGTTCTTCTCTCGAAGTTAGAAATACAGCCTCAGAAGGGTAGTGTCTCATCGACGGCTCCATCTTCCCTGGCGAGAAGACTTCTACGCCTCCTACCTACTCTGCACATCCAAGACCGTATTCCAGCGACAGGCTACAGTTAAGCTCCACGGGGTCTTCACTTCCCATTGGGAAACCCCAGACTTCACACTGGGACGTCAATTTCACCGGATTCAAGCCAGGGACAGTGAGGCTCTCGTTAATCCTTTCATGCAAGCCGCCAATTAAGCGGCAAGGTATTACGCTACCTTAAGAGGGTCATAGTTACCCCCGCCGTTTACCGGCCCTTCTTCCCCTTGAAAAGGGCTTTCAGGTACCGGCACTGGGCAGGACTCAATGGTCATACCAGCCCTTACGGGTTTGCGACCACCTATGTTTTTATTAAACAGTCGAAGCCTCTTTGTCACTGCGATCTGCCGTCTTCACGGCAGACACCCCTTATACCTAAGATACGGGGCTAATTTGTCGAGTTCCCTTGGCTTGATTAAATCCGACACGCCTTAGGCTATTCACCTAGGGGCACCTGTGTCGGTTCTTGGTACGGTCACTATTTTACATCAAGAAGGGTTTTCACGGGCTCTCGGAATCAGCTGGCTTTCGCCATCACCTCTTCACCCGCTTCTCACCATTACGGTTCTCCACGGGTTTCAAAAGCTTAGACTGCCAGACAAGACAGCCCAGCCTATCCCAAAGCGTCCTCTTCTTAACTAAGTAAAATAGCGGCACAGGAATATTAACCTGTTTCCCTTTTGATAAGCTCGAATTACGACTTATCTTAGGACCGGCTAACCTTCGGCTGACGAACAGTGCCGAAGAAACCTAGCCCTTCCGGCGATTCCGATTCTCACGGAATTATGCTGCTACTATTGCCAGGATCTTCATTTCAAGACGGTCCACAAGACCTCACGGCCTTGCTTCTACCCATCCCGAACGCCTCCCTACCGGATCACCTCTCGGTGCCCCGGAGTCTCGGTAGTCAGTTTTAGCCCCGTCCATTTTAAGGTTTATACACCTCGACTGGTGAGCTTTTACGCACTCTTTAAAGGATAGCTGCTTCTAAGCTAACCTTCCAGCTGTCTTAGGTATATAAGCCTTTTACCCTTAACACTTAACTGACATTTAGGGACCTTAACTCCGGTCAGGGTTGTTCCCCTCTCGGGTTAGAAGTTTATCCCCCAACCCGGACTCCCATCTTCTATGACGATAGTATGTTCGGAGTTTGATAAGGAGGAGAGAAGTTTCCTTCCCTAGCCTCCAATTCAGTTCTCTACCATACTATCCATCTCTGATGAGGTCATGCTACGACATGTTTTGGGAGGAACCAGCTATATCCAGGTTTGATTGGACTTTCACCACTAAACGCAGGTCAAAAGAGTGATTTGCACATCAACATCTCTACGGACCTCCACGCAACTTTCGTCACGCTTCATCCTGCCCACGCTTAGATCACCTGGTTTCGGGTCGTATTCGAGTGATTTCACGCTCTAAAAACGTCGTGCCACGCCTATACAGGCTACGCACCTGTTGGTTTCCCTTCGGCTTCATCTTTTCGATTTAGCCTTACCACTCGAATACACTCCCTGGCCCGTATTTCACCACGTACAATATGACCCTGGTCCTCTTCTCTCGTACTCTCCCTTTACAAAGATTTCCTTCGAGAAGATTCGATCCTTCTGAGCCATATCACACAATAACCGCCCGATTTTAGGCACTTTTCACCTCTTTTCTAGAGGTACTTTTCAGCTTTCCCTCACGGTACTATTGCACTATCGGTTTTGGGACGTATTTAGTCTTGGAGGTTAGTGTCCCCCAACTTCATGCGGGATTTCCGACCCACACTACTCAGGATACCCAATCAAATACTTGGCAAAATTACACCTACGGGGCTATCACCCTCTATGGCATCCTATTCAAAGGAACTTCGGTTTCTTTTGCCAAGCGTACATTAGGTCCTAAAACACTACATCTCCTCTTAACGAGGATTCAGTTTGGACTCTGCCGTTTTCGATCGCCTTTACTCACGGCATCTCTTTTTGATTTCTTTTCCTATGGGTACTAAGATGCTTCAATTCCCCACGTTCCTCCTCCTATACGGAGTACTCTAACAAGAGTAGGACATCCTATTAGGGAATCCTCGGTTCTTTGGTTGCTTGCACCTCGCCGAGGCTTATCGCAGCTTGCCACGCCCTTCATCAGCGCCCAAACCAAGCCATCCATCGGACGGCGAGCAGCCGATATTATCTACTATTTTCCCAGTAAACGCCTGATAAACCTATATTCGATCTCATTTGTAATATACATCGATCATCTTCCCAACAGATCTTCTTGATCTGCTGGTGCATTTGTCTCTCAGATGGACTCGACGGGATTTGAACCCGTGGCCTTCGCCTCGCAAAGGCGACACTCTTCCAGCTGAGCTACGAGCCCTTATAGACCTTAAGCCTCTGGCCGGTTTTTTTACGTAGGAGGTGATCCAGCCGCAGGTTCCCCTACGGCTACCTTGTTACGACTTAACCCCCCTTGCAGAATCCAGATTCGATCTTCCTCTGCGAGAAAGACCTCCTCCAGATCCCACTCGGGTGATTTGACGGGCGGTGTGTGCAAGGAGCAGGGACATATTCACCGTGACATTTTGAGTCACGATTACTACCGATTCCATCTTCACGAAGGCGAGTTGCAGCCTTCGATCCGGACTGAGATCAGGTTTATGGGATTATCTCACTCTTTCGAGGTCGATACCTTTTGTCCTGACCATTGTAGCCCGCGTGTATCCCGGAGGATTCAGGGCATGCTGACCTACCGTAGCCCGCTCCTTCCTTCAGCTTAGCGCTGACGGTCGTCTTATTGTCCCCATACACCCCAGAGGGCATGCTGGCAAATAAGACTACGGGTCTCGATCGTCGCCTGACTAAACAGGATGCCTCACGGTACGAACTGGCGACGGCCATGCACCTCCTCTCAGCTGATCTGGTAAGGTCTTTAGCCTGACCTTCATACTGCTGTCCCCTCCGGTAAGATTCCCGGCGTTGTATCCAATTAAACCGCAGGCTCCACCGGTTGTGGTACTCCCCCGCCAATTCCTTTAAGTTTCAGCCTTGCGGCCGTACTTCCCAGGTGGCCAGCTTCACGGCTTCCCTTCGGCACTGCTGAAACCCATGGTTTCAGCAACACATAGCTGGCATCGTTTACTGCTGGGACTACCCGGGTATCTAATCCGGTTTGCGCCCCCAGCCTTCGTCCATCACCGTCGGACCTATTCTAACCAGACGCCTTCGCCACTGGTGGTCCTCATAAGATTACAGGATTTCACCCCTACCTCATGAGTACCTCTGGTCTCTCCTAGTCCCAAGCCTGATAGTATCACCTGGCCGCCCAATGGTTAGGCCACCGGATTTTCCAGGTAACTTATCAAGCCGGCTACGGACCCTTTAGACCCAATAATAGCGGCCACCACTCGAGCCACCGGTATTACCGCGGCGGCTGGCACCGGTCTTACCCGGCCCTTTCTATTAGGTGTTTTTTACGCACCTAAACAGTTCCTACTATGTAGGAACACTGGGAATTCCCTTATCATGGTTTCCCACATTGTAAAGTTTTCGCGCCTGCTGCACCCCGTAGGGCCTAGGATCATATCTCAGATCCAATCTCCGGGCGATCGCTCTCACGACCCGTACCGATCATAGGTTTGTTGGGCCGTTACCCCAACAACAGCCTAATCGGACGCAGACTCATCCACAGGCGTAAGAAAAGCATTTGGATCAAAGGACATTCCAGTGCCAATGATCTATTGGGTATTATTCCCAGTTTCCCAGGATTATCCCCATCCTGTGGGCAGATTATCCACGTGTTACTGAGCAGTTCGCTGGGTCTCCTAAAAAGGTGCCCTCAACTTGCATGGCTTAGTCGAATTCCCATAGCAGTGGCCTCCGGCAGGATCAACCGGAATTGCGAGGTTTGCTCTGCCACTTTCACAAATATATAACCGACCAGAACTAGCTGGTCTAAAAAGACTCATGTCAGATATGAAAATATCTTTTCACATCTCCATTAATTACCATTTAGGTGATCAAACTTATTTCCCAACGATAAAATATCGTTGCAAGTTCAATATATGTTATTACCCCTATATAAACATATCGATTATATCCCTTTTATTCCAGTTATAACTTTATCACGTTATAAATATGTGAGATATTAAGATATGATACCATAAGCAGTAAAACTACTAGTATATATACTTTTTGTTTATGTTAACATAAAAGGCCAAGGCCGGGAATTGAACCCGGATCGAAGGATCCACAGTCCTACAGGATAGCCGTTACCCCACCTCGGCCATACTATGCCTTTCTATATTAGTCTATGATTACTATAATATAAAATTATCTTTATTCTAATTAAAATGTAGTAATGATCAAATATCTTTGGATTTGCTAAAAATCGAATATACTTTTTTGAACCTTTTCTGGCTTTATTGTTTCTTTTTTAGATACATCTTTCTTATGTTTAAGATATAATTTTTTAAAATCATTTTTATTAAATATTAGAGATAGTTCCGCATCTGTTAATCCAATCTCCTTTTTAAGTTTATCTGAGATGTCATCATCGTATATCTTTTTCAAAAAAGGTAAGATATGAGATTTAGCCTTTTTCATCGAAATATTATAGGTTTTTGCTATTTTAAAACATACTCCATTTATTAATTCTCTTCTTTGTTTAATTTTCCCAAGCAAAATCCATCTTTTTGGAAAATTTATATAAAAATGGCTTTTTTTATTTTTTTTATCAGAAGATAGCACTCCCATTAGCATAAGATCGGTTGCATACTTCCAAAATCTATAATCCTGTCTTATATAAATTCGTCCTAAATAACGATCAGATAAAGACAAATTATTTAATACATTCAATAGTCCTACATCATCTTTATAAATATTAAAGATATTCTCATTTATCCATAGTATCACATCTTCAGGTGTCTCATCTATTCTATGTAATATCTGTGCAGCTGCCGAATAATCCTCTTTGTGGAAAAGTGCCTGGAGCAAAGAATATATATCTGTATCATGATCTCTCTCGGATATAGACAAAGGAATAGACTCATTTATAGCAATTACACCAGTAGATAACGCATATAAATCATTTATTGCTGCTCTTAAATCATGATTATTTTTTGCAATTTTTTTAAGCATCTGGATATCGAGATCGATCCCTTCATCGATACAAATATTTTTTAATACGAATAAAACTTCTGAATCTTTTAGTATATCAAATTTTATGGATGTACAAAGATTTCTTACATCTTTTGGTACTTTTTTTATATCATTAGCCGTTAATACTACCGGATAAATTGATTTTTTAAGTATTTCTCTTATTCCTCTCATTCCATTTTTATCAGATGTACCATATAGATTATCTGCTTCATCAAACAAAATGATCTTGTTTTTCTGGTTAATAGAATAATTTTCTACCGCAGATCCAGCTATTCTTTTGATCATTTGATAATTTCGTTGATCACTCGCATTTAACTCGATTACGTCAAAATCAAACTCGTTAGCAATTGCATAAACAGATGATGTTTTCCCCACCCCAGTCGGACCATATAATAATGCCACTTTCTTCGTCTTACCGTTCAAAAATTCGTTCATCCAATTTTTAAATTTTGATATAGATTGCTTATTTCCAACTACTTCTTTTAAAAAATTAGGTCTATACTTTTCGGTCCAATTCATTTCTATCAAAATCTTTAATATTTGAAGTAAATATATGCTGTGTCAAACAATTTAATAGATCTATTAACCAATAATCTAAAACTCTTATCTCAATTCGGTTTTATCCTTGTGAGAATATCGTAAAAGAGATGTGGAGATCTTTACCAACTTTTCATTATTCTATACTTCTTCCAATCTCTATCTCTTATATCACATCCATTTCCAACAATACGATCTTCTTGGTTTAAAACTTACGGTATATTAGATACAGCAGGTATTATGAATTAAGGTAAATACTATATCATGTAATAAATAAATTTTATATCTCAAATATTTAATATTTTTTTAATGGTATATATTCGGATTGTCCTTGTAGAACCTCGATATGCCGGAAATATAGGTTCGATTGCACGTATTATGAAGAACTTTGGATTTAATGATTTGATTCTCATAAAACCACCTGTAATCAATCTAGAATCTAAAAAAATGGCAATGCATGCGTCTGATATTTTGGAGAATGCAAAGATTTATGATAGTATCAACGATGTGATAGATAATTCGGATTATGTAATCGGAACAACCAGTGTTGTAGGTGGTAGATCTAATGTAAGAAGGCTGTATATTACACCAAAAGATTTGAAAACAATTTTGAAATATAAAAAAGATATTGTCTCTATTCTTTTTGGAAGGGAAGATAATGGTCTTAGTAACGAGGAACTTAAACTCTGTGATGCTGTTCTTAATATTCCCTCCTCTTCAGACTATTTAGCACTAAATCTTGCTCAATCTGTAGGGATAATACTGTATGAACTCTATACCTCCGAAAAAAATGTAATAAATAAAAAATATTTCCCAGATAGGAATGATCTGATATATTTTGAAGAACATCTGTTAAGGCTTTTATACAGGATAAATTTTCCAAAAACAGATAAAGAAAAGACCGTATTGATGATAAAAAGAATCTTAGCAACTGCAGGTGTTGGTAGTAGAGAGATTAAACATATAAGAGGTATTTTGTCAGCAATAGAGAAAAAAATTGATGAAAAAGAGGAATAAAGCCGTATATAAAATAAATCAATACTCATAAAATTATTTATATGAGATAGTTTTATAAATAATAAAACCATTAAAATCGAATGATTTATTCGATATTGTATCTTGTCAGATAAATATCTTAAATGAGGCACTAATTATGGAATCCATTGTTAATGATGCTTTAAAAAAGGTAAAAAGAGAAAACGATTTTCAGACTGAAAAATCGGGATCGATCTATTCTATTAATAAGGATAATATGAATATTACAGAAGAAGAACTAGAACTGGAGAAGATATTAAAAAGCATTAAGACTAAAATAATTGTTGTCGGATGCGGAGGCAGCGGTTGTAATACGATCAACAGAATGATGGACGAAGGAATCGAGGGTGCAAAGCTGATAGCTATGAACACAGATGCACAACATCTTTTGAATATACGGGCGAATAAAAAATTATTAATCGGGAAAAAATGTACAAAAGGTTTTGGTGCTGGTGGTATTCCTCAAATAGGAGAGAAAGCAGCTAAAGAAAGCGAGTCAGATATTGAAAATACTGTCAACGAATCAGATATGGTATTTATAACATGCGGTCTTGGCGGTGGTACTGGAACAGGTAGTGCTCCAATTGTGGCTGAATGTGCTAAAAATGCTGGCTCTTTATCTATTTCTGTTGTTACCCTTCCTTTTACTGCAGAAGGGACTATTAGGGCAAAAAATGCTGAGATTGGATTAGAGAAACTTAGAAAAGCATCCGATACTGTAATCGTAATACCTAACGATAAATTGTTAGAAGCAGTACCAAGACTACCATTACAAGCTGCTTTTAAAGTCGCAGACGAGGTTTTGATGAGGGCAGTAAAAGGTATTACCGAGCTTATTACCAAGCCAGGTCTTGTCAATCTAGATTTTGCCGATGTTAAGACGATAATGCACGATGGTGGTGTGGCAATGATCGGGTTGGGTGAGGCAGATGGGGAGAATAGAGCCATCGAAGCTATTAAGAAGGCTTTAAAAAGCCCATTACTAGATATGGATATCTCTGATGCAACGTCTGCTTTGGTAAACGTTAGTGGTGGTCCCGATATGACAATTACAGAGGCACAAGGCATTGTTGAAGAAATTTATCGAAATATAAACACCAATGCAAATATAATATGGGGTGCACAGATAGATCCTGATTTAAAAAACAAGATCAGAGTTATGATTATAATAACGGGGGTTAAATCTCCTCAGATTCTTGGAAAGAGTAAAAGCCCTAGAGATAGCCAAAAGGAATATGGTATAGATTTTGTACGATGACTGCAAGGTTTAATATCAAGGAAAGGTTAAACGGATATGTCCTGATACTCAAGATAACGGAGAGGCCAAACTGGGACGAATTTAAAACTACCTGTAAAGTAACGGGATTAAGTTTATTTATAATAGGTTTGGCTGGGTTTGGAATCTATCTAGCTTTCTTGTTCTTATTTTAAGAAAATACAGGTTGTAGAATGAGCAATGTCGATTTAAATATATATATAGTAAAGACGGTTGCAGGAGAAGAGAGAAACGTGGCTGATATGATAATGACCAAGATAAATACAATGGACAAGACAAGTATTGCATCTATTTTAGTGCCTTATGGATTAAAAGGCTATTTTATGATTGAAGGAGGAGTATTGGAGGAGATTGAAGAAATTGTCAAGGGTATACCGCATGCAAAAGGTATTATAAAAGGAAGCGTCCCGTTATCAGAGATCGAACCATTTTTGATGCCACAGCCTTCTGCTGCAAAGGTTAAGATAGGTGATATTGTAGAGATAATAAACGGCCCGTTTAAAGGGGAGAAAGCAAAAGTTAAAAAGGTTGATATTAACAAAGAAGAAATAACTGTAGAATTTTTTGAATCGATGGTGATAATCCCTGTAACAGTAAAAGGTAGTTCTATTAGAGTAATAGATTCAGATACGGAGGATAAAAAATGACAGATATTGTAGAATTTTTGGTACCTGGTGGTAAAGCCACTGCAGGTCCTCCGGTAGGACCGGCGCTTGGCCCACTTGGTGTTAACATTAAACAGATTGTAGATGAGATAAACAAAGTAACTAAAGAGTTTGAGGGTATGCAGATACCCGTGAAGGTTATAATAGAGGATAATAAAAGCTTTTCTATCGAGATAGGGTCTCCTCCTACAGCTGAACTTATTAAAAAAGAAGTAGGGTTAGAAAAAGGCTCTTCTCAGCCAGGAAAGGAGTTTGTTGGAAACATAAGCCTTGATAATGTTAAAAAAATAGCAAAAATAAAGATTAATTCCATGCTATCCCATAAATTAAAGGATGCTGTAAAAGAGGTAATAGGGACATGTCAATCGGTAGGAGTAAAAGTTGAAGATCTTCCCCCAAAAGAGATGGAGAAAAAGATAGAAAACGGTGAATACGATAGACTTTTTGGTTAAACGATGATTATCTTAATCATCGATTGCCTTTTATCTTTTTATTTTTATTACCTATAATCTATGTATCCTTATTAATGTTTAAAACATCTTCGTCCGGTAAATACCATTGGAATCCCATACTCGTTAGCTGCATCTATTATCTCTTTATCCCTTATTGATCCGCCAGGCTGGATAATCGCTTTGAGTTTATATCTCTTTGCTACTACATCTATTGCATCTCTAAAGGGAAAAAATGCATCGCTTGCCATTATTGACCCATTTATTCTATCTTTTCCTTTATTAATGGCAATTCGTGAAGAATCTACACGAGAAGTCTGACCTCCACCGATTCCTACGGTCTTATTATCTTTCACAAAGACTATAGCATTAGACCGTACCCATTTTACGCATTTAAATCCAAAGACCATTGTTTCAATATCTTCTTCAGACGGTCTCTTTTCTGTAACAACTCGCCAATCTTTATATTCCATCTTCTTTGTATCTCTATCCTGAATTATCAATCCATCGGATACGCTTCTAAACTCTAGATCTTCCTTTATCGATGGTCTATCAATCCCTCTAACCTCCAAAAGGATCAAATTTTTCTTTTCATCAAATATCTCTCTACTCTCGTCACTGAAAGATGGTGCTATAATAATCTCTAAAAACAATTTGGATAACTCTTCGGCCAAATCTTTATCCATTTCTCTGTTTATAGATACAATTCCTCCAAATGGTGAATCTGTATCGGTTTCAAAAGCATCTTTCCATGCCTGTACCAGATTATTGGATGATGCTATACCTGTCGGTGTTGCATGTTTCATTATGACTACTGTCGGTTTATCAAACTCTTTAATGCATTCTATGGCATTGTTTGCATCCATAACGTTATTATACGAGAGTTTTTTACCTTGCAATTGTATAGCTGAAGATATAGATTCCGAAGATCCGTTGTTCGATAGATAAAAGGCGGCATTCTGATGATAATTTTCACCGTACTTCAAGTCTTCCCGCTTCTCAAAACTCATGTTCAAAATATCGGGAAATTTATCATCATATATAATCTTTGCAAGATGTATATCATATTTTATGGCATAATTCAATGCTTTTGCTGCAAGTCTTTTTCTAAACTTTAAATCGATCCTGTCGTCTTTCAGCCGTTCTACTACCTCATTGTAATCTTTTGGATCGACTATCGTTAGATGTTTTTCGTAACTTTTAGCTCCGTTGTTTATAAGTGATATAAGATTAGAATATCCTAGAAGTTCTTTATCATCTATTAAACTTATCGGTTTTAAATTTATCACGATAATATCTTCATCGATATCTGGATAGGATGATATATTAAGATTTTCTGTATTGATTCCTTCTCTTATAAAAAATTCCGATCCTTCTTCATCCGATTTTACTAAAATACCAAATCTTAACAATGCTTTTGCAAAATCTACCAAACCTTCTTTGTTCCATGTCTTAATTAAAGCATTTTTGATCTGTACCATCAGTTAATACGCTATCATACTTTTATTTAATCCTTTTGTCATGACAAAATTTATAAATAGCGAAATTTATCTTTAAAAAGAGGTTCATCAAATGTCAAAAAGCATAAAGTTTGGTATTTATCTACCGATTCCAACAACACCCGTTGACAAACTTGTAAATATCGCCCGTATCAACGAAGAGGCAGGATTTGAATCGGTATGGGTTCCAGATCATATATTGTTCATGCCATCTGGCGATTTTGTTCCTGATGCATGGACATTTTTAAGCGCGGTTGCAGTTAAGACAGAGAATGCTTTACTTGGCACATGTGTCAGTGATCCTCATAGATTTCATCCAGCAGTTTTGGCACAAAAGGTAGCAACGGTGGATCAGATATCGAAAGGCAGGGCAATTCTTGGTTTAGGTGCAGGAGAAAGTATGAATTTGGATCCTTTTGGTATAAAATGGGATAAACCTGTCTCTAGGTTAATAGAAGCAGTAAGAATAATAAGAAAATTTTGGTCTAGCGAACCTTTCGATTATGATGGCAAGTTTTGGAGATTGAAAGATGCTTTTCTACAGATAAAGCCAGTTAGGGATAGGGTACCTATCTATTTTGCTGCAAACAGTACACGTATGCTAAAACTTACTGGAGAATTGGCTGATGGTTGGTTGCCTCTACCTTTAAGCCCAAAATTGTATAAAAATCGTCTAGAAATCATAAAAAAATCTGCTATTGATAAAGGCCGATCTATAGATGATATAGAACCAAACGCGTATTTATACACCGCTATATCCGATGATCGGGAAGAGGCATACTCTGTTATAGATTCTATGAAGAGTCTTATCATTCCTCAACCGAGTATATTAAAAGATGCTGGTTATGATATACCAGATGATCTATTATCCGCCAATTTTACTAAAATCTCACCAACAGATCAATCGCTTTTAGAGAAATATATAAAATATACAACGTTAATACCGACCAAGGCAGCCATAGAGTTCTCTATTACAGGAAACGTAGAAGATTGTATCAAGAAGATAGAATCATACAGAGATGCCGGTGTAAAACATCTCTCTTTAATCAATATGGGTCCAAATCCTAAGCATACCTTGGAGATCTATAGCAAGGAGATCATTCCTCAATTCAAAGATGTTTAAATTAAACTTTCAAAACTATCTGTTTATAACAGACGAACCGTTTCTAAATTTTTTGGTGCAATGGCTTCTATTTTGTATCTTTTATAGATGCTATTTGCGAAATCTATACATTTACTCTCTTCGCCATGAGTTACAAAAATCTGTTTGGGGTTTTGATTAAGATTTTTGATATATTCCATAAGTTGTTGCCGATCCGAATGTCCTGAAAACCCATCTACAGTCTGAATATTTAAATTTAACTTTATTACATCTGTCCTTCCATCAGAAGAGAGTGGAATCTCCTTCCATCCATTTTGAATTCTTTTTCCTAATGTTCCTTCTGCCTGATATCCGACAAAAATAAGCATATTCTTATCATTTTGGCCTAGATGTCTTAAATATTCCAATATTGGTCCCCCATTAAGCATACCTGATGTTGCAAGAATTATTCCCGGACCACTCTCCATTGCTTCATCTCTTTTACTTGCAGAATCTACCCTTATAAAACAATCGGATAGGAAAGGGTTTAGATCGTCGTGAAATATCATATTTCTCAGGTTACTATTGAGATATTCTGGATATGCAGTATGTATTGCAGTAGCTTCCCAGATCATCCCGTCAAGGTATATCGGCAACTTTTCTATATTTTTGTTTCGTATAGCATTCTCTAACACTATCATAACTTCCTGGCTTCGCCCGACTGCAAAAGTAGGAATTAAAACTTTCCCGTTTTTGGCTGTTACTTCGTTTACAAGCCCTTGCAACCTTTTCTCTGCCCATCTTCTCGATGGTTGTAAATCTTTTGATCCACCGTATGTTGACTCGATGATAAGCTGTTCTACTCTCGGAAAATTTACGGTTGCCGGATCGAATAAAAGCGTCTTTTCGTACTTCATATCTCCTGTAAATACTACATTACATAGTCCTGTCCCTATATGAAAATGTACCGAGGCTGAACCTAGAATATGCCCAGCATTGTGTAAAGTTAGGTGCATGTCCGGTGCGATATCAGTTACTGAGCCATAGTTAATTGGTATTGTATGTTTTAAAGCCTCTCTAACCATTGCAGAATTGTACGGTATCTCTTTACCTTCTCTGGCAGAGACATCTATATAATCCAGTTGTAAAAGGGTCATTAAATCCCGTGTTGGATATGTCAAGTAGATAGGACCATCGTATCCATATTTGTATAATAAAGGAACCAACCCACTAT
Organism: Candidatus Methanoliparum sp. LAM-1; assembly: GCF_020885915.1. Taxonomy (NCBI): domain Archaea; kingdom Methanobacteriati; phylum Methanobacteriota; class Candidatus Methanoliparia; order Candidatus Methanoliparales; family Candidatus Methanoliparaceae; genus Candidatus Methanoliparum; species Candidatus Methanoliparum sp. LAM-1. Next base: position 162,029 of record NZ_AP025251.1, on the reverse strand, counting down.
GATCGAGATGAGCATGTGTAATCACAACACCATCCAAGTCATTTAAAGGTGTGATCTCAGGTAAATTTAAGAAAGGGTAAGTATTATTTTCAGAATTAACGTTGATGCCACACTCTATCAAAATTTTTGTCTCCGGTGTTGATAAAAGATAGGCACATCTTCCGACCTCTCTACATCCACCTAAAAAAGTGATTCTAACCCACTTTTCTTTGGAAGTAATTTCTCTATGGATGGAGTGCCCAACCCTCTTTAAAAAATCGCTTCTATCGTTACTTACAGATTTTAAAAAATCTCGCGTGTTTTTTATGATCTGCGACTCGATCGGTGGAACACGTACTACTTTTGGAGACCAACCAACAATTCTTGATATCTCTCTTAACGTTGCCGCACGTTTACCTATCACCAATCCTGGTTTATATGCCTCAATTGTAACCTCTCCCTTCTCCGTATCAAAATAAAAATTCTTTACTTCTGCATCATCAGGTACGATACTTTTTATCTTTTCTATTGCACTTTCTGGATCTGTCAAAGCGTTTCTGTCTGGTCTAATTACCACTCTTTTCTTTAAATCTCTGGCTAAATTACGAATAATATTCTCGTTCTCGGCAAATATTTCCGGGCTAGATGTATAAATTACTATATCCGGTCCTTCGTAATCTATCCCAGTTAAGCTAACAGAGTCTCCTATTATCTCTTTTATTTTATCAAATAAATCATCAAGCGTTTTATCGGTATTCATACTAATTGATGTCTATTACTTCTTAATATCCGAAGATAAAAGTAACCAAATTCTAAATTCGAAGATATTACCAATGATTACAAAATATTATAAAATTAATAAAATAGGAAGAACTATTTTTGTTAATAATAGTTTATATTAGATATTATATCCTTTATGACAGACTCATCTACTTTTTCGAGGCCTTTTTCCCCTCCAATCTTTACAACCTCTATATTTTCTCCTGATCCAGAATCTCTCCTTATCGCACCAAATATTGCTTTAACTACAAGTTCTACTCCATCATTCATAGAGATACCCTCTCTATACCCGCTCTCCAGGATGCCATATGCAATAGGAGAACCTGACCCTGTCGAAACGGCTTTTTTTTCCTCTATCATACCACCGACAGGATCTACAGAAAATAGATGAGAACCCGTTTGATCTACACCACCGATTATTAAATCTGCTATATACGGATAGTACCTGTTCTCGTTTAAAATATTAGAAAGAAGTGTTGAGATTGCTTTGATAGACATAGATGCCTTGTTTCTCATCTTATAAATATTAGCCTCTGCTCTTATAATCCTAACAATCCTTTGTGCATCTCCAACGCCTCCGGCAGTAGTTATTCCAATTGTGTCATCTATCTTGTATATCTTTTGTGCATCTTTACTAGCAATAAAATTGCCTCTTGTCGCTCTCTTTTCAGAACCTAATACGATACCATCCTTGCATATTATCCCTGCTGTTGTTGTACCTTTAAAGATTTCCTTACTGTTATAATTCATCACTTTATCTAGCACCTCTTTTAAATAATGTGTTTAATTTAATAATATAATAAAACCAAGATAAGCTAACTAAAAAAATAAAAATGCTTAATAAGGTTATAATCTACCATTATATAAATATATGGGAAATATCGATATACCAGACTCAAATATTGACCTTAATCTATTATTAAAACAAATCTCTGAGACGCGGCGATTTATCCTTAAGATTATTCCATATAAATGGCATCATTCGGACAGACATCTACGCAAGTTTCGCAATCTATACATTCGTCCTCATCAATTACAGCTTTTCCATTTTCGTTCATGGTTATCGCTTCTACAGGACATTCATCTACGCATGTCTCACAACCTTCACACTTCTCTTCATCTACCTTTGCTGGCATTTTTTATATCACCTCGATAAGATAATCCCTATCTATATTCTATATTTATATTTTTCTTATTTTGAATAATCATACAACGAATCTTAATATAAAATCTTATCTAAAAAAACCGAGGACGTCCGTCATCGAGTATATCTTCTCATCCCTCTTAGTCTCAAATAGCCAATTTATCGATCGTATAACACCAGATGCAAATGCTTCTCTACTATGTGCTCGATGTGTTACCTCTAACCTCTCTCCATCTCCTCCAAAAAAGACTGTATGATCCCCAACAACATCGCCTAAACGGACGGAATGTATCCCTATCTCTTCGCCTCTTTCTGAAAAACCTTCTCTCCCATACTTTGGAACTTTTTTACCCGTTACATTACATAGTATATTATATATCTTATTAGCCGTTCCGCTTGGAGAATCTTTCTTGTATCTATGATGTATCTCTACGATCTCGAAATCATATCCGTTAAGATATTTTGCAGCCTCTTCTATAATTCGCCAGAAGACATTAACCCCTATAGAAAAATTAGGTGATATCACCGCGGTAACTTTACCAGTTACGAGATTTGCTATCTCTTCTTCTTGTTCTTTAGAAAAACCAGTAGTACCAATTACAAGATTTTTTACTCCTTTTTCTATAGCTATTTTTATATTTCTGATTGTTGCATCAGGTGAGGTAAAATCCACATATACATCTGGTCTTAGGTACTTGAAGATATCTTTTATATTACTTGCATCTTTTATCTCGATATCATCTATTAAATTACCTACCCCGTTTATATCGACAGCTGCAACCAATTCTAAATTATCCTCCATCATAATGCTCTTACATACCTGAGACCCCATTTTTCCGTTTGCACCACCTACCATCACTTTTATCAAGGTAGATCATTCCTTTAAATATTTTTTCAAAATAGTTTTTAATATATCTTCATGTTCTTTTGATAAATTGGCGAGAGGAGGCCTTAAATTACCAGCAGCAAGCCCCATCATATTACATGCAGCTTTAATAGGTATCGGATTTGTCTCTATGAAGAGTGCTCTAAATAAAGGAGAAAGGTTGTAATGTATCTCTCTTGCTCTATCTATATCCCCTTTTATAAAAGAATCGTACATCTCTTTCAGCTTTCTCGGGATTATGTTTGCTGCAACGGATATAACACCTTTTCCGCCCAAAGATAAGATCGGTAATATCTGATCATCATTTCCGGATAAGAGATAGAACTCTTTATCCTGTGTTAACTCTATAATCTGGGAGATCTGTGATATGTTGTTTGACGCTTCTTTTATACCATCAATCCCGTCTATATCAGCCAGTCTTGCTACCAAGTTTGGCGGCATATTCAATCCTGTTCTGGACGGAATGTTGTACATGATTATTGGAATATTGATCTTATCTGCTATGGCCTCAAAATGTTTTATAACTCCTGTTTCATTTGGTTTGTTATAATAAGGTGTAACGACCAGTACACCATCCGCCCCAACGTCTTCCGCATATAAGGATAGATCTATCGCCTCCTTCGTACTATTTGACCCAGTTCCTGCCAAAACAGGAACATGTGCTGTCTCTGTTGCTATTTTTATGACTTTTTTATGCTCATCGTGAGAAAGTGTTGCCGACTCTCCAGTGGTACCACAAGGAACTATTGCATCTATCTCATTTTTCTCAAGAAACTCGATATTACGTCTTAATCCTTCCTCATCAATCATATCATCTTTTGTGAACGGTGTTATCATTGCTGCTATGATACCTTCAAACCTCATTAAATTCACTCCGTATCAATGGAGCTTTTTTGGATCTAACCCTCAAAATACGAGTTATACGTCCAGCTATCATATTCCTGATCTTTTTGCTTGTGATATCCGTAAATTCTTCAACTTTTTTTTTGTTATTTTCAAAATCTAACGTGAACTCTTTGTTGTATCTCTCTAAAAGGTCTTCTGCCAAAGTTTTAATCATTGTAGTTTTAACTGTCATCTTTTCATGGCTTGATTTTAATAATATTTAAAATTGACTGAAGATCTAAAGATTTTCTATTATCTTTTTAATCTTTTCTACAACACTATAAGCCGACTCACCAAATATACGTATCATCGGTTCCTTTCCAACACCACCTTGATCGTATATTACGTCTGGGATATGATTACCAAACTTTTTAATACTCTCTGATACACCCCATTCCATCGTACTCCTATTTTTTGGCTCGTTTTTTCTATCAAATTCTGCCATTGAGAGATTAACTTTTCTGCATATGTCCAATAGATCCTCTGAAAATCTTATGTTTATAGCACTTCTTATCCTTTTATCGTATCTGTTAGCCGTTAAAATCATCCTTGCGACATGTTCGCTCGATCCGAAAGATATGCAACCATATCTAACCTTATTTTCATCTATTTTAGTTATCCTACCTTCTACAGCAGCTATATCATCTAAACTCTTTGGATAATGGATGGATAATCCAAAATTACTCCCAACTTCTGGAATAATAGTTCCTAACTTTTTTATGGATATTAGCTTATAGAAAGACTCTTTTAACTCTTGTAACGTGTTAAACCTATCAAAATCATCTAGAAGCCAGATAGTCTGATTTACAGATCCACCTTTTTCACCTATCATTCTAGATGCTTCGATAGATCGCTCTAAAAACCTTTTACTTATTTTTGCAGATTCTAATGGAGTATATCCCATAACAAGCAAGGACAACAACAGAGAAGAGTAAGTACAACCTGCACCATGTGTTCTACCTTCTATAAGATTACCTTTTATTTTTTCTAGATCTCCATCAAAATATATATCCGTACCATTTAAGTGCCCTCCTGTCACAATAACTATTTTAGCTCCTAAGTCAAAGATTTTTCGTGCAGCGATCTCTGCATCTTTCTCACATTTTATCTTAACACCGGCAATTTTTTCTGCTTCCATCTTATTAGGCGTTGCTATCGTAGAGATTGGTAGAAGTAGATCTTGTAAGATCTTCTGTGCGTTATCGTCTATCAACCTTCCACCGGCTTCTGCAGTCATTACAGGATCTACTACAATAGGAATATCAAGATCTGACAGAAAAGATGCAACCAATTTTATTATTCCGCTAGAGTATAACATTCCTGTTTTAATTCCACAGATGTTTCCATCGGCAAATACTGCGTTTAACTGGTCCAATACAAAATCTTCTGGGCATACAAGTATATTTTTAATACCACTAGAATTTTGTGCGGTTACTGCGGTTATTACAGTTGCAGATGATATATTAAACATCGAAAAAGTCTTTATATCTGCCTGGATTCCAGCACCACCGCTCGAATCTGACCCTGCTATGGATAAACACACTTTATCTTTATTCTTAAAAAGATCAAGATATTTCATGGGTTATATAACCTCTTTGTATGTATATCATCAATATGCAGATATAAGGATATTCATCTTGCTGATGCCTTGTGGAATGACCTGTTGGGTTCTATCAAGGAGAATTTTAGCCTATAAAATTTCTTGTAAAAAGATCTGCCTCAGCATATATGTTAAAATTAAATATCTCAGGATGAATTTTGTTTATGATATACATCAATCCTAAGATCCATCTTGGACTACCAAAATCCCATCCTGGATAAATCTGATATATCTTTTTATCTCTAACTGCAGGCACATCCAATTCATTCTTTATACAATACTCATAAAAATCGATGACCGAAGACGAGAACAACCCAGAGATAAAAATTATCTCTGGACTTAACTCAATAAACTATCAGTTTATTCACACTGTATCCTTTTAGCAATAATAGTCATATCATGGATCATGATGGTGCAGAGCCTATACGTATATAAGCATCGAAAAAAGTTATGTGGATATCAATCTTTAATAAAAAATCCCGCCTCCCGGATTTGAACCGGGAACATCGCGGTATCTGCGCGGTAATACACTATTATTGTGCAAACGTACTACAGCCGCGCACTCTACCATTGAGTTAAGGCGGGACTAATTGTATTTATCTTGATATTAATAAGATTAGTATTCTATTTTTCTATTTTTCTTATATATATATCTTTTTATTTTAATTATTAAGAGGTAGAATAATTGTCAATAAAATCAACCAATATTTACGTAAAAGCTTTTATGTAACAACATTTATGTTGCATTTTTATACATTACTATGTTATGTCTTGATATATAAGATTATATATAAGTTATAATATAAAATGATATGTTTACAAGTGTGCAAAAATTTATATTATGTGTTATCAACCTTCAACCTATTTGGTTGATCGATTGGATTACCTATAAATAGTGGAAAAATTTAAAAAGAACTTAAATATTAAAGGATTAAAGGAGGGTTATTTTTTTAGATGGTTACAGTGTATGACATACCTGCAGATATATTTATAAAAGAATTGGCAAAAAAATTAAAAGAGGATAAAAAAATTGTTCCACCCGAATGGGTTAAATATATTAGAACTGGTGTACAAAAAGAGAGCGCCCCTATCGATGAAGATTGGTGGTATATCCGATGTGCTGCTATGGCAAGGAAGATTTACATAAACGAGCCGATAGGTATAAAAAAACTTAGAGTTATGTATGGTGGATCCAAAAATCGGGGATCAAAGCCGCATAGATTTAAAAAAGGAGGTGGATCCATTATACGTAATGGAGTTCAACAATTAGAAGCATTGAACATCGTAAAAAAATCAGAAAAAGGTAGAATTATAACGGCAGAGGGAAGATCCTTGATGGATAATCTAGCATTTGATATTAAAAAAGAGATTGAGAAGGAGATATCTAACGAACTTAAAAAATACTAATTTTTATTATGTGAACGATTTTATTAATATTTCAAAGATAAAATGATGTGATATGATAGATGATGAATTAGATCAAATTAAGAGGAAAAGATTGGAAGAGATGATCTCTTCTCAACAAAATAATATAATACAAAAGGAGAGAGAAGAAGAGGCAAGAAGAGAGTATGAAACAAAAAAACGAGAAATATTAAGGCAAATAATGACGATAGAGGCAAGAGATAGATTAAATAACTTAAGATTGACAAAACCTGATATTGTTGAGGTGTTGGAAAATCAATTAATATCTCTTGCGTCAAGTGGAAGATTAAGATCTGTTATAACAGATGAACAACTAAAATTGTTACTTAAACAGATACAACCAAAGAAGAAAGATTTTAAAATAAAGAGGATATGATCGCTGCGGTCTTATTTAGTGGTGGGCAAGATAGTTCTCTGGCATCTTTGATATTATCTAATTATTTTGATGTAGAGTTGTTAACGTTTTCTACTGGTTTATCTCAAAATTGGGAGACCGCAAAAAACGTTGCAGCAAAAATTGGTCTTCCCTACAAGACGGTTTTTTTTGAGGATGTGGTAGATGAGGCAGCCAGAATTATGATTAATGATGGTTTTCCAAATAATGGATTAAATTATATACATAAAAAAGCCCTGGAATATGCCGCATCTATGGATAGATATGATATACTTGCAGATGGTACAAGAAGAGACGATAGGGCTCCACTTTTAAATTATAATGAAATAAAAAGTCTAGAAGATCGATACAGCATAAGTTATGTAAGACCTTTAGCGGGGTTTGGCAGAAAGATAATAGATGCACTCGTAAACAGATTTTTTATTATACGTGAAGAGGAAGATATGAGTTGCAGATCCGATTATGAATATGAGATTAGAATGTTCATCTCCGATCGTTACGGTAAAGATACCGTAGATAAGATATTTCCAAAAAAACATCTTCATTCTTTAGTTGTTGATAAAAAAAAAAAGGAGTGAAAACTATGTCGAAAAAGACAAAGGGTATGAAGATAAGACTTGCTAAATATACGAACCAGAATAGAAGACTTCCGGCATGGGTTATTCTTAAAACAAATAGAAATGTTATGTCTCATCCAAAAAGAAGACATTGGAGAAGGACGAAACTTGATAAATAACTGTAGTTGGAAGAATATCCAAGTTATGTATTAAAGATCAAGGAGAGTATTGAATGGTAGAAGAAGAGAATATTTATATAATTCCGTTAAGAAGGATTTTTGTGAAAATAGCACGATGGAAACGGTCTAAAGCAGCAATAAAAGAGATTAGGAGGTTTATTGCGAGGCATAGCCATACAAATGAGGATAAAGTATACCTATCTAAATCAATAAACCAAAAAATCTGGGAGAGAGGCGCTGAAAAACCACCACATGTTATAAGGGTTAGAACCATAAAATCGGAGGATGGAGAGGTGGATGCTGAACTTGTCGCTGATTAATTTACCGAAAAAAGACGTAAGTAATATAAATATCGGTGTGTTTGTCTCTATTAATGAGGATTATGCTATCGTACCGAAGAGCTTTAACGATAAAGTAAAGGAGATGATAGCAGAAAAACTCGATGTTGAAGTAATATCGACCTTGATAAACGGATCAAGCCTTATAGGGTCGCTTGTTGTTGGTAATTCAAGAGGTTTTTTGGTATCTAGGTACGCAACAGATTCAGAGATAGAACCTATCAAAAAAGTTATACGCGTTGAACGATCTTATGATAGAATGAATGCGTGCGGAAATTTGATATTAATCAATGATAAGGGTGCATTAGTCCATCCAGAATTATCTAATAAATCTATAAAACTTATAGAGGACTTTTTAGGTGTTACTGTCTATAGAGGATACGTTGGTAGGTATAACGCTGTTGGAAAAGCGGCGGCAGTAACTAATAAAGGGTTGTTGGTGAATCCGTATATCAAGAGGGATGATATTGAAGTTTTGGAAAAGATCTTTGATGTCCCGTTGGGTGTAGGTACGATCAATTTTGGTTCTCCGCTTATAGGCAGTGGCCTTATCGTAAACTCGAAAGGATATATAGCAGGAAGCAATACAACCGGTCCTGAGGTTGCAAGGGTTGAAGAAGTATTTCAGTTTATCTAACAAAGGAGGTTTAATAATATGGATAACGATGAACAGAGTAAAAAAATTGATAAAGATGCAGAGATTCAGAAAAATTTAATTTTATTTAAGAATTATGAAGAACGTATGAATCTACTTCAGAGGCATAGAGCTTTATTAGATATCTCGATAAAAGAGTGTGATAATGCTTTGGAGTTTATAACTTTTTTAATAAATAAAAAAAAAGAGAATGTTGAGAATACAGAAGTATTTATGCCGATTGGCGGCGGAACTTTTGTAAGTGCTGTACTAAATAATTACAACAATGTATTGATCAACATTGGCGGGGGCTATAACCTATATAAAGATACAAGCGATGCAGAAGAGTTTCTGAAAAAGAGGAAAAAACAATTTAATGAGTCTATTAGTAATGTAAATGTTGAATTGGATAAAATAAACAAAACGCTTGTTTATCTGCGTGCTAAGTTGGAAGAGTTGGCAAAATAAAGATACTTTTATAGATCGTATAAAATGTTTAAATCATTAAGAGAAAAGTTATCCTCGGTTAAAGAATCGATCAGTAGGACGATACATGATAAAGATAAGGAAAAGGTAACATCCTTAGAAGATGAGATAGAGACGATAAGCAAAAAAGAAGATCTCTCCAAAGAGGAAAAAGCTCAAAAATTGGGTTTTATAAAAAAAGCAAAAACTTTCCTTCTCGAAGGAGAGAGCATATTAAACGAAAAAGATTTAGAAGAACCGTTATGGAATCTAGAATTGGCTCTTATGGAGGGTAATGTGGCGTTGCTTGTGGTAGAAGCGATAGTATCGAGCGTTAAATCTAATTTGATAGGTAGAAAAAAAAAATTGCTTGCTCATACAGATGAAATAGTCGAAGATGTATTGTATGAGAGTATAAAGAATGTTATAAAGAACGATGGCCTTTCTTTCGATGAGATAATAGAAAAGAGCGATAAACCTGTAGTAATCCTGTTTGTAGGAGTTAATGGTACAGGTAAGACTACTACTATAGCAAAAGTTGCAAAGAGGCTTAAAGATAAAGGCTATTCTGTTGTGCTTGCATCAGGCGATACTTACAGGACTGGTGCGTTAGAGCAACTTGAAATTCATGGAGAACGGCTTGGTTTAAAGGTTATAAAACATCAATACGGTTCAGATCCTTCTGCAGTTATTTATGATGCCATAGAGCATGCAAAGGCGAGAGGTATAGATGTGGTCTTGGCTGATACAGCAGGTAGGATGCATACAAATTCTAATCTGATGAGAGAACTACAAAAAATTAAAAGGATCAACTCACCGGATTTGACTATATTCGTGGATGAAGCTATTGCAGGTAACGATGCTTTAGAACGGGCTAAACTCTTTGACGAAGCGATTGGATTGGACGGAACTATATTGACGAAGTTAGATACTGATGCAAAAGGTGGTACAGCTATTTCCATATCATATATCACAGGTAAACCTATATTTTTCTTTGGCACAGGTCAATCATACGACGATTTAATCATTTTTCAAGAAGATTGGTTGTTGAATAAGATATTTGGTAATGATAGTGAGGAGGAAAATTGATTAATAGGGGAAGATGAAAGTTATCATAAAATTCTTGTTTTAAATCATTTGTGACCATATTTACCTATTTTAACGAATAACATAAATATTAAATAAAAGCAGATCAAAAAATATTATTAAATAAACAAGTTTTGCAAGATTATCATATATTAAGATACTATAAAAATCTAAGATGCTACATACCTTTTAAAGACAAAATTTGATAGATCTAGAATAAAGAGGTAATAATAATGATTTTGGGTAATTTGGGCAACTCTCTTAAAGAAACATTTAATAAATTGGCAAGATTAAACAAGATAGATAAAAAAATAGCGGAAGAGATCATAAAAGATGTCCAACGGGCTCTTTTACAGGCAGATGTAAATGTAAAGCTCGTTATGAAACTATCTGAAAATATAAAAAAGAGAGCGTTGAAAGAAGAAGTTTTAGAAGGATTTGATGCAAAGGAGCACATTTCTAAGATAATTTATGAAGAGTTCTCAAATATTCTAGGTAAAGTTACAGAGATTGAGTTAAAACGTCAGAACATAATGATGGTTGGTCTTCAAGGATCTGGTAAGACGACATCAACCGCAAAACTCGCCAAATATTTCCAAAGAAAAGGACTGAAGACGTGTGTTATTTGTGCAGATACTTTCAGACCTGGCGCTTACGATCAGCTATCGCAGCTGTGTAAAGTTCATAGTATTCCTTTTTATGGTGAAAAAGGGAATGAAAACGCTGTAGATGTGGTAAAAAATGGTCTGAATGAGATGAAAGAGTACGAAGTCAAGATCGTAGATACGGCAGGAAGACATGCTCTTGAAGACGACCTGATACAGGAAATGAAAGAGATCAATGCAGTACTTAAGCCGGATCATAAATTCTTGGTTCTGGATGCAGCAATAGGTCAGGAGGCGGAGGTTCAATCCAGAAAATTCAGCGAAGCTATCGGAATAACCGGAGTGATAATCACAAAATTAGACGGAACGGCAAAAGGTGGCGGAGCGTTGTCTGCAGTATCCGAGACAGGTAGCAGTATTGCTTTTATCGGTGTGGGTGAAAGAATCGATGATTTAGAAAAGTTTGATCCAGATAGTTTCATATCCAAGCTGGTTGGGCTGGGCGATCTTAAATCCCTGATGGAACGGGTACAAGAATCGGTTAAACCCGATGAGATGGCTGTAGAAGAGGTGCTTAAAGGAAAATTTACGTTAAAAGAGATGTATAAACAGTTTGAGGCGATAAACAAGATGGGACCGTTTAATCAGCTCCTTCAGATGATCCCTTTTGGTGGATTTGGGATTGATTTAAAAGACAAAGATTATGAGAAGACCAAGTATAAACTGGATAGATACAAGATAATAATGGACTCTATGACAGAGTATGAACTTGAGAATCCCGCCTGTTTTGATAGTAGTAGGATTCGGCGTGTCGCTATCGGGTCGGGATCAGATATTGCAGAGGTAAGAGATCTTTTAAATTATTACAAGACGCTGAAAAAAGCGTTCGGTATGTTTAAAGGGGGAAACATACGAGGATTGCCTGGTAAATTTATGAAGATGTTTGGCAGGGAGATAAAGATATGAGAGATCTTATTTTATTATCTATCATTCTATGCGTAATTCATAGAAGAAAGAATTTTTATAATTTATGATTGATACCTTGCTACAATACTTTTTAAAATCTATTATCTCACCATTTAACGGTTTTATTATTATATTGGCAGATATTCTCCTACCAAGTTTACAAATTTCCGGTTGAATCTCTTCTGGTGGGTTGATAGAGACTAGTAGTCTAGCATTTTTGTATAATGATATTTTTGGATCGAAGATATCGTCTATAACGATCTTAAAAGGGGCATTTTCTACTATAAAAATATCTGTGGCGATATATTCGGTATCCTTATAAAGTAATATTCCAAGCTGGAAATTTTTGCCAACGCCGATCTCGATTACTTTATTATTCCCATATTTTTTTATAATATATTCTGCCAAATCGCTATATAGCATAAATCAATATAAGATTGTTTAATTGATTATAGATAAAAGTTTTATGAAGGTGAATAAAAGATTGTATATTCCTCAAGTAATAATCAGACAGTTTAGCATCAACGATTTTCCAGAAGTAAGAGCGTTAGAATTAGACGCATTTAACGAAGATAACTCTATGTATTATATAGAACTGTATCAATTTTTCCCAGATAGTTTTTATGTGGCAACCGTTAACAACAAGGTAGTCGGCTTTGTAGTAGGATTAATCGTTGAAAGAGTTGGACGGATATTCAGCCTGGCAGTGTTAAGAGATTATAGAGGTAGCGGTATTGGTAAAGCCTTATTAGAAAAAATAATCGATGTTTTAGAGAAAAAAGAAGTAAAGAAGATAAGATTGGAAGTTAGAGAAAATAATGAGGTTGCTAAAAGACTTTATAAAAGTATGAACTTTAAAGAGGTAGGTATCATCCCCTATTATTACAAAGATGGAGGTTCTGCAATAGTGATGGAGAGGGAGGGACTTTCATGGAAGAACTATTCAAGAAACTTATAGAAAGAGTCAAAATAGATCTTGGGGTCGATGCACATCTTGAAAAAGAGAGGAATGAGACTGATAACAAAGTAACGGTCTACCTTTGGGATGATGACATTACAGAGGTATTCTGCATATTAGATTTTTACCTTGATGAGAAGAGAGTTTATCCGTTATTCTTTCCAACAATAAACATAGATATGCCAAAATTGCTCTCTATATTAAAAGAAGAGTTAGATGGATGGGAGATTCTATAAATGATCGAGAAACCTAGAGGAACGAGAGATTTTCTTCCTGAAGAGATGAATATAAGAAGAATTGTAGAGAAAAAGATGAGAGATGCTGCTGAGAGGTGGGGTTATGTAGAGATCAAGACACCAACTTTCGAACATCTCGAACTGTTCACGTTAAAATCAGGAGAGAGTATAATCGATGAGATATATGCGTTCAAAGACAAAGGGGGAAGAATGCTTGCGTTACGCCCGGAGATCACTGCACCAGTCATCAGAATTTATATCAATAAGATGCAAAATAGACAAAAACCGTTAAGATTATACTATTTTGATAATTGTTTCAGATATGAAAGACCACAAAAAGGCCGTTTTAGAGAATTTTGGCAATTTGGCATTGAATTAATAGGTGGAAGGAGAGATTTAGCTAATTTTGAAATGATCGCTCTTTCTGTGGATATCTTAAGATCTATCGGTCTGAATAATTTTGATCTTCATTTAGGTGATGTTTTTCTCCTTAAAAGATCTATAACACGGAATAATAACGATATAGATGAAGAAAAACAGCGAAAGATATTCCGATTAATTGATAAAAAAGATTATAACACACTTAATGCCTTTTTAGATGACGAGAGGATAGATGGGGAAGGTTTGTTCGCTTTATTAGATTTAAAGGATCTATCTACTATAGATGATATAGAAAAAATCTTTGGTGAGGAAGAGAAGGAGGAAATAGAAGATATTTTAAAGATATTAGATCTTTTGAGCATATACGATATACATCCCATATTAGATTTTTCTATCGCAAGAGGCTTGGATTATTACAACGGTATAGTCTTTGAGATTTATTCTCGCGGGCTTGGCGCCCAGAAACAGATATGTGGTGGTGGTGAGTACGAATTGATCGAACTGTTTGGAGGAAAATCTGAAAACACTAGGGGTTTTGCCCTCGGTTTTGATAGAATTATGGAAGTTGTTAAAGAAGAGCGCAAAAACGATAAGAGGATACTCGTTGTTTCCACCGAAGAATGTAGAAGGCATGCTATCTCTCTTTCAAAAGAGCTCAGAAAGCGGTTTATAGTAGAGACTGATATTATGGGACGAAACTTAAAGGCTCAACTCTCCTATGCAAACTCTGTCGGAATAAATTTTGCGATTATAATTGGAAGAAAAGAGGTAGAAGAGAATCGGTTTACGTTGAAAAATTTAACAAGTGGAGAACAGTTTTATCTGACGATAGACAGACTGATCGAGATGTTGGATCTTCTCTTATTTTAATCTTTCTAAATATTCTTCATATTCGACCAATTTGGCTAAAGTGATTGCACCCCTTTCTAGATTAGGATATGGGAAATACACACCAGTGTTTAATTTTATTAATCTGCTCGTCCCTTCAAATGCAAGGGTTGTAAATATAGGTTTTTTATAGGTTTGTACCCAGTTTAAAACGAGCATTCCTAAGAGATAATCGAGCATCTCTAATATTTTTTCGGTATTTACAAGTTTTTTAGATATAATCAAGGATGAGATAGAGACAACGATATCAGGGATAAATTTTTCTATAAGAGATACTATATCCTTTTTGTTGTATGTTATTATCGAGTTTATAAGAGGATTTATTAAGGACACAAACTCTTTTGCATCTTTTTCGTCTCCTGCTGATGCATAATAACCTATTGTAGGTCCTATCAAATTTAGAATTATCGAGACATACTCATTAATATCTATCCTATTCGAGAATAAGATTTTTTCTACCATATTTGTGATATATCCTTTAACATCTATAATCTTTCCTCCTACTAAAGTTGTGATCACTCTTATAAATGAATAAAGGATGTATCGAATGCTATTTGGTAGATCTATCCTCGTGAAAATATCTCTGATATCTAAATCAAAGCTTTCAATTAGTCTCGATATATGGGAAATTCCTCCCATACCGACTAAAATCAATGAATCAATCTCATTTAATTCTAAAACCTTCTCTATCGCTTTTAGATAAGCTACAAAGTTTCTATCTCCAGCAGGATCGATAGGGTTTCCATGGCTCCATCGAGGAGGAAATATACTATTAAAATAATCGATAACATCTTTAGATAATTCGATAACATTCAACCCATTTTGTGCACAAAAATCTGAAGCAACCACACCGACGCTACCGCCCTCTGTTATTATAGCAACATTCCTGC
This sequence comes from Candidatus Methanoliparum sp. LAM-1, assembly GCF_020885915.1. Classification (NCBI taxonomy): domain Archaea; kingdom Methanobacteriati; phylum Methanobacteriota; class Candidatus Methanoliparia; order Candidatus Methanoliparales; family Candidatus Methanoliparaceae; genus Candidatus Methanoliparum; species Candidatus Methanoliparum sp. LAM-1. The sequence continues at coordinate 146,753 of NZ_AP025251.1, read as the reverse complement.
CTTTAGGTCTTATTCCCGATTCTATCTCTGATAAAAACCCTATAGAGACATCCAATAATTCCTCTTCACTCTTTACCCTGATTACTCCTGACTTTTTGAAAGCTGTATCATAAAATTCGTCAACCCCACAAAATGCTCCCGAATGGGACATTATCGCTCTCGCTGTAACTTCACTCTTTCCAGGTTTTAACACAACAACCGGTTTTTTTGGTGTTACCTCTTTAACCTTCTTGATAAATCTTCTTCCATCATTTAATCCTTCTATATAAGCCATGATCACTTTTACTTCAGGATCGTTGCCAAAATATTCTATATAATCTTCTATTTGTATATCTATCGCTCTGCCACAACTAACATATCTGTGAAATCCAATTCCACGAGCATAAGCGGACTCTGCTATCGCGACACCTAACCATCCACCTTGAGATACGAAAGCAAAGGGACCATCTTTTATTAAGATTGGAAACATAGAAGCTACTAAATTAGAAGAAGCACTCCACATACCCATGCAATTTGGTCCCACAAAAGGAATATTCCCCTTTCTTGCTATATTTAAAACCTCATCCTCTAATATCTTTCCTTCTTCCCCCATCTCAGCAAATCCGGCAGATATAATAATTGCAGCCTTTATACCCTTCTCAACGCAGTCTTCCATTACTGTAGGTACATTAGGCCCCGGAATAACAAAAATAGCAAGATCAACAGGGCCAGGTATATCTGTAACTCTTTTAAATGCTTTATAGCCAAGTATTTTCTCTTCTTTTATATTTACAGGATAGATATCTCCTTTAAATTTACTGCTTACTATGCTTAAGAAGGTGGAAAATCCCCATTTATTTATATTGTTGGTTGCGCCTATGACAGCGATCGATCTCGGATTGAATAACGGTTCCAAATTTTTCATAATTTTTATGTTTAATCATATCTCTTATAAATTTGTTTAATTTCATTATGATAGAACGTATGGAAAACATCAAACAGTATTGCGTTGATAAGTGATGCCACGTATATCTTCTCTACATATATACGATTGAATGACATCCATACAGAGCAATTAATCAGTGAGTCTTTTTTATTTTATTTACATGATTACCAATAAAAATCTTGCAAATAAACCGCCTATTAAAAAGGCGAAGACTGTCTCGAATAATACGATATATATTGCTTTTTTTATGCCTATCTCCCTGACAAGAGCGGCAATTGTTGCCAAACAAGGAGCATATAACATTGTAGTAAGAGTAAATGTCAGCATTTGAGGTGCAGTCATTATTGCAGATATATTTGTTGTTCCAAATAGAGTTAAAAGCATAGTAACGGTTAATTCTTTTCTGACAATACCAAATATCAATACAACACCTGCTAATGGAGGAATTAATAGCCATTCTTCGATTAAAGGACTCAATATATCTGCTATGGTGCCTGTCAATCCAAACGTATTAAGCAATCCGATAACAAGACTACCGAGGATTATAATAGGAAACGCTATCTTTACAAAATTCATAGTTCTATATGTTGCCTGACTTGCTATCACCTTTAAAGATGGTCTCCTAAGAGGTGGCATCTCCATTATAAGACCTAATGGTTCTCCTGGTGCAAATTTATATGCTATCTTTCCGAAAAAAGCTATGATAACAAGAATAATAACATAAAGAAGAAAAACATACTCTATACCAAGGTTTTTCCCAACGATACTCATTATCACGATATTAATCGCGGAACAGGGAACCAAAGTAGATAGAAATATCGAGATCTCTCTCTCTCTTTCCCCCTCAATTATCCTACATCCGAGACATCCTGGTACATTGCAACCAAACGAGATGATCAAAGGTATTATTGCCTTTCCATGGACTCCAATCTTGTGCATCAATCCATCCGACAGAAATGCGGCTCTGGCAATATACCCAGTATCTTCTATTATCCCGAATAAGAGATAGAACGGTATTATGTACGGAAGAACGATCGTTAATCCGGCAACGAACCCTTCATATATCAAGCCTAAAACACTTGTGGTAGTAAAAAGATTTAATAAAATCGATTCAAGGAATGCGCTAACAAAATCACCGAATGAGAATATACAATAGAATATAGATAAAAATAAGATTATAAAAAATATAGAGCCGGTGAAATAATTTGTAAAAAATCTATCTAGTCTATCTATAAACGATTCTTCTGTCTTCAATATCGTCTGTACTTCGTTTACTATCTTAGTTACAACGAAATATCTTTCTGCTGAGATATATGTGAAGAGATCATCTTTAACACGATCTTTAAGATGTTGGATTATATCATCTACACCTTTTATTTCTACATCTTTTGGTTCGGTTCCTTCTAAGATCTTTATTGCTAACCAACGTTTAGGATATCCTTTATATCTTTCTTCGTTTAATCTTTCACATATCCTTTCGATCGCATCTTCTAACTCTTTCCTATACTCTATCTTCTTTTGTGGTTTTAAATCATTTTCATAGATATATATTGCCTTATCAAGTAATTCTGAAAATCCTTCCCCTTTTATTGCAATTGTTTGAACTACTGGCACTCCTAAAATCTTGCTAAGTTTATCAATATCGATATAGATGCCTTTAGATCTCGCAAGATCGGCCTGATTTAGTGCTATTAACAGAGGTATCCTCATCTCTATCAATTGCAAAGTTAAATAAAGGTTTCTTTCAAGCGTGGACGCATCTAAAACGTTTATAACTATATCTGGATTATTTTTAAATATGTAATCCCTTGTTATCTCCTCTTCCGATGAAAAAGATGAGAATGAATAGATACCAGGGAGATCTATGATATCAATCAAATAATCTCTAAATTTCAATCGTCCTTCTGCCAGCTCTATAGTTGTTCCAGGCCAATTTCCTATATGTTGGTGTAATCCTGTCAGATTATTAAAGATTACGCTTTTTCCTACGTTTGTATTTCCTACAAGAGCTATTTTTATCTTCTTTTCATTCATAATCTTTTTTCACCAGTATTTTTTTGGCAAGACCTTTTCCTATCGCGATCTCAGATTGTTTTACTTTTATCTTGACCGGGCCTGTAGAAATTTTATTAATTACTTCTATATAGTTTCCTGGAACCAGACCTAATTCGTTAAGTCTCATTTTTGCTTTTTTTCCACAAAGAAAATCTATAATTTTTGCCTTTTGGCCTATTTCAAGACTATCTAACATGGATGTAAAACAATCATCACAATTTTTATCATCACATTTCGGTATAGTTTTACCATCTGGACATTCTGTAGGACAACTTAAATATTTACATAGCGCATCGGTACTCTCTCTTGATATCGCATGTTCCAACTCACATGCTTCATTATGAATCTCTTTCCTCTTTAAAATTGTTGAAAGAAATGTTTCAAGCAACCTATGCTTTCTTTTTAACTCTTTTGCCTTTTTAAATCCTTTATTTGTTAATTCTATATTTTTATATCTCTTATAATCCAAAAACCCTTTTTTAGAAAGTTTCTTCACCATCTCACTCGTACTTGCCATACTAACATCTAATCTTTCAGATATATTCTTCGTAGATAATCGTTCTCCCTCTTCCATAAGATCATACATTGCTTCTAGATATTCTTCTTCACTCTTACTAAGCATAAATACTAAAATAATAATCTTGTATATAAAACTTAGGGTAACCTAATTTTATATGTATTTTAAGAGAACAAAAATATTTTAAGATTTAAAAATAGCCGTTCAAGATGGATAAAGTCGTATCTTCCTCTTACTATATCATGCTCTATATCTGCAATAAGCAGTGTTATTATCGCCTTTTTTCTCTCGCTGATTTTTATATTCTTTATCTTTTTAATAGTAGATTCTATGATCTCTTTACTGTCGTAACCTTCTATCAAAGTAATTTTTTCGATCTCTTTTTTGATATCTGCATTGTTCTGCTCAAATAATTTATCTATCAAAATATCCAATTCTGATCTTCCAATCTCTTTTATTGAATACCGTATTGCATCTGAATTTATTAATCCGTATTCTCTTGATGCAAATTGTATCACATCTATTCCAAACTCGATATCGTTTGATAGTTCATTATTTATCGATTCTACTCCATCTTTGGTGACTTTTATGCCTTCTTTATCCAAAATATTTAACAAGATACTCGATACAAGGTTCTTATCCAATTTAGGTACGAATATATCGACACATCTTGATCTTATCGGCGAAATTATGTTAAATTTTGATGTAGTGGCAAATATAAATCTGCACGTATTTGAATATCTCTCCATTATCCGCCTTAATGCATCCTGAGCATCCTTCCTTAGATTTTCTGCATTATCTATAAAAATTAACTTATAATCTGCATTAAAAGGTAATATAGATGCGTATTTTTTTATCGAGTCCTTAAAGATAGATATAACAGGTTTGTCCCTCTTATAAAATCTTGAAAATCTTGCCTCTTTATCCAGATAAGATCTTCCAAGATCGAAAAAATCAGATGCGTTCAGTATGGTAAAATTATCTGCTACCAGATCGCCGTATAACTCGTTGGCAAGGGCAAGAACAAGCATAGTTTTACCAACCCCTTTGGACCCGTTTATTAGAATATGAGGGAGATTTTTACTCTCTACCAATCTTTCTAATCTACCAACTACTCTCTCCTGCCCTACGATCTCATCAAACCTTTTTGGTCTGTATTTCTCCGACCAGAGTATGTCACTCATTTTTTTGATAATGTAGAACCTACGGTTCCTGCACCTCCTGGTGATTTCTGTTTCTGGATACACAGTCCAGCATTGCGCTGTTACGAATCGAAGATTCGTTACAAACTAAAGGTTCGTAACATTTGTTTTCAGAAAAATTTTGATAATAAACTTCTTGTTACTATACACTCATCTTTATATATACAATGCTCACAGAATACTCTATCCTCGCGTTCAGGTAGTCTTCCTCTTCGTATCTTCTTTATCTTTTCTTTAATATTGAGAACAAGCCGTCTATCATATCTATTTATTTCGACTAATACAGGTCTTCCGCATCTAAAATATTCTACGACACCCTTACTGATAATTCTTCCTGTCTCTTCTTCTAATAACATAATATATGCTGTTAACTGAGCTCTATCTTCTTTCCAGATGCTTATACTTGGAGAATTTCCGGTTTTTACAATATTTGGAATCTCTTCATCGTTAAATATCACAATTTTATCTATTATTCCATGTAGACCCAATCTATCCAAGTATATTCTTCTTTCGACCTCTATGGGTGTCATTAATTGTTTTATCAGCAATCCATCTGTATTTAACCTGTTCCATAACCGTTCTGCAATCTTTTTAATCTCTCTCTTTACATCCTCTTTTGCAGTACAGATAATTTCTTGATCGATATTCTTTAAACCATCTTTATATATCTCTTTTATTCTATCCTCACTCTTTACAAGAGATTTTAAGAGCAACTGTTCTATAGTCTCCCTGTCCTCCCAATCTATCGAATAAAGGAGATCATCTAACGAGATCTCTTTGATAAAAAGGTGTTTAACAAATCTTTCATCTATCATCTCCCACCTATCTCGATCTCCTTCTCGGAAATACACGATTCGAGGACAGATCATATATTGCCTAATATCTGATGCGGATACGTTCATCTTCTTCCTTCTATCTTATATCTTCTAAAAGCGATAGAGATCTTATGTACTCTCCTCTTGCCTCTCTTGTGGTTCCAACAACTAAAATTTTTTTATCATCCCAATATTCTAAGACACCACTTGCTTCTATCCTTTCCCCTTTAAAACACTGACCTACGTAAGTATGGGTGAATGATACTACCATATCCACTCCTTCATCTTTTTTATCTAATTCGTAGATTGCCGGGCTATCGAATGCATATTTATCTCCTATTACGGTAGACTCTATCTTCTTTCTGCATATCTTTCTTTTTTGGATCGGGAGATAGATATCTTTTATCTCATCCCAACTTCGTACGTATAATAAATCAAAGTATCTATTGTTAATCAACCCTCTATTCTCTTTTCTCTTCTCATGGATGATAAACTCATTAAAAGATATCTCAGGTCTTCTTTTATTATAAATAAATCTCCATGTATCCTCATCTATCTCGTTTATCTCCCTTTGCTTCTTCAATTTTATTATTCTATCTCTTGCTTTATACCATTCATTACCGTAAACCACAAAATCTATATCCGAATCATCATTTTGTAGTCCAACAAGCCGTGATCCTGTAATACCCATACAATCTTCCCTTACCCCCTCTTTTATTAAGAGGTTTACAAGTAATCTTAACTCTTCCGATTTGTTTGTTGCATCTTTAAGCCTTTCTTCAGGTTTTAATAACGTTTTAACATCTTTTTCAGATATTAGAAGAATATCACCTACGAGGTACTCGGGTTTTTTACTTTTTATAAAACTGATAGCCTCATCAAAATCAAATTTCTTGTATCTTTTACCATTGTTATCTTTTACACGTTCGCCTTTAGGATCGGGCACGTATCTTAACATACAATTTATACCGTTCCTATTATCGTATTCTACCACAGATAATATCCAATCATCTTTGCTAATCACAAAATCTCTGATCCTTGTCTTTATCATAAAAACACCCATCTTACATCTATTTTATATTCGAATCCATTATGTCAAAGATTTCTTAGTAAGAGAGAAAAAATTAAAAAATTTTAATAGGAAATAAGTTATTCCATAACCCATTTCGTAAAATCGTCCATAGATAATAAGAATCTTTCTTTAGAATAGTATCGGGTCTTTACATCTATATCTTTTATCTCTCTTAACTCTTTATCCATCCCTATTGAAAAAGAAAAGATAGACCCTGGATAAGTTGGTATACATGCCAGATAAGTATAAACATATTTAAAGACTCTCTTCATATTATCGATCGTTTTAAGATGCACTTTTCTATCGGATATAGGGCTTTCTGTCTGTGTAACAAGAATACTGCTTAATTTATGGGCATATTCATAAAATTCTCTCGAAAAAAGTCCCTCTGCATACGGTGTAGGATCGGTAGAGTCGATTATTATGATATCTCTCCTCTTATTAGATTTTTTAACGAATTCTATTCCGTCGTCTATTATTACATTTATCCTATCTAAAGCCGAAGCTACTTCTGGAAGAAATCGTTTAGATACTTCGATAACTTTTTCATCTATCTCTACAAGCTCTATGTTTGCATGTTTGTTAAACCTCAATATCTCTCTTGCTACACCACCATCCCCTCCTCCAATTATCAAGATATCATCCGATTTTTTTGATATAGCCAGAGCGGGGTATGTTATCATCTCATGATATATGAAATCATCCTTCTCTGTCGTCTGTACTGCACCGTCCAAAACGAGCATGTTTCCTAGATGCTTTGTCTCATAGATCTCTATATATTGATACTTGGATTTTTCATCAAATAGCTTCTTTTTTATAGGGATAAGCGGTGCATATGGATGATCCTCAACAAAGTATTCCAACTGAGACCCCTCGCTTTAATTCATTCAACGTAATATTCTCTGGATCGAATATTCTTCTAACAACTTCTAATGTGTTATATGGTTCTACGTCCTTACCACAGGTAAATATATCGATAGCGGCATAATTATACTCCGGCCAAGTATGTACAGATATATGTGACTCTGATATTATGGCGACCCCACTTATTCCTTGAGGAGAAAATTTATGTGTATGAAGAGAGAGAAGCGTTGCTTTGCAAGATTTAACACTTTCTTCTAAAAATTCTCGTACTAATGTCTCATTATCTATATTTTTACATCCCCATGCATCTATTATTATTTGCACACCCAAAGACTCTATTTTTGTCATTTTTGTCACCTCTTAGCCATTTTTATGATTAAAAATGCCTTTAATTAAGGTAGATATAAGATTAACTAATGGTTAATAAAGATTTTCTTATTTAAATATTTTTCTTATAATATGTTTGGCAAAAAACTGTTTTTTTATGTTTATTTCAATTTTAAATTAAATATTTTTATTATTTTTGTTATTCTTTCTTGTTTTTTTGATATAAATATATTTCTTTCGTAAAAAAGATGTCTTTTCTAATTATAAGCCATAAAATCTTATAAAAAAAATAAAAACTGTTATTTTTACTTTATTAAAAATTTAAAAAAGATTAAAAAAGATCATAAATGATAGCTCAAAGCAAAATAATATATAGTTTACTTTTTATAGAAACACAAGGAGGGGATAAAAGTATGAGTTTTGGAATAGAATTTTTACCAAATATGGAAGTAGAAAAGATCGTAAACTACTCATGTTTGGCAGAAGAAAACGGATTTGAGAATATTTGGGTAACAGACCATTATAACAACAGGAACGTTTATGCGGTACTAGCAATGATTGCAGCAAATACAAATAGGATAAAAATAGGTCCTGGCGTTACAAACAGCTATCAGATTCATCCTGCCGTAACGGCTTCTGCGGTAGCAACGATTAATGAATTATCCAAAGGACGTGGTGTGTTAGGTATAGGTCCTGGTGATAAAACAACTCTCAGTAAGCTTGGCATAAAGTTTGAAAAACCAGCTAAAAGATTAAAAGAAGCGGTGGATATAATAAAAGGATTATGGGCAGGAGAGTCGGTAAAATACGATGGAGAGTTTTTTGATATAAATGGTGCAAAGATGGATTTCAAGACAGAAGATATTCCTATATACATAGGTGCACAGGGTCCTGTAATGTTAAAGATAGCTGGTATGATCGGAGATGGTGTTTTGATAAATGCATCAAACCCCAAAGATTTCGAGGTATCGATACCTCTCTGTAAAGAAGGGATGAAAGAGGTTGGTAGGGAAGATTTTGATATAGTTGCTTATACATGTTTCTCGATAGATAAAGAGTCTAAAAAAGCTAAAAATGCTGCAAAAATCGTTGTTGGATTTATTGTAGCAGGAAGCCCGGATATCGTATTTGAAAGACATAATATCGATTTAGAAGATGTTAAAAAGATAAGAGAAGCATTAGGACGGTTTGATTTTGGCACTCTTAAAAAATCTGTTACTGATGAGATGTTAGATGCTTTCTCTATATGTGGCTCTCCAGAAGAATGTATAGAGAAGATAGAAAAACTTTATAAGGTAGGGGTAACTCAGATCGTTGCAGGAAGTCCGGTAGGCCCAAATATGGAGACGTCGATAAAAATAATCGGTGAAGAGATATTACAAACCAAGGGTTTGTAAACCGCAAATCGGAGATTTGTGATAATTAAAAATAGATAAATAAATATCGTTGTGCAATTATAGAATCAAATCCAAATTTTAACTTTATTTTTTTATTTATATATACTAAAATAAGACTGGGGTAGATTACATGATTGATTTGGTTAGATTGAAAGATGTCGTATCAAGTGGGCGTTGTACCGGATGTGCAGCCTGTACTATAGCATGTACGAGAAGTGGTATCGAGGTAGATGAGTTTGCCATCATAAACGAGGAATTGTGCAGATCATGCGATACTTGCGGCGATGTCTGTCCTGTTATCGGTGGCTCTCCTGTAGATGAGTTTGACAATATTATTGCTGTCTATAAATCAAGATCTAATAATATAGAAGGACAGAATGGTGCAACCGTTTCGGGAATACTGAATTCTTTATTTGAGGCAGGAGAGATAGATGCTGTAATCGGTGTAGAAAGAGATGAGGAATGGAAGGCAAGTCCTGTTGTTATAACGAATAAAAAAGATATCTCAAGGATTGCAGGAACTAAATATACTTATGTACCTATATTCAAAGCATTTAAAGATGCAGTAAACGAAGGTTTTACAAATATTGCCATTGTTGGAACGCCATGCCAGGTAAATGCTGCAAGAAGGATAAAAAATTCAAATATAACCAGTGTAAAAGATAAAATAAGTGTTATAATTGGCTTATTTTGTTTAGAATCTTTTTATTATGATGGGCTCTGTAAGCAAGTAATAGAAAAAGAGTTGGGTATCGATTTAAAATCCGTAAAAAAGATGGAGGTAAGTAAAGGCAAGTTTATTGTTATGGGAGATGATGAAAAGAGCATTCCAGTAAAGGATTTAGGAAAATATGTCAGACTTCCGTGTCATAAATGCGTAGATTTCAGTGCATATTATGCAGATATATCTGTTGGATCGGCAGGTGCACCAGATGGTTGGAATACTTCTATTGTACGGACTGAAAGGGGTATAAAGGTCTTAGATATTTCTAAAAATGATCTTGAGATAGAGGAAGGGAGTATCGATGCCGCTAAAAAATTGAGCGACCGCAAAAGAAAGATGGCAAAAGAGAAGTAAGATCATTAAATAAGGACCATATTTAAAATACTTAGGATAAAGACGTATACGTACAAATAAGCTTAAGACTTATTAAAAAATATGAAAAGGGCTTTTTATATTGGGCGTTTTCAACCGTACCATAAAGGGCACCATGCGATCATAGATATGATCTCTAAAGAGGTAGATGAGATCATTATAGGGATAGGTAGTGCCCAATTAAGCCATACGCTGAACGACCCTTTTACTGCAGGAGAGCGAGTAATGATGATTACTCGCTCTCTATGCAATTTAAATATAATGTATTATGTAATACCTATAGAAGATATAAACAGGCATGCTCTCTGGGTCTCACATATTAAGTCTATGGTTCCCCCTTTTAACACTGTTTATTCTAACAACCCGCTTGTTATAAGACTTTTTGAGGAAGAAGGGATAGAAGTAAAAACTTTTCCATTATTGAACCGAGAAGAGTATATGGGTAAAAAGATAAGAGAAAGAATATTGAACGATGAAAAATGGGATGATCTTGTGCCAAAAGCCGTTTTTGAAGTTATTGAAGAGATAAAAGGAAAGGATAGGTTAAAAAGAATAAAGATGAGTGATAGACATATGAGTTTTTAGTTAATTTTAATCTATATCCAATAAACTCTCATCAAACTCTCCTTGAAAACTAAATCCACAATCTTTGCATGTCAATTTTTTATCTGAATATATGATATGCCCCTCTTCTATATAATAACCATCAAGCCATCCCAAGCAGATGGGACATATATTATCTTTGACAATTAAAATATGATGTAATCATCTTATTCTGATATAAATAGTTAATTGATAATGTTATCCACGTTTTGGCAATTAATGACCCAGTATTCATCTTATTAATTCTATTTGGGATATAAGTAACATGCTTTTCCCATTTTTATAAATCTTTGTAACATGATACTAATAATCAGAAATTTTTAAGGTAATGTTTTAAAATATTTGTATTAAAAGAGAGTAACTAAATAGGTTTAAATATTAAAAATTTTAATACATTTGAAAATATCACAAAAAGGATGGTAGATGGAACGGAGATTTTATATTCCAGATTGATGAGATACCATTAGAATTATTAGAAAAACTACCTGAAGATTTAAAAGTAGCTAATATTAAAAATCAAAGATTTTTAATCCACGAATCAAAGATTCGTGATAATTCTTTAACTAGTTTTCTTTCAACTTGTTCTATATTTTCATTAGCATCAATCTTGATAAACCTACCGGGTTCCTCTTCGGCAAGTTTTAGATAGTTCTTTTGGACTTCTTCTAAAAACTCTCTCTTTTCAAATGAGATCAATCTTTGTTCCCGTTGTCTTATTCTCTCCATCGCTATATCTATATCTACTACCAACAAAATTGTATAATTAGGAGTTATGGAAAAAGGACTATGTATCTTCTTTAACCATTTTATCGGATCGTTACGAATCTCTGATTCGTAGCTCACAAATCTTTGATTTGTGATGCTGAAATATTTTTTGAGAGTAACACCTTGATATGCATACCTACTATCTATGTATCTATCAACTATCACAATTTTTCCTTGCTCGAGAGATGGTCTGATTAATCTGGATATATGTTCAGAGTGGTCAGCCATGAAGAGAAAAGTCAACGATAGAGGATTAATATCAGAATTTAAAAATCTTTTTACTGTTATTCCAGTATCGTAATCTGTAGGTTCTTTCGTATAAACTATATTCTTATTTAATTTATTGCAAATCTTTGATTTGCGATTTACGAATCGAAGATTCGTAATATTTTTAATACTCTCTACCAGCGAGGTCTTTCCTGAACCGTCTATCCCTTCTATGCTTATTAATCTTCCATCCATACAATAAACCTATCTATAATTTCTTACCTTATTAAGAGATCTGATCTTTTCAATATTCTGTCTTTATATAAAACAATCTTATGATATTATATAAATCATATTTAAAATAAAATTACTTTTTAAAAGGGTTAGTTATAAAGCCAATTCTTAATTTAATTTTATAGTTTTATTTTATATCATACAATCAAAAATTTTATATAACTATATATATTTTAACTATAATACATTGTTGATATAATTAAAAGAGGTGCAAAAATATGGGTTAAGTTGAGAAATATTGTGAGGCGGTAACTATAGCCATAATAGACAATTGTTTCGACTTTATTCCAAAGATGATTGATGCGATCTGTCCAAAATGACGGCAATGCTCACAAATATTTGATCTATGATATCTTATGCCTTATTTATTATCGTCCTTTTTTTATGTTTTTGTTATTCTTTTTGACCAACAACAAGATCTTTTCCATGAGTTCTGAGATATTATCACCCGTTTTTGCCGATATAAAGATATCAACGATATCTGAATCAACTCTTTTTATATCTGTCTTATTTGCTACCGTAATCATTGGCCGATCAAAATTTTGTTTAATCTCGTTCAAGAGTTTAATTTGTTCTGTCACGGTATAACCACACGTCTCTGTTAGATCCAAAATAAAGAGAATGATACTATTAGCCTGTTCGATCGCAAGAAATGCTAACCGCTCCATATTATTTCTTCTTGAGTCTAGCCTGTCCAAAATTCCTGGAACGTCTACAACCTGATATCTATCCCGTCCATTATAAAAATGACCGGCAACGATTTCCTTAGTCGTGAATGGATAACTTGCGATGGTTGGTCTTCCCGTACTTATAATATTAACGACGGTCGATTTACCTACGTTGGGATATCCTGTAACGATAATGATAGGCTCATCTAAATTTATATCGGGTATCTTGTTTAATTTTTTTCTAGCCTCGTTTAAAAAATAGAGATCGTTACTTAGCCCGTTGATTATAGACACACTTCTTCCATAGAACTCTTTTCTTATACCCTCTCGGTTAGTCCCTCTTTTTTTAAGATCTTTTATATATCCTCTTGACAATTTTTTAATCGTTTTATTAGCCGTCGATATCCTACTTAATGATACTTTCAATCTATCTACTCCTACTGTAAGATCTATTAACCTGGTATAAAACTCAGACAGCCCGTCTAAATCTGGATAGCTCTGTACTATATATGATAACATTTTAGATATATAATTGGTAACAGCGGTTATCATATCCGATTCTATAATGAACATACGAGTACCGCTGTTGTATTGAATATTGGCCTTTTTACTAGCCTTTTTGAATGCAAAATCTATTATCTCCGTCTCGTTTGGTATATATGGTATTTTTTGTAGGGCCATTTTTCTCCTTTTGAAAACAAATGTTACGAAGCCTTGCTTCGTAGCTCACAAATCTTCGATTTGTGATGCAGGAACTTTGGTTCTGCATTATAAGAGAGACTCATTGATACACTCTTCAGTGGTGCCTATCTTTGTCGATATTTTATTCATTGTAGGCATATAGTTGTATGCTTTACCAGAATTGACCATTGCACAAGAATAACCTTCCAATGGACTGACTACGGGGCAGGTATCACATATAACTCGCGCACCACTACTCTCTATCTCATCAGTTAACTCTTTATAATTATCTTTTATGCAACGAGAGGTACATATCATAAGATCTTTTTTTATTTTTTTTCTTTTATTCTTCAGTAATGAATTGATTCTTTTTAACTCGGATACAGAACAATGAGGACAACCGATAACTATCAAGTCAGCATCTTTCTTTTTTGTTTTTTTGGTATAAACTTCGTCTATCTCTTTCTTGGTTATCTCGATCTCTTCATTGACATGTCCAGCATTCGAAGATTTTCGTATATTATTTAAAATATTTTTCTTATTATGCTTTCCGTAATAGAATAGTACAACAGATCCAGAAGATGCTAACCCTGCACCCAGTTGTTTTAATTCATCATCTAAAGGATCAGATGGTAGATAAAAGTATGGTATTTTATCTTTCACCAAACTACCAACCAAAAAACCAAGAATACCATAATCTGAGTCCTGAATCTTCTCTTTAACAGTAATCGAGATATTAGGCAATCTGTTCTCTTCCAAAAAATAACCATAATTTGGGGTTTTTCCTATAATAGCGGATGCTAAAGCACTTATTCCACTTTCTCTATTTGTTTTAGCTTTTAATACCGAGTTAGCATAGACTATAGCCGAAGATTCTGCCCATGAAAGATTTTCTCCTGGTTTTATATATCTAAGATAGTACGGCGTACAGGTACAGACATCGGATACACCCATCTTTTTGTAGATTGATAGTATCTCCATCTGCCTCTCGGCAAATATAGGATCGATATTCATCGATCTCCACCTCACTCTATCGAGACCAATCGGGTTTAAAGTGGTGTTAACAGCCACTTTTACATCTGTTGAGAGATCTTTTAAGAATTCCAATCCAGCATCTCCTAGGTTTTTATAAGATGCTCCTGAAACATGAGCATTCTCTATTTTTATTAATTTATCTGCTTTGTATATATCACCTATAGCCACCAAAATCTCCATCGCTTTTTTTTTGCCCCAGCCTTCTTCTCCATCTAGTATTTTTTCCTCATCTTTTGTTAGATACATAACTATAACCTATGTTTATCAGTAAACTTAATATATTATATCGGATACTAAATGTTATATTGAATATCATGGTAACTGTGTTAAATCTTTGCCAGGGTGGCAGAGTGGCTATGCAATCGGCTGCAGACCGATGTACCTCGGTTCAAATCCGGGCCCTGGCTTAATCAAATCGTGCTTAAATAAGCATCTAGATCTTCATAAACAACGTTTCCAACGACTATTGTTGCATATTTTCTCATCTCGTTTGCCCTCTCTTTATTATTTATCCCACCGCCGTAAAATAATTTTGCATCTTTAATAGACTCTTTAACTGTTTTTACAACCTCTTTATTGCCGTAACTGCCACTATATTCGATGTAAATTATTGGAAACTTAAAAAATCGTTCAGCCATCATGGAATACGCGACTATATCCTTGATATCAAGATCATATATTGCCCTTGTCAATCTGCATACGGCAGAATTTTGGTTTAAAACGATATATGCCTCGGGTATTATCTTATCCCATTGCATATCAAAATTTTGATTTCTGATCCAATCTTTATGATAACTACATATCCATTTTGCATCTATAGAATTTAAGACGGATGGGACAAAGATATAGTCAACGTCATCAAGGATGCAATATGGTGACGACGGCTCTTGTATCTTTGGGATATCATAATCTTTAATCATGTTATATAATCTTAACGCATTCTCTTTATTAACTCCAAGCGTACCGGAGATCATAATAGCATCTGTTCCACTGTTTATCACGGTTTTTATAATTTTTTTAGTGTTTTTTTTGTCAGGATCGAGTTTTGTTATATGTTTCCAACTTGTCCACATTCTATCTATCTCGTGATAGGTCAAATTCATCCTCTATCTCTCCAACAATTTCTTCCAATATATCTTCTGTTGTTAATACACCTACTACTTCTCTTTTACTGTTGAGAACAATTGCTATCTGTGTTCCGCCTCTTAAATCTGTAAGAATCTTCGAAACTTTCCTTTTTTCGGATACAAAGTAGGGTTTTCTCATTATATCTTTCAAGATTACATCTTCTCTTGCGTATAAAAAAGGAAGCAAATCTTTTGCATGGATGACTCCTACTATATTATTAATGTCACCCTCGTAAAGTAATATTCTCGAATGTCCCGATTTAATAATACATTTTAATACATTCTCTATCGGAGAATTTACATCTATGCTTACTATCTTCTCTTTTTTTGTCATTACATCCTTAGCCATAAAATCTGCAAACTTAAAGACGTTATCCATAATCTCTTTCTCTACCCCTTCTATGGCACCCTCCTCTCTTCCTATATTTATCCATTCTTTTAATTCTTCTTCAGAGATGGCAGACTCTTCTTCAAAATTACTTATCTTAAATATACCATGCGATATTAATGAAAGAAGATAAACAAATGGAGCTAAAATTAAAGATATAACGTATAGATACCTAGACACTGCCAATGCAACTCTTTCACTATTTTTAGTCGCAAAAAATTTTGGTATCACCTCACCAAATATTAAAAGTAACAAGACAACAATTCCTGTAGCAATACCAATACCTTTGCTTCCAAATATCTTTATAGCTATAGAGGTAGCGATAGCAGATGCTGCAACATTCACCAAATTGTTACCTATTAGTATTGTTATTATAGTATTCTCTTCAGCATCTTTAAGCTTTTTTAACGATTTAGATCCCGAAACTTTGGAATCAACTAAACTTCTGACCCTTGCTTCACTTATAGATAAGATAGCTACCTCTGATGATGAAAAAAAACCTGATAAAAATAGCAAGATAGGAAAAAGAACGACTTCAAATGATATATTCATTCAAACAGGTATCTCCAAGATTTTTCTATTAATTTTATAAATTTTTTCTTTGATAAATTTTTTATTTTTATCTTATATAATCTTTTTTATAATACCTGCAAAACTATCAAGATAAGCACTTCAATAAATAGATGTTAAAGCCAGAGCTTTTATCTTGATATCTTTCTTCTTCCTCCGAAAAATTATTTTAGAGCCAAGAAGATCATATTATCGGGAAAGGATGCAATATAAGAGATAGAGATTGAGAAGAGTGTAGAATAATGAAAAGCTGGTAAAGAGCTCCACATCTCTTAAATACTATCAAACGAAGATGCCGCAATTGGAATAATTTAGAAATTAGTAGATTAGATTGTATATTAATTTTGTAAATAATAAACAAAAAATTTTAATAAAACCAATATCTATTTATAGCATTAAACTATTGTTATTAAAGAGGATAATTAAATGAGAGATGTTGCAATAATTGGGTCGGCCCAGACAAGATTTGGAAAATTAGAAAAAAGTAATACCGAACTCTTCTGTGATGCGGCGCTGGAGGCGATGGAAGAGGCAAACGTGGATCAGAAAGATATAGAAGCGGTTTTTGTGGGTACCGTCTTTCCTGATTTTGAGGAGGGGCAGGTCAACATAGGTGGCCATTTAGTCGGATCTTTACATCTAGGTAACATACCATCAACAAGGTTTGAAGGGGCGTGCTGTTCTGCCACTGTAGCGATAAGAGATGCATACATATGGGTCGCATCCGGATACTATGATATCGTCCTGGCCGGAGGAACTGAGAAGGCCCTCTCAATGGGGACACCGTTCGCAACAAGGACGTTTGCAATGGCGAACGATTGTAAATACGAAGGAAACGTTGGAATAACTTTTCCTGGTGTCTTCGCGATGGCTGCGAGGCGTTACTCAAAGATCTATGATATACCACTGGATAAGCTCAGGGAAAAGATGGCTCATGTATCGATAAAGAATCACAAGCATGGCGCGTTGAATCCTCTGGCACAGTTCTATCAGAAGATGGGAAATTTAAAGGTTGAAGACGTGATGAATGCGAGGATGGCATGTGATCCTCTAACGCTTTTGGATTGTTGTCCCTTCTCCGATGGTGGAGCCGCAACGATCATTGCATCCGCAGATATCGCGAGGAGATATACAGATGAACCGATTTACATTTTGGGTGTAGGACAGGGATCCGCTGGTCATCTAGGTTCACAAGCAGATATTACTAAACCAGCATCCCGTGTTTTTTCGGCGAGAAACGCTTTTAAACAGGCTGGATTAGGACCAAAAGATATAGACATAGTAGAGATTCATGATTGTTTTACTTCTGCAGAGATCATAGCAAGCGAGGCTATTGGATTCTTTGATTGGGGTAAGGGGGCAGATGCGGTGGAGTCTGGTCAGACAGATATTGGGGGGAGACCCGTCATAAATCCTGACGGCGGACTCATAGGAAAAGGACATCCTATAGGAGCTACGGGTGCGTCTCAGGTCCATACGATTGTCGAGGAAATGAAAGGGAAGGCACCAAAAGGAAACCAGGTCGATCCAGTGCCAGAGATTGGAATGACGGATACGCTTGGTGGAGGATTCAACACACTGGCTCATCTTATACTTGGGAGATCGAGGAGGTGAATGAAGGATGAAGGAATATTATGTCTTGACGGCAAAGGATTTTTATGATGGGTTGAAAGAGGACAAGCTTCTCGGATTGAGATGCAAGGAATGTGGACAGATAACGTGCCCTCCTTTGCCTACTTGTCAGTGGTGTGGTTCCAGAGATCTGGAGAAAACTGAACTGAGCGGAAGAGGGGAGATATTGACGTTTACACTCATAGACGTACCTCCGGAAGGATTCGAGCCACATTATATCGTCTGTATGGTGAAATTGGATGAGGGACCAACGATCATGGGGAGGCTCGATTATGATGCGGAGAAGGCCACGGTGAAGTATGAGAGATCTCAAGAACTGATCGGGAAAAAGGTGAAGGTAGGACACGTCGTTCTTCCTGCTGACAAATACTCGGCAGGTGAGAGGGTTGTACCATTGTTTAAACCGATTTAAATTATGGAGAGGTTAAAATGTCTTTACAAAAAAGAGTGGCATTGGTTACTGGTGGTTCTGGAGGACTCGGCCGGGTACATGCCTTAACATTGGCCCAAAATGGTGCTGATGTTGCTGTAACTGGTAATAGGAATATAGATAAGGCAGAATCCGTGGCTAACGAGATAAGAGCGTTGGGTAGAAAAGCCCTGGCGATCAAGGTGGATGTATCTAACGAGGATGAAGTCAATGAAGGAGTAGAAAAGATCAAAAAAGAGTTAGGTTCGGTAGATATCTTGGTAAATAATGCTGCTTCTGGTATAGTACGGGCTACTCTGATAGAAAAGACAGCAAAAGAAGATTGGGATCAAGATTTACGTGTGAATCTTACAGGAGCTTTCAACTGCATTAAAGCAGTGATTCCAGATATGAAGAAGAATAACTGGGGTAGAATAATCAATATCTCATCGGTTACCGGAACCATGGGTGGTAGCGGGCAGTGTAGTTATGCTACAACCAAAGCAGGACTCATCGGTCTGACCAAGACTGTTGCTCTAGAAGGAGCACGATACAATATAACTTGCAATGCCTTAGTTTTAGGAGTTTTTGGTGGAAGAGGAAGAGAAGATAGCAGTTTTTATGATGTTGCTGAGCCATTTAGAGAGCGAATCATAAAAAGAACGGCTATGCGTAGGCCGGGAGATCCAAAAGAGCTGAGCAATGTGCTTGCCTTCTTAGCATCTGATGAGGCAAGTTATGTTACAGGAGATGCAATCGTAGTAGGTGGTGGTATCGATCTTTTTACATTTTAGAATCGAGATTTAAAGGTAAGGTATAATGGATATTAAAAAAGTCTGTGTTATAGGTGCAGGGGTAATGGGTAGTGGTATAGCTCAGGTTTGTGCACAATCTGGTTATGAAACAAACGTTATTGATATTTCAGATGATATTCTCAAAAGAGGATTGGAAAACATAAAAAAAAGTTTATCTAAGTTTGTTGAGAAAGGAAAGATCACAAAAGAGATGATGGATGAGACGGTTGGACGAATAAAACTAAGTACAAGCAGAGAAGAGGGGGCAAAAGATGCCGATTTAGTTATAGAGGCGGCTTCAGAGATTATTGATATTAAAAAAGATATTTTTTCTGATTTGGATAAAATATGCCCAGAACATACCATTCTTGCCAGTAATACATCGACAATACCGATATCTCTCTTAGGCTCTGTGACCAGAAGGCAGGATAAGGTTATAGGGATTCATTTTATGAATCCTGTACCTTTGATGAGGGGTGTTGAGGTTATCAAATCTTTGGTAACATCTGAAGATACTTTAAATATATCTTTAAAATTTGTAAATTCTATCGGTAAAGAATCTGTCGTCGTTAAAGATTCACCAGGTTTTATATCTAACAGGATTATGACAATCTTTGTTAATGAGGCAGTAAAGTTATATGAGGCTGGATTATCTACCATAGAGGATATCGATAAAATGGTAAGATTATCGTTCAATTGGCCGATGGGTCCATTCCAACTGATAGATTTGATAGGTGTAGATATCGTCCATGATATGTTAGAATCAATCTATCAAGAGACCGGATGGGAGAGATATAAACCTACACCACTATTGAAAAGAATGAAAGAAGTTGGTTGGCTTGGAAGAAAGTCTAATAAAGGCTTCTATGATTATTCAGAGTGATAAAAATGGTATATGATACGATAATATATGAGAAGAAACCGCCTATTGCAAAGGTTACATTGAATAGGCCCGATGTTCTGAATGCTATAAATGAGAAGATGATCGCGGAGTTAGATGAAATAACAGATGATATTGAAAAATCTGATGATATAAAAGTAGTAGTAATTACAGGATCAGGCAGAGCATTTGCTGCCGGAGCCGATATAACTATGTTCAAAGAGAGAAATTATCTGGAGATTAAGAGAGTAATCGATAAAGGAAAGAATGTTCTAACAAAGATTGAGAAGATAAGAAAACCTTTTATAGCAGGTATAAACGGATTTGCTCTTGGTGGAGGTTGTGAGATATCTATGGCGTGCGACATCAGGATAGCATCGGATAAGGCAAAGTTTGGGCAACCAGAGATCAATTTAGGTATAATTCCCGGATGGGGTGGAACACAGCGGTTACCCAGGCTTGTTGGAAAAGGTTTTGCAAAATTAATGAATCTAACAGGGGATATGATCAATGCTGACGAGGCTAAGATCGTTGGACTGGCCGATAAGGTTGTACCTGCAGATAAATTGGATGAAGAAGTCATGAAATTAGCCGAAAAATTGGCTTCTAAACCACCGATAGCGGTTGGTTGCGTAATAGATTCTGTTAATAAGGGGGTAGAGATGCCTTTGGCAGAGGGGTTGTCATTTGAGACGGACGAGTTTTTGCTATCTATCATGTCAGAAGATGCTAAGGAGGGAATATCTGCATTCTTAGAAAAGAGAAAAGCCAATTTTAAAGGGAGATAATATGATAGAAGAGTTTTGCGATTCAGGAAGGATAAGAGAGTATATACAGAGGGGTAAGAGGATTATAGGGACTTTTTGTAGTTATACTCCAGAAGAGATTATCCATGCTGCTGGACTTGTTCCTGTCCGTTTATTTGGAGAAACTGTTGATATAATGAATGCTTATTCTTATATACCAAATTGGCTATGCTATTATAGTAAAAGAACCTTTGAAGAAGGATTAATTGGTAATTATGACTTTTTAGACGGTTTTGTTTTCCTGACATCCGACGATACGAATCAGTTGATGTATTCGATATGGAAGAAGAATATAAAAGTAGAATACTCATACATGCTGCAGTTTCCTTTTTCAGTAGACGGGACATCTAAGAATTTCTTTACAAAAGTATTGGAGAAGTTTAAAAGGTCTTTAGAAGATCATTATTCTGTTGATATAACCGATAAAGATCTGAAAGACTCTATAGAGGTTTATAACAGATATAGATCTCTACTCAAAGAACTCTATAAGTATAGGTTTTATACACCGCCAAAGATTTCTGGATCCGATGTCTTAAAGATAAATCTTGCTGGTTGTTCTATGCTTAAAGAAGAGTTCAACGATAAAATAGAGGAATATATAAATAAATTATCCGATGAAGAAGGATTACCTGACAAACCAAGACTTTACGTTACTGGAATTCCTATCTACGATCCTTTAGTCTTTGAAATGATAGAGAATTGCGGTTTTACAATCGTTTTCGATGATCTTTGTAACGGATCTAGAAATTTTGATTTTGAGATAAATGAAACCATTTCAAATCCTATTGAGGCAATTGCAGAGGAATATTTGTTAAAACCCACTTGTGGCACTTGCAGTAGGCAAAAAAGTCTTGCTATCGATGAGAGATTATCGTACATAAACGAACGATTAAAGACTTTAAATCCGGATGGTATAGTCATTATAGGCGATAAAGGTTGTGAATTATGTGCATTCTCGCAGGTGGAGTTAAGAAAAGAGTTGGCAAAGATAAAACCTGTATTATATTTAGAGATAGATTTTCCTCTCGCGAAAGAACAATACAGAACCAAGATAGAGGCTTTCCTGGAATCGCTCTCTTAAAGGTTGATAAAGATGCAGAAACAGAAGGTTAATCTTTTAGGGTTTGGAAAACTCTTTGGTCCAACGTATAAGAAGCATCTGGAGAGGCAGAATGAGCTTATAGAAAAAAAAAGGCCTTGTGGCTGGTTTTTTGGCTATCATCCCTCAGAACTGAATTACGTCTTTGATATAGTAAATATCTTTCCGGAACAATATTCGGCGTATTGTGCATCGAGAGGCGATAGCCCAAGGATGATAGACGATTATTACAGCATGGGTTACGGTCCTTTTCTTTGCGATTATTTTAAATGTTCTATTGCGGCAATAGATAAACCTGAATTGGCAACAAAGCCATTAATGCCAAGACCAGATTTTACAGTAGATCATCATTCTATATGTTTCGGTCATAGAGATATGGCAGAGATCCATGCAAGAATGTATGGAGTTAAAAGATATAGCTTGGCTTTTCCTTACATAAGAAAAGAAGATATTGGATCGTTTGATGATATAACAAAAATAACAGAATGGATGGATAAAGATCTTCTTGAATATACTATCCAAGTACTCAGAGATTTTGTTACTTTTTTAGAAGAAGTGACAGGTGAGGATTTCGATGATGATAAGTTTAAATCTGTAATGAAGGTATCAGAAGAGACATCAAGATATTTTATAGAAATATTTAAACTATTTATGTCCAAACCTACTCCAGGAAGCCAAATAGATTTAGCAAATTATCCTTTCATCGGATTTTTTGTTCACGGGAGCAAATATGGATTGGATTATGTTAAGAACTGTTATGAATTGATAAAAGAAAGAGTAAATAAAAAAGAGGGGGTTGTACCAGAGGAAAAGTTTAGATTAATGACCCATGGGATCATGCCCTGGCATACTCTATCTTTGTATAATTATCTAGAAGAATCAGGAGCTACTTTTCCGTTAAACCCTTATGCGCACTGTTCAGCTGTTTTGCATGATTCTACTAAACCTTTCGAAAGTTTGGCAAGAAGGGTAAGTACTTTCTGTAATGTAGAGCATGAACTAATGTTAGATGCTTTGATTAAAAAGGCAAAAGATGCCGATTTGGATGGAGCGATTTTATTTGAGAATACAGGATGCAGGATAGTCAGTGGCGTGATGAGACCTATCAAAAAGGCTTTGTATGAAGAGTTGGGAATACCTAGTCTGATCGTTGAGGCACCACAATGTGATTCAAGAGCAATGCCACCTGAAAGAATGAAGACTCAATTTGATGCATTTATAGAATCATTGAGGTAAGTAGATTAGATGTACTTTTGTGGATTAGATATTGGGTCTTGCATGAGCAAGATTGTATTAATAGATGAAAACGAAGATATCGTCTATTATAAATCTTCTAAGAGTGGGTTTGAGATAAGAAAGACGATCTCTAACCTATATGAATCCGTTCTAAAAGACCAAAATATCAGAAAAGATCGGGTCAAATATATCGTTGCGACTGGTTATGGTAGGAATGTTGCTTTAGCCTTTTTTGCAGACGATAAAGTGACAGAGATTACCTGTCATGCCAAAGGTGTGCATAAAATATTTCCAAACTGTCATACAGTTATAGATATCGGTGGACAGGACTCAAAAGCGATAAGATTGGATATAGATGGTAGAGTGTCCACTTTTGTGATGAACGATAAATGTGCTGCAGGAAGTGGTAGGTTTTTAGAAGTGATGAGCAACGCTATAGGAGTATCTGTGGATGATTTAGGTTTATTGTCGATGAGATCCAAGAATAAAGCCACTATTAGCAGTACTTGTACCGTTTTTGCTGAGACTGAAGTAATTTCTATGATTGCGTCTGAGGTAAATAGAGAAGATATAATAGCAGGAATACATGATGCTATTGCTACAAAGGTGAGTGCATTGACTAGATGTACAGGTATTGAGGATGAGGTAGTCATGACCGGTGGTGTAGCTAAAAATATTGGTGTTGTAAAGTCTTTGGAAGAAAAGATAGGCCATGTCGTCTACGTTCCTCCGGAACCACTTATAACCGGAGCTTTGGGTGCTGCTTTGATAGCAAAGGATAGATACATTACAAGCCAAGGCTTGTAAGCTACAAATCGAAGATTTGTAACATCACAAACGAATGTTTATAATTTTTAGATTTTAAATTTTGATAAAAAGAAGGGAGTAAAAATGGATAAAAAAAAGACGACAAAAGAGATTTTGAAAGAAAAAATTAGAGAAGGAAAGACCCCTTTGTATGATCAAGAGACGATAAAAAAAATTGATAAAAAATTCGAGACGTGGAAAAATACAAAAGTAAGCGAAAAAGATAGAAAAACATGGGAGATAGTACCACAAACAATATTAGGATCAGAAATTCCTAGAAAACTGTTATATACTCCTTTAGATGTGGCAAATTTGGATTATATAGATGATATAGGATTTTCTGGGGACGAACCATTCACACGTGGTTGTTATCCTAACATGTACAGGGGAAGAGTATTCACGATGCGGCAACTCTCTGGGGCAGGATCTCCAGAAGATGTCAATAAAAGGTTAAAATTTCTGTTAGAATCTGGCGCAACCGGAACTAATCTGGCATTGGATCTGCCTACAGTTCAGATGTTCGATTCGGATGAGCCTGAATCGATAGGCCAAGTAGGGACGGTTGGTGTACCGATTGATTGTGTCCAGGATATGGAGACAATCTACGATGGTATCCCGATCGATGAGATCAGCTCTTCTATCGTTACCCATTATCCTAGAAACACCGCTATTATATTTCCTATGTTTTTAGTAATGGCAGAAAGAAGAGGATATGATTGGAAAAAACTACCAGGAAGTGTGCAGAACGATGTCACAATGGAATGTATCGTTAGACGGGCACCGGAATATATACCTCCTGCCGATGCTTTTAGAGTACAGTGTGATAATATAGAGTTTATAAGAAACGAAGTACCTAGATGGAATTATATTACCTTGAATGGATATAATCTGCGCGAATATGGAACATCAAGCATTACAGAGATGGCTGTTGCTTTTGCTAATGGCATAGCAATTATCGAGGAGATGCAAAAGAGAGGATACGATCCTGATTGGATATCAGAAAGAATAGCATTCTTTTGGAGCGTAGGAAACGATTTTTTTGAAGAAATAGCAAGATTACGTGCTGCAAGGAGACTATGGTACAAAATAATGAAATATAAATTTGATTCAAAACAATCGAGATCTCAGTTAGAGAGATGCCATGTACAGACATCTGGCATCTCATTGCAACGTATAGAGCCTTATAATAACGTTATAAGAGCTGCATATCAGGCTTTGGCAGCGATTTTAGGAGGTTGCCAATCTTTACATGTAGATTCATATACTGAGGCTTATTCTGTACCTTTGGAAGAAGATTCGTTACTATCACTAAGAACTCAGCAGATTATTGATGTAGAGACGGGTGTTACACAAGTTGTAGATCCCATGGCAGGATCGTTCTATATAGAGAACTTAACGGATATTATGGAGGAAAAGATACTAGAAGAGATAGAGGAAATTGAAAAACAAGGTGGTTATGTCAAGATTATCGAGAGCGGATGGATCCATAATAGAATTTCGAGATTTATAGAGGAGGAGCGTAGAAAGATCGATGATGGTACGATCAAGGTCGTAGGATATAATTATTATAGACAGCCGGATGTAAAGGAGCCTCCAATCAAATGCCAAGAGGTATCCGAAGAGATAAGAGAGAATCAGATTAAGAAATTAAAAAAATGGAGAGCAGAAAGGGATAACGATAAAGTAGAGAGCTGTCTTGATGAGATTGTGGATGCATGCAGATCTGGAGAGAATGTAACTTACAAAACGCTTGCGGCTGCAAGAGCTGGTGCTACAGAAGGAGAGATGAGAAAAAAGTTTACAGAAGCATTTGGTCTATGGAAACAACCATTAGTTTTATAGGAGGGTCAAAAATGAATGAAAAGAAGATTAAGGTATTATTATCTGCTTATAGTCTTGAAACGCATTCTAGAGGGATTATCACCGTAGCAAGTATCCTCAGAGATGCTGGAATGGAGGTTATCTATATAGGTAACAATCGACCTGAAAGTATAATAGAGTCTGCCATTCAAGAGGATGTCGATGTGGTAGGGATAACCTCAATGTGCGGTGGTGCTCTACAGCTTGGAAGGGAGTTAATGAGGACCGCAGATGAAAAAGGTGTGAAAGATAGGATGAAATTTGTATTGGGCGGGATTTTTCCACCAGAAGAGGAGGCTGATCTTAAAAAAATAGGGTTCGAATTACTCTTTAAACCTGGAGCAACTTCCGACGAGATCGTCAATGGGATAAGATCTATAGTTGGTAGCAGCACGTCTTAACATCACAAATCTTCGATTTGTGAGCTACGAACAAGAGTTCGTAATATCAAAATACTAAATATTTATATCTTTTAAAATCTTTTTTATTATCTCATCTTTGGCAACATACGGTGTAATCTCCTTTGATACAAGTTTTTTAATGTATAAATCTAATATCTCATCCTTATTGATATTTTCTAATATTTTTCTTTTTACATCATCTATTATAAGATTTAATAATTCTTCTTTAATCTTATCTCTCTCTTTCTCGTACAAAGATCCTCTCTCTTTTTGATAAACCCAATGTTTCTCTATCGCACTTATGAGATCTACTACTCCCTCATTCTTTAAGGCTACAGTCTTAATTACTAATGGTTTCCACTCTTTAGAAGAGAGGTTAAATACTGTTTTTAAATCCATTACAAGCTGATCCGCACCGGCCAAATCTGCCTTGTTAACCACCACTATATCTGGAATCTCGAACATTCCCGCTTTTATTGTCTGTATTACATCACCTAGTCCAGGTACTACTACAACAATAGTAGTATGAGCAAGTCTTGCTATATCTACTTCAACTTGGCCTGCACCTACCGTCTCGATCAAGACTATGTCGTATCCCGCAGCATCGAAGACCTTTGTTATCTCGTGAGTGGATTTAGACAATCCACCATACGATCCTCTCGTACCTATGCTCCTGATAAAGGTATTCTCGTCTAAAAAACAATCTTGCATTCTTATCCTATCTCCTAAGATCGCACCACCATGAAAAGGGCTCGTCGGGTCTATCGCAATTACTGCTACCTTTTTATCTATATTCCATTCTTTTACCATCTGGTTTATCAAGGTGGATTTACCAACACCAGGGGGACCAGTAATCCCAATAATTTGGCATCGGCCTGTATATGGGTATAATCTGTCTATAATATAGGAAACTTTAGGATCCCTATTATCTACAAGTGTTATAATCTTTGAAATTGTCTTTTTATCTCCTGATAAAACCTTTTTGACAAGATCATTCTCATCCATGCTTACGATAGTCTCTTTTAATATTATATATAACTTTATTCTTTTGATGGTGAAAACTGTCAGGATAAGCATCTCAATTTAAAGCCAGAGCTTTTATCTTGATATCTTTCTTATATAGATGCTAAACATTTTATATTCTTAAATTGATAATCTTATATAAAAGATAAATGCCCATTCAGCAATGGAGGGATGATAAGTGCAAAAAGATCAAACAAAGATTATGGAAATTTTGAGGGAGAAGAATATAAATTTTGAATATATCATCGACACCATATTTAAGGATGACATATTACTCGGTAAAACGAAACGGCTGATAGCAATTGCAAGCGCCGTTGCAACAGGTTGCGATTTTTGTTTCGAGCATCATAAGAAAATAGCGGAAACTGAAGGGGTAAGTAATGAAGAGATCGAAGAAGCCGTTCTGGTTTAAGATCATCTCTTTTATTTCGGGTGTATCTCTATAAAAAACTTTTATATTTAAATAAAAGTTTTGTAATCTTCCTTATCTCATCACCCTGCTTTCTTGCCTCTTTTAAATGAGCCTCGAAGGCTTTTGAATCAACGACTCGCGGAAAGAACTTATTAATCTCTCCACAGAGAGAGAGATCAAGATATCTTGCCTCTGCCTCGGTTAGACCATAAACTTTATATTTTCCTTTATCTTTTTTAAATACCGTATTTTCATCTATACCTATGGATAATATCTCTTTTGAAAGAGGTGTCTTCGGGATTGGCTCTGCTATACTTATAAAAAAATCGTGAAGCATAGCTTCTTCCATAAAACTTTTCGTCTTCTCAAAATCCTCCTCTTCTTCACCAGGATAACCAACGATGAAGCTTCCTGCAACTTTAAGCCCGTATTCTTTTGCCATCTCCACACTTTGAAGGCATTTTTCAGCCGTTATTCCCTTTCTCATCTTTTTTAGTACTCTATCGCTACCAGATTCGATGCCGAAAAAGATCCATCCGATTGTATAATTCTTTACTGCGTCCAAGACCTCATCGTTTATATAATCTACCCTCAAATCTGGAACAGATACGTTCTTCCTTCCCATAATATCTGAAATTCCTTGTAATAGATCTATAAATGCAGAATTGTTTATTTTCTTATCAAACCCATATAAGCTTCCTGTTCCACCGCTTATTGATACTCTTTTACATCCTTTTTTTTTGAACGCTTTTACCTCATCCAAGATATTTTCGATGCTTCTGCTCCTTATCTTCCTCTCAAAATATATTGGGACTTGACAAAATCCGCAATTTCCAATACATCCTCGATGCGTCTCTATATAGACATTTGCCCCTCTTATATTCTCTCTACTTATGTCATCAGGTATCAGAGGTAGAGGCCTGTCTATATTAAAAAGTGGCTTGGGAGATGTCTTTACAATCTCTCCATCTTCAAAGAATGCTAATCCTTTAACATCATCGCATATACCGTTATTTAGAACTTCTAATATTGTCTCTTCTCCTTCTCCAATAACGACAGCATCTATGGGTATTTCTTTTAAAACCATCTCTGGGCAAGAGCTGATCGGGCCACCTACGATGATCTCTTTATCTTTATTCTCTATTAAGAATGCCTTTATACGTTCATCGATCAGGTGAAAGGTAGAATACAAACTCAACAAGATTATATCCGCAGATTTTCTATCTAAAACCTTAGATATGCTAACATCAAAACCTTCATCCTTTAGTATGCCACCAATAAGCATCGGTGCATAAGTATAGTGATAGGGAGATACAAGTTCTATCTTCATCTTAAAAAGACTCTTTTTAATCAATGTTTGACCGTCGCTTCTTTATTTTTATAGTTATTCGTATATTAAGAAACGGATATAGAATGACTAACTATCTTTCTTCAACCTTCTTGATGACAAAGATATCTGGTCTCGGTTTATCTCCAGAAAATTCTTTTTTACACCGAGAACAGAGCTCACGTGCCGTGAGTCCGACTATCTCTTCAGATCCAGGAAGTTTTCTGGCATAGATGATATCAGGTTTGATAGATAAAGAGTTGGCAATATCCTCCAATAGATTTTTTATATTATCATTCGAGACTTCTACGCTGGCTAGTAATAAACCTCTTAAGTCAGAGGCAAAACCAACACAGCCACATACCATACTAAAAAACTTTGCTTCGGGGACAAAAATAGAAAATCCGGTAATTTTTCTTAACGTCTCTTCAAGATTCTTCCTTGCACTTATTATCTCTTCTTTCATTATCTATAACCTTCAATGCGCTATTAGTGACCATTTTGCAATAGTTACAATCGATACATAACTTATCGCAATCTCTCCAATAATCTATGCATCCTTCAAGCTTTTTATTATCTATAAAATAGAGATCTCTCAACTCAGATGGACAATCCAAGATCTCTAATAAATTTCCATCGTAATTTCCACTACAGTATATATTCATACAATTAACTATCCACGATACAGTATTTGCTCTTCCTGTTATCTTAAAAAAAGGAGTGATCTCCTCATATTTCTTAATATCCTCCGGTCTTATCCAAGGAGACTTTATTATCTGTTCAGGATCCCTTACACGTATCGATATACATTTATCAAAATAGTAATCTCCAAAAATAGGAGGTTTCATTCCTGCCGTTGTTACATGAGAGAACAGGTTAAAATGTGAATATCTAAACGGACATTTATACAAGCATCCTTCATTGACCATAAGCCTTAGATCACAACTGACGCTCTTCTTTATAGCGTTTAACATCTTAAAATCTCTGTTGATATCCGGATCAAGAGTAATCACATCAGCCCCCATATTCTCGAAAAATCTTGCCCGTTGAGGAGAATTAACCATGGATATGCAGGATACAACCGTTTTCATCGAAAAATCGTTTAATAATTCGATAATATAAGGTTCAGCAACGGTTATTGAGTCTATCCCGATATTGTTAAGCTGGTTCAGATACCATAAAATGGTATTATAACCATGCGGTGTTAGATGCGTGCCACCAAAACAAGAAGGGTTTATAACTACGTCGATCTCTATCTTATATTCATGAGCAAGATCTGCCATCTCTTTTAGATCTGTGATAAGCGGGGAATATAGTGTCACTCTACCGCTACCTACTATATCAGAAGGACCTGCCAAATAGAACTCATGAATGTTATTAAGATTCTTATTTGATCTTGCCTCAGATATGATCCTTTCTAATGCATACTTATGTCCTGGATGAGGAATAGACAATCTCGTTTAAAACGACTCCAAAATAGTAATATTACGGGTTGATAATTACCGGTTTTGAGTAAAAAATAAAAAAAAGGAGAGTTTTACCTTGCAGGTATTATTAAACTCCTCTCTCCTGCCGGATAGAACTCTCTAAGTGCTCCTCTGGCAAATTCTTCTCTAACTTTGCTGAAATCAAACTTGAGAGACGGATCTGCAAATGTCACTTTCACGATAGGACTGAGAACGTACGCGTCTCCAACAGCATAGTGAGCAGCAGCAGAAATTCCTGCATACTCTCCCTGATGACCGACGTTCATTGCATAATTCGGGTAGTTCGGTCCTCTTAGCTCAAGCGGTGCACCCTCGTCTCCTCGTATTGAGAAGGTGTTTGTGGAACCACACTGGTCCTGCAGATCGTAACCGTAGAATCCGAGCCTTCCGTGTTTCTCCTTGTGGAGAAGCATGTGGAGATACCATCCGCTAAGACCCGCCTGTGCATGTCCAGTCGCAAGAGAACAGCTGATCGCTGTGCCTGCCGCGCCTACACCTGCTCTCTGAGAACCTCCAAAGTGATCTTCCAAGAGCGTTGGGTACTCCTCATACTGCTCTAATGCATAAAGTGTTACTTCTGTAGCAATATCCAAAACTGTATCCATAGTCGCAGGTGCTTTTCCAATTCCGCCGTATTTCTTGTTTATGTAATCTACACCATAATAGGTGAAATCGTCCAATATATCATCCGTATATGCCGCAGTTGCATACTGAGTGAATCCGACACCACCAGACATGTAAGAACCTAACCAGATCTGGTCGTAAAGCATCGTTCCAGCTGCCACAACTTCTAAAGAAGCCCTTGCAGGATCTTCCGGATAAATCCTATTCGTTTGTACTATATCCCCTAATATACCAAACTGCAATCCACCAGGCTCGTTTGGTCCTCGTGCCCTCCTTGACGGAAGGATAGATGCCAAGTCCACAGCTGCAGCATGTTTAGCCGCGTAAGCGAAATCTGCTACCGCAGCCTCACCCGCACAGAGCCTGTAGGCATCGATCATTGCCATAGATATCTGCATAGCAGACCATCTCTTCGTTGTACCACCATCACAAGTTCTAACAACGGTCGTGGGTATATGAACCGCCTGCCAGAGACTCTTACCAATGGCCTCTTTCAATTGTTTTGCTTGATCTTCAGGGAATAATTTGTTAATATCTATCAAGTACTGGTCTTCTATCTCATCGGCTATATTATCATCACCTGTAAATATTTTAACGTAACAATCATCTACCAATCCAGGATGTGTTTCTACCATATGTTCTTGAACCACAGCAGCACCAGGCATGGCATGATTAATTATATGTAGATACTCGTTGATCGTTTCTGGGGTAACCTCTTTACCTAATCTCTTCTCGAGAACGTTGTGTGCCGTATCGAGACCAACTATGACCGTCCTTCTTATATCATCCCAGAACTGCTGCATAGCAGCATTGTTTACAAAGTGTAGATCATCCCCTTCACAGTAAGTATCCGTCGTGGATAACTTATAAGGCATCAAGACACGCTGCCCGAGTGGTATACCACCAAGATGTGCCATCGGATCGTATCCTGATATTCCTCTCTCCTTAGATATTTTTTCTCCCCATTCTTTAAACTCTTTTTTCCGTGCAGACTGTTCTATTCCCAGCCCTACTTTTGTCATTTTTCTGCCTTTTGGATCCTCTGCAAATTTCTTAGACAATGCTTTTATAAACTTTTTATCCTCTACCATTATTCACACCTCTTTATTTTTATATATTAAGTTGGAATCCTGCCATAGATCTGGATTTATGAATCCTCTGTATAAAGTCAAGAACCTCTTTATCGATCGTTTCTTTTTCAGAACCATCTTTTCTGTATATAGTAGTTCTCTTAGTTCTTTCATCTTCAGATAACGGTTTTCCTACAGATATTCTCTTATCTAAAGGCTCACCTATTTGGTTCTTAACATAATATACGTTACCATCATCACCAAGCTCTGTTCTTCTGAGCATATCGAACATCAAACCATTCTCAAGCAATCTTAGAGAATGACCATGGACGGTTGCACCTCTCATGCTACACAAAGCAGGCTCATAAACCTCCGTCTCTAATAGATCCTTTGCAATCTTCTCAACATCTCTCTCCCTAGCCTCAACAATCCATCTACCTGATAAGGTTCCTACATCTACTCCTCTGTATCTATAATGCATCATCCATGCTCTAACATAAGGCGTAGATGGGGCAAAATACATAGAGTCGGTAAATTGAGCGTATCTTATTCGATCACCGGCTTTTGCTCCATCAGTCGGTTTTACTAATTCTCTAATAGGACAATCAGGTTCTCCTATCTCCTCTAATGGCGGATGAACACTTTTATACGCCTCTCCAGGAGCCTTATGACCCATTATCAACACAACGTCCTCATCAGACACTTCCCTCAATTTTTCAAGCTCTTTAGTAGGATCCATGTGTTTTTGTCTGTTTTTACTAACAACAGACGCGCCAGGGTAATATTGTTTTTTATACTCTACCATTTTTAAAATCCTCCATTCAATCTAAAATCTTTTTTTAATAATGTTATATCTCTTTAACAAAGGATTTATCTTACTTATAATCTCATCCAGTTTTTTTTGAGGACAGGCTTGTCCTCTAATCACTCCGCTTATGATTGCAGCAACGGTTCCTTCTGTCTTGATATCTTCCTCTTTCGGCATGACATATTCGGTCTTAACGCCAACTTTTGCGAAATCTTCAAAATCTACCGGAGCTTGTGATATTACGATAGCAGGCCTATCTACATACCGTAGTATGGTTCTTACTTTATAGACAACATGACTTCTTATGTTACCGTGATGAAGTATAACCAGCTTAGCTGACCTTATCTGGTTGATCTCTTTCTCGTTTACTCCAAAATTTGGCCCTAAACCTCTTGTCTGTCCAGGAGCATCCGGTGGAGCCCCAGCACCAGAATTTAAAACCAAGACATTAACATCCATCTGTTCTTTCCTTAATGCGGTGGTAATATCACAGACAGGAGAAGTTATATGCCTTCTACCGGGGGACATCGCTACAACAACTATGTCAGGGCTACCTGCCTCGGCAAACGTTCCTCTTTGGGCGATTCCACCACCTTTTCCGAGGCCCATACCCTCTCTACAAACCACGATCTTTGTCTCTCTTCCAAATTCTCCAGGATGCGTCAAAAAGCGGGTTCTCATTTAGTTCCTAATTCGTATATATCGTTGGATTTAGGATCAACAAGCCCAATAATCCGTTCATCTTTGATTATACCATACTTTGCATAATCGCTTACTGTCATCTTATCTCTGAAAAATTTACCTTTTCTGATAGATGCTTTACATGGTATAACAGTATTAACAATGTTTTCTACATCTTTTAGAATGGTTTCGCTCTCTAACTCTAACATAATTCGACCAAGAGCAATTTTTATCTCGAATACGATACCGCCCACTTGTATCTCCCTTCTATCCGTCGAAACACCCTGATATGATACTTCTCCTGGAAGTCTTGGACCCTGAATAGCAATTCTCTTAACCCCTTTTAACTCGGCTAACGTGTTAAGAACTTTTTCCGCTGAACTAGCACCCAAAAGCCTCTGAGGAATAATTTCGATCTGAATACTGGGTAAATCAGTTATTGACATGGCTGGACAAGATTAAGTAATTATTTATCCTTTTAAATATCCTTTTTTATCTCTTTAGCCCCTTCAGCAACGAATTTTATCGGTTCAACAAATTCAGGAATTCTTCCGTATATATCACCAATCACCTTAGACGTTGATTCTGGAGAGAACATCTGAGTACCTGCATCTAAAGCCATTGCTGCAGCCACTATAGGAATTGCAAAACCTGCAGAATGTCTAGTAACTATATGGTTACCATTGAATATACCAGGACCACCACCACCATATATCGAGTGACTGAAGAAACTCATACTTACACCTGTACCTTCTACCCTACCAAAATCACAAGCAGGCAAGCCTGTCGCCCTCTCTAAGAGATCGTTGAAGTAGATCAAGTTGGAAGATACACCTTGTGCAGCCCTCATGGCACCTTGATTGACCATAGTAGATGCCAGTAAACCTGCTGCAGCATATGCGTTCCATAATGGGACATCATCTGTTGTGTAGAAGACGAATCCGCTCGGTAATTTTGTATCTGGTTTAATTACTCCATCTTCAACCGCCCTGGCAACGACACTCTGAACAACCGAGCCGGTCGTTCCATCTTTACCATTCTCTTTTACTAGATCGTATACAAGGTTATTGGCATTCAACCCTTGATATGCAAATCCTAACAGATGGAATCTTTCAAAAGGACCTATAGCATTACCCATCTCGAACATTGCAGTCTGTTCAAACAGA
Source organism: Candidatus Methanoliparum sp. LAM-1 (assembly GCF_020885915.1). Lineage (NCBI taxonomy): Archaea > Methanobacteriati > Methanobacteriota > Candidatus Methanoliparia > Candidatus Methanoliparales > Candidatus Methanoliparaceae > Candidatus Methanoliparum > Candidatus Methanoliparum sp. LAM-1. The sequence goes on along the minus strand of NZ_AP025251.1, from coordinate 111,623 downwards.
GAGGCAAGAGCGGCAGCATTAATAGCATTTTTCTTCGTAATTGCAACATAATGGTTTACACCTATGTTTCTCAATGCATAACCAAGACCCTCATCGTTCTGCGGAATATTTAACATAGAACTGACGTTAGCTCCATCAAGAGTCATCGTGTGTGGGTATGAACCCCATACAGCTGCTTTTACATAGGGTGCATCGAACATATCAACATTGAAAAATTCGATGAGAGCCTGTGTTGTAGCTGCTGCAGCACTGGTTATACCTGCAACAAACTCTCCTCCTACCTCAATCCTGACGGAAGGTACCTGTAACAACAATAGATTACCATTGCTTAAAACTTCCATATTAGTATCGTCGTCTTCTCTTATCTGCACTAATTCTTTTATCTTGGCAGCAATATTATCAGCATTACCAACGATGTCGTACTTCATCGCTCTGCTTCGTATTTTTTTTTCTTTACCACCGAGTTTTCCGCTTGCAAGAGATTTCTCTATTCCGCCAAGGTTTATTGCAACCGTTCGTTTCGTTGTGTTTATAATCTTCCGAATCGTCGGATTTAAAAGAGGACTTACTGCCTCTATCGGGACATCAGACTCTATTAGTTTTCCCCTATCACTGTATAAATCTATTTTGTCTTTATATTTTGCCATTTATTTACCCCCGTTTATAACACAGTCAGAAAATCTTTGTTTTTAAAAATTTTCTTCATCCTATGCTTTAATAGAATAATTTATTGGGTTGCTTCTTACTTAATCATTGCCTGTATATATAACTTTCGTCATATCTTTTATCCGTAAGTATCACAAAAATAGTTCGTTTGCCACCTTTTTAACTGCTTTTAAAAAGGATGTGACGGATTTTTTGAATAATGTTTGAGACTCGCGTAATTTCATTATTTCGCAATCGCATGAAATGGTTGATATAATCTGCTGGCCTGTCACACTCTCTATCTCTTTAACTATATCTTCCTCGTTATCTCCTTTAAAAACCTTGTTTAGTATCAGATACCTAGGCATAGATATAATCTCGTGAATCTCGTTTATCATTTTTTTAGTTCCATAAACATCTGAGTTATCCGTAGTTAAGACTATTATTACAAAATCTGAGATGATGATCGCATTTGTTGAAGAATATCTAATTCCTGGACTGTATCGAGCAACAGATAATCCATCTTATCCTTTAAAGAGTCTCTTCCGTTGAGCAGTCTGTTGAGTATCCTTATCTGGTGGATTCTATCCGTCATCATCGATTCTTTTATATCTTTGATATCAGAAGAAGCGAATGCCAGACACAGGTTATCACTAAATCCATCTATATCTACTAAAACATCGTTTATATCTCTGCATCGTTCTTCCAAGAAATCGTTTATATAGCACCTCGGTCTAACACTAAAATGAGACAACAGCGAAGGAGATCTCAAATCAAAATCGACTAAACAGATTTTTTTACCCATACTTGCCAGATATTCTGCCAAATTAATTATAATGCTTGTCTTACCTGTTTCGCCTCTATATGAATGTATTGTTACGGTCTTTATTTTTAATATACCTCCCTAAAAATAAAAAATAACTTTTCTTCCCTCCCTTCTCTTTTGGAGATATCCATACCTGACTAACTGGTTGAGATAAGCGCTCTCTATTGATCGCTCTCTACCAGTTTCTAAAGAAACATCTTCTGCAGTAGCCTCTTTAAGTTTATTAATTGCCATAGCGGTCTTTCTAATATGATCAGGCAGTTTCAATAATTCGAATACATCTAATGGTTTATATTCGCGTTTATTTTCTTCAATAATGAAAAGAATATAATACAGAACGTTTAAAATATTATCAATCTTGTCGTTCAGCTCTTTTAACAAAGTTGTCTCATCTTTTGGCATATTTTATTTACTGGATCGCTATCTTTATATGGCATCTTATTTAAATACCCTCACATTGTTAAATTGTTATAATATGAATTCTTATATTGACAATATATAAATTTAACTAATTTATGTAAAATATTAACAGTTATAATTACTACGTCTCTTTATATATAATTTTTTAAAGAAGATAAAAAGCAAAATTTTAAGAAATCTTATGTTATATCTTATACTATATAAATAATTATTAATATTTGAATTATAATCAATTAAATGGTAATATTTAACATCTCTGATAGATCTATCTAGCTATAATATAGTATTTTTTTTACTAACTATTTATATTAGTTACTATAGCCTAATAAATTATATAAAGTCTTGGATAATATATTTAAAATACATAAATGGATGATAGTATATGAATGAGAATGATCTTGATGTCAAAATAGAGAATATTGTTGCGAGTATAGAGGGCATTGCTGAATCATTTGATTTAAATAAGATCAAAGAAGAGATCCCGGATACAGAATACAATAAAAATAAATTTCCTGGGTTGGTTTACAGGGTTAAAGACCCAAAAGCAGCATTTCTTATATTTTCGTCTGGTAAAATTAACTGTACTGGATCAAGAAGTATAGAAGATGTAGAGAAATCATGTAAAATACTAGTAAAAGATCTTGAATTGATAGGATATAAACCAATAAAACCAGAGATTATAATACAGAACGTAGTTGCCTCTGCAAATCTTAAATCAGAGGTTAATCTTAACGAGATTGCATCTGCATTGACGGATGATATAGAGTACGAGCCTGAACAGTTTCCAGGAATGGTCTATAGGCTGAGAGATATGAATATAGTCGTTTTAATTTTTGGTTCTGGAAGATTGGTCATCACAGGAGCAAGGGATACAGAGAGCGTCTATATTGCAGCTAAAAAAGTTCGTGATAAACTTTTATCGTTAGGAATCCTAAAATCTTAAATGGGTAATGGTAATATAATATCAAATTTAAATAGCAAAAAAGAAGTATTCATCTCTGTATTTCTTGCTATCCTATCTTTTTTTATACCATTACTCGATAAAAAAGTAATAATATTAATTTTAGCTCTATCTCTTGGATTTTTTTTATATATAAAGGTAAAAATAGTTTATTATCATCTGTTTGAGTCGTTGATTATCTTTTCATGTCTGACCATTATCGGTTTACCCGAATTTTTTATAAGTTATGCTATAATAATCTTCTTATTAATATATTGGATAAAAAAGATATATAAAGACGATAAAGATGAGGATTTTCTAATAATACGAGATGTTGCAAATCGAAGATTTGCGGCTCACAAACCTTTGGTTTGTGATGTTTTTATAATATTCTTCTCTATTGTTTTGATATTTTTATTCACTCTATTCTACGAACAAATCGGGCTATCAATGATACAGACCAACCTGGTATTTTTAATATCCATATTGGGGATAATCTTAGCAATACTCTTCTCTACACTCACAGATTATGAAAGGTATGGTTGGGTAATCCCTTCTATGTCGATATTTATGATGTGGGTATTTTATTCTTTTGCGTGGATCTGTTCATATATACCTCCACCAAAACGTTACGTAGTCTTCGTTCTTGCCTTGATGATAGCGATAGGATATATATCGGTTAAGACAAATCTTTTAGACATATCAGGCGTGCATAGCAGCACTCTGCTTGGCTTGACCGTTATGATTTTTGGAGGCTTAAGATGGTTTTTCATTCTATTATCCTTCTATATCGTTGGATGCATATCTACGAGATACAAATATGATTATAAATATTCGCTAGGGATAGTAGAAGGGAAAAAAGGAGAGAGAGGCTACGCCAACGTCTTTGGTAATGGACTTGCAGGTACGATCTGCGCTATAAGCTATGGTATATCACACAGTATAAGTACATTGACAGGATCGTTTCTCTTATTATTGGCTTTTATTGGATCTATTGCAACAGCAACAGGAGACACCATGGCAAGTGAGATAGGAGAGACTTACAAAGGTAAGACTGTATCGATCATAAATTTAAAGCCTGTACCTGCAGGAACTAACGGTGGAATATCAAAATTGGGAGAATTATCTGCTTTAATTGGAGCTTTTATAATCTATTCGGTTGCTTTAATATCAAATCTACCTATAAATAACTTAGATAGTCTGGTTGCAATCATATTTGGTAGTTTCATTGGAGTAAATATAGATAGCATTTTAGGTGCTACTATAGAGGATAAGTACCTCAATAATAGCCTTGTAAATCTCATTGCCACATCTATGGGTGGATTGTCTACTGTTCTAATTTATGTGATGATCAGGTAATATCAAAATATTATGATAAATCTCATTATAAACCCAGTTTTTTGTATTTTTTTGATAATTCACCGTAAGAATTTCTCATCATCTCGCTATCTATCCATATCTCCAGATCATCCGAGATTTTGCCCTTAATTTTAGCTGGTACTCCTGCTATAAATGATTCGTCAGGGATCTTCATACCTTCAAGGACGACAGATCCACCTGCGATTACGCATCTGTCATTTATCTCAACATCGTGTAAGACAGTAGCATTCATACCTATTAGAACATTATTTCCAATCTTCTTACCATGAAATACTGCAGAATGTCCTATTATTACGTTATCTCCTATCTCGACACCACCAGTACCATGTATCACGACGTTATCCTCTATATGAACATTCTTTCCTACATTAATCCTGCCAAAATCTGCTCTTAAAACAGCGCCAGGCCAGACACTAGAATCTTCTCCTATCTCCACATCACCAACTATATAAGAAAACTCGTTGATATATGCAGAATCTGCAATTTTGGGTATCTTCCCATCAAAAGTCCGTATCATATCCAATCGATATATTTGTTATTATTTTTATCTATATATATGTATGTTAAAAATCAAAATCTTTGAATAGATCTGATGCAATTTTTTTGACCTTTTCTATTCTCTCGCTCGATCTGGCAGGTCTATATCTCACTTTTTTCATAGGTTTGATAAGGTCTTTTATCTGATTAGTGGAGATCTCTTTAAGGTAGGATACTGTAGTAATCTCAACCGCATCAAGATACTTTTCAGGCTCATATACATATATGTTCCATGGCTCGACACCTATAACCAGATCTAACTCTTTAAAAAAGGAGTTCCATGGCAAAGCTATATCTCCATAGCTTTCTATGATCACTAAATCAAAATCTTTCCTTATCTTACTATATATCGAGTATATCGCCTTATCATAGTAGTATCTTACTAACGTATTGAACGTTTCTATATCCTCTATATCGTATATATCATCCGCATTGTCTTTCAGATTCTTCAAAAATTTTTCTTTATCGAGAGATTCAAAAGATGCTATTTTATTATTCAATAGGATAGTTTTTAGATGATTATCGTCCAGGAACGTGATCCTGTCCACCAAAAAATTAGGTATTCTTGTCAAAGGATCTATCAACGCTGGTTCATTCCAGAGACGATGAACAGGATTTATTAATTCCTCCTTTATCGGTTTATCAATCTTACCGTCCAATTCTTTTTTTAATAATTTTGCATCGTTTGAGTATAATCTTCCTTCTTCCAAAGTATCACATACCTGGTCGTAATGTCTCCATATATTATTTCCAGATAATGGTTTAAATCCGGTTGCGTTGATGCCGTTCTCTAAAAAATATCTTAAAAAAGCACGAGATATTGTCGTTTTTCCAGATACCTCATCTCTAAATCCTACGATCATAAGGTTTGGCATGGTTTTACTTCTCTTTTGCTTTTATAAATAATTTCCATAAAAGATATTCTTGGTTATTATTTTATCTCCTTGAATTCGGAAACAGGTGCACCACAAACAGGACAGGTTTTAGGAGGCGCTTCTCCGATGCTTATAAACCCACAATTTTCGCAGATAAAATATTTTTCCTCATCTATATCCTTATTTTCCTCTATAATTGGCAAAAATTGTTCTAGTAAGCTTTTATGTCCTTTTTCAACTTTAATGATCCAATTAAATGCTATTCCAGCCTCACTTTTCCCATATTCTATTGCTTTTTTAGCTAATGCAGGATATACGTCATTAATATCACAATCTTCCTCATCTATTCTCTTTTTAATAGCCTTTGTGATATCTCCTATCTCACCTAAGCCGTCTATAATATTCATAGAATGGATCGTTTCTGACTCTGCTACCGCCCTAAAAAACTTTGCCAGATTTGATAACCCGTTATCTTCTGCCGATCGTGCAAATGCTAAGTAAACCGTTCTTTCCAAGCTTTCCCGTCCTAATGCATACCTCATTCCTTCTTCCAAATCTGATATACCTCTACCACCAATAAAACATTCTTTGGACAGCAGATACTCAGCAATATCTTTTTCATCCATAAGTATAAAAGTTATCACTATTTAATATAAATACATCTGTATCATTAAGGTTAGATTTAAATAATCCGAAAAATTATAAAGAACGAATATGTTTGCGCGGGCAAAGATTATCGTTCAAGGAAAGGTACAAGGGGTATTCTACAGGGTATTTACCCAAAAGAATGCATTAAAATTAGGATTAAAAGGTTGGACGAGGAATCTTCCCAACGGAGATGTGGAGATTATCTGTGAGGGAGATAAAGAGAGTATAGAAGAACTGATAAAAAAACTATGGGAAGGACCTCCTCTCTCTAAAGTAGATAATGTTGAGATATGTTGGGAAGAGTATAAGTCCGAATTTAAGGATTTTACCATCAAATACTGATAAAATACATCTATCTACTCTTTATCTTCTCTTCGCTTTTTCCCAAAATAGTATGAGTAATGTGCATAATATGGTCCCATCTTTTTTATCTCCTCCTCTCTTAGCTGTTTTTTCAAAATTTTACCTGTGGCAGTTTTAGGCAGCGAGTCTCTAAATTCTATCTGTTTAGGAACAGCATACGGCGGAAGTTTCTTTCTCAAATAATCTAAAATATCTTCTTCTCTAAGTTTATCTTCGTATCCTTTTCCTGGGACTATTATAACCTTTATCAGATCACTCCCTGGCCTGGAAGGATCTGGATAGCCTATGGTTGCCACCTCTTCTACACCAGGATATCCGTATAACATATCATCGATCTCTCTTGGATATACCTTATAACCGGATACGTTTATCATATCTTTGACCTTATCTACTATAAACATTCGTCCCCATTCATCTATCTTTACTACATCACCCGTATGAATGAATCCGTCTTCATCAATGCCTGAACCGATATCAGGCCAATAGCCGAGCATCTGCCACGGTGCTCTTAAGCACATCTCACCAAACATCTCTTCTTTCACTACTACATCGATAGGTATCTCTTCTTCGGTAAAAATATCCCTGATTTTTACATCTGTATCTACTGCAGGAACTCCTATCGTACCCATTATCTCTTTTTTTCTCCCGTCCAGAGTGGTTAATGTATTTCTAGATATGAATATTATAATCCTATTTATCAGCAATCCAAGATCCTTAGGAGATAATAGGTTTAATATACTCTTTATCTGCTGATATATCTCGATCGTCTTAAAAAAATTGTTTAAAAGTTGGAATACCTCACCTGTCCGTTCTTCACTACCAAAAATCGGAGTAAGAACTGATATTAACGATGGAACATGTGTTACAGGAGCAAATTCTGCCAAGCCATATGCCTCCATCATGATACTTCTAGTCTTTTCTTCGAATTGCATATGAATCATTGGTGAAAGAGGCATAGAACCTGATACGGCAATAAGTCCAAGATCCTCCACATCATCCTCTTTTAAAACCTTCATGTATTGAACAGGAGCACCAAAACAGATCACTGGATTATACTTCCGAGCTAATTTGACAAACTCTTTCGTATCTCTCGGATCGGTTATTAATAAGACGCCATATCCGTGCCTTAAGCCTATAATCGTCATTCCATGCCCATAGGTATGATATTGGGGTAAAGGCATCAGTATCCGTAACAACCCGTCACATAGATTAATGATCGGTTCAGGTAGTATCGATCCAAAAAAACTTACCGTATGTGCAACCAATCCATAATGAGAGAGCATTACACCTTTTGGAATACCTGTAGCGCCACCTGTATATGATATAATAGCGATATCCCTCTTTGGATCGATATCTACTTTAGGTGGGTTAGGAGGATATTTATCGATCAAGTCTGTGAGCCATAATACATCTTTTTCAAGATGATCTGGTTTATTTAAAGAGTAGTCTTCTTTTTTTGTAAGGATTATATTATTTATTCGTGTTAATTCTGCCACTTTTTTAATTTTAGTTATTAAGTCTCCTTCGTTCACGTTTGTATAACAACAAATTACATTCTGGCATTCAGTCATCTTGAACTTGTTAGCCAAACCATCTACCGAATCTATTACGCTAGCCGGTAGATGTATCGCACCGATTTTGGTGATTGCAAAATCTGATATAACGTATTGGATAGAAGTAGGAAGAACAGTAGCTACTACGTCTCCTTTTTTAATACCTAAATCTGCTAATGCTGTGGCAAGCCTATCCACATGATCTTTCAACTCTTTAAACGTTATCTCGTAATCGAATTGAGCCAATGCCATATTATTAGGCCATTTTTCAGCTGGCTCGTCGAGATGATACTCGGTATATGTCTTTATCGGATAAGGCTCGAATGTTTCAGGAAGCGACATGAAATCATATAGTCTTAACCAAGGCTTTTTCAAATATTTTATCTTCATTATATACTCCTCTTTGTTATAAGATAATTGTAAATAATCTATATTATAAAATACGAAAGGATGATATATAAATATTTTTGATGCTATAATCTTAAAAAATTTATTAGTCTAAAATCTAAACGTATAACTAGGATAATGTTACAAGTCTTTGACTTGTAATGGCTCTTTCGTTATCTTTAAGAAGATATCCTCCAATGTTGATGTTGGCGGGCTTCTATACATATCTCTAAGTTCTTTAAGGGTTCCTGTCGTTATTAAATTGCCTTTGTTGAATACTCCAACAGTTGTACAGAGCCTTTCTGCCACGTCTAGTATATGGGTGGATAACAATATTGTACAACCACCTTCTGCTTTTTCACGAATAATATCTTTAAAATTCTTCTGGCTCATCGGGTCCAGCCCGTTTAACGGCTCGTCCAATAGCAATACCTTTGGATCATTTATTAATGTCGCCATTATCGCCACTTTCTGCCTCATACCATGGGATAACGATCCTATATAACTTTTTAATTTATCTTTTAAATCAAATATCTCACCATAATCTATTATCCGTCTTTCTAACGTATCTTTTTTTACTCTTTTGAGACTACCAATAAAGGTTAGAAACTCCTCAATGGTTAGATACTCGTAAAGACTTGGGTCTTCTGGTAAATATCCTGTGTATTGTTTGTAATTATTTACATCATTCTCGCCAAGCACAAATATCTCCCCATAAGTCGGTTTAAGAAGCCCAATAATCATTTTAATTGTTGTACTTTTTCCTGCACCGTTAGGTCCTAAAAGACCAAATATTTCGCCTTTATTGATGATTAAATTGAGATTATCAACCGCTACAAAATCACCAAACTTTTTAGTCAGGTTAATTGTTCGTATTGCCTCTTCAATCATGATAAATCACTTTATGAAAGAATTCTTAATATACTTTTTAAATCTTGAATCGATATCTGACCAGGAGCCTTCGCCTCACAAACATATGTATAAGCAAAGATCGATCCATAAAATGGCAGAGAGATTCTTGATATCCTGCCTATCTCACCCATAGATATACTTACGATGGGTATCTTTTTTGAATACTCTATGGTCAATTCTTCTAATAAAAAGACATCATATATATCCGTTGCCATGAACGCAACTTTTGGGATATCACCGATACTAGCACATTCTTCAATGATATCCTTTATCAATCTTTTTTGAGGTGTCTTTTTAAAATCATGGTAAGAAACTATCAGTTTTTTGTTAAAATCTTTGCAGAAATCTTTGATCTTATCTAAATTCTTAGATCTTAACTCTATATCAAGATAATCTGAGAAATGCAACACTTTTTCAAATAGATCGGCTTGATCCTCCTCCTTACAAAACCCACCCTCTTTATCCGATCTACACGTAGCAATAATCGGTTTTTTTGATCTTTCTGCAAAATCGGAGAAGGATTTAAAGAAACTCCTGTTTTTTTGCTCAACTAGATCCAACCGCAACTCTACTATATCTGTCCCGGCATTATCTGCAACAATCGCTTCTTCTATATTTTTAACGGTCGTAACTATATAGAACTTTCTATCTAAAGATCCATGATATGTTACATAGAGATCGTTCATTTTCTATATACTATCTATCTTTCTATGATAAATTCCTCAATCTCTGACCCAAAATGTCTACCTTTCTTTGTAAGATAGGCAAGAACTTCGTCCTCTTCCTTGATCTGTGATACAGATATAGGTTTTCCATCTGATTTAACAAGATTCACCGTCTCGGCATTCTGTAATATCACTTCTATCTTACCGTTACCGTCTTTCTCGGCAGATATCAAGATTAGAGGCCTTTTTTCTATCTTGACCCGTCCAATCACTGCTTTTTTGATACTCCCATTACTGCTAACTATTAAGACTTCGTCCCCTCCTTTTAATTCAGAAAGATAGTTCGTCCTCTCTCCATTCATTACATAAGAATGAATAGCACCAGCATTTACCCTGAATGGTCTAGATGAGACATATTCTGACTCGTTTACCTCAGCTTGAACTAAAAAAAATCCAGATGAAAACGAGCCGATCAACATACCTTCCCCTTCGTTCATGATAGAACAGGTATCGATGCATACTCGATCCCCCATCCCGACCTTGCTGACCTTTACCACCTTGACAGGTTCTAATTTGATAGAAAAAGATCTCTCTCTCAGATCAGAGACACTTTTTATCATATTCCTATCTGTTTTATCTTTAAGCGACAATAAGACCCCATCTACACCCTTCTCCATCGTCTCAAATGCTACCTTTGCATCCTCTACCGTCTCGACACCCATTATAATCTTCGTCTTAGCATTCTGCAATCCGGTTATTATGTTCTCTGTAGGTACTATCTTCCAATCTCTTCCTATAACGATCAGATAATCACATAACCTTCCCAACTCTACAGCACGTTCCTCATACTCTTTGTTTAATATGCATATATAATATGCAATAATCTTATCCTTCTTTTTTATATCTTCTATCTTTTTAAGATCCATCGAATCTGATAAGTCTTTAGGTAAAGGTTTAGTCCCATCCCCTTCACTACCTCTTCCTACTATCACTATATCCCCATCGTTATAGTTTGCAATCCGAATATTACCTATCGTCTTTGCTAGTTCTATATCATCGGTCAGTATCGTATCTACACCCAATTCCAAGCAATCAACGATCAAATCTTTTTTATTTTTTTGATCTATCTCTACCCATAACTCCTTCCTCTGCATGCTTTAACCTCAACCGAGCCGTTCTAACGCCTCTTTGACACTTAAGCCTTTATGAACTATATCTTTTATTGCTAATGTGATAGCAGTTGGATTATCATGTTGAAATAGATTTCTTCCAATCGATACGCCTATCGCACCAGCATCTATAGCTCCTTTTACCATCTCTAACAACTTTATATCGGAATCTATCTTAGGACCTCCTGCAATTACAACCGGTACAGAACAACCCTCTATAACCCTAGAAAAAGAATCTTGATCACCAGTATAATTTGTCTTTATGATATCCGCACCGAGTTCAGCCCCGACCCTTGCCACATGGGATACCACTCTCGAATCGAACTGGTCTGGTATTCTCTCTCCCCTCGGGTACATCATAGCAAGGAGAGGCATGCTCCACTCATCACATTCTTTACTTATTCTTCCGAATTCTTTGAGTTGATCCGCTTCTGTCTTGGATCCTATATTTATATGGATGCTCACCATATCCGCACCCAATCTTAGCGCCTCTACTACATCACAGACTATTACTTTATCGTCCGGATCTAATCCAATAGACGTAGAAGCGCTCATATGCACTATCAAACCTATATCTTTACCGTAACCTCTGTGACCCTTGCTAATCATCCCTTTATGCATCAAAACAGCGTTTGCCCCGCCTTCTGCAACCATGTTTATAGTTTCAGATAGTTTTGTAAGACCTTTAACCGGTCCCATAGATACTCCGTGATCTAATGGTACTATTATGGTTCTCTTTGTATTCCTGTCTCTAATCCTATCCATCCTTATTAATTTTCCAATATCTGTCATGTATTTACACCTTGTATTTTAGATACTTTGCTATATGTTAGCACATAACAAACCAATAATAACACAACTGGTATTTAAATTTTTTTAGATTATATCTTCGTGATCACTCCTACGTTGTTAAAGAAAAATTTATCACCAAACGCTTGAGCTAACTTAACAGCAGTTTTCATTCCTGTACAATGAGAGACACCTAGCTTTTCAATACCAGATGCTTTAAGATTATCAATCGTAAAATTTAAACGATCATCAGAAGATGCCATAAGATGCGTACCACCTACTATTGCATAAATTTTTTCTATGCCTGTAAGCTTCTTGGCATAGTCTACTGTATTGATTATTCCCCGATGAGCACAGCCTAAAATAATTATTAAACCTCTTTTGTCTTTAATAAAAATTGCTTGATCATCCCAAAGCGAATCAGGATGATACTCATTCTTCTCTTTATCTTTGATATAAAGAGTCTGATCGATCTTCTCATATTCATTAGCCATAGGGATCTCACCACTTGTTACAATATTCTCAGTGATCCATACCGGTTCTCTAGTCAAATTGAATGATGCTCCTAAACTTTCTAGCTCGTCTCTCTGAAATGGAATTCCTATATATATGGGATCTTTCTTCGGTACCATACTATATTTAGAAGCCCATACGTCAGGATGTGCAATTATTTCCACATTTTTTCTCATTCTTTTTAACACATCTCTCAATCCTCCTGCATGATCGTAATGTCCATGGCTAAGCACAATATTATCAATCTTAGATAAATCTATTCCGATCAAATCCGCATTATGAACTGTCGAGATACTTGCCCCGGTATCAAATAGAATCTTATGATCATCCGCTTCAATTAGTATGCTCAAACCCCATTCACCCAATCCACTATGTTTTATTATTGGATTGCTATTTTCACTTACTGTGTTCTCACTCAATGTTATAATCTTCATTTTTACCATTTCATAAGCATCGCTGCCGCTCATAATTCTTATCTTTATTATACTCTTTTATACCTATACTTATTTTTCTATGATTTTGATGACATACTATCTAAGATACTCTATTTAATTTCTCTTTGTAAGCATTAAACGTTCTATCATCGAATAAGACAAAATTTACGATCATTTCATTATCTTTTAAAAAATCTGCAACGGCGTTTATTGCAACCTCAGCTGCCAAGTCTATAGGATACCCAAAAGCACCCGTACTTATAGATGGGAAAGATAGCTCCTTCAGTCCTTTATTTTTACCAAGTTCAAGGCTGCTTATGTAACACTTTCTTAAAGTCTCTGCTTCTCTATCCTTGCCACCTCTCCATATAGGACCAACGGTATGTATAACATATCTTGCATCTAAATCCCCACCGGACGTTATAACTGCTTTACCCGATGGCAAAAATCGTCCAGGTAGATTTTTTACAATCTCTTTACACTCTTCTAAAATTTTTCTTCCGCCTCTTCTGTGTATTGCTCCATCTACTCCACCACCACCCATTAAACTTGAGTTTGCAGCGTTTACAATAGCATCTACCTTCTCATTCGTTATATCTCCTTTTTTTAGTCTTATTATACCTTTTCCAATTTTTTTCTCCATTTTAACCTCCTTTAAACTTTATATACAATCCGATTTATTTTTTACCTTATAGATAAATTAAACCAAGTAGTATTCAGCTGTAACTCTTATCTAATTTTCTGCTATCGAACTCAGCTACAAACGTATGCTGAAGGTAAGTTATATGTAACAAATCCGTAATAAGATTCATGCGCATAAAACTTAAGATCTTGTCAAAGAAGGATAGAATCGTTTTGCCCCTTTACTATAACTACTACCTACAGAGCTTTCTCTATGCTAACATCTCACCCGAGCTTGCCTCTTTTCTCCACGATAAGGGTTTTGAATATGAAAAAAGGAGCTTTAAGATGTTTACCTTTTCCAAGCTTATAGGCAGGTATGAGATAAAGAATGGTACGATAACATTCATACTACCTGTGAAATTTATAATCTCAAGCCCTCTGGACCGCTTTGTGAGCGAGCTTGCCAATACAATGCTGACCAGCAAGCTTAAGTTGTTTGGGGAAGATATATACGTTGAAGAGATGGAGGTTCTTGGAAAGCCAGAGATAAAGAGCAGGATGGAGATAAGGATGATGACTCCTCTTGTTGCCTACAGTACGCTTATAACACCAGAAGGCAGGAAAAAAACGTATTACTATAATCCTCTGGAACCTGAGTTTGCGGAGCTGATAGACAGAAACTTGAGGAAAAAGCATGAAGCATTTTACGGCAAAAAACCGCGGGCAAGAAAGACATCTATAAAACCTATAGTGTTCAATGAGAGGGTCTTAAAGTACAGGGATAATGTGATAAAGGGTTATACAGGAAAGTTCATCATAGATGGGAATAAAAAGCTTCTAGAGCTTGCATACGACTGTGGTTTAGGCTCAAAGAACTCCCAGGGCTTCGGGATGTTTGATCCTGCATGATATAATTGATCTATTCTGGTATAGTATATACAATCGGAGAAAAACTTACCAGAGATCCTTTATACTTCTTCAGCTGCGTCAACTCTATGTGAGCAAGAGTATACTCCCTATAGATTCACGAAACACATACAGATGTCTTGAGAAGAAGCATAGCTTCTGTGCTCATGATATCAATGAAAGACCAATAGAGCCCGAGATGATTAAAACAATAAGGATGGGACAACAGTTCATAGAATAGATGAATTATGTTTTCATCAGATGGTTGTGAACCAGAAAATATGCACTAAAACATATGTGCAACAAAACATGTATGCAATGAATGCATACTATCCTTTATGCAAGCCAACATAAAAATTCCATTTAAGGTTGGAAAACCTGTTGAGAAGTGTTAAGTGAGTCCTGAAAGGTTACACTTCAGTGTTTTCAAAAGGGGATGTGGCGACACCCTCAACAACCTACCTTAAGAGTGCCAAAACTAGTTAGAATTTGATATAAATTTAAAGATATCTATGCAAAAAGCAATGAAAACTTTAAATAAATATCAAAACTATTATTGCTGGATGACAAAAACAGAACAAATCTACAAGGTACTACTTAGAAAGAAAGTTGTTAGTACAGATGAAGTGGTCGCAGCGGCAGAGAAAGTTCTAAAAACAACTTTGCGCAGAGCCTATGTAGATAATGAGTACATCCGTAAATTAGAGAGCCAAAAAAAAGTTAGTGCGCATTAGACACGGACTGTATCTGATTTTAGATCCATTAGAAACGCCTACCTCATTCAGTATGGACAAAATCTTGGTCGGATCAAAGATCAGGAAGAGATATTATTTAGGGTATTATACAGCCCTAGAATTTTACGGCTGTGCATATTCAGCGTATAACGAAATGTATGTCTGTATCGATAAACAGGATAGATTGGATTCTTTTGAGTGCGCAAACCAGCGTTTTGTGCCTGTATTCACGAAAGATATTGCGAGTGGCGTTGAAGCAAAGAAGTATTTGGGTCAAAGAATCTATGTTTCATCGCGTGAGAGGACATTTTTGGACTGTGTTAATAAGCCGAAATATGCAGGCAGGTGGGAAGAGTGTCTGAAAAGTTTAGAAGGGTTAAGCGGTGTTAATGGACAGAAAATTTACAGACTACTGCATAAATTTGATTCGGATTTTCTTTACAGAAAAACAGGTTTTATTTTAGAACTGCTGCGTGACCACTCTCGCTAAAAATGGGTTTTGGTGAGAGGGTTATAGAAAAAGTTTGCAGGATGAGTGATGTGCTTTATGAGTTAAAGATCGCTCTCGCAGAGTTCATAATGCAATCGGGAGGGAGCTGGGACATAGCCGGATCCCAGCTAGTGAAAATAGGCGTGCCAGCCAAGTCTAAAACACCCTAAAAGTGCATTATTTCTGTATCACAAAATGCCCAGCTAGGTGCAATGCAGAGGGTATAGGTATTACCAAACGGTGTAATACATGTACTATTGAGGATTTTGAATAACTTTGATTTTTACCATTTTGTTGTTTCCTGTTTTTTTCATTGTTTTGAGTTAAATCCTTCTATTTTTTCTTTCAAAACCAAGTTTTACTCTTGATCTACTTCGTTTTTACGCCTATTTATGCTTGTGGGTAATAAACTCACAACAGGTTTTGCATGGTCCTCTTATGTTATAGCCTCAAAAAATAGCCGTTCTTCCTTAGCCAATCTTTATATCTTTCATAGTTGGGCATTAACATCTTAACCTTGTTCCAGAATGCTTTTGTATGATTTCTCTCTTCTATATGAACAAGTTCATGGATAACAACGTAATCTATCACAGGTAAAGGAGCCATAATAAGCCGCCATGGGAAATTTAAGTTTCCGTTAGAAGAAGAGGAACCCCACCTTTTTTGTGCATTGGTAATGTTGACTTTACTGTATTTGAAGCCTCTTTGTTGTGCATACCACCTAACTCTTTCTGAAATTTTCTCATAAGCCATATTTTTGTACCATTCAATAAGCACATCTCTCGCCTGTGGTAATGCATTTCTTGAAAGATAAAATCCATTCTCAAATTTCAATGGCACTTCTTGAGTATCCACTATTCTTAATCTGTAACATCTCCCCAAGTATAAAAAGCCTTCACCATTAACAAACTCTTTTGGGGAAAATTTCGGATCTTTCGCTTCTATTTCTCTTTTTTTTTCTTCGATCCATTTTTTATGTTTAAGAACAACCCCCATTATCGTTTTATCACTAGCCTCAAAGGGAGCTCTTACAATTAGTGTAGCATCGTCTGTTATGTGTAAAGCAATGGTTTTTCTTTTTGTACGTATTATTTTTTCAATATCAATATCAATATCCATAAAATCACTTCCCATAAATGTGATAAGCAAGCTCCATCAACTTCTGGGCTATTTCATTTATTTTTCTGAATAAAATTTTTTCACTCCCTAACTTAGGAAGCAGAATTTGTAAAATAATGTCTGATTTTAATTCCTTTTGCTTTGTGTAGTTCTCCCAAAAGTCCACCACTTGAATCTCTCTCCTGATGATCTCGATCACATCCCTAGTTAAATCAATCAGAAAGTCAACATCTTCATCGCTCGGCGTTTTAATAGGATTTTTACCGTATATCTCTTGTTTTAGCAGCCCGAAAAATGGCATCTCTTTTTTTGGCTCAAAATCGAAGGTATTCTCGGATTCTCTTCCTCGTTTTATCGCTTCTCTAATTTTTTCAAGCTCGATGGCAAGAATATCCCAGTTATCTCTGTATTCCTCAAGGATCCTTTTTAATCTATCAGAAAACCTTTCATAAAACTCAGGGTCTTCTTCATAATGTTTTTCAATATGTTCTATGATGGCATATCTAAGTTCTTCAGCTCTCGCTTTGCTTGATTTTTCCTTCTTTAATTTGTTGATGAATTTATCGTCAAGAAGAGGAGTTGGGGGTATTTTCGGCTCAACACCTTTTGATATGAGGTACTCTTCAACAATCTCTCTTATCTTTCTGCTTGCATCCTTTACACTTAGTTTGTCATCCCTATATCTGTTTCTCGCGGACTCTTTTATAAAAGAGAGAATTTTTAAATCCGTAACATATTTTAGGGCTTCCGGATCAGGGAGCACAGCATCCATTGCCCTGTTAAATCTTCTTACAAGCATTATAAATTCGTTTCTTACCTCTTCATCAACAAGAAGGTCAATGCATTCATCTATGTTATCTCTCCAGTTTTCAATTTCGTGTTTTTTAAAGAAATCTTCGATAAGGTTATGGGTAAATTTTAAATCATCAACGCTTTTGGCTTTATCCTCAACAACCTGTGTAATTTCCTTTATATCTTCATCGGCATAAATGGCGAGAGACTCTCTCAAATGCTTTAAAACTCCGACATAATCCACAACAAAACCACAGCTCTTGTTTTTGTAAACTCTGTTCACTCTTGCGATTGCCTGTAATAGATTGTGTTCTTTTATCACGTTATCTAAATACATAACTTGCTCAATTGGGGCATCAAAGCCCGTAATGAGCATACTCTGAACAACTAAAATACCAACATCCCCAGAAATACCTGTGTCATCTGTTTTATCAAAGGGAAGTTTGAAGCTCTTTATTATCTTTTCATGCTTATTTGGATCGGTGTAAGGATGATACTCAGGAGGGTCATTAGGCAGTCCTGATATAACCACGCCAACTTTTAATCTTTCAAGCTGATTTATATCTATTCTGCTTCGATTGTTTTTTCTCAGTTCCTTTATTTTCTCCTTCAATGCATTTTCAAAGGCTTCTTTATATCTTATTGTAGCAAGCCTTGAGACAGTCACGACTTGAGCCTTAAATCCATTTGGAAAGACGTGGGCAATATAGTGGTCTATCATATCCTTTGCCTTATCCCTTATCACATTTTCATCTTCAAGATACGCCCGCCATGTATATCTCCCCATAATCTTTGCCTTTTCGCCGGCATCAAGCACTGAGAAGACATCCTCAAACCTTGCGTTTGCTGCTTCTTCATCAGAAAGTTCTGCACTGTGGACTCTGCCTTCATAAACAATTTCGACAGTTACGCCATCATCAACCGACTGCCTTATGCTGTATTTGTCTATGTATTCACCAAAAGTTGTCTCAGTTTTTTCAATAGGTGTCCCTGTATAGGCTATCTTTACAGCGTTGGGCAGAGCTTTTCTTAAGTTTGCACCTAAGAGTTTATACTGTGTCCTGTGTGCCTCGTCAACCATGATAAGGATGTTCGGAGATGGATTTAACAGAGGAAATTCCTTTTTAAGATCTCTTTCCTGAAACTTGTGGATCATGCCCATAACAAGGTCTGGAGTATCAGTCCTTAAAAGGTCTTGAAGCTCTCTTATACTTCCTGCTAGATGGACAGTAAAACCTACACTCTTTGATGTTTCATTTAATTGTTTTTCCAAGTCTTTCCTGTCTGTTATAAAGACAATTTTGAAGTTACCAAACTCAGAATTATGGTACATTTCCCTCACGGTAAACATCATGGTTAATGATTTGCCAGACCCTTGGGTATGCCAGACGATTCCTCCTCGTTCTTCCGGAGTTTTTCCTTCTTTTAGCCTCTTTATTATTTTCTTAACCGCCCTGAACTGTTGGTATCTTGATACAACTTTGATAACACCGCTCTTAGGATCCTCTTTAAAAATGGTAAACGTATGGAGAATATCAAGAAGATTATCCTTCGTAAGCGTTCCCTGACATAAAACCTGCTGGCTCGTTACATTTCCCTCAGCACTTATATCTGAAAGAGTGTAAGGATAAGGATCTTTCCACTCAACAAAGTGCTCATACTCTGCGGTAATAGTGCCATACTTTGCGGTCTGGTTGGAAGTGGCGATCATAAAAAGGTTGTACCAAAAGAGTTTTTCATTCCCTTCCCTTATCCCTCTTCTGTTGGAGTATCTCATAAGCTGGGTTATTGCCTCTCCTATGGGGTCTGCAATAGCTGGGGATTTACATTCTATGACCACCAAAGGTAATCCATTCACAAAGAGGACAATATCAGGTATTATGTGCTTTTCTGTCCCCGGAATATTTACCTTAAACTGGGAGACTGCAATAAATGAGTTATTCTCTGGATTTCTAAAGTCTATAAACCTGACTGTTGGGCTTTTCTCTCCTGTCTTCCTATTCTCTGACACAGAAGTATTTTCAAGGAGCAAATCGTGGATTTCTCGGTTTGCCTCTAAAAGAGAATTGGCTGTTGGTGTTGTTATTCTTCGGACAACTTCATTTATTTGGTCTTCTTCTATCCAGGGGTTTATTCTTTTGATTGACTGTTTTAAAACATCTTCAAGAATTACCTCTCTGAAACTTTCACGCCAATTTATGCTTTCACCATAAGCAGGTTCAAATGATGAATTGAAAGAAACAATCTCTTTAATATCTTCGGGATTGCCTTTATTCTGTCTATAAACCTTCCAGCCCAGCCGCTGGAGTTGAGCAAGGAATGGATTTTCAACATAATATTCTTCGTCAAGCTTGCGATACATTTTCAACACCTTCTTTTATTAAATGATTAACCCTTACTTTACCGGTCAATAAATCATCCATCAACCCTTGCTTTATCCGTTCAAGTTTTTCTTTGTATCTTTGCTCTTTTTCTATGGTCTCGTCTATCTGAGAGAGGATGGATGCGATGCGGTGTTGCTCGGGTTTGGATTTTGGGATTAGTAACATTAATCGCCTTGCTTGTGATTGGCTTATCATTGGTACACCTGTTTGAGATAAAATCGATTCTATTTGTGATTGAACTTTATGACTCGTTAGAACGTTATACAAAAATTGTGGACTAATTTTAATCTTTTTTATTAAGATTATACTTGGATTAATGGTGGCATCTCCAATATTTCTATCAATTATTGTTACTTTTCCAATGCTTCCTCTTTGGACTAATATGATATCAAAAACACAAACTTTAATTTCAGGAGATTCATTAAATTTTTTATATGTTATATGAGTAGTATTTGATAGATCAATTTTGTTTTCGTCTGAAATATTAGTAGCTCCTAAAGTGATTGGCCCTTCATCTGTCAAATCTTCAAAAGTATAGCCTCTCCACCCTATTCTTCCTTTTAATTCTGCCACATCTCCCAGCCTCACCACCTCCCACTCTTCCGGTATCCTCCCAAGTGGCGAATCCTTGAACCTGTGCGTCTCTTCACTCCTTATCTGCCCGTTCTCATCAATGCCTTTTGTGAGCAAATCCTGCATCAAGCCCTGCTTTATGCGTTTGTATTTCTCTATGATTTTGTCAGTCTTTTCTATAGCGCTGTCAACTGTTTCAAGGATTTCGACGATTTTGCGCTGCTCGGAGAAGGGAGGAATTAAAATAGCCAACTTGACCAAAGCTGGTGGTCTAATTTCGCTAAAACTTGTTCCTTGGGAAAATCTAATAAGTAGATTCTTATTATGTAGAAGGAAGTACCTAAAAAAGGTGTTGAAAACCTTATGCTCGTCCAATACAATACCTGTAATGCCTTGTTTAGTTGCGGCAGGAATCCTTGTAATTCCTACTTCACCTATTGTTGCTCCTGTAGAGACTATCACTGAACCTCGAGGCCATAGTTTTGCACTAGATTTTTTCAAACCCTTCCTACTGAGTGTTTCCTTGGTTTTTTCGATGTAGGGTCTAATATCATCAATAACGACCCAAGGAATACCTCCATTGAAATTGTCAGCATCATTTCTTGAAGGAGTGCCACCATCACCTAATTCTTTTATAACCTCCCCCAACCTTGCCTTTTTCCATCCCTTTGGAAGTTCTCCCACTTCTTTAGCTTCAGACATAGTAATATCCCAATTCTTTCAAAAATCCATCCAACTTTTTGACTTCCTCATCCCTTTCCTGCGTCAATTCCTCTAAGGAAACTTTATACTTATCCCACAGGTTTTCAAAAATCTTTATGAGATCTTTTTTCTCTGCATTCAGATATTTATTGAGTTGTTCATCAATGATTCCATAAAATTTCTCAAGAAGCAACTCCTTTACTTCTTCCTCACTTAGCGATTTTCTTTTATACTGTATCTTTCTCTCAAGCTCATTTTTTATATCTCTCAATGCCTTCTTGAACTTCTTCAATTCTTTTTCTTTCTTTTCAATCCTTGAGACTAAATTCTCCCATTTTGCGGCTTCTTGTAATGCTGACTCACTCCAGCTTGCTCTTAAATCCTTAACAATCTCTTTTAAGTGCTTCCTTACCTTATTTGCCGTTTTATTACCCTGTTCCTCCTCATCCCAGTCTTCAACCTCTTCTAAAAACTCGTTTAGTTCTCCTTCAATCTCTGCTACTTTGCTTTCCAGCTTTTCAATTTCTTCCAATTCTGCCCTGAAAAACCTCTCTTTTATCCTCTCATCCTCAATCAGGTTTTTACTCCAGCCGGTAGAAACTATGGTTTTAAAATCATATCTAAGCTCTTCCCACCAGTTCACAAATATGCCAGAGATCTTAAACTCATCAAGCAAGTTAAGAGGTAGAAATCTCTCCTTTAACTGTTTCATAGCCCTGTTTCTGAAGTCCCAGAGATCGTTGTTGCCGTGAAATCCCTCAATCTCAGGCTTTACCTCATCCCACCATTTCCTTAGTTTTTCTCTGTGCTTTGAGATTGTGGCTTTTACATTATTATCGCTCTCAATAATTTCTCCTAGCATGCTTCTTTCCTCAATATTATCATTAAACTCCAAATAATTCTTATCTTTTTCTTTCAGGAGATGGTTAAGTGAAAGATTAAACCTCTGGAATTGTTCTTTATAAAGGTCAACCTCCCTCTTTGGAACACCACCGACAAGATGAGCATGAACATCCTCAATCTCAGGGTCTGGAGAGTTGTCCACATACCTCCTGATGTTCAGATTAAAATCATTATCTTCAATTTCCCTAATATCTACGAGCCTCGAGTATTTTGGTATCTCCTTTTTCTCGGTAAATACCGTTACAATCTTCTCGATGTCTTCTGGTCTTAGATAATTCTGATTCCGTCCCTCTCCATATTCCCTGTCTGCATTGATGAATAAAATCTTGTCTTTCATATGTTCTGGCTTATTTTTGTTGATAACAACCACGCAGGCTGGAATACTTACGTTGTAAAAGAGTTTGGAGGGTAAACCAATAATAGCCTCAATTAAATCATCTCTAACTATCCCTTCTCTAATAATCTTTTCCTGCCCACCTCTGAACAATATACCATGAGGCATAACAGTTGCCATAATGCCATCATTTTTTAAGCTGGCAATCATATGTTGCAAAAACATTAAATCCGCTTTTTTACCTGTTTCGGGAGTAAAACCGTATTTAAATCTCTCAGGAAATTGCATGTTTGTACGGGTATAATTCTGAGAAAATGGAGGATTGGCTAGAACCCTGTCAAAATGCTTTATGTATCCATTTTCTACAAACATAGGGGTTGTTAAAGTATCTTCATTTTCTATATGTGCATCTGGAATACCGTGGAGGATCATATTCATCTTACATATTGACCATGTCAATCCGTTAAGCTCCTGCCCATAAAGAGCTATATTTCTGGTATTCTGCCCCTGCTCTTCAATATAATGTCTTGATTCTATAAGGAACCCTCCCGAGCCAACTGTAGGATCATAGATTGTCATGCCTTCTTGTGGTTTAACAAGTCTGACCATTAGTTTCTTTACATGCGTAGGAGTGTAAAATTCACCGCCCTTTTTACCTGCCGAGTCAGCAAATTCTTTAAGAAGATACTCGTAGGCAGCGCCAAGCAAATCTGGAAACTCAAAGTCATCGTTTGTGAGTCTGTATTTATTAAAGTGGTGAATCAGGTCAATGAGTTGCTGGTCTTTAAGACGAGTTTTTCCTTTTATGGCATTAAAATCAATATGCTTTAAAACACCATCAAGCTCTGAACTCTTTTCCTCTACTGCAGCTAATGCTTTATTTAAGTGATTGCCCACGTTTTCCTTCAGGTTAAGAATATTTTGCCATCTTGCTCTCTCTGGAACAAAGAAGGTATCTCCATATAAATTAGGATCTTCCAAAAGCTCATTAATCTGTTTATCAGAAAACCCCTGAGCTTTTAATCCATCTCTTAATTCTGCTCTTTTTGCTTCAAAAACATCCGAAGCACGCTTTAAAAAGAGCATACCAAAAATATATTCCTTATACTCAGAGGCATCCATCTTCCCCCTGAGAATATCTGCAGCTTTAAAAAGATGAGTCTCAAGCTGTCTTAGGGTTATCTTACCATTATTCATAGCATCATCCTTCAATAATATTGTATTCCTCATTTTTAAGTATTTCCAAGACATGTTTAGGTATTTCATATAACGTCCGGAGCTTAAAAGAAGTTTTTGCGAAGCAAAAATTTGAGTGAGTGCCGTAAAACACGAACCTTTTATGCTGTGTTATACGCCGTCCGCTTATTTCACTCATTTGTAGGTTGTTTTTACCCATTCCCGTAACCACCATCCATTCCCCTCCATACCTTTAATACATTTCATTTCTTCTAAGTCTTTCAATATATCCCCAGCTCTTTTTCGTTCATCATTGAGCGGTTATATATAATTTTTATGATGTTGAAAGCAGTAAAAAAGATAAAAAATACATTATAGAGGAAATAATAGAACCGCATTCTATTTGGTTGTGTTCTTGTATGAGATTTTTAGTGTTTAGAATACCTATAAGGGATTGAAATCCTTCTGGTGTTGATGGCAGAACCATTAGAGGTATTACTTCTCATATGATTATATTTGATGAGGCAGCATTTATGCCAGACATTATATTTGATGTCGTTCTTCCATCTATAATTGGTTCTACTAACCACAAAATAATCTTAAACAAAGTCCTGAAACAGACATTTCAAGATTAGATTCATTATGCTTAATTTTTGGGATAGGATTAGTTTTATTCGACGTAAATGATCCAAACAATCCTAAATTTGAAATTAGAGTTAGACCAATTAAGCATGATCCTGATATTTTTTACACAAACAAATACCTAAAGTTGATTGATGATGAAATCTTTGGATGATGTAATATGATAGTCAGACCAATCCTAGAATCAATAGTTGAAGATATTAAGTTCGAAGATTTACCTGCTAACTGGAATTCGTTTGATTTGGATAATTTTTCAAAGAGTAAGAGACTTTGGGATTATCAAAAAGATGCTTTGAAAAACGCTATAAAGGTTTTGTGGAAGTATTTTGAGGGCTTTGTTGATTACCAAGAGGGCGAAAAATTTAAGTAGCGAGCAATATTTTGAAAGCGGGCATAAGGAAATCAAAATCAAGTATATTGCCAATCATTATTACATTCCACTTATCTTATCCCCTGATGAAAAGGTAGGTTATATCAAGCACATAATTAAAACTCAAAGCGAGGAAAGATTCATCAATGATTTGGAAGATCATTTAACCAAGGCTGATAACAAGTTCAAGGAATTTGATTGGTGGCTGTTCAGCAAATTGGATGAAAGTTTAGATGAAGTTTATATCCCCTACTATAATCCCAATGCGAACAAATTTAGCCATTTCTATCCAGATTTTATTTTTTGGTTAAAGAGGGGGGAATAATTACTTTATTGTTTTTGTTGATCCAAAGGGAACTGAGCATACAAGCGCATACCGAAAAATTGATGGATATGCACAATTATTTGAAGAAAACGGAAAGGAAAAGGTTTTTAATTACAATGGATTTAAAGTCAGAATAAAATTGCTACTAAGACCAGAAGATGTTTCAAAAACTCTTAATGGGTATAGACAATATTGGTTTGATAATATTGAAAAGATGTTAGAAATGATAGTATAATTAACAAAAGATTTTATGGCGTCGGGCATCTGCGATTGCTCGCAACCTTGCCATTCGGATTATATAACAGCGGATAAAAGGGAAATCAAAGATTTCCTCAAATTGCCTCGTTAACTTCTTTTATCCGCAGAACGTTATATGAAATCGTGGGCGAATAGCATTTTGATTATCATTCCTTTGACAATAATAAATCCTTTCCATGTTTTTCATAACAAGATGAGCAATATATCTTGGCATGCAAGCTATGAAGGAATTTATCTTCAATATGTTCTCGATAGTAGGTCTCACCAGGCAATATTTCCTTACCACAGTTGTAGCAAATATGCTGGGACCTAGCTTTGTTTTCTTTAAGATTTTTAGATGATTGTACTTCCCCATTGCTCAACAACCTTCTTTCCCTATATTCTTTTTAATCCATTCATCTATTTTTTCTATTGGAACATTTAGTTTATATTCGATGGGTCTCTTTGAACCAGTCCACTTAATTAATCCTTCTATTTCTAATATCCCTAAAGTCATTCTGATTTTGTATTCTTCTGGTTTTCCCTTAAAAGTCCTGTCAAGTGATAAGTTTTGCCCTTCAAGCATAGAGAAAATTAGATCGGTATTGATCAGATTTTGACTTTTGAACCCTTCAATTATCTTTTCTAAAATAGTTTGAAAGTGATTTATAGGGCAATAGTGTTCATAAGGATTATCTTTTCTTGCTATGGCAACAATGGAATGCCCTTTTATATACCATTTGAAATATTTTGAACCAAGTTCCTTTTCTGGTGTGGGCTTCTCTTCAATCTCTATAGTGGGGGTAGGTGGCACCTCTTCTTTTTCTCCAAGTCTAACAAGAAGATTAGAAATTTGTTGGAAGATGTTTGCTATATCTTTTGTTTTGATTGTTAGGATATACCTATTTTCAGAAATCTCTTTAACTCCATTTATAAACGGGAGCTTTAATAGGCTAATGATATATTCAATATCCTCAGGCTCTATTTCAAGTTCTTCTATCTTTTCTCTTCCTGCTAAACTATCAAAAGTAAAATAGCCCAATCTATCTTGTAAAGATTGCATTTCTTCAATAATTACTCCGAATTGTTCTAATAAATTTCTTCTGGAAAGATTTTGAGTTAGTAAATCCTCCAGTTGGGAGCTTTTGTCACCTTTACCAGCAAACAAATCTTTTAATTCTGTTAAAGTAAAAGGAAATTTAGAATGTGCCTCTACAAGTTTTATTAAATCTTCTGTTTTTAGCAGGGAAACATCATACTCGTTTGCTCGTTCCTCCAAATTTCCCCCAGAAAAACTCGGACCTACTACAACTACAAAATCAGCTTTGTTTTTCTTTTTATGGTCTCTTAAAGAAATCCAATCTATATATCGATCTATAATTTTACCTGATTTACTTGTTTTACCATCAACATTAACTTTGAATGACTCTTGGCCAATATTTGCTGTAAGAAGAACATCTGTATCTCCTTTACCTCCAATAAGTTCAGCTTCAAACCCCAAAAAATTAAAAGCGTCTTTTATTGCCTTTTCAAAATCTGTTGGAGAGTCACTCTTAGATTGTCTTTCTTTTAGGTATTTAATAATCAAATTTGCTCCCATAGAAATTTTTATCGTTTCGTCTTTTTCTTCATGAGTTTCTTCACCCCATTCTCTCAATCCAAACAATCCTCGTTTCACTTTCACAAATAAGGATTTTTCTCCTTTTTGCTTTATATCGGTATAAATTACTGCACCCATTGTTGCATCTGGAGTCTTGCCGTCACTTGTAATTAACCTTTCCTTTAATGCAATTTTGGTAATCTCTCTTGCTGAAAGCGGTCTTTTCTTTTTTCCTAACACATGATATGCAGCTTCTTTGAATTTCATACTATATACCTCTATCTCTTAAGGGTTAATATTATTTGTGTCCCCTATGCGTTTAATAAGCCGTTCGCCCACGATTCTACGGTTGCTCCGCAACCTTGCCCTTCGGGACATATAACAGCGGATAAAAGGCTTCGCCAAAATTGTCTTCGCCAACTTCTTTTATGCTAAGGACGTTATATGAAATTCGCTCGGCGAATTAACAAAGAATTTAAAAACTAACGAGATAATACTATAATGAGGAGCTTGAAAATGGCAAAGAAAATATATATTAAACAGTTTTTGCATTTTATCCAATTAGAAAGTGATCAAGATGAAGATTACAAAACGGGAGATCGTCTTTGAAGGAAAACATTTAAGGCTTTTGAAGAAATATTTTAAACATTTGGGAAAAGAATATGTATGGGAGACAGTGGAGAGAAAAAATATTTACAATAGCGGTGCAGTAGTAATCGTTGCTTTAACTAAAGAAAGAGAGCTAATTTTAGAAAAAAATTGGAGAGCTCCTTTAGAAAATTTTGTTATCCAATTTCCTGCAGGTCTTACTGATATCGAAGGTGAAAGTGAGGAAGATACTGCCCGTAGAGAGCTTTTAGAGGAGACAGGCTATCGAGCAGAGGAACTTATCAATATTATCTCGACACCACTATCTCCAGCTCTAACTCCTACCAGAGCCACCTATTTTTTTGCTCCAAGAGTAGAGTTTGTAGGAATAAGTAAGAAGGATACTGCTGAGGTGATCGAGGTTTTGAAAGTCTCAGTTAATAAGATAGATGATTTTCTGATAAATCTCCCAAAAAATACTGAACTCGATCTTAGGGTTCCGGGTATAATCTGGATTTTGGAGAAGAAAAAATTAATTTAGAGATGATATGCCGCCTTTACCCTACCTTTGCTAAAGTATCATATAACTATACTAGCATAACCAACGACCTGCAATCTGTCGCCTGAAACATCTCCACTGGTAGAATATTTTAGAAATCGTCCTACTTTTGCACCAAATCTTTTAGATATATCCATTACAGTAGAAATACAACCGTATCCACATGCAGAGACGTTTTCTTCATATAAAACCTTATATAATCCAGGTACATCAAGATTTTCTATTTTATCTATCAATTTTTTATCTTTTTGATAAGCCACTTGTTCAGGCACATAATGAGAGAAATCGCTCGATGCAATAAACGTAATATTTTTGTTTAGTCCAGAAATAGCGTTTAAAATACTATCCGCTACCTCTAACACTGTTTCTTGGTCTTGCATTCCTAATATTATCGGCACTATCTTAAAATTTCCGAATATATACTGTAAAAAAGGTAACTGTACCTCGATAGAATGCTCATAAATATGAGCAACCTCTGATCTATCAATAATAAGCGGTGGTATTTTCTTTATTATATCTAAATCTGGCTCTACTACTCCAAACGGTGTCCTCCATTTATCAGAGCTCACAGAGACCGGTGAACCCAACCCAGTATGGTTAGGACCAAACAAGATAAAAGTATCGGTATCTTTATTTAACCGCTCTAGCGCAGAATAAGTATACGCAGCCGTCTGGCCTGAATATATATATCCGGCATGAGGAGCAACACCACCATAAAGCTTATCTACCCCGTCTAATTTGGCATCAATAATTTTAGAATCTACGTTTGATAAAAAAGTAGATATCATATCTGCCAACTCATCCTTATTAGCAGGATAGAATTGATCCGCTACTGCTGGAGCTCTCATATCACAGCATCTTCGTATTCGAAGTCGGAAAGTTTGTAATCAAATTTGTCTATGCCTCTCTCCTTCAAGAGATTTTTGGATAGTAGATAATACACCAATGCAAGAGCAGATTTTCCTTTGTTATTAGTAGGAATTACCAAATCGATATTTGATAAGTCATTATTTGTGTCACATAATGCAATAATAGGAATACCTATCTTCTTCGCTTCTTTAACCGCATTCTGGTCGGAAAAAGGATCGGTTACTATTAAAATATCCGGTTCGATATAATCAGACATAGAGAAGTTGGTAAGCGTTCCTGGAACAAACCGTCCTGTAATAGCTTTTGCATTTGTAGCTCTTGCAAACATCGCAACAGGTCTTTGTCCATATACTCTCATAGATACCGCCAATATTTTTGACGGGTCGTATCGTGCCAGTAACTTTGCAGCATCCTTTATCTTTTTATCGGTATAATGGACATCGATCAGGTATAAACCATCCGTTCTGACCTTATAAACATATTTAACCATCTGTTTGGTCTTTTGCTGCGTACCAATATTCACAGCCGAGTTAAAATATTCCTCTATAGGAACGAGAAGCTCCTCTTCCACCATACCATTACTTGAACTCATTTTTATCTCACCCTTGTTTATCTTACATGGGGCCGCTGAGATTTGAACTCAGGTCACGGCGTCCCGAACGCCGAAGGATCGACCAGGCTACCCTACGACCCCAATCATTATACATTATACACGGAATTTTATCATTCTGTTTTATCTGTCAATATTTAGATAAAAGATCTATCGTCTCTACATGAGAAAGAAAAATCCTTCTACAACAATATCTCTTTATGCCAAGATCGTCCAAAACATCTTTAGGTTTCTCACCTTTAGCTACTCTATCTTTATATTCTTCCCAATGCCGAGAGATTAAGCTTCCACACGTAAAACATCTGACTGGAAACATGATTCAACCATTTATCTATACGACTTTTGCCTCTTGGCTCTTGCACCACGTCCACCAAACTTCTTCGTCTCCTTTTGCCTAGAGTCGTTAACCAAGAGAGAACGATCATACTTGTAGAGATACTCTTTAAGAGTATTATCTTCGGTCCATTCTACTAATCCTCTTGCTATCGCTGTTCTAACTGCATCCGCCTGTCCTATAATTCCCCCACCAGAGACAACTACATCGATATCTACTCCATCTATAAAGTTTTTTGCAACTAATAGCGGCTCCAATATTTTATCTCTCACAATGACCGGCTCTATAATCTCTATCGGTTTTTTATTTACTCTAATTCTGCCTGTTCCTGCTCGGATAGTCGCTTTAGCTATCGCAGTTTTTCTTTTACCGCTAGTATTGACAATTTTATCCATTATAACACCTCAAAATCTTGATCCTAATCTTCTTGATATATCCTCTAAATGAACATATTTGATCGTACTAAGGTTTGACAAAGATATAGCAGGCATAGTCTCATAATCATTTATACCGTTAGGTACACCAACATATACCTTTAAACGTCTATATGCCTCTTTACCTCGTGCTTTTTTGAACGGTAACATGCCTCTTATAGTCCTTCTCAATATCTTATCAGGTCTTTTTGGAAAATAAGGCCCTTTTTCTGGACTTCCGCGAGTTTGTTTAGTCTTATACAACGAGGTTAAAAATCTCTTAGATCCGGTAATAACACATTTTTCACTATTAACAATGATTATTTCCTCTCCATTCAATAACTTTTTTGCCACCTCGCTTGCCAATCTACCCATTATTAAATTAGATGCATCTATCACAGTCATTTATATACCTCATTGTATTATAACAACATTTGATCCTTTTGGACGTTCTTTAACAAGTTCATCTATAGTTAAGCATCTACCACCGGAATCTATAATCTTTTTGTATGCTGTCTTACTAAAATTTATAGATGATACAGTTACAGGATGATCAATAGTTCCAGAACCAAGCACTTTACCTGGAACAAGGACTATTTTATCCTTATCAGCATATCTGTTTATCTTACCGATATTTACAGCTATCATTGATCTTGTTGGACTGTTTAATCTTTGTGCGACATCTTTCCAAATCTTTGCATTTTCTTCTCTCGATTTGGTTAACAACTTGTTGATCTGATCAATGATCAAAGGGTTGCTTTTTTTTCTAATTTTCATAATCTCTTTCACCTACTATCTATTAACTAAATATTATTTTCTGCAAAATTATAACACGGATAAATGCGGGGGAGGGGATTTGAACCCCCGAATTCCTCTGAAACAGGATCTTAAGTCCTGCGCCTTTGACCAATCTCGGCAACCCCCGCTTTAAGGT
Organism: Candidatus Methanoliparum sp. LAM-1; assembly: GCF_020885915.1. NCBI lineage: Archaea > Methanobacteriati > Methanobacteriota > Candidatus Methanoliparia > Candidatus Methanoliparales > Candidatus Methanoliparaceae > Candidatus Methanoliparum > Candidatus Methanoliparum sp. LAM-1. The sequence continues at coordinate 80,348 of NZ_AP025251.1, read as the reverse complement.
TTATCAGTTTATTCTCGATCACATCTACCGCAGTATTTACAATATCCTTAACGTTAATGCTTCCATCCGACTCTATATTAAATATAAATTGGTATTCGTCCAAACTTACTCGTATCGCATCTATCGAACAGGTACGTTCACATAACCTACATAGATTACAATCTAGTATATTTTTTACTCTCAATTCTTTGTCTATATATAATAAACCTTTAGGGCACTCTTTTATACAATCTCCACAAAGATCACAATTTATGATATCAATCTTTGCCACGTTTCTATAAGCACAGATCGTAGTAGCCTGCCATTTAGCATGGTTTTTTCCGATACCTAATTTAGCAATAGCCTCACAGATTACTCTTTGTCCCTCATAAAGCTTAACAATAGGAATATCCTGATATGCAGGATTGACCGATGAATCGGTTGAGACTAAATCAGACGAATAAACCATTTTCGGACCTTCTGCACTCAAAGACAGGATCGTCTGACACGAGCTACAACCTTCTCCGTTGCACTCACACTCATTAGGCATCTTAAAAAATTCCAAATCATCCGTCTTTAAGGGTATTAAACCGATTCTTGATGCCAACATCTCGTTGTATAAGGATGAAGAATTGTCATAAATTCTTATAAAATCAACGGCCAATTTTGGAATTTCAGACATGGCAACCCTACGAATAGCGTTTATAAACGCTGTCGAAACACCTTTTATCAAGAATTTACCGTTTGTATCTATATAATCCAATATCTCTACATGGATCATATTCTTTTTCCTCTTCTGCCTCCTTTAGCTTTACATCCATCATGTGGGATCGGTGTTACATCCTCTATCCTACCTATCTTTAATCCGGATCTTGCAAGTGCTCTTATTGCAGACTGAGCACCAGCACCAGGACTTTTAGATTTATTGCCGCCAGGCGCTCTAACTTCTATATCTAAACCAACAATACCTTTCTCTTTTACTATTTCAGCCGCCTTTAACGCTAACTGCATTGCAGCATAAGGAGATCCTTCATTCCTGCTTGCTTTTACTACCATACCACCAGATACTCGTGCAAGTGTCTCTGCTCCAGTTATATCCGTAATAGTTACGATTGTATTATTGAGTGATGCATATATATGAGCTATACCCCATTTCTCTTTAGGCATTTTTATCCAACCTCTCTATGTTTAAAAGGAGAATTTTCTGCAAAAGAGATCGTATCTTCCTCATCTTTTCCTACCAAGTAACTAGGTGAGGATATCCTTCTACCATTAACCGCAATATGACCATGGACGATCAGCTGTCTTGCACCTTTTGGCGTAGATGCTAAACCTTTTGTATAGACAATAGTCTGAAGCCTTCTTTCAAGGAATTTTTTCACATCTAAAGAAAGGATCTCATCAAGAGGATCAATTCCTCCTTTTAAAATGCCATATCGTACCAATTTATTCACAATATCATTTTTTCTCTTATTTACAATCTCGTTCTCTGGATTTAACGCAAGTTCTGCCAAAATAGCCCGAGCCTCTCTTCGATACTTCCTTAATTCTTCTTCTACTCTCCATAGCTCTCTCTTGTTTCGCAAACCATACGTGCATACTATCTCTCTCTCAGATACAAGCCTGGATTTTTGCCACGGATGAATCGGTTTTTTATATAATTTTTTTAATCTTTTAGGCTCTCCCATCTAATATCATACCCTCTTTTTCTTTACTCCAACTACGGTAGATGTACGTCCAGTAGATTTTGTTCTTTGACCTCTGACTTTATATCCTTTTTCATGACGAATTCCACGATAACTACGTATCTTCCTTAATCTATTTATATCGTCTTTTATTGTAAGATCTAGATCAGTTCCAATAAGATGTAGATCGTCCCCGCTATAATAATCATTCCTCCTGTTTAAAAGCCATGAAGGGATATCCGGATCTTTGCCAAAATTTTCAACCTCTTTTTTCAACAGATCTATATCATTATCGGATAAACTGCCGAGCAGGGCATAAGGATCAATATTAACCCTTGTTGCTATTATTTTTGCCATTTTTCTACCTATGCCTTTTATCCTAGATAACGCAATGAATACCTGTTTATTACCATTCAAATCGGTATTTGCTATCCTTACAAGATGTTTTATCTCATTCTCCATTAATCTCCCTCAAACCTATCTTATGATTTTAATTTTTATATTAATATTACATTATTATTTATATTACATTATTATTTATATTTAGACGCCGGGGAAGGGATTCGAACCCTTGCGTCCCGAAAGAGACACAAGCTCTCCAGGCTTGCGCCTTACCACTCAGCCACCCCGGCTTTTTTCCAACATTTAGGATAAGTATCTGGTTGCATAATAACCCGCTTTGTATCCGCTATGATCCCTTTGGTATAAGAAACATCCCGTTTTATATCTCGCTTTGATATAGCAAGAGCAACCGCTTCTTCTTTTTTTGTATACAATACTATAAGATCTCCTGCTGAGATATCGTTAGTGATACCATCATCCACAATCCCTGGTGCGGCTAAGTCTGCTCCATGACAGATAGCATCAACTGTAGAATCTTTTATATAAATTTTTGGTATATGTTTGAGTGCATCTTCGATAGGTAATATCTTTTCTCTTAAATATTTTTCCTCATCACACTCCTTCCACAAAAAATACGAATCTACAAGATCATGCATCGTAACGCTATCAGATTCTACGAACGGTTCTGACAAAGTTCTTCTTAATTCATACATACTTGCACCTACATTCAAGAATTTTCCTATATCATGACATAGTACTCGTATATAGACTCCAGATTCACATTTAACTTTGAAAAGTACGTCTTTATCCTCTATTTCTAATAAAACCAGCTTATAAATTCGCCTCTTCCTAGTTATTCTTTTAACCGCAGATTTAAGTGGTGGTTTTTGGTATATTATACCTTCAAATCTGGAAAATGCTTTTAAAAGCTTTTTTTGAGATACCTTTTTGTGCAGTTTCATCAAACAGACATATTCTTTATTGGATGACAACAAGAAAGGAGTTATCTTCGTTGCATCCTCCAAGAGTATAGGTAAGACCCCTGTAGCCTGTGGATCAAGGGTACCACCATGCCCTACTTTGTTTAAATTAAAAATTTTTCGTATCCATGCACTCACTTCATGACTGGTAGGTCCAGGTGGCTTATCAAGGTTTATTACCCCCCTCTTTAAATACTCTTCGATCCTTACCATTCTTCAGTCGCTCCAATCCCTTAAGTATTATCTCACTAACACCAACTACATCCCATCTTTCGGAATTAATAACAAGGTCATATATTGAAAGATCGTCTATATCAATATTATAAAATTTTTTATATCTCTCTTTCTCTATTCTTTCACGAGATATCGTTTCTTTTAAGATATCTTCATAATCTCTATTCTCTCTTTCTATAATTCTTCTGATTCTTGTCTCTATCGATGATCGTAACCATATTTTAATATCTGCTTCTATCATCCAGCCGGATAACCTTCCTTCTATAATACAATCTCTGTATTTATTAGATAATTCTACTTGTTGTTCATCTATCAAAGAATCGATCTTCCTATTTTTTTCTGCAAATAGGCTAAATTCCTCTAACGTCATATTAGCTTCTTTTGCTAAATCTCTAAAGATACTACCGACAGAAATAACCTTAAATCCAATATTTTTTGCCAACTCTTTTGAAACAGATGTTTTCCCACTTCCAGCATGACCACTTATTGTTATCTTCATTTTAAAAAAGATTTAATCCTTGTTAGTAGATACTGAAGTGGTACTCATCCCTGTATTTAACAATTTGCTAAATACTTGGCCAAGGAATATAGAACATACTAGATACCATAGAAACCACCATTGAAGGCCCCAGAAGAGTGGATCAACCATCATTCTTTCTCCTACAAAAGGAAATATAAAAAGTGGCCCATTTACAACATCGGTGAAAGTACCAAAACCAAAAACACCGTAAATATCCTTCAAATATATATACAACCACATTATAATCGGAATAGTTATTATCGAGATGTACCCCATCGGTTTTAACTGCTGCATCTGCATAGATGCACTATCTTGCATAAGTTTTCTGCTTTCCTCGTTAAGCTTTTCTATCCTTTTTTTATCACCTGCTAGTTGAGCTGCCCTAAATTCGCTTTGTAATTTCTTCATACGTTCTTGAGACTCTTTCATACTCCCCCAATCGATCGTATATTTTTGAATAATTGTTGTAATTAAACCCGTAACCAAAGATAAGATTAGTAATAATATATGAAGGTTATTTTCAGTTAAAACATTTGCTAATGGTCTAAAAATAAGATCTACTGGCATAGCTACTAAATCTCTGAAACCCTGCCCACCGATCATTACTCCAAAAAGCAATGCAAAACCAAGAACCAATAATATCTTACCGATCAAATCCTTCCAATTCATTTTAAATCACTCCTCACCAAAAAATCCTCTCATAAACGGATACATTTCCATCATCTGTTGAGATGCCATCTCTTCATATAATCTGTATGCGATACCTACCGCCAATAGCATACCAGTTCCGCTTACTCCTCCGATAAGTCCAAACAAGCTGGAGAAAAATGCAAGCCCACCAATTAATGCACCACTCAATACGGTTATCTTAGGTATATAATTATCTAATCGTTTTTTTAACAGGAGAGGATCTCTTCTGAATCCTGGAATTTGTAGTCCCGATCTATGTATTTGGTTAGCTACAGCTTCAGAATTCATATTGCTCACCTCTACCCAGAATATGGCAAATATTATACTCCCAATAATAAAGAAAGCAGCATTTATAACGAATCTTAACACAATCTGCCATCCATCTGGAGGGATCGCTCCCAATATCTGAAATCTCTCTGCTACAAGAGATGGAACCCAATCGTATGGGGAATTTATCGGATTTAGATAATACATCAGTCCACCGATAGGTTCTGTAGGCGAGACTTCAGAGTACATCCCTATTAATGCATTATTTCCTATAAGAGGAATGCCTGAGTTCCATAACTGCATTCCCACCATCTGGATTACTACTTGTAACGTACTTACAAGAATTATAGGAAGAACACTTGCATATATAAGCTTAATAGGATACTTACCACGAGCACCTCGTACCATCTGATGAGATAACGGTATTTCTACCCTTATCCCCTCAAAATATACCACAATACAGAAGACCAAGATGGTACTTATCAATGCAAGAACCTGGCCATCTATCATAACATTTTTAACACTCGTGATGGCACCTGTCTTGATCAATTCAATCCAAAGAGGGATAAAACCAGCTGGAAATCCTGTGAACGCACTTATTTGCCAATTAAATAGCCCAATAATCAAAGATTGAGCTACACCGGCTAATATAAACAAACTTATTCCCGACCCGATGCCCCATTTGGATACAACCTCATCCATATATAGTATCAAAATACCGCCTATGAACAATTGGACGAAGAGCAATAATAAGACGGTAGGTCTTCCTAAGATAGCAACGAGATCCGGATCAGGCATAATGACCCCACCAATCAATAATGGAAGGGACTCTAAGACTATCATCACAATAACTAAGATTCTCTGCAATCCCTGATAAAATCGTTGATCGTTTGGATCGCCAAGATTAAGGTTTATAATTTTAGCACCAACCAGCAACTGTAATATTATTGACGCCATTACTATAGGTCCGATACCAAGATGAATTATAGATCCGTTAGAACCTCCCATAATAGCTCTAAACGACCCAAAATAATCGATGCTTTCTGGACTTACCCCGATCATGGGAATCTCCATCAAAACGAAATAAATAATAAGAATACTGATAGTCCAACCAAGCTTTGCTCTAAAATGGACGTGTTTAATAGGCTTCTTGACCGTGGGTATTATTCTAAAGAGAGAATCAACAGCAGATCTGAATCTCGTTTCAGGCATGACAATCCATTTTTAATATGTTAAATAATTAAAAAATTTGCACAGAAAAAACTACGTTTAACGGTAGTACAGCTTTATATCTTACCGGATTGAAAAACCTACGATCTCTCATCCTTCATCCAATATTACTTCTCCGCCAAGCTTCTTAATCTTCTCGACCGCTCTTTCTGAAAAATTTTTTGCTATCACTCGTAGTTTCTTTTCAGAATATTTCAACTGTCCAGACCCTAATATTTTATCTACCGAAATAGTAGAAAGATCTATATGTAAGTAATCTCCTTCGTCTTTTATCAACCCTTTAGATAAAAGTTGAGGTATTAAATAATCCAAATCGCCAACATTAATGGTTTTTTCTTGGCTTACCTGGGAAGGCGGTCTTTTAAATCCGTATTTTCCAAATGTTAACCCCATTTTTTTGGCTCTTACCTTATGATGTTTGAAAGATCCTGCATTACCATGACCACCCCTGTTTCCTGCACCTCTTCCTCGTTTAGAATTACCACATCCACAGGTCCTTGATCCTCTATACTTGCTCGTTTTATTCTTTGACATAGATATAAAATCACCTCATCTTTAATAAGAGATCGTTTATCTTATCTCCATGGTATCCTAATTCTCCCCCATTTTTGAAACTCTTTTTAATTCCTTTATGCCCTTTTCTTGGCGGATGCAATCTAAAAACAGGTTTTAATGTAGGGATATCTTTAAAATTTACCTTTCCAGATAATAAAGACTCTACAAACATATCTAACGATTCAAACGGGGTGTCTTCCAAGTCTTTTAATTTAGCATTATCGGCCAATCTTCCTCTTTCTTCTAATATAATCTTTAATGTCTCCTTATCAACCTCACCCCATGCTACGAAATCTTTAACCTTCTGGAGCATTCCTTTGTTATATTCGTTCTCCTCTAAAAAGACGCAGTGGTTTATCTTATACAATCTTAACATTTCTAACGTATCTTTTATCGGTTTTTTAACACCAACATGACTACGAAGCAGGATTGCTGCATACATTTCATCTTTCCTCTCTGTCTTCAATATTTATTGTTTTATTAAAGAAACTTGTTTAAGTGCGTTGTATGTCGCTTTGGCAAAATTAACACTAGTCCTAGTCTCTCCGTATGCCTGAGTCCATATATCTTTCACCCCAGACAGTTCTAATACCTTTCTTGCCGTCTCGCCTGCAACCAATCCCAAACCCTTCGGTGCAGGTATGATCACAATCTTAACACTGCCGGATTTGCCTTCTATTCTGTATGGAATAGAATGTGCCGTATCACATTTACACTCCCAAGATCCACAGCCTCTTAATACTTTTATGATATTTAATTTTGCGTCTTTTGTACCTTTTCTGATTGCATTACCAACCTCAACATCCTTACCGATACCAACACCAACATAACCTCTCCTATTACCGACCACGACTGTGGCATCAAATTTTACCCTTCTTCCAGAGTCTGTCATTCTTTGTACCATATTAATATCGAGAACTTCCTCTACAAGATCGGGAAGCAATAAATCTACTACCTCTACTTCTTTTAAAGGATATTCTGACAACAAGACATCATCTATATCTTTTATCTCTTGATCTGCAACCAATCGGCCAAGTCTTGTTTTAGGTATCCATTCTTCTTCTTGAACAACTTTTTTCTGTCTCTTCTCTTTTTTTCCAGATTGTTTGATCATAAGCATCCTCCATCTTCGATTTATGATGTTTTTCACTCCTGTATAGCATAAAGCTACATCATAAACTTTTGGTTTTATAATAATTTTATGAATAAACCAAAAACCAGTAAGTTTTCAACCAGGTCCTATCTCTTAAACAGGAGCAAAGCTTTAAAAACCTTTAATAAATGATATTTTTATGTTATAGTTATAATCTCTTTTTTAACTTTATCTACAATACTACTAAAACTCTTATCTATATGATTTCCCTTTATCAGATCATCATCAGGCAGAATCTCAGGACTATGCTTTACATAGAAACCAGAATCGATTATTCCTTTAAGTGCAGCATAGATTCTAGAACCTTTTATGGAAGTATTCAGACCAATATCTAATATAGCTTCGTCTATATCCATTTTTTTAACTTTCAAACCAAACAAAAATCCTGTTAGATATGCTGCAGGTATATTTCTTTTATTTTGGTTGTATCCATACAAACTTAGCTCGCTACTCATTGCTGATGCCAAAACTATATCGCCCGTCGGATTATACTCAATTAATTGGATTATAATCTTCTTATTGGTCTTTCTAACTACAACTCTTGGTTTTTTTGATGATAATAGCTTTAATCGCTTGTGATAATTTGTCTTATTCTCTCTTCTTCTCCTAAAAGGAACCTTATATCTATATCCACCGGACATCTCTTATACCTCCTCTTTATTCGTTGTAATAAGCTCCTTGCTTTTAATATAACTACTTAAAGAATTAACGTTCTTAAATTCGCCGCCTTTTGATTTTCTATAGAGCAAGCGATAAGTAGATCTTTCAATACATCCTTCATTTCTCAACTTTCTCAAGTATCTTCTTTGCGCACGTATATTCTTAATCCAATACGATTTTCTTGAATATCTTGCATTTTGTCCACCTTTTCTTCGACCATGCCCTTTTCTGTGACCATATCTTCTCTTCATATCTCTTTCTCTTGCTCTTGATCGGCTAATACCTTTCTTCGGATTTTTCTTGATGGCTCCCTCTTTTATCAAGTTTCTAATATCTTCTCTGGTAATAGCTACCGAGATATCCTCGCTACGCTCTGGATCCAGATATACTCTGCCTACACCTACATCCATAACCTTTGCTGCAAGTTTTTTTTGTTTTAAAAGATTTGTCATACCTCTTTCACCGTGTTAATAATATGTATACCAAGACTTTTTGCTTTCTCTTCTATCTCTAATCTCTTTTTTTTACCAACAGATCGACCAATTCTTACTATCTGCATTTTAGGATCGATAGAATCCAACTCGCCAACATTAAACACAATTATTTCTTCATAGCCTGATGGATGAAGATATCTTACTAAAGAGGGCGAACCATATCCTGATTTTACAAGAGGAGGTTTTCCTTTTCGCATAATTCTATGTTTACTCTGTGAACCTCTAGGTTTTCTCCAAGCACTCGTTACTCTCTTCTTATGTTTGTGCCCATATTTTTCAAAATCAGGTTTTTTAAGTTTCTGTTTTTTACGAACTTTCAATAGTCGCTCCTTTTCGCTATTTAAATCATCCATAAATATCACTTACCCTTTTTTATAAGATAGATGCCATCCTGGAAGACCCTAGGATCCTTTCTTTTTATCTTGGTTGCAGCCTCAATATTGGCAGCGGTCTGGCCAACATCTTCTTTGTTTATTCCACTGATAGTTATAATATCTTTATCAATCTTTACCTTTGTATCTCCGACAAAATGTGCAACTCGTGGAGATTTCTCTCCAAGAAAATTGTTAATATATAAACTATTATTTTTAACCTCTAACTGGATTGGAAAGTGCGAATAAACCATTTTTAGATTGTATTCAAACCCTTTCGTAACCCCTATGATCATATTTGAAATATGACTTGCAAAGGTACCCAACATGGCTTTCTGCTCTTTTCTGGTATATTTTTCATCGGATTCGACAACGATTTTTTTATCATCCCTAAAGACTTTCACATTTGGGTAATAGAATCTTCGTTCTAAAGATCCTCTTGGTCCATTAACCTTTACTATATCTCCATTAAGAGTAATATCAACCCCATCTGGTATATCTATCTCTCTTTTCATAGTAATCAAAGTCCTTTTAATATACAAATGCTATAAGCACGCCACCTGTATTCAGGTCTTCTGCCTCCTGATGTGAGATGATTCCTTTTGGAGTAGATACTATCATGCTACCTACGTTCTTAGCAGGCAGATATTTTTCCTCCCATATATTAAACTTCTTCATCTTAACAGAAAATCTAGGTTTTATAACACCGCAATTGTTGATCTTTCCAACAAGCTTTACTTTAAATTTACCCCCATGCCCGTCTTCTATAAACTCAAATCCACCGATATATCCTTTTTTATAAAATACCTGCAGAGTATTAGCTATTAATTTTGATGCAGGCTTTAAGATACATTCAGATTTACCACTCTTTTCTGCATTCTTGATTACAGATAACGCGTTTGCTAAAGGATCGAGTAACATTTTAAAATCACCAATATTTTTTAAAACCCAATTCTCCCGCCAACTCTCTAAAACATTGTCTGCAGAGATACATGTTATATCTACGAATTAGTCCCTGTCTTCTTCCACATCTATAACATCTATTTGCACCACGTCCAAAAACCTTACCAGAATGTTTATTACTACTCTTCAATTCAGATCACCTTAATCCCTAATTGATCTTTTGCAAAATTAACTGCTTCATCTTTATTAACTTTATGCGATCTTGGAATAGTTCCTTTTTTTATTCTTCTTTCTTTCACACGTATCCCAGGCCGTTCGATTGATACAATGACATCCATTCCGAATATTCCAATAGCCGGATCGTACTTGATATTAGGAAATCCCAAATGTTCTACAATTCCAAATGAAAAATTACCCGTATCATCAAATTGATCTTCGTATAACGTATAATTAATAAGACCTAACGCATTTTTCAAAAATTCATCCGCTCTCTTCTTACGAAGAGTAACCTTACACCCAATAGGCTCACCCTTTTTGATTCCAAACGCAGGCCTGGTCTTTTTAGCAAACGTTCTGGTTGGTTTTTGCCCGGTTATCATCTCTAAAACCTTCATTGCATTAGTGAGCTTAGTACCGCTCTCTCCTACGCCAATATGTACAACAACCTTATGCACACGAGGTATCCTCATCAAGTTCTCCTCAGTCATATTAATCCATCCAACTCTGGCTTTTCTTCTCCAATAACAAATACATAATCGTCTATCGTATCAAATATGCCTGTTTGTGACTCAATTGTAACCATATTAGGACTAGATCCCTCTTTCATCTCAATCTTTTTTATCTTTCCTATTGTTCCTATATGTTTACCACCAGTAACTATAACTAGCGATTCTTCTTCATACCTTAAATTCTTTAGAATCTTTTTATCAGGGATGGATAATAGTAAAGAATCTTTAGTTTTATAACTCTCGTTGAGATGCAGAGTCGTTCCATCATGTAGCCCTATCTGAATCGCTCCACCCTTCACCTTTTGTTTAGTATTTATTCTGCATAACTTTACATTGGCGTCTTCCACTTGTTTTAAAGTCAAATTACCTTTAGAGGTCAGCAGTACCCTATAACTCAAACTTTCAGGTACAAGAGTTATAACATCGAATAAACCAACTGGAAATCGATATGCTTTACGCACCCTACCATCTACCAGTACCAAACCTTTTTCTAGTGCATATTTTGCCTCTTTTTTTGTGTCTACCTTTTTCAAAAAATCTCTAAGAAAGACCAATAAAGGAAGGCTCTTTTTATAAGAATGGGGACCTGGACTAGGTTTTACGACCCATTTATTGCTTTTTTTGCTGATAGGATATAAATTAGGTACCGATAATCTCTTTTGATATGCTGTCAATCTATCTCCTCTCCAAAATTTTCTTTCTTTCTTCGTCTTCTAAATTTAATCTAGTTATGATTACGTTAGAAGGATGTATTGCTCTTGGAACCTCTGTTCCATCAGCTTTTGCCAACGAAATACCCTCTATCCATATTTTTACTCTTTTAAGATCGACCTTTAAGACTTTTCCCTCCTTACCTTTATCATCGCCTCGTACCAGGAGAACTTTATCACCTTTTACTAAAGAGATACACCTTTTTCCATATTTTTCCCTTAACTCCTTGCTAAGGTGCGCACCTACAAATTTTTGTCTGATATGAAGCGGTGCAGTATAGAGGAACTTTCGTTGTTTTCTCGGCTGTTTAGATCTTGCATTAGTATTCTTAACCATTTTTATACACCTTATATAATAATAGATGCTAAAGATGCAATCTTTGGAAATCTTTCAGCAGCCTCTTTAGCTGCAGGACCCTTTATTTCCGATGCTTTAGTTTCTCCTGATTCATCCATAAGAACGGCAGCATTATCTTCAAACTGTATTGTAGAACCGTCTGGTCTTTTATATTCTTTTCTCTGTCTTATTATCACAGCGGTTGATACCTGCTTTCTCATCTCCGGGACACCTTTCTTTATGCTTACTACCACAACATCCCCTATACCAGCTTTAGGATATCTCCGTTTAACACCCCTGTATCCTTTAACTGCAATTATCTCTAATAACGTAGCTCCGCTATTGTCCGCACAAATCAATCTAGACTTTTTTTGAAGAGCTTTTGAAACATTTGATCTTATTGCCCTCATATTAATCTCATCTTAAATTATTTTATAAAATTATAATTTTTCGATCACAACAAAAGATACCGTCTTGGAGATAGGTCTACATTCGGCTATTCTTACAGTATCTCCTTTATTCACCTTGATACATGGCGGATTATGTGCATGAATCTTGGATGTTCTTCGTTCATACCTCTTATACTTCTTTACATAATGGTTTCGTTCCCTCTTTACGACAATAGTTTTATCGCTCTGACTTACCGCCTTTCCCACAAAAACTTGTCCTCTTATCGACAAAATCCCATGAAAAGGACAGTTTTGATCTTTGCATTCTTCTTCCGGGATAGGAACATTATACCCAATCGCGCTCATAATATTTACACCTTTTTAATGTCATTTTTTTAATTCGATCTTCAGGTCTACCTAACAATAATGCCCCATCTATGAGGATCTCGTTCCAAGATTCGTTACATTTAGGATTCTTAAATACAAATTTTGTCCCTATCTTCGGAATTTTTTTAATAGACGCATCTTTTTGGAGTATAAACAAGTTTTTCGTCTCATCTATTACTTTTCCACTCAATCCGATCAGATAAGGATTGACCGAATCTTTTATCTGGACATCTAATCCAATCAATTCGTGATATTGGATATTGTTAGGTTTTAATCTCATTTTACAGATTTATTTATATTTATCTTATTATGAAAACAAATGTTACGAAGCCTTGCTTCGTAGCTCACAAATCTTCGATTTGTGATGTTCTTCACTCTTGACTGTGCTTTATCATTCACCAGGAGGTGCTACGAATCTTGGTTCTGCTTTGATTTCTTCCTTCTCTTCTAAGCTCATTCTCAACAGTCTTGATACGTGCTATAGCCCTTTTTATCTCTTTTATCTCACCAGGATTTTTTAATGCGCCACCGCTTGATATCTCCCCTCTTCTCTTGATAAGATTATATTGAAGGTTTTTTAGAGTTTTTTCTCTCTTATCTTTATCCATCTCACGTATCTCACTCGCTTTCATCACTGTCAACATTATCACCTCTGTCATCTGCATCTAAGATATTATATTTATCAGGTAATTTTGCATCAGGCGGTATTATACGAACACTTACACCGATAACCCCTAATTTTTTCTTGGCAATCGCAAAGCCTGTCTCTACGATATCATATACGGGCTCTCCCGAATGGATTATGTAACCTTTAATGAATTTTTCCATTCTCGACCTGGGACCAGTAAGCTTCCCTGAAATCTTTATCTCACATCCTAAAGCGCCCTCACCCATTATCTCATTCAATATAGAATGACCTGCTCTTCTAAAATACCATCCGCGCTCAAGCAGAGTTGCAAGTTTATTTGCCATAATCAAAGGGTTCAATCTTGTTTTTTTTGCCTCTAATACCTCTATTTGGGGATTATCAAATTTAAATTTTCGTTTAACCTCTTCTGTTATGCTTCTTATATTCTCTCCACCCTTACCAATGACCAAACCGGGTTTTTCTACATAAGTGATAATCTGAGTGCCTAATGGGGTTCGATTGATTTCTGAACCACCAAAACCAGCATTACTCAGAGATTTAGCAAGAAATTCACTCAGCCGAGCCCTCTCAATATATTCAGATATAAATTTACGTTCTATAGACATTCATTCCTCACTTCCTACCTCTTTTGCCAATAACTCTATATTTGTAGTAATTCTTCTTTTTGGTGTACTTCTACCCATTGCCCGTGGAAAATAATGCATTATGACACGTCCTTTACTTGCACTCGCATGTTTGATCACTAAGTTCTCCACATCAAGCCCTTTATATTCCGCATTCTTTTCCAGATTATTCAACAATCGTAATATTGCCATTGACGCCTTTTTAGGATATCTGCCTGCATCCCATCCTTCTATACGTTTATGTGCTACCTTCTTATTAAATCTCTTGAACGGTACCGCCCTTTTTAAAAGGATTACATCATTTAAATAATTTTTAGCATCTTCTAAAGACATACCCTTTATCTCTCTACAAATCTCTATAGAATGTTTTAAAGAGATAGGTAATTCTCTTCCATAGGATACAACATCATGTAACGGGTCTATCTCTTTTACTGCATATCTATGTCTACTAGGCACCTAAAACACCTCATTTTAATGGTATAAACTTACTCGATCTCGTAGCGCCTAGACCAGCACTTCCATGTTTTACTTCTTTTCGCGTCAATGCAAACTCACCCAGATAATGCCCTATCATATCAGGCTGAATCTCGACGGATATAAACTCTTTACCATTGTGTATCTTAACAGTCCTTCCAACCATCGATGGAAGTATGATCATATCTCTTAAATGTGTCCTGACGTTATTCTTCTCTTTCATCCTTTTTAATAATTTTTTTTCACTATTTCTAAATCCTCGATTAATCTTCCTTCTTATCCTTGAAGGTAAGATTGATGAAAGTGTGATAATATCCATCTTTCTTAACTCTTCTAAAGTATATCCTCTATAACTATATATCTTTTCTACTCTTTGAACCTTTCTATCTTTTTTTGCCATCGTTTATCCCCTCTTACCCGTCTTTTTAGCACTGATGGAACCAACTTTTCTACCAGGTGGTGTATTCCTTGATACAGTTTTAGCTCTCCCTATATGCTTATGCCCACCACCACCAAAAGGATGATCTACAGAATTCATCTTAACTGCACTCGTTCTCGGATATTTGGCAGCTTTACTCTTTAAAGAATGATACCTTTTTCCTGCCTTTACAAAAGGTTTTTCTTTTCTTCCTCCACCAGCTACGATACCAATAGTGGCTCTACATTTAGAATTTATTATTTTTACTACACCACTAGGAAGCTCTAAATACGTTTTATCACCTTCATGAGAGATTACTGTGGCATATGTACCTGTAGCTCTCACAAATTTACCACCATCTCCCGGTTTTGATTCAATATTACAAACCAAAGATCCATCAGGAATTTTAGATAAAGGGAGCGTGTTTCCAATGGTTGTCTCTACATTCTCTCCAAAAAAAATTTTCTGGCCAACATAATTACCTTCTACTGCCAAAATCGGTTTAACAATCTTATTATTAATGGCTACTCTTGCAAAAACAGAATGTCTTGCAGGATCATGAACCAACTCTGTAATCTCTC
This sequence comes from Candidatus Methanoliparum sp. LAM-1, assembly GCF_020885915.1. Lineage (NCBI taxonomy): Archaea > Methanobacteriati > Methanobacteriota > Candidatus Methanoliparia > Candidatus Methanoliparales > Candidatus Methanoliparaceae > Candidatus Methanoliparum > Candidatus Methanoliparum sp. LAM-1. Next base: position 64,989 of record NZ_AP025251.1, on the reverse strand, counting down.
CACAAAGAGTCTCTTCTGCTTTCGGATGAATCAATGGCTCTTTACGTCTTTTAGGCGGAGCTCTATAAGTCGAGGTTCCCTTACCTCTATTCTGAGATATTATTCTTTTACCCATCTTGATCACATAAACCCAAGTTTTATAGCAATATCTTCTGCATTAAATTCATCAGATATCTTTATTATAGCCTTTTTTTTACCATTAGGGGTCATCATAGTATTTATTTTATCTACTTTTACCTCGTATGTCTCCTCAAACTCTTTTTTAATACGCTCCTTGTTAGACATGTTATCGACGATGAAACAGATAGTATTATTATTCTCCATGTACAACATCGATTTTTCTGTTATAATCGGTCTTTTAAGAATCATGACTACCAGCTCCTCTCTTTTAATGATGATATTGCCGCCTCAGACCATACAACTAACCTTCCAGCATCTGTCCCAGGTGCAAGCAACTCTACATTTAAACCATTTACCGTAGAAAAATCAGCACCAACCAAGTTTCTCGCCGCGTATCCAAGACCTTTATCTTCTTTAACAACAAAGAGAATACTTTTTTTGCCTTTATATCTTCTACCTCGCATCTTCCCTCTACCACTCCGTATTTTTATATCTTTAGCTCGTTCTATATCGGTATATACTCCAATCTTCTTTAATACATCTTCTAAATGCTTAGTCTTGTCGATCTCCTCTATTTTTCTCTCTATTACAAGAGGAAGGGCTAAATCTCCTATACGATGCCCTCTTGATACGACTAGGTCTATATTAGCAGTAGCTGCAATAGCAGATTTAAGCGCTTTTTTCATCTCTTTTTTATTCATCTTCTCTTCAAAGATTTTATCTACTTTTGGAGGGTGCGCTCTTCTACCACCTACGGCACCTGGCGATCTAGCTGCCCTTCTTCCATTTTTAATCCTAGGTATTCTCGAAACTCCCCGCCCAACACCCCACGATTCTGCAGATGTATCGTATCCTGCATAAGGCTTTACACCATGCGGTTGATATCTTCGTGATTGAAGAGATAATACTGCCTTTTTGATTAGATCGGGCCTATACGGCTCATTGAATATATCAGGCAGATCAACCGTCTCTTTTATGCTTCCATCAATACTTAATATATTTATATTAATCATAAAACATCATTGCTGTGATTCTAGACTTATATATTCGATAGGAGAACCTAAATGGCTTTGTCTGTTTGGATTAATCCTTATCCCTTTTCTCATCGCAATAAATCTCTTTTTTGGTCCAGGAATACTTCCTTTAACCATGATGTATGAATTGTTAACGATGCCATAATTAACGAATCCACCGGCAGGCGTAATTTCGCTTCCTTTATCACCTATCTTAAGAATTTCTTTGTTATATTCCGTCCGTTTATGATATCCCATCTGTCCAGCCATAGGAACAGTCCATCGTACTCTAGACGGGAACCATGGCCCTAAATTTCCAGTATGTCTTTTTTTACCGCCTCTTCCTTGTTTCCTCTTCTGAAGGATTATACCCCATCGTTTTACTGCCCCTTGTATCCCTTTTCCTACTGTTACTGCAGAGACATCAATAAACTCTCCTTCAGAGAATATATCTCTTATATTTAAATCCTTTCCAAGGATCCTTTTAGAATATTCGAGAATATCGTTAATGTCATCTCCACCAATCTTTATCTCCATAATATCAGGCGATTTTTTAGGGACGCCTTTGACTAAAAAGGGTTTCGTATAGATGATTGCCCGAATTTCTGATATTATACCGATATTATCCTCTATTTTTGCAAAATCCTCTATATTTTTGTTTTTTGGAATTGGTATCCTCCTTCCAACATCTTCTTCCAAGTTTGTTGTACATACCTCGGTTAATGGTTTTAATCCATCATATGCCTTTGTATATGCTCTTATACCTGCTACCCTAATATTTGGTGTCTCTATTATTGTTACAGGACAAAATACATTGCTACCAGCGGTTATACTGTTTTTTCGCTCATCATTAAATACTATATATGTCATTCCTGCTTTATATCCTGCAAAACCTAATAATTTTGTCTCACTCGATTCTGGCCAGGTTTTAAAACCAACTCTCTCTTTTTTAGCCCGTTTTCTTGGACTAAATGCAAGTGACCCACGTTTTGGACGATGTATCTTTGGCATTTTTTTCTCCTGTTTTAAAATTTTATCCGAATAAACTTAGATTTGGTATTCTTGAATTTTATTGAGCTTCATGAAAGACCATTTAAGTGATAGCTTTACAATATTCTTCTATATAAATATATTGCCTTATTTGATATAATAGATGCAGATGATTATTTCTATCTTAAATAAGATCATTCATCCTGCATCCTTAACATCTTTCCCAAATAATCATCCAAGATATACACCACCTATGGATTAACTGTAACGTGAATCAGTTCTATTATCTACTGCAAGGACAACATCTTGGTATGCCTAGAGCATGAGCAGGACCCGAAGCTGTGGTGCCATAGAGCAAGATCGGTTTATCACAAGCAAGAATATCACCGAACGTGTTATTAACGAATATAGAACCTGTAGCAATTATTAAATCTGCCCATTCAGATAATTCAGGACCGATAACAGGATTTTCTATTATTATATTGTTGTTCCCTCCTAAGATCCTTTTTCCAATTTTGTTGATATCTCTATCGGTTACCCTCACGATAAAATTGTTAGACAAATTTTCTAATATTCTTGGCTGAGGCCCAACGAGCCATATATTTTTAACGGTACAATACTTCTTTTTTATGCTTTTTGCGATTATTTTGCCACAATACTCCATCTCTTCATTTTTACAATGTATAGTATTATTTACAATTTTGAAAACTCTTAAAAGAGCGTTAAACGTCGCTATAAATACCGCCCGCTCATAATTATCTTTGAGTTTTAGTGATAAGACATCTCTCAAGGATCCATAGAAATTTCCATAATGATCGGTGTATGCCTGACCTTTGGAACCCAATACATTAGCTTCCATGAGTTTTTCAACACCCCGTTGAAGCGGATAATCATTTTTAACCGGTGTCCCTATTGCATCTTTTACAGATAAAGGAGCAGCTATTACATTTACCTTTGTATTATCTCCTAATATCGTTGAAAATTCCGTAAAAACATTTTTCATCCTTATAAATACATCTTCTGTATCCATTTTGCAATCCTATTATGTATCCTATCTGCATTATATAATTTTGTATAGGTGAAGTAGTTTATTTATGATATTAGGAAAATATTTAAAGAAAGATTAGATGGTGTAAAAATTGATCATGGATAAAAAAGGTTCTTTTTCAGAGTGGTATAACGATATTCTCAGATTAGCCAGAATAATCGATGTTAGATACCCGGTAAAAGGGTTGTATGTCTGGTGTCCTTTTGGGTTTAAGATACGAAAATACACTTACGATATATTAAGAGAGCTTTTAGATAATACTGGTCATAAAGAGACGTATTTTCCGTTATTGATACCGGAACAAGAATTTATGAAAGAGGCAGAGCATATAAAAGGTTTTCAAAATGAGGTATATTGGGTAACAAAAGGTGGTCTAGATGATCTCGACGTACCGTTGGCATTAAGACCAACATCAGAGACCGCAATATACCCTATATTCAAACTCTGGATAAGAAGCCATGCAGATCTACCTATATTGGTATATCAGATAGTAAATACTTATCGTTACGAGACAAAAGGAACCAAACCGCTCGTAAGAAACAGAGAGATATCATCTTTTAAAGAGGCGCATACTGCTCATGAAAATTACGAAGATGCCGAAAAACAGGTTAAAAAAGCCATTGAAATATATAAATCATTTTTTAAACGTCTTTGCATCCCTGTAATGATAAACAAAAGGCCTGATTGGGACAAATTTGCCGGTGCGGATTATACTATTGCGATAGATACAATAATGCCCGATGGTAAGACGCTTCAGATAGGTACTATACATAACCTTAAAGATAACTTTGCCAGAACGTTTGGGATAACATACGAAGACAAGAACGGAAGACAGAATTATGTTAACCAGACTTGTTACGGCATATCTGAGCGGTGTATCGCAGCGATGATCTCGATACATGGTGATGATAAAGGACTGGTCATTCCGCCAGAGATTGCACCTATTCAGATAGTTATAATCCCGATTATTAAGAAAGAACATGAATTACAAATTATAAAAAAATGTGAGAGTGTGTATGATAGATTGAAAACTCGATATAGAGTAAAACTTGATAAATCGGATGAAAGACCTGGAGCTAAATATTATAAATGGGAACTAAAAGGGGTACCTTTTAGAATAGAGATTGGACTGAGAGATATAGAGAAGGATTCTGTAATTATAAGCAGAAGAGATACAAACGAGAAGGTATCGATCAAAGAAAAAGATATTAATGGATGGATAGAGAAAGAAAGCAAGAAGATGGTCTATGATTTGTACAATAAAGCTGAGAGAGAGATGGTTAGTAGAATAGTCGAATATAATAATATTGAAAAATTAGCTGTTGCCGGTGAAACAAGGAAAAGATACGTTTATAAAGTAAGTTGGTGTGGTAAAGAATCTTGCGGAGAGGAGATAGAGAGGATGACAGGATTGAAAATATTAGGCGAGATCGTAGGTGAGAAAGAGGATGGTAGATGTGTTTTGTGTGGAGATGATAGCAAGATAAAAGTATATCTTGCAAAGACGTATTAGTGGGGTGTCAATGAAAAGTTTTAAGAGAGGAATCGAGGGTTTTAAGGATATTGTAAATAATGGAGAGACGGAAGAGACTATATCCAAGTTAATAGACAAGATAAATAAAAGCAGATTAAATGCGTTTATAACTATTCGTAAAGAAGCGATAGAAGATGCTAAAAAGATTGATAAAGGGGAAGTAGAGAGAAAAGGAAGACTTCTAGGAGTGCCTATCGCGGTAAAAGATAATATATCTACCAAAGGGATCGAGACCACCTGTGCATCTAAGATGTTAAAAGGCTATATTCCACCGTTCGATGCGACGATTATTGAAAAATTAAAGAGAGAAGGGGGTATCATAATTGGTAAGACCAATATGGACGAGTTTGCAATGGGCTCTACTACCGAGACAAGTTTTTTTGGCCCTACGTTAAATCCATGGAAGAATGATAGGGTTCCCGGGGGGTCATCTGGTGGCAGTGCTGCTGCTGTTGCTGCAGGAGAATGCATGGTGGCTTTAGGTACTGATACAGGTGGATCTGTCAGATGTCCTTCATCGTTTTGCGGGATTATTGGAATAAAACCTACGTATGGTCTGGTATCAAGATATGGATTGATAGCTTATGCAAGTTCTATAGAATGTATAGGAAGTATGGCTACATCGATAAAAGATGCAGAGACTGTTTTAAATATCATATCGGGTAAAGATCCAAAAGATTCTACTTCTATATCGTTGGAAGATAGAGAAAAGATTATAAATAATCATAAGACTGATAAAAGTAAGAGAAAAAAAAGAATAGGAGTATTAACAACTCTTTTTAACGATAATAGTATAGATAAAGATGTTTTAAATAGTGTATGGAATGCTATCTATAAATTAGATGATCTTGGAATAGAATATAAAGAGATAGATTTGCCCAATATAAGGTACGCTCTACCTTCTTATTATATAATATCAATGAGCGAAGCATCATCCAATTTAGCAAGATTTGATGGGACTCATTATGGATTTAGCCTTGATGAAGAACTGAATTGGGATAGTACTTTTTCTAAAATTAGAAAGAAAGGATTTGGACGAGAGGTTAAGAGGAGAGTTCTTATGGGGACGTTTGCGCTTTCAGCAGGATATTATGGACGATACTATCTAAAAGCACTCAAGATAAGGAGTATGATAATAGACGATTTTAACAATATTTTTGACAAAGAGAAACTTGACACAATAGTCACACCGACTATGCCTTATAAGCCATTTAGGTTGGGGGAAAAGATTGATGATCCGGTATCTATGTATTTATCAGATATATTTACGGTTCCAGTAAATTTGGCAGGTCTTCCATCTTTGAATATAACCTGTGGTTTTTCAGAAGGATTGCCTATAGGAATGCAGTTGATAGGTAAAGCCTTTTGTGAGCCTGATATAATAGATATAGCCAAGATTTATGAGTTAAATACAAATTACCAGAAAAAAGTATGGGAGTTGTTCTAATGCATAATGATGAAAAACCACGCGTTTTTCAATCTTATCCAGAGATTGAAGATTTACCAATGCATGAAAATCCGCAACCAAATGAGATTAATCCAGATTCAGATGTTATAATAGGACTGGAAATTCACGTACAACTTAACAAACTTAAAAGCAAGCTTTTTTGCGGTTGTTCTACATCTTATCATAATTCTGAACCTAACACGCATACTTGTCCTGTCTGTTTGGGATTGCCTGGTTCTTTACCAGCACTAAACAAAAAAGCGGTTGAGTTTGGAATAAAAGTGGCTTTAGCCTTGGAATGTAAGTTGTTAGATCAGACCTTATTTTATCGTAAGAACTATTTTTATCCGGATCTGCCAAAAGGTTATCAGATATCACAGTACGATTTTCCACTTGCAAAAGATGGAAGGGTCACCATAACGACGGATGCCGGAGAGAAGGTTATAAGGATCAATAGAGTTCATATTGAAGAGGATCCTGCCAAATTAATGCATATAGGCGGTATGGGACATTCCAAATATACGTTGGTAGATTATAATAGATCTGGTATGCCTTTATTGGAGATTGTTACAGAACCAGATTTAAGAAGCCCTAAAGAGGCAAGAAGATTTTTAGATAAATTGAGAAGTATCCTAGATTATTTGGATGTGTTTGATGGTAACTTAGAAGGTGCCATGCGAATTGACGCGAATATCTCTTTAAAAGGCGGGGGCAGAACCGAGGTAAAAAATATATCTTCTCATAAAGGTGTAGAAAAAGCATTACTCTACGAAAAAACACGACATAAAAACCTTAGAATGAAAAATATTCATATAAAGCGAGAGACAAGACATTATGATGAACAGAGGGGTATAACCATCCTGCTCAGAACGAAAGAGGAGGAGGAAGATTATAGATATTTTCCGGAACCGGATATTCCCTTGATGAATGTTAAAGAGTGGGAGACAAGACTCCGTAATGAGATACCAGAATTACCTGATGCTAAACGACAGAGATTTATTAAGGAGTATGGAATAAAAGAAGAGCATGCAAGATCTTTAACGTCTGATATAGCTATTGCAAATTATTTTGAGATCATATCCAAAGAGATAGATCCGAGCGTTGCGGCTAGCTGGATAGCGGATGTTGTCAAAGGTGAGTTAAACTATAGAGATATAAATATAAAAGAGTCAAACCTGACTGCTGATAAGATGATACGGATCTTAAAAAAATTTGTATTAGGCGAGATAACCGATAGAAATATGGTAGAATTGATAAGAGAGATTATAGATAGCGGAAAAGACCCAGAAGAGATAATTAAAAAGAGAGGATTTGGAAAGGTTGGAGAAGATGAGGTATTGCTACTTGTCAAGAAGGTTATCGAAGAGAATCCGGATGCTGTGAAAGATTATCGTAATAAAAATGATAAAGCATTGAACTATCTGGTTGGTAAGGTGATGGCTTTATCCAAAGGTAGAAGTGATCCAAAAGAGGTTATCAATCTATTGAGGAAATATATTTGAATCGCTTAATAATAACCGAGAAGAATAGCACCGCTAAAAGAATCACGGATATATTATCTAACAAAGATTATAAGACTAGAAGACTCGAAAATATAAATGTCTATTCGTTTTCTACAAAAGAAGGGTATAATGTAGATGTCATAGGTCTTAAAGGTCATATTCTAAGACTAAAATTTCCTGATGACAAAAATAATTGGTCGGATATTCCACCAGAAGACCTTTTGTGGTCAGATATAGAAAAAAAGCCTATATCTGAAAAATATATAAAAGCATTGCAAAAATTGGGTAAAGATGCCGATGAAGTTATTATTGCTACTGATTACGATAGAGAGGGGGAGTTGATCGGTGTTGAAGCATTAGATGTTATATTAGACGTTAATAAAAATATCAGGATCAAAAGAGCAAAATATAGTGCAATAACGGAGGAAGAGATTATAAAAAGCTTCTCCAATCTTTTGGATATGGATTATAATCTTGCAAATTCTGCTAATGTGAGAAGTATCATCGATCTGATATGGGGTGCAAGTCTGACCAGATTCTTATCTCTTTCGGCAAAGCGTTTAGGAAACAGTTATCTATCCGTAGGAAGAGTGCAGACACCAACTTTAGCTTTAATAAAAAGAAAAGATGATGAGATATATAATTTTGTGCCAGAACCATATTTGGAGATATATGCGGAATGCTTAAAAAATGGGGAGAAATTTCTTGCTAAACATAAAAAAAATCGGTTTAAAGATGAGAACGAGGCTAAAAAGATAGAAAAAGTTATAACCAAAGTAAAAAAGGGTGTCGTAACAGAGATAGAAAAAAATATTATAAAGACCGATCCGCCGCTTCCTTTTAATACTACATCTTTCTTAAAAGCAGTGTCATCAATAGGTTTTACGGTATCAAAAGCAATGGATATTGCAGAAAAACTATACAATCGTGGTTTGATATCCTATCCTCGAACCGATAATACTTCTTATGCTGGAATAGAGATTGAAAAGATATTAGGGATGTTATCTAAATCAGATGAGTTTTCCAGTTGTGCAAAAGAATTGTTAGATAAAAAAATAGATACTACACTGATTAAAAGAGGTAAACAAACGAAAGATCATCCATCTATCCATCCTGTGAGATACGAAAGATTAAAGGATCAAGATTGGAAGATTTACGAGTTGATCACCAGAAGATTTTTGGCATCTTTATATGACAGATCTACGATGGAGAACACAAAGGTAGAGATAGATATAAATGGGGAAATATTCCGTGCCAACGGATCAAAATTTTTAGATAAAGGATGGAGATCTGTGTATTATTATAAAAACATACAAGAGGTCGTATTACCAAAATTAATCAAGAAAGACCGTGTTATTGTCTGCAATATCAAGTTAGAAAAGAAAAAGACAAATCCTCCACACAGGTATAGTCAAGGTAAGCTTATTCAAAAGATGGAGACGTTAGGGTTAGGGACAAAATCGACTAGGCATGACATTATAAGAAAACTTTACACGAGGGGTTACGTTTATGACAATCCTCTTAAATCGACGAAAATAGCAAAGACTGTAATAGAAACACTCGAAAAATATGCTCCAGATATAACAAAGGTAGATATGACGAGTAAACTCGAAGAAGATATGTATTCTATCGCAGAAGGCAAGATCCCAGGAGAAGACGTGATAAACGAGTCCAGAGATTTGTTATCTGAGATATTCGAAAGATTGAGAGATAATGAGAAGGATATCTCAAAAGAATTGTACGATAAGATAAAAGGAGATAAAATAATAGGACGATGCGAGAAGTGTGGTGGTGATTTAGTGATAATAAGATCACGGAGAGGTACGAGGTTTGTCGGTTGTTCAAGATACCCAGTTTGTGATTTTTCTCTGCCATTGCCTAAAAAAGGACGGTTGGTTATAACAAACGAACTATGCAAAGAACATGGAATAAAACTCTTAAAAGTGCTGTATAATAAAAAAATATGGAATTATGGTTGTCCTTATTGTAACTATATAGAATGGATGAATAAGAACGAAGAATATTCTACAAATTTTATTTAAGCAAGTCTAATAGGACTTCGCGTTCTAATATAAGTCTTGGAAGCTTTTTCTCTCCGACTGCATCTATCTCTTCATTTGTTATATTATAAAAATCCATCACTTTATTTTTTTTTGATGAATCATACCGAATTAAATCCTCGATATCGATCTGCTTGATGGCAAACCTTTCTTTTATATCTTGTTCTAATTTATCTGCATCTTCGTCGCAGATTACAAAGACTGCATAATTCTCTCCGTCTTTGATTCCCATCTCTATCGCTTTGTCTATGCTTCTTTTACCTGATAAATAAAGCAGAAACTCTATTGAGGGGTCGTTAGATATATTATTACCCATATTGAACGATTCTATCGTTTTTCGCACAGCAAGATATATCTGATCGATGCTTATAAGATAACTTGTATCGACCACCTGTAAGATATATGGGTCGCCTATCTCTTTAAGCTCTTTTATGAAGACATTAACATCTTTAACTACAACTCTTCCACCAAAAATGTTAGTATTCATCGTAATCCTCCAACTCTTTTAATATGGATGATGCAAGCAAGACATTTATACCTTTTATTTTAGATAGATCTTCGACATTCGCTCTTTTCAGGTCTTCTATAGACCTATACCCTGCATTATACAACCTTCTCGCTCGAACTCGTCCTATGTTTTTAAGCCTGACAAGCTCCATCAGTTCCCTTTTTGTCCCTTTACGTACCTGTATAGATAAATTTTTTATATCATAATAATAAGGAAAGTTTAAATAATATGCAATGCTATACAACGCTCTTGTAAGCCATTCTGCCGTATCTATAATATTGGCAAGATCACCAGGACCTATATTATATTTTTTGCATATAATTTTCTCTCTCTTTTCATCTATCCATTCTTTTATAATCAATGCCGTCTTTAAAGATGATAAAATCCAATCATCTATCTCATCTTGATCTAAATAATGTAACAATTCTTTATTTGATCTAACGAATTCGTAAAGCTTAATCTCTTCATTCTTTGTAAGATAGATCTTTTGCATATCGGGTGTCATGCAGATAATATGAAGATAAGCTAGGTCTTTTTCTACATCTTCAAAATATTCTAAAGATTTTAACCTGTTTACCATTATACTTGCTGACAATGGATCTATATACAACCTTGAAACCAATCTTCCCAGATCAGTTGGATAGAATCTTCTTTCATCATTGCTGTCAAATTCGATGAATCCGTTCTCTTCCAAGAAAAATATGATATTTCTAACTACTGAATCTATCTTCCAAAGATCGTTCTGATATGCAAAAAATGTGTTTGATAAAAAATCTAAAACCTCATCGCGGCTCTTGGCAAAACTTATTATTGCAGATAGAATATGAGACCTTAAAGTATTCTCCGTACCCAACTTGCTCCATATCTCTTCAGGATCGGCAAATATATAGTTTTCAAATATAAAATCAAGCTCGTTTTCACTCTTGCTTATAGCAATAGCCTCTCCAAACGGGTCTAAACCAGGCCTTCCAGCCCGACCAGCCATTTGCTTATAATCCAAGACTGGAATAGGAACGTTTCCAAAATCGGAGTTGTATCTTCTATAGCTGGATATTATCACTCTCCTTGCTGGTAGGTTCACCCCGGCCGATAATGTGGGTGTAGCTACTATAACCTTTAATATCCCGTCTTTAAAACCTTCCTCGATTATCTTTCTGTGGCTGTTAGATAGACCAGCATGATGAAATGCAACTCCAGAAGATACTATCTTTGATAAAGATAGGCTAATATCTGTATCATCTATCTCTCGAATCTTTTTAGATAGATCTTTTATTCTTTCATCGGTATCGATCAGTCTCTCTGCTTTCAAATAATCGGATATCTTCTTTGCATACCTTTCAGAATTCTTTCTAGTGTTGGCAAAGACCAAAGATTGCCCGCCATTCTTGATCATGTCCTCTACTAAAAGAATTACATTATCCATACACCTGTTGTTGTTTATCTTTACTTCTCTATATTTGGATCTGTTATCTTTGAAATAGATGCTTCCATTCAAAAATACGCCATTGAAAAGTTTTATTGGTCTCCAATCACTCAAAATAAGCTTAGAATTTAACCAATCTGCAATTTCTTCAGCATTACCTATCGTTGCACTTAATCCTATCGTCTGAATGTTTTTGTTCAATCTTTTAAGCCTATTAATTATTATCTCCAATGTGGGTCCTCTATTTGGATCGTTGATCAGGTGGATTTCATCTATCACCATAACACTTAACTTATCTAACCATTTTGCATTATTTCTCATGAGAGAATCCACTTTTTCAGACGTTGCAACGATTATATCGTTATCTCCAAGATGTTCGTCGCTTATTTCGTAATCACCAAGTGATAAACCTATACTTAAACCGAATATCTCGAATTTTTTGAACTTTTCATATTTTTCGCTTGCTAATGCTCTTAAAGGAACTATATAGATGGCTTTTCCACCATTTTTTATTGAGTTTAACATTGCCAGCTCTGCTATCATCGTCTTACCAGATGCGGTAGGTATCGCTATCACGAGGTTCTCACCATCAAGGACACCTGCATTTATGGCATCTTCCTGTGGAGGGTAAAGCTCTTTTATTCCGTCATTTATATAAAAATCAATAATCTCATCGGATAACTTTTTTCTAAGCGAGTTCAAATCCATAATACAAATGAATATTTGGTTTTAACCTGATTTTGGTATAGAGTTCTTGATCAAAAAAACAAAAATAAATGCTATAGATAATATAAGAACTATAGTCGCACTAGGGATTAAATCGAGCGCGTATGATATTAACAGACCGATTATCACTAAAATAGCACTTATTATGGACGAAGATATCATCAAATTTCGGAGGTTATCAGAAATAAACTGTCTACTTATCAGAAAAGGTATAGTCAATAAAGCCATTAAAAGAATAATACCAACGACCCTTATCAAGACAATTATACTCAACGCAATCATAGATAAAAGTAATAGATACAATGCATCTGTCGGAATTCCTATCACGGTAGAGAATTCTTCATCGAAAGATATGGACAAAAATTCCTTATAAAAAAGATAGACAATAGCAACGATGATCACATCCAATACGAACATCAGGATTAGATCAAAAGAAGTAACGGTAAGAATGCTTCCAAATAAATAACTGAAAAGGTCTGGAGCGTATCCCTGCTTTAAACTTATAAAGATAAGTCCTAATGCCATACCAACGCTCCATATTATTCCGATTATAGCATCTTCATCTATTCTGGTTTTTTTATTTATGATACCAAGACCAATCGCGGATAAAACAGCAAAAGGAATTGCAGTTATCAAAGGATTAACCCCAATCAAATACCCCAATCCAACACCACCAAAAGAGGCATGAGATATTCCCCCACTTATAAATACAATCTTTTTTATGACGATATATGTACCAGTAATTCCACAGACTACGCTTGCTAGAATCGCAGCAATAAAAGCGTTTCTCATAAATTCGTATTGGAATAGTTCGAGCACCATTTATTTATGTTCTCCTAAAATTCTATATGGGGTATCATGGAGTATCAATTCTACTGGTATCCCGTACATTTTCTTTATCTCACTTAACCCTCCCGTTTTAGGACCATGATAGTATAACCTCTGGTTTAGACAGGCAATCGTATCGATATACGAATAAACGAATCCGATGTCATGGGTTACTATAATGATGGTCATTTTTTCTCTAACCTTTAAAAGAAATTTATAAAAAGAGATTTGTGTTTTCACATCTATACTTACCGTCGGTTCGTCGAGTAAAAGTAATTTTGGTTTTCTTGCCAAGGCTCTAGCCAATAATACACGTTGTAGTTCTCCACCAGAGAGATTACTGATCTGTCGATCTTTATAATCCAACATACCAACACTCTTTAATACATCGATCACGATATTTTTATCCTCCTTAGAATATCTCTTAAAACCATTATATCTTGCGGTAAGAACCACGTTAAAGACGTTGATTGGGAAATTTCGGTCAAAAACAGAGTATTGAGGTAAATATCCAATTAAACTTCTTCCTTCTTTAGGATTTTTTCCAAAAACGTTGATAGTACCTTTATCTGGCTTTATCAATCCAAGTATTACCTTTAAAAGGGTTGTCTTCCCCCCACCGTTTGGCCCTATGATCATCAGAAAATCGTTCTCTTTAACGGATAGGTTTATCTTATCAAGAACAATGTTATTATTAAAAGATACTTGTATATCCTTTAATTCTAATACGGTCTTTTTTTGATCGTTCATATATATCTACTCAAACTCTAGAACAAGCATATCTGACAATTTTATCATGTTTTCTATATAATTTTCCGGAAGCGGATCGATATAAACTATCTCACCACCGATCTCTTCCGCTATAGCTTCTGCGTATCTTTTAGGAAACTGAGGCTCTAAAAATATATAAAATATATTTAAATCCCTTGCAAGATCGACATATCGGCGAGTGCCCTGCGGTGTGGGTTCTTTTCCTTCTGATTCAACTGCAATCTGGACAAGATCGTAATCTTTTGCGAGATATCCAAAAGATGGGTGGTATGTAAGAAAGGCTCTATTTTCATATCGGCTAAACTTGTTTTTTAGTTCTTTATCCAGACCCATCAATCTTTCGACAAATTTATTTTTATTTTGTTCGTATAGGTCTTTACTAGCCGGATCTATCTTAATAAGTTCATTATAAAAATTTTCTGTCATCTTTATCGCATTTTGTGGCGATAACCAGATATGTGGGTCGTTGTCTATAATCTCTATACCTTTTGATCCGTCTATAATAACCATATCCGGATTCAAACTTTCTAACTTATCCATCCATGTTCTTTCAAAATCTATACCAGATCCTACTTTGAAATAAATTTTTGCGTTGCTAATAGCCCTCATTTGGTTAGGAGACGGTTCGTATGTATGAGGATTGGCACCTGGTGGGGTCATAACAACTATATCTGCTTTATCTCCCATTATATTCCTTACAAAATCTGCCTGTGGTAGTATGGTTACACATACCACGATCTTATTATTACCTTCGACCTTATTTTCGTTCTCTCCACGCATAGATAATATTGATGCTATTATGCAGAGAACCAAGGCTACTATTATACATATTAATAATATTCTTTTATTCTTATCAATCATAGTTATTTATAAATTGTTCCAATCTTTCAACAAATATTTTTACCTGGCATCTCAAAATTTCTTTATTATCAAAATTTTTTACTATCTCATCTAATTCTTCTCTCTTCATATTCTTCATCTGTTTAGCATAGCTTATCATAGCAGGGATCACATCAAGAACGTTGCCTACAATGGTTATAGACGCCATATTAGCAGTTCTAGAAAAAGGATTTAGATCTATAGCAATTATCTTTTTACCCATACTGATCAGTTTCTCTGCTCTATCGCCATCCTCTAATGCGACTAAGATAGTATCCGCTACCTTAATACCTCTCTCGTCTACCAACCCTCTTGCATGCTCTATCTCCTCCAATCTTACAGTTTGATCACCAGCTCCCAATACTACATCTGCTCCATTTTTTTTGAGATATTCTACCACGTTTTTCACTCTTTCTTCGCTTCTGTAGAAGAGATTCACCTCTAACGGAGCATTTATCGTGTTGCTTAGTTCTATAAGTTCTTTAGGCACAATAACAGCGGTATTGCCATTGACCGAGATTACAGGATTCTTTGCTAATAGTAACTGTGCCACAGATACCTCTATAGATCGTATAGAATGGATAGATAACCTTTTATTCATCAATATATCAAATATTTCGCCTCTACCCTCCGATAAAAGACCATTTACACTTGTGATCCCTTGTTTTACTCCATTTATGATCTTTTCTTTCGTCTTCCTTGTATCCGTTGGATAAGGAATATATATCATATTTCAATCCCTTATGGGTAATCTCTCGTATTCGGATATTACAAACCTTGGTTTGTAAACCACGAATCGGAGATTCGTGATAAATCTTCTATTTTTACACCATTTTTCAACCCCTTATATTTCAATCCCTTATAGATAGACGTACGAATCAAAGATTCGTTGCTCACAAATCCTTGATTTGTGAACGTATCGATTTCTGATGGGTATAACGATATAAGGCAACCTCCACCGCCAGACCCTGTGATTTTTGCTCCTAACGCACCAGATTTTAGTGATTCATAAAATAAACTGGACAGCTTTGGAGTGGACACACCCAACGATTCCAACAAACCTTGGTTTATGCTCATCAAATGTCCCAATCTTTCTTCATCACAGATCGAAGATTTAAATATACTTACTGCTTCTTCAGTTATCTCTTCGATAGAATCAAAAATTTTGGATACTATTTTTGGAAACTGTGTTTTTAGCCTAGCAACCTTTTTAACCATCTCTTTTGTAGATGAATTCTCTCCGGAATGTATTATCAAAAAATTCAATCTCGTATCATCGATATTCAACCTCTGAAAATGACCATCCTTATAGTAGATAATACCGCCGTACGTAGATACAAAAGGGTCTAATCCAGATGAAAAACCCTGAACGTTACGCTCAACTTCCCAGCCCATCTTTGCTATATCTTCCTTGTTCAAATCCAATCCTAATAAGGAGGATAATGACTTTATCAAAGCAACGCTCAAAGCTCCCGAACTACCAAGACCGCTTCTTATGGGCAATTCGTTCTTTATCTTAATGTCTATCTTTCTATCACAATCAATTCCCATTTCATCTGCTTTTTTTAGCACGATATTAATTGATTGCTTTATATATTTGTCATCATAAATTGAAGATTTCGGAGCCGTAAGTTCAGCAAAATTAGTCTCCACATAAATCCGTTTATCTATCGCCATAGCTATCGCCGGTTTACCGTACACTACAGCATGTTCTCCAAACAAGATAACTTTCCCCGGTGCAGATGCTATTACCATAATAAAAATAATATAGCCCGGGGCGGATTCGAACCGCCGTCGAAAGGTCCAGAGCCTTCCATGATTGACCAGCTACACTACCGGGCTATCACAATTTATATGCGATCTCTGCCCCCTCTCTTATAGCATCTAACGCTTTTCTCGGCTTTAAAGCGTCTCCTATTAGATATATATCTCCGAATTTATCTTTCATTTCAGATAAAGCGTTGTATAGCTCTTTGTTAGATGCCGTACCGACTGCCAGTACAACCATATCTCCTTTAACATTAATAGTTTTGCCCTCACACTCAGCCACCACGCCATCGTTTTCTATAGCTGTTACTCTCGCTTTTGTTATCGTCTCAACATTCTTCTCTTTTAATTTGTTTTTTACAATCCATCTGGTGGTCCTTCCGATGTCATTCCCTATTTTATCTAGCATTTCCACAATAGTAACGTCTTTTCCTTTATTTCTTAAAAATAATGCAACATCACATCCTACACCTCCCCCACCTACTACTATAGCTTTATTTCCATTTATCTCCCTACCTTTGAGCAGATCAAATGCAGTACATACATTTTTATTATCAACACCGGGAACGTTCGGTATTATAGGTGATGCTCCTGTAGCCACAATAATCGCATCAGGTTTCTGATCGATCAAAAAATCTGGTTTTATATCTACATTATAAACAATATCGACATCTTTAAGTTGGTTATTATAATATCTAGGTACATTGGCAAACTCCTCCATATCAGGGCATGCTGTTATCAAGTTTATCTGACCGCCTAATCTCCTATCTTTCTCGTATAATGAAACATTGTGCCCCCTCAAATGGGTAACTCTTGCTGCCTCCATCCCGCCAGGCCCTCCCCCAACTATGATAACTTTTTTTGGAGTATCAACCGGTGTAATTTTAAATTCGCTCTCTCTACCAACAGCTGGATTTACAAGACAGGTTATAGGCAACCCTTCAAAGACCATATCAAAACAGGAGTTGCATGCTATACATGTTCTAATCTCATTAAACCTCCCCTCTTTTGCTTTTTTTGGAAGCTCAGGATCTGCTATAAGGGGTCTTGCCATAGCTACCATATCTGCCTTGCCTTCTTTGATAATATCATTAGCAAGAACAGGATCGTTTATTCTATGGGAAGCAATAACCGGAATATTGACTACTTCTTTTATTTTTGCCGCAAGATAGATAAACCCGCCTCTTGGTACCATCATAGACATCTGATCTATAGGCGACTCGTGCCAACCGACATTAACGTTAAGCGCATCGACACCGGCCTTTTCAAGCATTATAGCGATAGATTTCTGATCTTCTAAAGTATTTCCTCCTTCCACATATTCGTTGCCAGATATTCTACAAAGAATCGGAAAATCTTCGCCTACTTTATCTCTCGTCTTATCGATTATATTTAATAAGAACCTTGCCCTATTTTCTAAACTGCCCCCGTATTTATCAGTCCTTTTATTGGTTGCAGATGATAAAAATTGTGAGATCAGGTATCCGGTAGCTGCAGTAAACTCTACACAATCAAACCCAGCCTTTTTTGTTCTTAAAGCACCATCGGCAAACTCATCTTCTAGATTTTCAATCTCTGGAATCGTTAAAGCTCTCGGTCTTTGTCTTGTAAAGATAGGTGCTGGGATATCAGATGCAGAGACTACATGATCTCCTGGAAAAGAAGAGTATCTACCAGGATGCCATAATTGTAATCCTACTCTGGAACCGTGCGCTTTTATCGATTCTGCAAGATCTCTCAGTTCAGGAATAAACTCATCGTTATACACATTTATATAGCTTGGATTGTCCTCATCTATCGCAGTAGGACCTATCACGATTAGTCCTACATTACCATCTGCACGCTCTATATAAAAATTCTTTAATTGTTCCCCTACGAAAAAACAGCCGATGCTTGGCATCACAATCCTATTTTTTAAACCCATCTTCCTTATTTCAATAGGTTTGAATAAGTAATCCATCTTTTAGCCTCTTTAATCGGAAGAAGTATTTATCTTTTAAAAAGCATATTGTAATATATATAGTTTTTGTTAATATTGTAGTTTTTGTTAATATTGTTTATAAATATAACATAAAATTAATCGTATAATAATAGACTAAATTTATAGCCAAATACCAAACTTTTTAAAATAACAATGCCATCTCACAGAGATCAAAGGCATTCTGTTGATAAATTTTCTTACCGAAGCAACAGGTTATGAATATAAACATCATCCAAGAATAATAAACGATGCATCGGCATCTGCGAGGGTAGTCATACCATCTGTTACGACCGCATGGGTAAAAACAATCTTTCTTCCTGGTTTTTTAAGTGTTGCGCGTGCAGTCAACTCATTACCTTTTGCAGGCTTGAAGAACCTGACAGTCATATCGATAGTTGCTATATTCGTTGTCCCTTCGAGATTAGCCATGACAACATGCGCCATCGCTTCATCCATTAACGTTGAGAGTATTCCACCAGCAATAACACCGTTTCCTTGAGTAAGATCTTCGGATGTCGGAAGAGAGAATATCACCTCTTCAGAAGAAATCTTTATAATCTTTACGCCTAAAAACCTGAAGAGTCTATTCACCTGCTGATCTTCTTTCTGTACTAAATCTAGATATTTATTTGTCATTTTAGATCGAAAGTGTTATAAACGCATCTTTTCTATATATTAATCTTTTGCTTCTTAGCTTTAAATCATGAATACTATTTATGAATACTTTAGATAAAATTTGAGGTATTAAATAATCCAAATCGCCAACATTAATGGTTTTTTCTTTGCTTACCTGGGAAGGCGGTCTTTTAAATCCGTATTTTCCAAATGTTAACCCCATTTTTTGGCTCTTACCTTATGATGTTTGAAAGATCCTGCATTACCCATGACTAAAAATTTATATATATTATCATTATATCACCAACCATGGTGCGTGTATTAATTGTTTATCATTCGAAAACGGGCAATACTGAAAAGATGGCTAAAGCGATAGCAGAAGGTGTAAATTTGTCAGGAGCAGAAGCAATACTTAAACGAGTGGAAGATGCTTCTATAGACGATCTTGATGATATAGATGGATTAATATTAGGATCACCGACGTATTTCGGAACAATGTCCGCCGAGATGAAGAGATTCATAGACCAATCCGTAAAGAAAAGAAAAAAATTAGAGAATAAGATTGGTGCAGCGTTTTCATCATCCAATTTTGTAAATGGTGGCAACGAGACGACTATAATCTCGTTGATACAGGCATTATTGGTACATGGGATGGTTGTTGCAGGAGATCCTCTGGAGACGGGTGGTCATTTTGGGGTGGTATCTATAAAAGATCCTGATGAGAAGACATTGGAGAGATGCAGAAAATTTGGAAAAAGAATCGGAGAGCTAGCCACTAGACTAACATCGAATCAATAATAATTTTATATTTATTTAAATTTTAAAATATAAAAATAGAATAGAATAAAAGGTTGTAGTAAACTCGAGAGATAGCTATCCAGAACTATCTTATATTGATAACACTTGATTAAAGCATTATCAAAACCCCAAAACAAAGTAAAGAGCTTATTCTGACGATAGGAACATAGGGATATATTTTAGAATCAGTTAGAGAAAAGGTTAAACAAGTTGAAAAAGAGCTTAACAAGAGAATTATAACTCAGATAAAAGAGATCAAATAGAAGAGAGAAGAGTCTGAAACTGAGACCTTTCAAGGAAGGTAAGATAACGAAGAGTGAGGCATTAGAAATGCTCGATCAAGTCAGTAAAGGAAATCTGGCATAGAAAAAGAAGAAAAGATCGATAAAGAGGAACAGACGGATAATAATGGATAGCAGAAGGGAAGCAGTAAGTTAAAACGTTAAAACATAAATCCAAATAATAGCTAGATCAGTATCGGTGCAAAAGGGTAATCTTCTATCTTAAGGATCTCATTCCAGATCTCTCTACATTCGCAATCTAAATCTTCGATCAAGGTAGGATCGTTGTTAAGAGAAAAATCTTTTATCGCCTTGGTTATCTTCTGATCACATCGTCCACAGTTGTGTGGTCCCCTTCTGTTTCCAGCGCCGACGGGATCCATCTGTACAGGGAGATCGATAGATGTCAGACCTTTTAATACCTCCAGACAGCTCCATAGCCAGGGTGATCTATATTCTTTTTCAAACCATAACCGTTCTAGGTGCGTATTCTTTTGAATATTACACGGGTTGATAGACACGTAATCCGAACACTCGCTGCATCTAATCCCTGAGTTGATCGTATCAGATATAGCATCTCGTTCGATCAAAAAAGGTGGTTTTAATAAGAGATAGGTCTTTACTCTCATTCCAAGCGAATGTATCAAGTTGCACGCTCTTTTATAATCTAAAAAACTGAATCCTTTGTTAATAATCTTATTTCGAATGTAATCATCCGCAGTCTCAAGACCTATCGCTATTATGAATCTATCGTCGAGCAAAGAGAGGTTTTCTCTTGTTATAAACTCTGGCCTGCTCTCTACAATGATTTTGTTTATAGAATTCTTGTCTAACTCTTCTATAATCTTTTTTTTAACGTTTATAGAGATCTCATTGGTATCGAGAAAACTACCTGATGTGTAGATCTTTATACATTCTACGTCTTTAGCATTAATAGCATGGAACTGGTTTAATATATCTTCATCAGAGACAAGATTAGAAGAATCGGCTGAGAATCCACACATAACACATCTATTCCAAAAACAACCTCTCGTCTTTAAGATAACCGTCAACGTATCCATTATTCTTCCGTCGATATTATCTTTGCTTCTCCATACCGCAATAGGTTTATCTAAGGTGATCATCCTTTTCATTTTTGATCGAATGGTTATATAATATAAACATATTATTTAAATAAAAGTTTTTACTTAGGGCATGATACATAAAAATGGTGTTTCCGATGGAGAAGAATATAAAACCACCCGAACAAGTTAAGATATTCGATACGACGCTAAGAGACGGGGAACAAACGCCAGGCGTCTCTTTCTCTGAGAACGTTAAAATAAAGATAGCAAGACAGTTGGATAAACTTGGCGTAGATATAATAGAGGCAGGATTTCCCTCATCTACCGAAGAAGAGAGAAATACTGTCAGAAAAATATCCTCTTTAGGTTTAAACAGCGAGATATGTGGATTAGCAAGGATTATTAAAGGTGATATAGATGCTTGTATCGATGCCGATGTGGATATAGTTCATCTATTCGTTTCTACGTCTGATGTGCAGATAAAAAGCACTATAAAGAAAGATAAAGATGAAATATTGAAGATATCACAAGATTTAGTCGAGTATGTAAAAGATCATGGAATAAAATGTTTGTTCAGTGCTATGGATGCAACAAGAACCGATAAAGATTATCTCATAGAGATATATAAGACCGTTGAAGATGTGGGCGTTGATATAATAAACGTTCCTGATACAGTCGGCATAAGCACACCTTTTAAGATGTATGACCTTATTTTAGAGATTTCAAGCAAGATAAAGGTGCCTATCGATGTCCATTGCCATAACGATTTTGGATTGGCCATAGGAAATACCATAGCAGCAGTATTGGCTGGAGCAAAAGAAGTACAAGTTACCATCAACGGAATAGGAGAACGTGCGGGTAATGCAAGTGCTGCAGAAGTGATTATGGCATTGCATGCTATATATGGTATCAAAACAAATATAAAAACGAAATATTTATTTGAGACATCAAAGATGGTGGAATCGTTCACTGGTATTAAAATACCTCCTAATTATCCAATAGTTGGTAACAATGCTTTTTCTCACGAATCTGGTATCCATGCACAGGGCATAATAGAAGATAGCAGATCTTTTGAGCCTGGTATCATCTCACCAGAGATGGTAGGACATAGACGAAGATTAGTTCTTGGAAAACATACCGGAAGGCATACGGTAAAGAAGATGTTAGAAGAGTATGGATTATATGTGGATGATAATGCTTTAAAAGAGATAACAAATATTATAAAAACTCTTAGCGAGAAAGGTAAAAAAATAAACGATACGGAGTTATTAGCCATAACAGAATCTGTTATAGGATCTTTACCAAAAGAGGAACAATATATTAAGATTGATGAGTTTTCAGTTATGACAGGAAACAAGATAACGCCTACTGCCGTATTAAAGGCTGTTGTAAACAATAAGATAAAAATCGGTGCTAATTTTGGCGTAGGACCTGTGGATGCGATACTTAAAGTCATACAAGAGATTATAGAATCCAACATAAGATTAAAAAACTTCAAGATAAATGCAATAACAGGTGGTTCAGATGCATTAGCGGAGGTTACTATAGAGGTAGAGGATGAAAGAGGATACAACGTAACCACTACGTCCGCAAGAGAGGATATAGTTATGGCATCTGTAGATGCATATATATCTGCTATCAATCATCTCATGATAAAGAGAAAGATCGATAAAAACTCCAATATTTGATTAATATCAAAAAGAATTGATATAGGATCTGTCTTATATTTTGTGGTTCTTCTTATCTCTCATTCTGAAGATATAATTAAACTTAATCTTTACTTTAATACGACTATCGGTCTATCATGCCCAGGTATGATAATATCGGCAATCTTTGCTATCTTCTTCATACTCTCGATTGCCCCCTTCGAATTGGAACAGATTCGTGGTGGTAGCCATTTATAATAATTGTTTCTTGTCGGTATGGCATCACCCGCTATAACAATATTCATACCCATCTCGTTTTTAAAGATCACAGATATATGCCCAAGTACATGTCCTGGCGTCTCAATAATAGATATATCTTTAAGATTTAAAATATCAACAGAGTTGATACTATAACCCTCTGCTTGCAAAGGCTGAGCATATTTTTCTGCATTTATGAATATCTCATTACATCCTATATGATCGTTGTGTAGGTGGGTATTTATAACTATATCTACATCCTCTGGCGTATAACCAAGATGCTTCAAATTTTTCACTATTATATAGCAATCATCTCTTGCAGACGTATCGACGATGATAGTAAGGTCGCTCTCTATTAGAATAGAACTTGATGATGCATGGATGATAACATTATCTCTATTTTTAATTAGTCTTCCATTATTCAGAATATGAAGATATTTACCAAGCAAATCAACCTCTTTACTCAAAAATAGCCCTCAAATCATACCTAAAAAATTAAAGATGATTGTGGAATTAGCATTTATTAAACAGTAACATTTTCTGGATTTCCGACATATATGATCTCTCCATTATACAGTTGAATAGCTCTATGAGCCACTTCTTTGATAAAATCTATCTGATGACTTACCAAAACCATAGATATTCCAAGCTTATCATTTATCTCCTTCAAAGTATTACAGACGGTTCTTAATGTTACCACATCTAAATCTCCAAAAGGTTCGTCTAAAAAGAGTACCTTAGGTTTATTCAGTATCTCTATACCTATAGCGACCCGTACTCTTTCCCCAACAGAGAGCTCATAAACCCTTCTTTGAAGAACATCTGTTGGTAAATACAGTAGATTAAAAATTAGATCTATCAAATCATCTGCTTCCCATGGAGGTATGATAAATAAATCTTTAATCTTTTCTTCATCAAGACCTACATCTTTCATATCATTTAAAAATTCTGATGTGCTCGATTCCGAATTTATAAATTTTATAAAATATGGTTCTATCAAATCCCATTTTAGATCTAACTTGTTTGCTCTTTTTTTGGCAAATATTATCGGGCGTTCTCCTATCAATCCAAGTCTTGCATATGCCAAATCTTTAATATTAGCTGTATATGGAAGATCCAGCTCTTGAGGAATATAACCAATATTTCCAACGATCTTTAGTTTATCTTCTTTAATATTCATCTTTTTATCTTTAATAAAATAAATAATATCACCGTCAGTGGGTGTTTCCTCACCTGTAAGTAAATTGAGTAAAACACTCTTTCCTACACCAGTTAAACCAACAATTGCCAAAATTTCTTTTTCATAAAGTTTAAAAGATATATTTTTAAGTTCAAAAGGTACAGAAAAGTATTTGTTATCTACCCCTGCAAAATGATACTCTTTTCTCAAATTTTTAACCTCTAAAACAATTTTATCAGTATGGGGCATTAAGGGAAGAGGTTCCTCCATCTGGTTAACAAAATTTTTTATGACCTCCTCCCCTCCGATATCTATTATTTTTCCATCCAAATGCATTATTCTATCTGCAGTTCCATAGAGTAGCTGTGGGTTATGAGATGTTATTATCATAGATGTCTTATCCTTCATCTCTCTCATCCATTTTAATATCTTTTTACGTATATTTAAGTCGCTCATTGTAAGTGGTTCATCAATCAATGCTATTTTCCTAAATCCAATTGTTGCTAATTGGCGGGCCAGAACGACTCTCTGTTTTTCCCCTCCGCTCAGAGTAGCTACAGGATGATCTATTTTATGTTCTAACTCAACAACTTTTAATAGATTTATTGCCGCTCTTTCCCATTTTTTATACTTTTTTTCTTCATACGCAAGAGGAAGAGTCTCATCTCCTGTGTCAAGTGCGATAAACCTACGTATAATATTATCAAAAACAGTAGTATCCCAAAGAGATACAGAACGCTGTAAATGGATTGATGTCATATTCAACAACTTTTGTATCTCTTCTTCGGTAGAACTTGGTCTAATACAAATATGATCAATCTGAATTTCACCGCTATCAAAAGGCTCACTACCATGAATTATCCTTAAAAGAGTTGTCTTTCCACCACCACTCGGTCCTATAATGCCTAAAATCTCATTATTATAAAGATCGAAAGAGATGTCTCTTAAAGCATTGATCTCTCCTCCATCTTCAAATGTATATCTTTTGTTGATATTAATAATACGTAGTATCGGTTGTTTCATAATTTTAAATATTAAATCCTTTATTTAAAGGTTTTTATATAAGTTTAGGAGACTTCAACTTAAGAATATAATCGTTTCTTTATTACATTGTTATTTTATAGGATACTTCCCATATTTTTGAGATGCTAAAGCAAGCATCTGTACTTTTTTTAATGGCGTAGATACTGGTAAATCACATCCCGAAAACAATATAAATCCACCACCTATTGCAGCCTGTTCTATTGCATCCCTTGCTTCATTCTCAACATCTTTAGGCGTACCCATCAACATAGTTCTTGTCTGGTCTATACCACCAAGCAGGCATACTCTATCTCCGAATCTATATTTTATATCTCTTAAACTATATCTTGTCCCTCTATCCCACCAATTAATTCCCTTTACATGAGGATAATCAACTATCATATCTAAAAAAGGCTCTCTACCACACACATGTAGAATTACTGGAAGATTTATCCTGTTTAAAAGTTTTTCATCCCATCTTTTGGCAATAGTCTCATACTGTTTTCTTGTTAAAAGCTCACCTGTTGCTCTTGTTACGGCTAAAAATATTCCATCAGCACCAGCATCTTCTAATGCCATCTCTTCAGCTATCAATGATTCAGTAATTGTTTCTAATCCGATAGAAAGCAGATCAGGAGATCTTTTCACCTGTTTTAATACATTCATCAAAGGAGCAATGTGCGTTGCTGATGTTATCGGGGAGAACATCACACCTAATATAAAGACCTCTTCCTCAAACCACTCTTTTAGAAGACGGATGGCCTTAACTATCGTCTTTACACCATCGATAGATTCGGGATCAAAAGGTTCTATCTTTTTCCAATCTTCATCCCTCTTTACAGCATATTCCGATATTACAGGAGAGGCATCGGCATCCATATATTGCACTCTGCTACCCCATCCTTCTGCTATCATACCAACGTGGGAGAAAGGAAAGAGTATATCAAATCCGCATTTCTCAAAGAGATAACGTTGGGCTATAGCCATCTTTTCCCCATCAGTAGCATAATCTATCACATTTATTCCAGCAAGTTTTCCTGCAACCTGAGTGGCAAAAGAGCCAACAGGTACTCTATCTGGCTCTTTTAGATTTAATGCTGTGAGAACTCTCTTTTTTGATGTCATACTATCCATCCTATTGGATACTTACCGTATCTCTTTGCTGTTTCCACTGCAGCAAAGATATTTTCAGGAGGTGTAATAGCACTAAGCTCACATCCACCACATAATATAAATTCGCCATCTATTGCAACCTGTTCTATTGCATCTCTTGCTTCGTTCTCAACATCTTTAGGCGTACCCATTATAAGAGTTTTATTTTGATCTAAACCTCCAACCAGGACTACTTTACTATTATATCTCTCTTTCATATCTCTACCATCTTTTAAACTATATTTTGTCCCTCTGTCCCACCAATTAACTGCTGAGAGTGGATATCTTTCAATTATGGTATCCAACATCGGATAATTCCCACAAACATGACCTATTACATAATTACTCTTTAAACTTTCTAAGACTTTTAGATCATAGGGAATTCCAAACTCTTTATATTGTTTATCGGTAAATAAATCTCTGCTAGCTCTAGTGATCGGCATAAAGAATATCTCTGTACCTAAAGAGATTTGTGCATTCACTATATCACGTTCTATATCTGTAATTATGCTTAATCCTTTATGTAATTCATCAGGATTCTTTCTAGTATCCCTTATCGTCTCTGTCATTCCTCTAACCCAAGTAGCAAGAGTAAGAGGACTAACCACAGTACCCATAACAGGAACCTCATTATTTGTTTCTTCACGAATGATCGAGGTCGCTTCAAGAGATGCACTTATGCCAGGGGTTATACTTAATTCCAATTTTTCCCAATCATCAGGTTTTTTTACTACAGTCTCACCTATGGCAGGAGTATCATACATAGTATCGTAATACTTTGTTTTTGTTCCAAACATCTCTGCTAGTTCTGCTATACCTGATGCTGGTATAACCGCATCTACACCGTATCTTCTTAAATAATTTAATTGTCCTTCAGCCATTTTCTTCCCATCGGTAGAATATTCGAACATCTTTATACCAGCCTCTCTTGCACCGATCGTCAATGCCCAAAATATTACAGGTACCCTATCAGGAATTTTATGGTTTAGAACAGCGGTCACTCTTTCCATAGAACTCATTTCTTCCATCAAACCACCTTATTCTATTTTTAACAATTTTTTTGCAACTATTGTTGCTTCTATAGCATCTTTTCCATATCCATCCGCGCCTATCTTATCTGCCCATTCCTGAGATACCGGTGCACCTCCTACAATTACTTTTACTCTATCTCTTATCCCCTCTTTTTTAAGAGTATCTATAACATCCTTCTGTTTAGGCATACTCGTTGTCATTAAAGCACTCAAACCCAAAATATCCGCATTAACCTCTTTTACTTTCTCTATAAACTTCTCATCAGGTACATCTCCTCCCAGATCCCAACACTCAAATCCTTCTACCTCCATCATTGTTTTGACTAATTCATGCCCCAAAGTATGTATATCGTATTGTACAGTTCCTATAACTAACCTTCCAACTTTTTTTTCTGATTTTCTTTTAATTTTTGGTTTTATAATATCCATGCTTGCTTGGAAAGCATCGCCTGCAAGAATGAGTTCGGGTAATGCTATATCTCTATCGTCATATCTTTTAGATACGATCTTCATACCTTTGTTTAATGCATCTATTATAATATAAGGGTCTATTCCAGTGTTTAATGCTTTTTTTGTTATTTCTTTTATTTTTTCATCATCACCGTCTATAATTAATTGTGTTAATTCTTCTAAAATGTTATTCTCTTTAGCCATATTCGTTATTTTTGTATCATTAATATAAATAAGTTTATGCTAATAATTCATTGAGATGCTCATATAGAAAAGTTTATATAACAAAAAATAATAATTAATAATCATGTCTGAAAAACAAAATAATGAGATAGATTTTAGTGGTCGCTGGTGGGAAGGAGTACCATGGATGGAAGGATTGCTTGCTAAGGAGGAGCCAACAGCATTTCAAGTACTAAGTGCATTTGTATGTAACGTTATTTTACAATCCAAAGATGCTGTAAAAATTGCAGGAGATCTGCCTCCGAGAGTTATATATTTTGTAACGAAGCATCCCAAAAGGGGAGAAGAGAAGCTGATACTGATGTTGACACCTTTGGCTATAATTCAAGGAGAACCGAGTGCTGAACCAGATATAGCAATAAATATAGATTATTACGATTTTGTTAAAATGTTAGGAGGAGAAGAAGATTTAATGGATATGGTATGGTCAGGGAAGATTGCACTTTCTGGTAACACAGTCGTTGGTATGGACCTTAAGGATATTATCGATGCTTCTATAGGACTAATGCCAACAGGTAGACCAGCTGCATGGACTATTGGTGTCCCTTAATCCATTGTAAAGATATATTGTATAGAGGAGGCATCTTTTGGGTTTTAATCACGATAAGCTTTCTTGATGCATATTAATGATCCGTATGGATCTTTAGATGAGAATGAAGATTTTATTAGATCTTGATGAAGGAGAAACGGTAAATCTTGAAATGATTAATGATTTAGCGGAAGATTTAATGCTTAATAATGTAATAGGGGTGCTATATCTCTATGTTAGAATTAAAGAGCCTGTGTTTATCGTGTTATTATACACTACATCGGATGTTGCCACCCAAGATAAGGTAAAGATAAATATATTTGATTTTTTTTCGAGATTATTACCAGAAGGATTCCGGGTAAGAAAAAGCATTATTAATAAAAATAATTTTACGATCGTTGCATCGGAAGACCAGCTTAAGGAAGAATGGCTTAAAAAAGCCTCGGAAATTAAAATTTAATTTTTTTTACTTTTTTACTTCTATAAAATAGATTATAGCTCCCCTTTTTTTATTTTTCAACTGGTTTATACCTTTTTTAACCTTTCCAATAATATTTGTTGCTTCCAAATATTCACCTGTTGGACCGTATGTTGTATTTTCAGTAAGTCGTATTCCAATAGTTCCGCTACTCTTTTGTCTAAAGTTAGTTATACCAATAGTTCCTTTTTCTGATTTACGGCAGACATTTTCGAAAGGAAGAGGCATCTTTTTAACAACAGGACTGTCTAAGATTATTTTATCTTTATCTATCTTTGAGATCATAAATTTACCAACATTAAAAATCATATCAGCCGCACCTCTAAAATAAGATACGCTCTCAGGTGCATCATTCTCCCATAACTCTATAAAACATAATTTTTCTGGATTTTCCGCAAGAGTAGTAATAAATCCTAGGGATTTAGCCTCTATCGTTGATCTTGGCCTTTGCTCTATAATTATGGCATCATCATCATCTTCTTTAACCATTGTATGTTTGATTCCTCTCGATGATAAAAATTCTCTTGCATCCTTATTCGTTTTTCCTACACAAATCAGACTTTCTACGTCTTTCACCATAAGAATTTTATCGCCTATATCTGCTTTCTTTATAAGTTCCAATCCACTTTCTACCTCTCCAACGACGCTATGCGATCTTGATGCAGGTGTATTTTCTCTATATATATATATTCCACCGATTCTTCTTCCTTTATTTCTTACCGTAATCACACCTTTAGTTCTATAGATTGTATTCTCTTCTTTAAGGGTAGTATTAACTAAGTTTTTAGAAGAAGACCCTCCATCGGAGATAAAAGTGGATGCAACATCTCTTACTTCGAATATCTCGTCTTTAGATAAGAAGTATTCAACACAGTTTGGTGCCTCTTCGAACAGATGTATAGATGCAAAAGTTAAGATAGCATCAGTGTTATCATCTAAGTAAATCGCTCTCGTTTGATCGATTTTATAGATCTCAATCTCTTTAATTATCGAATTATAACCTTCCATGTTCAAAATAGAATCTTTCTCATCCAATCTTGAAACGACTTTGATACAATCTTCTTTTATTTTTCCAATCTTTTCATATCCTTCTGGTATACCATACAGTCCTTCATGGTCGTTCATGCTAAAACAAAGAAAAGAATTTTCTGTTTTAAATCCTCCAAAACTGATAAATATATCCCCTTTTTTATATTTATACTCGTCTTTTTTTGCTTTTAACTCTAAAAAAGATAGATCTATCGGACCGAAAGCAATAGAGCTTCTTGTTTTCCAACCACATTTTACCAAAAAATTTTTATAAAATCTCAGCCAGAGATCCAAAAATGATTCATCTATAGCCAGGATAAACTTTCCTTTAGATGTTTTAACCAAAAACTCATTTGTCTTTTTTTCTATCTTTTTAACAAGAGCAACTATGCAGTCATCTCTATAAATCTCGTTGGATTTCTTTATCACATCGAGTATAGATAACCTATCCTCTAAATCTATCTCTTTTAAATTTATCTTTACTTTCATACTATGACGCTACTGATACAATCTCCTCGTTACTTACTACCATTCGTGTTCATCACTCTTCATAATAAATTATAGATTTTAATAATAAGCTAAACACCATTACTTTTAGTTTCTGGCAACCGTAATATAGGTGGCACAACACCTATAATTGATTTCAGCAAATCATTTAAACCTTTATTTTCGTCTATGTTTGGTCATTATGATTTCTACTATATAAAATTAACCATTATATTGATGATCGAAAAGTATAAATAATGAATGAAACATCCTGATATAATATGATGAACGAACAAAAAAAATTCTCTAATGATCGTATATTTAAGCTATTATGCGATGCGGTTGGAGAGGAGAATGTATCAAATGAGGATGCCATTTTGGCGGCGTATTCACGTGATAATCAATGGCCATTCATTCCTCCTCATTTGCCTGACTATATTGTACGACCGATAACAACAGAAGAAGTTCAAAAGGTATTGAGAATTGCAAATAGATATCGTATACCAGTCATTCCAATGAGTAGCGGAATAAACGTCAGAGGATTATGTATTCCTACATATGGTGGTATTATTCTTGAATTAAAGAGAATGAAAAAATTAGAGATAGATGAAGATATGAGGACAGCAACAGTTCAGCCTGGTGTTACTATAGCACGATTGGTGGCAGAGTCTGCAAAAAAGGGGTTAAAACCTGCAGTTCCAGGTGCACCTGCCACTGTTTCACCAGTATCTAACTATACATTAAGAGGTGTTTATCATCATATCACTTCAGAAGGGATGGATCAAGTATTGAGTGCGACGGTAGTTCTTCCAACAGGAGAGATATTACATACCGGTTCGAGAGCATTTCCTAAAGCAGATCCGAATTTTAGATATTTTGGACCTGATCTGTTTGGACTTTTTCAAGGGCAACCAGGAACTATGGGTGTAGTAACAGAGATGACCGTAAGATTGTTTGAAAAACCTGAAAAGACGGAAGTAATGATGAACTTTTATGGAGATGTTAAAAAGGCGATCCAATTCTCTGATGAAGTGGCCAAAGCGGGGGTGGCATCTAGTCAAATATTGATGACATGGGGAGTTGGTTTAACAACGTTAGGATTCGTGAAAAGCAAGTTTACAAAAGAAGTTTTTTCGATACTGTTTTCTATGGCACCTTGGATGACACAAACAATAGTTGAAGGTGACGAAGATGCGGTAGAATATAAGAAAAATGTTGTAAACAAGATTGTTAAAAGATTGAATATAGATTCAAAAGTTACTTATGATATGGTCCAACGATCGGATTTGCCAGATGGTGTAAAAAAAGTAGCTGGTGTAACTCCCTCTGTCTCGAAAAATATTTTTGATATACTCACATCTGAGGAGGTCTTGTCAGAATTAGGCACTGGCAAAGATGAAGTGGCAGATACCGGTATTAATACTGAAAAAATGAGAGATACCCTAGGTGTAGGAGAGTTTAGACCGGTTACTCCTGATACTATAGAATATGAATTTAGATATCCTAGAAAGATTGCCCATTGGTTCTCTTTAGGAGATTATTGGGCTCTTGCTTGGTGGGGTCCATTAGATAAGGTGGATCTTTATTATGAAAAATCAAAAGACCTCTGGGTAAAATGTGGGTTGGATCCTGTTGATTTTTCTTTGGTTGCATATCCTGTCTATCCATATTCTGGAAAACCGGCTTATGTAGAGATAGATGCGTGGATGGATTTTGTATCGGATCCTTCATCGATAGATAAAGTAAAGATGTTTACAAAAAAGGAGACGGATCTTTTGTTAAATGATGTAGGTATCTATGCATGGTTTAGGCCGTATAGAGATGTAATAAAACAATCGTTGCCACAGATAAAAGGATATTATATACCATTATGGAAAAAATTAAAAGAATTATTAGATCCAAACAATATAATGAATCCGGGAGCTTTGTTTGATGAATAAATAAAAAAGGAGGTATTAAAATGTATAAAGTAGGTTCAGAAGAATGGAATGAGAAGATTAGAGAAATTGCAAAGATAGACATATTGCGTGGAGATTTAAAAGAGATAGAAAATTTGATGAATTCGATAGAGGTAGACGAGGAAAAAAACGTAATGAGAATAAATGGAGAGGAATACGAGATTCCTAAATATGGTACACCAGAGTGGGAACAAGCATACAAGTTAATTCTTGATGAAAGGATCAAACTTCCTAAACCTTATCTATTGGGGCTTCCTGAATGGACTCATGAGTTCGAAAGGATGATTAATGAGGGGCCTCATTCTGAAGAGTATAAAGATGCTGCAAAAGACTGGGAAGGAGATATAGCTTTACATATACTTCCAGCGCCTGATTTGGGATTAGATACGGATCTATACATTTATATGGGACTGTATCATGGGGAAGCCCGGCCTGGTTCTTTAAGACTTGTCTCCAAAGATGATGCTGAAAAAGCGGCATATGTGATTACTGGTACTTATGATCAATGGATAGACGTACAAAGGGGTAAAATAGGTGTTATAAAGGCGTTAATGAAGGGAGATATGACTTTAAAGGGTGATTTAAAGAAACTGATGAAGCAGACAAAGCCTGCCAGATTATTGATAGATATGACGGAGGATGTAGGGTCAATTTCTTTTGATGAATTAGATGATGAGAGATTCGAGCTTTTCAAGATATTTCTTAATAAGTTCAGACCTATCTTAGGATTTTAAAGTTTTTGACAATCTTAAAATGGAGAAGATTGTTAAAATCTCTTTTATTTTATTATTAAAATTTATTTTATTATTAAAAAGAAAAAAGATTAGTCCACCTCCATCTTAAAGAAGGTATATGCGCCTAGCAACAAAAATACTACTGCCACAGCGATCAAGACAATGATATCGACCCATATTTGAATCCATACCATATACCGAAGACCGAGGCTACTCCGATCGTTATCAATGCTTGTAACATGCCAACCGTCAACCCTCC
The DNA here is from genome assembly GCF_020885915.1 of Candidatus Methanoliparum sp. LAM-1. Lineage (NCBI taxonomy): Archaea > Methanobacteriati > Methanobacteriota > Candidatus Methanoliparia > Candidatus Methanoliparales > Candidatus Methanoliparaceae > Candidatus Methanoliparum > Candidatus Methanoliparum sp. LAM-1. The sequence continues at coordinate 31,178 of NZ_AP025251.1, read as the reverse complement.
AAAGGTACGTCGGGCTCTGACATAGTACCATCAAAAAGTAGTCATGGTAATGCTAACAACGCTAGAAATAAGACGGGTTGCACTATCGTACTTATAACTCTGGGTTTCATGTTAAAAAAACGTATGACCTCTCTCAACCACGGCTTTGTAGAAATGCTCTTATTTAGACAAGATTGGGATACGGTTTAGGAATACTTAAGGAGCGGTATACTATAAGAGACTGTCAAGTTAAGAATATAGATTATTATCAGTTATATTGATGTGCTTATCTTGACAGTTTCTTGTATCGAAACGTTAATTATATATGTGAGAAAAATATGCCTTTTTATTATGGAAATAAATTATAAAAAACCTGTAGAAAAATGGGGAGAAGTGATATACGATTGCGGACATTGCCGTATATGTTCACTTGCGGATTACCATAAGATAGGAGAAGCATTAACTATATGTCCAAGTGGTGAATATTTTGGATTTGAGGCATATTATCCACCTGGTAGAAATGAATTGGTAAGAGGGATAATAGAAGGATCCGTTAAGCCATCGAATAAAGCTTTAGAGGTAGCTTTTGCTTGCCAAGTTTGTAACGGATGTAATGCAATGTGTAAACCACATACATATTTTGGTTTTTCTATAAAGGATCATTCTGCTTTGTACGAAGATTTACGAGAGGCACTTGTGTTAGCAGGTTATATCCCAGAAAAACATTTAGAATTTGGAGAATGGATAGAAAAAGATCATAATCCTTATTTTGAGACACACGAATCAAGGTTTGATTGGTTAGAAGAAGGACTGACAAGAAAAGATGCAGAAGTTTTATATTTTACTGGATGCACATCATCGTATAGGCAAAAAAATATTGCAAAAGCGACTGTTAATGCTTTAAATAAAGCAGGTGTATCGTTTGATGTTTTAAGGGAGGAAGAATGGTGCTGTGGATCTCCTTTACTGAGAACAGGACAGAGAGAAAAAGCTATAGAAGTTGCGAGACATAATGTTGAGGCAATAAAGAAGAGAGGAATAAAGACTGTTGTTACTTCATGTGCAGGTTGTTATCGTACGTTGAAAGTCGATTATCCTATTTTATTAGGAAAGAGAAGCGTAAAGTTCGATGTTATACATACTTCTCAACTTTTTGTTTCTATGCTTGATGAGAAAAAAGTAAGTTTGGAAAATATGGGTTTAGATGTAACTTATCACGATCCTTGCCATCTTGGAAGACATATGGAAGTTTACGATAAAGCTGTATATGAAGAACCAAGAGATGTTTTAGGTCTTATAGCAAATATACACGAGATGCCGAGAAACAGAGAAAACGCATGGTGTTGTGGATCTGGGGGTGGAGTGAAGTCTGCTTTTCCGGATTTTGCACTATGGACTGCTAATGAAAGGTTAAAAGAAGTAGAAAGCGTGGGTGTCGATACGGTAGTTACTGCCTGTCCTTTCTGTGTCCGTAATTTAGGAGATGCTAATGAGGTGTTTAATAAAAAATTAAAGGTTGTAGACCTTATAGAGCTTGTCGAAAAGACGCTAAAGTGAGAAAGAACAATTATCCTCTTTATTTTTTTAAAAAAAAAGAGGTAGATATATTGGCAGAAAAGATCAAAGAAATAGGAGAGAAAGCTATTAAAGCGGATGTAGAAGAACTAAAGAAGATATTTCCTGATCTATTAGATACTATAAAAGACGCCGAAGTATCAGATTATATAAAAGTCCTTAAAGAATCTCCAGATCTTATAATAAGAGGAATACCTAAAGCAGGAGAGTTTATAAACAAAAGTAAACCGGACGATGCACTTCCAGTCATAAGGGAGACGTTACCTCTTATATTTGACAAGGTTCAAAAGTACGGACTTGAGAAGTTTCTAACAGAAGTTCCCGATCTTGCAAAGATGATACCTGATATTTTCAGTAGTATGCAAAAACTTATGAAAGAGATTAATCCAGATAAACTAACAGAATTTGGACGAGATTTTGAAGATATCATGAAAAGCTTTTTCCCTTTAGTAAACGAAGGTTTTCCTATTGTTAAAAAGATTAACAAAGATATCGATGATATGTTTAATAAAATAAAAAGTGCAAAAGTAACAACCGGTGTTAATCTGATAGATATGGGATGGGGATTCAGAATAAATTGGAATAATGGTGAGATAACACTCGATTCAAATACAGAATCTGATTTAACGTTAGAACTTCCTACTAAATCGTTATTTGATATGTTTGAGATAATGACAAGCGGTAGTTTATCTGCAGCACTGAAAGCGTTCACTACCGGAAAAATAAAGATAAAAGGTGCAATGATGAAGGGTGCTGCAATACTTCCGTTATTTACGGAACTTGGCAAATTAATTAAGAGATAGAACATCTCAAAATCCTCTATAAAGATAGATACTAAAAAGTGATGAAGATTGACTAAAACTTTCTTGAAAGTAGATAACGTATCAAAAGAATTTTCAGGGATATTTGTGATTAAAGATGTTTCTCTGGAGCTTAAAGAGAACGATACTTTCGGGTTTTTAGGAAGATGCAGTTCTGGAAAATCTGTGCTGATGCAATGTATAAAAGGAGTAGAAGGGTACGAACCGACCTACGGTAGTATAATATACGATGTCTCCTACTGTCCAAATTGTTATTGGGTAGATAGACCATCGATGGCTGGTGAGCCATGCCCAAGGTGTTCTACTAAACTTGATTTTATAGAGTTAGACTACTGGGATAAACTCAAAGAGCAAGATAGAGTGGCATTAAGCCTTTTTGACAGGGTCTCCTTGATGCCTCAACGAGGATTCACATTATATTCTTATGTTTCTGCAAAAGAAAATCTGATAAAAGCATTAGAAAGTATAGGCTATCCAAGAGATAAGATGGATGAACGCATATTTGAACTTATTTCAGGATTTAAATTGGGAAGTTGTTTAGAATCTATTGGACGAGATCTATCTGGAGGTGAGAAACAAAGGATAATATGTGCAACATCTTTATTAAAAAAGCCATTACTCTTTCTTGCAGATGAACCAACAGGTACTTTAGATTTTGTGACAGCGTTTTCTGTTCATGAAACGATGAAAAAATTTATAAAAAGAGAAGAGATAACTTTTATTGTAACATCTCATTGGCCTGAAGCAGTAAAGATGCTTACCGATAATGCTGCTTTGGTGGATGATGGCAAGATTACCAAAATCGGTACATCGGATGAGATATATAGCATCTTTATGGAGAGTATCAAACCGATCAAATTTGAACGATACAAAGGAGGTCCTCCAACTATTATTTGTAAAAATTTAAAAAAATGGTATAGAGGATTAATAGAAGGTAAGATGCGCTATATAAAGGCTGTTGATGATGTTTCCTTTGATGTAAGAAAAGATGAGATATTGGGTATTGTAGGCCTTAGTGGCGCAGGAAAGACTTCTATCGCACATATGATTATTGGTATAAGCAATATAACAGATGGTACGATAAAGATAAGAATAGGAGATGATTGGGTTGATATGAGCGTTCCTGGTCCTGCAGGAAGAGGAAGAGTTACTCCTTTTATGGATATACTCCATCAAGAATACTCTTTACATGAAGGAGAGATAGTTCTTGAGAATCTCATAAGCAGAATCAAAAAAGAAATATCTGATGAGGAGAAGACAAAAAAGGCATATAACGTTTTAAAAATGGTTAATTTTAATGAAGAAGATATAGATTATCTTTTATATAAATATCCTAGCGAACTTGGAGAGGGAGAAAGACATAAAATATGTATTGCCTGCGCTCTTATAAAAGATCCAATGATAGTAATACTTGATGAGCCGACGGGTACTGCTGATCCAATAACCAGGATAGATATTGCAAAAAGCATAAGAAATGCAAGAAATAGCCTTAAACAGACGTATTTAATTATAAGCCATGATATAGATTTTATCAAGACAGTTTGCGACAGAGCTATCTATCTCAAAAATGGTAAGATCTTTAAAACTGGTGATCCTGATGAAGTATGTGACTTGATGGTAGATATAGAGAGTAAAGAGTCTTGATTATGGGGTATAAGGGATATCTCTTTAAAGGTGGCTATAAACGTCAGGATTTGATAGAATTTATAGAAGATGTTGGAGGAACAATTATAAATGAGAATATAATGGGAAGTGATACGACAACAACGTTTGTTGTACCCGAGAAAGATTCGTACATTGTGATTAAGATAGCAAAAGATTTAGGCGGAGAGCTTGAAGAGCTTCCTTTAATCGGATCCGAAATTGCATTGGTTCTGCCATCACTTACGAGACGCCATTTTCCTCATCCTGCGTGTGATATATCAGAATATTTGCGGAAAAAAGGAGCAAAAGTGAATGTAATTGGGTTGGCTAGAGGAATAGGAAGAAGAATTTCTCAGATCTTAGAATATGAAAAGCAGATAATAAATGAGCATGATATTGCGGTCGTATCTCTTGGAAATTATAAAGATTGTATCGATGGATATAAATGGAAGATTTACAATTCGTTGGATATACCTGTAGTAGTAACTGGTGCACCTAATAAGATAGATAACGACGTATGTTATATAGGTGGATTTGGAAAAGTCTTACACCGATTGAGATCGATTGATGAGATAGAAAATTTGGATAAGTTAGTCTCGCTTATAGAGAATTTTTTACTCAAGAGAGAAGAAGATTATCTTGTGTCATCATTTGCAATAAAAGATGAGATAGAAGATCAAATCGATGAGATCGATAAATCTACTCTTCCATCTCCTATTGTTGTTCAAAATAGAGGGCTTAGAGTAAAACTTGATTATGATAAGTATCTTGATAAAGTTAAAGATGTCCAAATTGGTAAGGATAGATTGATCGATATTGCAGAGATAAAGCGTTCCAAAATTAAAAACAATATTATAGTTAGACCATATCCAAGATATCTATTAGAAGTATTATAAAATGCATAATAGCAAAAAAGATTATTCAAACAATGAGATAAAGGTTTTCCCAAATAGGTTGCCATCCAAGAGTACAATAGAGACATTTTTAAATGAAATTTCTAATCTAGATTTCATTACTTCTGTAACCTTAAGCGGTGCTCCTATTCAATATAAATCTTCAATTATTGTAAAACAAAAAACATTATTACTCGAACTTCAAGTTACATGGATTTATATAGAGATAGATGAGATAAACAAGGATAAAATCGAGAAGATAGAGGAGATATGTAGAAAAGTCTTTCCATACGGATTTTTAACCGAGATTGGAAGATATACGCCGACGAGGGAGACTCTGACATCAAAAACGGGACGTGCCGTTATTAGATTTGATTATATATGATTGGAAGAAAAACAAAGGTAATAGATTGTAGAGAGACCGCTGGAATTGGTTTAGGGGGAGGGTTGGCACAGGCTGGCACACTTGCCGAAACAGACTCAAAAGACGTCATCGTTCTTTCTATGGGACCAACAAGAAGGCATATAACAAAGCCTGTATGTGAGATAACGTATGGATTAAGAGAAAGAGATATCGGTGTAAGTGTTCTCGTTTTGAGATCTGGTATCGGACCACCGCCTCCTGAAGAATTTCCTGATGGTTTTGCTACGATGGGGAGTATTTCTTCCATAAATGAGGAAGAGGAAGAGATAATAAGAAGGTATAAACTGGCAATTATACATCTGGGAAATATACCATACCATATCATATATAAAGCCAAAGTCTTTTTAAGAAATATAGAGATACCTTCGATTATAGTATGTCAGGCTGAGATGGATTTTGAGGATTTTGCAAAAGTAGGGATTAAAACTATACAAAAGATGCCTAAAAAACCTGAGACGAAAGGGGTTATCGTGGATATAGTAACAGGGGTTATAAGAGGCCAGACGTGTTTACAAGATAAGATCGATGATATTACAACCAAGGTAGAGTACTGGTTGAATAATTATAAAAAGAACTAAATCTTTCTTTGGATTGCTTATCATAACAATTAGAAATAATTATAAGAATGAAAATTAATGAGATAAAAAGCAAGAATATATGGTGGTATAATAGAGAGACAGAGAATGGGAAAATTGCATCTAATATAAATATATATCATACATATAAGGATAGAATAGCAGATATAGAAGGGTTTTTTTGTATTAAGATAATAAAACTTAAACCAAGATTGCTTTTTGCTACGATCGATGATTATGGAGGGTTATCTTTTTCAATTGTAGATGATTCACCCATAGACGAAGATATGCTTATTAATGCAATTGGCGAATCCGGTGGAAGTTTTAATACAGACTGTTGGTATCCAATTAACTATGAGATAGAACAAATTTTGAAAGATTTACTTTAGCAAGCCGCTTGAAAGATGATAAAAGGGTTTTAGCTTTATCTCTCAAGAATAAGGAAAAAATAAAAAGAGGCTATGAATAATGAGAGGAGAACCTGTTAAGATTATACGCGGTAACGAGTCGATAGTCAAGAGAGAGATGTATTTTCGTAAACATGAGGTAATTGTAAACTCAAAGATATGTAGAGGATGTGGTACATGCATTAAAGTTTGTCCAGAGGAGGCGATATCGCTAAAACCTGCTGTAATAGAAGATGGAAGATTAAAGAAGAGTGCGCTTGCCATTATAGATGAGAAAAAATGTACATTTTGTGGTGTCTGTTCCGAAGTATGTTACTTTAATGCAATAACGTTTAAAATAGACGGAGAGGTCAGTAGAAACGTATTGGGAGACGATTTTCCAAGATTTATAAGAAGAGTAGAGTGGAACGCTGTTTTATGCGATCCGATCTGTAATTTATGCGAGATGTCTTGTCCAACCAAGGCTATAGAACTAGGCGAAGATAAAGATAGACAGTATGGGGTAGTAACGATTGATCTACCTGAAGACGCATCAAGAACATTGATAAACCGTTTCAGTGATGCATTAAAGAAAGGATACGATGAATGCATGAAATTGGCTAAAGAGTATCCATCCGTCAAGGTTAATAAATTAGATAAATATCGCAGATTTTTTTATTACGATAAAGAAAAATGTATAGCATGTGGTTGGTGCCAGGGGGTCTGTCCAAACGGTGCAATAATTAAAGAAGGTATATACATAGGTACGGTATCAATTAAGAACGAGCTCTGTCCCGAAAATTGTAGGGTCTGTATGGATGTCTGCCCGTGTAAAGCGATATATGGATCTCCGTTAAGGGTAGACCAGTCTTATTGTATGCTTTGCGGAGCATGTAAAGAATCTTGCCCTGAGGATGCAATAACTATCAAAAGAGACAAGATATTTGCAGAAGATGGCCATTCAGGAACATGGATATTTGCAGTGAGAAAATTATTAGGGGATAAGATGTATGCAAACGAATTATATGAAAAATCTATCATAAATCTGAAGAAAATAATGTAAGAATATAAATAAGATTTTACGTTATTATAGTACTCAATTATGATTTTATTTGTACTTACTAAATATAGAAAAGTTTATATTCACATATTACCAGGATATCATTATGAAATATAAAGATAAGATAGATATTTATAACGATCTATCAAAGTGCGTTGCGAAAGACGTACCGATAGAGGCACTTTCTCCTGTATATAATCCATACATGGGTAAGATCCTTGATCTTTTCAAAAGGACAGCCTTTATTAACCTTCCTAAATTACAAAATTGTATAAAAGAGGGAAAGGCTGGATGGGAAACATCTACAGGGCAGGATGAGTGTAAGATGCCGTGGTATGGGAAGGATCTTCCAATAATGGACCATGCAGAAGAGATAGCCAACGGTATACGTGATAGAATCAAAGTAGGTGGAGAAGACGGAGAAGATATTGTAAAGTTAATAGAAGATACAATTGTTGTCAAAATGCCTAAAAAAGTGATGGAGATAGCAGCTAGTAGAGATCCTGTCTATACATGGGTTATGGTATCTCTTGCCCAAACGGTTGCTGAGGTATTTGGAATAGATCCGATTAAAGATCTTAACACGACGAATATGATAAAAGCAGTTATCTTTGGTAGATATCCTCAATCAACAACGTTTTCTCCAGGTGCTCCTGTCTCTTCGTTTCTTAAACCATCAAACACTATAGATGGATTAGGCTGTGGATACAGTGGAATAACAGTAAATCATATAGTAGCACTGGCAAATAAAAGAACTATGGACGGATTGGCTTTGGCATCAATTTTGGAGCAAGCAGCACAATGGGAGATGGGAAACTCCGTTGGGTGGTATGAAAGGTATAATCTGTTAGGATATGCTTACGAAGGGTACAATGCCAATAATATGACATTAGATTTAGTTAAAGAAAATAGATCAGGAACTGTGGCAGATATAGTCTATTCTACTGTTAAAAGAGCGTTGGATGACGGAGTTATAAAAGTTAAAAGCAAAGCAGCATCTGGATATAGGTTTTATGCGACCAACGACTTTCCCATGTATAATGCATACGAGTTAAGTGGAACCACCGCAGGGGTAATACTTAACAGTGGAGCTATGAGGGCTGGTCAAGCAGCTTCAGCAGTAATAGCATATATGCATGATTTATTTTTATATGAAACAGGAGGGCTACCAGATGCAGATACAGGAAGAATGCAGGGTGCGGGTATAGGATTTGCATTTTATACCCATTCGATATATGGGGGAGCAGGCCCGGGTGCATATACATTTGACCATGTCATTTTAAGAGGTTCTGGTTTTATACAGCCACTAATTGTTGCAGGAATGTGTCTTGATTCAGGCACGCAGTTATTCTCTCCAGAAATGACATCAAAAGTATTCTTCAAGATAAGAGAGATGTTTCCTATATTTCAGGATGTGTTGCAGAAAGTAGGTGAGAGTGCAGAAGAAATAAAAAATGATTTAAAGGGATGAATAAAAATGGCTGAAAAATCTGAATATGTACCAAACGTATATCCAGGAAAAGATGAGATATCAGAAAGAAGAAGGCGATTATGGGATAAGAATAGATCTTTACTAAAGTACCGAAACATAGCAGAGGATGATATTACAGAGCTTTTATCTCACAGGAGTGTTAGATCGGCTTATGTCAGTGTTCATCCTCCTTTGGAGGAAATAATTGAACCTTACGATCCAATAAAACATATCGTTGTTCCAACAGCAGGAGCGAGAGCAGGAGACCGAATAAGATTTATTCAATTCAGTGATAGTTTTCATAAACCTCCTATTGCTCCTTTTGGAAGAGCAAGATTGTATTTAGCAAGATTTAGAGGTGTTGATACTGTTGTTTACAGTGGAAGGGAGTTATTGGAGATGCGAGAGAGAGATTTAGAAAAAGCTACAAAGACTCTTCTCGAGACTGAGGTTTTTAATCCTGCATTGGATGCCTTAAAAGGAATAACGGTCCATGGTCACTCTTTAAGACTTGATGAGGATGGATTGATGTTTGATGCAAGAAGAAGATACATCTATGACAGAGAGACAGGACAAGTAGTGTATATAAAAGACCAGATGGGAAATGTGTTGGATAATCCTATCCCTCTTGGTCCACCGATGCCTGAAGATGAGGTAAAAAAGTTATGTATAACATATAGCTGGGATACACAACCATATAAAGCACGTACAGAGTTGTTTGAGGTTATGACACGTGCGGCAAAGTTGAGAGTCATGGGTGGTTTTAATCCTGAGTTGATAAACGAGAAGATGTGATTTAAAATTTGAGGGTAATAAAAATGACAAGTAAAGAGGAAAAATTAAAAAAATTTGTTGAAGAAAGAAAGAAAAAGGCGGAAGAAGAGATGGTAAAAGATAGTACCATGTCTTCAAGAGAGGTTGATTATGTCAGGGAACTTTATAGAGCCTCTCAAAAATTTATTGATATAGAAAAAGGAAGGGATATCTACCAAACGATGAAAGAGATATGGAACGCAGAGCCATTATACGAAGTGGACGAAAAGATGTATCATCGAGGCGGATATAGACAATCTACCAGAAAAAAAGAGTTTGTCCAGGCAGGAAGAGAAGTAGCGCAGAGGAGAGGAATACCATCGTACAACAGAGCGGTCGGTCTACCTGTAGGGCAAAGAATGTTAGAACCAATGCCTGTTGGGAAATGGGGAATAATAATAGAACAAGATGATAGTCATCATATGAATAATGCTGCTATTCAACAATTGAACGATGATATTAAAAGAACCGTTATAATGAATTTAGATTTAGCCCATAGGATGTTACAGGTAAGAGTTGGAAAAGAAGTAACACCTGAAACATTGAATCTGTATATGGAGACACTTCAGCACACGATGGGGGCTGGTGCAGTTGCACAAGAACATATGAATGAGGTCAATCCGTATTTAGTCAAAGATGCATGGGCTAAAATTATTACAGGAAGCGATGAGATAATGGATGGACTTGAACCGGCGTTTTATATTCATATAGATGAATTGTTCCATCCTGACAGAGCTGCAGCACTAAAAAAAGCGATCGGGGATAGTATATGGGCAGTATTAAGAGTTCCTACGTTGGCAGTAAGAATGTCAGATGGTGAGGAGGCAGGAAGATGGGCAGCTATGCAAAACACAATGGCGTTTATCTCAGCTTATCAACTTTCAGGTGAGCATGTAATCTCAGATCTGGCGTACGCATTCAAACATGCAAGAGTTATACATATGGGCGACAAGCTGTGGTATAGTAGAATGAGAGGAAGAAACGAGATTGGTGGCATACCTGATGGATTTATATCAGATTTTATACAATGTGAAAGGGATTTACCGATGATTCCATATGCAGAATATGTACAGCAGGAAGGGGATAAAGGTGCAAGACGAGCAATGACGCGATTAGCTGAAGGAGTTTCGATGGCAGCAATGCTTGACAACACTTTGTGGTTAGGGTTTTATATGAGTGGAGGAATAGGATTTTCTAATACTGTAGCTACATCCGCCCTATCTGGTGGTGCAAATGAGGATGTACTAGGTGAATTTTCATCTTTAGCTAGTAAATACTTAAGAGGTAAGCCGATTGCAACAAATTGGGATATACTTAAAATATTGGTAAATATGATTGTTACATATGTTATAGAGACTTATGAAAAGTTTCCTACACTTGCTGAACTACATTGGGGTGGTGCTCATAAAACATCGATTATGGGAACTGTTGCTAGTGGTATAGGTGGTTTGTTAACAGGTAGTTCAACGATGGGATTATGGGCAGGAAACTATGCTATTGCATATGCAATGAAAGAAGGATGGCTTAGGACAGGGTGGGCAGGACAAGAAATCCAAGATCATTTAGGTCTACCTTATTTATGTAGTTATAGACCTGAAGAAGGGAATTTAACAGAATTTCATGGATTGAACTATCCCTTCCATTCGTACAGTGCTGGTCATGGTAACCAACGAGCATCTGCAAATTATGGTGCAATGATAGGGAGAGGATCCGCCTGGGTTTTAAGTCCTGTTGTAAAAGTAGCATTTGCAGATCCTCATTTAGCCTTTGATTTTAGAAGACCAAGGTATGCCATAGGTAGAGCAGGTCTCAAAGAATTCGCTCCAGATGGAGAAAGAACCGCTATCTTACCTGCTTGCGATATACTAGATAGAGGCATACTAAAAGAGATATATAAAGAGTTCCCAATGTAATGGTGTATAATAATGACAGAAAACGTTTTAACCGTAAAAGATCTCACAAAGGAGTTCATACGTGGAATTCCTGTTTTAAAGAATATCTCATTCTCGGTAAAAGAGGGGTCATCTTTCGGGTTTTTAGGCAAGAGCGGTTCTGGAAAATCTGTGCTGATGCAATGTATAAAAGGAGTAGAAGGGTACGAACCGACCTACGGTAGTATAATATACGATGTCTCCTACTGTCCAAATTGTTATTGGGTAGATAGACCATCGATGGCTGGTGAGCCATGCCCAAGGTGCTCTACTAAACTTGATTTTATAGAGTTAGACTACTGGGATAAACTCAAAGAGCAAGATAGAGTGGCATTAAGCCTTTTTGACAGGGTCTCCTTGATGCCTCAACGAGGATTCGCATTATACAGCGAAGTATCTGCATTAGAAAACATTATGAATGAATTGGCGGTGATCGGATACCCTGCTGAAAAGAGAAAAGAGCATGCTGTTGAATTGTTGAAACAGGTCAGGCTTGGACACAGGATCAATCATATAGCCAGAAATCTTTCAGGAGGTGAAAAACAGCGGGTTATATTTGCTTTATCTTTAGCCAAAAATCCTATCTTGTTCTTGGCTGATGAACCGACCGGTACTTTGGATCCTATTACGAGTGAGATGGTTCATAATGCAATAAGAGATTCTATATCCGAAAGCAATATCTCTTTTATTTTGACATCTCATTGGCCAGAAACGGTCAAAATATTGAGTAATCAGGCTGCTTTGTTGGATTATGGAGATATCACCGTAATGGGAGACCCTAACGAGGTTTATAACACTTTTTTAGGACAGATCGAAAAGATGGAGATTGAAAGAAAGGAGGGGGGGGAGCCGGTAATAAAAGTTGAAGACGTCAAAAAATATTATTATACTTTTGATAGAGGTTTAACAAAGGCTGTAGATGGTGTTTCTGTTGATATAAAAGATATGGAGATATTGGGATTGGTTGGATTGAGCGGCAGTGGTAAGACATCGTTGGCAGATATGATAATGGGTATAAAATCTGTTACTACGGGTTTTATAAAAGTTAAGATAAACGACGAATGGGTAGATATGAATATACCTGGACCTGAAGGAAGAGGTACCGCAACGCCTTATATGGATATATTACATCAAGAATACTCCCTACATGAGGGGGAGATCGTGTTAGAAAATCTGGTTGGAGGGATCAGAAAAGATATATCCGAAGAAGAAAAACTTGAGATAGCCTACGATGTAATGAGATCTGTAAACTTTACCGATGATGAGATAGATAAAATACTCTATATGTACCCCGGGGAATTGAGCGAGGGTGAACGACATAGAGTATCTATAGCAATGTCTTTGGTTAAACAACCTAAGATAGTACTTTTAGATGAGCCTACAGGGACTGCAGATCCTATAACTAGGATAGAGATTGCTAAAGGCATTAGAAATGCTAGAGATCAATTAGGTCAGACCTATATGATAATAAGTCATGATATTGACTTTATAAAGATAGTAGCTGATCGTGCCATGTATATGAGATTGGGTAAAATCATAGATGTAGGTGATCCTGATTATATAGTCGATCTAATGATAAAAACAGAGAAAGAGGCTCTATCTAAAGAGGTTTAAAAGAGGTGAAAAATTAATGACAGATATTGAGTTAACAGAAAAAATAAAGAAGAAAGCTATAGAATTAGGTGCAGGGAAGGTTGGTATTGGAGAGGCAGACAGGTGCGATAGAACTCCCTTTTTTTATACATCGCCGTATACGATAATGAAAGATGCAAAAAGTTTGATATCTATATGTATTCCTTATCCGAAAGGATCGTTAGATATCCCAACAGATGATCCTTACGTATTTGTAAGTACTTTCGGAAATATAAAGAATACTTTGCATAATAAATTGCGAGAGATTTCAATCGGAGTGATAAATCTTTTAAATAAGAATGGGTATAAAGGTGTCTCTATTGATCCTGTTATTCCAATAGATGAGAGAAGATGGGTGGCTTGTATGTTGTCTCATAGTTATGCAGGCATGATGAGTGGTTTGGGTGATATAGGCATGAATGGTATGCTACTTACGTCAGAATTTGGATGTAAAATCGAGTTAATTACTCTATTTACAGATGCCCCGTTAGATTATGATAGTATCATAGGTGGAACTATATTTAATGGATTCTGTAAAGAATGCAAGAAATGTGTTGAGGTCTGTCCTGCTCAAGCCATAGATTCTATGAAAAAACCACCATATACAATCGATTTAAACAGGCATTTATGGGGTATACAGGGATGGATTGATCTAAGTAAAATAGAAGTTCCTCCTGAAGACTGGATAAATGCTAAACCGACAGTTAATACAATAATACCAAAATACAGAGGCAGATATCCGAAGATAAAAGAATACGATAAATGGAGAGATGAATACAATGTTCCTTTCTGTTTGAAATGCATAACAGTCTGTCCATATGGTGAAAAAAATAAATAAGGCAGTGGGATTTTATGATTGAATGTGTAATTTGTGGATGGGAAGGCGAGGAAAAGGACTTAATCATGGTACCTACATGTCCGGATTGTACTACAGGGCACCTAAAGCTCTTTAGGATGATATTCAAGAAAGATGGTACTTTAGAATGCCCTAAATGTTCATGGAGAGGACCTAAAGAAGATGCGGTATGGGAGCCAGAATGTCCTAAATGTGGGTCACCTTATCTAAGGGAGAAACAGGTACAAAAATAGATCTTATTACTTGAATATTGAACTGATGAGCCTTCCTTTCTCATCAGTCCAATTTGTTATTTTTTGATCATTTGTTATTTTTTTGATCTATTCTATTAGTTTTTTCATAGATTCCTGTAATGGAAGAAGTTTCATCGCCTCGCTTGCATCTCCTTCTATAGAGATCATACCACTTGTAAATGCTTCTATAGCATCTATTTTACCAGTTAAAACTTTTACAATTGTTGACGCATTTCCTGCTATATTGACAGGAGCATCTTCTAGCTCTCCAAGAGCGATTGACATTTTTGCATCTTTTATTAATAAATAAAATCCATCTATAATCTTAAAATTAACTGCAGCATTAGATATATCGATAATACTCTGTCCAAATTCTTTATTTTCCTTAGCAAGCACATCAATCGATTCGTTAATAACATCTAAAAGATCATTGATATTTGGCAGATTATTCATCTTTTCTACCAAGCTGAATAGATTCCCCATAATTTTTGGTTCATCTTTCAATATTTTTTCCATTCCATTCTCTTTTATTGTATCTATAATGCTCGTTATTTCCATCATCGATCTATCAATAAGATCAATTAGATTATTTATTTTTTCTAATAGCATAATTTAATGTTTTTTTTAACTATATAAAAATCTTTCGATTCTGCTATAACTCTTTCTCTACTTCTATCCAATTATCTATATAACCTACTATATTAAATCCATATTTATTAAAGAATTTAAAAGATTGATTATTTGTAGATAATATCCTCGCTTTTATCTTTTTAAAGTTGTCATCAGTCAATCTTTCGATCTCCATTTTTAGTAGATTACTAGCTATCTTTTTTCTTCTGTATGATGGATGTACAGCAATCTGATATATCCAAGATTCATTCTTATTGTTAATATTTGGGAGGCCTATTATAAATCCGAGTATATCTTCATCTATTGCTACAAGAAAGTATCTTTTAAAACATAATGCTAAATACTCGTATGTTCCAGCCACGGAAGGTCTTAATGGTGAAGCTTTTTTTGCCAATACTTCTATCTTCATCGAATCTTTTTCATCCGCTTCTCTTATAAAATATTTATTGGCTAAAAATTCTTTAATCTTCATATAAGCTCTTTTGCTGTTTTTAACCCGATTTCGTGCATCTTCCGTGTATATCCTTCTCTATCCTCTATTATCTCTAATGCGTTTATTGGACAGATCTTGACACATTCTGGATCGCCGTCACAAATATCACATATGGCTACGACTCTTTTATCTGCATCAAATGATATTGCTCCAACTGGACAATGGATAATACACCATCCACATCCGATACATTTTTCTTCATGGATCTTGATTATACCTTCGTTGTTTTCCAATGCTTTTGTTGGACAATGTGCTACACATGGTGCATCTTCACAATGATTGCATGCAACTGCAACTGATACTTCATGATTTTTGTCCAGAACCTTTATTCTAGACTTGGTTATAGAAAACTTTTTATTCTTAACAAAAGAGCATGCGTATATACATAATCGGCAGTTCGTACATTTATTCGTATCACAAAAGATTAATTTACTCATCTCATATCCCTCATAAATTCCTCTAAACTTTTTTCATCGGGTTTACCATCTTTATCCCAACCTCTTTTATCGTAGTATATATCAAGCCATCTATCTTCCTCCTTTCTATCAGATACTGCTCCTTCTGCAGGACCATCAGGTACTGGCTCTTCGTAACATCTCTTCGAAAGGTGGTCATTCTCTCTAGTTATTCCCTCACGTACGTTCCATAATCTAAGTAGCGATTGTATCCTATTTGAAATAGCAAGTAACTCTTCCTCATCGTATTTTTCTCCTGTTAGAGCGTTTAAAACTTCGACACAATCTTTAATATCCATACTATCTTGATAGAACTTGCATGTTGGGAAAGAGTCCAATATTGTAAAGAGGTCTTCCCTTTCAATTAGAGAATAAACTTTTTCGTCATCATAACTTAGACAATCACCCAATTCAAACAATTCTACCATATACATAGATGCCTTCTGATAGCATCCACCTCTATCGTTCACCATATAAGATAAAGCAACACCTTTCATTACCCTTGGGTCATACCCACCAACACCAAGATTTTTGACTTTGATAGCATGGCCTTCCATTCCAAATTTTTTTTCTATTGTTGATAGATCTTCTGCTAAGATATTACCGACTCCTTCTCTTGTAGATATCATCCTCATTAATCGTATAACACATTCCGGATCTCCATAATTTAACTCAAAACCAGGGTCGAATTTCCCCATCCGATAAGCATCTATGGCAAGTGCTATTGAATGTGCTGTTGATATAGAGTCTATTCCCATGCGATCGGCATAATCGTTACAGAATGCTATAAAATTAAGATCATCTATATCGAAAGTACTACCAAAAGAGTATAATAACTCATGCTCAGGCCCCTCAAGTCTTAAACCCTTATATTTTCCATTTTTTACCTCGCTCAATCTTCCACAAGCAGTCGGACAACTACCGCATGATTGATTCTTTATTTCCAACCTATCTTTGATTGCATCTGGTCCTATCTTTTCCCATCCATCAAAATATCCTTTATGAAAATATCGTGTAGGGATTGCACCCTCTTCAGCCAGATTAGGATAATGAACAGGTGTTCCATATGCACGATAAGTATCCATTAATATTTTATTATCCACCACTTTATGACTGATATGTTTTTTTGTCAATTCATAAAATCGATCTGGGTCGTTTACTTCTACATCCTTATATCCATTAAATAGTATTGCTTTTAATTTTTTAGATCCCATCACAGCACCTGGGCCACATCTTCCAGCACACCTCCATTTATCGTTTACAATCATGGCATATTTTACTAAATTCTCCCCAGCAGGACCTATAGTTAACACAGAACTCTCTTCTCTACCAAAATCATCTTTTATAATCTTTTCAGTCTCAAAAGTATCTTTTCCCCATATATTATCAGCAGGTTTGAATTCTACTCCATTTTCTGTTATTATTAAATACGTTTTTCTCGGTGATATGCCTTCTATAATTATAGCATCATACCCGCATCTCTTTATCCTTTCAGCAGCCGTTCCGCCTGAATTGGAATTACCACATATACCTGTTAAAGGAGATTTAAAGAAGAGATAGTATCTTCCTGATGTAGGATACGGTGTTGCTATTGCTGGTCCGACAGTAAAGATCAATTTATTCTCCGGTCCTAATGGATCAATCTTATTCTTTATCTCTTTATAGAAGAAATATGCGCCTAGACCTTTTCCTCCAATAAACTCATGATATACTTTTTTAGGAATTTTCTCTACTAAAAATTTATCTTTGGATAGATCTATCCTCAAAATTCTATTCATCCATCCATTCATAATATTATTATCATTTAGTTACTATATTTAAATATTTCTATTTGATCATAAACAGAGAAATGGAGATATATCATGAATAATTGAATCGTTTAATAGAAACAAATATACCGTAAGTATTAAGCCAATAAGATCGTATTTTATAAATAATTATTTATCTAATATGAGTAGATTTAACATAATAACCAATCTATCCAGAGAAGCTATCCATGTAGATAAAGATAATTCGATCATGCAAGCTTTCACAGACGCCGGTGTGAAGATCACATCAATATGTGGAGGAAAAGGAAAATGCGGCCGTTGTAAGATTATTATCAGAGAAGGAAGAGTCACTCCGATTACCAACAACGAAAAAGATATGCTAAGTACAGAGGAGATCGAGAGAGGGATCAGATTAGCATGCCAGACTAAGCCATTGAGTGATTTAAAGGTGGAGATACCTCTTGAGTCGCTGATCTTATCTCAAAGGTTGCAGACAGAAGGAGAAGAGATCAAAGTAGAGGTAGAACCAATAATTCATAAAGTCTTTTTGAGATTGGATCCACCAACTTTATCAGATCCAAGACCAGACCTAACAAGAGTGATAGATAATATTAATGAGAAAGAGATTAAAAGGATTGATTTTATTCTATCCAAGAATATATCGAATATATTGAGAGAAAAAGGATGGGCTTTCACTTTGACTTTGTACGGTGACGAGATAATAGGAATCGGATCTGAGATCAATCTTGGGATGGCATTCGATATCGGGTCAACAAAATTGGCCGCTTACCTCGTTGATCTCGATACAGGAAGAACATTAGACGCTATTGGATTGATAAATCCACAAGTATCTTATGGAGACGATATAGTAAGCAGAATAAGCTATGCAATGGAGGAAGAAAAGAAGAGAGAAGAGCTGAGACGTGCGATTATAAAAGGCATAAATGGCATGATCACAAGTTTATGCAGAAGAAACAAGATCGAAAAAGAAGATATCTCGAATATCACCATCGTGGGCAACACAGTTATGCATCATTTGCTCTTGGGATTGCCAGTAAGGCACCTCGGCTTAGCTCCCTATATTCCTGTACTTAAAGAGTCCCAGGATATAAAAACCAGAGATCTAGGGATAGATATAATGAGAGGGGGCTATGCTTACCTCTTACCATTGATTGGAGGGTATATCGGTTCAGACCATGTGGCAATGATCTTGGCAACAAGGCTCTGGGAGAATAGAAAAAAAGTTAGGATCGGTATAGATATCGGTACAAATACTGAGATCGCATTTGCAGATGAGAAGAAGATCGTGAGCCTATCCTGTGCATCGGGCCCGGCATTTGAGGGATATGGTATCAAACAGGGTGTAAAGGCTGTCTCTGGTGCAATAGACGGTGTTAAGATAGAAGGTAACGATCCAGTTTGTTCTACGATAGATAATAAACCTGCCATAGGGATATGTGGTTCGGGTATACTTGATGCGATCGCAGAATTATATATTTCTGGTGCAATAAATGAGAAAGGGAGACTTCAAGAGAGTTTTCCGTCTGTCAGAAGATCTAGTGAAGGGTTAGAGTTTATCTTGGTAAAAAAAGAAGATTCAGGAATTAACAATGATATCGTCGTATCTCAAAGCGATATCAATTCTATACTCTTGGCAAAGGCTGCAATAAGAGCAGGCATCTCCATAGGTCTTAAAGAGATAGGAAGAGATGATAATGAGATAAAAGAGATCGTTATATCAGGTGCGTTCGGTTCTTATATCAATCCAGAGAGTGCTGTTAAGATAGGCATGCTTCCAAAGATTGATTTAAGATTAATCAAACAGGTAGGAAACGCAGCTGGGGTCGGAGCGAAACTGGTATTAATATCAAAATCCGAAAGAGAATTGGCCAACACCATAGCGGATAATGTAAGATACGTGGAAACCTGTATTCATCCCGATTTTACCAAGATCTTTGCGAGATCCATGTTCCTACCAAAAACAAAGGTTGAATGATCACAGTACCTCTCTCAACCTTTTTTCAAGATTTTTTACATCTGATCTTTCTATTATTAATTCAAGACCCAAATAATCCGCTATATTTACAGCCTTTTTATCAAGATCGTCGATGCCCGTGTCTATATAAACCACTTTTTTATAATTATGAAAGTAGAGGTTTTTAAGTCTTGGGTAATCATCGATGAACGTGCCTTTTATGACCATCCGTTTAAAATTTTTGCATAACATGGGTGTCAAATAATACGTCCCTGGCTCTTCTCTCATTAACTCCCAAAATCTCTCTCCTAATAATATTTCTGCACAATGTTCTCCTCTTATTCTCTCTGCACTATGTTTTGAACATATCTTATCTATCTCTGGAGAACATCTTCCATAGACCACGATCTTTCTATCGTATTTTCCAGCTAATTTATTATTTAACTCATCGTTCAATCTTTTAGGGTCGAGATGAAAAAGCGGATTTAAAAAGACCAGATCAAATTTCCAATCGTTATATTCCATAATCTTCATTAATTCTTTTTGAAATATTCCACAGGAGAGAATTAATGTATCTTCACTCATTTTGATTATAACATATCAGTACAATATCTCTCTAATCATTAATCAACTCTTTGAAGTCCCTCCGAAGAGATACCCTTATATCGTTCCATCTCTTCCAATACTCTTTTAGTATTGTCAATTTCTCTTTTATCTCTTCTGTATTGAAGGGTTTTCCTATATTATAACAATACTCTTTAAAGATTAAAAATCCATCCCTATAAATTCCATTCCATCTAAGAATTAATTCTCCATCTTTAAAAGAACTCAGATTTATAAATTTTTCTAATTGTTCTATATCCTTATTAGAGATAATATCTGGTGGACAATAAGTAATGACCTTCACTTTATTACTGATCAACAAGCATATTCTTTTTTTAAAAAGATCTTCATCAGATTCTGGATGAAAGCCGATCAGGATAACATCGCTCCCATAGAGATCGTTCCAATTGGATGTTACCCAGTTACTCAAAATTTTATCATCTGAATATTTTTTATAGTCTTCCACAAACATTTTTCCAATTTTGTATCCTATATCTATCTTATTAAGTAACAAAAGGCGGATTCTTGGAGCTATATAATCATCCAATACAAGACTTATAGATAATTTTTTTGTATTAAACAGAGAAACAAAGACTTTTTCTAATTCTTTAAGGACATCTTTTTTCTCCTTATATATTTGGTTATTAAAATTGAATAAAACATTATCAAAATGAAAACTCATAATTATCATAAATAGTTCTCTTGCTTCTCTATTCATTATAAAGTATGAAGTCTTATCTAAAATGTAAGATACATTTGAAGAAAGATCTCTAAATATCTCTTCTTTAAATTCATCCAAAGAGATACTATCATCCAAGATTTTTTCTATTATTTTCTCTCCATAATCAAATGAGATATACTTTTTATATATTAATTCTAATACAGTATCTCTTATATTATCATAATGTATTATTTTGACTCCTCCTTATAAAGTCTATATGCAAACTTCCTTAATCTTTCTCTATCTGAAAGAAATTCCTTCATTTTTATTACTTTTTTATCTTTTTTATTACCATAGATTATACAATAATGCCAGAGAGAAGGTATCAGACATTTAAAATTATACGGATATATAAGTCCAAATGATCTCGAAAAATCCTTTAATTTTTTACCTAATTTGATCGCATTCCTACAATTTATGCTACATGGATAAAAACCCATGTATGGTGTGGAATATATACTATCTGGTATATTTTTCTTACATATATCTGTTAAAAAGTCTTTACCTCTAGTTATAATATCTTTCAAAAAGAGAGAGAGATCTTCATCCGTGGATACTTGGTTTCCATACATAACTTCTAAAGGGTATAAATCATTCTTTTTATTTTCTATAAATCTGTTCACACAACAAGAAGGATACGAGAGTATCTCACCCATCATCCGATCGATTCTTTCTGCTGTAGATATTATAGATCCTTTAGAGGGATAGAATAACTCCCCATTTATATATTTCCATTCTTTACTGGTATACGATAAACCATCTACTAATAACTCTTCATAGGATTCTTCGATGTTATAGATACTCTCACTCATATCATTTCTTATTAAGAATAAATCGTAAGATATTATGAATTTTACACCAACTTTACTCAAAAATCCTGTTCTAAGAAGTATTCTAAACTCCACTTCTTCATCTTTTAAGACTTTACCCAATAAGCCTTTGTTTAGCTCATTCTCTGCTAATTTACAGACTGCCTGATGATCGATCGTCTCGATCTCTAATGGTTTATCTATTTTATAATCAATACATCTCCTCTTTGCTCTTTTTATTGCCAGATCGGCATCCTTAGGATATATAGGGTATCCTATAAGTGATGCATTCCTAAGTTCAGAAATTATGGGAACGACTCCTTCTATCCAAAAAAGGATATCTTCAGGTTCTATTATATACTTCTTCAAAAATTCTCAAAGATTTTGAAAGAGAAGATGTCTCTGCAATCATGGAACCTAAAAGAATTGCATTAAAGACTTTCTCTTCATCAATATCGTGATCTTTTAAAATCTTTATATGCGTCCCAAGACAATGTTCTGAGCCGAGAGCCGCTGCCGCACCGATACTTATCAGCTCTATTTCCTCGAAAGAGAGGTTAGAACTAAGCGAATTAACTATAAGCGCTTGTGATTTTTCGAAGTATGCTTCCAATAAATCTGGATTCCTGGATAAAGTTTGAAATATTAGTGGAATAATTCCATAATATCCCTTTATCCTTTCAAAAATACTGTTAATCTCACTCATAATCTTTAAGCAACCCTTTTTCCTTCATCTTTTCTATCTCTTCATCTCTTAATTTTTTCTTCCATACTTTCAAGGAAGGAGTCAATGGAAGTTCATCTCTAAACTCAACGTCTTTCGGGACAGAATAAGGCTCTAAATTCTCTCTACAATATTTGATTACATCTTCTTTTGTTATCTTCCCTTTAAACTCTTTTTTAGGCACTATGAATATCTTGACTCTTTCCGAACCAGGCCTTTCGGGATCTGGAATTCCTATTGTTGCAGCAACCTCCACTTCTGGACGTTTTTCAAGAAGATCATCGATAAGTTTCGAGTAAACTTTCATTCCAGAAACATTGATCATATCTTTTGTTCTATCTACTATATAGAAATAACCATCCTCATCCATCCTGACAACGTCTCCTGTAGGTAACCATCCGTCTTTTGTCAATCCTTTCCCCGGTGTAGGCCAATAACCTTTCATCAATTGATGACCTTTAATATACATTTCACCGCTCTCTCCCGGAGGAACCTCTTCACCTGTTTCCAGATCTACTACCTTTACATCTGTATCTGGTACAGGCACCCCTATAGATCCAACTTTAGGGGATAATTCGCTCTCCAATCCCAAATATTTGCACATACTCCAAATATTGTAATGTGTCACAGGACTAGTCTCACTTAATCCATAGCCCTCTGTGACAGGTGCTCCTGTCAACTCTTCATATTTTTCAGCAATTTTCGGATGCAATGCAGCCGAACCGGATACACCCAGTACCTTTGAACCTTTAAGTTCTTCTTTTGCAAGTAATTTCATAAACTGAGTAGGTACCCCGATCTGCATTGCTGGATCATATTTCTTTGCTAAGCGTAAACATTCCTCATAATCTCTTGCATCTCTTACCAACAGCATAGTTAAAGCCATATATATCGATACATTCAGTGCCCAGTGCCCATATACATGAAAAAATGGAAGAGCAAGAAGTATTTCTGCATTTCCTTTGAACTGATCGGCTAAATTGCAAAGCAGCCATGGCATTGTTTGAAAAACATTGGCAACCAAGTTGAAATGGGTAAGCATAACACCTTTTGGAAGCCCTGTCGTACCTCCTGTAAATTGTAATAATGCCAAGTCCTCCTTTGGGTTTATGTTGATTGAGGGGGGATTTGGATCGTATCTTTTAACCAAATCTACAAATTGGTATACGTCATTACTCTCTTTTAATTCTCTTTCATTCTTTGTATAATCTTCTGGTGTTGTAGTGATTACAAATTCGACAGATGTATCTTTTAAAGATTTAACCAAATCCAAAGATTTTTCGTAACATATCACTCCTTTTGCACCAGAACTTCCTATCTCATGTTCCAGTGTCTCGATGGAATGTAAAGGACTACATGGAACACTTACCCCGCCCGCCCTTAGAATTCCGTAATCTGCAATTATAAATTGCGGGATATTTTCAAGAATAATTGCAACTCTGTCTCCTTTTTTTATTCCTAAATCTGATAGTGCAGTAGCAAACCTATCTACATGCTCCTTTAGATCTTTATAGGTAATCTCTCTCTCTTTATAAACACATCCAATAACGTCAGGATAGTTTTTAGAAGCATTATTCAACATTTCAAATACCGGCATCTCTGGATAAGGTTCCAAACTCTCTTTAAAAACACCTTCATATGCTTTAATCCATGGTCTTGAAGAATAATACCCCTCTTCTTTTTTATCCATTGTTGCTTATCACCTCTTTTAATTTATATATATCCATATAATAAACTTAGTAATTTTTTTATTTTTTTTATATAAAGATTTTGGAAACTGTCAAGATTATAGTCTCAATCAACAACGATAACTTTATATATAATTATATATAAAGTTATCCATGATATTTATGAATTTTGACGAAGAATCTGAAAAATTAGTTAAAAAAATAGATACAGGCAAAATAGAACCAAAAGATATGCAAGAGTTTGTAAATGTTCTAAAAAAAGCAGATATAAAGGATATCATCAAATTTCTGAATAATTTCCCAGATTTTTTTATTAAGAGTATTAAGAGCTTCTTTGCATCTACGAATGAGCCTGTAAAAATTAAATCTTTTATTTCTCCACTTAAAGACATGTTTAATACTATAACCAATAAAATGGAGGATTATGGTGTTAAAGAATTTGTTACGGAGTTATCTAAACCTGAGTTGATCTTCCCAGGAATGTTAGTGGCTGGTGGGATAATCTTTAAATATATCGATATAAATATGATTGCTGAATTTAAAGAGGATATTAAAGAACTATTGAAAGCGATACTCTCTTTCTCTGAAAAATTAGTAATGCCTATTGCAGATAAAGTTGATGAATTAAAAAACGCAATCGATAACATAGAATTTTCTATATCTGCAAATTTTGATATACCTTTACTAAATTTTACCCTTAATATAAAGGGAGATAGAAAAGAAGATAGGGGTGTATTAGAAAGATTTAGATTGGAAAAAGATCCGAATGCGGATGTAAATTGGATAGCATCCCCAAAAGGATTATCTTATTTCTTTGATTTTTTGATATCAGGTGGAAGTATGAATGATTTCTTCAAAATGACAGCATCAGGTGAGATAGAGCTAGTAGAGGATGATCTTCCAGGGGCTGGACTAATACCATTTCTTATAGATCTCTCCGACATATGTAAGGATATATATAATAAATATTTATAAAATTCTATTTTATTTATCCATAATTTCGTTCATCGTAATAATCATTCAAAAGATCGTTAATATCTTCTTCTGTTATCTGTCTCTCATCATAGTAGTCCATTAGGTATCTTATCCCTTCTGGCGTCTTTCTCGGAGTGAACCATATCTTAGAAGACCTGTTATCTTTTTTTGAAAATCCTTCTCTATAATTAACAGCCCTGTATAAATTAAATGTATCTTCACCTTTATTCTTTAGTTCTCTTGGTGTAATATCTATTCCTGTTGCAGCTGAATAAATTTTATTAATAAATTCAAGATTCAAATAATGATCCAATCCAGTCCATCCCCATATGGCATACACGCTGCAAGTACCAAGAGAATCAAAGACAGCCATAACGTCTTCACAATGTTTTGCGTATCTTGCAACGTTGAAGATACCATATGAGGGAGTGAAACTAAAAATTCTATTAAACTCTTCTTTCGAAATGCCCATCTTTTTTGCATCATCTTTAAGTAATTCTATATCTATCTTTGGCATAGTATAAATAGATTGAAGCCCTCCATGATGAGGTCGAGGATTTGTTATATATGCGAATGCTTGAGGATGTAATCTTGTGAATCTTGCATCTTGTATGACATCCGCTCCTTTAATTATTCCTGTACTCTCTACAAATTCTTGTGGATCTATATTTAAACTCTTCCCAACAGGGTACCAACCATCTGCTAATAAATCTCCAAAACCCTCTCTATTTATAATCATATTAAACAAACTTAGATAAGTATCAAAATCTCTATTTAATTCGAATCCTACATCACTCTTCTTTATAATACCTTTTTTATAGAGCCTTGTCACCCAATTAATAATATTACTACTTGTAAAAAGACACACACCTGCTCTATTACATAAATCTAATAATTTTACTGACTCTTCATAATTTTCTAATTCTAATCTTTGTCCTATTCTTGCTGGAAGCAGATAATGCCCTGTGAAAGAATTTATTCTACCTAATTTTTCACTCTTTATATCATAATCCGTTTTACATGCTAATGCACATGAATTACAGACAATTTTATGTGTACTTTTTACTTTATTCCATATGTCTGGTCCGTATAATTCAGTCCATTTAGAGTATTCCCAATTTCCTTCTTGAGCTAGAGGGGCGTGAACATTCCATCCAGAAGCTATTCCAAGTTCTCTAAAATAATCTATAACTGGGATCTTTTCTATATCTTTCCGCCATTTATTAACCAAACTCAAAAAAACTTTATTATTTGCAACTTTTATACCTTTATCACCCAAAACAACGATTGCTTTTAGATTCTTAGACCCCATCACCGCTCCTAAACCAAACCTGCCTAATGTACCAATATAATCAACAACACACATTGCATACCTGACTAATTTTTCTCCTGCTCTTCCTATAGCTAATACTCCTGGAGTATTATAATGATCCATAAAAAAATCGGTCGTTTGGTATACATCTTTCTTTCCCCACAACTTAGATGCATCGCAAATTTCTATATCTTCGTCTACAATTTTTATAAAAACAGGCCTTTCAGCCCCTCCTCTTATGATTAAATGATCATACCCAGCATTTTTAAGCATTATGCCAAACCTGTTTGTGCCTGAAACAGCATTATCGATAAAATGTCTTCCTTCATCATCTTCAATCGGTGATTTTGTCGTTCCAGTAATTTTAGAAGCTCCTGGGACAGAAGTTCCTACTAAGACTCCTGCACCAATTATTATAGGATTATCAAGAGAAAAAGGATCTATCTTTGGTCTTTGAAGATCATGAAATAATCTTGTATTTATTCCCCAACCTCCTATATATCCTTCAACTAAATCCCAGTCTAATCTCTCTATCTGGATCTTTCCTTCTGATAGATCTATATCCGCAATATTACCTGCATATCCATAATAATCCATTAAATCACCTTTTTATACTATAGCCCCATATACACAGTACTTTAAACAGGTTTTACAATCTTTTTTACATTCTTCAAATGTAATCTCTGTAGGAACCAATTTATTATCTTTATAATAACTCGGTCTTATCTTTATCTTTGATTTTGACGGATTAAAACTTTTTGTATGAATATAAGAACAGATTAACATGCATGTCATACAATTAGTACACTTTTCAGGTGTTATACTGACATTTTTTATATCCATAATAATTTATATACTAAACCCATTATAAAATATAAAAATAAAAAAAGGAAAGGAAGAGATTTATAAATACTCTAGATAAATAGGATGGACCTCTCCCAGCTCCTTTCTATACCATTTTGCGTATTCGGATAAAGGCTTGAACGGAGGGACCTCATCTACCTTTTTGCCCATTTTTTTATCTGCAAGTTTACTGAAGTGTTCTATATTGTCTCCTAACCCGCTGTAACCCTCGTTTACCATAATCTCTACCTTTTCTACCGTTATATCCAGGGGCCAGACCTGACCAACACCAAAATCTATCTTTGGAAATTTATTGACAGGTATAGGCTCATAAGTAGGATCTGATACAAATTGTATCCTAAAAACATCCTCCAATGTAGGAACCTCTCCAGTTTCTCTGTTTACACCAACCTCATCGCTCTCTAAAATTTCCCAAAACTCTTTACTCGGCGGTTTTGCTAAAAATTGTCGTATATTCATCCCACTCTTCAACGCGGGAGGAATTATCCTAAACACGGCTCTTGGTGGCAAGATTGTACCACGAGGCATATTAAAAATAAGATCTGCACCTGGTGCTCCCTCATTCCAATAACGTTTTTTGGATCTCCATAAAAGTGGGGCTTTCTTCTCACTCAGTTGTATAGGCTGATATACTTCATAACCTGTAGTCAAATTTGTCATCCTTTCTGAATAAATCTCTAATGCTACCTGTCTGAATACGTTGAATACTGTAGGAAACGGGTACATAGCATATGGAGAATAATTAAGTCCTATTATTTCTGGAACGAAAAAACCTAGATAGACCGCATACCATATAAAACTGCTTGAGATGCAATAATTTTGTGACATGAAAGCCACCAGTGTAGTAACAGCTGATGTATACATCGTGGCATTCTGAAACTCCGGTAAGAGTTCCAATCTCATATCTTTAACGAACTCGTTCGTTGCCTTTGCCCAATCGAACGCGTCCCATGTCACTTTAGGCATATCTCTTATCTTTACTCCGGTTGCAAAATGTCTCCTATCCAATCGTCCTGCCATCTCACCCTTCGGTGCACCGGTCACCATTTTCCCTAGGAACTCAGTCCCTTTATCAACTTCTCCATTACCACCGTATTTTAAGATGTCCATGTTTGGTTCCATCTTGAAATATTCATCACGTGTAGCATGTTTACCGTATCCAACTCCTTGGTACAAGACTAAGTCTTCAGCATCGTATCTCTCCTCTAACTCTTCTTCCGATATAAGTATCCATCCACGAGATGGTACTCCATCCTCTATATGAAAACCATGAATCCATTGTGTCTCTCTTGTGAAATCGTTAACGTGATTCCACATACACGTTCCTGATTTGCCATACAACTGTTGGTTCATAGCACTACCAACGGTCGGTATACACTTGTATGCAGGAGGAAAACTGAGATAGGCAAAATTCTCTATAAGAGGTGTCTCCTCTTTAGATGGTGGATGAAAGATCGCAACTCGTCTCGCATTCTCATGAGCGTCTATCATAACTCGCCATGTCCATTCCGCATCTACCTCATATGTTATCTCATTGTACATTTTTTTATCAAATAAGAAAGATAGTTTATCTATAGCGTTAAATGCAAGTATTAGAGGTATCTCAAACATATCCCATTCGTTATCAGGATAGATATTTCTATATTCATCGCCAGCCAAGAGTCTTTGTACGCTGTTAAGATTAAGTTTTTTACCGAATTCTTCATTATAAAACTCTTTTTCTATTCTAAATCTCTCTTCGAGAGTCATCTCTTCTAGCTTCTTTTCAGACATTTTATATCACCTCTTTTTTTACTGGTATAGGAAGAAGGATACCTCTCAATAACTCTTTCATTAGAAGATCAAGACCAATTATACTTCCAAATACCTTTTTTCCACGTCCTTCTCCTCCTGGAGTGGTTATAAACACATAAGGTTCTTTAACTAAACGCATCAACGACATCTCGCCATATACATATCTTACTAAACCATCATATAAAAACTTTACATTCATATCGACGGATGGTCTTTCTTTTTCATCCAAGAATTTAAGATCGATTTTTCCATCTTTTGAAGATAAAAGTATGGAGACTGCACCTTTCTCGAACAATTCTTTGATTCTCGTTATCTCTTCTTGACTCAGCTTATCTTTTGAAATATCTAGTATCATGTCTATATCTGGGTATACAACCGAGGGTATCTCTTCTAAACGTATTACTGCAGAGATATCGTCTTTCAACGAATTAACCTTTTCATCGTCTGAATTCCATCTTTTTTTAGCATCTGAAAGCCAGGCATCACTTAATACGACATCTTTTGGATCTTTTATCACCATGGATATGAGATTCGGGATAGCGGAATTGCTATACTTGATATACTCTTTGACCTTCTCGTTTTTGATCTCTGAAGCATCTACTGCACCAAAAAACAGATTCATGATCCAATCGGTCGGGCATCCAATCTCATCTGCATCATCTAAAAATCCGAGTCCAGCAGAAATTTTACCATCTTTCACGACTAGATGAGCTTTAAGCCCATCATCGTTGCTCCACAAATCGGTTTTATCACCATAAAATAACGTCTCACCAGCACTCTTTAAATTCAACCTTATATCGGCGTCTTTTGGGATGGAATCTCCTATAAAGAGATTTTCTACGTCTGTTAAAAAATCAAACAATTTGCCGACAAGATCTTCCATACTCCTTGCAATCTCAAAATCTTTTCCCTCCTTTCCACCACCATAAGTTCCTTTTAACGCAAGACCTATATCCTCTTTATCTATCGTACAAAACTTTAACAGAAACCTCATCAATAAGTTAGCATCTTCTCTACTCAACTTTTCCACGCCATAATTTAACGCATCATCGAGCACCGATACAGATTCATCTGGGTTTGATACCCCAAAAGAATATACCCGGTGTGTAAGGAACCTATCAAGCTTGTTCTTAATATCTTCGCTCATTTGTAATCACTATACTTAGTCATGAATAATCTACTATTTAAGTTTATTGTTTTTCATGATGGTTAACTTTAAATAGTGGGAGTTATAATAATTAAGTATGGACGAAAATAAAGGTTTAAACGATTTGCTAAAATCAATTATGGGTGTTGTGCCATCTGTAATACGGTTGCCAGAAACTAGAAGTATGTTAGATAAGATACCAACGTTAGATTCAAGGATAATTGCAGATGAAGTAGGAAAAATAGTCGCAGATATGCCTCTTCTTATCTCAATTTTGAGAATACTCCCCTTTGTTATCGGTACAGTTTTTAACGTTTTAAAATCTATAGTAACAGTCTTACAAAGGGTTTCTGCTAAAACTTTTGACGATATAGTTTCTTTAGTAATAAAAGGAGTTGATTTCGGTATGATAAATGATTTTTTGAAGAATGTTCCCCAACTCGAGAAGAATCTATTAAAACCGATTATCAAAGGAGTTACAGCATCTTTAGATATGTCAAATGTTGGAAAAATCGTAAATTCAACTATCGAATTGATACTTGATATACTTCCTGACGTCTCTGAATTATTGCCAAACCTTATCTCTGCGATAAATTTAAAAGAGATTATTCCTAGATTCTTACAAATGTTACCACAGTTACTAAAATCGGTAGTAGAGTTGATACCGCAGGTTGTTCTATCCAGACAGCCTTGATGATAGTTCGATAGCCCTCAAATAAAAAATTAAAGATGCGCCGACCGGGGATCGAACCCGGGCTTAGGGCTTGGAAGGCCCTAGTCATGCCTCTAGACCATCGGCGCAGTTATATCAAATGTTCAGCTTGATCCGCCATCCATACTTGTTTTTTTTGCACGTACCTTTTTTATAGGTCTATGACCGCCGCATGCGTCACATCTCAGTGTCATAACTCGGCCTACACGTATCA